>NZ_JBISCA010000001.1:0-1071953 GCF_046635825.1 Modestobacter sp. SSW1-42 | reverse complement strand
CCCACGTGTTACTCACCCGTTCGCCGCTAGGGCACCACCCGAAGATGGGCCTCGCTCGACTTGCATGTGTTAAGCACGCCGCCAGCGTTCGTCCTGAGCCAGGATCAAACTCTCCGTAGATGATTTGATCGCAGCTGAGACCAAGAGTTGGCACTCTCGTTCAATCAACCAAAGGAATCCCTCACGACACCCGAAGATGCCGCTGGGGGTTTGTTACTTGGCACTGACTTTCGGCACGCTGTTGAGTTCTCAAGGAGCGGACGCGCAGTGAACCAGACCCTCTCGGGTCGTCGTCACCAGCTTGTGTTGTCCTGCTCGGCGCTTCGGGCCCGGCCTCGCGGTCGTCCCCGGCGCAAAGAGAAAGTTACGTGGCTCCGGCGGCGGTGTCAAACCCGGGGTCGGGTGACGCGCGCCACCTGCCCGGAACGTGCCCGTCACCTGGCGTTCACACGCCTCGAGTGCCCAGGTCAGCGCCCGGATCAGGCTCCGGCGGCGCCCGCGGGGTCCGCTGCCGGGCAGTGCACGCCCGCCACGGAGCGCTTCCCCTTGCGCAGGACCAGCCACCCACCGGGCAGCCACTCCCCCGCTGCCGGCACCGCGTCGGCGTCGGTGACGCGCACGTTGTTCACGTAGGCGCCTCCCTCCTTCACGGTGCGCCGGGCCTCCGACAGCGAGGACGCCAGACCGGCCGCCTGCAGCAGCGCCGACACCGGGACGGCCGGGTCCGCGACCTCGACGGCGCCGGCCTCCCGGAGAGCGGCCTCGAGCGTGCCGGCGTCCAGGTCGGTGAGCTCGGCGCGGCCGAACAGCGCCCGGCCGGCGGCCTCGGCCTGGGCCAGCTCCGCCGGTCCGTGCACCAGCGCCGTGAGCTCCTCGGCCAGGGCCCGCTGCGGCGCCCGGGAGGCCGGCCGCTCCTGCGACTCGGCGATCAGCGCCGCCACCTCCTCCGGCGGCCGCTCGGAGAACAGCGGCAGCCAGGCTCGGGCGTCGACGTCGTCGAGGGTGAGCCAGTACTGGAAGAACGCGTAGGGGCTGGTGAGCTCCGGGTCCAGCCAGATCGTGGCGCCCTCGGTCTTGCCGATCTTCTTCCCGTCGGCGGTGGTGATCAGCGGGGTGCCGAGGGCGTGCACCGCAGCACCCTCGGTCCGGCGGACCAGGTCGATGCCGGCCGTCAGGTTGCCCCACTGGTCCGACCCGCCGGTCTGCAGCGTGCAGCCGTGCCGGCCGTGCAGCTCGCGGAAGTCGTTGGCCTGCAGGATCTGGTAGCTGAACTCGGCGTAGCTGATCCCGGCGTCGCTGTTGAGCCGGGCCGACACCGCCTCCTTGGCCAGCATGCGGTTGACCCGGAAGTGCTTGCCGAGGTCGCGCAACAGCTCGATCGCCGACATCGGCGCCGTCCACTCGAGGTTGTCGACGTAGATGGGCGCCCGGTGCCCGTCGTCGGAGGCCGGGCGGTCGAGGAAGGGCGCCACCCGGCGGCGGATCCGGTCGACCCAGGCAGCGACCTGGGCCGGGTCGTTCAGGACGCGCTCCGAGGTCGGCCGCGGGTCACCGATCAGCCCGGTGGCCCCGCCGACCAGCACGATCGGCTGGTGCCCGGCCCGCTGCAGGGCGCGCAGCACCATGAACTGGATCAGGTGCCCGACGTGCAGGCTGGCCGCGGTCGGGTCGAACCCGCAGTAGTAGGTGACCGGCCCCTCGGCGAGGTGGGCGCGCAGGGCGTCCTCGTCGGTGCTCAGGGCGATCAGCCCACGGCGGTGCAGCTCGTCGATCACGTCGGTCACGACTGCCCATCCTGCCTGATCACCCTGGCGGCGCAGGCCGGCGCCGGGGCCTGCCCCCGGCCCGGAACACGCTCACCGACGGTGCGTCGGTCTCCCAGAACCGCCAGGGCAGCTCCGTGGCCACGCTGATGCCGACCCGCGGCCCGGCGGTGACCAGGGCCGGCGGGGTCCCCCGGTGCAGGCGCACCGGGGAGGCCGGGTCGAGCAGGTGCGCGTCCTTGTCCGCGGGGCCGATGGCCAGCGCCTGGGTGAGCTTGGCCGGTCCGCGGGCCAGGTCGCGCAGCGCCTTCGCCGCGGGACGGCGGACGGCGGCCAGCTCCTCCCCCACGACGACCTCTCCGGCGCGCAGCAGGACCGCCGAGCCGCGCCCCGCCGGGCCGACGACGACGTTGGCGCACCAGTGCACGCCGTAGCTGAAGTACACGTACAGGCGTCCGGGCGGGCCGAACATGATGGCCGCCCGCGGGGTCGGGCCGCGGTGCGCGTGCGACGCCGGGTCCTCCCCCTCCCCCGAGTACGCCTCGACCTCGGTGAGCCGCACGGCCACCTGCCCCTCGGGGCGGTCGGTGACCATCCAGCAGCCCAGCAGCGACGGGCCCACGACGTCGACCGGCCCGAGCAGGTCCGCCTCGGTGAGGAGGGGACCCGGCCCGGGCCGGTCGACGGGTTCGGCGGGAGAGCTCAGAGCGCCGCCGCCACCGGGGAGAGCGTCGACCACTCGGTGTGCCGGCGGGCCTGCTCGGCCAGCGAGCTCAGCTGCTCGGCCACCCGCTCGGGAGCCGTGCCACCGCGTGCCCGCCGGGCGGCCAGCGCCCCGTCGACGTGCAGCACCGAGCGGACCTCCGGGGTGAGCCGCTCGTCGATGGCGGCCAGCTGCTCGTCGTCCAGCTCGTCGAGCTCGAGGCCGGCCTCCTCGCAGAAGGCGACCATCGCGCCGCTGATCTCGTGCGCGGACCGGAACGGCACGCCGTTGGACACCAGCCACTCGGCCACGTCGGTGGCCAGGGCGAAGCCCTGGGGTGCGGCGGCCTCCATGACCTCGGGGCGCAGGGTGAGGGTGGCGATCATGCCGGTGACCGCGGGCAGCAGCAGGAGCAGCTGCTCGACGGAGTCGAAGACCGGCTCCTTGTCCTCCTGCAGGTCGCGGTCGTAGGCCAGCGGCAGGCCCTTGAGCATGGTCAGCAGCCCGGTCAGGTTGCCGACGAACCGGCCGGCCTTGCCGCGGGCCAGCTCGGCGATGTCGGGGTTCTTCTTCTGCGGCATGATCGACGACCCGGTGGCCCAGGCGTCGTCGAGCCGCGCCCAGCCGAACTCGGTCGACGTCCAGAGCACGACCTCCTCACCCAGGCGGGAGAGGTGGACGCCCAGCAGCGCCGCCACGAAGCAGAACTCCGCGGCGAAGTCACGGTCGCTGACCGCGTCGATGCTGTTGTCGGCGGCCCGGTCGAAGCCGAGCTCGATCGCGACCGCGTCGGGGTCCAGGGCCAGCGAGGAGCCGGCCAGCGCGCCGGAGCCCAGCGGGCTGACCGCGGCCCGCCTGTCCCAGTCGAACAGCCGCTCCACGTCGCGGGAGATGGCGTGCGCGTGCGCCAGCAGCTGGTGGGCGATGAGCACCGGCTGGGCGTGCTGCAGGTGGGTCATGCCCGGTGCGGCGACGTCCCGGTAGCGCAGCGCCAGCCCGATCAGCGCCTTCTCCAGCCCGGCCAGCTCGTGCACCAGCGCGCGGACGTTGTGCCGCAGGTACAGCCGCAGGTCGGTGGCGACCTGGTCGTTGCGGCTGCGGCCGGCGCGGAGCTTGCCCCCGAGGGTGCCCAGCTTGTCCAGCAGCCCGCGCTCGAGCGCCTCGTGCACGTCCTCGTCGGCCTCGACGGGGGCGAAGGTGCCCGCGGCGACCTCGGCGGACAGCTCGGTGAGCGCGCCGATCATCCGGGCCAGCTCGTCGACGGTCAGCAGCCCGGCCCGCTGCAGCACCCGGGCGTGCGCCCGGGAGCCGGCCAGGTCGTAGGGCGCCAGCCGCCAGTCGACGTCGGTCGACTTCGACAGGGCCGCCATCGCCGCCGAGGGCCCGCCGCCGAAACGACCGCCCCACAGCCGGGTGTGGCCGCCTCCGGTGCTCTCGCCGCTGACCTCGCTCACGGTGCGCTCTCCTCCACGTCGTCGTCCAGGTCGGTGTCCGGCCCCTGGGGTGCCGGTGCGGCGGCGGCGCGCTCGGCGAGCGCGCGCAGCCGGTCGGCCAGGGCCGGGCCCCCGTCGGGGGCGCGGGAGACGACCATCAGAGTGTCGTCCCCGGCGATGGTGCCCAGCACGTCGGGGAGGCCGACCTTGTCCAGCGCCGAGGCGAGGAACTGCGCGGCGCCGGGCGGGGTGCGGACGACGGCGAGGTTGGCGCTGCCCTCGGCGCTGGTGAGCAGCTCGGCCAGCAGCCGGGTGAGCCGGGCCGGCGCGGACTGGGCCGGGCGCAGCGGGGCGTTCTCCGGCGGCAGCACGTAGGACGCCGGCGCCCCGTCGGACCCGCGCAGCTTGACCGCGCCCAGCTCCTCGAGGTCGCGGGAGAGCGTGGCCTGGGTGACCTCGACCCCGGACTCGGCCAGCAGCCGGGCCAGCTGGGTCTGGGAGGTCACCGGCCCGGCGGTGATCAGCTCGGCGATCCGGGCGTGCCGGGCCGAGCGGGTCAGCGCCGTGGTCACCCCGATCGCTCGAGCAGCCACAGCAGCAGCGCCTTCTGCGCGTGCAGCCGGTTCTCCGCCTCGTCCCACACCGCGCTCTGCGGCCCGTCGATCACCTCGGCGGCGATCTCCTTGCCCCGGTAGGCCGGCAGGCAGTGCAGGACCACGGCGTCCGACGCCGCGCGGGCCAGCGCCGGCTCGTCGAGGGCGTAGGGCACGAAGGGCGCGCTGCGGGCGGCGTACTCGCCCTCCTGCCCCATCGACACCCAGGTGTCGGTGACCAGGACGTCGGCGCCGTCGGCGGCCGCGTCCGGGTCGGCGGTCCACTGCACCGACCCGCCGGTGTCGGCGGCGATCCGCGCGGCGCGGGCCAGCACCGCCGGGTCGGGCTGGAAGGTCTCCGGCGAGCCGATGCGCACGTGCATCCCGGCCAGCGCGCCACCCAGCAGGTAGGAGTGCGCCATGTTGTTGGCGCCGTCGCCGAGGTAGCTCATGGTGAGCCCGGCCAGCTGCTCGCGGCGCTCGAGCACGGTCTGCAGGTCGGCCAGGATCTGGCACGGGTGGTAGGCGTCGGTCAGCGAGTTGACCACCGGCACCCGGCTGACCGCGGCCATCTGCTCGATCCGCTCGTGGGCGCCGGTGCGCCACACGATGGCGGCGACCTGGCGGTCCAGCACCCGGGTGGTGTCCTCGACCGACTCGCCGCGCCCGAGCTGGCTGCTGCCGGCGTCGATGACCAGGGGCTGGCCGCCGAGCTCGGTGACGCCCACGGAGAAGCTGACCCGGGTGCGGGTGGAGGGCTTGTCGAACAGCAGCGCCACGGTGCGCGGCGCGCCGTTGGCCGCACGCAGCGGGGTGGGCGCCTCGGTGGTGTGCCGGCCGGCCTTCAGCGAGGCGGCCAGCGCGAGGACCTCGGCCTGCTCCTCGGGCGTGAGGTCGTCGTCGGCGAGGAAGTGGCGGGTCACTGGTCGGCCTCCTGCAGGGCGGCGTCGAGAGCGGCGGGCAGGGCGGCGACGAAGGCGTCGATCTGGGCGTCGGTGACCACCAGCGAGGGGGCCAGCCGCAGCACGTCGGCGGCGACGGCGTTGGTGAGGAAGCCGGCGGCCCGCAGGTGGGCCTCCAGCGCGGCGGCGACCGGAGCGGTGAGGACGACGCCGAGCAGCGCACCCCGGCCGCGGACGCCGCTGACGCCGGCGTGCCCGAGGCCCTCGACGCCGGCGGTGAACCGGTGCTCGATCTCCTTGGCCCGCTCCAGCAGCCCCTCGTCGCGGATGGTGTCCAGGACCGCCAGCGCCGCGGCGGCGGCGATCGGGTTGCCGCCGAAGGTCGAGCCGTGCGAGCCCGCGGTCATCAGGTCCGCGGCGGCGCCGAAGGCGAGGGTGGCGCCCAGCGGCAGGCCCCCGCCCAGCGCCTTGGCCAGGGTGATGACGTCGGGGGTCAGGCCGTCGGCCTGGTGCGCGAACCACGACCCGGTGCGCCCGGTGCCGGTCTGCACCTCGTCGACGGCGAACAGCGCGCCCACCGAGCGGGCCGCGGCCTCGGCGGCGGCCAGGTAGCCGGCCGGGGCGGGCAGCACGCCGCCCTCCCCGAGGATCGGCTCCAGGAACACCATCGCGGTGTCGTCGGTGAGCGCGAGGGCGTCGGCGTCGCCGTAGGGCACGTGCCGGACGCCGCCGGGCAGCGGCGCGAAGGCCGCGGACTTGCCGGGCTGTCCGGTGAGCGCCAGCGCGCCCATCGTGCGGCCGTGGAAGGAGCCGAGCGCGGTGACGACCTCGGTCCGGCCGGTCAGCCGGCTGATCTTGAACGCGGCCTCGTTGGCCTCGGCGCCGGAGTTGGCGAAGAAGACCCGCCCGGGCCGGCCGGCGAGCTCGATCAGCCGCTCGGCCAGCACCAGCTCGGGCTCGTGCATCGCCAGGTTGGACACGTGGCCCAGCAGCTGCGCCTGCGCGGTGATCGCGTGCACGACCGCCGGGTGGGCGTGACCGAGGATCGTGGTGGCGATCCCGCCGAGCAGGTCGGTGTACTCGCGGCCGTCGACGTCCCAGACGCTCGCACCGGCGCCGCGGGCCAGTGCCGCCGGCGGGGTCTTGTAGTTCCCCATCATCACCGCCGACCAGCGGGTGGCCAGCTCCTCGGTGTGCGTGGTCATGGTGCGGCCCCCTCTTCTGCGTCGGCCGGGACGACCATCGTCCCGGTGCCCTCGGTGGTGAACATCTCCAGCAGCAGGGCGTGCGGCAGCCGGCCGTCGACGACGGTGGCCCGCTTCACCCCGCCCTCGACCGCGCGCAGGCAGGCGGCCATCTTCGGGATCATCCCGGCGTCCAACTCGGGCAGGATCTCGGCGAGCTCGCGGGCGTCGATCTGCTCGACCAGCGAGTCGCGGTCGGGCCAGTTGGCGTAGAGCCCCTCGACGTCGGTGAGGACGACGAGCTTCACCGCGCCCAGCGCGACGGCCAGCGCGGCGGCGGCGGTGTCGGCGTTGACGTTGTGCACCCGGCCCGCGGCGTCGGGCGCCACGGTGGCCACGACCGGGATGTGCCCGGCCTCCAGCAGCGCGGTGACCGGGGCGGGGTCGACGGCGACGACGTCCCCGACCAGCCCGACGTCGACCGGCTCGCCGTCGACGACGGCCGCGGTGCGCTCGGCGGTGAACAGGCCGCCGTCCTCGCCGGACAGGCCGACGGCCAGCGGTCCGTGGGAGTTGATCAGGCCGACGACCTCCGGGCCCACCTGACCGGTGAGCACCATGCGGACGACGTCGATCGTCTCCTCGGTGGTGACCCGCAGGCCGCCGCGGAACTCGCTGCTGATGCCCAGCCGGTTGAGCATGGCGCTGATCTGCGGGCCGCCGCCGTGCACGACGACGGGGAGGATCCCGCAGGTCCGCAGGAAGACCATGTCCTCGGCGAAGGCCCGGCGGCACTCCTCGTCGACCATCGCGTGGCCGCCGTACTTGACCACCACGACGTTGCCGTGGAACTCCCGCAGCCACGGCAGCGCCCCGGTGAGGACGGCGACCTTGGCCGCGTCGCCCGCGGGGTCGTTCACCCGCATCACCCGGTGGGTGCCGATGGTGCGCCGCGGCGGGACCTCGTCGGGGGCGACGTCCGGCGGGGTGGGGTCCTGGGCGGTGCTCACGTCGTTGCTCATCCCGCTGGTCACGTCGAGTAGGCCGAGTTCTCGTGCACGTAGGCGATGGACAGGTCGTTGGTCCAGATCGTCGCCTCCTCGGTGCCGGCGCGCAGGTCGACCTCGATGGCGATCGCGCGGCCGGAGAGGTCGACGCCCTCGCGCGGGTCGCCGATGGCGCCGCCGCGGCAGACGGTGACGCCGTTGATGGTCACGTCGACCTGGTCGGCCTCGAAGGCGGCGTCGGTGGTGCCGATCGCGGCGAGCACCCGGCCCCAGTTCGGGTCGTTGCCGAACAGCGCCGTCTTCAGCAGGTTGTTGCGGGCGCAGGCCCGGCCGGCGGTCAGCGCGTCGGCGACGCTCGCCGCGTTGCGGACGGTGATCGCGATGTCCTTGGTCGAGCCCTCGGCGTCGGCGAGCAGCTGCATGGCCAGGTCGGTCATCGCCGCGGTCAGCGCCTCGGTGACCTCCTCGGCCGTCGGGGTGACCCCGCCGGCGCCGCTGGCCATCGCGACGACCGTGTCGTTGGTCGACAGGCAGCCGTCGGAGTCGACCCGCTCGACGCTCACGCTCGTGGCCCGGGCCAGGGCGGCCTGCAGCACCTCGGCCGGGACGACGGCGTCGGTGGTGAGGACGACGAGCATGGTGGCCAGGCTCGGGGCGAGCATGCCCGCGCCCTTGGCGATGCCGCCGACGGTCCAGCCCTCGCGGCGCACGACGGTCGTCTTGGGCACCGAGTCGGTGGTCATGATCGCCTGGGCCGCGGCCGTGCCACCGTCGGCGGAGAGCCTGGCGACCGCGGCGCTGACCCCGGGCAGCAGCTTGTCCATGGGCAGCCGGACGCCGATGAGGCCGGTGGAGGCCACCGCGACGTCGATCGCGCCGATGCCCAGCTCGGCCGCCACGTGCTCGGCGGTCGCGTGCGTGTCCTGGAACCCCTCGGGGCCGGTGCAGGCGTTGGCGCCCCCGGAGTTGAGGACGACGGCCTTGAGCCGGCCGCCGCTGAGCACCTGGCGGCTCCACTGCACCGGCGCGGCCGGGAAGCGGTTGGTGGTGAAGACGGCGGCCGCGGCGTCGTCCGGGCCGTCGTTGACGACCAGCGCGACGTCGGGGTTGCCCGAGGTCTTGAGCCCGGCGGCGACGCCGGCGGCGCGGAACCCGGCGGGGACGGTCACGGTCACGGGGCGACTCCGACGAGCGGGAGACCGGTGGTCTCGGGGAGGCCGAGGGCGAGGTTGGCGCACTGCAGGGCGGCGCCCGCGGTGCCCTTGGTGAGGTTGTCGACAGCGGCGACGACGACGAGCCGGCCGGCGTCGGGGTCGACGGCGAGCTGGAGCTGCACGGTGTTGGCGCCGAGCACCGCCGCCGTGGTGGGCCACTGGCCCTCGGGCAGCAGCTGCACGAAGGGCTCGTCGGCGTAGGCCTCGGCGTACGCGGCGCGGGCCCGGGCGTCGGTGACACCGGGGGCCAGCGGGGCCGAGCAGGTGGCGAGGATGCCCCGGCTCATCGGCACCAGGGTCGGGGTGAAGCTCACGGCGACCTCCGTACCGGCGGCCTGCGACAGGTTCTGCACCATCTCCGGGGTGTGCCGGTGGACCCCGCCGACGCCGTAGGCGCTGGCCGAGCCCATGACCTCGCTGCCGAGCAGGTGGGTCTTGGCCGACTTGCCGGCGCCGCTGGTGCCGCTGGCGGCCACGACCACGATCTCGGGGGCGACCAGGCCGGCGGCCAGCGCCGGGGCCATGGCCAGGGTGACCGAGGTCGGGTAGCAGCCGGGGACGGCGATCCGCCGCGCGCCGGCCAGCTGCTCGCGCTGGCCGGGCAGCTCGGGCAGCCCGTAGGGCCAGTGCCCGGCGTGCTCGCCGCCGTACCAGCGGGCCCAGGCGGCCGGGTCGTTGAGCCGGTGATCGGCGCCGCAGTCGATGACCAGGACGTCGTCGGGCAGCTGGGCGGCGATGGCCGCGGACTCCCCGTGCGGCAGCGCCAGGACGACGACGTCGTAGCCGGCCAGGCTCGCGGCGTCGCTGGGCTGCACCTGGAGGTCGGCGTACGGGGTGAGGTGCGGCTGCAGCTCGCCCAGGCGTCGGCCGGCGCTCGTGTTGGCGTGCACCCCGGCCAGCCGGAGGGAGGGGTGCCCGGCCAGCAGCCGGCACACCTCACCGCCCGCGTACCCGGTGGCGCCGGTGACCCCGACCGTCCACGTCTGTCCGCTGCTCACCTGCATGACCATACAGGGTCCTGCATGACTGTTCACCGTCGGGGCCGGACGGCCCACCCGTCTCAGGGCTGGTAGGTGACCTGTTCGGCGATCGCCAGCACGTCCTCACGGGACAACGTGTCGGGTGCCTGGAGCAGGAAGACCGGCCCGTCCGGCACCTGGCCCATGACGTACCACATCCGCGCCGGCTCGGGCTCGTCCGGGAAGCCCGGTCCGGTGAACGGGTCGGGCACCGAGGCCACCTCGGCCGGCCGGCCCTGGACGGTCACCGGCTCCACCGGCTCGCCGTAGGTCAGGTACTGCAGGTACCCGGGCACGCGGTAGTCGGTCTCCCAGCGGCCCCACATGCTCACGTGCAGCCCGTTGCGGAAGCTCGGGTCGGCCTGGTCGGTGAGGCTGAGGTTGCTGCCGGACTCGTAGCCGGTCACCGACCAGCCCTCCGGCGCCAGGCCCACCTGGACCGCCACCGGCTGCGGACGCTCGACGACGGACTCGGCCACCGCGACCACGGCGTCGAGCCGGCCGTAGGTGTCCCCCTCCCCCCACACCTGCAGCCACCTGCCGTCGGGGCGGTGCCAGAAGAGCTCGGCCAGGGTGTCCGAGCAGACCTGCACGGGCGGCTCCGTCCGGTCCAGCGAGCCCGGGACCGGGTCGCACTCGGGTTGGTCGCGGACGCTCAGCCGGTAGTCCGCCGGTGTCCCGGCCACGGTCGTCGTCCCGGAGTCCAGCACGCCGGTCGGCGGGGACGCGGAGTTGCCGGGGCCGAGGTCGCGGGGGTCGCGTGCACTGACCGTGAACGTGAAGCCGGGCTCGTCCGCCGAGCGGTACTCGGCGATCCAGCCGGGGGGTTCCACGCCGTAGGGCGTGGGCCCGCCCACCTGGGTGAGCTGCGCGGCGAGCCCGACCGGGGCGGGGTCCAGGGACCACGGGAAGGTGACGGCCTCGGCGGCGACCAGGGCCAACCCGCCGGGCGGGTCGATCGGCCCCGCAGGCGTCGGGGCCGGAGGGGGCAGCGGGGACACGGGCAGCGTGGCCTCGCCGGCCGGGGGCGAGGCGTCCGGCGACCGGCCCTCCTCCGGCGCGACGACGACCGCAGTCGTCCACGCCGCGGCGACGGCGAGCACGGCCGCACCGGTCCGGACGGCGAAGCGCCGACGGGGGCGCCTGCTCCGGGGCCGCGGGGCGGTGCGCGCCGCGTGGGCGTCGCAGACCAGCTGCCGGGCGGCCACCACCGACGCGGGTGCGTCGTCCCGGTCGGAGGTCTGCAGCACCTGCAGGAAGGCCGCCGGCAGCGGAGGCAGGTCGGCGTCCTGGACCGCCGCGCTCGAGGCGAGGAGGGCGTCCAGTTCCCGGTCAGTGAGCATGGTCGGTCTCCTCCGTGTGGGCGGTGGTGGCGAGGACGGTCCTCAGCCGGGTGCGGGCCCGGTACAGCCGCGTGCGGGCAGCGCCGGTGGTCAGACCGAGAGCCGCGGCGGCCCCTGCCGGGGTGAGGCCCTCCCAGGCGATGAGGGTCACCAGCTCGCGGTCCTCGGGCGAGAGCTGGGCGAGCGCGTCGCGCATCCGCTGCGTGGCCACCGACTGCTCGTGGACGACCGCCGGGTCGGGCACGGTGTCGGGCACGAAGGAGGCCGCGAGCCGGGTGCCGAGGCGGCCGGTCCGCCCGGCGCTGCGCAGGCTGTTGGCCAGGCAGTGCCGGGCTATGCCGAACAACCACGGGCGGGCCTCGGCCGGGTCGGCGGGCAGGTCGCCGCGGCGCCGCCAGGCGGTCGCGAAGGTCTCGGCCACGACGTCCAGCGCGTCCTCGCGGGTGGCGCAGCGACGGAGCACATAGCCCAGCACCGCCGTCCCCACCGTCCGGTAGACCTCGGCGAAGTGGTCGTCGGCTCCAGGTGGGCTGGTCATCGGGGCCCCTGCATCGAGATCACGTCCGACACATGTCCGGCTCGCGCCGATCGTCACAGGTCGCCCCCAGCGGGCGCCCGGGTCAGCGGAGGAGGCGGTCCAGCAGCGCGAAGGTGCGCCGGGCCATCAGGTCGGAGCCCATCTCCCGGACGGCGCGCACCCGCGCCCGGGCGCCCATCTCGGCCCGGCGCCCCGGGTCGGTGAGCAGGTCGCTGATCGCGCGGGCGAGCGCGGCCTCGTCGCCGACCGGGACGACCACGACGTCCTCCCCCACCGCGCCCACCACGTCACCGACGGCGGTGCTGACACAGGGCAGGCCGGCGGCCATCGCCTCCAACAGGGTCAGCGGCAGCGCCTCGCGGCGGGAGGACAGCGCGAAGAGGTCGACGTCGGCGAGGAAGGCCGGAGCGTCCTCCACGAAGCCGGTGAAGGTGACCGGCAGGCCCGCGGCCAGCGCGCGCAGCCGGTCGGCGTCCCGGCCGTGCCCACCGATGACCACCTCGAGCTCGTGGCCCTCGGCGACGAGCCGGCGCACCGCGCCGAGCAGCAGGTCGAAGCCCTTCTGCTCGGTGAGCCGGCCGAAGGCGCCCAGCCGCGGCGGGCTGTGCCCGGCCGGCCCGGAGGCGACCGCGGGCACGTGCACCCCGTTCGGGACGACGCCGGTGCGCTCGCGCGGGACGCCCAGCTCGCCGACCACCTGCGCGCGGGCGTCCTGGCAGGTGCCCAGGACGAGGCCGAACCCGGTGTAGAGGTCGGCCAGCCGGCGCCGCTGGTCACCGGCGCCGGTGTCGCCGGGCAGGTGCAGGACGCCGGCCGCGGGCGCGGTGGCCTGCGCGGCGGTGACCGCGGAGGCGTTGGAGCCGGGGTCGACGAGGTTGACCAGGACGGCGTCCGGGCGCTGGGCGGCCAGCGCGGCGCGGACCTCCGGGGCGTCGGCGCGGTGGCGGGCCAGCGGCACGACCGTCGTCGGCACGCCGGGGACGCGGCGGGCGAAGCCGTCGGCCACCGGCTCGGCGACCACCAGCGACGCCGTCCAGCCCGAGTCGGCGGCGTGCCGCAGCAGGTGGGACAGGTAGACCTCGGCCCCGCCCCAGGCGTCGGAGTCGGCGACGACGCTGATCCGGGGGCTCACCGGGTGCCCACCAGCTCGCGGGCCGCGGCGAGCACGGCCGCCACCCGCACCGACGCCGCACAGCGGAAGTCGATCGGGCAGACCAGGTGCGGGCACGGCGCGCACGGGACGTCGGCGACCACCGCACGCTGCCGCGGGCCGGTGTGCGCCCAGCGGACCGGGTCGCCGGGCAGGAAGACGGTGACGCTGCGCGCGCCGACGGCGACCGCCAGGTGCGCGGACCCGGTGTCGTTGCCGATCAGCAGCGCGCTGTCGGCCAGCAGCGCGGCCAGTCCGCCCAGGCTCGTGGTGCCGGTCAGGTCGGTGACCGGGGCCCGCATCCGGTCGCGGACGGTGGCGCTGATGTCCCGCTCGCCGGGCACCCCGGTGAGGACGACGTCCCAGCCGTCGGCGGCGAGCGCGTCCCCGACCGCGGCGTAGCGCTCGGTCGGCCACTGGCGGGTGGCCGCGGAGGCGCCGGGGTGCAGGACGACGTACCGGCCGGGCGCCAGGCCCGCGGCGGCCAGGGTGGCGGCGTGCTCGGCGCGGTCCGCGTCGGTGAGCGGGAAGTGCATCGCCGGGGCCGGCCCGGCCGGCAGGCCCAGGTGCTCCAGCAGCCGCACGTGCCGCTGCGCCTCGTGCAGGTCCAGCGGGTAGCGCAGGTGGAGGGGCTCGGCGCCCGCCGGCGGCTCCCAGCCGGTCGGGGCGAAGCCGCCCACCAGCCGGGCGCCCAGCGACGCGGCCACCCGGTTGGCCGCCGGCCGGTCGCCGTAGGCCTGCAGGGCGAGGTCGAACTCCCGGTCCCGGGCGGCGGCCAGGAACGGCTCCCAGCCGGCCGGGTCCGGGGTCCGCTCGGGGATGCCGTCGGTGCCGGGGAAGGGCAGCAGCTCGTCGACGTCGTCGGCGTAGCGGTCGACCACGCCGGCCATCTCCGGCCAGGTGATCAGCGTGACGTGCAGGTCGGGACGGGACTCCCGCAGCCGGCGCAGCGCCGGGGCCGAGCACAGCAGGTCACCGAGGCCCACCCGGAGTCGCACCAGGGCGATCCGCCGGACGGCCGGGTCGGCGAGCGGGAGGGTCACGGGGGCATCCTCTCCGCACAGCCGGGCCGCGCGCCCGTCGGGGCCGCGCGACCGGGTGGCGCCCGACCGGATGGCGCACGCCGGGCGTCCCGCCCGGGTCCGTGCTGTACTGCCGTCCCGGACCGGAGACGACGGTCCACCGACCCGGAGGTGGCAGGGGTGCACGTCCTGCGGCTGTGCAGTGTCTTCGAGCCGATCGCCGCGCCCGCGGACGCCGGGACGGGGCTGGACGCCCGGACGGCGCGGTTCGACCCGATCGGCGGGATGCAGAACCACACCGCGGCGCTGACCCGGTGCCTGGACGAGCAGGGCCACCGGCAGACCGTGCTCACCTCGCGCCTGGCCGGCCCCCGCCGCTCCGACCGGCAGGGCCTGGGCGCGCTGGTGCACCGCACCGGTGCGCGCACCCGGCGCGCCCGGCAGCTGTGGGCGCTGGCCGCCGTCCCCCGCGCCCTGCGCCGGACCGGCACCCCTGTCGACGTGGTGCACGCCCACCAGGGCGAGGACCTCGCGACGCTGCTGCTGGGCCGCCTGGCCGCCCGGCGGCACCGCTGCCCGCTCGTCGTGACCGTGCACTGCAGCGTCGGGCACACCCTCACCGCCCACTCGCTGCACGCCCGGGTCGTCCGGGCGGTCGGCGGGTCCATCGAGCGCCGCACCCTGCGCCGGGCCGACGCCGTCGTCGTCCTCACCGCGCGGACCGCGGCGGCGCTGCGTGAGGACGGCGTCCCGGCCGACCGGATCAGCACCATCCCCTCCGGGTTCGAGCCGGCGGTGTTCGAGCGCGTGCCCGCCGGCGGACGACGGGACCGGCCCCGGATCGGCTACGTCGGCCGGCTGGCCGCGCAGAAGCGGGCCGACCTGCTGGTCAGCGCCTTCGGCGCCATGCAGCAGGAGGCCGACCTGCTCGTGGTGGGCGACGGCCCCGAGCGCGAGCGCGTCCACCGGCTGGTCCGCACCAGCCCGGCGGCCGACCGGATCACCACGACCGGGTTCGTCGAGCACTCCGCCGTCCCGGGGGTGCTGGCGTCGCTGGACCTGCTGGTGCTCCCCTCGGCCTACGAGGAGATGGGGTCCGTGCTGGTCGAGGCGATGGTCGCGGGCCTGCCGGTGGTGGCCAGCGACGTGGGCGGGATCCCCGAGGTGGTCGTGCACGGCGAGACCGGGCTGCTGGTCCCGCCCGGTGACGTGCCCGCGCTCACCGCCGCCCTGGACCGGCTGGTCGCCGACCCCGCGCTGCGCTCCCGGCTGGCGGAGGGCGCGCGCGAGCGGTCCCGGCACTACTCCTGGCCGCACCTGGCGACCCGCGTCGCCGACGTGTACCGGCGGGTGCGCAGCGGCGAGCCGGCGCTGCCCGTCGCCGCGTGACCGGTCCGCAGGTCGCCGTCCTCGTCCCGGTCCACGACCAGTCGGCCTGGCTGCCGCGCGCGCTCGACGGGCTGCTGGCGCAGGAGGTGAGCGACTGGGAGGCCGTCGTCCTGGACGACGGGTCGCCCGACCCCTCCGCCGTGACGGCGGTGGTCACCGCGCTCGGCGACCCCCGCGTCCGGCTGGTCGCCTGGCCGGA
The DNA here is from genome assembly GCF_046635825.1 of Modestobacter sp. SSW1-42. Lineage (NCBI taxonomy): Bacteria > Bacillati > Actinomycetota > Actinomycetes > Geodermatophilales > Geodermatophilaceae > Modestobacter > Modestobacter sp. SSW1-42. Next base: position 1,056,494 of record NZ_JBISCA010000001.1, on the reverse strand, counting down.
CAACCGGGGTCTCGGTGCCACCCTCAACGCGGGCCTGGACGCGGCCGCAGCCCCGGTGGTGGCCTACCTGCCCGCCGACGACGTCTGGGCGCCGGACCACCTCACCGCGCTGCTGGGCGCGCTGGAGGACCCCGCGGTGGCCCTGGCGCGCAGCGGGCTGACCGAGCCCGCGGACACGCCGTACGCCCAGCTGGTGCAGGTCGCCCACCGCCGCACGGCGCACCGGTGGACCGAGCGCGCCGAGCTGGAGGCCGACGACCTCGACCGGCTGCACTGGTCGCAGGTGTCGGCGGCCGGGCGCACCGCCGACACCGGCCGGGTCACCTGCACCTGGACGCGGCACCCCGGGCAGCGGTCGCGGGCGATCCGGGAGTCCTCTGACGGCGGGCTCAACGTCTTCCGCAGCCGGTACCGGGTCGCCCAGCCGCTGCGCTTCGCCTCCACCGACAGCGGGGAGGTCGACGAGGTCGCCCGCTACGCCCGCTTCCGCGACCGCGCGTACGCCGAGCCCGACGGGCTGTCGGTGCTGATCGTGGGCGAGCTGGCCTTCAACCCCGAGCGGGTGCTGGCACTGCGTGAGCGCGGGCACCGGCTGACCGGGCTGTGGACGAGCGACGGCCTGGGCGACTCGACCGTGGGACCGCTGCCCTTCGGCCACGTGCCCGACCTCGACCGGGACCGCTGGCGCGACGAGGTCACCCGGCTCCGGCCCGACGTGATCTGGGCGCAGCTCAACTGGCGGGCCGTCCCGTTCGCGCACGCGGTGCGCGACGCCTTCCCCGGCGTCCCGTTCGTCTGGCACTTCAAGGAGGCGCCGCAGCGCAGCATGGTGCGCGGCGAGTGGCCGCTGCTGGCCGACCTGGTCACCGGCGCGGACGCCTGCCTGCTGGCCACCGCCGAGGAACGCGACTGGTTCGCCGGGGCTCTGCGCGGCCGGGTCGACCCGGCCCGGCTGGGCGTCCTGGACGGCGACCTGCTCAAGCGGGACTGGCTGGACGCACCGCTGTCGCCGAAGCTGTCCGACGCCGACGGCGAGCCGCACACCGTCCTGGTGGGCCGGCCGGCCGGGCTGGACGCCGGCTGGCTGGTCGACCTCGCCCGCCGCGGCGTGCACACCCACCTCTACGGCCGGGTGCGGGCGCCGGGGCCGACCGGGTCGTGGACGAGCTGGCTGGACGAGGCGCTGGCCGCCGCTCCCGACCACGTCCACCTCCACCCGGCCGTCGGGCCCGAGGACTGGGTGCGCGAGCTCTCGCAGTACGACGCCGGCTGGTTGCACCGCTCCTCCAGCGACAACGGCGGCGACCTGCGCCGGGCCAGCTGGGACGACCTCAACTCCCCCGCCCGGCTGCCGGTCTGCCTGGCCGCGGGGCTGCCGCTGCTGCAGCCGGACCACCCCGGGTCGCTGGTGAGCGTGGCGCGGGTGCTGCGCGAGGACGGCACCGGGCTCTTCCACCGCTCGCCCGACGACGTCGCCGACGCGCTGGCCGGGGAGCTGGCGACCCGCAGCGGCGGCCGGGCCGCGCTCGCGGTGCGGGAGCGGTACACCTTCGACGCCCACGCCGACCGGCTGGTCGAGCTGTTCGGCTCGATCGCACGCTAACGCGTCGTCCGACGAGTTCCGGTGTGCCGGCCGGTCTCTGGGACATGACGACCACCACCAGCACCCTCACCCAGCTGTCCACGGCGATGTTCCCGGTCCGCGACCAGGACGCGGCCCTGGCCTCCTACACCGACGTCCTCGGCTTCGAGGTGCGCGCCGACGTGCGCTTCGGCCCCCGGGGCGAGCACCGGTGGGTCGAGGTCGCCCCGCCGGGGTCGACCGCCCGGCTCTCGCTGACGCCTCCGGGTGGCGACCAGCCCGCCCACGCCGCGATCGGCATCGACTCGACCGACGTCCTGGCCGAGCACGCCCGGCTGGCCGCGCGCGGCGACGTCGACCTGGACCCCGTGCCCGACCCCCTCCCGGGCGCACCGCTGGTGTTCGCGCTGCGCGACCTCGACGGGAACACGATCTGGGTGGTCTCGGCGGAGCCGTCTGCCTGAGGCCCCCAGCCGATCAGCAGGAAGCGCGCAGCGGTTCTGTCAGACCCCTCGGGCAGGGTCTGCCCGAGGTCGGCGAACGGTGCCGGCCTGGGGAGGAGACCCATGCAGAGCACCGACCTGCCCGGCGGCATCGACCTGGTCGAGGAGGACGGCGGCCCGGTGCTCCGGCTGCGCGGCGAGGTCGACTCCCTCGTGGTCGACGCCTGGGACGCGGTCCCGCACGGGGGACGCTCGGCGGTCGCCGTCGACCTCTCCGCGGCCACCTTCCTCGACGGGCCGGGGCTACGGCTGCTGCTGCGGGCCACCGAGGGGACCCGCCGGTCGGGCCGGGTGCCGGAGCTGCGCCGGGCCTCGCGCACGGTGCAGCGGATGGTCGAGATCGCCGGGATGGGGAGGTCGTTCGCCGCGGTCCCGTGACCGGCGCGCGCCCCCGGGGCTGAGCGGGCAGGATCTCCGGCGTCCCGTCGACCGCTCCGCGCAGCGACCCCAGCCCCAGGAGACGTCCCCCCGTGAGCCCGTTCGACCGGATCGTGATCGTCTTCAACCCGCACAGCACCGGGAACGCGCCCCGGTCGGCCGAGGAGCTGCGCGCCGAGCTGGCCCGGCGGCTGCCGGCGGTGCCGGTGGAGATGCGGCCGACCGCGCACGCCGGCCACGCCCGCGAGATCGCCCGCGAGGTCGCGGCGACCGGCTGCCCGCTGCTCGTCTCGGTCAGCGGCGACGGCGGCTACAACGAGGTCGTCGACGGCACGATGCAGGCCGGCAACGACCGGGCCGTCTGCGCGGTCCGGGCGGCCGGCAACGCCAACGACCACCGCCGGACGACGCGCGAGCACCACCTCGCCGACGCGATCGTGGCCGGCGACGTCCGGCGGATCGACCTGCTCCGGCTCACGCTCGGCACCGGTGACGGGGCCGAGACCCGGTACGCCCACTCCTACATCGGCGTCGGGCTCACCCCGGTCGTCGCGGTCGACCTGGAGCAGGGCGGCAAGGGCTCGTGGCGGGAGATCGTCTCGGTGGTCCGCGGGTTCGCCCGCTTCCGCCCGTTCCCCGTCCGCACGGAGGACGGGCAGCGGCGGACCATCGACAGCCTGGTCTTCGCCAACATCTCCCAGATGGCCAAGTACGCGACCCTCACCCAGGGCGCGGCTCCCGACGACGGCCGGTTCGAGGTGGTCACCCAGCGGCGCACCGGCAAGCTGCGGGTGCTGGCCACGGCCCTGCGCGCGGCGACCCGCGGGCTCGGCCCGCAGCCGAGCGCCACCCACTACGCCTTCACCACGCTCGCCCCCATGCCGCTGCAGCTGGACGGCGAGCTGGTCGAGCTGGCGGCCGGCACGGCGGTCGCCGTCGACATCGCGCCCCGGGCGCTGGCCACCCTCGTCTGAGCCGGCCGGGCTCAGCCGGGCAGCGGCGCGGTCCGGTCGGGGCGCCGGTCGGCCCAGGAGACGAGGCCGGCGGCCACCATCAGCAACGCCGGGACGAGGAGCTGGGCGAACCCCAGGGCGACGACCAGCGACCACGCCAGCGACCCGGCCGCGAGCACACCGACCACCACCGGGGCAGCCGGACCGCGCGCTGCCCGCTCCGCGACGAGCGCACCGGCCGCGCACAGCAGGGGCACGCCGAACAGGGCCACCGCGAACGCCCCGCTGTCGTCCCAGACCGCCCGGCCGTACCAGGCGGCGAGCCCGGCGACGAGCGCCAGCGACACGACGAGCAGCGCGGACGATCCCCGCGAGGGAGCGGTCATGGTCGGCCTCCTGTGGTCCAGGTCGACCATGACAGCCGACCGACCGGACGTCGAGGGGCCACGCTCCGGCGGGCTCAGCCGACGGGGTCGGTGTCCCCGTACGGCCGCAGCCGCAGCTGACGCGCCGCGCCTTCCGGGGTCGTGCGGCGCAGCGTCTCGAGGTCGTCCGCGCCGGCGCGCAGGAAGCGCCCCGACCACTGGTCGAGCTCACCGGCGGCGATGGCCACCGCGAGCGCGACGACGTCCTCGGGGCGGGTCCACGCGGTGCGCCCGGCGTGCACCGGCATCGCCCGGGTCATCGCCGTGTCGATCACGCCCGGAGCCAGGTCGAAGGCGCGCACGCCGTGCGCGGCCCCGGCGGAGTCGATGCCCTCCGTGATCCGCATCTGCGCGGACTTGCCCGCGGAGTAGGCGCTGTAGACGTCGCTCCCCCGCGTGCCCAGCCCGCTGCCCAGCCCGATCACCCGGCCACCTCCGGCGGCGACCATCCCGGGGACGACGGCGTGCGCGAGCAGGAACGGCCCGCGCACCTGGCTCTCGACCACCGACCACCACTGCTCGGGGTCGGCCTCCCACAGCGGCACCTCGGCGGCGTCGATCAGCCCCGCGTTGTTCACCAGCAGCGTGACCGGCCCGAGCTCGGCGACCACCTGGGTGACCGCGGCCTGCACGGCGTCGGGGTCGGTGACGTCGGCGGCCACGGCCAGGGTGCGGGCACCGGTCGCGTCGGCGACCTCGTCCATCGCGGCGACCAGCCGGTCACCGGAGCGGGCGAGGCCGGCCACGGTGACGCCGCGCTCGGCCAGCCCCTGCGCCAGGTACCGGCCGATGCCGGCCGAGGCGCCGGTGACCAGGGCGACGGTGCCGCTGAGGTCCGGACTACGCACGGAGGGCCGCCCCCGTCGCAGAGGCCGCCGACGCGACGGCTGCCTCGAAGGCGGCCCGGGCCTCCTCGGTGGTCAGCGTGCGGTCGGCCGCGCGGAAGGTGAACGCGTAGGCCAGCGACCGGCTGCCGGCCGGGATCGGGGTCCCGGTGTAGACGTCGAACAGCCGCAGGTCCTCCAGCAGCTCCCCCGCCCCGGTGGCCAGCGCGTCGCGCACCAGCGCCTCCGGGTGCTCGTCGGCGACGACCAGGGCGGCGTCCATGTGCACCGGCGGGAACGTCGAGATCACCGGACCGACCGGCACGCCCCCCAGCGGCAGCGCGTCCAGGTCGAGCTCCATCGCGCAGGTGCGGGCCGGCAGCTCCAGCGCCGCGCACACCCGCGGGTGCAGCTCGCCGGCGTGGCCGACCACGGTCTCCCCCACCAGCAGCTCGGCGCAGCGGCCGGGGTGCCAGGGCGCGAGCTCACCGGCGCGCACGGTCAGCTCGACGCCGGCGGCCTCGGCCACCACGCGGGCGGCCTGCACCGCGTCGGCCCAGCCGGCCGGGCGGCCCGGCCCCCACCAGCCGCGCGGCTCACGCTGCCCGGTCAGCACCACGCCCACGTGCCAGGGCTGCACCGGCACCGCGCCCAGCAGCGCGGCGAGCGTCTCGTCGTCCGGACGGCGGTCGACGCCGGGCACGGGAGCCGTGCCGGTCAGGCCGCCGGGGAAGACGGCGCCGTGCTCGAACAGCGCCACGTCGCGCTGACCGCGGGCCAGGTTGCGGGCGAGAGAGCCCAGCAGCCCGGGCAGCAGCGTCGTCCGCAGCGCCGGGGCCTCCTCCGACAGCGGGTTGCGCAGCGTGATCAGCGTGCGCCGCTCGTCGTCGGCGGGGATGCCGAGGTCGTCGAGGACGGCGGTGCCGAGGAACGGGTAGGACGGCGCCTCGACGTAACCGGCGTCGGCCAGGGCGCGGCCGACGCTGCGGCGCCGCCGCTGGCGGTCGGTGAGCCCGCGGCCGGCGGGGGCGCTGGGCAGCACCGACGGGATCTCGTCCAGCCCCACGGACCGGACGACCTCCTCGACCAGGTCGGCGGGGTCGGTGAGGTCACCGCGCCAGGACGGCGGGGTCACCTGCAGGCGCTCACCATCGGCGTCGACGGAGGCGCCGATCCCCCGGAGCACGTCCACGACCTGGGACGCCGGGTAGTCGACGCCGGCGATCCGCCCGGGGAGGGCGGCGTCCAGGGCGATGACCGGACGCGGGCTGCGGACGTCGAGGTCGACCGGCGCGCCGACGACGCGGGCGCCGCCGTGCTCGGCGAGCAGGGCCGCGGCGCGGGCGAGCGCCACGACGGTGACCTCGGGGTCGGTGCCGCGCTCGAAGCGCTTGGCCGCCTCGCTGGGCAGCTTGTGCCGGCGCACGCCGCGGGAGACGCCGGTGGGCGCCCAGTGGGCGGCCTCCAGCAGCACGTTGGTCGTCCCGTCACCGATCTCCGTGGACGCTCCGCCCATCACCCCGGCCAGCCCGATCGGGCCGGACCCGTCGGCGATCAGCAGGTCGTCGTCGGTGAGCGCGCGGTCGACGCCGTCCAGGGTCGTCAGCCGCTCGCCGGCGCGGGCCAGCCGCACCTCGATCGGGCCGCTGAGCCGGTCGCGGTCGAAGGCGTGCATCGGCTGCCCGAGCTCGAGCATCACGTAGTTGGTGACGTCGACGGCCAGCGAGATGCTGCGCACGCCGCTCTGGGCCAGCCGGCGGCGGATCGCCCAGGGGCTGGGCGCAGCCGGGTCCAGGCCCTCGAGCGCCACCATGGAGAACCGGTCGCAGCGGTCGGGGTCGGCGACGGTGACCTGCCAGGCCGGCTCACCGGACCAGGCGGGCGGGGTGAGCGCCGCGGGGTCGCGCCAGTCGACGGCCAGTGCGGCGGCCAGGTCGCGGGCGATGCCGCGCAGGCTCATCGCGTAGCCGCGGTCCGGGGTGACCTCGAGGTCGAACACGACGTCGTCCAGGCCGAGCAGGCCGGCGGCCGGCGTCCCCGGGGTGTACCCGTCCTGACCCAGCACGAGGATGCCGGCGTGGTCCTCGCCGATGCCCAGCTCGCGGACCGAGCAGATCATCCCGTCGGAGACGTGGTCGTACGTCGTCCGGGCGGCGATGGCGAAGTCCCCGGGCAGCACCGCACCCGGGAGGGCGGCGACCACGAGGTCACCCACGGCGAAGTTGCGCGCACCGCAGACGATGCCGCGCGGGGCGTCCTCACCGACGTCGACCTGGCAGTACCGGATCGGCTTCTTGAAGCCGGTGAGCTCCTCGATCTCCAGCACCCGGCCGACCACCAGCGGGCCGGTGGTGACCGGCGGGCGGAGGACGTCGTCGACCTCCAGGCCCAGCCGGATGAAGGCGGCGTCGAGCTCCTCGACCGTGATCCCGGCCGGGAGGTCGACCATCTCGGACAGCCAGCTGACAGGGACCTTCACTCGTTCACTCCGTTGCTCCGCAACACGTTCGCTCCGCTCCTCGCTCGCTGGCGCTCGCTGCGATGCTCACTCACTGGTCGACTCCGAACGCTGTGGTGAACCGGACGTCGCCCTCGACGATGTCGTGCATGTCGCCGACGCCGGAGCGGAACTGCAGGGCGCGCTCGATGCCCATGCCGAAGGCGAACCCGGTGTAGACCTCCGGGTCGATGCCGCAGGCGGTGAGCACCCGGGGGTTGACCATCCCGCAGCCGCCCCACTCGACCCACTGCGGGCCGTCGCGGTGCTCGGGGAACCAGACGTCGAACTCCGCCGAGGGCTCGGTGAAGGGGAAGAAGTGCGGCCGCCACCGGGTCTGGGCGTCGGCGCCGAACAGCGACCGGGCCAGGTGGTCGAGGGTGCCGCGCAGGTGGGCCATCGTGAGCCCCTTGTCGACGGCCAGGCCCTCGACCTGGTGGAACACCGGGGTGTGCGTGGCGTCCAGCTCGTCGGTGCGGTAGACCCGCCCGGGGGCCACGACGTAGATCGGCGGGGTGCGCTCGAGCATGGTGCGGGCCTGGACCGGGCTGGTGTGCGTGCGGAGCACCAGGCCGGAGTCCTCCGGCGCGACGAAGAACGTGTCGGCCAGCGACCGGGCCGGGTGGTCGGGGCCGGTGTTGAGGGCGTCGAAGTTCAGCCACTCCGCCTCGAGCTCCGGGCCGTCGGCGACCTCGTAGCCCATCCCGACGAAGACGTCGGCGATCCGGTCGGTGAGGGTGGTCAGCGGGTGCCGGGCGCCGCGCGGGGCGCGGTCCCAGGGCAGGGTGACGTCGACGCGCTCCTCGGCCAGCACCCGCTCGTCGCGCTCGGCCTCCAGCACGGCCAGCCGGGACGCGTAGGCGTCGGTCACCGCCACCCGGGCGGCGTTCACCCGCTTGCCGGCGTCGGAGCGGGCCGCCGGCGGCAGCGCACCGAGCTCGCGGCGGGCCAGCAGCACCGGCGCGCGGTCGCCCAGGTGGGCCGGCCGGACCGCGGCCAGCTCGGCCAGGTCGGCGGCCGCGGCGAAGGCCGTCACCGCGGCGTCGACCGCGGCGTCGAGGGCCTCCGGGGACAGCGCGGCGACCTGCTTGGGGTCGTAGGGATCGTTGGCGCCAGACACGGGAGGCCATTCTGCCCGGCGGAGGACTCCCCGCGCGCCCGGGTTCCCGATGGTCACGCCCCACCCGGTCCCAGGGCCTCACCCACAGGGGTGGTCCGGCCCGGCAGGGACGCAAGGGCCGGCCGCGTGGTGCCGATCCCCGCGACGTGACCACCACCGCCATCCCGACCGCGACCCTCGACGAGGTGCTGCGCGCCGGCAGCGTGCACAGCGTCTACCAGCCCATCGTGGAGCTGGGCACCGGCCGCGTCGTCGCCTACGAGGCGCTGGCCCGTGGACCGCAGGGGCCACTGCAGACCCCCGACGCGCTCTTCGCCGCCGCCCGCACCGCCGACCGGCTCGCGGAGCTGGACGCGCTGTGCCGGTCGGCCGCCCTGCGCGGGGCCGTCGCCGCCGAGCTGGGCGCCCCGCTCACGGTCTTGGTCAACGTCGAGCCCGCCGTCCTGGAGTCCGCGCCGCTGGAGGAGCTGCTGGCCATCGCCACCACCGCCCCGGCCGGGCTGCGGGTGGTCGTGGAGATCACCGAGCGCGCGCTGGCGACCCGCCCGGCCGACCTGCTGCGCGCCGTGGCCCGGGTCCGCGAGGTCGGCTGGGGCATCGCCCTGGACGACGTGGGCGCGGACTCCATGTCGCTGGCCTTCATGCCGCTGCTGCGCCCCGACGTGGTCAAGCTGGACCTGCGGCTGGTGCAGCAGCGCCCCGGCCCCGCAGTGGCCGAGATCATGAACGCGGTCAACGGCTACGCCGAGCGCACCGGCGCCCTGGTGCTCGCCGAGGGCATCGAGGACGAGGCGCACCTGGCCACCGCACGCGCCCTGGGCGCCAGCCTCGGCCAGGGGTGGCACTTCGGCCGGCCGGGCGCCACCGCGGTCCGCGACCGCGCGGTCGGCGAGCTGCGGCTGCCCGTGCCCCCGGCCCCCGGCGCCGAGGCGCAGGTGTCCCCGTTCGGCCTGCTGCCCGCGGGCACCGAGCTGCGCGTCGCCCCCAAGGCGCTGCTGATCGAGCTGAGCAAGCACCTGGAGCGCCAGGCGATGCGGCTCGGCGAGACCTGCGTCGTCGCCGCCACCTTCCAGGAGGCGCGGCACTTCACCCCGGCCACCACCCAGCGCTACCGCGACCTCGTGTCCCGCACCGGCTTCGTCTGTGCGCTGGGCGCCGACCTGCCGCTCGAGCCGGTGCCCGGTCTGCGGGGTGCCCACCTCGACCCGGCCGACCCGGTCCGCGGCGAGTGGGACGTCGTCGTCCTCAGCCCGCACTTCAGCGCGGCGCTGCTGGCCCGCGACCTCGGTGACGGTGGTCCCGACGCCCAGCGCCGCTACGAGTACGCCCTGACCTACGAGCGCACCACCGTCGAGCAGGCCGGCGTCTCGCTGGTGGCCCGTGTCGCCGCCCGGCCCGCGCCGCCGCAGCCCGCGGAGCACGACGCGGTCGACGCACCGCTGGCGCACTCGGCGCTGCTCGGGCCGGCGCCGGACGAGCCGCTGCTGCTGCGCGCCCTCGGTGCGACCACCAGCGGGGTGGCGATCACCGACATGACCGCGCCGGACCAGCCGCTGATCTACGTCAACAGCGCCTTCGAGGCCCTCGCCGGCCTGCCCGCCGCGCAGGTGCTCGGCCGCAACTGCCGCTTCCTGCAGCACCCCGACACCGACCCGGCGACGATCAGCCGGATGCGGTCCGCGATCAGCGCCGGCCAGGAGTTCCGCGCCACGCTGCTCAACCAGCGGGGCCCCGACCGCGAGCTGTGGTGGAACGAGATCCACCTGGCCCCGGTCATCGACGCCTCGGGCGCGGTCGTGCAGTACATCGGGGTGCAGACCGACGTCACCCACCGGGTCAACGCCGAGCGGGAGCTGCTGACCGAGCGGGACCGCACCCGCCAGCACCTGGCCCGGATCGAGGAGCTGGCCTACACCGACCCGCTCACCGGGCTGCCCAACCGCCGCCGCTTCGAGGAACGGGTGGAGTCCGCGCTCTGGCAGGCCCGGCTGGACGGCGGCGCGGTCGCGCTGCTGTTCCTGGACCTCGACGGCTTCAAGGCCGTCAACGACGCGTTCGGCCACGGCGCCGGCGACGAGCTGCTGCAGGTCGTCGCCGGGCGACTGCGCGGCCGGCTGCGCCGCAACGACCTGCTGGCCCGCCTCGGCGGCGACGAGTTCCTGGTCGGCCTGCTCGGGTTGGACCCGGCGAGCGCGCGGGCCGAGGCCGAGCAGGTGGCCGAGGAGCTGCGCGCGGTGCTCGACGAGCCGGTGCTCCTCGCCGGCAGCCCGGTCACCGTGCGGGTGAGCATCGGTGTCGCCGTCCACCCCGAGGACGGCGACCAGTTCGGCCCGCTGCTGCACCGCGCCGACGCCCGGATGTACGCGAGCAAGCACCCCGCCGACCGCTGACGGCGACCACCCGAGGGCCGAAGTCGCGACTTCGGCCCTCCAGTCCTCAAGGCCGACCGCGATCCTCCCTCCGGGGCCGAGATCGCGACTCCGGCCCCTGGTGAGTTCAGGGCTGGGCGAGCTGGGTGGCGTAGAGGCAGATGGCGGCGGCGACGGAGAGGTTGAGGCTCTCGGCCCGCCCGCGCATCGGGATGCGCACCCGGGCGTCGGCGGCCGCGGCGAGCGCGGGGTCCAGCCCGCGGGCCTCGTTGCCGAACAGCCACAGCACCGGACCGGCCAGCAGCCCGTCGCCGGCGGCGGCGTCCAGCGCGACCTCTCCCCCGCCGTCGGCGGCGAGCACCGTCATCCCGGCGGCCTGCACCTGACCGATCAGCTCCGCCAGCGGTGCGCTGCGGACGACGTCGACGTGGAACAGGCTGCCGGCGCTGCTGCGCACGACCTTGCCGTTGTAGGGGTCGGCCGAGCCGGCGCCGAAGACGACCGCGCCGGCCCCGCAGGCGTCGGCGGTGCGCAGCACGGTGCCGGCGTTGCCGGGGTCGTTGAGCTCGGCCAGCGCGACGGCCAGCCGCGGCGGGTCGCTGACCAGCCGCTGCGCCGGGACGTCGCGCAGCGCGCACACGGCGACCAGCCCCTGCGGGGTGACCGTCTCCGACAGCACGGCCGCGGCCTTGTCGGTGACCAGCCGGACCGGCACCCGGGTCCCGGACAGCAGCTCGTGGTGCGCGGCCGCGGCCGCCTCGGTGGCGAACACCTCCAGGACGGCGTCCGGCTCGACCGCGGCCTGGGCGAGGGCCTCGCTGACCGCCTGCCGGCCCTCGGCGAGGAAGGCGCCCGCGTCGTCCCGGCCGCTGCGGCGGGTGAGCTTGCGGGCGGCGACGACCCGCGCGGAGCGCTCGGTCAACACGTCGGGCACGGGGTTCCTCTCACGGTGGGCGGACAGACGACGACGCCGTCGCCGAGTGGGTCACGAGGACCCACCGGCGACGGCGTCGCGGGTGCTACGAGGTGGTGCTCAGGCGGCGGTGGGCGCCTGGGCGCCGGTCGCCTGCGGGTTCGCCAGCAGCGCGGCCCGGGCGGAGGCCACCAGCGAGGTGAAGGTGGCGGGCTCGTTCACGGCGAGCTCGGCCAGCACCTTGCGGTCCAGCTCGATGCCGGCCAGCTTCAGGCCCTGCATGAACCGGTTGTAGGTCATGTCGTTCTGCCGCGCCGCGGCGTTGATCCGGGTGATCCACAGCTTGCGGAAGTCACCCTTGCGGACCTTGCGGTCGCGGTAGTTGTAGGTCGCGGAGTGGAGGATCTGCTCCTTGGCCTTGCGGTACAGCCGGGACCGCTGGCCCCGGTAGCCGCTGGCGGCCTCGAGGGTCGTACGACGCTTCTTCTGGGCGTTGACCGCCCGCTTCACGCGTGCCACGTGGAAGCTCCTGTCTGCTCGTTCGGGAGGGGGGCGGGATCAGATGCCGAGGAGCTTCTTCATCCGGCTGGTGTCCGCCGGGTTCAGCTCAGCCGTGCCGGAGATCCGCCGCTTCCGGGAGCCGGACTTGTGCTCGAACTTGTGCTGGTTGTTCGTGTGCTCGGCCACCAGCTTCCCGCTGCCCGTGACGCGGATCCGCTTGGCGGCGCCCTTGTGGGTCTTGTTCTTCGGCATGTCCTCGTCCTGTTCGTGGATGTCCGCACCGGGAGCAGCGGGTGCTCCCGGCGCGGGCGGTCTGGTGCGGTGGTGCAGGTCGGTGCCCAGGGGTGTCCGGCTCAGGCCGGAGGCGCCTGCTCGGCCGGTGCCTGCTCCCCCGCTGCTGCGTGCTTCTCCGCCTTCGCGGTGCGCCGGACGGCGTCGGAGGCCGCCTGGTTCCGGTGCGGAGCGATCACCATGACCATGTTGCGGCCGTCCTGCTTGGGGTTCGACTCCACGACCCCCAGGTCGGACACGTCCCCGGCCAGTCGCTGCAGCAGCTTGTAGCCCATCTCGGGGCGGGACTGCTCGCGACCGCGGAACATCACGGTGATCTTGACCTTGTCGCCGCCCTTGAGGAAGCGCTCGACGTGGCCCTTCTTGGTCTCGTAGTCGTGCGGGTCGATCTTCAGGCGCAGCCGCATCTCCTTGATGACGGTGAGCGCCTGGTTCCGCCGGGCCTCGCGGGCCTTCTGCGCGGCTTCGTACTTGAACTTCCCGTAGTCCATGAGCTTGGCGACGGGCGGGCGCGCCATGGGCGCGACCTCGACGAGGTCGAGCTCGCTGTCCTGCGCCAGCCGCAGCGCCTCGCCGATCGACACGATGCCGACCTGCTCGCCCTCGGGTCCGACGAGGCGGACCTCGGGGACGCGGATACGGTCGTTGATACGGGGCTCGGTGATGGCCTCTCCTCTGCTGCTGCGGGGAGGAGCCGCACCCGTCCCGGGGCACCGACGGAAAAGGCCCCGTGAGCTGGTCGCTCACAGGGCCCACTCGCCGACTGCCGCAGCCGCACCCTCGTCGAGGGTGCGGTCACGGCGACGACCGGACAGGCCGGTCGTCTTCCGGGGACCTGAGCGCCTGTGACGGCACCAGGTGGGAGCGGGCTCCTCTTTGGTCGGTGGCCGGGATCTCGCGAACTCGGCCACCGGGTGGTTCTCGCGCCTCGGTGGAGCAGGTGGAGGCGCGCTCACTCTACAGCGCCGGGGGCCGGTCCGTCATTCCCGGGTGCGCGGCCGGCTCAGTCGGGGTAGAGCAGGTCCTCCTTGGGCGGCGCGGCGGCGGCCGCGCGGGCCTGGTGGTCGCTGAGCAGCGCGCGCAGCCCGCGCACCGCGACGAGCGCCCGCTCGCCGTCGGCGGCCTGGACGGCGGAGACCGCGAGCTCGTCGTCGTTGGTGAGCAGCAGCGTGGCCCACGGCGAGTGCTGGTCGAACCGGACCGCGCGCACGGCGCCCCACGGCACCTCGTGGTTGATCATCACGTTGCGCACCCGCAGGCCCGAGGCGTCGGCGTCGACCCGCGAGCGGCCCACCACCAGCACGCCGGCGCCCATCGCCAGGCCCAGGCCGACCATGGCCAGCTGGTCGGCGGTCTGGAAGGACACCACGCCGGTGGTCGAGCTCTTCAGCAGCACGGCCACCACGGTCATGGCGGCCACCAGGCCCGCCGCGGCCAGCGCCGTGATCAGCCGCAACCGGCGCGGGACGGCGGAGACCGGGGGCGGCGGGGTGGGGGGCACCCCACCATCGTGCACGCTCCCGGAGCCGACGTGCAGCGCCGCCCGCAGCCGGTGCGTCACACGGGCGCAACACCGAGGCCGCACCATGGTGAGGTGACCGACCCTGAGCTCGCCCCACCGGAGCAGAGCCCCGGCGACGACGCCCCGGCCGTGGCGCTGCTCCCCCTGGCCGGCTACACCGTGGCGGTCACCGCGGCCCGGCGCAGCGAGGAGCTCGGCGCGCTGCTGGACCGCCGCGGTGCCCGGGTCGTCCACGCCCCGGCCATCCGGATCGTGCCACTGTCCGACGACACCGACCTGGTGGCCGCCACCCGCGAGGTGCTGGCCCAGCCGGTCGACCTGGTGGTCGCCACCACCGGGGTCGGTTTCCGCGGCTGGCTGGAGGCCGCCGAGGCCTGGGACCTCCCGCTGCGCGAGCACCTGCTCACCTCCCGGGTGCTGGCCCGCGGCCCGAAGGCGCGCGGGGCGATCCGCGGCGCCGGCCTGGTCGACGCCTGGTCGCCGGAGTCCGAGAACTCCGCCGAGGTGCTCGAGCACCTGCTGTCGGGCGCCGAGGGCCCGATCCGGGGACGCCGGATCGCCGTCCAGCTGCACGGGGACCCGCTGCCGGACCTGGTGGCGGGGCTGCGCCAGGCCGGCGCCGACGTGCTGACCGTGCCGGTCTACCGCTGGGTGCTGCCCGAGGACACCGCGCCGCTGCGCCGGCTGGTCGCGACCATCGCCGCCCGCGGGGTCGACGCGGTCACCTTCACCAGCGCCCCGGCCGCGGCCAGCCTGCTGCAGGTCGCCGGCGAGGAGGGCGTGCGCTCGGGGGTGCTGGCCGCCTTCGCCGACGCCGTCCTGCCGGTGGCCGTCGGCCCGGTGACCGCCGCCCCGCTGGAGGCCGCCGGCATCCGCACGGTGCAGCCCGAGCGGGCCCGGCTCGGGGCGCTGGCCCGCTCGGTGGTCTCCGACCTGCCCGCCCGGCACCCGGTGCTGACCTCGGGCCCGCACACGCTCCAGGTGCGCGGGCACGCCGCGGTGCTCGACGGCCGGCTGGTCGAGCTGCCGCCGGGGCCGATGGCCGTGCTGCGCGCGCTCGCCCGCCGTCCCGGCGTCGTCGTCTCCCGGCCGGACCTGCTCGGCGAGCTCTCCGGTGGGGGCGACGCGCACGCCGTCGAGATGGCGGTCACCCGGCTGCGCGCGGCGCTGGGTGCCCCGGTGGTCGAGACCGTCGTCAAGCGCGGGTACCGCCTGGCCGTCTGAACGAGGGCCCGGACGGACGGCGGGGCGGCCGCTCCCCCGCAGGAGGACGACCGCCCCGGACGACGGTGCTGGGTCAGCCGACGGGCTGGGCCTCCCGCGGCGCGGGGACCGGCTCGACCGCCGCGACGCCCTCGGGGCGGCGGGAGGCGGCGGTGCGGGCGTGGGTGGCGTACAGGGTCAGCCCGACGAAGGCCAGCCCACCCACGAGGTTGCCCAGCACGGTCGGGATCTCGTTCCACACCAGGTAGTCCATGACCGAGAAGTCGCCACCGAGCATCAGCCCGGAGGGGAACAGGTACATGTTCACGATCGAGTGCTCGAAGCCCATGTAGAAGAACAGCAGGATCGGCATCCACATCGCGATGACCTTCCCGGACACCGACGTCGACATCATCGCCGCGACGACCCCGGTGGAGACCATCCAGTTGCACAGCACGGCGCGCAGGAACAGCGTCAGCATCCCGCCCGCGCCGTGGTCGGCGTAGCCGACGGTGCGGCCCTCGCCGATCGACCCGATCCGCTCGCCGATCTCGTTCGGCGGCACGGAGAACGCGTAGGTGAAGATCACCGCCATGATCACCGCGACGGTGAGGGCGCCGGCGAAGTTGCCGGTGAACACCAGCCCCCAGTTGCGCAGCATGCCGCGCACGGTCACGCCCTTGCGCTTGTCGATCAGCGCCAGCGGGACCAGCGTGAACACGCCGGTGAGCAGGTCGAAGCCGAGCAGGTAGAGCAGGGAGAAGCCGACCGGGAAGAGCAGGGCGCCGACGATCGCCTGCCCGGTCTGCACGGTGACGGTGACGGCGAAGGCGGCGGCCAGGGCCAGGATCGCGCCGGCCATGAAGGCGCGGATCAGGGTGTCGCGGGTGGCCATGAAGACCTTCGCCTCACCGGCGTCGATCATCTTGGTCACGAAGTCCTTGGGTGCCACGTAGGACATGGGTGCTCCTCAGCTGCAGAGGTCGAGGGGGGTACGGGTGGCCGGGTCCGGCCGGGGAGGTCACCAGCGGTAGTCGAGGAACTTGCCGTCGAGGGTGATGACGACCCGGTCGCCGTCGGGGTGGGGACGCCGGGCGATGTCGACCTTGAAGTTGATCGCGCTCATGATCCCGTCGCCGAACTCCTCGTGGATCAGCTCCTTGAGCGCCGGCCCGTAGACCGACATCGCCTCCAGGAGCCGGTAGACGGTCGGGTCGGACATCGCCGCGGCGTCCGACCCGCGGTAGGGCTGCAGCTGCAGGCTCTCGGCCACCGACTCGTCGAGCTCGAGCAGCGCGCAGACACCCTCGGCCTGGTCGCGGCTCATCGGGTGCTGGCCCAGCAGTGCGGCGGTGCACCAGACCGGCGGTGCGCCGATCCGGTCGGCGATCTGCGACCAGGTCAGGCCGCGCCTGATCCGCGCGGCGACCACCAGGTCGGCGGCGTCGGACTTCGGGAGGATCGGGGACATCGAGCTCCTGTTCCGGGAGGGCGCCGCTGTGCGGCGCCTGTGACCCGACCGTAGGGAGCCCGCGTGACGCTCCCCGCTCACCTGCGTTGCCGCTGCGGTACGTGCACCGCACGCCGTCCCGGACGGCGTCGTGCGGTCGCGGGAACCTGACCGGAACGCCTCCGGACGTGCCGCGGGGCGGGGCGCCGGCCGCGCCCCGCCCCGCCGTCCCGGCCGCCGGTCAGACGCCGGCGAGCCGGTTGCCCGGGCGCAGGTAGACGACCCAGGTGACGACGACGCAGACGACGTAGAAGGCGATGAACGCGAGGTAGGCGCTGTCGCCGGTCCGCGTCTCCAGGAACGACTGGCGGAAGGCCAGGTTGACCAGCACCCCGCCGAAGGCGCCGACCGCGCCGGCGATGCCGATGAGCGCCCCGGAGCGACGCAGCGCCAGCCGGTCGGCGGCGTCGGAGTCCCCGCCGGCGGCGACGTCGTCCATCGCCTTCGCCCGGAAGATCGCCGGGATCATCTTGTAGGTCGAGCCGTTGCCGATGCCGCTGAGGACGAACAGCGACACGAAGCCGACCAGGAACAGCGGCAGGGACTCCTGCCGGCTGGCCAGCAGCACCACCGAGGCGCCGGCCGCCATGGCGATGAAGGTCCAGAAGGTGATCCGGGCGCCGCCGAACCGGTCGGCCAGCGAGCCGCCGAGCGGGCGGATCAGCGAGCCCAGCAGCGGCCCCAGCCAGGTCAGCTGCGCGGCCGCCAAGGGGGTGGCGAAGTCCTCGGTGAACTGGTTCTGCAGCACCTGGCCGAAGGCGAACCCGAAGCCGATGAACGAACCGAACGTGCCGATGTAGAGGAACGACATGATCCAGGTGTGCGGCTGGCGGGCGACCTCCCGCATCGCCCGCGGCTGGTTGCGCGCCGAGGTCAGGTTGTCCATCACCAGCGCGGCGCCGACCGCCGCCAGCACGATGAACGGGATGTAGACGAGGAGCACGATCCGCGGGCTGTCGGCCCCCGCGGTGGCCAGCACCAGCAGGCCGATCAGCTGGACCACCGGGACGCCGAGGTTGCCGCCGCCGGCGTTGAGCCCGAGCGCCCAGCCCTTGAGCCGGGTCGGGTAGAAGGCGTTGATGTTGGTCATGGAGCTGGCGAAGTTGCCGCCGCCCACGCCGGCCAGGCAGGAGACGAACAGCAGCGTGGAGTAGGAGACGCCGGGCTCCAGCACGATCGCGGTGGCGACGGTCGGCACGAGCAGCAGAGCGGCGCTGATGATCGTCCAGTTGCGGCCGCCGAACTTCGCGACCGCGAACGTGTAGGGCAGCCGGACGAACGCCCCGAGCGCCGTGGGCAGGGTGGTGAGCAGGAACTTGCCGGCCGGGTCGATGCCGAACACCGGCTCGGGCAGGAACAGCACCATCACCGACCACAGGCTCCAGATGGAGAAGCCGATGTGCTCGGAGAAGACGGAGAAGAAGAGGTTGCGGCGGGCGACGCGCTTGCCGCTGGACTCCCAGAAGGCGGGGTCCTCGGGGCGCCAGTCGTCGATCCAGCGCCCGCCGAGGCGGCCGGGCTGGTGCGGGGTCGGCGGAGCGGTGGTCTCGGTGACGGAGCTGGCCATGGCGGGACGGTGACGGGTCGGTGTGGCCTGGTCGTTGCCGAGGCGGTGACCTCGTGTTCCGTTGTGCTCACTGCCCCTGCCCCGCTGTGGTGAGGGCCGGCGTCGGCCAGGTGCGTCACCGCCCGGACCGGGCCATGATCACCGCGTGACGGACTTCCGAGGTGACGAGCGCACCCCCGGCCGCGACCTGGTCGAGACCGGCGAGCTGGTCGCCGGGTCGATGACCCGCGCCGTCGCCGGGCTGCTGTTCGACCCCGACGGCAGCGCGGTCCGGCTGGACGAGCGGCTGGCCTCCTGCCTGCGCGACGCCGCCACCTCCGCCGCAGAGCTGCCGCTGACCTGGGAGCGCGCCCGCGCCGGCGCCGTCCTCGCCTTCGCCGCCGAGCTGTCGGTCACCCGCGCCCACCAGGGCCGGCCGGTGCGCGGCGACGGGTTCTTCAGCGTCACCACCGCGGCGCGCTCGGCCGCCGAGCGCCTGGTCGAGGACGTCGTCCAGGCCGCGCGCACCACCACCGAGGAGCGCCGCGTGCGGCACCTGGGCTACCTGGTCGCCGAGGTCGTGGTCTCCCCCGAGGTCGACACCGCGCTGGCGGCCCGGGCGCTGCAGCTGGCGCAGTCGTGCAGCTGGCGGCAGCTGGTGTTCCTGGCCGCGGTCGGCCGGCGCGACCGCGTGCCGCTGCCGCTGGGGTCGCTGGAGGACGAGCCGCGCGCGTGGCGCGCCTGGGGCGCCCGCGAGGACGTCACCGACCTGCAGCGCGCCGGCCTGCTCGACCCGCCGCCGACCGCCGCCCGGCCCGGCGCGGTCCGTGCCCGGCTGCGCCCGGCCGACCTGCGGCTGACCCGTCGCGGGGTGCTGGTGCACCGGCTGCTGGCGCTGGACTTCGTCCGCGAGGACGACGTCACCGCGGCGCTGGCCGACCTGGACCTGTCCCCCGCCTGACGAAGGCCCCCTCTGACGGCGGGCCCCTGCGCGAGGGCCTGCACAGGGCGGACGATGGACCCCGCCGGGCACCCCGGCGGGACGGAGGGCACGTGCACCCCGACGACGACGTCGACGGCCCCGCCGCCGGATGGCCGCTCGCCGTGCTGCTCACCGACGACCGCACCGACGCCGAGGCCCTGGTCACCGCCGCGCTGGCCGGACGACGCCGGGAGCCCGCGGCGCTGCGGCGGGCGGTGGCCCGCGCCGCCCTCGACGCCGTCGACCACCCCGGGCCCACGCCGGTGTCCCCGCTCCGGGACCCCGCCGCCGAGGCGCTCACGGCCGCGCTGCGCGCCGTGCCGCGGCGGACCCGCGTGCTGGCCGTCGTCGGCCTGCTCGACCCGTCGTCCGCCGCGGAGCTGGGGGCCGGACCGGCGGAGACCGACGCGGCCGCGACCGCGCTGGCCGCCGAGCTGGGCCGGCAGGACGCCCGGGTCCTGGCCGAGCGGGAGCGCTACGAGGCGCCGTTCCGCGCGCCCGGTTCGCCGCCGACGGTGCGCGAGCCCGACCGGACGCCGCTGACGGACCGGCTCCTCGCCCTGGCGGCCGGCACGGCGCTGACCGCGGAGCAGGCGGCCGCGCTGCAGCAGGGCGCCGGTGAGCGGCGCCGGTCCCGCCGGAGGGCCCGGCGGCGGGTGCTCGCCGCCGTGCTGGTGCTGGCCGGGCTGGCTGGGCTGGTCCGCGTCGTGCCCTGGCCCGGCGCGCCGGCCGCCGCCGTCGACGTCTTCGCCGGACCTCCCCGCGGGTCGCTGGCCGGGGACGCCGACTTCCTGGCCGAGCTGGCCGCGCAGGGCTGGGCGGGCACCGACCTGGCCACGGAGTCACCGCCGGCCGACCGCCGGGTGGTGTGGGCGGCCGACGTCGACGGTGGGCGGGCCGCGCTGGTCGTGAGCGGCCAGGGCCAGGACTTCGCCGCCGCCTGGTTCGCCGGGCTGCCCGGTGCCGCGCCGCGCACCATGCGCGTGCAGGCGGTCCGGCTGGGTCCCGACCGCACCCTGCCGGTGGCGCTGGCCGCGCCGGTGCGCGGCGGGCTCGTGGTGGTCGGCGCCCCCGGCGACGTGGTCGAGGTGTCGCCCCGGCCGGAGGTCGCCGCCGACGGCACGGTGGGCCGCACCTCCTCCCCCGTGCCCACCGACGACGGGGTCGCCGTGGTCGAGCTGCCGCAGTCGACGCGCACCGACTCCCCGGCGGTGCGGTTCACCGTCGTCCGCGACGGGCAACCGCTGCCGGCCGGGCCGCTGGACCTGGTGAGCGAGCCCGACCCGGGGCCGCCGTGGCTGCCGCGCCTGCGGTCGGCACCCGAGCCGGCGGCCGGCGACGACGCGGCCGGCGACCAGCTGCGCGCCCTGCTCGGTCGCCTGGGCCAGCGCGCCGACACCACCGGGACGACGGTGCTGTGGGCCGGCGACCTGCCCGGGGAGGCCGGCCGGCCGGTGCGCACCACCGTGTACGCGGTGCCCCAGCCCTCGGGGGCCGTCGTCCTCACCGCGCCCTACGGCACCGCCGCCGACCTCAGCGGCCGGACCGAGAGCTCGACGTGCGTGACCGGGGTACAGCCGGCCGGGCCGCCGCTGGGGCAGCGGGTGGTCCCGGTGCTCTGTGACCTCGGCGGGCCCGCGCCGGTGCTGCTCGTGGTGGGTCCGCGGCGTGCGGACGCGGTGCGGCTGCTCGACCCGGCCGGCGCCGTCCTGGACGAGCTCCCGCTGGACGACGGCGTCGCGGTGGTGACCGACCCCGGTGCCGTGACCGCGGTCGAGGTGTCCCTCCCCGACGGCCGCACCCTCGGCGCACCGGTGCTCGAGGAGACCGACCTGCGGGGCTGAGCCGGGTCAGCGGGCCGAGCGCGCGTAGGCCCCCGGCGTCGTGTCCAGCATCCGGCGGAAGTGCCGGGTCAGGTGCGACTGGTCGGCGAACCCGGCCGCGGTGGCCACCTCGGCGGCGGGCATGCCGGCCAGCAGCAGCCGGCGGGCCAGGTCGATCCGGCGGCCGGTGAGGTAGCGGTGCGGCGGCAGGCCGTGCCGCCGGGTGAAGGCCCGCACCACCGACGTCGGGTGCACGCCGAACGTCTCCGCGGTCTCGGTGAGCGACAGCCCCTCGGCCACGCGGGCGTCGATCAGCTCGCGCACCCGGTCGGCGAGGGCGTCGTCGCGGACGTCGGGGGCGGCGACCACCGCGCGGTCGAGGTGCTGGGCCAGCCGCTCCAGCACGAAGCCCAGCCGGCTCTCCGCCTCCAGCGCGTCACCGCCCGGGCTCAGCGCCGCGTGCAGCGCCGACAGCCGGGCCCGCAGCGCCGGGTCGTCGACGGCGGGCTGGTCGACCGCGGTGCCCACGCGGTCGGCGCCCAGGGTGCCGGGGTCCAGGTACAGCACCCGCTTGCGGAACCCGGCGGCCGACGACGACCGCCCGTCGTGCGGGACGCCGGGCGGCAGGAGGGTGACCAACCCGCGGGTGGCGCCGTGCGGGTGGCGGTCCAGGTCGTAGCGGACCGCGCCGTCGTCGACCAGCAGCAGCGTCCACGCCTCGTGGGTGTGCGCCGGGTAGACGTGGTCGGTGAAGTGCGCGTGCAGCACCTCGGTCAGCCCGGGCACCGCGGGGCGCCACGCCGTCACCTCGGCCACGTCAGGAACGTACAAGACCCGGGGCCCCGACCGGCGCGACGCTGACCGACATGACCTCCCCCGACGAGCTGCCCCGCTGGGCCACCAAGATCGCCGTCCTGCTGCGCGACGACCTCGCCCCGTGGCAGGCGCTCAACGTCACCTCGTTCCTGGTCAGCGGCATCGTCGCGACCGGGCCGGAGCTGGTCGGCGAGCCCTACGAGGACGCCGACGGCACCGGCTACCTGCCGATGATCCGGCAGCCGGTCATGGTCCTGCAGGGTCCCGGTGAGCTGCTGGCCACCGCGCGCACCCGGGCGCTGGAGCGCGCGCTCACCCCGGCCGTGTTCACCGCCGAGCTGTTCAGCACCCCCGGCGACGTGCAGAACCGGGCCGCGGTCAAGGCGGTCGCCGGCACCGACCTCGACCTGGTCGGGCTCGCCGTGCACGGCCCGAGGAACGCCGTCGACAAGGTGGTGAAGGGCGCCCGCATGCACCCGTGACTCCGCCGCCGAAGCCGCGCCTCCGACCGCGGGAACCCGAGGACGGCCGAAGTCTCGACCATGGCCGCCTTCCTCGACCACGGGGCCAAAGTCGCGACTTCGGCCCCCCTGGGGATCAGGTGGTGACGACGAGGTGGCCGGACTCCTCGTGGACGGGGAAGACGCGCAGCGGGGCGGCGCCGCCGGGGCTGGTGCCGTCGGTCCAGCGGAACGTGTAGAGGTGCAGCGGGCAGACCAGCACGTCCGCGTCGGTCTGCCCGTCGGCCAGCGGCCCGCCGGCGTGCGGGCAGGCCGCCTGGGTGGCGTGCAGCGAGCCGTCGCGCAGCCGGAACACCGCCACCTGGACGCCGTCGACGACGAACGCGCGGCCCTCCCCCGGCGGCACCTCCTCGACCCGGCCGACGACGTGCGGGGTGCCGGTCGCAGCCGGTGCGGTGGCCGGCGCCTCGACGCCGGTGTGCGTGATGCTCATCGGACCGGCACCAGCGGCAGCTCGACCAGCGGCAGGGCCGTGCGGAACTGGCCCGGGGTGGCCGGCGCCTTGCCGTCCTGGCCCCACGGGTCGGTGTAGGCGTCGATCGACTGCTGCATGTTCGCGTCGAGGTCGGCGACGATGCCCTCGCTGTCCTCCAGCAGCACCGCCTTGATCCGCTCCAGGCCGATCCGTGGGACGAAGTCGTAGGTGCGCTCGAGCCAGTTGGCGTTCTCGCGGTAGTACTGCATGAACCGGCCGGCCAGCTCGATCACCGCCTCCGGGGAGTCGACGGTGGCCAATAGGTCGCCCTTGCGGATCGTGGCCCCGGCGGCCCCGCCGACGTAGACCTCCCACTTGCCATTCCCGACCGCGACGACGCCGACGTCCTTGACGTAGGCCTCGGCGCAGTTGCGCGGGCAGCCAACCACCGCGAGCTTCATCTTCGCCGGGCTCTCGATGCCCTGGAACCGCGTCTCCAGGTCGATGCCGAGCTGGGTGGAGTCACCCAGCCCGAAGCGGCAGAAGTCGCTGCCGACACAGGTCTTCACGGTGCGGAAGCTCTTGCCGTAGGCGTAGCCCGAGGGCATGCCCAGGTCGTTCCACATCGCCGGCAGGTCCTCCTTGCGGACGCCGAGCAGGTCGATCCGCTGACCGCCGGTGATCTTGACCATCGGGACCTCGTACTTCTCGGCCACGTCGGCGATCGTGCGCAGCTGCGCGGGCGTGGTGACCCCGCCCTTGATCTGCGGGACGACGGAGAACGTGCCGTCGCGCTGGATGTTGCCGTGCACCCGGTCGTTGATGAACTTCGCGTCGTTCTCCTGCACGTAGTCGCTGCCCCAGATCATCCGCAGCAGCGAGGTCAGGCCCATCTTCGACTTGGCGTCCTCCTGCCCGCCGGGGGCGAGCGCGGCGAAGACGGCCGAGACGCTGAGCAGCCCCTGCTCGCGGATCGCCTCCATCAGGGCCGGCTTTGCCATCGGGATGCCGGGGACGTACCAGCTGGCGGTGGGGTCCTCGACGACGTCGCCGTCGGCGGCCCACTCGACGACCTGCTTGACCAGGCCCTTGCAGGAGCCGCAGCCCTTGCCGGCGCGGGTGCGGTCCATGACCGCCCCGACGCTGCCGCAGCCGCCGGCGACCGCCTCGCAGATGGCGCCCTTGGTGACGCCGTTGCAGTTGCAGACCTGCGAGTCGTGCGGCAGCTCGGCCACGCCCACCTCGGCGGCGCCGTCGGAGAGGTCGACCAGCAGCTTGATCCGCTCGGCCGGCAGCGGGGTGCCGCGGTCGAAGGCCTGGGTCAGGTAGGCGACCTTGCGGGTGTCGCCGAGCAGCGTGGCGCCGATCAGCTTGTCGTCGCGGACGACGACGCTCAGGTGCACGCCGCGATTCGGCTCGGAGATCACCAGGAACTCGTCGCTGTCGCGCTCGGGCCGGTTGACGCCCATGGTGGCCACGTCGACCCCGGCGACCTTGAGCTTCGTCGCCGTCCGGGAGCCGTGGTACTCGGCGTCCGGGTCGGTGCCGGTGAGCAGGTCGGCGAGCACCCGGGCCTGCTCCCAGACGGGTGCGACCAGGCCGTAGAGCTCGCCGCGGTGCTGGGCGCACTCGCCCACCGCGTAGACGTCGGGGTCGTCGGTGCGCAGCTGGTCGTCGACGACGATGCCGCGCTCGACCTCCAGCCCGCTCATCAGCGCGACTTCGGTGACCGGCCGGATGCCGGCGGCGATGACGAGCATGTCGGCGTCGATCGCCCGGCCGTCGGCCAGCACGACGCCGCGCACCCGGTCGGGGCCGATGACCTCGGTGGTGCGGGTGGCCAGGTGGACGACAATGCCGAGCGACTCGACGCTCTTCGCCAGGATGGCGCCGGCCTCCGCACCCAGCTGCTGGTTCATCAGGTGGCCGCCGGCGTGCACGACCTCGACGGCCAGCCCGTGGCCCTGCAGCGCGCGGGCGGCCTCCAGTCCCAGCAGCCCGCCGCCGACGACCACGGCCTTGTCGTGCTCGGCGGCCGCGGCGAGCATCGCCCGGGTGTCGTCGATGGTGCGGAACCCGAAGACGCCGGGCAGCAGTTGCTCCTCGCCGCGGTACAGCCCGGTCATCGGCGGGATGAACGAGCGGCTGCCGGTGGCGATGACCAGCTGGTCGTAGGGCGTCGTCGTCCCGTCGGCAGCGTGCACGACCTTGGCGTGGGTGTCGATCCGCACCACCCGGACGCCGGCGCGCAGGCCGACGCCGTTGTCGGCGTACCAGTCGTGGCTGTTGAGGACGATGTCGTCCTCGTGCTCCTCGCCGGCCAGCACGTGGCTGAGCATGATCCGGTTGTAGTTGCCGTGCGGCTCCTCGCCGAACACGGTGATCGCGAACTGCTCGCCGCCGCCGCGCTCGAGCACCTCCTCGACCACCCGGGCCCCGGCCATGCCGTTGCCGATGACGACCAGGCGCTGACGGGTGTCGATCCCGTCGGCCTCGTCCATCGCGAAGTGCAGCGTGCTCACGCCCTCGGGGCGCCCACCGAGCACAGCGGTCATCACACCTCCACCAGTCCCAGGTCGACCACGATCTCGCCGGTGACGCCCACCGGCGCCGCCGCGTGCAGTTCGACGACGGTGCCGCCGTCGAGGTCTTCGACCACGCGCAGCGGCACGTGGCAGTCGCCCCTGGCCCCGATGGGGAACCAGCGCATCGGCTCCCCGTCGCGCACGAGCAGCAGGTAGACCAGCTCGTCGGTGGAGTTGCCGCCGCGGAAGTACAGCGCCTGCGCCGTCTTCCCCTCCGGCACCTGGTAGCGCAGGGCCGGGTCGACGGGGCCGGGCTTGCCCAGCCCCTCGCCGGTGATCGGGTAGACGCCGGACAGGAAGCGCGGGGTGCTCTTCACGCTGGTGGTCCTCCTCCGTGACGGGGCGTGCGGGGTGTGGGCCGTGGGGGTCTGGTGTGCCGGGGTCGCGGGCTGGGCGGCCCCCTCGGGGGCCGGGATGCGTTCCGCGGCGACGCCGACCCGGGTGACCGCGACCGCGCAGACCTTGAAGGCCGGCATCCGGCTGGTGGGGTCGAGGGCGGGGTCGGTGAGCGCGTTGGCGCTGGCGCCGCCGCCCCAGTGGAAGGGGACGAAGACGACGTCGGGGCGGATCGCGTCGGTGACGTGGGCGTGGAAGCGGGCCCGGCCGCGGCGGGTGGCCAGCTCGACCGCGTCGCCGGAGGCGATGCCGAGGGACCGGGCGAGGTCGGGGTGCAGCTCGGCGCGCGGCGTGGGGGCGATGAGCTGCAGGCTGCGGGAGCGGCGGGTCTGGGTGCCCGACTGGTACTGGGCGAGCACCCGGCCGGTGGTGAGCACGTAGGGGTACTGCGCGTCGGGCCGCTCGTGGGCGTCGACGTGCTCGACCCGGGTGAACTGGGCCCGCCCGTCGGGGGTGGCGAACCGCTCGGTGAACAGCCGCGGGGTGCCGGGGTGCTCCGGGGTGGGGCAGGGCCAGAAGACGCCCTGCTCGGCGTCGATGCGCTCGTAGCTGATCCCGGCGTAGTCCGCCGCCCCACCGGCGCTGGCCCGGCCGAGCTCGGCGAAGACCGTCCCGGCGTCCCCGCTGAACCCGGCGGCCCCCAGCCGGCCGGCCAGCTCGGCCAGCAGCTGGAGGTCGTCGCGCACGCCGTCGGGCGCGCTCATCGCCTGACGACGGCGGATGACCCGGCCCTCGAGGTTGGTCATCGTGCCCTCCTCCTCCGCCCACATGGCGGACGGGAGGACGACGTCGGCGAGCTCGGCGGTCTCGGAGAGGAAGAAGTCGCTGACGGCGAGGAAGTCCAGGTCGCCGAGCCGGCTGACCACGCGGCGGGCGTCGGGGGCGGAGACGGCGATGTTGGAGGCGAGCACCAGCATCGTGCGCACGCCGCCGTCGGTGCCGAGCGCGTCGAGCATCTCGAAGGCGCTGCGGCCGGGGCCGGGGATCGACTCCGGGTCGACGCCCCAGACGGCGGCCACGTGGGCCCGGGCCGCCGGGTCGGTGATCTTCCGGTAGCCGGGCAGCTGGTCGGCCTTCTGCCCGTGCTCGCGACCGCCCTGCCCGTTGCCCTGGCCGGTGACGGTGCCCCAGCCGCTGCCCGGCCGGCCGGGGAGGCCGAGGGCCAGCGCGAGGTTGATCCAGGCGAGCGCGGTGTCGGTGCCGCTGCGGTGCTGCTCGGCGCCGCGGGCGCTCAGGATGATCGACCGTTCCCCGCGCGCCAGCGCGAAGACGATCCGCCGCTGCTGCGCGACAGGGACGCCGGTGAGCCGCTCCACGCGGTCGGGCCAGTACCCGGCGACCCCGGCCCGGACGTCGGCGAACCCGGTGGTGCGCGCGGCGACGTACTCCTCGTCGACGAGGCCCTCGGCCAGCGCGATGTGCAGCAGCCCGTTGGCCAGCGCCAGGTCGGTGCCCGGCAGCGGCTGCACGTGCAGGCCGGCGTTCTTCGCGGTGCTGGTGCGGCGAGGGTCGATGACGATGTGCTCGGCGCCCCGCTCGCGGCCGGCGTCGAAGTACTGCATCGCCGGGGGCATGGTGTCGGCCGGGTTGCTGCCCACCAGCACGACGACGTCGGCCTCGGCGACGTCGGCCAGCGGGAACGGCATCCCGCGGTCGAGGCCGAACGCCTTCACCGAGGCCCCGGCGGCCGAGGACATGCAGAACCGGCCGTTGTAGTCGATGGCGCTGGTGCGCAGCGCGACCCGGGCGAACTTGCCGAACTGGTAGGCCTGCTCGTTGGTCAGCCCGCCGCCGCCGAAGCAGCCCACGGCGTCCCGGCCGTACCGCTCCTGGGTGCTGCGGACGGCGGCGACGACCCGGTCCAGGGCGTCGTCCCAGCTGCTCTCGACCAGCGGGCTGGTGCGGTCGCCGGGGACGGCGCGCACCAGGGGGCGCAGCAGCCGCTCAGGGTGGTCGAGCAGCTCGGGCGCCGACCAGCCCTTGGAGCACAGACCGCCGCGGTTGACCGGGAAGTCGGCGGGCACGAGCGTGGCCGGGCGGTCGCCGGCGGTCATCGTGACGCCGCACTGGAGCGAGCAGTACGGGCAGTGGGTGGCGGTGGTGCGCGTGCCGGTCGCCGGGTGCGGCAGCGAGACGGCGGTGGACACGAACCGAGACTGCTGCGGCACGGTTTCCCGCCCGCTGCGCCTGCGTCAAGGTCGCGTTCCGTCGGCCTCACACCCGGCCGGCGGTGGCCGTGCGGACGAGGGCGGGGGGTACGGCCGCTGCTCGTGCTCTGCTCACCACCGTGAGCAGAGCACGAGCGGCGGCGGACCCGACGACGCTCAGCCGGGCAGCTGCCGACGGAGGGACGCCGGGGCGCGGCGTGACCACGCCGCGTGCAGCAGCTCGTCGAGCAGGCCCGGGGCGACGACGGCCAGGTCGACGCGCACGCCCGGGACGCCGGCGCCCCAGCTGAGCAGCGCGACGCCGGGCTGTGCCGCGACCGCCCGGGCGAGCTCCTCACCGACCAGCACGTGCAGCACGCCGTCCTCGGGCACGGTGGCCAGCACCGTGCCGGCGCCGACCCGGAACGAGCGCCGTCCGTGGTGGTCGGCCTCGGTCACCCCGGGCAGCGCGAGCACCGCGGCGACGGCCCGGTCGAGTTCCACGCCCGCACGGTAGGGCCGCGCGGCGGTCAGCGGTCGGCGTGGCGCCACAGCGCCCCGCGCAGCCCACCGGGCAGCGCTGGCCGGCGTGCTCGTCGGGTCGTCGCTGAGGCGCCGCCCCTGAACGTGGCGCGGGATCAGTCCCAGGAGCCGCGCAGCCGCTTGGTCTGCCCGCGTTCCTTCTTGGCCTTGATCCGGCGCTCCTGCGACCCGCGCGAGGGCTTGGTCTTCCGGCGTGCCGGCGGCGGCGCCGCGACGGCCGCCCGCAGGACGGCGGCCAGCCGGGCCCGGGCGGCCTCCCGGTTGCGCAGCTGCTGCCGGTGCTCGCTGGCGGCGATGGTGAGCAGGCCGTCGACCAGCCGGGGCCCGAGCCGCTCGGTCAGCCGTGCGCGCTGGGTCTGCGTCAGGCCGGGCAGCTCCAGCGGCGCGACGACCAGCTCGACCCGGGAGTCG
Source organism: Modestobacter sp. SSW1-42 (assembly GCF_046635825.1). Lineage (NCBI taxonomy): Bacteria > Bacillati > Actinomycetota > Actinomycetes > Geodermatophilales > Geodermatophilaceae > Modestobacter > Modestobacter sp. SSW1-42. Next base: position 1,027,718 of record NZ_JBISCA010000001.1, on the reverse strand, counting down.
GCGGTGTTCACGCCCTGCCCGCCCGGCCCCGACGAACGGGAGAACCGCCACGACAGCGCCGACGCCGGGACGACGAGCGAGCCGACGACCGGCAGGTCCCCGAACGCGTCGTCACCGGCCACGGGCCCATCCTCCCTGGTGACCGGCGGCGCCCACCACCGAGTTCCCCGCCCGCGGTCCGTCACCGGTCCGGGGGACGTCCGCCCACACCGGGTCACGGCGGCGTCGCCCGGTCGGGTGCTCGTCACCCACTCGGCTCGCCGGTGCGGTGACTGCGTGTGACGCTCAGTGCGTGACGACCCGGAGCGCGAGCCACCTGCAGCTGGTCACCGGCACCGCGTTCACCGGCAACTCCGCCAGTGAGCAGCCCGCGGCGCGGACCGACGACGACCGCGCGTTCGCCGCCGCCCAGGACGAGCGCTTCCGCGACCTGCTGGCCCGCGCCGAGCAGCTCGACGCCGTCACGGCCCCCCGCCCGGTCACCGGCACCCGCGCCCGGCTGGTCGTCCCGCTGACCGTCGGGCTCACCGTCCTGCTGGCCCTGCTCGGCGACCAGCCCTGGCAGCTGCCGCAGCGGGTGGGTGGCGCGGTGGGCGCCGTCCCGCAGTCGCTGGTGACCTTCCTGCTGATCTGCGGGGCGCTGTGCGTCTGGGCCGCCGGCCGGGCCGTGCGCCCGGAGCGCACCTTCGACTCCCCCGGCGCCGTCCGGGTGTGGTGGCTGGTCGTCATCGGCGCGATGGTCGTCTCGCTGACCGCCACGCTGTCGCTGACGTCCTACGCCGGCACCGGCGAGCAGCCCGGCGCCCTGGCCGTGCGCTGCCTGGTCCCGCTGGTCCCCGCGCTGCTGGCCGGTGCGCTGGCCCACGCCGACGGACGCGGCTCCCGCATCCGCGCCGCGCTGGGCACCGGGGTGGTCACCGTGCCGATGACCGCGCTCGGGTGGTCGCTGCTGGCCTCCTCCGGCGCCGCGGCCGGTCTCGGCGACGTCCTGGCCATGACCCTGCTGTCCGGGGCCGCGCCGCTGGCGCTGGCCCTGGCGTTCGTCGCCGCCGACCACCGGCGGGTCCGCACCGCCCGCTGACGTCACCCGGCAGGCCGCGGCGCGGCACCATGGACCCCGTGACCAGCCTCGCTGCCGCGCTCGCCGACGGACCGGTCGTGCTCGACGGTGGGCTCTCCACCGAACTGGAGTCCCGGGGGCACGACGTCACGTCCGCGCTGTGGTCGGCCCGGCTGCTGCGCGACGACCCCGCGGCGATCGTCGCGGCGCACGCCGCCTTCGCCGCGGCCGGCGCCCAGGTGGCGACCACGGCCAGCTACCAGGCGACCCTCCCCGGCTTCACCGCCGCCGGCATCGGCGCCGACGAGGCCCGCGCGCTGGTGGCCCGCTCCGTGGCGCTGGCGCGGGAGGGCGCCCCCGGGGGCTGGGTCGCCGGCTCCGTGGGCCCGTACGGGGCCTACCTGGCCGACGGTTCGGAGTACACCGGCGACTACGTGGCCTCCGTCCCGGTCGCGGCGCTGCGCACGTTCCACCGGCCGCGGCTGGCGCTGCTCGCCGAGGCCGGCGCCGACGTGCTGGCCTGCGAGACGCTGCCCGCGGCAGCCGAGGTCGAGGCGCTGCTGCACGAGGTCACCGCCCTCGACGTCCCGGCGTGGATCTCGGTCACGGCGGTCACCGGGCCGGACGGGGTCGTCCGCACGCGCCGGGGCGAGCCCGTCGCCGACGTCCTCGGCATGGTCCGCGGGGTCGGGCAGGTGGTGGCCGTGGGCGTCAACTGCACCGATCCGGCGACGGTGGCCCCGGCCGTGGCGGCAGCGCAGGCGGCCAGCGGCAAGCCGGTCGTGGCCTATCCGAACAGCGGCGAGACCTGGGACGCCGTCGCCCGCCGCTGGACCGGCACGCCCGGGGTCGGCGACGTCCGGGCCTGGGTGACCGCCGGCGCCCGGCTGGTGGGCGGCTGCTGCCGGGTGCGACCGGACGACGTCCGCGCGATCGCGGACGCCGTCCGGTAGCCGTGCCCTAGGCGGGCACCGGGTCCGCTCCCGGCCGGCCGCCGGGCCGGCAGCGCACCAGCCGCCGCACCGTGAGCCAACTGCCGCGCAGCGCCCCGTGCCGCTCGAGCGCCTCGATCGCGTACGCCGAGCAGGTCGGCGTGAAGTGGCAGCACGCGCCGCGGCGCGGGCTGACCTCCCGCTGGTACACCCGCACGGCCGCGACCAGGCGGTCGGCCACCCGGCCGCCGGGCGTCTCGGCCCGCACCCGGCGCAGCGTCGTGGGTGCGACCAGGAACAGGTCCAGGCCGCAGCCCAGCGCCTGGGCCAGGCAGCAACCGGTGTTGAAGAACAGCAGGTTGCGGAAGCACGAGTCGTTGCGCGCGTACCCGGGCCCGTACCCGCCGTAGCCCGGCGGCGGGCCGTAGCCGTAGCCCGGCGGCGGGCCGTAGCCGGGACGGCCGAAGCCGCGTCGTCGACGCGGTCCCCCGCCGCCCCAGCCCCAGACGAAGACCATCAGAGGATCGGGTTGCCGCCGGTGACCGCGAGCCGGGCACCGGAGATGTAGCTGCCCTCGTCACTGGCCAGCAGCACGTAGGCCGGGGCGAGCTCGGCGGGCTGGGCGGCCCGGCCCAGCGGCACCTCCGAGCCGAAGCTGGCGACCTGCTCGGCCGGCATGGTGGCCGGGATGAGCGGGGTCCACACCGGCCCGGGAGCCACGCTGTTGGCCCGGATGCCCTTGTCGCCGTACATCTGGGCCAGGCTGGCGGTGAAGTTCGCGATGCCGGCCTTGGTCATGGCATAGGGCGCAAGGGTGGGCTTGGGCATGTCCGAGTTGACCGACGAGGAGTTCACGATCGCCGACCCGGGCGCCATGTGCGGGACGGCGTCCTTGCACAGGATGAACATCGCCGTGAGGTTGGTGGCCACGGTGTGGTCCCACTCGTCGTCGCTGATCTCGTCCAGCGTCTGGTGGGTCATCTGGAACGCGGCGTTGTTGACCAGGATGTCGATCCCGCCGAGCTCCTCGAGCGCCTTCGGGATGATCGTCTTGGCGTGCGCGCGGTCGGACAGGTCGCCCGGCACCAGCACGCACTTGCGGCCGGCCTGCTCGACGTACTTCGCGGTGTCCTGCGCGTCCTCGTGCTCGCTCAGGTAGGAGATCAGGACGTCGGCGCCCTCGCGGGCGAAGGCGATGGCGACGGCGCGGCCGATGCCGCTGTCTCCGCCGGTGATGACCGCGCGCTTGCCGGTGAGCTTGCCGGAGCCGACGTAGCTCTCCTCGCCGTGGTCGGGCTTGGGCGTCATCTCGGCGAGCACACCGGGCGGGGTCTGCTGCTGCTCGGGCTGGGACTCGGGGCGGGGCGACGACACGGGGGTCCTCCTGCGATCTGGCGAGCGGCGGCACTCCAGCGCTCTTCTCACGCGACCGGCGTCGAGCCGGTCCGGTGCCGCTTCGCAGACCGCCTACCCGCCCGGGGCGGTACGGAACCCGCCCGCCCGCGCCGGAGACGAAGACGGGCCGGGCCCTGGTCGAGCTGCACACGTGGTGCAGCCCCACCAGGGCCCGGCCCGGTCCACAGCGTGTTCCCCGGCCCCGCTGCAGGGGCCTGCCGCGAGCGTGCGAGCGGGGGGGGGGGGGGGGGGGGGGGGGGCAGTGGGGTCCTTACTTCAGGCGGCGCGGTGGCTCCGCAGCGCGGCGGGGGCGGCGAAGCGGCCGGCCACCACGGTGCCGGGCTGCTCCCAGCGCATCTCCAGACGGCGCCGTCCGGCACCATCGACCACAGGCACCCAACGGAGCTCGGGGCACAGGTTCTCTCGCATGTCATCCACCTCTCGTTAACCTTTCGTTCACCTACTGTCCCACTCATCGCCACTTCATGCACGGACCGGGACACCGTGTCCTGGTCGTGACCTCCCGACGGGTGACCAGGCCGTCGCCGGAACAGCGCAGGCATCGGGCACGCTGGAGGGCACGATGACGCTCTCTCCCGCCGGCACCGACTCGACTCCGGCCGACTCCCCCGCCTCCGCGCTGCCCTCCGCCGGAGCGCGGCCGCTGATCGCCGACCCCGACGACCTCACCGACGTGATGGCCCTGGGCACCGACCCGGACGCCGTCTTCGCCCGGTTCGCCGAGTGGGCGGAGGAGTCGGGCACGGTCCTGTACCCGGCGCAGGAGGAGGCGCTGATCGAGCTGGTCAGCGGGGCGAACGTCGTCCTCGCGACCCCCACCGGCTCGGGCAAGTCACTGGTCGCCACCGGCGCGCAGTACGCCGCCCTGGCCGGTGACCGGGTCAGCTTCTACACCGCACCGATCAAGGCGCTGGTCAGCGAGAAGTTCTTCGCCCTGTGCGGGGTCTTCGGCGCGGCCAACGTCGGCATGCTCACCGGCGACGCCAGCGTGAACGCCGACGCCCCGATCATCGCCTGCACCGCCGAGGTGCTGGCCAACATCGCGCTGCGCGAGGGGGCCGACGCCGACATCGGCCTGGTCGTGATGGACGAGTTCCACTTCTACGGCGACCCCGACCGCGGCTGGGCCTGGCAGGTGCCGCTGATCGAGCTGCCCAACGCCCAGTTCCTCCTGATGAGCGCCACCCTCGGCGACGTCACCACGCTGCGCGAGGACCTCACCCGGCGCACCGGCCGGCCCACCGCCCTGGTCGCCCACGCCGAGCGCCCGGTGCCGCTGTCGCACTACTACGCGACCACGCCGATGCACGAGACGATCGACGAGCTGCTGAGCACCAAGCAGGCGCCGGTCTACGTCGTCCACTTCACCCAGGCCTCGGCGCTGGAGCGCGCGCAGGCGTTGATGAGCGTCAACGTCTCCACCAAGGAGGAGAAGGCCGCGATCGCCGACATGATCGGCGGGTTCCGGTTCTCCTCGGCCTTCGGGACGACGCTGTCGCGGCTGGTCCGCCACGGCATCGGCGTCCACCACGCCGGCATGCTGCCCAAGTACCGGCGGCTGGTCGAGCAGCTGGCCCAGGCCGGGCTGCTGAAGGTCATCTGCGGCACCGACACCCTGGGCGTGGGCATCAACGTGCCGATCCGCACCGTGGTGTTCTCCGCGCTGAGCAAGTACGACGGCACCCGCACCCGGCTGCTCAACGCCCGCGAGTTCCACCAGATCGCCGGCCGGGCCGGGCGGGCGGGCTATGACACCGCCGGCACCGTCGTCGTCCAGGCGCCCGAGCACGAGGTGGAGAACCTCAAGCAGTTCGCCAAGGTCGCCGACGACCCGAAGAAGCGCCGCAAGCTGGTGCGCCGCAAGGCCCCCGAGGGCATGGTGCCCTGGAGCGAGGCCACCCAGCAGCGCCTGATCAACGCCGACCCCGAGCCGCTGAGCAGCCACTTCAAGGTCTCGACCGGCATGCTGCTGAACGTGCTGGCCCGGCCCGGCGACCCGTTCGCGGCCATGCGGCACCTGCTCACCGACAACCACGAGCCGCGGTCGCGGCAGCGCCGGCACGTCCGCGAGGCCATCGGCATCGCCCGCGGCCTGCTGCAGGCCGGGGTCGTCGAGCGGCTCGCCGAGCCCGAGCCCGACGGCCGCCGCTACCGGCTGACGGTCGACCTGCCGCCGGACTTCGCGTTGAACCAGCCGCTGTCGACCTTCGCGCTCGCCGCGATCGGGCTGCTGGACGCCGAGAGCGACACCTACGCCCTGGACGTCGTCTCGGTCATCGAGGCCACCCTGGACGACCCGCGGCAGATCCTGGCCGCCCAGCTGAACAAGGCCAAGGGCGCCGCGGTCGCGCAGATGAAGGCCGAGGGCATCGAGTACGACGAGCGCATGGAGCTGCTGGAGGAGATCACCTACCCCAAGCCGCTGGAGGAGCTGCTCGAGTACGCCTTCGAGACCTACCGCTCGTCCAACCCGTGGGTCGCCGACGCCCAGCTGTCCCCGAAGTCCGTGGTGCGGGACATGTGGGAGCAGGCGATGACCTTCCGCGAGCTGGTGAACACCTACCAGCTCACCCGCTCCGAGGGCGCGGTGCTGCGGTACCTCTCCGACGCGTTCAAGGCGCTGCGCTCCGGCGTCCCGGCCGACGCCCGCACCGAGGAGGTCACCGACCTCGTCGAGTGGCTGGGCGAGCTGGTGCGCCAGGTGGACTCCTCGCTGCTGGACGAGTGGGAGGAGCTGACCAACCCCTCCGGCCCGCTCGACGCCCCGGTCGCGGTGCCGGCCCGCCCGCGCCCGCTCACCGGCAACGAGCGGGCGTTCACCGCGATGGTGCGCAACGCGCTGTTCCGCCGCGTCGACCTCATCGCCCGGCGCCGCTGGTACGACCTGGGTGAGCTCGACGCCGCGTCGGGCTGGGACGCCGACCGCTGGGGCGAGGTCGTGCAGGCCTACTTCGCCGAGCACGGCGAGCTCAACACCGGCGGGAACGCCCGCGGCCCGGCGCTGCTGATCGTCGACAAGTCCGACGCCAGGCTGTGGCGGGTGCGCCAGATCCTCGACGACCCGGCCGGTGACCACGACTGGGGCTTCGACGCCGAGGTGGACCTGGACGCCTCCGACGAGGAGGGCGTGCTGGTCATGCGCGTCGTGGACGCCGGCCGCAAGTAGAAGAGCCCTCCTGCCCCCCACGCCTCGCTCGCTCGGCGCGGGCCCCTGCAGGAGGGTCGAAGGGGCCGGAGGTCAGGGGCGGCGACGGGAGGTGGGGCCGGGCGGCGGCGGGACGACGGCGTCGGGTGACCGGCGGCGGCGGAGCTCCAGCGCCAGGCTCTGCTCGCCGCGGGCCATCGCCCAGCGGTGGTTGGCCGCGAACGCCGGGCGCAGCAGCCAGCTCAGCCGGGCCAGCAGCGGCTTGGCGGCGCCGACCTCCCAGTCGTAGGTGAGGACCACCTCGGGGCCGTCCGGGGTGAAGGTCCAGCGGCCGGAGCCGACCAGGTCCCCGGTGGCGGCCAGCGCGAAGCCGGTGTCGGTCATCGTCTCGGTGATGGTCAGCGTCCAGCACAGCGTGTACGGCAGCCAGCCGGTGGTCACCAGCTCGACGCTGCGGCCCACGCCGTCCGGCCGGCCGTCGGCGACCGGCACGACGTCGAGGTAGACCGCGGGCCACCAGCGGGTGAGCGACCCGGGGTCGCTGAGCACCGCCTGCACCTCGGCCACCGTGCCGGCCACCCGCCAGACGCTGCGGAACCGGTAGGACGGCGCAGGTCGGGGCACGGGCCGAGCCTGCGCGGTACCCGGCGGGCTGTCCATGCGGGACGTGTGACCCGACTCTCAGCGACCTGCCCCTCGCGGGTGATCAAGACGGGACCGTCCGGTGACGATGCACGTGGCATGAGGCCCGGCGTCGCGACCACGACGTCCCCTCCGCCAGTCCGAGGACGGTTCCCCGAGATGAGCTCACCCCGCGTCGCGCCGCGGCTGCGCGCTGCCCTGCTCCGCCTCCACCCGCCGACCGAGCTGGTCGAGCACACGCGGTGGCTGTTCTGCCTGTCCAGCGTCGCCTCCGTCGGCCTGACCAGCCTCGCCGTCCTGTCCGGGGACGACACCGGCTGGTCGTTCCTGCTGGCCGGGATCGCCGCAGCCACCTTCCTGACCTCCTGGCTCACCCGCTACCGCCGACGCCGGGCACCGCTGGTCGCCGACCTGGCCGACATGCTCGCCCTGGTGCTGTTCGCCGCTGCCTGCCCCCGGCCGGTGCTCGCGCTCGGGGTCGCCTTCCCCGCGGTCTGGTACCGGGCCGTCTACGGCGACACCCGCCGCATCGTCGGCTACGGGGTCGGGGTCTGCCTGGCCCTGACCGCGGGGCTGCAGGCCTGGACGCTGGTCCCCGGGCACGGCGCGCAGCTCGCCGCCTCCGCCGTCCTGGGCAACCTGCCGGTGCTCATGCTGACCGTCTTCGTCGTCCGTCACCTGGCGGTGGGCCTGTTCGAGCGCGAGTCCACCCAGGCCCGCGACGCGGCGCTGGCCGCGCTCGGCGGGCAGCTGCTCGGCGTCACCGACCGGGCGGCGATCCTCCGGACGGCGTGGGCGACGGCCGAGGCGGTCTGTGCGGCCACCCCCGGCCTGCGCGCGGCGGTGCTGCACCACGACGGCGACCTGCTGCAGGTGCGCGGCTGCGCCGGGGAGTTCCTCCGTCCGCTGACCAGCCTCCCCGCGAGCATGCTCGCCGGGGGCGACGACGGCGCCGGCCCCCGGCCGGTCGTGCCGCCGACGGCGCTGGTGCTCAGCTCGGGCATCCGCGGCGAGTGGCTGGCCGTGCCGATGCCGGACTCCCCCGGCGGACACATGCTGCTCGGCGGGCACCCCACGGTCCCGCGCGACGCGGTGCTCGCCGTCCAGTCGATGCTCAACCAGGTCGCCCTCGCCCTGCGCACCAGCAGCGCCCACCGGGAGCTGCGGGCCCAGGCGCTCACCGACCGGCTCACCGGCCTGGCCAACCGCACGGCCTTCTCCACCGCCGTGAACGCCGCCCTCGCCGACCCGGACTCCGAGGCGTGGGTGCTGTTCCTCGACCTCGACGACTTCAAGGTCGTCAACGACAGCCTCGGCCACCTCTCCGGCGACCGGCTGCTGGCCCACCTGGGCTGCGAGCTCACCGGCACGCTGCGCACCGAGGACCTGTGCGCCCGGCTCGGCGGCGACGAGTTCGCCGTCCTGCTGCGCGGCGCCACCGAGGCCGAGGCGCGCCGGATCGGTCAGCGGGTCGTGGAGATGATCTCCACCCCGGTCGAACTGCCCGAGGGCCTGGCCCGGATCGGCGCCAGCATCGGCGTCACGCGGGTGCTGCCCGGCTCGACCGAGACGGTGGTCGTGCACCAGGCCGACGTGGCCATGTACGCGGCGAAGTCCGCGGGCAAGAACCGCGTGCAGTTCTTCCACCCCGGGCTGCTCCAGCTCGAGGACGCCGCCAGCGCGGAGGCCGAGCTGCGGGCCGCGATCGACGGCGGCGAGCTGGTGCTGGCCTACCAGCCGATCGTGTCGGCCGCCGACGGCAGCTGCACCGCCGTGGAGGCCCTGGTCCGCTGGGCGCACCCCAGCCGCGGGCTGCTCTCCCCCGACGCGTTCCTGCCGCTGGCCGAGGAGACCGGCGCGATCGTGCCGCTGGGCGAGTTCGTCGTCCGCCGGGCGTGCGCGGACGCGGCCGGGTGGGCGCAGGCCGGCACCCCGGTCGCCGTCCACGTCAACGCCTCGCCCACCCAGCTGGCGCACCCGCGGTTCGTGGAGCTCGTGCGCGAGTCGCTGGCCGCGGCCGGCCTGCCGCCCGAGCGGCTGGTCGTGGAGGTGACCGAGACGACGGTGCTGGACTCCCCCGTCGTCACCGCGACCCTCGACGCGCTGGTCGCCCTCGGCGTGGGCCTGGCCCTCGACGACTTCGGCACCGGCTACTCGGCGCTGACCACGCTGCGCAGCCTGCCGATCGGCATCGTCAAGATCGACCGCTCCTTCGTGGCCGGGGTGCTCACCCAGGCCGCCGACCAGGCGGTGGTCGAGGCGATCGTGCAGATGGCCCACCGGCTGGGCCTGCAGACCGTCGCGGAGGGCGTGGAGTCGGGAGAGCAGCAGGACGTCCTGGAGCGCGCCGGCATCGGCTCGCTGCAGGGGTACCTGTACCTCCCGCCGGCCCCGCGCGAGGCGTTCACCCGCTGGCTGGCCGACAACCGGCGCCGCTCCTCGGCCGGGGAGCTCACCCCCGCGTGAGCCGGGGCCACCCACGGCTGTGACACGCTCGCCGGGATGCGGGCATGACGGCGTGGGAGATGGTCGCGGTGGCCGCCGCGGGGCTGGCGGCGGGCGGCATCAACGCCGTCGTCGGCTCGGGCACCCTGGTGACCTTCCCGGTGCTGCTGGCCGTCGGGCTGCCGCCGGTGACCGCCACCGTCTCCAACTCGCTGGGCCTGGTGCCGGGCAACCTGACCGGGGCGATCGGCTACCGGCGCGAGCTGGCCGGGCAACGCGGGCTGCTGCTGCGGCTGCTGCCGGCCTCGGTGCTCGGCGCGATGAGCGGGGCGTTCCTGCTGCTGCACCTGCCGGCGTCGGCGTTCGAGGCGGTCGTGCCGGCCCTGGTCGGGCTGGCCGTGGTCCTGGTCGCCGTCCAGCCGTGGCTGCAGCGTCGGCTGCGCACCCGCCCTCCCGGCGGAGAGGGCGGCGTGCGGGGAGCGCGGCTGGCCGGGCTGGTGGCCGGCGCGTACGCCACCGGCACCTACGGCGGGTACTTCGCCGCCAGCCAGGGCGTGCTGCAGGTGGGCGTCTTCGGCCTGCTGCTGCGCGAGTCGTTGCAGCGGCTCAACGCGATCAAGAACGTGCTGACCCTCGGCGTGAACGCGGTCGCCGCGCTCACCTACGTGGTGGTGGCCACCGACCGGGTCGACTGGCGCGCGGCCGGGCTGGTGGCCGGCGGCTCGCTGGTGGGTGGTCACGTCGGCTCGACCTACGGACGGCGGCTGCCCGCCCCGGTGCTGCGGGCGGCGATCGTCGTCCTGGGCCTGGTGGCCATCGGCGTGCTGGTGACCCGGTGAGCGTCCCGGAGTTCCTGCTCCTGGTGCTGGCCGGGGTGGGTGCCGGCCTGGTCGGCACCGTCGCCGGCCTGGCCTCGCTGATCAGCTACCCGGCGTTGCTGGCCACCGGCATCCCGCCGCTGTCGGCCAACGTCACCAACACCGTGGCCCTGGTGTTCAACGGCATCGGCGCGGTCAGCGCCTCCCGCCCCGAGCTCACCGGGCAGCGCGACCGGCTGGTGCGGCTGTCCGCGGCCGGGCTGGCCGGCGGCGTGGTCGGTGCGGTCCTGCTGCTGCTCACGCCCTCCTCGGCGTTCGAGAAGCTGGTGCCGTTCCTGATCGCGGCGGCCTCCGCGGCGATCCTGGTGCAGCGCCCACCCCGCGAGCTGGCCGCCGAGGGCGCCGCCGCGCAGGCCGCGCACCCGCATCGCGACCACTGGGGACTGGTGCTGGGCACCTTCCTCATCTCGATCTACGGCGGCTACTTCGGCGCGGCCGCCGGGGTGCTGATGCTCGCCACGTTCCTGCTCGTCATGGGCGTCGGGGTGCCGCAGGGCAACGCCTTGAAGAACGTGGTGCTGGGCGTGGCGAACTCGGTGGCCGCGCTCGGCTACGCCTTCCTCGCCGACGTCGACTGGACGGCGGTGCTGCCGCTGGCGATCGGCTGCCTGGTCGGTGGCCGGCTGGGGCCGGGGGTGGCCCGGCGGGTGCCGCAGGTGCTGCTGCGCCGGCTGATCGCGGTGGCCGGGCTGGGCCTGGCGGTGCACCTGGGCCTCGACGCGTTCGGCTGAGCGGGCAGAGTGTGCAGTGCAGGTCGTCCGGGGCACGCACCCGGGCGCGACGACGACGGAGGACTGAGATGACCGTGCCGGGTCCGGCAGCACGACGCTTCGAGACCGAGCTCGGCAAGCTGCCGCCGCCGGAGCTGCGCGGCCCGGAGATGCTCGCCGTCCGGCTGGCGCGCGCCGCGGTGGCCGCACTCCCGGTCGACGGCGCCGGCCTGAGCATCCACGACATGGAGGGCCACCGGACGCCGATCGGCGCCAGCGACCCGGTCGCCTCCCGCGCCGAGCGGCTGCAGTTCACCCACGGCGACGGACCCGCGCTGCGGGCGCACGACGACGGGGTGACCATCGCCTTCGACCAGGCGGCGATCGCCCGCAACTGGCCCGAGCTGCACGAGTCGCTGATCGGGCAGACCGACCTGCACGCCGTCCTGTCGGTGCCGCTGCTGCCGCCGCTGGGCCCGCTGGTGGTGCTGGACCTCTACGTGCGCGACGCCGACGCGCTGCCGGCCACCGACCGCGAGGACGTCGCCGACGTGACGATCGCGATGACCCGGGCGATGGTCACCGCCGCCCTGGGCGCCCCGGTCGAGGAGGGCCGCCGCGGCTGGTGGGACGGCCCGGACGCGCTGCGCCGGGCGCGGGTGTGGCAGGCCACCGGCATGGTCAACGTCGGCTTCGACCTCGACACCGCCGACGCGCTGGCCGTCCTCAAGGCGCACGCCTTCGCCACCGGCCGGGTGGTGGACGACGTCGCCGACGACCTGGTCGCCGGGCGGATGGGGCTCGACGAGCTGCACGTCCCGCGGCGGGACTGACCCGCCACCCGGCCGGCGCCCCGCAGGCGCCGGCCGGGTGCGCTCAGCTCCCGCTGGTGACGTAGGCGGACAGCAGCAGCGAGAACGCGCTGGCGGTGATCAGCAGCCGGGCCGGGGTGAGCCCGTTGAGCAGCCCGGCGATCATCCCGGCGTTGGCCGAGCGGGCCTCGACGGCCTGCGTGCCGCGGCGCAGCAGCCGCACCTCGTCGGCCAGCAGGGTGCCGCCGGCGCCCAGCAGCGCCATCCCGAGGACGACGAAGACCAGCGCCATCCGCTGGTCGAAGGTGTCGGCGGACGACGCCAGGAACGCCACCACGACCAGGCCGAGCAGCAGCCCGACGGCGGCGCCGGCGACGGGGGCCCACGGCCCCATCCGGATCATCGTCTCCGACCGGGGCATCCGCGGGCGCGGCCGGGAGCGGGCGGTGACCGGCGTCGTCGGCTGGTGCCCCGGCGTCGCGTCGTCCGCCGCCGGCTCCGCGGGCACCGGGACCGGCTGGGGCTCGCCCGCCGGGACCGCCGTCCCGCGCGGGCCCACCATCGGCACTCCGGGCTGGGTCAGGTGCCCGCTGTCCGGCTCGGCCGCCGCCACCGGCTGCGGCGCCGGCTGGGTCACCGGCGCGGTGGCCGGCGCGGCCTCCGTGCGCTGGCCGGGCACCACGGCGGTCGCCCCGGTCTCCGGTCGTCCCTGGTCGACCCGTCCGGTCGTCGCCACGTCCTGCTCGTCACTCATGTCTGTGATCACCTCGGGTCAGACGCTAGGTGGGTCCCCCGACCGGACCGGGAGGTGGGCGGGTGTGGCGCGCGGGGCGGGTGCGACCTCGGCGCGGAGTCACCCTCCGTGGTCCGCCGGGGTCGCAGGGTCAGAGCAGCCGGCGGCTGTCCTCGGCGACGACCCGCAGCCAGCGGTAGCCGTAGCCCTCCAGCGGCAGCTCGACCGAGCCGTCGTCCGCGATCGGGGTGCTGCCCACGGTGAGCAGGTCCTCCAGCCGGTGGGTCGACCCGCAGCCGGGCAGCACGAGGGGCACGGTGCGCGGCTCGGCGCCCAGGTTGTGCAGCGCCACCAGCGCGCCGTCGTCCCAGCTGCTCAGCGAGGCGAGCACCTGCGGGTGCGGCTGGCCGAGCACCTCGTACTCGCCCCAGCCCAGCTCGGGGCACTCGCGGTAGCGGCGCACCAGCAGCTTCATGAACGACAGCAGCGAGTCCGGGTCGCGCCGCTGCTGGGCGACGTTGACGAACTCCGGGGAGAAGCCGCCCTCGACGACCGGGCCGGGGAGCTTGCCCGGTGCGGCGGAGGAGAAGCCGCCGTTGGTGCCGGCGGTCCACTGCATCGGGGTGCGCACGGCCAGCCGGCCCTCGGCCGCCAGGTTCTCGCCCATGCCGATCTCCTCGCCGTAGAAGAGCACCGGGGTGCCGGGCAGGGAGAACATCAGGCTGTAGACCATCCGGACCCGGCGCGGGTCGCCGGCCAGCATCGGGGGCAGCCGGCGGGTGAGCCCGCGGTCGTAGACCTGCATGTCCGGGTCCGGGCCGAAGGCGGCGAACACCTCGGCGCGCTCGTCGTCCGAGAGCTTGTCCAGGGTCAGCTCGTCGTGGTTGCGCACGAACATGCCCCACTGGTTGTCCGGGGACGTCGCCGGGCGGGCAGTGATCGCGTCGACCAGCGGCGCGACGTCGCAGCGGGCCAGCGACAGGTACATGGCCTGCATCGCGATGAAGTCGAACTGCATGGTCAGCTCGTCGCCGTCCGGGCCGCCGAAGAACTCCAGCTGCTGGTCGTGCGGCAGGTTCACCTCACCCAGCAGCACGCCGTCGCCGGAGCGGCGGTCGACCAGCGAGCGCAGCGCCCGCAGGTACTCGTGCGGGTCGGGGAACCGCTCGGCCTCGGCCGGGTCGATGCCCTCGGTCTCCAGCAGGAACGGGACGGCGTCCACCCGGAAGCCGGCGAGGCCCAGCTGGAGCCAGAAGCCGATGACCTTGGCGATCTCGTCGCGGACCAGCGGGTTGGCGACGTTCAGGTCGGGCTGGGTCTTGTAGAACTTGTGCAGGTACCACTCGCCGGTCTTGTCGTCGAGCTCCCAGATGCTGTCCTCCTTGTCGGGGAAGACGACCTGGGCCGAGGTGTCCGGCGGGGTGTCGGAGCGCCAGACGTACCAGTCGCGGTACGGCGAGTCCTTGGACCTCCGCGCGGCCTTGAACCACGGGTGCTGGTCACTGGTGTGGTTGACCACCAGGTCGGCGATCACGCGCATGCCGCGGTCCTTGGCCGTGCGGATCACCTCGACCAGGTCACCGTGGGTGCCCAGCCGCGGGTCGACGCCGTAGAAGTCGGTGATGTCGTAGCCGTCGTCGCGCTCGGTGGTCGGGTAGAAGGGCATCAGCCACAGGCAGGTGACGCCCAGGTCGGCCAGGTGCTCGATGCGCTGGGCGAGACCGGCGAGGTCACCGATCCCGTCGCCGTTCCAGTCCATGTAGGTCTCGACGTCCAGGCAGTAGACGACGGCGTTCTTCCACCACAGGTCCGCGGTGTCGGTGATGCGCATGTCGCTCCTCTTCTCGGGGCCGTGGAGCGGGATCAGGGCAGGACGGCGGGCTGCGGCGCCTGGTGCGGGCGCAGCGGGTCGGCCGGGCCCGGCGGGTCGATGGCGACCGCCGGGGCGGGTGCGGTGACCTGCAGCTGGGGCAGCACGTGCTCGCCGAACGCGTCGAGGAAGGGGATCTGCTCCTTGGGCACGTGGTGCAGGTAGACCTGGTCGAAGCCGAGCTCGACGTACTCCTGGATCCAGGCCGTGTGCTGGCCCAGGTCGGCCGAGACGCGCACCGCGTCGTGCATGTCCTCGGGCCGCACGTGGGTGCTGGCCTGGTCGAAGGCGTGGGTGGTGTCGAGGTCCCAGCACAGCGGCGGCGGGAAGACGTTGCTGCGCCACTGGTCGTGGGCCAGCGCGAGCGCCCGGTCGGGGTCGGGGTCGTAGGAGACGTGCACCTGGATGGTCAGCGTGCCCTGGCCGCCGGCGTCGCGGTAGGCACCGATGACCTCGCGCAGCTTCTCGTGCGGCTGGTTGATGGTGACCAGCCCGTCGGCCCACTCGGCGTGCCGGGCGGCGGTCCTCGCGCTGACGGCCGGGGCGATGAGCGCCGGCTGCTGCTCGGGCAGCGTCCAGATGCGGGCGCGGTCGACGGTCACCAGGCCCTCGTGGCTGACCTCCTCACCGGCCAGCAGCGCGCGGATGACGTCGACGCACTCGCGCAGCCGGGCGTCGCGCAGCTCCTTGTTCGGCCACACGTGCCCGGTGACGTGCTCGTTCATCGCCTCGCCCGACCCCAGCGCCACCCAGAAGCGGCCGGGGAACATCGACCCCAGCGTCGCGATCGCCTGGGCGATGATCACCGGGTGGTAGCGCTGGCCGGGGGCGTTGACCGCGCCGAAGGGCAGGTTCGTGGTGGCCAGCGCAGCGCCGAGCCACGACCACGCGAAGCCCGAGTGGCCCTGCCGCTCGTTCCACGGTTCGAGGTGGTCGGAGCACATGGCGGCGGTGAAGCCCACCTGCTCGGCGTGCTGGACCGCACGCAGCAGGTCGGAGGGGTGCACCTGCTCGTGGGAGTTGTGGAAACCGATCACCGTCATGGGGCATGCCTACCGGGGGCGGTGATCATCCGCAGGCTCTGGTGCACCGCGCAACGACCGTCGACCGGCGACCGGCGACCGGCTAGATCCAGCCGTGCCGGCGCGCGACCTCGACGGCCGCGTGCCGGTTGGGCGCCCCCAGCTTGGTGGCGGCCGCGGACAGGTAGTTGCGCACCGTGCCCGGTGACAGGTGCGCCCGGACGGCGATCTCCTCGACCGGCGCGCCACCGGAGGCGAGTTCCAGGACGTCGGCCTCGCGCGGGGTCAGCGGGCTGTCACCGGAGCTGATCGCCTCCGCGGCGAGCTCGGAGTCGACGTACCTCCCGCCGCGGTGGACGGTGCGCACCACCTCGGTGAGCACCGTCGCGCTCACCGTCTTGGGCAGGAAGCCGCGCACGCCGGCCTCCAGCGCGCGCTTGAGGTGCCCGGGCCGGCCGTGGCCGGTGACGATCACCAGGCCGCAGTGCGGCAGCACCGTGGTCAGCTCGGCGGCGACGCTGATCCCGTCGCGGTCGGGCATCTGCAGGTCCAGCACGGCGACGTCGGGCCGGTGCGCCCGGGCCATCGCCAGCGCCTCGGCACCGGACGACGCCTGGGCGACCACCTCGAGGTCGTCCTCCAGGCCGAGCAGCGCAGCGAAGGCCGAGCGCACCAGGTTCTCGTCGTCGGCCAGCAGCACCCGGATCACCGGGCACCCCCGATCGGCAGCGTCGCGGTGAGCCGGAACCGGTCGCCGTCCCGGACGGCGTCCAGCGTCCCGCCGCCTGCGGCCAGCCGCTCGCGCAGGCCGGCCAGGCCGCTCCCGACGCCGGCCGGCTCGCCCGGCACCCCGTCGTTGGTCACCGTCAACCCGACCTCCCCGTCGCCGCGGGTCAGCGCGATGGCGCACTCGCCCGCCGCGCTGTGCCGCAGCACGTTGGTCACCGCCTCCCGCACCACCCAGCCCAGCGCCACCTGGACCGGCTCGGGCAGCGCACCGGCGGCGTCCTCCCCCTGCACCGTGCACGCCACCCCGGCCGCGCGCAGCACGGAACGGGCCCCGGCCAGCTCGCTGGTGAGGTCGGTGCTGCGGTAGCCGCGCACGACCTCGCGCACCTGCCGGAGCGACTCCTCGGCGATCCGGTGGATGTCGGCCACCTCGTCGGCGGCCTCGGGCCGCGACCGGCGCACCAGCTCGCCGGCCAGCTGTCCCTTCACCGCGATCGCCGACAGGTTGCGGCCCATGACGTCGTGCAGGTCGCGGGCGAAGCGCAGCCGCTCCTCGGCCACCGCGAGCTGCAGCTGCAGGCCCCGGGTGCGCTCCATCTCCAGCACCACGTCGAGCACCCAGACGGAGAACCGGAACGCCAGGACGACGGCGTAGACGGTCAGCCCGATGACCACGGCGCTGACGGTGGCCGCGACCACCGGCGACCCGCCGACCGCGACGGCGATCCCGGCCAGTGCCCCGACGAGCAGCGCCGGAACGGCGAGCTGCCGGCTGCTCCAGACGGTCGTGCAGGCGGTGAGCACCATGCCCAACGGCAACCCGATGGACCAGATCACCGGGGACTCGTCGGCACCGGGGCCGAACGCCCACGCACCGGCCGCGGCGGTCAGCAGCGCGGCCGCGACGGCGAGCGCCGGCACGGACACCGGGATGCGCCGGCCGGTGCGGTGCGCGGCCAGACCGCGGGCGGCCAGCAGGACGGCGGCGACGGCGGTGACCACCGCGCCGACGAGGAACAGCCGGACCGCCAGCACCTGCGCGGCACCGACGGGGCCGGCCGAGCCGACGATCGCCAGCGCGAGCAGCGGCAGGCCGCCGCCGAGGTAGGCGTAGAAGGACCACCGGGTGTAGAGGTCGATCCGCTGCGGCGCGGTGCGGCTGCTCCACCAGCGCGAGACGGTCGGCACGGCGGTCATGCTGCCGTACCGACCCACCCGCCCGGTGCTCACCGGCGAGGCGCCCACCGGAACCCCCGGCAGGCGACTCCGCCGACCAGCAGCCAGCCGGCCAGCACCGCCAGCGGCGGGACGGCGGCCGACCAGGCTCCGCCGGCGTCCACGGTCCCGCCGTCCCACGTGCGGCCGGCCAGGCCCAGCTGCAGCAGCTCGATGACGGGGGTGACCGGCAGCAGCCGGGCGACGGTGGCCAGCGTGTCCGGGAACGAGCTGAGCGGGTAGAGCAGGCCGGACAGCGACGTCGTCGCGACCATGAGCGGCAACGTGGTGATCTGCGCGCTCTCCGGCGTCCGGGTGAAGATCGTGCTGGCGGCCGCGAGGACGACCATCACCGCGACCCCGCCGAGCAGGGCGACCAGCGGGAGCACGTACTCCACCGGTGCGCTCCACTCCCCCAGCACGGCCACGCCCACCGCGACCAGGACGACCTGGCCCAGGGTGATCAGCAGGCTGGGGGCGGCGGTGCCCAGCAGCACCTCGGGGCCGGTCAGCTCCCCGGTGCGCATCCGCTGCAGCACCAGGTCCTCGCGCCGGGCCACGTAGGTCGCGACGAGGTTGTAGTAGGTCAGGAAGATCAGCGTGACGCCGACGGCGGTGGTCAGCAGCTGCGGGCCCAGCGGCACGTCGCCGCCCAGGTCGAGCGCCGGGACGGCGGCGACGAGCAGCAACGGCAGGAGCAACGAGTTGACGACGGCGGTGCGGTTGCGCAGCAGGAGCCGGAGCTCGCTGCGGGCCAGGGCGCCGACGCGGCGCACGCGGCTCGGGCCGGCGGCGGCCGTCGCGGGGGCGAGGGTGCTGGTCATCGCTGGTCCTCTCAGGTCAGGCGGTGGGGGTGGTCTCGGAGCCGGCGGCGACGGCGAGGAAGGCCTGCTCGAGCGAGGCGGCCCGCGCCTCCAGCGCCCGCAGGACGACGTGGTGCTCGGCTGCCCAGGCCAGCAGCTCGGCCAGCACCGGCTGGAGTGCGCGGGTGTGCCACTCGGTGCGGCGGCCCTCGGCGACCACCTGGGCGGCGGCCGGTCGCGGCGGCCGCGGCGCGTCGTCGTCGAGGGTGAACCGGATCGTGGCCGGCTGGGTCTCCGCGATCTCGGCCTGGGTGCCCGCCAGGACGATCTGGCCGGCGCGCAGGACCGCCACCCGGTCGGCGAGCTCCTCGGCCTCCTCCAGGTGGTGGGTGGTGAGGACGACGGCCACGCCGTCGGCGACCAGGTCGCGGACCAGCCCCCAGACCTGCCGCCGGCTCTCCGGGTCCAGGCCGGTGGTCGGCTCGTCCAGCACGACCACCCGGGGGTGGCCGAGCAGGGCGAGGGCCAGGTCCAGTCGTCGGCGCTCCCCGCCGGACAGGCTGCGCACCCGGACGTCGGCCCGGCCGGCGAGCTGCACCTGCTCCAGCGCCTCGGCGACCGGGCGCGGGTCGGTCAGGGTGCCGGCCCAGGTGCGCAGGGTCTCGACGACGGTGAGGTCGCCGGGCAGGCCGCTGGACTGCAGGAGGACGCCGAGGTGCGGGCGGACGCGGGCCCGGTCGCGCACCGGGTCCGCGCCGAGCACCCGGACGCTGCCGCTCCCGGCCGGGGCCAGCCCCTCGAGGACCTCCAGCGCGGAGGTCTTGCCCGCACCGTTGACCCCCAGCAGGGCGAGGACCTCACCGGGCTGCACCTCGAAGGAGATGCCGCGGACCGCCTCGAAGTCGCCGTAGCCGCGGCGCAGGTCGCGGACCTCGACCGCCGGGGCCGCGGTCCGGGCGGGTGGGGCGACGGGCGGGGCGCTGGGCTGCACGGGGACCTCCTCGGTGCGCCGCCGGCCCCTGGTGGGCCGGTCCGTCGACGCACCTCCGACGGTGCCGCCGAGGTCGGGCCGGCACAGGTGCAGCCGTGCACCTCTTCCCGGGGCGTGCGCACGGGTGGGCCATGACATGCGTCATGCGACGTCCGTCCCCCGACGGCAGGTCGCGCGGGGGCCAGGTGCGGGCGGCCCTGGGGCAGTACCCCTAGTCGATCGGCTCCAGCTGACTCGACAGACGGACGGCGCCCGCGCCGAACTGCTCGTCCAGCGCCCGCTGCTGCTCCAGCGTGCCGCGGACCACCGCGAGGTCGACCGTGCCGGCGAACGGATCGGGCACCGTGTACAGCGCTTCCGGGACGTCGCGGAGCGCCTCCTGGACGGCGAGGAGATCTGCCTCGCTGCGTGGCGCACTGCTGACGCACAACGACCCGCCCCACACCTGGCGCAGCGCAGCCTCCAGCTCCCGCACGTCCGCCGTCGTCGAGGCGTTCAGCACGATGCGCTGGGGGTCGTTGCCGTTCTCCCCGGTGAGCTCGGCGGCGGGGACCCGCTGGTCGATCCACAGGCCGGCGTACCCGGGCGACCCGGCCGCCACCTCCTGCGCGGCCCGCAGGGCCCCCTCGGTCGCCCGGGCGGGGTCCGGGGGCATCCAGCCGCCGGCCGGCGGCGCGCAGGGCGTCGCGAAGCGGTCCTCCTCGGGCCGGGTGCTGCCGGGACCGGCGCCGGGGTCACGGGCCAGCGCCGGCTCGGTGAGGGTGAACGCGCCGTCGGCGAAGGTGCCCACCAGCTCGTAGTGGCCCCAGGTCGTGCCGGCGACCGACTCGGCCGGCACCGCCGACCAGTCCCACCCCCGGACGTCGGGACCGCCACACTGCGGAGGCAGCGACTCGGCCATCGACCAGCACAGCTGCGGGCCGCGGGCCGGGCTCTCCAGGACGCTGGCCACCGCCCGGTAGCGACCGTCGTAGGCCTCGGCGACGAGGTTGCGCTCACCGGCGAGCGCCGCGGGCGTCTCGACCACGGCGGCTGAGGGCGCGTCCGCGGCGGCCGACGGCGAGCCGCAGCCAGCGACGGCCGCGGTGCCCACGCCGCCGGCGATGAGTGCTGCACGTCGCCACGACCGGTCCATGCGCTCAGGCTGTCAGCTGGGGACTGCGCTGACCATGACGCCCGCGCCGTCTTCCCGGTGGCTGCGCCATTGCCCCGCGGCGTGGAACAGGCCGGCGGCGACGCGCGGTCAGCCGGTCGACCCGGAGTCGAGTCCGCGTGCCCACGCGCGCACTGCGCCCGCCACGACCGTGTCCGCTCCTGCGGCACCGACCACGTGCGCGAGACGGTGCTCCACCAGGAGCGCGGCGACACCGTGCGCGATCGACCAGAGCTCCGCCGCACGGCGGACCAGCCCCGCGGCATCGTCGCCCACCAGTTCGCGGAGCGCGTCCTGGAGCCGGGACTGCACCTGGCCTGCGCACTCCAGCAGCTCGGGGTGCCGCTCCTTGTCGATGCCCGCGGCGAACATCACCTCGAAGCGTGCGGTGTCCGCTCGCGCGAAGTCGACGTAGACCTCGGCCGTGGCGACCGCTCTCGCGACCGGGTCTGCCGGATCGGCGATGCCGTCGAGCACCTGCTGCAGCTCGGCGAAGCCCCTCGTCGCGACGGCGGCCAGCATGGCCTCGCGATCGTCGAAGTGCCGGTAGGGCGCGGCGATGGAGACACCCACCCGGCGGGCAGCCTCCGAGACGCTGAAGCCGCGGGCCCCCTTCTCCCGCACCAGTTGCGCCGTCACCTCGAGCAGCGCGCTGCGCAGGTCGCCGTGGTGGTACGAGCCCTTCGACACGCGCGTCCCTCCGCCCGAACAGGTGTTGAAGTCTCTTACATCGTCGCATAGCCTCCCCGATGAGAGAGCCTCTTACATTGGAGACGTCGGTGAGCGCAGCGAAGGGACGGTCCCGGTCGAGGGCGGCTCGGGGCCTGGCCTGCGCGCGTTCTCGGGGACGCCCTGGCCGCACCGCTGCCGTCCCTGCCGGACGGCAGTTCCCGACGCACGGCCACGGTCACCGACGTCGTCCGGACAGCCCACCGGCGACGCCGCCCGGTGTGACGACCCTCCACCTGTCGCCTCCGCGACCTGTTCACAGATCCACCGTCCGATGCCCTGCCGACCACTCCCGGGAGCCCTTCGTGCAGTACGCCCACACCACCGCACTCATCACCGGAGCGAGCTCGGGCATCGGCGCCGAGTTCGCTCGCGCCCTGGCCCACCGGGGTGCCGACCTCGTCCTCGTCGCGCGCCGGGGCGACCTGCTGGAGACACTGGCCGCCGAGATCCGCAGCTCCAGCGGGCGAGCGGTCCACACGATCCCCCTGGACCTGACGGCGGACGGCGCGGGCCACGACCTCGCACGCCGCGTGGCCTCGATCGGCCTGGCCGTCGACACCGTGGTCAACGCGGCAGGCACCGGCCGCACCGAGCACTTCGCCGTCTCGGACGCCGCCACGCTCCACCAGCAGCTCGCGCTGAACGTCCACGCCGTCGTGGACGTGTCGCACGCCTTCCTGCCCCAGCTGGTGAGCTCGGGGCGGGGCGCCCTCGTGAACATCGCCAGCCTGACGGGCTACATGCCCGTGCCCGGCATGGCCGTGTACGCCGCGTCGAAGGCCTTCGTCATCCGGTTCACCGAGGCCCTCGCCCACGAGACACGGACCTCGGGGACCGCGGTGCTCGCCGTCTCCCCCGGACCGACCCGGACCGGCTTCTACGCGGACTCGGGGACCGCCACGGCCGGCGTGCGGTTCGAGACACCCGCCCAGGTCGTCGCGACCACCCTCTCCGCACTCGAGCGGCGCCACCCCCCGGCGAGCGTCATCTCCGGTGCCGGCAACCGACTGACCCGCCGGGTGGTCGGACTGCTCCCCACCCGGCTCGTGCTCCGCATGGCGGAGTCGCAGCCGGCGCAGTGAGGGCCGGACCGGATCGGCCCCTGCCTGGGGCTCCGCGGTCGGCTCACGACAGGACGGGCACGCCCGCCGGCCCGGCCACGCGTCGCGTGACCGGGCCGGCGGGCGCATGGGTGGCCCGACCGGCCGTCAGAGGCTCTGGCCGGCAGCCGCCGCGAGGGGCTCGATGGCGGCGAGCTCGTCGTCGGTGAGGTCGGGACCCTGCAGGGCCTGGAGGTTGCCCTCCAGCTGGGCCACCGAGCTGGCGCCGATGATCGCGGTGGTCACCCGCTGGTCGCGCAGCACCCAGCGCAGCGCGAGCTGGGCCAGCGTCTGCCCGCGGCCGGCGGCGATCTCGTTCAGCGACCGGGCGCGCTCGGTGAGCTCCTCGGTGACGTCGTCGGCGGACAGGTAGATGCTGTGCGTCGCTCGCGAGCCCTCCGGCACGCCCTGCAGGTACCGGTCGGTGAGCCGGCCCTGGGCCAGCGGGGAGAACACCGCCACCCCGGCCCCTGCGGTCGCCGCCGCGTCGAGCACGCCGCCCTCGGGGGTGCGGTCGAAGATCGAGTACCGCGGCTGGTGCAGCGTGAGCGGCGTCCCCAGGTCGGCCAGGATCTCCGCAGCGCGTGCGGTGTCCTCGGGCGAGTAGTTGGAGATGCCGACGTACAGCGCCTTGCCCGCGCGGACGACGGCGTCCAGGGCGCCCATCGTCTCCTCGAGCGGGGTCTCGACGTCGCGCCGGTGGGAGTAGAAGACGTCGACGTGGTCCAGGCCCGTGCGGCGCAGCGACTGGTCCAGGCTGGCCACCAGGTACTTGCGGGAGCCGCCGTCGCCGTAGGGGCCGGGCCACATGTCGTAGCCGGCCTTCGTGGAGATGACCAGCTCGTCGCGGTACGGGCGCAGGTCGCTGGCCAGCACCTGCCCGAACGTCGTCTCCGCCGAGCCGTAGGGCGGGCCGTAGTTGTTGGCCAGGTCGATGTGCGTGACGCCGAGGTCGAAGGCCCGCCGCAGGATCGCCCGCGGGGTGGCCAGCGGCCGGTCGGCGCCGAAGTTCTGCCACAGGCCCAGCGACACCGGCGGCAGCAGCAGACCGCTGCGCCCGGCTCGCCGGTAGGCGGTGCCCTCGTAACGGTCGGGCGCGGGAGCCCAGGTCTGGTCGGTGCGGTCGTCGGTGATCACGGTCGCCGATCCTCCCAGGACCAGCCGCTCCGGGCGCGTCCTCCCGGCCCCGGACGCGGCACCTGCGCACGGCGGTTGGAGCCGAGCCGGGACGGCAGCCGCCGCGCGGCGGGCTCCCACCACCGACGCTGACCGGGTCGGTCCAGGAGAGGACACCGCGGCGTCGGCCAGACTGTCCGCGTGCTGCCACCGACCGGGACGCCGGGGACCGACCTCCCGGTCCGCGCGGTGCTCCCGGCCCTCGACACCGCGCTCGACCACGGTGGCGCCGCCGTCCTGGTCGCCCCGCCCGGCACCGGCAAGACGACGCTGGTGCCGCTCGCGCTGGCCGACCGGCTGCCCGGCCGGGTCCTCGTTGCCGAGCCGCGCCGGGTCGCCGCCCGCGCCGCCGCCCGCCGGATGGCCGCCCTGCTGGACGAACCGGTGGGCCGCTCGGTCGGCTACAGCGTCCGCGGGGACTCCCGGCACAGCGCCGCGACCCGGGTCGAGGTGGTCACCACCGGGCTGCTCGTGCGCCGGCTGCAGGCCGACCCGGAGCTCCCCGGCGTGGACGCCGTGGTGCTCGACGAGTGCCACGAGCGCGCCCTGGACACCGACCTCGCGCTGGCCTTCACCCTCGACGTCCGCGGCTCGCTGCGCCCGGAGCTCGAGCTGCTGGCCATGTCGGCCACCGCGCAGGCCGGCCGGCTCGCCGAGCTGATGGGCCGGGCGCCGGTCGTCGAGGCCACCGGATCGCTGCACGACGTCGAGCTGGTGTGGTGCCCGCCCGCACCCCCGGTCGCGCCGGCGCACGGGCTGCACGTCGATCCGCGGCTGCTCACCGCCGTCGCCGACACGGTGCGCCAGGCACTGGCCGAGACCACCGGCGACGTCCTGGTCTTCCTGCCCGGCGCCGCCGAGATCGGCCGGGTGGCCGGTCTGCTCAGCGGCGTCGACGCCGACGTCCGGCCGCTGCACGGGCGGCTGCCCAGCGCCGAGCAGGACGCCGCGCTGACCGCCGGGCCGCGCCGGCGAGTGGTGCTGTCGACCGACGTCGCCGAGACCAGCCTGACCGTCCCGGGCGTGCGCACGGTGGTGGACGCCGGGCTGGCCCGGGTGCCGCGCTACGACGTGGCCCGCGGCCTCGGGTCGTTGATCACCGTCCGGGTGTCGCGGGCCGCGGCGACCCAGCGGGCCGGCCGCGCGGGGCGCGAGGCACCGGGCCGGGTGTACCGGCTGTGGTCGGCCGCCGAGCACGACCGGCTGCCCGCCGCGCCCGAGCCGGAGATCGCCGTCGCCGACCTCACCGGGCTGGCGCTGGAGCTGGCCTGCTGGGGCGAGCCCGACGGCACCGGCCTGGCGCTGCCCGACGTCCCGCCGGACGCCGCCTTCACCGTCGCCCGCAGCACGCTGCGCCAGCTGGGCGCGGTGGACGACGCGGGCCGGGTCACCCCGCGCGGCCGGTCGCTGACCGCGGTCGGCGCGCACCCGCGGCTGGCCCGGGCGCTGCTCGACGGCACGCCGCTGGTCGGCCGGCGCCGGGCGGCGGAGGTGGTCGCGCTGCTGTCGGCCGACGTCCCGTCCCGCTCCGACGACCTGGTCGCCGACTGGCGGGAGGTCCGGCGCTCCCGCGACGGGCGCTGGCGCGACGAGGTGGCCCGGCTGACCCGCGCCGCCCCGGACTCCCCCGACACCCGGCTGCCCGACGACGTCGCCGCCGGTCTGGTGGTCGGGCTCGCCCACCCCGAGTGGCTGGCCCGCCGCCGTCCGGGCACCGAGCGCACCTACCTGCTGGCCGCCGGCACGGGCGCCGAGCTCGCCCCCGGCACCGCGCTGGCCGGCGCACCCTGGCTGGCGGTCGCCGCGGCCGACCGGGCGCCGGGACGCCGCGACGCCCGGGTGCGCACCGCGGTCGCCGTCGACGAGGCCACCGCGCTCGAGGCGGGGGCGGCCGGGCACACCGACGGCCCGGAGGTCACCTGGCGGGACGGCGACGTGTCCGCCGCCCGGGTCGAGCGGGTCGGCGCGATCGTGCTGGCCGAACGCCCGCTGCCCGACCCCGACCCGGCCGCCGTCACCGCCGCACTGGCCGAGGGGCTGCGCCGGGAGGGCCTGGCCCTGCTGCGCTGGACGCCGGCGGCCACCGCGCTGCGCGAGCGACTGGCCGCCGCCCACGCCGGGCTCGGCGACCCGTGGCCGGCCGTGGACGACGCGTCGCTGCTCGCCGCCCTGGGCGAGAGCCCGGCGCTGTCCGGCGCCCGCAGCCGGCGCGACCTCACCCGGGTCGACGTCGTGACCGCGCTGCGCTCGCTGCTGCCGTGGGAGCTGGCCGGCCGGCTCGACGAACTGGTGCCCGAGCGCGTCCCGGTGCCCACCGGCTCGGCGATCAGGGTCGACTACAGCGACCCGGACGTGCCGACGCTCTCGGCGCGGGTGCAGGAGCTGTTCGGCTGGGCGGCGGCCCCGGTGGTCGCCGGCCGGCCGCTGCGGCTGCAGCTGCTCTCCCCCGCCTCCCGGGTCGTGGCCACCACCGCTGACCTGGCCGGCTTCTGGGTCACCGGCTACCCCGCGGTGCGCAGCGAGCTGCGCGGCCGGTACCCGCGCCACCCGTGGCCCGAGGACCCGGCCGCGGCGACCCCGACCCGGCGCGCCAAGCCCCGCGGCAGCTGACCTCCCCCGTCGTCGCGCCTGGCCTTCCCACTTTTCCCGTGCGGAGTCGTTGGGGATAACGGTCGACGGAGAACGGTGGGCGCGTCGCCGCGCCGTCCGTGTACAGGCGTACGCATCACTGTGTACGGTCGTACGCATGGCCGACGAGCGCTCGATGCGCGACCGCATGCTGGCCGGCGAGCCCTACATCGCCGACGACCCCGAGATCGCCCGGGACAGCACCCGCGCCCAGGCGCTCACCCACCGCTACAACACGATGGACCCCACCGACGGCGCCCAGCGGCGCGCCGTGCTCGAGGAGCTGCTGGGCGCGTTCGGGCCGGGCAGCGAGCTCCGCGCCCCGTTCCACTGCGACTACGGCTACCAGACCACCATCGGGGCCCGGACGTTCGCCAACTTCGGTCTGGTCTGCCTCGACGTCGCCCGGGTGACCATCGGCGACGACGTCCAGATGGGCCCCGGCGTGCAGCTGCTCACCGCCACCCACCCGCTGGAGCCGGGTCCGCGCCGGGACAAGTGGGAGTCCGCCGAGCCGATCACCATCGAGGACAACGTCTGGCTCGGCGGCGGCGTCATCGTCTGCCCCGGCGTCACGATCGGCGCGGACACCGTGGTCGGCGCCGGCTCGGTCGTGACCCGGGACCTGCCCGCCGGCGTCGTGGCCGTCGGCAGCCCGGCCCGGGTCGTCCGGTCGCTCGGGTGACTGCCGAACCCACCTCCGAGCCCACCGCCGAGCCCACCGCCGAGCCCACCTCCCAACCCGCGGCCGACCCGCTGGAGCGCCCGGCGCGCCGGCACGACCCCGACCGCCGGCAGCGCATCGTCGAGGCGGCCATCGGGGTCATCGCCGAGCACGGGGTCGCCGGCACCACGCACCGGCTGGTCGCCGCCGCCGCCGACGTCCCGCTGGGCTCGATGACCTACCACTTCACCGGCCTGGACGACCTGCTCGCGCAGGCCTTCGCCCTGCACGCCGAGCGGATGGCGGTGAAGTACGAGGCGCACTTCGCCGAGGTCCGCAGCACCGAGGACGTCGTCGAGGCCGTCACCGCGCTCATCCACGCCGACGCGGACGCCGACGAGCGCGACTGGGCGGTGTCCTACGAGCTCTTCCTGGCCGCCCTGCGCGACCCGGCGTTGCGCACGGTCACCGAGGCCTGGATGCGCCGCAGCCGCGGCGTGCTCGAACGCTTCGTCGACCCGACGACGTCCCGCGGGGTCGACGGGCTCATCGAGGGCCTGGTCATGCACAAGGTCCTCTCCACCGGCCCGGTCTCCCGAGCCGAGACGCACGAGATCATCGCCCGGGCCGTCCGGCCCACCACCGAGGGAGCAGCACCGTGACCACCACCGACGCCCGACGGGCACCCGGCCCGGCCCAGGTGGAGGCCGCCAAGCGCGGGGTCTACGTCGCCTTCGTCGGTGCCGGGTTCGCCTTCGCCAGCTGGGCCTCGCGGATCCCGCAGGTGCGCGACCGGCTCGAGCTCGACCCGGCCGCGCTGGGCCTGATCCTGCTGGCGATCGCGGCAGGGTCGGTGATCGGCCTGCCGCTGGCCGGCACCGTGATCGCCCGCCTCGGCTCGCGCCGCACGGTCGTGGTCATGTCGCTGGTGCTGGCCGCGTCCCTGGGCGTCGTCGCCGTCGGCTCGGTCACAGGAGTCGCCGTCCTGGTGGCCGGGCTGTTCGTGATGGGCCTGTCCAACGGCGCCTGGGACGTCGCGATGAACGTGCAGGGCGCGGTCGTCGAGCGGCACCTGGGCCGGGCCACGATGTCCCGCTTCCACGCCGGCTTCAGCCTCGGCACGGTCGCCGGCGCGCTGCTGGGCGCGGCGATGGTGCACCTCGGCGTGGGCGTCCCCGCGCACCTGGCCGGCGTCGCCGTGCTGATCGCGGTGCTCGTGCCGGTCGCCGTCCGGGGCTTCGTCAGCGACGTCCACGTCTACGACGACGGCGTCCCGGCCGAGAAGGGCAGCGCGCTGACCGCCTGGCGCGAGCCGCGCACCTGGCTCATCGGCGTCGTGGTGCTGGCCTTCTCCTTCGCCGAGGGCACCGCCAACGACTGGCTGGGCGTCGCGCTCATCGACGACCACGGCACGTCGGAGACCGCGGGCACGCTGGGCTTCGCGCTCTTCCTGACCGCGATGACCGTGGCGCGGTGGTTCGGCGGTGGACTGCTGGACCGCTACGGCCGGGTGCAGGTCATCCGGCTGCTGGCCGGACTGGCCGTCGTCGGGCTGCTGCTGTTCGTCCTCGGCTCCCCCGAGCTGGCCTTCGTCGGCGCCCTGCTGTGGGGGGCCGGGGCCTCGCTGGGCTTCCCGACCGGCATGAGCGCCGCCGCCGACGAGCCGGCCGCGGCCGCCGCCCGGGTGAGCGTCGTCGCCTCGATCGGCTACTGCGCCTTCCTGGCCGGCCCGCCGCTGATCGGGCTGCTCGGCCAGCAGGTCACCGTGCTGCGCGCGCTCACCGTGGTCGCCGTCCTGCTGGGCATCGCCGCCCTCGTCGCCGGCGCCCTCAAGCCGCCGGCCGGGGCCACGGGCACGCCGGTGTGACCTCTCGCGCAGCCGCTCCACCGGGCAGAACGGGCCGCGACCGGTGAGGATCGGGGCGTGACCAGCACCGCCCCGAAGCCGAAGCCCACGACCGACGCCTGGGGCATCGACGCCAGTTGGCTCGACGCCTTCGACGAGGAGCACACGGTCGCGCCCGCGACGATCGAGCGGCTTCGGGAGGTCATCGGCACCCCGCCGGAGGACCTCCTGGACCGGGCGCCGATCGTGGCCCGCCCCGGTGACGCCCTCGAGGTCGAGGCCGGCGACGTCGAGTGCGAGGACGGGACGACGCGGCACGTCGACGGCGCGCTGCCCGAGGACTTCCCGCTGGGCTACCACCGGCTGCGCACCCCCGAGGGCCGCACCCGCTCGCTGATCGTCTCCCCCGGCCGCTGCTGGCTGCCGCAGGACTGGCGCGCCTGGGGCTGGGCCGTGCAGCTGTACGCCACCCGGGGCAGGAGCAGCTGGGGCATCGGCGACCTCGGCGACCTGCGCACCGTGCGCGAGTTCGCCCAGGCGCAGGGCGCGGGCTTCGTGCTGGTCAACCCGCTGCACGCGGTCGCCCCCACGCCCGAGCAGGAGGCCAGCCCCTACCTGCCGGCCACCCGCCGCTTCCGCAACCCGCTCTACCTGCGCATCGCCGACGTCCCCGGCGCCGACGCCGTCGAGGTCGAGGGCGACGCCGGGCAGGCGCTGAACGACGGCGAGCTCATCGACCGCGACGCCGTCTGGGCGCTCAAGCGCCGGGTGCTGCAGCGGGTCTTCGACGCCGGCTTCGACGAGACGCCGTTCCGCGACTGGTGGTGGCACCAGGGCCAGGCGCTGATGGACTGGGCGACCTGGTGCGCGGTCGCCGACGAGCACGGCCCCGACTGGCACGCCTGGCCCGAGGAGCTGCGCGACCCGCGCGGCGCCGGGACCGCCGACTTCGCCGCCGCGCACGAGCGGGAGATCGCCTTCCACGCCTGGCTGCAGTGGCAGCTCGACGTCCAGCTGCGCGCCGCCGCCGACGGCATCACCGTGATCCAGGACCTGCCGATCGGCGTCGCCGGTGGCGGCGCGGACGCGTGGGCCTGGCAGGGCGTGCTGGCCCAGGGCGTGAGCATCGGCGCCCCGCCGGACGCGTTCAACGCCCTCGGCCAGGACTGGGGCTCCCCGCCGCTGGTGCCCTGGCGCCTGCAGGCCGCCGACTACGAGCCGTTCATCGAGTCGATCCGGGCCACCATGGCCGGCGCCGGGGGCTTGCGCGTCGACCACGTCATGGGCCTGTTCCGGCTGTGGTGGGTGCCCTCGGACGGCTCGGCCGCCGACGGCGCCTACGTGCGCTACCCCTACGAGGACATGCTCGACATCGTCGCGCTGGAGAGCCACCGCGCCCAGGCGATCGTCGTCGGCGAGGACCTCGGCACCGTCGAGGACGGCGTCCGCGAGGCCATGGCCGAGCACGGGATCCTGTCCTACCGCCTGCTGTGGTTCGAGGACGACGCCCCCACCGCGTGGCCGGCCGAGGCGATGGCCGCGATCACCACCCACGACCTGCCGACGGTCGCGGGGCTGTGGACCGGGTCCGACATCGCCGAGCAGCGCGAGCACTCCCTGGGCTCCGACGCCGACCTCGAGCGCGGGCGCAGCTCGCTGCTGGAGCACCTGGCCGGGGTCCCGGAGGACGCGACCCCGGCCGAGGCGGTCCTGGAGGCCCACCGCCGGCTGGCGACGGCGCCGTCGGTG
Source organism: Modestobacter sp. SSW1-42 (assembly GCF_046635825.1). Taxonomy (NCBI): domain Bacteria; kingdom Bacillati; phylum Actinomycetota; class Actinomycetes; order Geodermatophilales; family Geodermatophilaceae; genus Modestobacter; species Modestobacter sp. SSW1-42. The sequence goes on along the minus strand of NZ_JBISCA010000001.1, from coordinate 997,267 downwards.
CTGCTGTCGGCGACGCTGGACGACGCCCTCGCCGAGGAGCGCCGGCCCAACATGCCCGGTGCGAACAACCGGCCCAACTGGTGCCTGCCGCTGCCGGTGGCCACCGAGGACCTCGCCGCCCACGCCGGCGTGCAGGCCGTGGCGACGGTGCTGGCCGAGGGGCTGCGGCCCGCGCCGCCGAAGAGCAAGCACAAGGGCGGCAAGAAGCCCGAACACGGCAAGAGCGGCGGGAAGAGCAGGAAGAGGTGACGGCGGCGCGGGTCACCGCGCCGACCGAGGAGGAGTGGGGCGTCGTCCGGGACGTGCGGCTCGCGGCGCTGGCCGACGCCCCGGACGCCTTCGAGTCCTCCCTGGCACGCGAGCAGGGCTGCCCGAGGACGACTGGCGCGGGCTGCTGCGCGCCGGCGGGCAGCGGCTGGCCTGGCTGGGCGACGTGCCGGTCGGGCTGGCCCGCGGCGCGGTGCACCGGGACGAGCACCACCTGGTGGGCATGTGGGTCTCCCCCACCGCCCGCGGGCACGGCGTGGCGGCCGCGCTCGTGCAGTCGGTGGTCGAGTGGGCACGCGGGCTGGGCGCGCCCCGGCTCCTGCTGTGGGTGGTCGGCGACAACGCGGCCGCGCAGGAGCTCTACCGCCGGGCCGGGTTCGCCCCCACCGGCCGCACCCAGCCGCTGTCGACCCGCCCGTGGCAGACCGAGGCGGAGTGGGCCCTCGAGCTGGGCTGACGCCGTCCCCCGGTGACCCTCGGAGGACGGCGCCGGCCGGTCAGCCCTGCACGAAGGCCAGCAGGTCGGCGTTGATCGTGGCCGCCTCGGTGGTCGGCATGCCGTGCGGGAAGCCGGCGTAGGTCTTCAGCGTGCCGTTGGGGAGCAGCTCGGCCGACAGCGGGCCCGAGTCGGCGTAGGGCACGACCTGGTCGTCGTCCCCGTGCATGACCAGCACCGGCACGGTGATTTTCTTCAGGTCGTCGGTGAAGTCGGTCTGGGAGAAGGCCACGACGCCGTCGTGGTGCGCCTTGACGCCGCCGGCCATCCCCTGGCGCCACCAGTTCTGGACGACGGCCTCCTGCGGCTCGACGCCGTCCCGGTTGAAGCCGTAGAACGCCGTCGCGGGCAGCTCGCGGTAGAAGTTCGACCGGTTCGTGGCCACCTGCTCCTGGATGCCGTCGAACACGCTCCTGGGCAGCCCACCGGGGTTGGCCTCGGTCTGCACCATGATCGGCGGCACCGCGCTGATCAGCACCGCCTTCGCGACGCGGTCCTGGCCGTGCCGGGCGATGTACCGGACGACCTCCCCGCCGCCGGTGGAGTGGCCGACGTGGACGGCGTCGCGCAGGTCCAGGTGCGCGACGACGGCGGCCAGGTCGTCGGCGTAGTGGTCCATGTCGTGGCCGTCGGCGACCTGGGCCGACCGGCCGTGGCCGCGGCGGTCGTGGGCGACGACCCGGTAGCCGTGGGACACGAAGAACATCAGCTGGGCGTCCCAGTCGTCGCTCGACAGCGGCCAGCCGTGGCTGAACACGATCGGCTGACCGGTGCCCCAGTCCTTGTAGAAGATCTCGACGCCGTCGGGGGTGGTGACGAAGGGCACGGTGGCTGCTCCTCTGCTCGGGTCGGGTGCGTCCGGCCGGCGGCCCGGGCCCGGACAGGCGTGGACGCTAGGCCCGGGGCGCCCTCGTCGGGTGTGCCCTGCCTGCCCGGCCCTGGACCCTGACTGCCGACCCGGTGCTTGCCACGACGCGGGCGGACGGCCCAGGATCGGTGGGGTCAGGGCAGTGCCGCCACGGACCCGACCCCGGGGGCTGTCATGGTCGTGCTGGTCGACACCGACCTCCTCCCACCGCCCGAGCGGCGACCGGCGCAGGTCGGCGCCCTGCTGGAGGCGGCGATCGGCTCCCGCGTCCGCTTCCCGGGCCGTCGTCCACCCACGCACGCCCGGATGGACACCTGGCCCCTCGGCGGGCTGTCGGTCACGCGCGCCGACCTCACCGGCGAGCTCGAGCTGACCCAGTCCGTCCGCCAGTCCCGGCAGGACGTCGAGCCGCTGGTCTCCTTCGCCGTCCAGGAGGTGGGCGTGGCGCTGCAGGACCACCTCGGTGGCCGCCGGGTCGTGCCGGTCGGCGGGCTGACGCTGACCGACGTCACCTCCCCGTACGAGTACCGGTGGTCCGGCCACGGGGTGTGCCGGTCGCTGCAGATCCCGGTCGCGCGGCTGGGGCTGTCCGTCGACGTCGTCCGCCGGGCGCTCCCCCTGGTCGGGCACAGCCCGTTGCACGGCCTGGTGAGCGCCCACCTGGAACAGGTGACGCTGCACGCCGAGGAGCTGGGGGCCGAGCCGATGGTGCAGGCGCTCGCGTCGGCGACGGTCGACCTGACCCGGGCACTGCTCGCCTCGGCCGTCGACGCCGGCCGGGCGGCGCAGGACGCGGCGGCCGAGACGCTGCTCAGCCAGGTGCGGGCGTACGTGCGCCAGCACCTCACCGACCCCGGGCTGGACGCCGGACGGGTCGCCGCGGCGCTGGCCGTGTCGGTGCGCCAGCTGTACCGGGTGTGCGCCGCGGCCGGGTTCAGCCTCGAGCAGTGGGTGATCGAGCAGCGGCTGGAGGGTGCCCGCGCCGAGCTGGCCGACCCCGGCAGCCGGAGCCGGTCGATCGCGGTGGTGGCGCGGCGGTGGGGCTTCACCGACGCGTCCTACTTCAGCCGCCGCTTCCGCGCGGCGTACGGGGTCGCCCCCCGTGAGTGGCGACAGGCCGGGGCGAGGTCTGGACGCCGCCCGTCCCCCGACGAGGCGGCTGACGGCGCCCGCATCGATCGAACAGGTGTTCGACCGACGTGAGAGCATCTGCCGGTGGCCGGGGGGATGCAGCGCGGACAGCACGGCATCTCGCTGGCCGACCGCGCCGCGCGCTCCGGCGTGCCCGCACCGCCGTCCGGGCCCGAGCCGCGCCCGGCACCGCGCCGCCCCGCCGGCGACGGGTCCGGCCGGCACTGCTGGGTGCTCGACCCACCCGACGCCCCCGGCACGTGGCCGGGCCTGCTGGTCGAGTGGCGCCAGCAGGAGGACGGCTGGCACGGCCGGGTCGCCTACGCCGTCCCCGGGGCGCACGGGCCGGTGCTGGTCGAGGCGTGGCTGCCTGCCGACCAGCTGAAACAGGGCTGAGCGTCCTACGCTCCACGCGTGACCGAGCAGCCGCGGGCGCCGGCCCGACGCCGTCCGTTCTCGGGGCTGGAGGTCGCCGCGATCGCGAGCGGCGTCTTCGCCGGCGTGTTCGTCGGCCTCCCCGGGCTCGCTCTGGCCCTGTGGCCGCCGCTCACGTGGTCGGCCGTCGGGGTGCTGGCGCTCCCGCTCGGCCTCGCCCAGGTCGCCGGCGCCGTCCGGCACCGGTCCGGCGGACGGGCGCGCCGGCTGGTGGTCCCGCCCCTGGGGATCGTTGGCACGGTGGTGGCGGTGGCCTGTTCCGACGAGGAGCTGGCCGGCGACGGCCGGGCGGGTCAGGCGGTCTACGCCGTCCTGGCCTCCGCGCCGGCCACGGCGGTGCTCCTCGCCGCCGTCCTCGCGACCTGGTCGGTCACCCGGCAGGGACGCCGCGCGCAGCGACCGGCCCGACCGCGCCGGTGACCGTCCTCCCGGGTCGGTTTGCGCAGGCACCGTCACGGGATAGGGAGGGGTGGACGACGTCCGGGAGATGCCCGGACACCGAGAGCGGAGGCAGAGATGACCAGCCCGCACGACGAACCGACGCTCGACGACGTGATCCTCCCCGAGGAGCCGGTGACCCGGGACCGCACCGAGCACGCCAAGGACCCGCACCCCTCCGACGAGGTCCTGGAGCACCGCACCGAGCTGGAGCGCCAGGCCGTCGGCTCCGACGACGCCGACCCCGCGGGGGCCTACGAGCACGACGCGACCGAGGCCTGACCGCACCGGTCCCGACCAGGGGCGGCGTCCCGGCATCGCCGGGTCGCCGCCCCTGGCGCGTGTCAGGGGGTGAGCGCGCGGGTGCGCCCGAGCAGCACGGCGAGCACCAGCGCCCCGGCGGTGCACCCCCCGGCGAGCAGGACGACGCCGGTCCACCCGGCGCCCTGCCAGGCCCGGCCGGCCAGCGTGCCGGCCACCGAGGAGCCGACGTAGTACCAGAACGAGTACAGCGAGGCCGCCTGTCCCACGGCCCGGCCACCCAGCTGCGCCCGCACCGCCACCCAGCCGCTGGCCACCCCGTGCGCGGCGAAGAAGCCGGTGGACAGGACGCACAACCCGAGCACGACGCACCACAGCGGGTCGAGCAGGGTCAGCGCGATGCCACCGCCCATCACCGCCACCGTCGCCGGCACCACCAGCCGGCGCCCGAACCGGTCGGACAGCGCACCGGCCACCGGCGAGCTGGCCGACCCCGGCAGGTAGGCCAGGAACACCAGCCCGGCGAGCGCGGGGGTGAGCAGGTAGGGCAGCGCCTCCAGCCGGAACGTGACCGCGTTGTAGACCGCCACCGACCCGCCCATCAGCAGCGCGGCGATCCCGTAGAGCGCCAGCAGCGCCGGGTCGGTGAAGGCCCGGGCCAGCTGGGGCAGCAGCCGGCCCTCAGCGACCACCGGCGTGAACAGCCGGGAGCCGGGCAGCAGCAGCCGGACGGCGACCGCGCAGGCCACCGCGAGGACGGCGGTCCCGCCCAGCGCCGTCCGCCAGCCGCCGAGCTCGGTGAGGAACCCGGTGACCAGCCGCCCGGACAGCCCACCGATCGCCGTCCCGCTGACGTAGAGCCCGATGGCCCGTGAGCTGACGCCCGGGTGCAGCTCCTCGCGCAGGTAGGCCACCGCGACCGCGGGCAGCCCGGCGAGCGCGAAGCCCTGCAGCCCGCGCAGCACGAGCAGCACCGGCCAGGCCGGCGCGAGCGCGATCAGCACCCCCAGCACCGCGTTGGCGGCCAGGCTGGCGTGCAGGATCCCGGTGCGCCCGCGCCGGTCCGACAGCGGCCCGAGCACCAGCAGGCCCACGGCCAGCGCGGCGGTGCTCACCGAGATCGACAGGGTGGACGCGGCCGGGGTGACGGCGAAGGACCGGGTGAGCTCGGGCAGCAGCGCCTGCGGGGCGTAGAGGCTGGAGAACACCGCGACCCCGGCGAGGAACACCGCGACGGCGGCGCGCCGGAAACCGGGCTCCCCGGTGCGGTGCCCGACCCACTCCCCCGTGCTCATCGCGGCCAGCCTGCCCCGGTGCGCCGGGTCCCCGGCAGCGGGGGTCAGGAGGCCCGGTCGGCGAGCTCCCCGGCCAGCTCGACGGTGGCCACCTCGTTGAGGGCGGTCACCACGTTGGGCGCGGCCCCGCGGGCCCGCGCGGCCCGTGCCTCCAGCGCCTCACGGGCCACGCCGGCGTCCTCGAAGGCCACCGGAGGGCCGTCGTCGGTCATCGTCGTCTCGTGACCGCGGCCGACCACGATCACCACGTCGGCGTCCCCGGCGGTGTCGACGGCGGCGGTGATCGCCGCCCGGCGGTCGAGCACGGTGCGCACCTCGGCGCTGCCGCCGAGCAGCCCGACCCGCAGCTCCTCGACGATCGACGCGGGCCGCTCCCCGTGGCTGCCCTCGTTGGTCAGCCACACGGTGTCGGCGGCGCGGGCGGAGACGCCGAGGCCCTGCCGCTTGTACCGGTCGCGCCGGCCGCGGGCACCGAGCACCAGGTGCACCCGGCCACCCTCACCGGTCAGTTCCTGGGCGGTCTGCAGCGCCGCGGCCAGGGCGCGCGGGGTGTGTGCGTAGTCGACGACCACGAGCGGCCCGACGTCGGCGCGCAGCAGGGTGTTGCGGCCGACCGGGGGCGCGGTGGTGGCCAGCCCCGCGGCGACGGTCTGCGCCGGGATGCCCAGCACCCGGCCGGTGGCCCAGGCGGCGGCGAGGTTGCCCACGTGCACCCGGCCGACCAGCGGCGAGGACAGCCAGTGCCGCCCGTCGCCGTCCTCGAGCACCAGGCTGGTGCCCGAGGCGCCGGTGCGCCAGCTGAGCACCCGCACGTCGGCGGTGGGGTCGTCGGTGGCCGAGACCCGGGTGATCGGCACCCGGGCCTGGTCGGCGAGCCGGCGTCCCCACGGCTCGTCGACCACGACCACCGCGCTGTCGGTGCGCTCGGGGCTGAACAGCCGCGCCTTGCTGGCCCAGTACTGCTCGATGGTGCCGTGGTGGTCGAGGTGGTCCTCCTCGAACCCGGTGAACACCGCGACCTGCACGTGCACGCCGTCGACCCGGCCGACGTCCAGGGCGATCGAGGAGGCCTCCACCACCGCACTGGTGGCGCCCGCGTCGAGCATCCAGGCCAGCAGTCCGTGCAGCTCGGGCGCCTCCGGTGTGGTCAGCCGGGTGCCCCGCTGCTGGTCGCCGACCCGGGCGCCGAGCGTGGTGACCACCCCGGCGCACTCGCCGGCGGCCTGCAGCACGCCGCGCACCAGGGTGCTCGTCGTCGTCTTGCCGTTGCTGCCGGTGACCCCCACCAGGCGCAGCCGGTCGGCCGGGTCGCCGGCCAGCAGGGCGCCCAGCGGCCCGAGTTGCGCGCGCACCGAGGGCACCAGCAGCTGCGGGACGTCGGCGTCGACCGGCCGGTCGACCAGCAGCGCCGCGGCGCCGGCGGCCACCGCCGCGGCCGCGAACCGGTGGCCGTCGCTGCGCCCGCCCCGCACGCAGGCGAACAGGCAGCCCGGGGTCACCGCCCGCGAGTCGGTGACCAGGCCGTGCAGCACGAGCCCGTCGGTCGCACCGGAGGCCACGACCGGGCCGGTCGCGGCCGTACGGGCCCGCCCCTCGACGGCTGACCAGGGGACCCCGGGGAGCGACACCCGGTCCACGGTAGGGGGAACCGCCGCGATCAGCAGCACGAGACCGTGCCGTGCACCACCGGTCACGGCCTGGTTGGCTGCCGCCATGGGCCGACTGACCACCGCCGACGTCGCCTGCTGGGTGATCAAGAGCTCCCGCCCACCCGGCGAGGTGCTGCCCGGGTGGCTGCCCGGCGCCACCGCCGAACTGGACCGCTGCGTGCGCCCGTCCTACCGGCTGGAGCTGGTGCGCGCCGGGCAGCCGGTGCTGCTGTGGGTCAGCGGCCGCGACCGCCCCGGTGTGCAGGCCCTCGGCGAGGTGGCCGGCCCGGTCCGGGACACCGACGGCGGGCCGGCGGTGCTGGTGCGCCTCACCCGGCTGGCCGAGCCGGTCGACCGCGCCGAGCTGCTGGCCGACCCCGCGGCGCGGGACGCCGAGGTGCTGCGGATGCCCGCGGGCAGCAACCCGTCGTGGCTGTCGGCCGAGCAGTACGCCGCGGTGCTGGCGCTGGCCGGAGTCAGCCGCCGCGGGGCGCGTACATGATCAGCGCCACCCCGGCCAGGCAGACCGCCGCGCCCAGGACGTCCCACCGGTCGGGCCGGAAGCCGTCGGCGACCACCGCCCACAGCAGCGACCCGGCGACGAAGACCCCGCCGTAGGCGGCCAGCACCCGGCCGAAGGCCGCCTCGGGCTGCAGGGTGGCGACCATCCCGTACAGCGCGAGCGACACCATGCCCACGCCCACCCAGAGCCAGCCGCGGTGCTCGCGCAGCCCCTGCCAGACCAGCCAGGCGCCGCCGATCTCCAGCAGCGCGGCCAGCACGAACAGGGCGATGGAGCGGATGGTCACACCACCCACTCTGCCGCCCCGCCCCCCGGGCCCAGGATCGGGTGGGACGATGACTCCTCGTGACGGACAGCCGGTACCGCCTGGGCGGACTCGCGTGGGTGCTGACTCTGCAGTTCTTCGTCGTGGAGGCCATCGCGGCCTCCCGGTTCGGGGGCTACTCCTACACCCGCGACACGATCAGCGACCTCGGGACGGCGGAGTCCTCGGCCCGGCTGCTGATGAACGGCTCCTTCATCGTGCAGGGCGTGCTCATCGCCGCCGGCGCGCTGCTGCTCGGACCGGGGCTGGCCGGCACCGGCGGGCGGCTGACCCGGGTGCTGCTGACGCTGTCGGGCATCGGCGTCCTGCTGGTCGGGGTCTTCCCCTCCGACGGCGACGGCACCGTGCACGCGGTCGCCGCCGGCGTGCACCTGTTGGGCGGCGCGATCGGGCTGACCGCGCTGGCCTACGGCGTGCGGCCCCGCTCCGAGGGCCTGGGCACCCTGCTGGCGGTGCTCGGCCTGCTGGGCGTCATCGCCACGATCTTCTTCGGCGCGGCCGTGTTCCTCTTCCTCGGCGAGGGCGGCACCGAGCGGGTCGCGGCCTACGTGCTGCCGATCGGGCTGACCGCGGCCGGTGTCGCGCTGTGGCGGCAGAAGGACGACTGGCTCGCCCTCACCAACCCCGACGGGACGCCGAGCCGCCGCCAGCTGCGCGAGGACGCCCGGCTGCAGCGCGCCCAGCAGGCCGCGGCCCGCGACGCGGCCCTCGAGGCCGCCGCGAACCGCCGTCCCGAGCCCCGCCCGGCCCCGCAGCCGGCCTCGCAGCCCGCGGCCGAGGACGACGACTTCGACCCCGAGGACCCCTGGGCCCCCCGCCGCCGCTGACCCCGGCGACCGCCCCTCGACGCTGCCGGGATCAGGTGACCTGATCGTGGTTGCTCCTGGCTCACGGCGTGTCCTGAGCCAGGAGCGAGCGGGGTGAGCCAGGACGGCGCCCGGCCGCGGCTCAGCGGGCGAGCCACTCCTCGCCGCAGCGCAGGCGGGGCGCCAGGCACCGCATCGTCCAGGTCCACCTCGAGCCCGACGTGCACGTCCGACGACGGCTCCAGCAGCAGCCGGTCGGTGCGCAGGACGGCCTGGGTCACCGGGCGGTGACGTCCAGCTCGGTGAGCAGGCCGCGGATGCGGGCCTCGAGCTCGTCGCGGATCGGGCGCACCGCGTCCACGCCCTTGCCGGCCGGGTCGGTCAGCGCCCAGTCCAGGTACCGCTTGCCCGGGAAGACCGGGCAGGCGTCGCCGCAGCCCATGGTGATGACCACGTCGGAGGCCTCGACGGCGTCGGTGGTGAGCACCTTCGGGCGCTGGTCGGAGATGTCGATGCCGACCTCGGCCATCGCGGCGACGGCGGCGGGGTTGACCTGGTCGCCCGGGACCGAGCCGGCGGAGCGGACCTCGACGGCGTCGCCGGCCAGGTGCCGCAGCCAGCCGGCGGCCATCTGGGAGCGGCCGGCGTTGTGCACGCAGACGAACAGGACGCTGGGGGTGCTCACGGGGTGGTCCTCCTCGGGACGGTGGGGTCGTCGGGCAGCCAGCGGCGGCCTGCCCACAGCGAGACGTACACGAGCGCGACGAGCGCGGGCACCTCGATGAGCGGTCCGACCACGCCGGCCAGGGCCTGCCCGGAGGTGACGCCGAAGGTGCCGATGGCCACCGCGATGGCCAGCTCGAAGTTGTTGCCGGTGGCGGTGAAGGCCAGCGTGGCGGTCTTCGCGTACCCCAGCCGCAGCCGCAGGCCGAGCACGAACGAGCCGCCGAACATCAGGACGAAGTAGGCCAGCAGCGGCAGCGCGATGCGGACGACGTCCCAGGGCGCGGACGTGATCGCGTCGCCCTGCAGCGCGAAGAGCACGACGATGGTGAACAGCAGCCCGTACAGCGCGACCGGGCCGATGCGCGGCAGGAAGCGGCTCTCGTACCAGTCGCGGCCCCGGGTGCGCTCACCGATCGTGCGGGTGGCGAACCCGGCGACCAGCGGGATGCCCAGGAAGACCAGCACGCTGAGCACGATGGCGCCGACGCTGAACTCCGCCGAGGTGGTCGGCAGACCCAGCCAGCCGGGCAGCACCTGCAGGTAGAACCAGCCGAGCGCGGCGAAGGCCACGACCTGGAACACCGAGTTGATCGCGACCAGCACCGCGGCGGCCTCGCGGTCACCGCAGGACAGGTCGTTCCAGATCAGCACCATGGCGATGCAGCGGGCCAGACCGACGATGACCAGGCCGGTGCGGTACTCGGGCAGGTCGGGCAGCAGCAGCCAGGCCAGGGCGAACATCAGCGCCGGGCCGATGAGCCAGTTGAGCGCCAGCGAGGCGCCGAGCAGCCGGCGGTCGCCGGTGACCCGGTCCAGCTCGGAATACCGGACCTTCGCCAGCACCGGGTACATCATCAGCAGCAGGCCGAGCGCGATCGGCAGGCTGACCTCGCCCACCCGGACGGCGTCCAGCGCGTCGTCCAGGCCGGGCACTGCCCGGCCGAGCAGCAGCCCGGCGGCCATCGCGGTGAGGATCCAGACCGGCAGGAAGCGGTCGAGGCGGGAGAGCCGGGCCAGGACCGGCGCATCGGGGGCCGGGCTGGCGAGGTCGCCGACGACGTCGCTCACGCGGGCTTCCCGGCGCGCACGATCGCGCCGTGCATGCCGTCGGCGACCGGGTGGGTGAGCACGACCTCCGGGTCGGCGAAGCCGGCGGCCAGCAGCCCGGCGGTGTACTCGCCGATCGACAGCGCCCCGGCGATGCAACCGACGTGGCTGCCGCGCGCGGCCCGCTCGGCCGGGGTCAGCGCGTCGTCGGCGACGACGTCGGAGATGCCGAACCGCCCGCCGGGTGCCAGCACCCGGAAGGCCTCGGCGAGGACCGCGGCCTTGTCGGTGGACAGGTTGACCACGCAGTTGCTGATCACCACGTCGACGCTGGCGTCGGCGAAGGGCAGCGCCTCGATCTGCCCGCGGCGGAACTCGACGTTGGTGGCGCCGGCCCGCTCGGCGTTCCGCCGGGCGAGCGCCAGCATCTCCTCGGTCATGTCCACCCCGTAGGCGAAGCCGGTCGGCCCGACCCGCCGCGCGGACAGCAGGACGTCGATGCCCCCGCCGGAGCCCAGGTCGAGCACCCGCTCCCCCGGCCGCAGGTCGGCGACCACCATCGGGTTGCCGCAGCCCAGGCTCGCCGCGACCGCCTCGGCCGGCAGCCCCGCGGTCTCGCCGTCGGCGTACAGCCCGGCGCCGAAGCGCTCGTCGACCTCGACCGGCTGCGGACCGCAGCACCCGGCGTCGGTCACCTGCCGGGCGGCCGCGGCGTACCGCTCGCGCACCTGCTCACGGAGCTCGCTCATCGTCCCCTCCTCCATCGACGTCCGTCGATGCCTCGTCGGAGGCAACTGTGACCCAACAGATCGACGGATGTCAATGTCTGCGGCACGATGGGCGTCATGACCACCGTCGCCTGCTGCTCGCCCCTGCAGGGCGCCCCCCTGTCGGCCGAGGACGCCCAGGCGCTGGCCCGCACGGTGAAGGCGCTGGCCGACCCGACCCGGCTGCGGCTGGTGTCGCTGGTCGCCGCACACGGCGGCGAGGCCTGCGTCTGCGACCTGACCGAGCCGGTCGGCCTGTCGCAGCCGACGGTCTCCCACCACCTCAAGGTGCTGGTCGACGCCGGGCTGATGACCCGCGACAAGCGCGGGGTGTGGGCCTACTACGCCCTGGTGCCCGGCGCACTGGCCGACCTGGCCCGGGTGCTGTCGACCCCCTGACTCACGCCGAGGCCCCTGCCTCGGCGGGCGCCGGCACCGGCGGGCGCACCCGCCGCCGGGACACCGCCACCCCCACCAGGCAGACGGCGCCACCGACGAAGGCCAGGCCCGGGGGCACCTCGTCCAGCAGCGCCCAGCCCAGCAGCACGACGATCGGCGGGACCAGGTAGGTGGTGACCGCCAGCCGCCCGGCGTCCATCCGGCCCAGCGCGTAGGCCCAGGTGCTGAACGCCAGCGCCGTCGGCACCGCGCCCAGGTAGACCATGCCCAGCACCGACGACGCCGGGGCGGCCCCCAGGTCGGCGACCAGGGCACCGGCCCAGGGCAGGCAGCACACCGCGCCGATGGCGCAGGCGGTGAAGGTGACCTGCAGCGCCGGCAGCCGGCGCAGCAGCGGCTTCTGCGACACGACGCCGATGGCGTAGGTGAGTGCGGCGACCAGGCACAGGACGACGCCCAGCAGGTCGGCGCCCGCCTCACGGGTGGCGAAGCCGATGAGCAGGACGCCACAGAAGGCGACCGCCAGCCCGATGACCAGCCAGCGCGGGAACCCCTCACCGAGCAGCAGGCCGGCGAACACCGCGATGAGCACCGGGCCGATGTTGACCAGCATCGCGGTGGTGCCGGCGTCCAGGTGCTGCTCGGCGGCGTTGAGCGCGACGTTGTAGACGCCGAACCAGCCCACGCCGCAGACCACCAGCAGCCGCCACTCCCCCGCCGTGGGCCGCACCCAGCCGCGCGGGGCGAGCAGCAGACCGAGCACGAGCGTGCCGACGGCCAGCCGGCCCAGCGCGAGCGCGCCGGGCGAGAGGTCCTCGCCGACCGCGCGGATGCCGATGAAGGCCGACGCCCAGGCGAGCACGGTCACCGAGACCGCGAGCAGGACCAGGGGCGAGCGTGGGGTGGCGGGCACGTCGCCGACCCTAGGTGGCGCCGGCGACGTCCTCCGGCGGCTTCCGGCCACGGCACCCGGGACTGGCCGTCCCGGAGCGATGAGTGGCAGGAGCGGTGCGGTCGGGTCAGTGCGCGGGTGCGGCCAGCAGGTCGCGCACGGTGCGCGGCTCCCGGCCCAGCAGCTCGCCGAGCAGCGGGTCGACGCCGGCGAAGAAGCCCTGCTCGGCGGCGGAGTACATGCCGAGCATGAAGCGGGCGACGAACTCCGGCGTGCCGCCGGCCACCTGGCCGGCGAGCCACTCCCCGGGGTCGACCAGCACCCGCTCGACCGGCCGCCCGGCCACCTCCGCGGCGGTCGCGGCGACGTCGGCGAAGGTGGGCGCCGCGGTCGCGGTGAGGGTCACCGGCCCGTCGTACCCGCCGTCGGAGAGCAGGACGAGCGCAGCGGCCTCGGCCTGGTCCTCCCGCGAGGTCCAGGACACCGGGCCGTCGGCGGGGACCTCGATCCGGCCGGTCTCCCGCCACGCCCCGGTCATGAAGAGCAGGCTGTGCGCGTAGAAGCCGTTGCGCAGCGACGTCCACGCGAGGCCCGAGTCGGCCAGCTTCTGCTCGGTGGCGGCGTGGTCGCGCCCGGGGCCGAACGGCGTCGCGGGCGCGGCCCCCTGGTGGCTGGTGTACAGGACCCGGCCGACGCCCGCCGCGACCGCCGCCTCGATCGCGGTGCGGTGCAGGGCCACCGCGTCGGCGGCCGGGTCGCTGGAGGACACCAGCAGCAGCTGGTCGGCCCCGGCGAAGGCGGCCGGCAGGGACGCCGGGTCGGCGTAGTCGCCGTGGCGCACCTCGACCCCCCGGTCGGCGAACCGCCGGGCCGCCGCGACGTCGCGGGCGACGACCACGAGCTGGTCGGCGGGCAGGCGTTGGAGCAGGTGGTCGACGGTCGCGCCGTTGAGGGCGCCGGTCGCTCCGGTGACGGTGATCATGAGGGGCTCCTGAGGTCGTATCGCTGGAAACGGTGAAGCGCTTCCAGTGATATCACACTGATATCTGCAGTGCGATAACGTTGATACGTGAGCGAGACCGACCGGGGCGACCTACGCACCCGCATCGTCGACGGCGCCGCCCAGCTGCTGCGCGAGCACGGCCCGGCCGCGGTGACCACCCGTGGCGTGGCCGAGGCGGCCGGCGTGCAACCGCCGGCGATCTACCGCCTGTTCGGCGACAAGGACGGCCTGCTCGACGCCGTGGCCGAGCACGTGATGACCACCTACGTCACCGCCAAGGCCGCCCAGGTCGAGGCCGCGAGCGCCGACGACGTCGACCCGGTCGCGGACCTGCGCGCCGGGTGGGACCGGCAGATCGACTTCGGCGTCACCAACCCGACGCTGTTCCGACTGCTCAGCGACCCCGACCGGGTGCGCCCCTCCCCCGCCGCGCAGCAGGGCCGGGAGGTGCTCGCGGCCCGGATCCGACGGGTGGCCGCGACCGGCCGGCTGCGGGTGAGCGAGCAGCGCGCCGTCGCGGTGTTCCAGGCAGCCGGGATCGGCGCCATCCACGTGCTGCTGGCCACCCCGCCCGACCGGCGCGATCCCGGGCTCGCCGACAGCATGTTCGAGGCGGTCCTGCGCGAGGTGCTCACCGACGCACCGGCCACCGCCGACGCCGGGCCGATGGCCGCGACCGTCGCCTTCCGCGCGGTGGCGCCACAGCTCGACGTGCTGACCCCGGGCGAGCAGCACCTGCTGGGCGAGCTGCTCGACCGCGCCGTCGAGGCGCTCGCCGCCGGGCAGCCGTAGCCCCCCGTCCGGCCGGTCCCACGCGCCAGGATGGGCCCATGCGCGAGTCCCTGCACCTGGCCGTCGCGATCGACCGGCCCGCCCGCGAGGTCTACGACTACGTCCGCGACCCCGCCCACCTGCCCGCATGGGCCGCCGGGCTGGCCGGGGGCATCGCCGAGGTGGACGGCGAGTGGGTCGCGGACTCACCGATGGGGCGGGTCGTCGTCCGCTTCGCCGAGCGCAACCCCTTCGGTGTCCTCGACCACGACGTGACGCTGCCCGACGGCACCGCGGTCACCAACCCGCTGCGCGTGCTGCCCGACGGCGAGGGCTGCGAGGTCGTGTTCACCCTGCGCCGGGCACCGGGCACGGCCGACGAGGACTTCGCCGCCGACGCCGCGGCGGTCACCGCCGACCTCGCCACCCTCAAGCGGGTGGTCGAGGCCGGGCGGTGAGGCCCGGAGCTGCCGGCCCCACTGCGGGGCCGGACGTCACACCAGCGACTCGAGCCCGTCGTCCAGGACGGCGGCGGCGACGCTCTCCACCGGCGGGCGGTGCGGCTGGTCCAGCCCGCGGATCCGCGCGGCGTGCAGCGCGAGGAGCAGGTTCAGCCGCAGCGTCGGGTCGGTGGTGAAGGGCCCCAGCAGCCGCTCGAGCTTGCCGATCCGGTAGCGCATCGTGTTGTAGTGGAAGTGCAGCCGGCGCGCGGACTCCGCGACGTTGAGGTTGGTCTCCAGCAGCACCCGCAGGGTGTCGCGCAGGTCGACCGAGTCCGGGTCGGTGGAGTCGGCCAGCGGGCCGAGCACCTCGTCGACGTAGGACCGCAGCTCGGAGCTGTCGGGGATGAGCGAGAGCAACCGGAAGACGCCCAGCTGGTCGAAGTGGGTGACCGCGTGCCCGCCGTGGATCTCCTGGCCGACGACCAGCGCGCGCTGGGCCTGCTGGTAGGCGTCGCCCAGCACCTGCAGCGACTCGGCGGGGCGGCCGATCCCGGTGCCCAGCAGCCGGCCGACCCGGCGCAGCCGCGCGTTGACCCGGGCGGTCACCGCGGCGACCAGGCCCGACAGCTCCTCGGGGGTGCGCCCGTCCAGGGGCAGCACGGTGACGATCTCGGTCGCCAGGCCCGCGACCGCGGCACCGGCGACCTCGCTGTCGACCGCGGACCGCCAGCCGTCGGCCAGCCGGTCGAGCACGTCGAGCGCCCGGGTGGGGTCGGCGCCGGCGTCGGCGACGGTCTCGGTGGCGGTCACCAGGACCACGACCGGGCCGTCGAGCCGCCAGCCGAAGGAGCGCGCGTAGGCCAGTGCCCGTTCGGTGTGGGCGAACGAGCCACCGACCAGCCGGCGCACCATGTCGCCCTGGAAGCGCAGCTCGACCGAGTGCACGGCCTGCATCCGGATCTCCGACAGCGCGGCGATGACCGCGGCCTGCTCGAGCACCGCACCGGCGCCGAGCAGCATCGGCCCGTGCCGGTTGACCGCGACCAGCCAGCCGTGCCGCTGCTCGCCGGCCATGACCGGGGCGACGGCGTACTCGCCCACCCCGCCGGGGAGCTCGTGGTGGCCGGGCACGAGCAGGATGCCGTCGGCCGGTGACAGGTCGGCGTCGGCGAGGACGTCGGCGGGGGTGACCACGCTCTGGTCGGCGCGGTTGCCCGACAGCCGGCGGGACGGCGTGAGGTCGGCGAACGCGTCGTCGGCGGCGGCGTCGAGCAGCCACAGCCAGTCGCGGATCTCGGCGACCTCCTCCGGCGGGCCGGCGCTGGTGGCGACCTCGCGGTCGGGCCCGAGCCCGAGCACCGCGGCACCCGCCAGGAAGGTCGACACCTGGGTGGTCACCTCGGCCAGCCCACCGCCGGACAGCGCCACGTCGATGAACTGGTTGTGCATCCGGTTGGCGAGGCTGAGCGCCTGGGTCTGCTTGTCGATGATCGCGCCGAGCACCTCGGCCACGACCTCGTCCAGCCGGGTGGACGACGGCAGCGCCAGCACCGGGAAGCCACGGCGGTCGGCCTCGGCCAGCACCTCGGCAGGCACCTCCCCGGCGGCGTTGCCCTGCCCGCCCTCGGAGCGGAAGGCGAGCGCCCCGCTGCCGGCGCGGTGCAACCGCTCGATGACCGCGCGGCTCTGCGCCGGGTCACGGGACCCGAGCCGCCCGGCGAGCACCACCAGGACGTCGGGCCCGGCGCTGCCGAGCGGGTCGTGCGGCTCCTCGACGACGACGTGCCGCACGATGCGCCGGGTGCCGGTGGCGCCGCCGACGACGATCGTGCCGGTCAGGCCGGGCAGGTCGAGCAGCTGGTCGACGGTGAGCCCCATGCTGTCCTGCAGGGCGGTGCGGTCGGCCGGGGGCAACTGCGAGAGCACCGGTTCCACCGAGGGTGGGACCGTGCTGAACGTGGCCGAGCGGTCACTATGTGCAGCGTATGTCACGGACGTCTCACGTTCAGTCACTGTACGTACCCCCAAAACGCCGTGTCACGTAGAACCAGGCGAGATTCTGTCAGACGTCTCTGGACGCGAGAACCAACGCTTGGCGAGAATCGCCATACAGGCCCGGGGGACGCGCCACATACGTTCGTCCCCCGACCTGTGTCCCGATCGGATGGTAGGCGGCTCCGTGCAACCAGGGGCCGGCGCCGCCGCCCGGGTGAGCAGTTGGGACGGCAGTCGGCACATCGACCGCTGCCGGCGACCGCACGGGGGTGGAGGTCAGATGCGCACGATCGACGAGAGCACCGGCGGGCAGGGTGACGCCGTGACCAGCGAGGTCACGACCGGGACCGGCCCGCACCGCACAGTGGCACCACGGTCGGCCGCGAACCGGCCCACCGCGGCACGCAGCACCGCGCCGTCCGAGCCACAGCGTTCCGCGCCGGCTCCGCGGTCCGGCCGTCCGGGGCGGGCCGCCCGCGCCGGGATGCCGACGCTCCACCTGTCCGGGGCCATGCCGTCCGGCGCCCGCCCGTCGGTGCCGGCCCAGGCCAGCACCGGGGTGGCCGAGCTGCTCCGCGGCCCGCTGCGCCAGGGCACGGTCCTGCTGTCGGCGCCCACCGCGCTGTACGTCAGCGTCCCGACGCCGTCCGGGCCCGAGGTGGTCGGCGTGCTGACCTCCGACGCCGCGCGGCTGCCCCTGGGGCTGGTGCTGTTCCGCCCGTCCAACGGCCACCCGTTGGTGTCGGCGCCCAGCGGGGCACCGGCCCAGGTCGGCGGCGGCCGGCTGGTCGTCGGCGACCTGACGGTGAGCGCGGCGGCGTGGTGGGACCCGCGGCCCAAGCTGCCCACCGCCCGGCCGGCGCTGCTGCCCGAGGGGGTCCGTGAGCTGCGGTCCGCCCTCTACGGCGAGGGCGTCCCGCACAGCGCGTTCGTCCTGCCCGGCCTGGCCGGCGGGCCGAGCGGCCCGCTCGCCGCGCTGCGCGGTGCGGTCCGCCGCGCCGACCTCGACGCCGCCCTGCGCACCGCGACCCGGCTGGTCGGCGAGGGCCCCGGCCTGACCCCGGTCGGCGACGACGTGCTGGCCGGCACCACCGCCGGGCTGGTGCTGCTGGGCCACCCGGCCGCGGAGCGCTTCGGCAGCGGGGTCACCGGCCTCGCCGCCGGCCGCACCACCGAGCTGTCCCGGGCGCTGCTGCGGCACGCGGCGGCCGGCCGGGTCACCGGCGAGTACGCCGCCGTGCTGCGGGCGATGGTCGGCGACGGCCCGCTGGTCCCGGCGATCCGGGCGCTGCTGGCCAGCGGCGCGACCAGCGGCCGCGCGCTGGCCCTGGGGCTGTGCACCGCGATCGACCTGGTCGAGCGCACCAGCCGTCCCCGCTGAGCGGTCCCGGTCCGGCCGGCGTCAGCCGGTCGGACCGGGCAGCAGCGCAGCGAGGCGGTCCCACTGGGCGATCCGGCAGCCGTCGGTGCGGGAGAGCTGCAGGTCCACCGGCTCCCCCGCCCACCGGCCGGTGACGTGCGCGGTCTGCGGGCCGCCGAACAGCTGGGTGCACATGGTGTCGGCCGACAGCTCGGCGAACGGGTCCGGCTGGCCCGCCAGCTGGGCGCAGGCGGCGGCCGGGTCGGGGAGGTCGCCGGCGGGCTGCCCGGCGCAGGAGAGCCGGTAGGTCTGCGCGGCCTCGCCCTGCTCGGGCACCAGCTCGACGACCAGCTCGCCGTCGGCCGGGCCGCTCGACGCGGCCGCCGTGCTCGACGCCGGCGCGCCGGTACTGCCGGTGGCGGAACCGCCGCCGTCCCCGCCGCACGCGGTGAGGACGGCGAAGGGCAGCAACAGGACCGGCACGGCGATGCGGCGCATCCCCCCAGCATGCCGCCTCCACGGGCACGCCCGGCCGAGGACACGGCCCGCGCTGCGGCGTCCGTGCCCGTGTCGACAGCCCGCGGGGACGACGTCCCGCCTCGGCGCGACCGGCCGCCGCGCCGGACCGCCCGGACTCAGATCCGGGAGGCGGCGATGCTGGTGACCAGGATGGCGCGGGCGCCGAGCTCCCAGAGCTCGTCCATGACCCGGTTGGTGTCGTCCTTGCCGACCATCGCCCGCACCGCCGACCAGCCCTCGGTGTGCAGCGGGCTGACCGTCGGGCCCTCGAGCCCGGGGGTGATGGCGGTGGCCCGGGCGAGCAGCTCGTTGGGGCAGTCGTAGTCGAGCATCACGTAGCGCCGGGCGACCAGGACGCCCTGCAGCCGGCGGCGCAACTGGGCGACGGCCGGGATCTCCTCGGCGCCCTCGCGGCGCACCAGCACCGCCTCGCTGGCCAGCACCGGCTCGCCGATGATCCGCAGCCCGGCCGCGCGCAGCGTCGTCCCGGTCTCGACCACGTCGCACACGGCGTCGGCGACGCCGAGGCGGCAGGCGGTCTCGACCGCGCCGTCGAGCTTGACGACGTCGGCCTTCATGCCGGTCGAGTCGAGGAAGCGCTGCAGCAGGCCGGGGTAGGCGGTGGCGATCCGCCTGCCCTCGAGCTTGGCGACCTCGTCGACCGTGGACTCCGCGGGGCTGGCGAAGCGGAAGGAGGACCGCCCGAAGCCCAGCGCCATGACCTCGGCCGCGACCGCCCCGGCGCCGTCGGTCGGGGTGGTCTCCAGCAGCATGTCGCGGCCGGTGATCCCGACGTCCAGCGTGCCGGCGGCGACGTAGATCGCGATGTCCCGCGGCCGCAGGTAGAAGAACTCGGTGTCGTTCTCCGGGTCGTACACCGCGAGGTCCTTGAGGCTGCGCCGCTGCCGGTAGCCGCTCTCGGCGAGCATCGCCTGGGCGGGTTCGCTCAGGACGCCCTTGTTCGGGACGGCGACGCGCAGCACAGCAAGCTCCTTCAACGGGCGGTTCGGGCGGCCCCCTTGCAGGGCCCCGCCACGAGCCTGCGAGTGGTGGGGGGCAAGGGGGTCCTCACGTTCAGAGGTGAGCGTAGACGTCGGCCAGGGACAGGCCCCGGGCCAGCATCAGCACCTGCACCCGGTAGAGGAGCTGGCTGATCTCCTCCGCGGTGCGCTGCTCGTCCTCGAACTCGGCGGCCATCCAGGACTCGGCCGCCTCCTCGACGACCTTCTTGCCGGCCGCGTGCACGCCGTCGGCGACGGCGGTGACGGTGCCGGAGGCGGGGTCACCGGCGGCGACCTTGTCGCTCAGCTCGGCGAAGAGCTCGTCGAAGGTCTTCACGCCGGGGTCACCCCGAAGCCGGTGCCCTGCTTGGGCGTGCGCAGCTCGCGCAGGACCAGCGCGGTCTGCAGGGCGGCTGCGGCGGCCTCCCAGCCCTTGTCCTCACCGGAGTCGTCCATGCCGGCGCGGTCGCGGGCCTGGCGCTCGCCCTCGGTGGTGAGCACGCCGTTGCCGACGGGCTTGCCGGAGTCCAGCGCCACCCGGGTCAGGCCGGCGGTGAAGGAGTCGCAGACGTACTCGAAGTGCGGCGTCCCACCGCGCACGACGACGCCGAGGGCGACGACGGCGTCGTGGGTGGCGGCCAGCGCCTGGGCGACCACCGGCAGCTCGAGCGCGCCGGGCACCCGGACGACGGTCGGCGAGGGGATGCCGGAGGCCTCGGCGCAGGCGACCGCGCGGGCCAGCAGGGAGTCGGCGATCTCGCTGTGCCAGGTCCCGGCGACGATCCCCAGGGTCAGCCCTGCGGCGTCGATCGGCTGCTGGCCCGGTGCTCCGGCCCCGCTCATGGGTGCTCCTCGGTGTTCGTGGGGAAGGACGCTGCAGTGTGCCCGGTACCGACGGCGGCGCTCACAGCGGCTGCTCCTCGTTGCGCCGCACGGGCACCGCGAGCTCGTCGGCGAGGTCGGGGCCCTCCGGCTCGATGATCTCGAGCAGGTGGCCCATCCGGTCGCGCTTGGTGCGCAGGTAGCCGATGTTGTCGGCCGTGACGTGGGTGGGCAGCGCGACCCGGCCGGTGATCTTCAGGCCGTAGCCCTCGAGCCCGGCGCGCTTGGTCGGGTTGTTGGTGAGCAGCCGCATGGTGCGGATGCCCAGGTCGACCAGGATCTGTGCTCCGGTGCCGTAGTCGCGGGCGTCGGCGGGCAGGCCCAGACCCAGGTTGGCGTCGATGGTGTCGGCGCCGGAGTCCTGCAGCTGGTAGGCCTGCAGCTTGTGCAGCAGGCCGATGCCCCGGCCCTCGTGCCCGCGGATGTACAGGACGACGCCGCGGCCTTCCTGGGCCACCGCGGTCAGCGCGGCGTCCAGCTGGGGGCCGCAGTCGCAGCGCAGCGAGCCGAAGACGTCGCCGGTGAGGCACTCGGAGTGCACCCGCACCAGGACGTCCTCGCCGTCGGCGATGTCGCCGTAGACGAAGGCCACGTGCTCCCGCTCGTCGTAGGAGCTGCGGTAGCCGACCGCGGTGAACTCGCCGGCGCGCAGCGGCACCCGGGCCTCGGCGACCCGCTCGACCAGCTTGTCGAAGCGCTTGCGGTAGGCGATGAGGTCGGCGATAGCGACCATCACCAGGTCGTGGGCGTCGGCGAATTGGCGCAGCTCCGCGCCGCGGGCCATGCCGGTGGGGTCCTGCTCGCTGACGACCTCGCACAGCGCGCCGGCCGGGCGGAGCCCGGCGAGCACGGCCAGGTCGACGGCGGCCTCGGTGTGGCCGGGGCGCCGCAGCACCCCGCCGTCCCGGGCGCGCAGCGGGACGACGTGGCCGGGGCGGGCCAGGTCGCCGGAGGTGGTCTCGGCCGAGGCCAGGGTGCGGATCGTGTGCGCCCGGTCGACGGCGGAGATGCCGGTGGTCACGCCCTCGCGGGCGTCGACGGTGACCGTGTAGGCGGTGCCGCGCCGGTCCTGGTTGACCCGGAACATCGGGGGCAGGTCGAGCCGGTCGGCGTCGGCCTCGGTGACGGCCACGCAGATGTAGCCCGAGGTGTAGCGGACCGTGAAGGCGACGACCTCGGGGGTGGCCAGCTCGGCGGCGAAGATGAGGTCGCCCTCGTTCTCCCGGTCCTCGTCGTCGATGACGACGACGGGGCGGCCGCCCTTGATCGCGGCGATGGCGTCCTCGATGGTGTCCAGCCGCAGCTCGCTCATCGACGTGCCCCCAGCAGCCGCTCGACGTACTTGGCGATGACGTCCACCTCCAGGTTGACCGGGCTGCCCGGGGTGCGGGCGCCCAGCGTGGTCTCGCGCAGGGTGGTCGGGATGAGGCTGACCTCGAACCACGGCTCGGGCTCGTCGGCCAGTGCGCTGACGGTGAGCGAGACGCCGTCGACGGTGATGGAGCCCTTCTCCACGACGTAGCGGGCCAGCTCGGCCGGGACGGCGATGCGCACGACCTCCCACTGGTCGCCGGGCGTGCGGGAGACGACGGTGCCGACGCCGTCGACGTGGCCCTGCACGATGTGCCCGCCGAGGCGGGTCTCGGCGGTGACGGCGCGCTCGAGGTTGACCGCGTCGCCGACGCCGGTGGCGCCCAGGCTCGAGCGGCGCAGCGTCTCGGCCATCACGTCGGTGCGCCACACGGAGCTGCCGTCGGCGCCGGGCTCGACGCCGGTCACGGTCAGGCACACGCCGTTGACCGAGATCGAGTCGCCCAGGGCGACGCCCTCGAGGGTCTTGCGCGCGCGGATGCGCAGCACGGCGCTGTCCGCGCCGTCCTCGCGCACCTCCAGGGTGCCGAGCTCCTCCACGATGCCGGTGAACACGTCAGCTCCCTCCGCCGGTCGTCTGCCCACCAGTGTGCCGGGTGGGACGCAACCGGATCTGCACGTCCCCGCCCAGGCGGGTGACGTCGGTGATCGCCAGGTGCAGCGCATCGGTGATCGTGGCGATTCCCAGGCCGCCCACCATGGGTGCACCGTCACCCAGGAGCAGCGGCGCCTGGTGCAGCACGACCTCGTCGACCAGGCCCGCGGCGAGGAGGGACGCCGCCAGCGTGGGGCCGCCCTCCAGCAGCAGCCGGCGCACGCCGCGGTCGAACAGCTCGGCCAGCAGCGCGGTGGGGTCGGCGACCCGGCTGACGTGGGTGGCGGCCGCGTCGTCGTGCACCCGGGCGGTGGCCGGCACCCGGCCGCGGCGGTCGAGCACCACCCGCAGTGGCTGCCGGGCGGCGTTGCGCCCCTCGGCGTCCCGGACGGTCAGCTGCGGGTCGTCGGCCAGCACGGTGCCCGACCCGACCAGGACGGCGTCGCAGGTGGCGCGCAGCCGGTGCACCTCGGCGCGGGCCTGCGGACCGGTGATCCACCGGCTGGTGGAGTCGGCGGCGGCGACGCGGCCGTCGAGGGTGGTGGCGACCTTCCAGACGACCTGCGGGCGGTGCTCGCGCACGCCGGTGAGCCAGCCGGCCAGCGCGCCCTCCTCCGCCGCCTGCTGCTCGGCGCCGAGCTCGACGTCGATCCCGGCGGCGCGCAGCCGCTGCGCGCCGCCGGTGGCCAGCCGGGTCGGCTCGGGGACGGCGACGACGACGCGGCGCACCCCGGCGGCGATCAGCGCGTCGGCGCACGGGCCGGTGCGGCCGGTGTGCGCGCACGGCTCCAGGGTGACCACGGCCGTGCCGCCGCGGGCGCGCCCGCCGGCCTGGGCGAGGGCGTGCACCTCGGCGTGCGGGCCGCCGACGGGCGAGGTGGCGCCCTCACCGGCGACCGCGCCGCCGGCGTCGAGCACGACGGCCCCCACCGGCGGGTTCGGGCTGGTGGTGCCCAGCACCCGCTCCCCCAGCTCGCGGGCGCGGGCCATGGCCGCCTGCTCGGCGGCGTTCACCGGCTGGACGCGGCCTTGGCCCGCAGCGCCCTGATCGCCGCGGCGGGGTCGTCCGCGCCGTAGACGGCGGAGCCGGCGACGAAGACGTCGGCCCCGGCGGCCGCGGCCTGCTCGATGGTGTCGGCGTTGATGCCGCCGTCGACCTCGACGAAGAGCTGCAGGTGGCCGGTGTCGACCAGCCGGCGGGCCTCCCGGACCTTGTCCATCGTCTCCGGCATGAACGACTGCCCCCCGAACCCGGGCTCCACGGTCATGACCAGCAGGGTGTCGAAGTCGGGCAGCACGTCGAGGTAGGCCTCCAACGGCGTCCCCGGCTTGATCGCCAGCCCGGCCAGCGCGCCGGCGGCCTTGAGGTCGCGGGCGACGGCGCGGGGGTCGGTGCACGCCTCGGCGTGCACCGTGACGTTGCGGGCACCGGCCTCGGCGTACCCGGGGGCCCACCGCTCGGGGTCGGTGATCATCAGGTGGCAGTCCAGCGGCACCGGGCTGACCGCCTGGATCGCCTGGACGACCGGCAGCCCCAGGGTCAGGTTCGGGACGAAGTGGGCGTCCATGACGTCGACGTGCACCCAGTCGGCGTCGGTGATCCGCTGCACCTCGTCGGCGAGCCGGGCGAAGTCGGCGGACAGCAGGCTGGGCGCGATCATCGGTTCCTGGGCCACGCGGTGATCGTAGGGGCGGGCCCCGGTCGACCCCGTGGACCCGGGCCGGGCCGTCAGCCGGCCGCGGTCACCTCGGCCTCGCCGCGCAGCAGGCAGAACTCGTTGCCCTCCGGGTCGGCGAGCACGAACCAGCCGCCGCCGTCGGGACGCCGCCGGTCCTCGACCAGGACCGCGCCCAGCTCCAGCAGCCGCAGCAGCTCCTCGTCGCGGGTGCCCGAGGCCGGCCGCAGGTCCAGGTGCAGCCGGTTCTTGACCGTCTTCGCGTCGGGCACCTCGATGAACAGCAGCCGCTGGTGCCCGTCGGGCGAGAGAACCAGGCACTCCTCGTGCCCGGGCTCGTTCGGGTCCTCGGGGTCCTCGCCCCAGCCGAGCACGGCGGACCAGAACAGCGACTGGGCGTGCGCGTCGCGGCTGTCGACGGTGACGTGGGAGAGCAGCGCGGTCATGCCCGGCAGCGTCCCCATCCGCCGTCCGCACGTCCAGCCGGTCCCACCTGCCAGGATCCCGGCATGCGCCTGATCGACCTGAGCCACGTCGTCGAGCACGGGATGACCACCTACCCCGGCCTGCCCACCCCCGAGATCGGCGTCCACCTGGGCTTCGAGGAGTCCGCCGGCGTGTACGCCGCGGGCACCGAGTTCCAGATCGGCCGCATCGCCATGGTGGCCAACACCGGCACCTACCTGGACACCCCCGCGCACCGGTACCGCGACGGCCACGACCTCGCGGGCCTGCCGCTGGAGCGCTGCGCCGGGCTGCCGGCCGTCGTCGTCCGGGCCGCCGGGCACGGGCACGCCCTCGACGCCGGTGTGTTCGCCGGTCTGGACGTCGCCGGCCGTGCGGTGCTCGTGCACACCGGCTGGGACGACGCCTGGGGCACCGACGCCTACCTGGACCGCGACCACCCACACCTGACCGAGGACGGCGCCCGCGCGCTGGTGGACGGCGGGGCGACGCTGGTGGGCATCGACTCGGTCAACATCGACGACACGGTGGGCACCGCCCGCCCGGCGCACAGCGTGCTGCTGGCCGCCGGCATCCCGGTCGTCGAGCACCTGACCGGGCTGGCCGCGCTGCCCGACACCGGCGCGACCTTCACCGCCGTCCCGGTCGCCGTCCGCGGGCTGGCCACCTTCCCGGTGCGCGCCTTCGCGGCCGTCGACTGAGGTCCGCGTCCTCGCGGCCTCCCGGGCCGGGAGGCCACGAGAGCGCAGCCGTCGCCGGCGGCGCCGCTCGTGTCGGCCCGGGGCACGGGGGTACCGGGGCGGCCATGGCAGCCGAGACGACAGCACCCACCCGGTACGACGGCTTCGACACGATGCCCATCGCGGGCACCTGGCGGGCCGGCCGGGCCGGGAAGACCGCGACCGACACCGACCCCTACACCGGCGAGACGCTCACCGAGATCCCGCTCGCGGACGCCGGCGACCTCGACGAGGCCTACGCGACGGCGAAGACCGCCCAGCGCGACTGGGCGGCGCGGCTGCCCAGCGAGCGGGCCGACGTGCTGCGCCGGGCCGCGCGGATCATGGAGGACCGCAAGGCCGAGATCGTCGACTGGCACATCCGCGAGAGCGGCGCCGCCGCCCCGGCCGCCGAGTTCGAGTACGCGATCACGCTGCGGGACTTCCACGAGGCGTCGTCCTACCCCTACCGGGTCGAGGGCCGGATCCTGCCCGCCGACATCGAGGGCAAGGAGAGCCGGGTCTACCGCCGTCCGGTCGGGGTGGTGGCGGTCATCAGCCCGTGGAACGTGCCGATGCACCTGTCCAACCGCTCGGTCGCCCCGGCCCTGGCGACCGGCAACGCCGTCGTCCTCAAGCCCGCCGGCGACACCCCGGTCACCGGTGGCCTGCTGCTGGCCAAGGTCTACGAGGAGGCCGGGCTGCCGCCGGGCCTGCTGTCGGTGGTGATCGGCTCCGGCAGCGACATCGGCGACGCGATGGTCTCCCACCCGACGCCGCGGGTGGTGTCCTTCACCGGCTCGACGCCGGTCGGCAAGGGCATCGCCGCGAAGGCCGGGCTGAAGAAGCTGTCGCTGGAGCTCGGCGGCAACGGGCCGCTCGTCGTCCTCGACGACGCCGACCTCGGCTACGCCGTCGACGCCGCGGTGTTCGGGAAGTTCTTCCACCAGGGCCAGGTCTGCATGATCACCAACCGGATCGTCGTCGACGACTCGGTGCACGACGAGTTCGTGGACCGCTACGTCGAGCGGGTGCGCGGGCTCAAGGCCGGCGACCCGCGGGAGTCCGACACGGTGATCGGGCCGATCATCAACGCCAAGCAGCTCGAGGGCATCCAGGACAAGGTGGCCCAGTCACTGTCCGACGGCGCGCAGCAGCTGCTCGGCGGTGATCCGACCGGGCCGATCGGGTCGGTGCTCCCGCCGCACGTGCTACTGGGCAGCAACGACGTCGCCAGCGCCCGCAACGAGATGTTCGGGCCGGTCGTGACGATCATCCGGGCCCGCGACGAGGCCGACGCGCTGGCCATCGCCAACGACACCGAGTACGGGCTGTCCAGCGCCGTCTTCACCGAGGACACCCTGCGCGGCGTCGACTTCGCGCTGCAGGTCGAGGCGGGGATGACGCACGTCAACGACTCGCCGCTCAACGACGAGAACAACACAGCGTTCGGCGGCGAGAAGGAGTCCGGGCTGGGCCGCTTCGGCGGCGACTGGGCGATCGAGGAGTTCACCACCGACCACTGGGTGAGCGTCCAGCACACCAAGCGCGCGTTCCCGTTCTGACGCCGGCGGCGGCTCTCCGCTGAGCCGGTGTGCGGTGGGTGCCCACCCCACGGCGGGAGCGGGCACCCACCGCACAGTGCTCAGCGGGTGCGGCGGAGCAGGGCCAGGAACATCGCATCGGTGCCGTGCCGGTGCGGCCACAGCTGCCCGTACTCGCCGCGCGCGAGGCCGGGCACCTCCGGGAACAGCGGCGCGACCGGCAGCACCTCGACGTCGTCGCGCCCGGCGGCGGCGTCGACGACGGCGACCGTCTCGGCGGTGTGCGGGGAGCAGGTCACGTAGGCGACCACTCCCCCGGGCCGCACCGAGGCCAGCGCGCTGTCCAGCAGTCGGGTCTGCAGCTCGGCGAGCGGCGCGACGTCCGCAGGCTCGCGGCGCCAGCGCACCTCCGGACGGCGGCGCAGCGCGCCCAGCCCGGTGCACGGGGCGTCGAGCAGCACCCGGTCGAAGGAGCCGGCCGGCCAGTCGGGCGAGGTGGCATCGGTGACCCGCACGTCGACGTCGTCCTCGCCGGCCAGCGCCCCGCGGACCAGCTCGGCCCGGTGCGCGGCGCGGTCGGCGGCCGTCAGGTGCACCCCGGCCGGGCGGACGGCGGCCAGCAGCCCGGCCTTCCCGCCGGGGCCGGCGCACATGTCCAGCCAGGCGGCGTCCGGGCCCTCGAGCGGGGCGCGGGTGAGGGCGAGCGCGGCCAGCTGGCTGCCCTCGTCCTGTACCGCGGCCGCGCCGGTGCGCACCGAGGCCACCTTGCCGGGGTCGCCCCCGGGCAGCCGGACGGCGTAGGGCGACCACGGGCCGGCCTCACCCCCGGACTCGGTGACCAGCGCGTCGCGGTCGACGTGCCGGGCCACCAGGTGCACCTCGGGGGCCACGTCGTCGGCCAGCAGCGCCGGCTCGACCTCGGCGTCGTCGGCCAGGGCGTCGCGCCAGGCCTCGACGATCCAGCGCGGGTGGTCGGTGCTCAGCGCCAGCCGGTCGGCGTCGTCGGCCGGGGCCAGCGCGGCCACCCACGCGGCGCGGTCACCGCCGGCCGCGACCTTGCGCAGCACCGCGTTGACCAGCCCGGAGGCGCCCGTGCCCACGATCGCCCGGGTGAGCGCGACGGTGGTGTCGACGGCCGCGTGCGCCGGGACCCGCAGGTCGACGATCTGGTAGGTGCCCAGCCGCAGCAGGTCGAGCACCTTGCGGTCGAGCTCGGCCAGCGGCCGGGAGACCAGCGTGGTCAGGACAGCGTCGAGCGTGCCGGTCGCGCGCAGCGTGCCGTAGGCCAGCTGGGTGGCGAAGGCGGCGTCGCGCGGCTCGAGCCGGCGCTCGCGCAGCAGCTGGGGCAGCAGCAGGTTGGCGTACGCGTCGCGGCTGGAGACGCCGTCGAGGACGTCGTAGGCGGTCAGCCGGGCACCGTCCAGCACCGGCCGGTGCCGGCGGGACTGCGGGCGCTGGTTGCCGCGGCCGGGGTCGTTGCGGCGCTTGGAGGCGGCGCGGCGCTCGGGGCCGGTCACGCGCCCCCCTGCTCGCCCAGGCGCTCGCCGGGCTCGAGCCGGGCGCCGCGCGCCCAGTCGGCCGCCGCGAGCACCTTCTTGCCGGCCGGCTGCACCTCGGTGAGCCGGACGGCGCCGCGCGCGGTGCCGACCAGCACGCCGGTGGGACCGACCGACAGCTCGCCGGCCTCCAGCGCCAGCGACGCCGTCAGCGGCTCGACCGGGGCCAGCCGCAGCCGGTTGCCGCGGAAGGTGGTCCAGGCGCCGGGGGCCGGGGTGACCCCGCGGACCCGCCGGTCGACCACGTGCGCCGGCAGCGCCCAGTCGACCCGGGCGTCCTCGGTCTGGATGCGCGGCGCCAGGCTGACGCCCTCGGCCGGCTGCGGCTCGGCGCGCAGCGAGCCGTCGGCGATCCCGTCGAGGGTGGCCACCAGCAGCCCGGCGCCGCTGACGGCCAGCCGGTCGAGCAGGTGCCCGGCGGTGTCGCGGGGGCCGATCGGCTCGGTCACCACGCCGAAGACCGGGCCGGTGTCCAGGCCGGCCTCGAGCTGGAAGGTGGCCGCGCCGGTGACCTCGTCGCCGGCCATCACCGCGTGCTGCACGGGTGCGGCCCCGCGCCAGGCGGGCAACAGCGAGAAGTGCAGGTTGACCCAGCCGTGGGCCGGGACGTCCAGGGCCGCGGGCGGCACGAGCGCGCCGTAGGCGACCACCGGCGCGCAGTCGATGCGCAGGTCGGCCAGCTGGGCGAGGAACTCCGGCTCGCGGGGCGAGCGGGGCTGCAGCACCGGGATGCCGGCGGCGTCGGCGCGCTCGCCGACCGGGGACCGGCTGGTGCGCCGGCCGCGGCCGGCCGGGGCGTCGGGCCGGGTGAGGACGGCGACGACCTCGTGCGCGGAGCCCAGCAGCGCCTCGAGGGAGACGACCGCCGGCGCCGGGGTGCCGGCGAACAGGAGCCTCAGTGGGGGCTCACTTTCACGACGGGGGCCGGCAGCGGCGAGCCGTCGGGCACGTAGGACGGGTGGCCCTGCCACTCGGCGCCGGCCAGCACCGACAGCGCGGCCTCGCGGGCCTCGGCGTCCAGGCGGTCGACGAACAGGACGCCGTCGAGGTGGTCGGTCTCGTGCTGGATCGCGCGGGCCAGCTTGTGCGAGCCCTCGACCCGGATCGGCTCGCCGTGCATGTCCCAGCCGGTGGCGGCGACGGTCAGGTAGCGGTCGCAGTCGAAGCGGTAGCCGGGGATCGACAGGCAGCCCTCGGCGTCGCGCTCGACGTCCTCGCCCACCGGGACGACGTCGGGGTTGACCAGGTGGCCGACCTCGCCGTCGACGTACCAGGTGAACACCCGCAGGCCGACGCCGATCTGGGGCGCGGCCAGGCCGGCGCCGCCGGCGGCGTGCATGGTGTCGGTCAGGTCGGCGACGAGCTGGTGCAGCTCCTTGTCGAAGTCGACGACGGGGGCGGCGGGGGTGCGCAGCACCGGGTCGCCCATGATCCGGATCGGGGTGACGCTCACCCGGCGAGTCTAGGCGGCGCTCAGGGAGCCGGGAGCACCGCGACCTCGCTACCGTGCTGAGGATGAGCCCGGTGACCGCCCACCACGCCCGTGCCGTCGTCCGCTGCGCCACCGACGGCCTGCTGCTCGGCCTGGCCGAGGCAGCCCTCGACCACCCTGCCCGCTCACGCGACCGCCGCCGGCTGTACCTGGCCGCCGCAGCCGCCGTGGCGGCCGACAGCGTCGTGCAGGAGGAGCCCTGGCTCCGCCAGCTGCTGGAGGGGACCCAGCCCGACCCGCCGGCCACCGAGGACCTGCACGTGCTGCTGCGCCAGGGGGTCGTCGCCTGCGGGTGGGGGCTGCTGGTCACCGTCGTCGACGGGCCGCTCGCCCCGGTGCTGCGCCGGCACGGCGTGCAGCGCCCGCACGCGCTGATGGGCCTCGTCGTCGGGGTCGCCACCGCGCTCAGCACGCTGCCGGGCTGGTGGCGGCAGGCCGACGAGCGGGCCGCGATCGACCAGGCCACCGCCCGGCTGGACGAGGAGCTCGCGGAGCTGCTCGACCAGCCGGCCGGCTGACCACCGGGGGTCAGTCGCTGAGCTGCACCGAGCCGCGGTCGGCCTCGACGTGCTGGGCCTGGGCGGCCAGCTGGGCCGCGCCCTCGGCGTCGTCCACGCCGACCGTGGCGGGGAACCCGCCGTCGTGGCCGGCGACGGTGCCGGTGAAGTCGACGCGGTCGCCCTGCCGCACCTGGTACGGCGACTCGCCCGCCTCACCGGCGAGCTGCACCCACACGCGCTGGGCGTCGGAGCTGCCCACCCAGAAGCCCTCGTCGGCGGGGACGGAGAGCACCTGGACGGCGGTGCCGGTGACCTGCTGGCCGGTGACCTGCCCCAGCACGGGCGCCGGGTCGGCGGGTGCGGCCGGGTCCAGGACGGCGGTGCCGTCGGCGGCCACGAGCGAGCTCGGCTGACCGGCCGCGGCACCGCCGGCCGCGCCACCCGACGGGGAGGCCGAGGCGCTCGCCGAGGCGGAGGTGCTCGCCGAGGCGGAGGTCGACGTGCTCGCGCTCGACGACGGGCCGGCGGACGAGGACGGAGCGGCCGAGGAGGCGCCGGTGGCGCTGGACGCCGCACCCGGCTGGGGGTCGTCGTCGCCGCCGCACTGGCTCAGCAGCAGCAGGAGCGCGATCAGCGCGGCGGCCAGGGCCAGCCCGAGCCACAGGCCCTTCCGGCTCTTCTTCTCCGGGCCGACGCTGGTGGCGCCGCGGGTGGTGCCGGCGGCAGGCGTACGGGGGTCGCTCATGGGTGCTCCTGACGTGAGGACGCCGCCCGGCGGAGGGCCGGGCGGCGTCGGGGCGCGGCACCCCGAGGGACGGGGCGCCGTCAGCCGTCCCCCGCTACCCGACCCGTTTACAACGTAAACCGGCCTGGTCGGCGGCTCAGGCGAGCTCCAGCGGGTCGAGCTGCACCCGCACGTGCTCCAGCGCCTTGCGTGCGCTGCGCACGCCCTGGACGTCGTGCAGGGCGCGGGCCAGCGCGACCCCCTCGCTGCGCCGGATGCGCACCAGGTACCGCTCGCGCTCGCCCTCCTGCCCCGGCCGCGGTGGCTCCGGGACCGGCCCCAGGACGTCGGCGCCCTCGGGCAGCCGCAGCGCGTCGAGGAACTCCTGGAGAGCCGCCGGGGACGCCGACAGCGAGGCCATCCGGGTCACCGGCGGGAACCCCAGCTCGCGGCGGTCGGCGAGTTCGCGGGTGGCCAGCCCGGCCGGGTCCCAGCGCACCAGCGCCTGCACGACCGGGTGGGCGGCGTCGGCGGAGACCACGACCCGGCCACCGGCCCGCACGAGCGCCGCGGCGTTCATCCAGCGCCGCATCGTCTCCTCCCCCGCCCGCAGGTCGGCCCGACCCAGCAGCGCCCAGGAGTCCAGCAGCAGCGCGGCGCCGTAGCCGCCCGCGGCGACCGGCTCGGCGCCCGGGGTGGCCACGACGATCGCCGGGTCACCCGAGACCGTCGCCAGCACCCCGGAGCTGCGGCCGGAGACCCGCACCGCGGCCCCGGGGAACGCCCGGCCCAGCTCCTCGGCCGTGCGGGAGGCGCCGATGACGGCGGCGCGCAGCTTGGTGCCGTGGCAGTGCGGGCAGTCGAACGTCGCCGCCGGCCGCGCGCACCAGCGGCAGGCCGCGATCCGCACACCGCCCTGCCCGGGTTGCGGGGCGATGCCCAGTGGCCCGGCGCAGTGCGCGCAGCGGGCCGGGGCCCGGCAGCGGTCGCAGACCAGCGAGGGCACGTAGCCCGACCGCGGCACCTGGATGAGCACCGGCGCACCGGCCTGCAGCGCCCTGCGTGCCACGTCGAACCCGAGGGTGGGCAGCCGGGCCGAGCGGGCCGCGGGGTCGCGGGCCAGCTCGAAGTCGCTGCCCAGCGCCTCGACCCGCGGGGCGGTCGTGCGCAGCGTGGCGCGGTCGGCGACCAGCTCGTGCGCCCAGCCGGACTCGACCAGCAGCGCGGCCTCGGCGGTACGCGCGGTGGCGGCGACCACGGCAGCACAGGAAGCCAGGTGGGCGCGGTGCACCAGCACGTCGCGGGCGTGCGGGTAGGGCGCGCGGGGCTCGGCGTGCAGGTCGTCGCCGTCGTCCCAGATGACCACCAGGCCCAGGTCACGCACCGGGGCGAAGACCGCCCCGCGGGTGCCCAGCACCACCTGCGCCGTCCCGCGGGAGGCGGCGAGGAACCGGCCGTAGCGGGTGTCGGGCGAGGAGTCGGCGCGCAGCACGGCGACCGACCCCGCCGGCAGCAGCCGCTCGGTCGCGGCGGCGAGCCGGTCGAGGTCCTTGCCGTCGGGGACGACGACGAGCGCGCCCCGCCCACCGGACAGCGCCGCCTGGCACAGCTCGGCGAGCCGGGTGGGCCAGTCCTCCCCCGGCAGCGCGGTCCACACCGCCCGGGCCGCGTGCCCCTGGGCGACGGCCTCCAGCAGCAGGGGCCCGGTCGGGTAGCGGGCGAACCCGGCCGGGTCCGGCGCCGGTGGGGGCGGCGGCGGGTCCTGGCGGGGCCGCTTCTCCGGTGCACCACGGCGCGGCGGGAGAGCCAGCCGCAGCACGTCGGTCATCGACCCGGCGTACCGGTCGGCCACCGAGCGGGTCAGCTCGGCGACCTCCGGGGTGAGCACCGGCTCGGGCGAGACGACCTTGGCCAGCGGGGCCAGCTTGCCGGTGTGGTCGGTGCTGCCGGCCAGCTCGAGCACGACGCCGTCGACGAGCTTGCCGGCGAACCGCACCCGCACCCGGCAGCCGGCCACCACATGCTCGGCCAGCTCCTCGGGCACGGCGTAGTCGAAGGGCCGGTCCAGGTGCGCCAGCGGCACATCGACGACGACCCGGGCCACCCGCACCGCGTCAGTCTCCCCGCTCACCCCGACAGTTCCTGCGGCCCCCTCGCAGGGACCCGGCCCGCGCGGAGCGTGGCGTGGGGGGCGAGGGGGTCCTCCCTCAGGCGCCCGTGGCCGCGCGGAGGGCGTCGACCCGGTCCAGCCGCTCCCAGGGCAGCTCGACGTCGGTGCGCCCGAAGTGGCCGTAGG
Source organism: Modestobacter sp. SSW1-42 (assembly GCF_046635825.1). Taxonomy (NCBI): domain Bacteria; kingdom Bacillati; phylum Actinomycetota; class Actinomycetes; order Geodermatophilales; family Geodermatophilaceae; genus Modestobacter; species Modestobacter sp. SSW1-42. The sequence continues at coordinate 964,030 of NZ_JBISCA010000001.1, read as the reverse complement.
CGGCGGTGGGGGCGTAGATCGGCCGCAGCAGGTCCAGGTCGCGGACGATCGCGCCGGGGCGCAGGTCGAACACGGAGGTGATCGCCTTCTCCAGCACCTCCTCCGGGACGGCGTTGGTGCCGAAGGTCTCCACGAACAGGCCGACCGGGTGCGCGGCGCCGATCGCGTAGGCCACCTGCACCTCGCAGCGCCGGGCGAGGCCCGCGGCGACGACGTTCTTGGCCACCCAGCGCATCGCGTAGGCGCCGGAGCGGTCGACCTTCGACGGGTCCTTGCCGGAGAAGGCGCCGCCGCCGTGCCGGGCCATGCCGCCGTAGGTGTCGACGATGATCTTGCGACCGGTCAGCCCGGCGTCGCCCATCGGGCCGCCGATGACGAACTTGCCGGTGGGGTTGACCAGCAGCCGGTGCCCGGTGGTGGGCAGGCCCAGCTCCTCGAGCGCCGGGACGACCACCAGCTCCTCGATGTCAGGGGCCAGCAGGGTGTCGATCGAGATGTCCTCGGCGTGCTGGGAGGACACGACCACGGTGTCGACGGCGACCGGGCGGTCGTCCTCGTAGACGACGGTGACCTGGGTCTTGCCGTCGGGCCGCAGGTAGGGTACCGAGCCGTCCTTGCGCACCGCGGACAGCCGGCGCGAGAGCCGGTGCGCCAGCGCGATGGGCAGCGGCATGAGCTCGGGGGTCTCGTCGGTGGCGTACCCGAACATCAGGCCCTGGTCGCCGGCACCCTGCCGCTCGATCATGTCGTCGGCCAGCGCGGCGCGGTGCTCGGCGCCGCTGAGCTCGGCCCGGCGCGCCTCGTAGGCGGTGTCGACGCCCTGGGCGATGTCCGGGGACTGCGCGCCGATGGACACGCTGACACCGCACGAGGCGCCGTCGAAGCCCTTGCGGGAGGAGTCGTAGCCGATCCGCAGGATCGTCGCGCGCACGATGTCGGCGATGTCGACGTAGCCGGAGGTGGTCACCTCACCGGCGATGTGCACCTGCCCGGTGGTGATCATCGTCTCGACGGCCACCCGGCTGCGCGGGTCCTGGTCCAGCATCGCGTCCAGGATCGCGTCGCTGATCTGGTCGGCGATCTTGTCCGGGTGCCCCTCGGTCACCGACTCGGACGTGAAGAGACGGCGTGGCACTGGGTTCTCCCTGCAGTCGGCTGACGACCACGAGGATCGTGGTCGGGCGGCCCCCCGGCGGTGGTCGGGAGCCTGGCGGTGCGAGGGTACCGGCGGGCGCCGACCGGAGTCGTCGGCGGCAGTCGCCTCAGCCGCGCGGAGGCAGCCCCGCCACCACCCGGTCCCAGATCGCGGCGGCCACGACGTCCTTGCCCGCGGCCGGGACGGCGGTCGCCGTGCCGGCGGCGTCGAGCAGGGTGACCTCGTTGTCGGGGCGGCCGAAGACCCGCCCGGCGGAGACGTCGTTGACCACGAGCAGGTCGACGCCCTTGCGGGCGAGCTTGGCGCGGGCGTGGGCCAGCACGTCGCCCTCGTCGTCCCCTGTCTCGGCGGCGAAGCCGACCACCCGCTGACCGGCCGGGCGGGCGGCGACGAGCTCGACCAGGACGTCGGGGTTGCGCACCAGCTCCAGCGACGACGGTTCGGCGGCGCCGCCCTTCTTCAGCTTGCTGGCCGCGATGCTGACCGGCCGGAAGTCCGCGACCGCGGCGGCCATGACCACGACATCGGCGCCGGCGGCCTCGGCGTGCACCGCCGTGCGCAGCTCCTCGGTCGACTCCACCGCGACGACGCGGACGCCGAAGGGCGCCGGGGCCTCGACGTTGGCCGCGACCAGGACGACGTCGGCGCCGCGGGCGGCGGCGACCCGGGCCAGCGCCCAGCCCTGCCGACCCGAGGAGCGGTTGCCCAGGAACCGGACCGGGTCCAGCGCCTCCCGGGTGCCCCCGGCGCTGATGACGACGCGGCGGCCGGTGAGGTCCTGGGCCAGCGCGGCGGGGCCGGCGGCGAGCACCAGCCCGGCGAGCGCGGCCACGTCGGCGGGCTCGGGCAGCCGCCCGGGCCCGGAGTCCGGTCCGGTGAGCCGGCCGACGGCCGGGGGCAGCACGATCGACCCGCGCCGGCGCAGGGTGGCGACGTTGTCCTGGGTGGCCGGGTGCAGCCACATCTCGGTGTGCATGGCCGGCACGAACACCACCGGGCAGTGCGCGGTGAGCAGCGTGGCGGTGAGCAGGTCGTCGGCCCGGCCGGCGGCGGCGCGGGCGAGCACGTCGGCGGTGGCCGGGTTGACCAGCACCAGGTCCGCGGTCTGCCCGATGCGCACGTGGGCGACCTCGGGGACGTCGTCCCAGACCTCCGTGGACACCGGGTTGCCGCTCAGCGCCTCGAAGGTCGCCGCGCCCACGAAGCGCAGCGCCGAGGCGGTGGGGACGACGCGTACGTCGTGACCGTGCTCGGTCAGGGCGCGCAACAGCAGGGCGGACTTGTACGCGGCCACGCCGCCACCGACGCCCAGCACGATCCTGCTCATGCGCCCATCCTGCGCCAGACACGACGAAGTCCCCGGCACCAGGTGCCGGGGACTTCATCCGTCCGGGTGGGGTCGGCCCCCTCGCAGGGGCCCGCCGCGAGCGTGCGAGCGGTGGGGGGCGAGGGGGTCCTTCCTCAGTTCTCGCCGGCGGTGTGGGTGAGCAGGCCCTCGTTGATCTCGCGCAGCGCGATCGACAGCGGCTTCTCCTGGGGAGCGGTGTCGACCAGCGGGCCGACGTACTCCAGCAGGCCCTCGGAGAGCTGGCTGTAGTAGGCGTTGATCTGGCGCGCGCGCTTGGCGGCGTAGATGACCAGGCCGTACTTGCTGCTGGTGCGCTCGAGCAGCTCGTCGATCGGCGGGTTGGTGATGCCCTCAGGGGCGGGTGCGACTCCGGACACGGGCGGGCGTGCTCCTCAACTCGGTGTGCGGGCGGGCGGCGGATGTGCTCCGCACGGTCGCCTCGGGCGCGTCTCCGCTGCGGTCAGGGACCAGCGGGCGGAGGCGCAGTCAGCAAGCCTACCAACTCGTCCGCCGCCCTGGCCACGTCGTCGTTGACGACCACCACGTCGAACTCACCCGAGGCGTCCAGCTCGGCCTGCGCGAGGGCCAGCCGGCGCTCCTGGACCTCGGGGTGCTCGGTGCCGCGGCCGGCCAGCCGGCTGACCAGCTCCGCCCACGACGGCGGGGCCAGGAACACCAGCTGGGCCTCCGGCGCGCGCTCGCGCACCTGCCGGGCGCCCTGCAGCTCGATCTCCAGCAGCGCCGGTGACCCGGCCCGCAGCTGCTCCTCGACCGGTGCGCGGGGCGTGCCGTAGCGGTTGCCGGCGTACTCCGCCCACTCCAGCAGCCCGTCCTGGGCGATCAGGTCGTCGAAGAACTCGGCGTCGACGAACCAGTAGTGCTCGCCGTCGACCTCACCCGGACGCGGGGCGCGCGTGGTGACCGACACCGACACCCAGACCTCGGGGTGCCGGCGCCGGACCTCCGCGACGACCGTGCCCTTGCCGACCCCGGAGGGGCCGGAGAGCACGGTCAGCCGCGCGCGGTTCAGGTCGGCCACTCGTCGTCCCTCGGTCCGGGGCGGCCGGAGGCCACCGCGGGGTCCGCTCAGAGGACGCCCTCGGCCGGGATCTGCTCGGGCTGGACCTGTTCGCCGGCGAACTCGGCCTCCAGCGCCTTGCGCTGGTTGGCGCCCAGGCCGCGGACGCGGCGGGTCGGGGAGATCTCCAGCCGCTCCATGATCTTGGCCGCGCGGGCCTTGCCGACGCCCGGGAGGGACTCCAGGACGGCGGAGACGCGCATCTTGCCGATGACCTCGTCGGTCTCGCCCTGCTTGAGGACGTCACCGACCGTGGTGCCCTTGGCCTTGAGCTTCTCGCGGAGCTCGGCGCGGGCCTTGCGGGCCGCGGCGGCCTTCTCCAGGGCAGCGGCGCGCTGTTCGGGGGACAACTCGGGAAGGGGCACGGAGCAACCCAATCGTGTTCGTGCCGGCCCTGCGACCGGCGGGGTGTTCGAGGTCTGGGTCAGCCTGCAGGCGGCCCTGCTGTTGAGCCTGGCCGCCAACCTAGTCACCCTGAACCGGCTGGTCACGCTGGACCCCGTGCGCAAACCGGTCGACCGGTGTGCTTCACCGGACGCGCGGCGGACCGATCGGTCCGGTGACCGTCCCGTCACTGCTGGTCAGCGCGGTGGTCGCTCCCCCGTCACCTGCCGGACACCAGCACCGAGCAGCGCGCCGCCGACCAGGACGACGACGAGCCCGGCCCACAGCCCCGGCCCGGCCAGCCGGCTGTGCGCCGCGACCTCGACGGCCTGCTGGGACGTGTGCGCCGACCACAGCAGGGCGCCACCGAGGACGGTCAGGCCGACGGCCGCCCCGAGAGCCGCCCCGGCCACCCGCGAGGCCCGCCCCGACCGGTCGGCGCGCAGCAGCTGCGGGACGGCCGCAGCGGCGAGCAGGGCGCCCACCGCGAGCAGGACCCGGCCCACGCCGGCCAGCCAGGCTGCGTCCACCAGCTGGTCGTACTGCTCCGGCGACAGGAACACCAGCTCCGGGACGGCGGCCGTCGCGCTCCAGGCCAGGGCGACGCCCCCCACCGCCAGCAGCGCCCCGGCCACGACGGCTCCCCGGGCCGCCGCACGCCGCGGTCCGGGCACGTCCGGTCCGGCACCGGTCACCGCCGCCGCCCCCGCCGCAGCCGCCAGCACCGCCCCGAGCACGGCGGTGCCGAGCCCGGCCAGCTGCGCGGCCCCCAGCTGGACCGGCCGCAGCCCGGTGCCGCAGCCCAGCAGGTCGGCGCACGCCAGCGGTTCGTAGCTCCCGCCGTAGGTGACCACCGGCACCGGGGCCCGGGTGACCACCAGGACGGTGCCGGCCACCACGAGCAGCCCCGCGAGGACGCCCAGGGCCGGGAGGACGCGACGGGCACCGGGGCGGCGGCCCAGCGACCGGCCGGCCCAGCCGCCGAGGACCAGCGACCCGAGGACGGCCAGCGCGACGCCCACGAGGTGCCCGGGGGTCCACAGCAGCGACCAGGGGGCGTCGTCGAAGGCGAGCGCGAGCTCGCTCTCGTACGCCGGGTCGAGCGGCGGCAGCTCCTGCCCCAGCGGGGCGTAGGCGAACCAGCCGGCGTCCGCCGCGGCGGACGAGACGTTCGTCCGCCAGAACACCGCGACGCCGGCGGCACACAGCCCGGCGCCCAGCGCCGGTACCAGCCAGGGCGCCGCGCGGCTCATGCGCCCAGCTCGGCCGTCCACCGGTCGGCGGCGGCACGCAGGGCCGCGGCGTCCGCCCCGGCCCGCAGCACGTCGCGCGACACCGACGGGACCACCGCCCGGTCGCCGAACAGCCGGCGCAGGTCGGCCACCGACCCGCCCTGGGCACCGAGCCCCGGGGCGAGCACCGGCCCGCCGAGGGCGGACAGGTCGACGTCCAGCGCGGCCAGCGTGGCGCCGACGACGACGCCGTGCGAGCCGGTGCCCGGACCCCAGCCGCCCTCCCCCGAGCCGTTCCAGCCCCCGACGGTGTCGACGACGGTCTGGGCCACCGTGCGGCCACCGGCGACGGCGGACTGGAAGGTGGCGGCGTCCGGGTTGGAGGTGCGGGCCAGCACGAACAGCCCGCCTCCGGACTCGTCGGCGGTCCGGCGTGCGGGCTCCAGGGAGTCCGGCCCCAGGTAGGGGCTGACGGTCAGCGCGTCGACCGCGAGCGGGTGGTCCGGGCGCAGGTAGTCGGCGTAGCCGGCCATGGTCGAGCCGATGTCGCCGCGCTTGGCGTCCAGCAGCACGAGCGCACCGGCCGCCCGCGCGCGGACGACGGCGTCCTCGAGCACGGCCAGCCCGGCCGAGCCGTGCCGCTCGTAGAAGGCCAGCTGGGGCTTGAGGACGGCGACATGCCCGGCCAGCGCGTCGACGACGGCGTCGGTGAACCGGCGCAGGCCCGCGACGTCGTCGGTCAGCCCCCACGCCAGCAGCAGCTCCCGGTGCGGGTCGATGCCGACGCACAGCGGCCCGCGGGCGGCGACGGCCGCGGCGAGCCGGGCACCGAAGGTCATGCCAGGTCCTCGACGCACGCCCGGGCGAGGAACGGGTCGGCGAAGGCGCCGGTGGCGGTCTGCACCCCGGCCGCGCCCAGCTCCAGCAGCGCCGCGGCGCTGGCCGGGTCGGTCACCCCGCCCATGGCCAGGACGTCGAAGCGGTGGCCGCCGGCCCGGCGCAGCTCGACCAGTCGCGCGGTGAGGTCCAGCGCCAGGTCGCGCACCGCCCGGCCCGACACCCCGGCCAGCGGCCGGCCGGGGAAGGTGGGCGTCCCGTCGGTGCGCTGCACCGCGCACTGCACGGTGTTGATCGCCGCGATGCCGTCCAGGTGCGGGGCGATCCGCGGCAGCAGGCCGGCCAGGGCCGGCCCGTCGAGCCAGGACAGCTTGGCGACCAGGCCGGTGCTCGACGACAGCGCGCGCCGGGTGGTCTCGACGATCGCGGTGGTCAGCTCGACGTCCAGGCAGATGGGCGGCCGCACACCGCCGCCGGAGCCCAGGGTGTTCGGGCAGGAGAGGTTGAGCTCCACGACCGGGGCGCCGGCGGCCTCGGCCAGCCGCGCGGTGCGGGCGAAGTCGTCGGCGATGGCCTGCAGCTGCGCGGGCCCCTCGCCGTCGTCCTCGCCCAGGACGCTGACCAGCAGCAGCTGGTCGTCGGCCAAGCAGCGGACGGCGGCGGCGACGTCCTCGGTCCAGACCGCGGGGTCGGGCGAGGGCACGCCGAAGGAGTTGGTGCTGGTGACCGCCGGGTCGCCGGGGGTCACCCAGTCCGAGGGCTCGGCGACGACCACCGGCGGCGCACCGGGCCCGAACGGCTCCCGCACTCCGGGCACGAACGCCCAGTTGGGGAACGGGTTCGCGGCGTGCTCGCGGCTGCGCACGGTCTTGTAGGTGAGCAGGTTGAAGCCGTTGCCGGCCAGGTACTGCACCCAGGCCGCGGTGCCGGTCATCGGGCAGGCCGGCACCCCGATCGGGAAGCCGGTGCGCCGGCCCAGCACCTCCCAGCTGCCCGCCGCGCGCGGCCGCACCGGCAGCCGCGGACCGGGCGGGCCGACCCGCGCGCCGGCCACGTCGTCGGTCAGCGCGTAGGCCGGGTAGCGCACCCCGGAGCGGGCCAGCAGCCGGTGCTGCCCCGTGGTGGCCAGCAGCCGCACCAGCGCCGGCAGGTCACCGTCGTCCAGCCCGCCGGTGTCCAGCCGGGCGGTCACCTCGGTCGCCCAGGTCGGCACGGCGGGGGCAGTGCCGTCCAGCCGGCTGACGGCGGCGGCGGCCAGGCCGCGGAGGACGCTGCCGGTCAGCCCGGCGGCCCGCAGCTCGCGCTCCAGCTCCCCTGCGACGTCCCCCGCCGTCCGCTCGGGGGCGGAAGTGGCCACTTCCGCCCCCGAGGTGGAGGGGTCGGTCACGGGGTCGCCTTGGCGGCCTGGGCGTCGGCGAGCACCTGGTGCAGCTCCTGCAGGCTCCGGACGCCGAGGTCGCCGCGGCGCAGCGCCTCGACGCCCTGCACGGTGGCCGCCATGCCCTGCACCGTGGTGATGCACGGGATGCCCATGCCCACGGCGGCCGCGCGGATCTCGTAGCCGTCCAGCCGCGGCCCGCCGTTGCCCGGGGTGCCGAACGGGGTGTTGACCACGAGGTCGACGTCCCCGGCCTGGATCCGCTCCACGCAGTTGCCCGGGCCGTCGGAGAACTTGCCGACGACCTCGCAGGCCACGCCGTTGCGGCGCAGCACCTGGGCGGTGCCCTCGGTGGCCAGCACGCGGAAACCGAGGTCGGCCAGCCGCTTGACCGGGAAGACCGCCGAGCGCTTGTCGCGGTTGGCCAGCGACACGAAGACCGTGCCGGAGGTGGGCAGGTCGCCGTAGGCGGCGGCCTGCGACTTGGCGAACGCGGTGCCGAACTCCGCGTCGATGCCCATCACCTCACCGGTGGACTTCATCTCCGGGCCGAGGATCGTGTCGACGCCCTGGCCCTCGACGGTGCGGAACCGGTGGAAGGGCAGCACGGCCTCCTTCACCGAGATCGGCCCGTCGACCGGCAGGTCGGTGCCGTCACCGGTCGCGGGCAGCACGCCGGCGGTGCGCAGCGAGGCGATCGTCTCCCCCACCGCGATCCGGGCCGCGGCCTTGGCCAGCTGCACCGCGGTCGCCTTGGACACGAACGGCACCGTGCGGCTGGCCCGCGGGTTGGCCTCCAGCACGTAGAGGACGTCGTCCTTGAGGGCGTACTGCACGTTCATCAGCCCGCGGACGCCGATCCGGGCGGCGAGCGCCTCGGTGGCGGCCCGGATGCCGCGCAGGTCGGCGCCGCCCAGGGTGATCGGGGGCAGCGCGCACGCCGAGTCGCCGGAGTGGATGCCGGCCTCCTCGATGTGCTCCATGACCCCGCCCAGGTACAGGTCGGTGCCGTCGTAGAGCGCGTCGACGTCGATCTCGATGGCGTCCTCGAGGAACCGGTCGACCAGCACCGGGTGGTCGGTGCTGACGTCGGTGGCCTTGCGGATGTAGGACTCGAGCGTGGCGTCGTCGTAGACGATCTCCATGCCGCGCCCACCGAGGACGTAGGAGGGACGCACCAGCACCGGGTAGCCGATGGTGGCCGCGATGTCCTGCGCCTGCGCGAAGGTGGTGGCCATGCCGTGCTTGGGCGCGAGCAGCCCGGTGTCGGCGAGCACCCGGGAGAACTCCCCGCGGTCCTCGGCGGCGTCGATGGCCTCGGGCGAGGTGCCCAGCACCGGGACGCCGGCGTCCTTGAGGCGCTGCGCCAGGGCGAGCGGGGTCTGCCCGCCCAGGGTGCAGATGACCCCGGCCACCGGGCCGGCGGCGCGCTCGGCCTCGACGACCTCCAGCACGTCCTCGAACGTCAGCGGCTCGAAGTACAGCCGGTCGGCGGTGTCGTAGTCGGTGGAGACGGTCTCGGGGTTGCAGTTGACCATCACCGCCTCGTAGCCGGCGTCCTGCAGGGCCATCACCGCGTGCACGCAGGAGTAGTCGAACTCCACGCCCTGCCCGATCCGGTTGGGCCCCGAGCCCAGGATCAGCACCGCGGGCTTGGTGCGCGGCTCGACCTCGGTCTCCTCGTCGTAGGAGGAGTAGTGGTACGGCGTGCGGGCCGCGAACTCGGCGGCGCAGGTGTCGACGGTCTTGTAGACCGGCCGGATGCCCAGCCGCCAGCGCAGCAGCCGGACGCCGTCCTCACCGGCGAGCTCCGGCCGCAGCGCGGCCACCTGCCGGTCGGACAGGCCGTGCCGCTTGGCCCGGCGCAGCAGCTCCGCGGTGAGGGCGGGCGCGGCGCGCAGCTCCTCGCCGACCTCGTTGACCAGCGCGATCTGGTCGACGAACCACTCGTCGTACCCGCTGGCGGCCGCCACCTCGGCCACCGTCGCGCCGGCGGCCAGGGCCCGCTGGGCGGTGTAGAGCCGGCCGTCGACCGGGGTGCGCAGCTTGTCGACCAGCCTGGCTGCGTCGGCGGGCTCGGCGGCGTCGGTCCAGAACCCGGCGGCCTTCGTCTCCGTGGAGCGCATGGCCTTGCCCAGGGCCTCGGTGAAGTTGCGGCCCATGGCCATGACCTCGCCGACGCTCTTCATGGTGGTGGTCAGCCGCGGGTCCGCGCCGGGGAACTTCTCGAACGCGAAGCGCGGGATCTTCACGACCACGTAGTCCAGCGACGGCTCGAACGAGGCGGGGGTGACCCCGGTGATGTCGTTGGTGATCTCGTCGAGGGTGTAGCCGATGGCCAGCTTCGCGGCGATCTTGGCGATCGGGAAGCCGGTGGCCTTCGACGCCAGCGCACTGGAGCGGGAGACGCGCGGGTTCATCTCGATGACGACCAGCCGGCCGGTCTCGGGGTGCACGGCGAACTGGATGTTGCAGCCGCCGGTCTCGACGCCGACCTCGCGCAGCACGGCGATGCCGACGTCGCGCATCTGCTGGTACTCGCGGTCGGTGAGGGTCATCGCCGGGGCGACGGTCACCGAGTCACCGGTGTGCACGCCCATCGCGTCGATGTTCTCGATCGAGCAGATGACCACCACGTTGTCGCTGCGGTCGCGCATCAGCTCGAGCTCGTACTCCTTCCAGCCCAGCACCGACTCCTCGATGAGGACGGTGTGCACCGGGGAGTCGGCCAAACCGTGGCCCGCCATCCGGCGCAGCATCGGCTCGTCGGTGGCGATGCCCGAGCCGAGCCCGCCCATGGTGAAGCTGGGCCGGATGACGACCGGGTAGCCGACCTCCTCCGCGGTGGCCAGCGCCTCCTCGACGGAGGCGCAGACGGTCGACCGCGGGGCGTCGGCGCCGATCGAGCGGACGATGTCCTTGAACTTCTGCCGGTCCTCGCCGCGGTTGATCGCGTCGACGTCGGCGCCGATCAGCTGGACGCCGTACTTCTCCAGCACGCCGTTCTGGAACAGGCCGATGGCGATGTTGAGCGCCGTCTGCCCGCCGAGGGTGGCCAGGACCGCGTCCGGGCGCTCCTTGGCGATGACCCGCTCGACGAACTCCGGGGTCAGCGGCTCGACGTAGGTGGCGTCGGCGACCTCGGGGTCGGTCATGATCGTGGCCGGGTTGCTGTTGACCAGGCTGACCCGCAGCCCCTCGCTCTTGAGCACCCGGCAGGCCTGGGTGCCGGAGTAGTCGAACTCGCTGGCCTGGCCGATGACGATCGGGCCGGAGCCGATGACCAGGACGTGCTGCAGGTCGGTGCGCTTGGGCATCAGACGTTCTCCCCGGTGCTCGAGTCGACGACGGGTGCAGGCGTCACCGCGCTGCCCTCCTTGTTGGCTGCCATCAGGTCGACGAAGCGACCGAACAGCGGGTTGGCGTCGTGCGGGCCGGCCGCCGCCTCGGGGTGGAACTGCACGCTGAACGCCGGGGTCTCCAGCAGCCGCAGCCCCTCGACCACCTGGTCGTTGAGGCCCACGTGGCTGACCTCGACCGGGCCGAACGGGGTGTCGGTGGGCCGGTCGAGCGGGGCGTCGACGGCGAAGCCGTGGTTGTGGCTGGTGACCCGCACCGTGCCGCTGACCCGGTCGAGCACCGGCTGGTTGAGCCCGCGGTGGCCGAAGCGCAGCTTGTAGGTGCCCAGGCCCAGCGCGCGGCCGAGGATCTGGTTGCCGAAGCAGATGCCGAACAGCGGACGCCGGGCCTCCAGCACCCCGCGCACCGCCTCGACCGCGTAGTCGGCGGCCGCCGGGTCGCCGGGGCCGTTGGAGACGAAGACGCCGTCGACGCCGGCCTCGAGCAGCTGCTCGGCGGTCGCGGTCGCCGGGAAGACGTGCGTCTCCACGCCCAGCTCGGCCAGGTAGCGCGGGGTGGCGGTCTTGATGCCCAGGTCCAGCGCGGCGATGGTGAACCGCTTCTCCCCCACCGCCGGGACGACGTAGGCCTCGCGGGCGCTGACGCCCGGCGCCAGGTCCGCGCCGGTCATCGACGGGCTGCCGGTCACCTGGGCCAGCAGCTCCTCGGCGCCCAGCTCGGTGCTGATGCCCGCGCGCATGGCGCCGCGGTCGCGCAGGTGCCGGGTCAGCGCGCGGGTGTCGATGCCGCTGATGCCGACCACGCCCTGCGCGACGAGCTCGTCGTCCAGGCTGCCGGTGGCGCGCCAGTTCGCCGGGCGGCGCGCGGGGTCGCGGACCACGAATCCGGCCACCCACATGCGGCGGCTCTCGTCGTCCTCGCCGTTGACGCCGGTGTTGCCGATGTGCGGCGCGGTCATCGCCACGATCTGGCCGGCGTAGCTGGGGTCGGTGAGCGTCTCCTGGTAACCGGTCATCCCGGTGGAGAACACCGCCTCGCCGACCGTGGTGCCGGTCGCGCCGTAGGACTCACCGCGGAACGTGCGCCCGTCCTCGAGGACGAGCAGTGCCTCACTCACTGCTGTGCTCCTGTTCCCGGCCACGCTCGCTCCGCTCCTCGCTCGTTCCTCGCTGCGATGCTCACTCGCTGCCGGTTCACTTCGTCGCCTTTCCGTCGAGCACGGTCGGCACGCCCCGCAGGAACGTGGCGACCACCCGGCCGGGGAGCTCCCGGCCGGCATAGGGGCTGTTGCGGCTGCGGCTGGCCAGCGCGGCCGGGTCGACGACCGAGGAGTGCGCGGGGTCCAGCAGCAGCAGGTTGGCCGGCTCGCCGACGGCGAGCGGGCGGCCGTGGGTCTCCAGGCGACCGATGACCGCCGGGCGGACCGACATGCGGTCGGCGACGCCGCGCCAGTCGAGCAGGCCGGGTTCGACCATGGTCTGGACCACGATCGCGAGCGCCTGCTCCAGCCCGAGCATCCCCGGGCGGGCGGCGGCCCACTCGCTCTCCTTGTCCTCCACCGCGTGCGGGGCGTGGTCGGTGGCGACGGCGTCGATCGTGCCGTCGGCCAGCCCGGCCCGCAGCGCCTGGACGTCGGCGTCGGTGCGCAGCGGCGGGTTCACCTTGTAGACCGGGTCGTAGGTCTCGGCGAGGGCGTCGGTGAGCAGCAGGTGGTGCGGGGTGACCTCGGCGGTCACCTGCACGCCGCGGGCCTTGGCCCAGCGCAGGATGTCGACCGAGCCGGCGGTGGAGACGTGGCAGACGTGCAGCCGGGCGCCCACGTGCTGGGCCAGCAGGACGTCGCGGGCGATGACCGCCTCCTCGGCGGCGGCCGGCCAGCCGGCCAGCCCGAGCCGGGCGGAGCGCTCGCCCTCGTTCATCTGCGCCCCGACGGTCAGCCGCGGCTCCTCGGCGTGCTGGGCGACGACGCCGTCCAGGGCCTTGACGTACTCCAGCGCCCGGCGCATCAGCGCGGGGTCGGCGACGCAGTGCCCGTCGTCGGAGAACACCCGCACCCGGGCCGCGGAGTCGGCCATCGCGCCCAGCTCGGCCAGCTGCTCCCCGCCCAGGCCCACGGTCACCGCGCCCACCGGGACGACGTCGACCAGCCCGGCCTCCTGGCCCAGGCGCCACACCTGCTCGACCACGCCGGCGGTGTCGGCGACCGGGTCGGTGTTGGCCATGGCGTGCACCGCGGTGTACCCGCCGAGCGCGGCGGCGCGGGAGCCGGTCTCGACGGTCTCGGCGTCCTCGCGGCCGGGCTCGCGCAGGTGGGTGTGCAGGTCGACCAGGCCGGGCAGCGCGATGAGGCCGCCGCCGTCGAGGACGTCGTCGTCCCCGTCGAGACCGGGACCGATCTCGGTGATCCGGCCGTCGGCGATGCGGACGTCGACGGCGTCCTCGCCGTACGGGCGGACGTTCCTGAGGATCATTCGGGTGCGCCTCCCAGCAGCAGGTACAGGACGGCCATGCGCACGCTGACGCCGTTGCCGACCTGCGCGACGATCGTGGAGCGGGGCGAGTCGGCCACCTCGGCGGCGATCTCCATCCCGCGGTTCATCGGGCCCGGGTGCATGACGATCGCGTCGTCGGCCAGTGCGGCCATCCGCCGTCCGTCCAGGCCGTAGCGGCGGCTGTACTCGCGGGCGCTGGGGAAGAACGAGGCGTTCATCCGCTCGGCCTGCACGCGCAGCATCATCACCACGTCGGCCTTGGGCAGGACGGCGTCCAGGTCGTAGCTGACCGTCACCGGCCAGGTCTCCACGCCCACCGGCAGCAGCGTCGGCGGGGCGACCAGGGTGACCTCGGCGCCCAGGGTGGTGAGCAGGCCGACGTTGGAGCGGGCGACCCGGGAGTGCAGCACGTCGCCGACGACCGCCACCCGCACGCCGTCGAGCCGGCCCAGCCGCTGGCGGATCGTGTAGGCGTCCAGCAGCGCCTGGGTGGGGTGCTCGTGGGTGCCGTCGCCGGCGTTGACCACGCTGCCCTGCACCCACTGCGCCAGCCGGTGCGGGGCACCCGAGGCGTGGTGCCGGACGACGATGCCGTCGGCGCCCATCGCCTCGAGGGTGAGCGCGGTGTCCTTGAGGCTCTCGCCCTTGGAGACGCTGCTGCCCTTGGCCGAGAAGTTGATGACGTCGGCGCTCAACCGCTTGGCCGCCAGCTCGAAGCTGATCCGGGTGCGGGTGGAGTCCTCGAAGAAGAGGTTGACCACCGTGCGGCCGCGCAGCGTCGGGAGCTTCTTGACCTCGCGGCCGGCCAGCGCCTGCTCGATCTGCGCGGTGGTGTCGAGCACCAGGGTGGCGTCGGTGCGGTCGAGGTCGGCGACCTCCAGCAGGTGCTTCCTCACGCCTCGCCCCCGGTGAGCAGGACCTCGTCCAAACCGTCGATCTCGGCCAGGTGGACCTCGACCTTCTGCGTGCGCGAGGTGGGCACGTTCTTGCCCACGTAGTCGGCGCGGATCGGCAGCTCGCGGTGCCCGCGGTCGACCAGGACGGCGAGCTGCACCGCGCGCGGCCGGCCCAGGTCGCGCAGCGCGTCCAGCGCGGCGCGGACCGAGCGGCCGGAGAACAGGACGTCGTCGACGAGGACGACGAGGCGGCCGTCGATGCCGGACTCCGGGAGCCGGGTGTCCTCCAGCGCGCGCACGCCGCGCAGCCGCAGGTCGTCGCGGTAGAGGGTGATGTCGACGGTGCCGACGTCGATGCGGGTGCCGCTGAAGGCCTCGATGCGGGCGGCGAGCCGGCGGGCCAGCGGGGCGCCGCGGGTCGGGATGCCGACCAGGACCAGGTCGCCGAGGTGCGCGCCGGCCTTCTCGATGAGCTGGTGGGCCACGCGGTCGACGACGCGGGCGACGTCCTCGGCGGTCAGCAGCGGAGGAACGGGTGGAGCGGGCAGCTCTGATGACATGGTCATCAAGCCTCCTTCCCCGCCTCACGGGACGGGTCGTTAAAGGAGATCCCGCCGGCGACCTGGGCCGACGGCGGGCGGGACCGGCAACGACGGTACTGCACCCCCGGCGACGGCTCCCCACCCGCCGGATGCGGGGACCCTGCGGACCGGGATCCCCCGTTCGGGTCTCCTGACTGTCGCCGCTTCCAGAAGACAAGTACTCTCCGTCACCAGAACACTTCCGAACCGACGACAGTCAGTGAGCAGAGGGTCATGAGCACCGACTACTCCAGGGCGCTGGGCGCCCGCCTGCGGGCCATCCGCAACCAGCAAGGGCTGTCGTTGCAGGGCGTGGAGGACAAGTCCCACGGCCGCTGGAAGGCCGTGGTGGTGGGCTCCTACGAGCGCGGCGACCGTGCGGTCACCGTGCAGCGGCTGTCCGAGCTCGCCGTGTTCTACGGCGTCCCGGTGTCCGAGCTGCTGCCCGACCCGCGCCCGAGCTCGGCGGTGACCAAGAGCATCAAGATCGTGCTCAACCTCGAGTCGCTGGGTTCGCTCCCCGCCGACGAGGCCGGCCCGCTGGCCCGCTACGCCTCCACCATCCAGGCGCAGCGCCACGACTACAACGGCAAGGTCCTGTCGATCCGCGCCGAGGACCTCAAGTCGCTGGCGATCATCTACGACATGAGCCCCGACGAGCTGACCACCCGGCTCATCGAGTGGGGCGTACTCTCCCCCGGTGCCGACGGCAGCATCTACGCCGACGCCGACGAGGACGAGGCGGCCAGCTACGGCGACCGCCGGCGCACCCCGCGCTGACCCCAGCGACACCGGGAAGCCCCATCCGCTGCGCGGGTGGGGCCTCTCTGCGCGTCAGGGTGGTGCCTGAGCTGCGTTCCCGTGGCCAACGGGCCCGGTGTGCGGTCACCCGGCCGTCGTCGTCGCCCCGGCCGCGCCGGCGGGCGATGTGCGTCCAGGGCGCACCCTGGGGCCGGATGCGCCGTGTGCGCACACTGCCGACCCGGCGGGTGGACGCGGACGGCCCACTCCGGGAGCCGGAGTGGGCCGTGGGCGTTCAGCGGTGGGTCAGGTGGGGATCTCGGCGCGGACGATGCCGCCGAGGACGCCGTTCACGTAGGACGGGCTGTCGTCGGTGGACAGCGTCTTGGCCAGCTCCACCGCCTCGTCGATGACCACCGCGTCGGGGACGTCGTCGACCCAGAGCAGCTCGTAGACCGCCATCCGCAGGATCGCGCGGTCGACGTCGGGCAGCCGGTCCAGCGACCAGCCGGAGGCGTGCGCCTCGATCAGCTCGTCGATCCTCGCCTGCTGCTCCACGACGCCCTCGACGAGCCGGACCGCGTGGTCGGGCACGGGCGGATTGCCGTCGGCGACCCGGTCACGGAGGACGGCGAGCGGGTCGCCGCTGCGGAGGTCGGCCTCGTAGAGGACGTCGACCGCGCGCTTACGTGCCTTGGTACGGGCTGCCACGAGGTCAGCTGACCCGGCCGAGGTAGCGGCCGTCGCGGGTGTCGATCTTCAGCTTCTCGCCGGTGGTGATGAACAGCGGGACCTGGACCTCCGCACCGGTCTCCAGGGTCGCGGGCTTGGTGCCACCGGTGGAGCGGTCGCCCTGCAGGCCCGGGTCGGTGTGGGAGACCACGAGCTCCATGGTCACGGGCAGCTCGACGTAGAGCGGGGTGTCGTTGTGCACCGCCACGGTGACCTCGGTGTTGTCCAGCAGGTACTTCGACCCGTCGCCGACGGTCACCTCGGGGACGTACACCTGCTCGAAGGTGTCGCCGTCCATGAAGACGAAGTCGGTGCCCTCCTTGTAGAGGAAGGTCATGTTCCGCTTGTCGACGTTCGCCGTCTCGACCTTGGTGCCGGCGTTGAACGTCCGGTCGACGACCTTGCCCGACAGCACGTTCTTGAGCGTCGTGCGCACGAAGGCGCCGCCCTTGCCCGGCTTGACGTGCTGGAAGTCGGTGACGGTCCAGAGCTGGCCGTCCAGGTTGAGGACGATGCCGTTCTTGAGGTCGTTGGTGGTAGCCATCTAGAGGACCAGGAGTTCCTTGCTCGTGAGGGTCAACAACTCGGGCTCGTCGTCCGTGACGATCAAGGTGTCCTCGATCCGGACACCGCCGTGGCCGGGCAGGTACACCCCGGGCTCCACGGTGACGGCCATGCCGGCAGCCAGACTACCTGCGCCGAGGGCCGAGATGCCCGGTGCCTCGTGGATCTCCAGCCCCACCCCGTGCCCGAGGCCGTGCGTGAAGTGCTCGCCGTGCCCCGCGGCGACGATGACGTCGCGGGACGCGGCGTCGACGGCGGTGACGTCGGCGCCCACGGCCAGCGCCGCCCGCCCGGCCGCCTGGGAGGTCGCGACGAGCTCGTAGACCTCGCGCTGCCAGTCGGCGGCATGGCCCAGCACCAGGGTGCGGGTCATGTCGGAGTGGTAGCCGTCGACGGTGGCGCCGAAGTCGAGCTTCAGGAAGTCGCCGTCCCGCAGCTCGGTGGCGTCGGGGCGGTGGTGCGGGATGGCGGAGTTGGCGCCGGCGGCGACGATCGTCTCGAAGCTGGGTGACTCGGCGCCGAGCGCCAGCATCCGGGCGTCGAGCTCGCGGCCGACCTGCAGCTCGGTGCGGCCCGGGCGCAGCGCCCCCTCGGCCGCCAGCTCGGCCAGCGCCTGGTCGGCGACCGCGCAGGCGCGGCGCAGCGCCTCGATCTCACCGGCGTCCTTGATCGCGCGCAGCGTCTCGACCGTGCGCCGGACGCTGACCAGCTCGACGGCGCGGCCGGCCTCACCGACCAGTGCCTCGAGGCCGCGCAGCTCGTCGACGGTGACCACGTGCGACTCGTAGCCCAGCCGGGTCGCGCCGCCGCCGAGCGCCGCGCGGGCCAGCGCCGGCATCGTGCTGCGGTCGACGAGCAGCTCGACGTCGGGCACCTGGGTGCCGGCCTGGGTGGTGTAGCGGCCGTCGGTGCCGAGGAGGTCGCGGCCGTCGGTGCGCACCAGCAGCGCGCCGTTGGAGCCGGTGAACCCGGTCAGGTACCGGACGTTGAGCAGGTCGGTGACCAGGACGGCGTCCAGCCCGTTCGCCGCCGCGGTCTGCCGCAGCCGGTCGCGGCGCCCCGCCTCGCGCCCGCTCACCGCAGGCCCTTGAGCACGAGCCACTGCAGCGCCAGGACGTACCCGTGCACGCCCAGCCCGGTGATCACACCGGTGGCCGCCGGGGAGACGTAGGAGTGGTGCCGGAACGGCTCGCGGGCGGCGATGTTGCTGATGTGCACCTCGACCACCGGCGCGGACACCGCGGCCAGGGCGTCGTGCAGCACCACCGAGGTGTGCGACCAGCCACCGGGGTTGACCACGATCGGGTCGCCGGCGTCGGTGGCCTCGTGCACCCAGCGCAGCAGCTGGCCCTCGTCGTCGGTCTGGCGGACCACCACCTCCACGCCGAGCTCGGTGGCCGCGGCCTGCAGCAGCGCCTCCAGCTCGGCGTAGGTGGTGGTGCCGTAGACCTCGGGCTCGCGGGTGCCGAGCCGTCCGAGGTTGGCGCCGTTGAGCACCTGGATGGTCATGCGTCCTCCACAGCGGACCAGGCGGCGTCGAGCCAGGCCTGGTCGGGGTCGGTCAGGATCGAGGGGGCGCCGAGTCCGTCGAGGACGACGAAGCGCAGCGAGGCACCCCGGGCCTTCTTGTCCAGCCGCATGACCGACTGCAGCTGCGCCCAGTCGCCGGCGTAGCGGGTGGGCAGGCCCAGGGCGTCGACCAGCCGGCGGTGCCGGTCGGCGTCGGCACGGGAGAGCCGGCCGGCCTGCACCGCCAGCTCGGCGGCGAACACCAGGCCCACGGCCACCGCTTCGCCGTGCCGCCAGCGGAAGTCCTCGACCCGCTCGATGGCGTGGGCGAGGGTGTGGCCGTAGTTGAGGAACTCGCGGCGGCCGGTGTCGAAGAGGTCCTCGCCGACCGCGTCGGCCTTGACCTGGACGGCGCGGGCGATGAGCTCGGCGGTGTCGGCGCGGCCGGTCGGGTCGGCCTCCAGCAGCTCCAGCACCCGGCCGTCGGCGATGAACCCGCACTTCACGACCTCGGCCAGCCCGGAGCGGAACTCGGCCTCGGGCAGCCCGGCGAGCGCGTCGGTGTCGGCCAGGACGGCGGCCGGCGGGTGGAAGGCGCCGACGAGGTTCTTGCCGGCCGCGGTGTTGATGCCGGTCTTGCCACCGACGGCGGCGTCGACCATGCCCAGCAGGCTGGTGGGGACCTGCACCACGGGCACGCCGCGCACCCAGGTGGCGGCGAGGAACCCGGCGAGGTCGGTGACCGCTCCCCCGCCGACGCCCACGACCGCGTCGGAGCGGGTGAGCCCGAGGCGGCCGAACTCCTCCCAGGTCGCGGCTGCGACCTCGGCGGTCTTGGCCGCCTCGCCGTCGGGGACGACGACCGCCTCGGCGGCGATGCCCGACTGCTGCAGCGTCTCGACCGCCGCGCCGGCGGCCGCGGCCAGCGCCGGGCTGTGCACGACCGCGGCGCGGGCGGTGCCGTCGAGCACCAGGCCCAGCTGGGCCTGCACGCCGGGGCCGATGAGGACGTCGTAGGGCCGTTCGCCGGCCACGGTGATCCGCCGGGCGGTCACGGGGTCACCTGCCCGGTGGCGGCGAGCACGTCGGCGACGACGTCCTCGATCGGGCGGCCGGCGGTGGGGACGGTCACGGTGGACACCTCGGCGTAGAGCGGGGCGCGGGCCTCGAGCATGGTGCGCAGCATGGCGCGGGGGTTGACCGCCAGCAGCGGCCGGTCGCGGGACAGGCCCACCCGGTGCGCTGCCGACGCGACGTCGACGTCGAGCCAGACGACGGTGCACCCCGATGCGACGAGCCGCTCCCGGGTCGCCGGGCTGAGCACCGCTCCCCCGCCCAGGGCCAGGACGCCGTCGTGCTCGGCCAGCGCCCGGGCCACGGCGGCCTCCTCCAGCGCGCGGAAGTGCGGCTCGCCGGAGGCGACGAACAGGTCGGCGACCGTCGTCCCGGTGGTGGCCTCGACGTCGGCGTCGGTGTCCCGGAAGCCGACGCCCAGCGCCGCGGCGACTGCCGTGCCCACCGTCGTCTTGCCCGCCGCCGGCGGGCCGACGACGACCAGCACCGGCCCGCTCACCGGTAGGTGAGCGCGTCGAGGTAGCCCTGCACGTTGCGCCGGGTCTCGGGCACCGAGTCGCCGCCGAACTTCTCCAGCACCGCGTCGGCCAGCACCAGGGCGACCATCGCCTCCATCACCACGCTGCCGCGCGGGACGGCGCAGGCGTCGCTGCGCTGGTTGATCGCGACCGCGGCCTCACCGGTGGCGGTGTCGACGGTGGCCAGCGCGCGGGGCACCGTGCTGATCGGCTTCATCGCGGCGCGCACCCGCAGCACCTCGCCGTTGGTCATGCCGCCCTCGATGCCGCCGGCGCGGTCGGTGCGCCGGGACAGCTGCCCGTCGGCGACGTCGATCTCGTCGTGGGCCACCGAGCCGCGGCGGCGGGCGGTGCCCAGGCCGTCACCGATCTCGACGGCCTTCACCGACTGCACGCCCATGAGGGCACCGGCCAGCCGGGAGTCCAGCCGCCGGTCCCAGTGCACGTGGCTGCCCAGGCCCGGCGGCAGCCCGTGGACCACGACCTCGACCACGCCGCCCAGGGTGTCGCCGGACCTGCGGGCGTCGTCGATCTCGGCGGTCATGCGCGCGCTGGTCTCGGGGTCGGCGCAGCGCACCGGGTCCTCGTCGAGCCGCGGGTTGTCCTCGGGGCCGGGCAGCACGCCGTCGGGGACCGTGACCGGGCCGATGCCCACGACGTGGCTGACCACCCGGACGCCGAGCACCTGGTGCAGGAACGCCTGCGCGACCGTGCCCAGCGCGACCCGGGCCGCGGTCTCGCGCGCGCTGGCGCGCTCGAGCACCGGCCGGGCGTCGTCGAAGCCGTACTTCTGCATGCCGGGCAGGTCGGCGTGGCCCGGGCGCGGGCGGGTGAGCGGCGCGTTGCGGGCCTGGCCGGCCAGCACCTCGGGGTCGACCGGGTCGGCCGACATCACGCTGGCCCACTTGGGCCA
The DNA here is from genome assembly GCF_046635825.1 of Modestobacter sp. SSW1-42. Lineage (NCBI taxonomy): Bacteria > Bacillati > Actinomycetota > Actinomycetes > Geodermatophilales > Geodermatophilaceae > Modestobacter > Modestobacter sp. SSW1-42. Next base: position 943,237 of record NZ_JBISCA010000001.1, on the reverse strand, counting down.
CTCGGTGTTGCCGACCTGGACGGCGATCGGCCCGCCCTGGGTGACCCCGTGCCGGACGCCGCCGGTGAGGGTGACCACGTCCTCCTCGAAGCTCATCCGCGCGCTGCGGCCGTGGCCGAGGCGGCGGCGGGCGAGCTGGGCGTCGACGTCGGTGGTCTGCACCCGCACCCCGGCCGGCAGGCCCTCGAGGATCGCGGTGAGCTGCTGCCCGTGGGACTCGCCTGCGGTCAGCCAACGCAACATGCCCGCGATTCTGCCCTAGGCCGCCGACAGGACCAGCGCGACGGTGGCGCCGGCCAGCAGCGGCGGGCCGAGGGCGACCGCGGTGCGCCACCCGGCCCGGCCGAGGAGGACCAGCAGCAGCGACCCGAGCGCGCCGATCAGCAGCCCGGCGGACACCCCGGCGACCAGCACCTCCCAGCCCACCCAGCCGAGCACCAGGCCGAGCAGCCCGAGCAGCTTCACGTCCCCGCCGCCGAGGCCGCGGGGCTGCACCAGCCGCGCCGCCGTCCCGAGCAGGTACGCGACTCCCCCGGCGGCGACCGCCCGCAGCAGCGCACCCCACGCGCCGGTGACGGCGGCGTCGGCGGCCAGCGCGGCGGTGACCACCCCGACGGCGGGGAAGGTGACCCGGTCGGGCAGCCGGTGGCTGGCCAGGTCGACCCCGGCCAGGACGACGGCCGCGCCGCCGGACCACGCGAAGGCCAGCACCGCGGGCCGGTCCCCGGTGAGGAGCGGCGCGGCGCCGACCGCGGCCGCGGCGACCAGGGACGTGACGGCCACCCGCAGCGGACCCGGTCGCGCCGCGGGGTCCCGGGTGGCCAGCCGGACGGTGACGGCGGCCAGCCACGGGCCCAGCGCCAGCCCGGCGGCCGCGAACAGCCAGCTCACGGTGCGGCGGTCAGGCGTCCAGCGCGGCGCGCATGGCCTCGATCGGGGCGGGGTGCCCGGTCATCAGCTCGACCTGGGCGGTGGCCTGCCAGAACAGCACCTCCAGCCCGCTGATGGTGCGGCCCCCGGCCTCGGTCACCCGCTGGGCCAGCGGCGTGGGCCAGCCGGCGTAGAGGACGTCGAGCACGGTCTGCCCGCGCCACCAGGCGAGCTCGGCGACCGCGGGCTGCCCGGACACCGGCACGGTGCTCACCACGACCGGGGCGGTGAGCGTGCCGGTGCGGTCCAGCCGCTGCACGTCGGCGGTGACCCCCAGGGTGTCGAGCACCCGCAGCAGGTCACCGGCGCGGGCCGGCTCCCGGACGACGACGTCGACGTGGCGGGCACCCAGCGAGGCCAGCGCGGTGACCGCGGCCGACGCCGTCCCGCCGGCGCCGAGGACGGCGGCGTGCTCGACCTGCGTCACGCCCCCGAGCTGCAGCGCCATGCCGACCCCGGTGACGTCGGTGTTCTCCGCGCGCCACCCGGTGTCGGTGCGCACGAGGGTGTTGGCCGCGCCCAGCAGCCGGGGCAGCAGCTCGACCTCGTCGGCGACCGCCACGGCGGCCTGCTTGCAGGGCATGGTGACCGAGAAGCCGCGCCATTCCGGGCCCAGCCCGGCCAGCAGGACGGGGAGGTCCTCGGCGCCCACGTCGAGGGCGTCGTAGGTCCAGTCGTCGAGCCCGAGTGCCGCGTAGGCCGCCCGGTGCAGCAGCGGGGACAGGGAGTGGCCGACGGGCCGGCCGAGGACAGCTGCCCTCATGCCGGCCCGCCGAGGGAGCCTGGTGTCACCTGGTGGGTCCTCAGTTGCCCGGGTTGTCCCGCAGCCACTGCTGGAACAGCAGCACGTTGGCCTGGTGCTCCTCGCCGGTGTTCGCGAAGCGGGTCTCCCCGGTGTCGGGGTTGGTCACCACGAAGAACAGCCAGTCGCCCGGGGTCGGGTCCAGCGTCGCCTGGATGGCCTCCTCACCGGGGTTGCTGATCGCACCCGGCGGCAGCCCGTCGTTGGCGTAGGTGTTGTAGGGCGAGGGGTTGGCCCGGTCCTCCGGGGTCGTGGTCACGCCGCTCTTGCCGTTGGCGTAGTTGACCGTGGTGTCCAGCTGCAGCCGCATGCCCTGGGCGATCCGGTTGTCCAGGACCCGGGCGACCTTGCCCATGTCCTCCACCGACCCGGCCTCGGCCTGGACGATGCTGGCCTCGGTGAGCACCCGGAGGCGCTGGTCGACCGGGATCTGCAGCCCGGTGAGCACCTGGTCGGTGCGGGCCACCATCTGGCTGAGCACCTGCGCGGCGGTCTGGCCGGGCTCGATGTCGTAGGTGGCCGGGAAGAGGAAGCCCTCGAGCAGCCCGTTGGCGTAGGCCGGCAGGCCCAGCTGCGCCGGGTCGGCGGCGGCGGCCTGGAAGTCGGCCAGCGGGATCTTGCTGCCGTCGGCCAGCCGCTGCAGGACGGCGGTGACGGTCATCCCCTCGGGGATGGTCACCCGGCTCACCATGCGGGAGGTGGGGTCCAGCAGCAGGTCGAGCGCGGCCTGGCCGGACATCTGCGCCCGCAGGCTGTAGACGCCGGGCTGGATGCCGGCGGCGGCCGGGTTGGCCGCCGCGGCGTCCTCGAACGGTCCGGGCGAGGCGATGACGTCGGCGGCGACCAGCGTCGCGCCGATGGTCCGCAGCGAGTCGCCGTCGTTGACCCGGACCTCGACCGCGCCGGTGCCCGCACCGGTGTAGTCCTCGGCCATCGGGTTGAGGGTGTTCCACAGCGTCCGGCCGCCGACGACGGCGCCGGCGACGATGCCGACGAGCACGAGGAGCGACAGCACCACGATCACCGGGCCGCGACGACGGCGCCGGGGCCGGCCCGAGCCGCTCCCGCCGCGCCCGCCCCGGCCGCCACCGCGACCGCGACCGCCGGAGTGGCCCCCGTGGTCGTCGTGGTGGTCGTCGTGGTGGTCGCCGGCGATGACCTCGAGGCCGCCGGTCTCGTCGAACACCGTCGCCGGTCCGGCGTGCTCGTGGTCGTCGTGGTCGTCGTCGTGCGCGTCCGGGTGACCGCCGGGCTCGTGGTGCCGCTGCTCCGCGGGCGACCAGTCGTCGTGCGGGTCGTGCTCGTCGGGCTGGTCGGCGTAGGGGTCGTGGCCCCACAGGTCACCGGCCGGCACCGGGTGCGCCTGGGTGGCCAGGTCGTCGAAGCGCTGCCGGGGGTGGGCACCGGTCGGGTGGGTCTCGGCGAAGAGGGCGGCCAGCGAGGCCGCACCGGCCACGGTGTGCTGCGGTGCGGGCGCGCCGTCCCGGGCGGGGGTCCGGCCGGCGCGGTCGGCGTCGTCGCGCTCGGTCGCCGGGCGCGGGGCCGGGACGACGCGGCGCCCACCGACCGGCACGGCGCCGGTGGGGTCGCCGGGGGCGAGGGAGGGCACGGCCGGAGCGGCGGACATCTCGGTGGTGCGCGGGGCGGCGGCGCGGGCGAAGCCGACGGCGCTGCGGGCGGGGGCCGGCGCCGGCGGCAGCGGGCGCCGCTCGGCGACGGAACGGCCGATGCCCAGTGAGCTTACGTCCAGCCCGGCGGCGGCCAGGCCGACGTCGGCCATGCCGGTGGCGTCCAGGCCGCCGGCGGTGTCGCCGTCCGAGCGCGCGGGCAGCACCTGGACGCCGGTGCCCGCGGTCTCCGGGGCGCGGCGCCGGCGGGGACGCCGGGAGGCGTCGTCGGTGAGCTGGGTCGTCGAGGCGCCGTTCCAGGCTGCCAGCAGGTCGGCTGCGGAACGGCCCGCGTCGCTGTCGGCGGAGGAGTGGCGGCCGCGACTGCGCGGCTGGGTCGGGTCCGTCACGAGTGGCGCCCCCAAGCGTCGGGGCCAGTACGAGGTCGCCCGTCGAGGTGGCTCTGCAGGATGACCACCGCGGCTGCCTGGTCGATCACCGAGCGCTGGTTGCGGGCGGTGATGCCCCCGGCGCGCAGATGACTCGCAGCGGTCACGGTGGAGAGCCTCTCGTCGACGAGGTGCACCGGGACGTTCCCGATGCGACTGGCCAGGGCTTCAGCGTAGGCACTGGCATCTCTTGCCGAGGCGCCCGACGCACCGGACAGGTGCTTCGGCAGTCCCACCACCACCTCGACCACCTCTTCTGTCACAACCAGCTCAGCGAGGCGGTCCAGGTCGCTCTGGTCCTTGGCACGGCGGAGGGTGACCAGCGGGCTGGCGAGCATCCCGGTGGCGTCGGAGACGGCCACCCCGACGCGCACGGTGCCGACGTCGACACCCAGCCGGCGGCCGGGCACCCAGGCCGGGGCGGCGTTCCCGGCGTCCTCAGCGGGCATCGTCGTCGTCCGCGGCCGGGGGCGGGTCGGCCGGGCGCTGCCGGGCCGGGCCGGGCACGCGCGGCGGGTAGCCACCGAGCTGGAGCTGGCCGGTCTCGGGGGCGGCGGCCGGCTGGCGGGCGGGGGCGCCCGGGGCGGGCTGGGCCGGCAGCTGCTCGGTGGGCGGCGCCGTCGGGCGGTCGCCCTGCAGCGGCGGCAGCGGGAAGGGCACCCGCTCGGTGCGGTGCCGGCCGTCGCCGGCGTCGGGCTCCGACGGCACGGGCGCGGGCACCGGGGGCCGCCCGGACCGCCGGGTCCGCTCGTCCGCCGGTCCGGTCCCCGTGCCGTCGGTACCGCTCACGCCGAGGTCGCTCCGATCGTCTGCTCGACCGCCGCCAGCGCGGCCGGGATGCCGTCGGGCTCGGTGCCGCCGCCCTGGGCGACGTCCGCCTTGCCCCCGCCACGACCGCCGACGGCGGGCGACGCCGCCTTCAGCAGGTCGTTGGCCGACAGGCCGCGCTGCTGCGCCGCGGGGTTCACCGTGGCGATGAGGGACACCTTGCCATCGGAGGCCGAGGCCAGCACGACGACGGCGGGCTGCTCACCGAGCCGGCCGCGGACGTCGAGGGCCAGACCCCGCAGGTCCCCGCCGGACAGGCCCGCCGGGGAGGCGGTCACGACCGCGACCCCGCCGACGTCCTTCGCCGAGGCGGCCAGGTCGCCGGCGGCGGCCAGGGTCTGCTTGCCACGCAGGTCGGCGAGCTCGCGGTCGGCGTCGCGCAGCCGGCCGAGCATGCCGCTGACCCGGTCGACGATCCCGTCCTGCGGGGTCTTGAGCAGATCGGCGAGCTGGCGGACCAGGTCGCGCTCGCGGGCCAGGTAGCGGAAGCCCTCCAGCCCGACGGCGGCCTCGACGCGGCGGGCGCCGGAGCCCACCGAGCTCTCCGCGGTCAGCGCGAGCGTGCCGATCTGGGCGCTGCCGCGCACGTGCGTGCCACCGCACAGCTCCCGGGACCACTCGCCGCCGATCTCCACGACGCGCACCTGCTCGCCGTAGGTCTCGCCGAACAGCGCGATCGCGCCGAACTCGCGGGCCTCGGGCAGCGTCATGTACAGCGCGCGGACGCCGTGGTCGGCGCGGACGGCGGCGTTGGCGACGTCCTCGATGTCCAGCCGCTGCTGCGGGGTGAGCGCGCCCTGCCAGGCGAAGTCCAGCCGCAGGTAGCCGGGGCGGTTGTAGGACCCGGACTGCAGGGCCTGCGGGCCGAGCACCTGGCGCAGCGCGGCGTGCACGACGTGGGTGCCCGAGTGCGCCTGGCAGGCAGACAGCCGCCACTCGCGGTCGACCTGGGCGTGCAGCTCGGTGCCGGCGCGCAGCTCGCCCTCGAGCACCCGCACCTGGTGGGCGACCAGGCCCTTGACCGGGCGCTGGACGTCGATGACCTCGGCGCGGCCGCCGTCCCAGGTCAGCTCGCCGGCGTCGGCGACCTGACCACCGGACTCGGCGTAGAACGGCGTGCGATCGAGCACGACGCGGGTGATGCCGCCGGGGCCCACCACCGGCTCGCCCTCGCTGGTCGTCGCGTCGTCGGACTCCTCGACCACGCCGAGGACCCGCGACTGCGTGTGCAGGGTGTCATAGGCCCGCCAGTCGGTGGGGCCGAACTCGGCCAGCAGCCGGCGGTAGGCCAGCACGTCGACCGAGCCGGTGCGCTTGGCCCGGGCGTCGGCGCGGGCGCGGTCGCGCTGCTCCTTCATCAGGGCGCGGAAGCCGGCCTCGTCGACGGTGACGCCCTGCTCGGCGGCCATCTCCAGGGTGACGTCGATCGGGAAGCCGTAGGTGTCGTGCAGCGAGAACGCCTGCTCACCCGACAGCGCCGGGGTGCCCGCCTTCTTGGCCGTGCTCACCGCGGTGTCGAACAGGGTGGTCCCGGCGACGAGGGTGCGCCGGAACGCCTCCTCCTCGGCGTACGCGGTGCCGGAGATGCGCGCGAAGTCGGTGGCGAGCTCGGGGTAGCTCGGGCTCATCGCGTCCCGGGACACCGGCAGCAGCTCGGGCAGCGTGGGCTCGTCGACGCCGAGCAGCTTCATCGACCGCACGGCGCGGCGCAGCAGCCGGCGCAGGATGTAGCCGCGGCCCTCGTTGCCCGGGGTCACGCCGTCGCCGATGAGCATCAGCCCGCTGCGCACGTGGTCGGCGACCACCCGCAGCCGCACGTCGGTGTCTTGGTCGGCGCCGTAGCGGACGCCGGCGAGGTCGGCGGCCCGGTGCAGCACCGGGGCGACCTGGTCGATCTCGTACATGTTGTCGACGCCCTGCAGCAGGAAGGCCACCCGCTCCAGGCCCATGCCGGTGTCGATGTTCTTCTTCGGCAGCTCGCCGAGGATCGGGTACTCCTTGCCCTCCCCCGGGCCCCGCTCGTACTGCATGAAGACGAGGTTCCAGATCTCCAGGAACCGGTCGCCGGTGGGGTCGACCGCCGGACCGCCGTCCGGGCCGTAGGCCGGGCCGCGGTCGTAGTGGATCTCCGAGCAGGGGCCGGCCGGGCCCGCGGCACCGGTGTCCCAGTAGTTGTCGTCCTTGCCGCGGCGCTGGATCCGCTCGGCCGGGACGTAGGCCTGCCACGCCTCGAAGGCCTCGTCGTCGTCGAGGTAGACCGTCGGCCAGATCCGGTCGGCCTCCAGGCCCAGGCCGCCGTCGGCGACGGAGCCGGTGACCAGGTCCCAGGCGAAGGCGATCGCCTCGGCCTTGAAGTAGTCGCCGAAGGAGAAGTTGCCGTTCATCTGGAAGAACGTGCCGTGCCGGGTGGTCTTGCCCACCTCCTCGATGTCGAGGGTGCGCACGCACTTCTGCACGCTGGTGGCCCGCGGGTAGGGGGCGGGCTCGCGGCCGGTCAGGTACGGGATGAAGGGCACCATCCCGGCGACGGTGAACAGCAGCGAGGGGTCCGGCGACACCAGCGAGGCGCTGGGGACGACGGTGTGCCCGCGCTGCTCGAAGTGCGCCAGGAAGCGACGGCGGATCTCAGCGGTCTGCATGGGGGTGGTCTCCTGCGGGCGCGGCCCGGCCCGGGGAGGGCCGGACCGCGGATGGGGGATGAGGCTCAGTTGTCCGCGGCGTGCGCGCCGCGGCGGGGCAGCGCGTCGGGCAGGGCGCCACGGTCGGGCAGCGGGGCGTCGAGCCCGGTGCCCGAGCGCAGCTCGTCCTCCCGGGCGGCGGCGGCGGCGCGCACGTCGGCGCCGAAGTCGCCGATCGCGTCGGCCAGGTCGCGCAGCCCCTCGGCCAGCTGGCCGGCGATGCCCTGCGGCGTGAGCTTCTCCGCCGTGCGGGACAGCTTGCGGACGACGAGGGCACCGATGGTGATGCCCATGGCGAGCCAGAACAGCCGGCGCATCAGGCGGCCCGCCGGGACTCACGACGAGCGCGGCGCTCGTCCTTGGCCGAGCGCTGGGCGGTGGCCAGGGCCGCACCCTCGCGCTTCTTCTTGGCGGCGGTGCGCACGCCGTAGCTGAACGCGGCGACCTTGATCAGCGGGCTGCCCAGCGTGGCGGCGAAGACGCTGGTCAGCGCGGCCACGTTGGAGGAGACGTTGGCGGCGTTGCCGGTGATGTCGTCGACCCGCTCGAGGTTGGCGTTGACGTGGGTGACCGTCGTCGACGCCTGGCTGAGGATGGGCTGGCTCTGCTCCCGGACCTGCCGGATGGTCAGCGTCGTCTCGTCCAGCGTGCGCCCGAGCTTGAGCAGCGGCACCGCCAACAGGACGACCAGCAGCACCACGGCGATGGCTGCGATCAGCCCAGCGATCTCTCCTGCGGACACTCGAGGGTCCCCTTCGTCGTCTCGTGCACGGCCCCGGCGGGTGTTCCGCCGGTCGGGCAACACTAGCCGTCGGCGTCCCGGCCGACCGCTGCTGCTGTGGACGCCGGTCAGCGACGGCGGACGATGGCCCGCAGCCGGGCCAGCCGGGCGCCGATCTGCGCCTCGACGCCGCGGCCGGTGGGCCGGTAGTAGTCGCGGCCCACCAGCGCGTCGGGCGGGTACTGCTGCGGCACGACGCCGTCGGGGTGGGCGTGCGGGTAGACGTACGTCGCACCGTGGCCCAACTTCTTCGCGCCCGCGTAGTGGGCGTCGCGCAGCCCCGGCGGCACCGGGCCGGCCAGCCCCGCGCGCACGTCGGCGACGGACTCCCCGATGCCCACGGTGATCGCGTTGGACTTCGGCGCGGTGGCCAGGTGGACGACGGCCTGGGCCAGCGGGAAGTGGCCCTCGGGCATGCCGATGAAGGCGACCGCGTCGGCGGCGGCGACCGCGGTGACCAGCGCGGTGGGGTCGGCCATGCCGATGTCCTCGCTGGCGGAGATGACCAGCCGGCGGGCGATGAAGCGCGGGTCCTCCCCCGCCTCGACCATCCGGGCCAGGTAGTGCAGCGCGGCGTCGACGTCGCTGCCGCGGATGCTCTTGATCAGCGCGCTGGCGATGTCGTAGTGCTGGTCGCCGGAGCGGTCGTAGCGCACCGCGGCCTGGGCGACCGCGGTCTCCAGGGTGGGCAGGTCGAGCACCGTGCTGCCGATCGCCCGGGCCGCCCCGGCGCCGGACTCCAACGCGGTCAGCGCCTTGCGGGCGTCCCCCCCGGCCACCCGGAGCAGGTGCGCCTCGGCCTCCTCGGTGAGCGTCACGGCGCCGTCCAGGCCGCGGTCGCTGGTGAGCGCCCGGCGCAGGACCGCCCGGACGTCGTCGTCGGAGAGCGGCTGCAGGGCCAGCACCAGGCTGCGGGACAGCAGCGGGCTGACCACGGAGAAGAACGGGTTCTCGGTGGTCGCCGCGATCAGGCTGACGATCCGGTCCTCGACCGCGGACAGCAGCGAGTCCTGCTGGGTCTTGGAGAACCGGTGGACCTCGTCGATGAACAGCACGGTGCGCCGGCCGGCGTGGGTGAGCTCGCGCTTGGCGGTGGCGATGACCGCCCGCACCTCCTTCACCCCGGCGTCCAGCGCCGACAGCTGCACGAAGGAGCGCTTGGTGGCCAGCGAGATGACGTGCGCCAGCGTCGTCTTGCCGGTGCCGGGCGGGCCGTAGAGCACCAGCGACATCGGCTCGTCGGCCTCGACCAGGCGGCGCAGCGGGGCACGCGGGCCGAGCAGGTGCTGCTGGCCCACGACCTCGTCGAGCGAGCGCGGCCGCATCCGCACCGCCAGCGGGGCGCCCCAGTCGACGGGTGCGGCGGCCGGGTCGGCCTCGGCGTCGGCGAACAGCCCCTCGCCGAACAGCCCGGCGTCCCCTGCGGTCACGGTTGCGAAGTTACCCGCGGGGCACGACAGGTCCGACCACCTGACCCCGAGCGCGAAGGCCTCCCCATGCAGCAGCGCACGATCGGCAACGCCGCCGTCGGCACCGTCTCCCTCGGCGCGGTCGGCCTCGGCGCCATGCCGCTGTCGACCAAGCCCGACCGCCCCTCCCCCGCCGACGCCGAGGCCGTGGTGCACGCGGCGCTGGACGCCGGGGTGACCCTGATCGACACCGCGGACGCCTACTCCGCCGACGAGCGGGACTTCGGGCACAACGAGGAGCTCGTCGCCCGCGCGCTGGCCTCCTACGGCTCGTCCACCGACGGCGTCCTGGTCGCGACCAAGGGCGGGCACACCCGGCGCGGCAGCGACTGGGAGATCGACGGGTCGCCGGCCCACCTGCGCCGGGCCTGCGAGGCCTCGCTGCGCCGGCTCGGGGTCGAGCAGATCGGGCTGTACCAGTACCACCGCCCCGACCCGACCGTGCCGTGGGAGGACACCATGGGCGCGCTGCGCGAGCTGGTGGACGCCGGCCTGGTGCGGATGGCCGGCATCTCCAACGCCGACGTCGGCCAGATCGACGCCGCCCGGGCGATCGTGGGCGACGCACTGGTCAGCGTGCAGAACCAGTTCTCGCCGGGCTGGCGGTCCTCGGCCGGCGAGCTGGCCCACTGCGCGTCGGTCGGGCTGGCGTTCCTGCCGTGGAGCCCCTTCGGCGGGGTGTCGGCGGCCAAGTCGCTGGGCTCGACGGCCGCGGAGTTCGGTGCCGTCGCCGACGAGCTGGGCGTCTCGGTGCACCAGGTGACCATCGCCTGGCACCTGGCGCAGGCCGACGTCGTCCTGCCCATCCCCGGCGCCAGCCGCCCGCAGTCGATCACCGACAGCGCAGGGGGCGCCGACCTGGAGCTGTCACCCGAGCACCTGGCCCGCCTGAACGCCGCCTGACGACCCTCGTCGCCCCCACCCGGCTGTTGATCATGGGCGTCTGGCCAGTGACACGCCGGCACGCGGCGTGCCGGCGAGCCAGGGGACCATGATCAACACACCCGCGCAGTACTTACAGCGGCTGTATCCACAGTCGTCAGGCCCGTCCACAGCTGGGCTCGACCACTGGTCGAGGGTCGCCCTGGCGGCCACGGTCGACGGGTGGACGGGATCCGGCTCGGCAGCAGCTACACGTGGTCGGCGGCCCGGGCGGCCGGCGTCACCCGACGGCAGGTCGAACGGGACGGGCGGCGCATCGGCCAGGGGCTCTACCTCTCGGCCGCGACGGAACCGACCCTGCTGGAGCGCTGCCGGGCGTGGGCACGGGTGCTGCCGTCCAGTGCTGCGTTCGGTGGCGTGACGGCGGCCGTGCTCGCCGGGGCGCCGCTGGCCGAGCCGTCGCGGCCCACGGTGGTGACCCCGCCGGACGTCGTCGTCCCCGCCCGCCGGGAACTCGTCACGCTCGTCCGGACGCTCGCACCCGCTGACGTCCGGCTCCTCGACGGCCTCCGCGTGACCTCGGGCGCGCAGACCTTCCTGGACCTGGCTGCAGTCCTGCCGCCGCACGACCTGGTCGCCGTGGGCGATGCGCTCCACCGCGGACGGCACCTGGACGCCGACGGCCTGCAGGAACGGCTCGCGCGCGCGGACCGCGTCCGGGGCGTCGTCCGGGCGCGTGCGTGCGCACCGTTGCTCAGCCCGCTGGCACAGTCCCGGCCGGAGAGCCTGATCAGGTACTGGCTGCTCACCAGCGACCTGCCGGCCCCCACGCCCCAGGTGGCCGTGACCGACCGCTGGGGTCGCGAGGTGGCTCATGGCGACCTGGGCTACAGCGACTGGCGGGTGGTGATCGAGTACGAGGGACGCCAGCACGCCGAGCTCGACCAGTTCCGGCGGGACGTCGACCGGTACTCGCTGATGGGTGCCGACGGTTGGCTGCTGCTCCGCTTCGCCGACCAGCACCTGCGGGCGCCGCACACCGTCGTCGACCGCACCCGCCGCGCCCTGCTCAGCCGCGGCTGGCGCCCTGGCCAGAGATGATCATGGGCGTCCTGCCGGGCGACACGCCGTCTGACGGGGTGCCACTGGCAAGACGCCCATGATCAACAGAGGCGGGACGGCCTACTACGAGGGGTCGGTCGGGCCGGGCTCGGCCGGCAGGGGCTCGGCCGTCGGGTCGATGTCGATGCCGGCCTCGACCCGCTGGGCGTCGGTGATCGGCGTCGGGGCCCCGGTCAGCGGGTCGTAGCCGGCGCCGGTCTTCGGGAAGGCGATGACCTCGCGGATGGAGTCGACGCCGGCCAGCAGCGCGGTGAGCCGGTCCCAGCCGATGGCGGCACCGGCGTGCGGCGGCGGGCCGTAGTCGAAGGCCTCGAGGAAGAAGCCGAAGCGCTCGCGGGCCTCCTCCGTCGACATCCCGATCGCGGCGAACACCCGCTCCTGCAGGGTGGCGTCGGCGATGCGCACCGAGCCGCTCATCAGCTCGTTGCCGTTGCAGACCAGGTCGTAGGCGTCGGAGAGCGCAGCGCCCTTGTCGGCCTCGAACGAGTCGCGGAACTCCGGCGTGGGCGAGGTGAACGGGTGGTGCATGAACGTCCAGTCGCCGTCCTCGGTCTCCTCAAACATCGGGAAGTCGACGACGAACAGGAACGACCAGGACCCGGGCGTGATGAGCTCCAGCCGCTTGGCCACCTCATTGCGCGCCGCGCCCAGCAGCTCCTGGGCACCCCGGCGGGCACCGGCGGCGAAGAAGACGCAGTCACCGGGCTTCGCGCCCACGGCCTCGACCAGCCCGGCCCGCTCGGCCTCGGAGATGTTCTTCGACACCGGACCACCGAGGGTGCCGTCCTCGGCGACGGTGACGTAGGCCAGGCCCTTGGCACCGCGCGAGCGGGCCCAGTCCTGCCAGGCGTCGAACGCCCGCCGCGGCTGCGAGCCGCCGCCGGGCATCACGATCGCGCCGACGTAGGGCGCCTGGAACACCCGGAACGGGGTGTCGGCGAAGTAGGACGTCAGCTCGGTCAGCTCGATGCCGAAGCGCAGGTCGGGCTTGTCGGAGCCGAACCGGTCCATCGCCTCGCGGTAGGTCATCCGCGGGATGGGCGGCAGCTCGTAGGAGGCCAGCTGTGCCCACAGCGCCCGGACGACGTCCTCGGCGACGGCCAGGACGTCGTCCCGGTCGACGAAGCTCATCTCGAAGTCCAGCTGGGTGAACTCCGGCTGCCGGTCGGCGCGGAAGTCCTCGTCCCGGAACGCCCGGGCGATCTGGTAGTACCGCTCCAGCCCACCGATCATGAGCAGCTGCTTGAACAGCTGCGGCGACTGCGGCAGGGCGTACCAGTGCCCGGGCTGCAGCCGCACCGGGACGACGAAGTCGCGGGCGCCCTCGGGGGTGGAGCGGGTCAGCGTCGGGGTCTCGACCTCGACGAAGCCCTTCTCGGCCATGACGGTGCGCGCGATCCGGTTGATCTCGCTGCGCAGCCGCAGCACCGACGCCGGGCCCTGGCGGCGCAGGTCCAGGTAGCGGTACTTGTAGCGGACGTCGTCGCCGGCGGCCTGCGCGGTCTCGATCGGGAACGGCAGCGGTGCGGACTCCGACAGCACCTCCAGCGTCGAGGCGACGACCTCGATCTCCCCGGTCGGCAGCTCGGGGTTCTCGTTGCCGGCCGGCCGCGCCTGCACCTGCCCGGTCACGAGCACGCAGTACTCGTTGCGCAGCGCGTGCGCCTCCTCCTCGCGGACGACGACCTGGGCGTAGCCCGAGGCGTCGCGGAGGTCGAGGAAGACGACCCCGCCGTGGTCGCGCCGGCGGGCGACCCAGCCGGCGAGGGTGACCGTGGTGCCGGCGTCGGTGGCGCGCAGCGTGCCGGCGTCGTGGGTGCGGAGCAAGGTAGTGCCTCTCTCGGGGGTGCAGCTGTCAGGAGGAGCGGGGAGTCACCAGCGGTCGTGCACGTGGGCGCGGATGCGCTCGTCGTACACGCGCTCGAGGTCGTCGAGCTGGCCGTCGGTCAGCGACGGGATCGAGGCCGCGGCCACGTTGCCCAGCGCCTGCTGCACGTTGCGCGCGCCGGGGATGACCGAGGTGACCCCGGCCTGGTCGATGACCCAGCGCAGCGCGAAGGCGGCGGTGCTGACGTCGGGACCGGCGATCTCGGCGACCTCGCGGGCGGCGGCGACGCCGACCTCGAAGGGCACGCCGGAGAACGTCTCGCCGACGTCGAAGGCCTCGCCGTTGCGGTTGTAGGTGCGGTGGTCGTCGGCGCCGAAGGTCGTCGACTCGTCGTACTTGCCGGTGAGCAGGCCGCTGGCCAGCGGCACCCGGGCCAGGACGCCGACCTCGGCGCGCGCGGCGGCGGGCAGCAGCTCCTCCAGCGGCTTGCGCCGGAAGATGTTCAGGATGACCTGGATCGACTGGACGCCGGGGTGCTGCAGGGCGGTCAGCCCCTCCTCGACGGTCTCCACCGAGACGCCGTAGGCGGCGATGGCCTGCTCGGCGACGAGCGCGTCGAGGGCGTCGTACACCCGCTGGTCGGAGTAGACGGCCGGCGGCGGGCAGTGCAGCTGCACCAGGTCGAGGGTCTCGACGCCGAGGTTGCGGCGCGAGCGGTCGATCCAGGCGCGCAGGTTCTCCGGCGTGTACTGCTCGGCGGTGAACGGGTCGGCGCGGCGGCCGGCCTTGGTGGCCACGAAGGGGCGCTCGCCGCGGGCGGCCAGCGACTGGCGGATCCGCTCCTCGCTCTTGCCGTCGCCGTAGACGTCGGCGGTGTCCAGCAGGGTGACACCGGCGTCGAGGACGGCGTCCAGCACCGCGGCGGCGTCCTCGGAGGACACGTCGCCCCAGTCGCCACCCAGCTGCCAGGTGCCCAGGCCGACGACGGAGACGTCGGCGCCGGTGCGGCCGAGCGGGCGGGTCTCCAGCGGAGTCGAAGAGGTCATGCCCCCACCGTCGCACGCACCCGGTCGAACAGCTCACCCAGGGGGACGGCGACCTGCTCGTGGGTGCGCAGGTCGCGCAGCTGGGCCACGCCCTCGGCCAGGTCCCGGTCGCCGACCACCACCGCGTGCGTGGCGCCGGAGCGGTCGGCGGCCTTCATCGCGCCCTTGAGCCCGCGGTCGCCGTAGACGGTGTCGGCGGAGACGCCGGACTCCCGCAGCTGACCGACCAGCCGGACGGCGAACCGCTTGGCCTCCGCGCCCAGCGGGACGACGAAGGCCTGCACGCCGGCGGAGGTGACGACGTCGAGCCCCTCGGCGCGGATGGCCAGCAGCGTGCGGTCGACGCCCACCGCGTAGCCGATGCCGGACAGGTCGGGGCCGCCGAGGGCCGCGGACAGCCCGTCGTAGCGTCCGCCGCCGCCGATCGCGGACTGCGCGCCCAGGCCGTCGTGGACGAACTCGAACGTCGTCTTCGTGTAGTAGTCCAGCCCGCGCACCAGCCGCGGCGCCTCGGTCCAGGTCACGCCGAGGTCGGTGAGGTGCTGCCGGACGGCGTCGTAGTGCGCCCGCGTGGAGTCCGAGAGGTGGTCGACCATGAGCGGGGCGTCGGTGAGCTGGGCCTGCACCTCGGGGCGCTTGTCGTCGAGCACCCGCAGCGGGTTGATCTCCGCCCGCCGCCGGGTGTCGGCGTCCAGGTCCAGCTTCGACAGGAAGGCCACCAGCAGGTCGCGGTACTGCGGCCGGCAGGTCTCGTCGCCCAGCGAGGTGAGCAGCAGCTCGAACCCGATCAGGCCCAGGTCGCGGTAGCCCTGCGCGGCCAGCGCGACCATCTCGGCGTCCAGGGCGGGGTCGTCGACACCGAGCGCCTCGACATCGACCTGGGTGAAGTGCCGGTAGCGGCCGGCCTGCGGGCGCTCGTAGCGGAACACCGACCCGACGCTCCACAGCTTCACCGGCAGCGCCCCGGAGTACAGCCGGTGCTCGATGAACGCGCGCATCAGCCCGGCGGTGAGCTCCGGGCGCAGGGTCAGCGACCGGCCGCCGCGGTCGGTGAAGGTGTACATCTCCTTGGAGACGACGTCGGTCGACTCCCCCACGCCGCGGGCGAAGACGGTGGTGTCCTCGAACGTCGGGGTCTCGATGTAGCCGTAGCCGGCCCGCACCAGCGGCGCGACGAGGGTGTCGCGGACGGCCAGGAACTCCGCCGACGCCGGCGGCAGGGTGTCGAACGTGCCCTTGGGGGCGTTGAAGGTGCTCACAGCTCGATGACTCGCTTCGCTCGGAGGTCCGGCCGGCTCACAGGCCCCGGCCCCTCGGGGCCTCGGCAGCCTGCGCCAGGTACGGGTTGGTGGCGCGCTCGCGCCCGATCGTGGTCGCCGGACCGTGCCCGGGGAGGACGACCGTCTCGTCGTCCAACGGCAGGACGACGTCGCGCAGCGAGCCGAGCATGTCGGTCCACGACCCGCCGGGCAGGTCGACCCGGCCCACCGACCCGGCGAACAGCACGTCGCCGGCCAGCAGCCCGGGGGCCTCGCCGAGGTCGAGGGAGAACACGACCGACCCCTGCGTGTGCCCGGGCGCGTGCCGGACGGTCAGCTCGACGCCGGCCAGTGACAGCACCGCGCCGTCGTCGAGCGGGCGCACCTCGTCGGGGTCGGGCAGCGCGACGCCGGTGATCAGCGGGGCCAGCTGCGGGCCGTGCCAGCGGGCGGGGTCGGACAGCATCCCGTTGTCGGCCGGGTGCAGGTAGGCGGGGATGTCGTAGCCGGAGCAGACCGGCAGCACGGAGAAGGTGTGGTCCAGGTGCCCGTGGGTGAGCACGACGGCGACCGGCTTGAGCCCGTCCTCGGCCAGCATCGCCTTCAGCGGCTCGACGGCGTCCATCCCCGGGTCGACCACGACGCACTCGGCCCCGGCACCGGAGGCGATGGCGTAGCAGTTGGTGCCGAACGCGCCGGCGGGGAACGAGCGGATGAGCACCCGTGCAGGTTACGCGGGGCCGATCCGCCCAGGTGGCGCTGCCAGGGAGCGGACAGGCGGCCCACCTAGACTGCGCACTCGACACCGCGGGGCGGGGCCGTGGAGACGGCCGCCTGCCCCGGAGCGCCAGCCCGAGGAGCCCGAGAGACGTGCCGACGAACAAGCAGGCCCGCGAGGCCGCCCAGCGACGACTGCAGCGCCAGCTGGAGCGGCGTGCGCAGCTCGCCCGCAAGCGCCACCGGAACCTGCTCGCCGGGTTGTCCGTGCTCGCCGTCCTGGCCATCGTCGGGGCGATCTTCGCCATCACCAGCGTCGCCGGTGACGACGACGACGTGACCGCGGCGCCGGCGACCAGCTCGGCCCCGTCGTCGGACCCCGCGGCCACCGGCGCCGCTGCGCCGAGCACCAACGCCGACGGCACGGTCGCGTGCACCTTCACCGTCGACGACTCCGGCACCTCGGCGGGCACGCCGTCGCCGAACGTGCCCGGCACCGGCACCGTCGCGGCCACCATGACCACCAGCGCCGGCGACATCGGCCTGACCCTCGACCAGGCGAACGCCCCCTGCGCCGCGGCCAGCTTCGTACACCTGGCGACCACCGGGTTCTTCAACGGCACGCCCTGCCACCGGGAGACCGCGTCCGAGGGCCTGAAGGTGCTGCAGTGCGGCGACCCGACCGGCACCGGCACCGGCGGCCCCGGCTACTCCTTCCCGACCCAGCTCGCCGGCACCGAGACCTACGGCCGGGGCACCCTGGCCATGGCCAACGCCGGCGCGGGCACCGACGGCAGCCAGTTCTTCCTGGTCTACGCCGACAGCCAGCTGCCCCCGAGCTACACCGTGTTCGGCACCATCGACGAGGCCGGGCTGGGCGTGCTCGACGCGATCGCCGCGAAGGGCATCGAGGGCGGCGCCACCGACGGCGCCCCGGCCGAGCCGGTCACGATCACCACGGTGACCGTCCAGCAGTAGCCGCACCCGCCCGAGGGCCCGGTCTCCGCACGGAGGCCGGGCCCTCGTGCGTCCGGGCCGGCCTCCGTGCGCGGCCGCACACTGGGGCCATGGACGCCGACCCGTACGCGGGCTTCCCACCGGGCTTCTTCGACCGCGCCGACGACGCCCCCGACGCCCGGTTCTACGACCGCCCCCGGCTGGTGACCCACATCGACGACGCGGCGATCGCCGCTGTCGGTGAGCTGTACGCCGAGCTCGGCATCGACGGGTCCGCGCCCCGGGCGACCCGGGTGCTGGACCTGATGTCGTCGTGGGTGTCGCACTTCCGCACCCCGCCGGCCGAGCTGGTCGTGCTGGGCATGAACGCCGAGGAGCTCGACGCCAACCCGGCGGCCACCCAGCGCCTGGTGCACGACCTGAACGCCGACCCGACCGTGCCGCTGCCCGACTCCGACGTCGACGCCGCGGTCTGCTGCGTGTCGATCGACTACCTCACCCGCCCGGTCGAGGTGCTCGCCGAGGTGGGCCGGGTGCTGCGCCCGGACGGGGTCCTGGCGGTCACCTTCTCCAACCGGTGCTTCCCGACCAAGGCGGTGCGCGGCTGGCTGGCCACCGACGACGAGCAGCACGGCGCCGTCATCTCCGAGCTGGTGCGCCGCAGCGGCCGGTTCACCGAGCCCACCGTGCAGCTGCGCACCCGCCCCGGTACGGGCGACCCGCTGTACGCCGTCGTCGCCACCCGCCGCTGACGGCAGCCGTTGATCAGGTGACCTGATCAACGTCTGTCCCCCCTCACCAGCGTTGGTGCAGGAGGACAGATCCTGATCAGGTCACCTGATCCACGTCTGTCCCAGCCGGTCGCCCGGAGCGCGGGTCAGGCGGTGACGCGCTCCACGTCGAAGACGCCGTCGACGTTGCGCACCGTCTGCAGCACCGCGCCCAGGTGCGCGGGGTCGGCCAGCTCGAAGGTGAACCGGCTGATCGCCACCCGGTCGCGGCTGGTCTGCACCGACGCGGACAGGATGTTGACCCGCTCGTCGGCCAGCGCCTTGGTGACGTCGGAGAGCAGCCGGTGCCGGTCGAGGGCCTCGACCTGGATGGCGACCAGGAAGACCGACCCCGGCGAGGACGCCCAGTCGACCTCCACCAGCCGCTCCGGCGAGCGCTGCAGGTCCGCGGCGTTCGTGCAGTCGGTGCGGTGCACGCTCACGCCGCCGCCGCGGGTGACGAAGCCGAGGATCTCGTCGCCGGGCACCGGGGTGCAGCACTTGGCGAGCTTGGCCCACACGTCGTGCATGCCGTGGACGACGACGCCCGGGTCGCCGCCGGCGGTGCGGGCGACCGTGCGCTTGGTCGGGATCGCGGTCTCGGCGATGTCCTCGGTGGCGCCCTCGGTGCCGCCCAGGGCGGTGAGCAGCTTCTCGACCAGCGAGTGCGCCGAGACCTGGTTCTCCCCCACCGCGGCGTACAGCGCGCTGATGTCGGGGTAGTGCAGGTCGGCGGCCAGGGTGGCCAGCGACTCCCCGCCCATCAGCCGCTGCAGCGGCAGCCCGGCCTTGCGCATCGCCTTGGTCAGCGCGTCCTTGCCGGCCTCGACGGCGTCCTCGCGGCGCTCCTTGGTGAACCACTGCCGGATCTTGGTGCGGGCGCGGGAGCTGCCGACGAACGCCAGCCAGTCCTTGGAGGGCGCGGCGGTGGGCGAGCGGGAGGTGAAGACCTCCACGACGTCGCCGTTGGACAGCTTGCTGTCCAGAGAGACGAGGTTGCCGTTGACCCGGGCGCCGATGCAGCGGTGCCCGACCTCGGTGTGCACCGCGTAGGCGAAGTCGACCGGGGTGGCCTCGCCCGGCAGGCTGATCACGTCGCCCTTGGGCGTGAAGACGAAGACCTCCTGCGGACCCAGGTCGTAGCGCAGGGTCTCCAGGAACTCGCCGGGCTCCTGCGCCTCGCGCTGCCAGTCCAGCAGCTGGCGCAGCCACAGCATGTCGTCGCCGGGGGCGCCGGGGGCCGGGGTGAGCTCGGTCTTCCCGCCGGCCCTGGCCTTCTCCTTGTACTTCCAGTGCGCGGCGATGCCGTACTCGGCGGTGCGGTGCATGTCGAAGGTGCGGATCTGCAGCTCGACGGGCTTGCCCTGCGGGCCGATCACCGTGGTGTGCAGCGACTGGTACATGTTGAACTTCGGCATCGCCACGAAGTCCTTGAAGCGGCCGGGCACCGGCTGCCAGTGGGCGTGCATGATGCCCAGCGCCGCGTACACGTCGCGCACCGACTCGACCAGGATGCGGATGCCGACGAGGTCCCAGATGTCGGTGAAGTCGCGGCCGCGCACGATCATCTTCTGGTAGATCGAGTAGTAGTGCTTGGGCCGGCCGGTGACCGTCGCCTCGATCTTGGCGGCCTTGAGCTGGTCGGTGACCGCCGAGGTGACCTCGGACAGGTAGGTGTCGCGGGAGGGCGCCCGCTCGGCCACCAGCCGCACGATCTCGTCGTAGCGCTTGGGGTAGAGCGTGGCGAACGCGAGGTCCTCCAGCTCCCACTTGATCGTGTTCATGCCCAGCCGGTGGGCCAGCGGGGCGAGGATCTCCAGCGTCTCGCGCGCCTTCTTCTCCTGCTTCTCCGGCGGGAGGAAGCGCAGCGTGCGCATGTTGTGCAGCCGGTCGGCGAGCTTGATGACCAGCACCCGGGGGTCGCGGGACATCGCGACGATCATCTTGCGGATCGTCTCGGCCTGCGCACCGTCGCCGAACTTGACCTTGTCGATCTTGGTGACGCCGTCGACGAGGTGGGCGACCTCCGGGCCGAAGTCGGCGGTGATCGACTCCAGCGTGGTGCCGGTGTCCTCGACGGTGTCGTGCAGCAGCGCGGCGACCAGCGTCGTGGTGTCCATGCCCAGCCCGGCCAGCACGGTGGCGACGGCCAGCGGGTGGGTGATGTAGGGGTCGCCGCTCTTGCGCTTCTGCTGGGCGTGCGCCTCCTCGGCGACGTCGTAGGCCCGCTGCAGCAGCGCCAGGTCGGCCTTGGGGTGGCTGGCGCGGTGCAGGGCGGCCAGCGGCTCGAGGACGGGCCGGATGCCGGTGGACCGCTGCCCGGCGACGATCCGGCGGGCCAGCCGGTCGCGGACCCGGCGGCGCGGGGCCGCCTCGTTGTCGCCCGGCTCCGGCGCGACGTCGTCGGGACGGCGGACGGCGGGCCGCTCGGGCAGCGTGACCCGGGGCGCCGCCTCCGCTGCGGGGGGCGCGTCCGACGTCCGGGGTACGGCGACGTCTGAGGCCACGGGAGCTCCTGCACTGTTGAGGAGGGTGTTCTGCCCATGTTAACCGTGACTCCCCCGCCCCCGCCGGTGCCCGCCCCGGGAGGGGGAGGTCAGCTCTCGGGGACCCCGGACCGCAGCTCGGCCAGCCAGACCCGCGCGGAGGCGTCCGAGGGCGCCCGCCAGTCACCGCGCGGCGACAGCGACCCGCCCGCGGACACCTTCGGGCCGTTGGGCATCGCCGACCGCTTGAACTGGCTGAAGGCGAAGTACCGCTGGCAGAAGACCTCCATCCAGTGCCGGATCTCCGCGAGCGCGTAGGAGTGCCGGCGGTCCGCGGGGTAGCCCGAGGGCCACTCCCCCGCCTCGGCGTCGGCCCAGGCGTGCTCGGCGAGGAACGCGATGCGGGAGGGCCGCATGCCGTACCGGAGGACGTGGAACAGCGTGAAGTCCTGCAGCGCGTAGGGCCCGATCGCGGCCTCCGTGCTCTGCACCGGGGCGTCCTCGCTGGCCGGCACCAGCTCCGGGCTGATCTCCGCCGCCACGATCACCGACAACGTGTCGAGCACCTCCTGGTCGAACTGCCGCGACGCGACGACCCAGCGGATCAGGTGCTGGATCAGCGTCTTGGGCACCCCGGAGTTGACGTTGTAGTGCGACATCTGGTCACCGACGCCGTAGGTGGACCAGCCCAGCGCGATCTCCGACAGGTCACCGGTGCCCAGCACGATCCCGCCGCGCTGGTTGGCCAGCCGGAACAGGTAGTCGGTGCGCAGCCCGGCCTGGACGTTCTCGAAGGTGACGTCGTAGACCGCCTGCCCGGCAGCGGCCGGGTGCCCCATGTCGGTGAGCAGCTGGGTGGCGGCCGGGCGGATGTCGATCGTCTCCAGCGTCACCCCCAGCGCCGTGGCCAGCCGGACGGCGTTGGCGCGGCTCTCCTCGCCGGTGGCGAAGCCGGGCAGCGTGAAGGCCAGGACGTCGCTGCGCGGGCGGCCGATGCGATCCATCGTCTGGGCGGCCACGATGAGCGCGTGGGTGGAGTCCAGGCCACCGGACACCCCGATGACGACCTTCGGCTGCCCGACCGCCCGCAGCCGCTGCTCCAGCCCGACGACCTGGATGTTGTAGGCCTCGTAGCAGTCCTGCGCGAGCCGGGCGGGGTCGGCGGGCACGAAGGGGAACCGGTCGACCCGGCGGCGCAGCCCGAGGTCGCCGGCCGGGGGGTCGAGCCGGAACCCGACCCGCCGGTGGGGTGCCCGCGCGGTCGCCCGCCGGTTGTCGTCGAAGGTGCCCATCCGCGCCCGCTCGGACCGCAGCAGCTCCAGGTCGACGTCGGCGACCGTGCGCCGGGGCCCGTCGGGGAACCGGTCGGACTCGGCCAGCAGGACCCCGTTCTCGAACACCATGGTCTGCCCGTCCCAGGACAGGTCGGTGGTGGACTCGCCCTGCCCGGCCGCGGCGTAGACGTAGGCGGCCAGCCCGCGCAGCGACGACGCCTGGGCCAGCAGCTTGCGCTGGTCGGCCCGGCCCACCGTGATCGGGCTGCCGGACAGGTTCGCCAGCACCGTCGCCCCGGCCAGCGCGGCCTCGGCGCCGGGCTGCACCGGGACCCACATGTCCTCGCAGATCTCGACGTGCAGCACCAGGCCCGGCACGTCGGTGGCGTCGAAGAGCAGGTCCGGCCCGAACGGGACCACCTCGCCGGCCAGCACGGTGCTGCCGCCGGCCTCACCGACGCCCGAGGCGAGCTGCCGCGCCTCGTAGAACTCCCGGTAGGTGGGCAGGTAGGACTTCGGCACCACGCCCAGCACCCGACCGCGGTGCACGACGACGGCGGTGTTGTAGACGCGGTGCCGGTGCCGCAGCGGCGCGCCCACGACCAGCACGGTGGCCAGGTCGGCGCTGGCGGCGACGACGTCGGCCAGCGCGGCCTCCACCGCGTCCAGCAGGGGGTCCTGCAGCAGCAGGTCCTCGATGGAGTAGCCGGTGAGGCACAGCTCCGGGAACACCGCCACCGCCACGCCGTCCGCGGAGCACAGCCGCGCCTGCTCGACGACCGCGCCCGCGTTGGCCCGGGGGTCGGCCAGGGCGATCGGCAGGGTCACCGCCGCCACCCGGGCGAAGCCCTGGCGGTAGAGGGAGCGGAAGGGAGCTGGGGACGACGCCGCGTCGGCAGGCTGACCGGTCACGGACCGATCATGGCCTCAGGTGCGCCAGAGCGCGTGGACCGGGTGCGGGGCGACCCGCTCGCGCCCGCCGAGGGCGGCGAGCTCCACGACCACCGCCACCGACGTCACCACCCCGCCGAGCCGCTCGACCAGCGCGACCGCCGCCTGCAGCGTCCCGCCGGTGGCGAGCACGTCGTCGACGACGAGGACCCGCTGGCCGGGGCGGATCGAGTCGGTGTGCAGCTCCAGCGTGGCCGTGCCGTACTCCAGGTCGTACTCGGCGGCGACGACCTCCCGGGGCAGCTTCCCGGCCTTGCGCACCGGGACGACGCCGGTGCCGGCGTCCAGCGCGACCGCGGCCGCGAGCAGGAAGCCGCGGGCCTCGACGCCGGCGACGACGTCGAAGCCGGGGCCACCGCCCGGGCCGCTGAGCGCGGCCATCCGGGGGTCGACGTCGGCGGGCTCGGTGAGCGCGGCCACCACCCGGCGGAACGCCCCCGCGTGGGCGAAGACCGGGGTCAGGTCCCGGAACACCACCCCGGGCACGGGGAAGTCCGGGACGTCGACCGACAGCGAGGCGATGAGCGCGTCGACCGGCAGCTGGTCGGCCGACGTCACCGGCGCTTCCTGCCCGACGGGCGGGTGCCCGGGCGCTGCCCCGGCCGGGGCGCCGTCGTCGCGCCGCGGGTCGGCTGCGTCTCGCGCTGCACCGAGGACGGCGACTCGATGACGACGTCGGCCTCGGGGCGCTCGGGCAGGGAGTCCGGCCGGTCGGCGACGGCGACGGCGGACCGCCGGGCCGCACCGCCACCGCGCCGGGCGCTGGCGACCGGGCCTGCCGCGCGGGCGCCACCGGTGCGCGCCTCGGCGGCCCGGCGGGCGAGGACCCGCTTGCGGAGAGCGATGTTCTCCGGCTTGCGCTCCTCGAGCTCGGCCAGGATCGGGGTGGCCAGGAAGATCGAGCTGTAGGTGCCGGCGGCGAGGCCGATGAACAGCACCAGCGCGAGGTCCTTGAGCGTGCCGGCGCCCAGCAGCCCGGCGCCGACGAACAGCAGCCCGGCCACCGGCAGCAGCGCGATCACCGAGGTGTTGATCGACCGCATGAGCGTCTGGTTGACCGCCAGGTCGGCGGCCTCGCCGTAGGTGGAGCGGGCGCTCTTGGTGAGGTCCTTGGTGTTCTCGTCGACCTTGTCGAAGACCACCACGGTGTCGTAGAGCGAGAAGCCGAGGATGGTCAGCAGGCCGATGACCGTGGAGGGGGTGACCTCGAAGCCGATCAGCGCGTAGACCCCGGCGGTGACGACGATGTCGTGCACCAGCGCGACGATCGCGGCGACCGCCATGGTGGGCCGGAAGCGGATGGCCAGGAAGGCGACGACGGCGACGAGGAACACCGCCAGGGCCAGCAGCGCCTTGTTCGTGACGTCGCCGCCCCAGTCGGCGCTGACCGCCTGCGGGCTGACCTCGGTCTCGGCGACACCGGCGGCCTGGGCCACGGCGGTGACGACCGACTGCTCGGCGGCCGGGTCGAGCGCCTCGGTGCGCAGCAGCACCGAGTTGCCGCCCACGACCTGGGCGCTGGACACCTCGGCGCCCGCACCCTCGGCGGCCTCGCGGATCTCGGTGAGCTGCTCGCTGGTGGCCGGCACCCGCAGGCTGTTGCCGCCGGCGAACTCGATGCCGAAGTTGAAGCCGCGGACGACCATGAGCAGGGCGCACAGCAGCACGACGACCGCGGTCACCTTGAACCACAGGCGCCGCTTGCCGACGACGTCCAGGCCGGCCTCGCCGTTGTAGAGCCGGTGGGCCAGCGACGCGCGGGACGGCGCCCGGCGGCCGGAGTCGCCCTCGGCGGGCAGGCCGGCGTCGGCCAGCGCCTGGTCGCCGGTGCTGTCGCCGGCGGCCTCGTCGCGCACCTCGGACTCGTCGACGACCTCGTCGGCGGCGGTCCCGACGGGGACCGGCTCCTCCGCGGTGGTCGCAGGCCGGGCCGCGTCGCCGGCACCGAACGCGGTCGAGCCGGTCGAGCCGGGCTCACGGGGGGTGGTCATCGGTTGCTCCCGTTCGTGCTGCTGCCGGTACCGGCACCGACCAGCTGCCGGTCACCGCGGGTCGGCGACCCCGGACGACGGCTGTGGTCGACCTGGCCCAGGCCGGAGAAGCGGTTGGTGCCGAAGCTCTTGACCCGGCTGAGCACCGCCATGAGCGGGTGGGTGAAGAGGAAGACGACGACGAGGTCGAGCACCGTGGACATGCCCAGGGTGAACGCGAAGCCCTTCACGTCACCGATGGCCAGCCAGTACAGGATCGCCGCGGCCAGGAAGCTGACGGCGTCGGCGGAGAGGATCGTCCGGCGTGCCCGCACCCAGGCCCGCGGGGTGGCGCTGCGCAGCGTCCGCCCCTCCCGGACCTCGTCCTTGAGCCGCTCGAAGTAGACGACGAAGGAGTCGGCGGTGATGCCGATGGAGACGATGAACCCGGCGATGCCGGCCAGGCTCAGCGCGAAGCCGATCTCCCGGCCCAGCAGCACCAGGCAGCCGTACACGACCACCGCCGACAGGACCAGGCTGGCGATCATGACCAGCCCGAGCAGTCGGTAGTACAGCAGCGCGTAGACGAACACGAGCGCGACGCCGATGGCCCCGGCGATCAGCCCGGCGCGCAGCTGCTCGCTGCCCAGCTCGGTGGAGATCGACTGGGCCGTGGCCTGGCTGAAGGTCAGCGGCAGCGCGCCGTACTTGAGCTGGTTGGCCAGCTCGGTGGCCGACTCCTGGTCGAAGCTGCCCGAGATCTGGGTGGTGCCGCCGTTGATCGCCGAGTTGATGGTCGGGGCGGAGACCACCCGGCCGTCGAGGGTGATCGCCACGTTGTTGCCGACGTTGGCGGCGGTGTACTCGGCCCAGGCGGTCTGGCCGGGGCCGGTGAAGTCGAGGTTGACGATCCACTCACCGGTGGCCTGCTCGGTACCGGCGGTGGCGTCGGCGACGTCGGTGCCCTCGATGACCGCCTGGCCCAGCAGGTACTTGGCCGTGCCGTCGTCGGAGCAGGCGGCGATGAAGTCGTCGGGCCGGTCGACCTCGGTGGTGGTCGTGTCGCAGGTCAGCGTGGCGTACTCGGCCTGCGCCTGCTCCTGCGTCACCGCCGGGGCGTCCGGGTCGGGGACGGCCGGGTCGGTGACCGCGCCGGTGTCGGTCGCGGCGGCGCCCGACGTGGGGGCGGCCGACTCGCTCGGGGCGGCCGGGTCCGTGGGCGCGGCCGGGTCCGTGGGTGCAGCGGAGTCCGTCGGGGCGGCGGGGTCCGTGGGCGTGGCCGACGGGTCGGCGGCGGGCGTGGCCGCCTCCGGGCCGGCGACGACCGGGCGGAAGCGCAGCTGGGCGGTGGCGCCGAGCTCGCGGGCGCGGTCGCCGTTGTCGCCGGGGACGGAGATGACGATGTTGCTGCTGCCCTCGGTGACGACCTCGGCCTCGGCCACGCCCAGGCCGTTGACCCGCTGCTCGATGATCTGGCGGGCCAGCTCGAGGTCGGCGGACTCCGGCGGCTGGCCGTCGGGGGTGCGCGCGGTCAGGGTGACCGTCGTGCCGCCCTGCAGGTCCAGGCCCAGCTGCGGGGTGCGCCGGTCCCCGGTGAAGTAGATGAGCGCGTAGAGGCCCACGACGATGAGCAGGAAGGCGGCGAAGTAGCGCCGCGCGGGGATCTGTCGGGCTGCCATGACGGGTACCCGGCTCAGCGCGCGCGGTCGGTGGGGTCGCCGTCGCCGTCGACCGTGCCGGTGGCCGCCGTGCTGCCCCCGGTGGTCGGGTCGCCGGCCGGCTTGCGGACCTCGAGGATCGCCGGGCGCGCGACGGTGATGACGACACCGGGGGCGACCTCCAGGTCGACGGTGCCCTCACCGAGCGCGGCGACGGTGCCGTGGATGCCA
This sequence comes from Modestobacter sp. SSW1-42, assembly GCF_046635825.1. Taxonomy (NCBI): domain Bacteria; kingdom Bacillati; phylum Actinomycetota; class Actinomycetes; order Geodermatophilales; family Geodermatophilaceae; genus Modestobacter; species Modestobacter sp. SSW1-42. The sequence continues at coordinate 916,542 of NZ_JBISCA010000001.1, read as the reverse complement.
CTGGTCAGCATCACCGGGGTGCCCGGGGTGAGCGCGGCCTGCATCGCCGCGGCGTCGGCCTGCATCTTCTTGCGCTGCCGGGCGGGCAGCACGATGAGCAGGCCGAACAGCAGGACGAGCACGAGCAACGGCAGGTATTCCACGACTGGTGAGCCTCTCTACCGCAGCAGGTCGCGCGGTGGGTGCGACCCGCCATCGGGCCGCTCGGGTACATCGGCGCCGGCGCACGTCCACGGGCTCCGCCGGAGCGGGACGCCCGGACGAGCCGGGTGCGCCAGCGCGTCGGAGTCTAGGCGTCGAAGAGCGTGGAAGCGGTAGACCCGTCCGACGGACGGTCGCCTGTGCCCCCGCTGAGCGGCACGCCACCGCGCGGGACGGCGTGCCCGAGGTGACGGAACGCGGCCTCGGTGGCCACCCGCCCGCGGGGCGTGCGGGCCAGCAGCCCGGCGCGCACCAGGAACGGCTCGCACACCTCCTCGACCGTGTGCGGCTCCTCCCCCACGGCGACGGCCAGGGTGGCGACGCCGACCGGGCCGCCGCCGAACTTCGTCACCAGCGCGTCGAGCACCGAGCGGTCCAGCCGGTCCAGGCCCAGGTCGTCGACGTCGTAGAGGGTCAGCGCGGCCCGGGCCACCTCCAGGGTGACCCGCCCGTCGGCCTTGACCTCGGCGAAGTCGCGCACCCGGCGCAGCAGCCGGTTGGCGATCCGGGGTGTGCCCCGGGAGCGGCCGGCGATCTCCGCCGAGCCGTCGGCGGTCAGCTCCACGCCGAGCAGGTCGGCACTGCGCGCCAGCACCTTCTGCAGGTCGGAGGTCTCGTAGAACTCCATCTGGCCGACGAAGCCGAACCGGTCCCGCAGCGGGCCGGTGAGCAGCCCGGCCCGGGTGGTGGCCCCGACAAGGGTGAACGGGTTGATCTCCAGCGGGATCGCCGTCGCGCCCGGCCCCTTGCCGACGACGACGTCGACCCGGAAGTCCTCCATGGCCATGTACAGCAGCTCTTCGGCGGGCCGGGCGATGCGGTGGATCTCGTCGATGAACAGGACGTCGCCGGGCGCCAGGTTCGACAGCATCGCGGCGAGGTCGCCGGAGCGCTCGATCGCCGGCCCGCTGGTGATCTTGACCGCGGTGCCCAGCTCGGAGCCGATGATCAGCGCGAGGCTGGTCTTCCCCAGCCCGGGCGGGCCGGACAGCAGCACGTGGTCCGGCGGCCGGCCGCGCCGCTTGGCGCCCTCGAGCACGAGGTCCAGCTGGCGGGCCACCTTGGGCTGGCCGATGAAGTCGGCCAGCGAGTTCGGCCGCAGCGCGGACTCGACGACCCGTTCCTCGTCCCCGGCCCGCGGGTCGACGGCGTCGTCCCAGTCGGGGGCGGTGTACCGGCCGGGCCCGGCGTCGGCGGCGGGCAGCCCGCGGTCGAAGGAGCTCATGACCGGCCCAGCATCCGCAACGCCTGCCGGAGCAGGACGGCGACCTCGACCTGGCCGTTCTCGGCGAGCTGCGCGTCGGCGACCGGGACCAGCTCGAGGACGGCGATGTCGGCCTCGCGGGTCGACCAGCCCAGGCCGACGAGGGCCTGGCCGAGCTGGTCGCGCCACGGCGACACGGGGGCGACCCCGGGCAGGCCGGGCACGGCCGGGCCGTCGAGCGAGGTGTCGGTGGCGGTGGTGCCCAGCCGGTCGCGCAGCTCCAGCACCAGCCGCTCGGCGCCCTTCTTGCCGATGCCGGGGACCTGCATGAGCGCCTTGAGGTCGCCGAGGGAGACCGCGCGGCGCACCTCGCGGGGCGGGTGGATGGCCAGCACGGCCTGGGCCAGCCGCGGGCCGACGCCGTTGGCGGTCTGCAGCAGCTCGAACAGCTGGCGCTCGTCGTCGTCGGCGAAGCCGTAGAGGGTCAGCGAGTCCTCGCGGACCACCAGGCTGGTGGCCAGCCGGGCCTGCTCCCCCACCTGCAGCCGGGCGATGGTGCCCGGGGTGCACTGCACCGACAGCCCCACGCCGCCGACCTCGACCACGGCGCCGTCGGGCGAGACCGCGGCCACCCGGCCGTTCACGCTCGCGATCACCGCGACACCCCCTGCCAGCGGGGCAGCGTCCGGGACGCCGGCACCGGTGCCCCGATCCCGCCGGCGAGCGCGGCGACCCGGAGCCGGGCCTGCGCCGGGGCGCGCCACACGTGGCAGACGGCCAGCGCCAGGGCGTCGGCGGCGTCGGCGGGCTTCGGCGCCTCGGTGAGCCCGAGGACCCGGGTGACCATCATCGTGACCTGGTCCTTGTCGGCGCGGCCGTTGCCGGAGATCGCGGCCTTGACCTCGCTCGGGGTGTGCCAGGCGACCGGAAGGTCGGCCTGGGCGGCGGCCAGCGCCGCGACACCGGCGGCCTGGGCGGTGCCGGTCGCCGTCCCCTTGTTGTTCTGGGTGAAGACGCGCTCGATGGCGACGGCCTCGGGACGGTGCGCCCGCAGCAGGGCGGTCACGGCGGTGTGCACCTCCAGCAGCCGCAGTTCCAGGTCGAGGTCGGGCGAGGTGCGGACGACACCGACCCCGATCGCCGTGGGCCGCGCCCCGGGACGCCCCTCGACCACACCCCACCCGCACCGGGTCAGACCCGGGTCGATGCCGAGCACCCGCATGGGACCTCCTCCGGTCGGCGCGAACACGTGTTCGAACCCACGCTAACCGGCGGAGAGCGACACGCCGCCCACCGACACGCCGTCGGCCTGGTCCCCTCGCAGGGTCCCGCCCTGAGCCTGCGAAGGGTGGGGGGCGAGGGGGTCCTTCCTCAGGCGTCGATGGTCTCCATGACCTCGTCGGAGACGTCGTAGTTCGCGTAGACGTTCTGCACGTCGTCGAGGTCCTCGAGGGCGTCGATGAGCTTGAACACCTTGGCCGCGCCGTCGGCGTCGAGCTCGACCTGCACGCTGGGCACGAAGCCCATGTCGGCCGAGTCGTACTCGATGCCGGCCTCCTGCAGGGCGGTGCGCACGGCCACCATGTCGCCGGGCTCGCTGACGACCTCGAAGGTGTCGCCGAGGTCGCGGACCTCCTCCGCGCCGGCGTCCAGGACGGCCATCAGCACGTCGTCCTCGGTGTGGCCGGCGGCCGGCACCACGACGACGCCCTTGCGGGAGAACAGGTAGGACACCGAGCCCGGGTCGGCCATGGTGCCGCCGTTGCGGGTCATCGCGGTGCGCACCTCCATCGCCGACCGGTTCTTGTTGTCGGTGAGGCACTCGATGAGCACGGCGACCCCGGCCGCGGCGTACCCCTCGTAGGTGATGCTCTGGTAGTCGACGCCGCCGGCCTCGGCACCGGACCCGCGCTTGACGGCGCGGTCGATGTTGTCGTTGGGGACCGAGCTCTTCTTGGCCTTCTGCACGGCGTCGTAGAGCGTCGGGTTGCCCGACAGGTCACCGCCGCCGGTGCGGGCCGCGACCTCGATGTTCTTGATCAGCTTGGCGAAGAGCTTGCCCCGCTTGGCGTCGATCCCGGCCTTCTTGTGCTTGGTCGTCGCCCACTTGGAATGGCCGCTCACGACACTCTCCCCTCACTGTCGGCGCCAGCAGTGGCGCCGTCGGTTCCCAGACCGCGGACACGGGCTGCCCGCACCAGCTCCACGAACACCGCGTGCACCCGGGTGTCGCCGGTGAGCTCGGGGTGGAAGCTGGTGGCCACCAGGTGACCCTGGCGGACGGCGACGATCTTACCGTCGGCCGCTCCGCCCACGACCCGGCCGAGGACCTCCACGTCGGGACCGGCCTCCTCGACCCACGGCGCGCGGATGAAGACCGCGTGCACCGGGCCCCCGTCGACGCCGGCCACCTCGACCTCGGTCTCGAACGAGTCGACCTGCCGGCCGAAGGCGTTGCGGCGCACCGTGACGTCCAGGCCGCCGATGGTCTGCTGGCCCGGCGGTGCGTCGAGCACCGTGTCGGCCAGCATGATCATCCCGGCGCACGACCCGTAGGTGGGCAGCCCGGCCCGGACGGCGTCCCGCAGCGGCCGGAGCAGGCCGAACCGCTGGGCCAGGTTGGCCATGGTGGTGGACTCCCCGCCCGGGACGACGAGCCCGTCGACGGCGGCCAGCTCCTCCGGGCGCCGCACGGTCACCGCCTCGGCACCCAGCGAACGGAGCACGGCCAGGTGCTCGGCGACGTCGCCCTGCAGCGCGAGGACCCCGATGGTGGGGGCGCTCACCAGCCGCGGGTGGCGTAGCGCTCGGACTGCGGCAGCGTGCTGACGTTGATCCCCACGATCGCCTCCCCCAGGCCGCGGGAGACCTTGGCGATCACGTCGGGGTCGTCGAAGAAGGTGGTGGCCTGCACGATGGCGGCCGCCCGCTGGGCCGGGTCACCGGACTTGAAGATGCCCGAGCCGACGAACACGCCCTCGGCGCCCAGCTGCATCATCATCGCCGCGTCCGCCGGGGTGGCGATGCCGCCGGCGGTGAAGAGCACGACCGGGAGCTTGCCGGCGCGGGCCACCTCGACCACCAGGTCGTGCGGTGCACGCAGCTCCTTGGCCGCGACGAAGAGCTCGGTGTCGTCCAGGGTGCCCAGCCGCTTGATGCCGCTGCGCAGCGCCCGCATGTGCCGGGTGGCCTCCACGACGTTGCCGGTGCCGGCCTCGCCCTTGGAGCGGATCATCGCCGCGCCCTCGGCGATGCGCCGCAGCGCCTCGCCCAGGTCGGTGGCCCCGCAGACGAACGGGACGGTGAAGTCGGTCTTGACGATGTGGTGCGCCTCGTCGGCAGGGGTGAGCACCTCGGACTCGTCGATGTAGTCGACGCCGAGGGCCTGCAGCACCTGCGCCTCGACGAAGTGGCCGATGCGGGCCTTGGCCATCACCGGGATGGAGACCGCGTCGATGATGCCGGCGACCATGTCCGGGTCGCTCATCCGCGCGATGCCGCCCTGGGCGCGGATGTCGGCGGGGACCCGCTCGAGCGCCATGACCGCGACCGCGCCGGCGTCCTCGGCGATCTTCGCCTGCTCCGGGGTGACGACGTCCATGATGACGCCGCCCTTGAGCTGCTCGGCCATGCCGCGCTTGACCCGCACCGTGCCGGTGCTCGTGTCGGTGGACTCGCTGTGCTGCTGGGACACGGTGGCCGCCTCGCTGGTCGTGGGGGTGCCGGTGGTCTCCCGGCAACGCCCCAGCGTACGGCCGGCTCAGCGGCCGGCCGTCGGCCCGCCGGAGAGGACGGCGTCCAGCCCGTCGTCGATGTCGAAGTAGCGCGGCAGCGGCCGGCGGGCGTGCAGCCGCGACACCCGGGTCAGCCGGCGGCGGCGCAGTGCCCGGGTGTCGCGGACGGCGTCGTTGTAGAAGCGGCGGGCCAGCCCCACCCGGACGGCGGCCTCGTCGAGCTCGGGCGGGCGGGCCCCGGTCGGCACCTGGCCCAGCAGCCGGCCCAGCCGGTTCTCCGCCGCCTCGCGGTCGCCCGCGGCCGGGGTCCGGGAGGCGGCCGCAGCGGCGGCCAGCCCGGTGGCCAGCGGCGCGCCCAGCGCGTCCGCGCGCTCCCGGGCCAGCGCGGCGGCCAGCTCGGCCCGGCGCAGCAGCGCGGCGTCGAGCACCTCACGGGCCCGGCGCACCCGCCCGTCCAGCCGGCGCAGCCGGATGAGCGTCCAGCCGGTCCACAGCAGGTGCAGGGCGACCAGGAGCCCGGCGACGAGGAGCAGCCAGGTCCCGGTGGTCATGACGGCCCAGGCTAGTCAGCCCGGCGGTGCGCGCGGGCCTCCCGGTCGCGCGACGGGGCGTCAGCGGTGCACGCGGCGGCGGAACGGCCCGTGCGGTGCGCCCGCGACGTCGCCGAGCAGCGCGGCGTCGTCGGCGGCGGAGCCGGTGACCCCCGCGCCGCCGGGTGGGGCAACGGTCTCGTAGACGGTGAGGATCCGCTGGGCGACCACCGACCAGTCGTACTCGGCGACGACCGCTCGGCCGGCCGCGGTGAGCTCCGCCCGGCGGCCCGGGTCGGCGAGCAGCCCGCTGACGGCGGTGGCCAGCGCGTCGGCGTCCCCGCGGGGCACCAGCACCCCGGCCGTGCCGCCGGCCAGCACCCGCCCGAAGGCGTCGAGGTCGCTGGCCACGACCGGCGCCCCGGAGGCCATCGCCTCCAGCAGGATCACCCCGAAGGACTCGCCGAGCAGGTTCGGTGCGCAGTAGACGTCGACCGAGCGCAGGAACGCCGCCTTGTCCTGCTCGGTGAGCTCCCCGAGCAGGGTCACGTGCCGGCGGAGGTCCTCCCCCACCAGCGCGGCCAGCGCGTCGGGGTCGCCGCGGCCGGCCACCAGCAGGCGGGCGTCCGGGTGCGCGCGGACGACCTGCCGCAGTGCCTCCAGCAGCACCGGCAGCCCCTTGCGCGGCTCGTCGTAGCGGCCGAGGAAGCCGATCGTGGGCACCGCCGGGTCGTGGATCGCCAGCCGGGGCCCCTCGGCGAACGCGGGCACGTGCACACCGTTGGGTATCACGACCGCGTCCCCGCCCAGGTGCTCGACCTGCACGCGGCGGGCGAAGTCCGACACCGCGATCCGGCCGCTGATCTTCTCCAGCCAGGGGCGCACCACCGGACCCCAGGCGGCGAGGAACTTGGACCGGGTCGTGGCGGCGTGGAAGGTGGCCACCAGCGGGCCGTCGGCGATCATGCAGACCAGCAGCGAGGCCGAGGGCGGGGCCGGCTCGTGCACGTGGACGACGTCGAAGGCGCCGTCCCGCAGCCAGCGGCGCACCCGCGCCGCCGACACCAGGCCGAACTGGAAGCTGGCCATCGAGCCGTTGTACGGGACGGGCACCGCCCGCCCGGCCCACGTGACGTGCTCGGCGGGGAGGTTCTCCTCGTGCTCGGCGGGGGTGAGCACCTCGACGTGGTGGCCGAGCTCGCGCAGGGTCTCGGCGAGGTCGCGCACGTGGTACTGGACACCGCCGGGCACGTCCCACTGGTAGGGGCAGACGAGGCCGATGCGCATCAGGACACCCCCGCCGGCGCCGCGCGGTCGCCGGGTCCCACCTCGGGCCAGATCCGGCCCAGCACGTGCCAGTCCTCGGGTGCCTCGGCGATCGAGGTCGCGAACGCGTCGGCCACCTGCTGCATCGCCGCGGTCACCCGGTCCCGCAGCCGGCCCGCGCCCTCGACCGGCACGGGGGGATGGACGACGAAACGCCAGCCGGCGCCGTCGAAGCGGCACACCGCCGGCAGCAGCACGGCGCCGGTCTGGGCGGCCAGCAGCGCCGGCCCGCCGGGCATCGTCGTCCGCCGGCCGAAGAAGGTGACCGGGACGCCGCTGCCGGAGAGGTCGCGGTCGACGAGCAGGCACGTCGTCCCGCCGCCGGCCAGCCACTCGCGCAGCACGGTGGAGCTGGGGCGCTCGCCACCGGTCAGCGGCACCACCCGCATGCCCAGGCCCTCGCGGTAGGCGACGAACCGGCGGTACAGCTGCTCCGGCCGCAGCCGCTCGGCGACGGTGAGGAACGGCCCGCCCAGCAGGTGGACCAGCCAGACGCCCGCGGCGTCCCAGTTGCCGCTGTGCGGCAGGGCGATGACCACGCCGCGGCCCTCGGCGACGGCGCGCTCGAGGTGCTCCCGGCCGACCATGGTCGAGCCGGCGACGATCCGCTCGGCGCCCAGGACCGGCAGCCGGAAGGCCTCCTGCCAGTACCGGGCGTAGGACCGCATGCCCCGCCGGGTCAGGTCGGCGAGCGCGGCGTCGTCCAGCCGGCCGCCGGTGACCACGTCGAGGTTGGCGCGCAACTGCTGCACGCCCCGGCCGCCGCGGCGCGCGGCGTACGCACCCCCGGCGGCGAAGGCGGCCCGGGCCACGGGCTCGGGCAGCAGCCGGACGGCCCGCCAGCCGGCCGCGTAGCCGCCGTCGGTCAGCCGGTCGCGCAGCTGCCCCGCCCGGCTCACGACGCGGGTCGGCCGCTGGGCTCGCCGGGCGACCGGGTGGGCAGCTGCCTGCCGCGCGACTCCCGCCGGACGGCGGCGAACCGCTGCGCGACGGTGACCGCGCTGCCCACCAGCAGCACCCAGAGCGCCACGTGCACCGCATAGGGGATGCCCAGGCCGCTGAACCCGGTGCCGACCAGCACCAGGATCAGCCGCTCGGTGCGCTCGACGATGCCGACGTCGGCCGACAGCCCCACGCCCTCGGCGCGCGCCTTGACGTAGGAGGTGAGCACGCCGAGCACCAGGCACAGCAGTGCGAGCAGCACCAGCAGCCGGTTGTCGCCGGCGCCGGAGAACCACCACACCAGCCCGCCGAAGATCGCGGCGTCGGCGGCGCGGTCGCCGGTGGAGTCCAGCACCGCCCCGAACACCGAGCCGCCGCCCCGGGCGCGGGCCAGCGCGCCGTCGAGCATGTCCAGCAGCACGAACACGGTGACCGCGAACGCACCCCAGAACAGGTGGCCGGTCCCGATCAGGAACACGGCGGACAGGATCGCCCCGACCGTGCCGGTGAGGGTGACCGCGTTGGCGGTGACCCCCGCCCGGAGCAGGCCACGGACGACCGGTGCCCAGAAGCGGGCGACGGCCGGCCGCAGGTTGACCCCGAGCACTCAGACCACCGGACCGGTCGCCGGCCACGCCGCGGCCAGCAGCGCCCGGGTCTCGGCGAGCACCTGCGGCAGCACCCGGGTCAGCCCGAGGACGGGCATGAAGTTGGTGTCGCCGCCCCAGCGGGGCACCGCGTGCTGGTGCAGGTGGTCGGCGATGCCAGCGCCGGCGACCGACCCCTGGTTCATGCCCACGTTGAACCCGTGGGCGCCGCTGACCCCGCGCACCACCCGCATCGCCGTCTGGGTGAAGGCGCCCAGCTCGGCGACCTCGGCGACGGTGAGGTCGGTGTAGTCGGGCACGTGCCGGTACGGGACCACCATCAGGTGACCGGCGTTGTACGGGTACAGGTTGAGGACGGCGAAGACGGTCTCGCCGCGGGCCACGACCAGCCCGTCCTGGTCGCTCATCGCCGGGATGAGGCAGAACGGGCAGTCGTGGTCGCCGGTGGGCTTGTTCTCGCCGCGGATGTAGGCCATCCGGTACGGCGTCCACAGGTGCTCGAAGACCGCCGAGGGGCCCCCGTCGTCGTTGACGACGGGGACCCGGGCCTCCTGCGGCTCGTCGGTCACTGGGCCGGCTCGGCGGTCGGGTCGGTGTTGTGCCGGGCGGCGACCCAGGCCGCGACCTGCTCGACGGCCTCGGCCACCGGCACCCCGTTGCGCTGCGACCCGTCGCGGTAGCGGAAGGAGACCGCCCCGGCCTCGGCGTCGGTGGCCCCGGCGATGAGCACGAAGGGCACCTTCTGCTTGCTGGCGGTGCGGATCTTCTTCTGCATCCGGTCGTCGGAGTCGTCGACCTCGACCCGGATGCCGCGCTCGCGCAGCTGCAGGGCCACGTCGGTCAGGTAGGGCACCTGCTCGTCGGTGATCGGGATGCCGACGACCTGCACCGGCGCGAGCCAGGCCGGGAAGGCGCCGGCGTAGTGCTCGGTGAGCACGCCGAAGAACCGCTCGATCGAGCCGAACAGCGCCCGGTGCAGCATGACCGGGCGTTGCCGGGAGCCGTCGGCGGCGCTGTACTCGAGGTCGAACCGCTCGGGCAGCTGGAAGTCGACCTGGATGGTCGACATCTGCCAGGTGCGGCCGATCGCGTCACGGGCCTGCACGGAGATCTTCGGGCCGTAGAAGGCCGCGCCCTCCGGGTCGGGCACCAGCTCCAGCCCGGACTCGACCGCCGCCTGGCGCAGCGCCTCGGTGGCGGCCTCCCAGCTCTCGTCGCTGCCGACGGACTTCGCCGGGTTGCGGGTGGAGAGCTCCAGGTAGAAGTCGCTCAGCCCGTAGTCGGCCAGCAGCCCCAGCACGAAGTCCAGCAGGCCGCGCAGCTCACCGGGCATCTGCTCGGGGGTGCAGTAGATGTGCGCGTCGTCCTGGGTGAAGCCGCGGGCCCGGGTGAGGCCGTGGATCACGCCGGACTTCTCGTAGCGGTAGACGGTGCCGAACTCGAACAGCCGCAGCGGCAGCTCCCGGTACGACCGGCCCCGCGAGGAGAAGACCAGGTTGTGCATCGGGCAGTTCATCGGCTTGAGGTAGTAGTCCTGGCCCTGCTTGCGGACGTTGCCCTCGGCGTCGCGCTCCTCGTCCAGCCGCATCGCCGGGTACATGCCCTCGGAGTACCAGTCCAGGTGCCCGGAGGTCTCGAACAGGTGGCCCTTGGTGATGTGCGGGGTGTTGACGAAGGAGTAGCCGGCCTGCTCGTGCCGGCGGCGGCTGTAGTCCTCCAGCTCGCGGCGGATGACCCCGCCCTTCGGGTGGAAGACGGCCAGGCCCGAGCCGATCTCGTCGGGGAAGCTGAACAGGTCGAGCTCCGAGCCGAGCTTGCGGTGGTCGCGCCGCTCGGCCTCGGCCTGCTGCTCCTGGTACGCCTTGAGGGCGTCCTTGCTCTCCCACGCGGTGCCGTAGACCCGCTGCAGCTGCGGGTTCTTCTCGCTCCCCCGCCAGTAGGCGGCGGCGCTGCGGGTGAGCGCGAACGCCGGGATGTTCGAGGTGCGCGGCAGGTGCGGGCCGCGGCACAGGTCGGTCCAGACCCGGTCGCCGGTGCGCGCGTCGACGTTGTCGTACATGGTGAGCTGGGCGCCGCCGACCTCGACGTCCGCGCCGTCGGCGGCCTCGCCGGCACCGCCCTTGAGCCCGATCAGCTCGAGCTTGTACGGCTCGTGCGCGAGCTCGGCGCGGGCGTCGTCGTCGCTGATCTCCCGGCGGCGGAAGTGCTGCCCGGCCCGGACGATCTCGGTCATCTTCTTCTCGAGCGCCGCGAGGTCCTCGGGGGTGAAGGGCCGCTGCGGGTCGAAGTCGTAGTAGAAGCCGTTCTCGACCGGCGGGCCGATGCCCAGCCGGGTGCCGGGGAACAGCTCCTGCACGGCCTGGGCGAGCACGTGCGCGGCGGAGTGCCGGATCACCGCGCGGCCCTCGGCGCTCGCGGCGGCCACCAGCTCGACGTCGGTGTCGACGTCGGGGGTCCAGGCGAGGTCCTTGAGGTCACCGGTGGCCAGCTCGCGGACGACGACCGCGCCGTCGGGGCCCTTCAGCGGCAGCCCGGCGTCCTTGAGCGCCTGCAGGGCCGTCGTCCCGGCCGGCACCCGGACGGGGTCGGCAGCGGTGGGCGAGGGCGCGGTGGACACGAGGTCTCCTGAGGGGATCGGGTCGGGCCCCGGCCGGACGACCGGGCCCTGAGCAGACTAGTGCGCGTCCGGGGCGGGGCGGGTCAGCCGGGGACGACGCCCAGCCCGGCGGCGACCGCGCCGCGGGCGTCCAGCACGGCGCCCACCCGCCCGGCGGTGGCCGGGTCGGCGGGCAGCAGCCGGACGGCGTCGGCGCCCAGCTCGATCTGGACCGGGACCGCCTCGGCCCGGCTGACGGCGAACCGGCCGTCGGGCCCCTCGGTGAAGGTGAACCGGGCGATCACCGAGTCCTCGGTGTCGTGACCGCGGGTCGCGTGCTCGGCCAGCGCGTTGCCCAGCCCGTAGGCCACCCACTCCCCCTCGACCCGCTCGAAGGGCTGGACGACGTGCGCGTGGTGGCCGAGCACCAGGTCGACGTCGGGCGAGGCGAGCAGGGTGCGCACCGCCTCGACCTGGCCGGCGGTGGGCTCGTGGTCGTACTCGGCGCAGCAGTGCACGCTGGCCACCACCACCTCGGCGCCGGCGGCCCGGGCGGCGGCCGCGTCGGCCAGCACGCCGCTGACGTCGGGCACGGCGAAGGTGTCCACGGCGAAGGGCCGACCGGCCGGCAGCGGCACGCCGTTGAGCGAGAACGTCGTGGCCACGTGCCCGACCCGCACGCCGGCGACGTCGACCACCCGCGGGGTGTCGGCCTCGGCCTGGCTGCGGTACGTGCCGGTGTGCGCGATGCCCGCGGCGTCGAGGGTGTCCAGCGTGCGCACCAGTCCGTCGAAGCCGTCGTCGAGGGAGTGGTTGGAGGCCGTGGAGCACAGGTCGTACCCGGCGCCGGCGAGCGCGTCGACGACCTCGGGCTGGACGGCGAAGGCCGGGTACCCCGAGTACGGGCCGCCGGGCGGGGCGACCGGTGTCTCCAGGTGGCAGACGGCGAGGTCGGCGGCCTGCACCACCGGGGCGACGCCGGCGAACACGGCGGCGAAGTCGTAGGAGCCGTCGGGCTGCCGGGCCCCCTCGGTCAGCGAGCGGCCCTGGTGCACCAGGACGTCGCCGGTGGCCACCAGCGTGAACGACCGCGGCGGGAGCGCGGCCGACGTCGCCGGCCCGGCCGCGGTCGACGGGGCGGGAGCGGCGTCGGGAGGTGCCGGCTCGCTGCTGCAGCCGGCCAGGCTGAGGACGGTGAGCAGCCCCGCCACGCGGTTCCGGGCCCGCACGGGCCGGGTCAGCCCAGGAGCCGGACGGCGTCGCCGGCGGCGACCCGGCCGGGGGTGCGCACCTCGGCGTAGACGCCCAGGCAGTGCTTGGGGGTGCGGACGACCTGGAGCTCGGCCGCCCCCACCTGCAGCCGCCGGCCCACCCAGCCGCGCTCGTCCCCGGCGCCGGTGAGGTGCAGCAGCAGGTTGGCCCGCGGGTCGTCGGCCGAGCAGCCCTCGGGGACGTCACCGGCGGCCGCGCGGTCGATGGCCTCCCGGGACACCAGGTGGACGGCCGCGGCATCGACCTGCGGCCCGCCGGCGGAGGGCGCCAGCCGCACCGGACGGCCGAGGACCCCGGTGACGGTCGTCGTGTCGGCCTCGGTGTCGCCGGTGGGCACGATCGCGTGCAGCTGCGGGGTGGTCTTCAGCGTGACGCGCTCACCGGAGTCGGCGTCCACCACCGTGTACGCCCGGTCCCCGCGCAGCCCGGCGTCCTCGACCTCGACGGCGGCCACCGTGCGGCCGGCCAGGGACTTCACCGGGTAGACGGAGATCTGCTCGACGACACCCACGACGTCCCCACCCGCCTCGTGCCGGCCCGCCACGTCCGTGCCCCCGTCGTCGCTCACGGACCGCACGCTACCGGCAGGGGCACGCAGGCCATCTGCACCAAGTCGATCGGGTTTGCGACACTTGCGCCGTGACGGGAGCAGGGACCGCCGGCGGCGCGCTGACCCGCCGGCGCCACGTCGACCTGCTCCGGGTGGGCAGCGCGGCGTGTCCGCGCCCCCGCACCACGCTGCGCTGACGCCCCGCGCCCCTCCCGACCGCCCGTCGGTCACCTCTCCCCCGACCGCCCGCCTCCCCGGCGAGCGGTCCCGTCCGCCCTGGAGCCCTCATGACCGGAGCCCCTGCGCTCACCTCCCCCGTGGACCCGATCGCCGCGGACGACGCCGCCGCCCGCCCGCCGCTGGTCGCGCACTGGTTCCTGCCCACCTACGGCGACTCCCGCGGACTGGTCGGCGGTGGGCACGGCATGGCCGCCACCGCCGCGGGCGGCTCCCGCCCGGCCTCGCTGGGCTACCTGACCCAGGTCGTGCGCGCCGCCGAGACCGTGGGCTTCAAGGCCGCCCTGACCCCGGCCGGGCTGTGGTGCGAGGACGCCTGGCTGACCACGGCCATGCTCGCCGGCGCCAGCGAGCGGCTGGAGTTCCTCGTCGCCTTCCGGCCCGGGCTGCTGTCGCCCACCCTCGCCGCCCAGATGGCCGCCACCTTCCAGCGGCACTCCGGTGGCCGGCTGCTGCTCAACGTCGTCACCGGCGGCGAGCCGGCCGAGCAGCGCGCCTACGGCGACTTCCTGGGCAAGGACGACCGGTACCGCCGGTGCGGGGAGTTCCTGCAGGTGGTGCGCGGGCTGTGGCGCGGGGAGACCGTCGACCTGGTCGGCGAGCACGTGCAGGTCGAGGGCGCGAGGCTCGAGACGGTGCCCGACCCGGTGCCGCCGGTGTACTTCGGCGGCTCCTCCCCGCTGGCCGGCGAGGTCGCCGCCGAGCACTGCGACGTGTACCTGACCTGGGGCGAGCCGCCGGCCCAGGTGGCCGAGAAGATCGCGTGGATCCGCGGCCTGGCGGCCGCCCGCGGGCGCACCGTGCGCTTCGGCATCCGGCTGCACGTCATCGCCCGGGACACCTCCGACGCCGCCTGGGCCCAGGCGGAGACCCTGCTGGCCGGCATCCCGCAGGGGATGGTCGACCGCGTCCAGGCCAACCTGGCCCGCAGCGAGTCCGAGGGCCAGCGCCGCATGCGGGCGCTGCACGCCGGCGGCACCGCCCGCGCCGCCGACCTCGAGGTCTCCCCCAACCTGTGGGCCGGCGTCGGCCTGGTCCGCGGCGGCGCCGGCACGGCCCTGGTGGGCAGCCACACCGAGGTCGCCGACCGGATCGCCGAGTACCACGCGCTGGGCATCGACGAGTTCGTGCTCTCCGGCCACCCGCACCTGGAGGAGGCGTACTGGGTCGGCGAGGGCGTGCTGCCGCAGCTGCAGCGCCGCGGTCTGTGGACGCCTCCGGCCGGCTCGCCGGCCGGAGGCCCGGCACCGGCCTCGATCCCGTTCACCGGCCGGTGACCCGGCCTCAGCCGGCCCGCTGCCCCGTCGGACCACCCCGGCGGCGCAGCCGGCGCAGCTGGGCGTCGAGGTAGGGCCGGGCGCGGCGCTGGCCGCCGCGCTCGGCGATCGCCCCGTCCAGCGCGGTGAGCACCCGCAGCAGCCGCGGCTCGTCGGGGTGCCAGCCGCGGCGCTCGCACTCCTCCAGCCACTCCACCGGCGCGACGTGGCCGCGGGCGGCGTTGCACCGGCGGCAGGCGGCCACCTCGTTCTCCAGCCACGAGGGCCCGCCCTTCACCCGCGGGACGACGTGCTCGGTGCTGGGCTCGACGTGCTCGCCGAACGCGCGGGCGCACCAGATGCAGGTGGGCCCGTCGCGGTCGACGGCGACCCGCAGGCGGGCGGCGCGGTCCAGTGCCATCGCCGTCCATGGTGCGCCCGCCCGGGCTCCCCGGCACGGGAACGAGACGAGGGCCAGGTCACCCGTTCCCGGGTGGACCTGGCCCTCGCGCACGGTGGGCGATACTGGGATCGAACCAGTGACCTCTTCGGTGTGAACGAAGCGCTCTACCGCTGAGCCAATCGCCCGTGCTGCGGAAGATTGTGCCAGACGCTCAGTGCCACAGCGGCACCCACCCCGGCACCCAGTCCGGCACCCCCGTCAGGTGCAGGGTCAGCACGACCACGCCGTAGACGAAGGCCGCGGTCAGCAGGGCCACCGCGACCCGGACGGCGACCGGCTGGCGGCCCAGCCAGTCGGTCCAGCCCTGCACCTGACGGCGGGCGTAGGCGAGCAGCCGCTCGGCCCACAGGAACTCCGTGGCCAGCACGAAGAGGCCGGCGAAGACGATGAGCCAGCCCGGGCCGGGCAGCGGGATCGCCACGACGCCCACGGCCACGACCAGCCCGCCGACGATGCCGACGCCCAGCCGGTAGGGCGCCTCGACGCTCTTGCGGGCAGCGATCCGCCGGCGCCAGCCGGTCTCGGCGACGCGCTCGCGCAGGCTGCGGTCCTTCTCGTGCCCGGCGCGCACCGCGTGGCTCCGTCCCGAGGGGACGTGCTCCCCCGGTGCGGTCCGGATGTCCTGTCCGCTCAGCTGGTCACCTGCCCGGTCGCGACGATCTCCGACGGGGTCGTCGGAGCCTGCCGGCCGGGCTCGATGCTGATGGCATACGTGGAGTAGTCGTCCAGCCCGGTCGCCGCCGAGCGTACGGTCCGCAGGTCCATCTGAGGAGAGGCCACGTCGAACGTCCCGATGGCCACCGGGGAACCGTCCCGTATCCCCCAGACGACGTAGGTCCGGGCGCTCGCGTCGTTGACCGGCAGCCCCTCGGCGAGCACCTGCACCTGCCCGTCCCGGGCGACCACCGAGGCGACCTGCTGACCGTCCTCCTCGGTCAGCGGGGCGATCGCGGCCCGGCCGGGCTGCAACAGCAGGTCGATCACGCGGCTCTGCTCGGCCGCCTCGGCGCGGGCGGCGTCCCGGTCGCTGGTGACCACGACGTTCCACGCCCCCAGCGCCAGGACGGCGGCCACGGCGGCGGCGACCAGCGCGGTCGGCAGCACCCGCCGCCAGCCCGGCCGCGGGTCGACGTCCCGGATGGGCAGCGGCGCACGGACGTTGCCGTAGGCGCTCGCGCCCCCCAGCGGGACGGGTCGGGGCCGCTCGACCGGCGCGCGGGCGACCGGCGGCTCGGGGACCTCGGCCGGCCGGACCTGCTCGGTCTCCTCCACGGCGGCACGCAGCCGGTCGCGCAGCGCGTCGGAGGGCTCCGCCGGGGGCAGGTCGCCGGCGAGGGCGGCCATCACCCCGGCGGTGTCGGCGACGGTCTGCGCGCAGCGGTCGCACGTGCGCAGGTGGGCGGCGAAGAGCGTCTCGTCCTCGGGCTCGAGGGCGTGCAGCGCCCAGCCCACGGCGAGCTCGTCCCAGCTCCGGTGCTCGTCGTCGCGGCCGGGCTGCGCTCCGGGCGCGGTCATCGGGGACCTCCGTCGGCCGGGGTGGCACCGGGGACGCCGGTGCCCAGCGTGTCCTTCAGCCGGCGCATCCCGGCGAGCATGCGGGTCTTCACCGTGCCCAGCGGTGTGCCGGTCAGGGCCGCCACCTCCCGCTGGGTGTAGCCGCCGTAGTAGGCCAACGTCAGCGCCTCCCGCTGCGGTTCGGGCAGGGCACGCAGCGCCTCGCGCACCCGGCCGGCCTCCATCCGCTCCCACGCGTCGTCCTCGACGTCGCTGATCTGGACGGGCGCGGACAGGGCGAGGTCCTCCTCGGCGCGGGTCGTGCGCCGGCGGTGGGACTCCTCGCGCCGCACGGCGTCGACGGCCTTGTGGTGGACCATCGTCAGCAGCCAGGAGGCCACGCTGCCGCGGGCGCCGTCGAAGGCGCCCGGGTCGCGCCAGATGCCGACGAACACGTCCTGCAGCACGTCCTCGGCCAGGACGTCGTCGGCGAGCACGCGGCGCGCCAGGGCGAAGGCCGGACGGCGGAAGCGCTGGTAGAGGTCGTCGACGGCACCCCGGTCGCCGGCAGCGACACGGCGCAGCAGCTCGAGGTCGGCGGCGCCGTCCTCCGTGCTGCGCGCAGGTCGAGTCACGAGGCCCATGGTCACACGACGCCTTCGTCGCCTGGCCCCGTATCGGTTCACTCCCCGACGGCCGGGCGACACGTGTGACGGGTGTGACTCAGGAGGCGCCAGAGGCGCGACACGCCGAGAGCATGCGTGACCGGGCCCGGTTCTGGGTCGTTACAGGGCATGGCGCGCTACCCGAGGTCTGGCTGCACTGCACGAACCACCCTCCACCTGGTCGGTCCGCAGTCGTGGACGGCCGTGCCCGCGGCACTGGTCTACGACGCGCGGGACCCCTTCGCGGTGCGGGTCCGGTTCGGCGACGGCGGCGAGGACGAGTTCGACCGCGGCACGGACGACGTCGCCCTGCAGGGCCCGGCGTTCGGCGAGGACGTCCCCGACGAGGACGGCGGCGTGGAGTGGCTGCTGAGCCGCGACCTGCTGCGCGCCGGGCTCACCAGCCCGGCCGGCGAGGGCGACGTGCGGCTGTGGCCGGCCCGCGGCGGGCTCGACGTCCTGTTCCTGCAGCTGCGCGCCCCCTCGGGCGAGGCGCTGTTCGAGCTGTCGGCCGCCGTCGTCGGCGACTTCCTGCGCGAGAGCGAGCAGCTCGTGGCCGTCGGGCACGAGAGCGAGGCGCTCCAGGTGGACGACGAGCTGTCGGCGCTCCTGCAGGGCGGCTCGGACCCCTCGGGCCACTGACCCGGCTCCTGCAGGTCCGCGCACGCTGCTGACCTGCAGGAACAGCCTCCGGGACACCCCGGGTACCCCCCCGGTTCAACCCCCTGGAGAGGGTCCGCTAGAGTTCTCCACGCACCGCGAGAGCGGGGCACTGCGGATGTGGCTCAGTGGTAGAGCATCACCTTGCCAAGGTGAGGGTCGCGGGTTCGAATCCCGTCATCCGCTCGGAAGCCCGGGCGCTGGTCTCTGGACCGGTGCCCGGCGTGCGGTGGAGTGGCCGAGAGGCGAGGCAACGGCCTGCAAAGCCGTCTACACGGGTTCAAATCCCGTCTCCACCTCCGTCTCCGCCACGGAGCACGGGCGTGGAGGAGGGACCGGTCGCGAGACCGGCACGGGCGATTGGCGCAGCGGTAGCGCGCTTCCCTGACACGGAAGAGGTCACTGGTTCGATCCCAGTATCGCCCACCACGAGAAGGCCCCAGGTCACCGACCTGGGGCCTTTCGCTGTTCCAGGCACATCACTCGCCCCCGGTGCGGGCGGTCGGACCGCTGGCGTGATCCTCGCCACGGCTGGTCAGCCGACCGCCGGCGTCACCCACTCGGCCCAGAACCGGTCGACCTGGGCGGCGAGGGAGGCCCGGTCGCCGTCGTTGCGCAGCACCACGTCGGCCACCGCCCGGCGCTGCTCGTCGGTCGCCTGACTGGCCATCCGGGCCCGGGCGTCGTCGGCGGACAGGCCCCGGCCCACCAGCCGCTCCACCCGGGTGTCGGGGTCCGCCTCCACGACGAGCACCAGGTCGTGGCCGCCCGCCTGACCGGTCTCCACCAGCAGGGGCACGTCCTGGACCACGACGGCGTCCGCCGGGGCGGCAGCGACGAGCTCAGCGGCCCGGGCGCGCACCAGCGGGTGCACGATGCCGTCCAGCCGGGCGCGGGCAGCCGGGTCGCCGAACACGATCGCCGCCAGGGCGGCCCGGTCCAGCGCACCGTCCGGGCCGACCACGCCGTCGCCGAACTCCCCGACCACGGCGGCGAGCCCCGGCGTGCCGGGTTCGAGCACCGCGCGGGCGATCCGGTCGGCGTCGACCACCCGCGCCCCGCGCTCGGCCAGCAGCGCGGCCACCGTGCTCTTGCCCGACCCGATCCCACCGGTCAACCCGATCCTCAACACCCCGCGGACCTTAGACCGGCTCCCGCGCAGGGGCCCGCCACGAACCTGCGAGTGGTGGGGGCACGGGGGTCCTTCGTATCGAGATGGTCACGGCGCGTCGCGTCCGGCGCGTCGTCCGCGAGTCACACCCGTCACAGGACTTACCTTTCGTCCCGGTGGACCTCCCCCGCCACAGCAGAGAGGCAGCGACCATGTCCCGTTCCACGAGCACTGGCACACCGTCGGCTGTCGGCACCCTCCCCCGCGGCCGGCACCGGATCGAGAACCCCGCCGGGCTGCGGGTCGCCGACCTGCCCGGCGTGCGGGAGCTCCCGCGGGCGCGGCGCGGGACGGCGTTCTTCCGGGCGTTCGTGCCCAGCGTCTCCGCAGGCCGGCACACCTGGGCCTTCCTGGCCAACGCCGGCGGCCGCCCGCGCACCGCGTTCGCGATCATCCTCAGCCTCTGACCCGGGCGCGTCCTCGTCCGGGCCGCCAGACGCCGCTCAGCGGGCGGATCAGCCGGTCGGTGAGGCCGGGCCCAGCGTTGCCGAGGTGTCCGGCTGGGCCGGTGCGTCGGCGGTGAGCACGTCGCCCATGAGCGACTGCAGTGCGGTCTGCGTGCCGGTGGCGTCGAGGACGCCGGGCACGAGGGACAGCGAGTAGGTGCGGGACCCGAGGGTCGCGATGAGCGTCGTCTCGTCGGGGCCGCTCAGCAGGACGGCGGAGGCGCCGGGCACCACCGCCTGGTCGTAGCGGACGCCCTGGGCCTGCTGCGCGTCGACCGTCGCGTCGACCCGGTCCGCGGCGGCCTGCTCGTCGGTGTAGGTGAAGACAGACAGCTGCAGCAGCGGATCGGCGGCGGCGGCGTCCTCGGTGGCCGGGACGACCCCGAACCCACACGTGATGCGACCGGTGCGGCCGATCTCGGGCTGCGCGGTGCCGACGGTGAACGTCGTCTGGCCCGGCAGCGGCGTCCCGAGCGCGACGTCGATCTGCCGCAGCGTCAGCAGCCCTGAACAGCCGTCGGGGAGCGTGTAGACCGGCGCCGCCGTCGTGGCGGGGGCCGACGTCGTCGGCGGTGGGGTGCTGCTGGTCGGGGTGGCCACGGGCGCGGCCGCCGGGCTGCTGCAGCCCACGAGCACCACCGACCCCACCAGCCCCACGAACGACCGTGCGCCGCCCACCCGGGTGGGTGGACGGCGCACGGTCATGTGCTGCTCAGGTCAGCCGCGAGGTCACTCGCCGCCGGCGAGCTTGGCCCGCAGGGCCGCCAGCGCCTCGTCGGAGGCCAGGGTGCCGCCGGTCGAGGTGGTCTCGTCCTCGGCCTCGGCGGCGCTGGAGTAGCTGCCGCCGGCAGCTGCCTCGGCGTCGGCCGCCTTGGCCTCGGCGATCTGCTTGCGGTGCGCCTCGAAGCGGGCCTGGGCGTCGGCGTACTGCTTCTCCCAGGTCTCGCGAGCCGCCTCGTAGCCCTCGAGCCACTCGCCGGTCTCCGGGTCGAAGCCCTCCGGGTAGATGTAGTTGCCCTGCTCGTCGTAGGACGCGGACATGCCGTAGGCGGCGGGGTCGAACTGCTCCTCGTCGCCGATGACGCCCTCGTTGGCCTGCTTGAGCGACAGCGAGATGCGGCGGCGGTCCAGGTCGATGTCGATGACCTTGACCAGGATCTCGTCGCCGACCTGCACAACCTGCTCCGGGATCTCCACGTGGCGCTCGGCCAGCTCGGAGATGTGCACCAGGCCCTCGATGCCCTCGTCGACGCGCACGAACGCACCGAAGGGGACCAGCTTGGTGACCTTGCCGGGGACGACCTGCCCGATCTGGTGCGTGCGGGCGAACTGACGCCACGGGTCCTCCTGCGTCGCCTTCAGCGACAGGGAGACCCGCTCACGGTCCAGGTCGACGTCGAGGACCTCGACGGTGACCTCCTGGCCGACCTCGACGACCTCGGACGGGTGGTCGATGTGCTTCCAGGACAGCTCGGAGACGTGCACCAGGCCGTCGACGCCACCCAGGTCCACGAAGGCACCGAAGTTGACGATCGAGGAGACGACGCCCGTGCGGACCTGGCCCTTGGCGAGCTTGTTGAGGAACTCGCTGCGGACCTCGGACTGGGTCTGCTCCAGCCACTGGCGACGGGAGAGGACGACGTTGTTGCGGTTCTTGTCGAGCTCGATGATCTTGGCCTCGAGCTCGCGGCCCACGTAGGGCTGCAGGTCGCGGACGCGACGCATCTCGACCAGCGAGGCGGGGAGGAAGCCGCGCAGGCCGATGTCGAGGATGAGACCGCCCTTGACGACCTCGATGACGGTGCCGGTGACGACCTCGTCGGCCTCCTTCTTGGCCTCGATCGTGCCCCAGGCGCGCTCGTACTGCGCGCGCTTCTTGGACAGGATCAGCCGGCCCTCCTTGTCCTCCTTCTGGAGGACGAGGGCTTCCACCTCGTCGCCGACCTTGACGACCTCGGTCGGGTCGACGTCGTGCTTGATGGACAGCTCACGCGAGGGGATGACGCCCTCGGTCTTGTAGCCGATGTCCAGCAGCACCTCGTCCCGGTCGACCTTGACGATCACGCCTTCGACGATGTCGCCGTCGTTGAAGTACTTGATGGTCTGGTCGATGGCGGCGAGGAAGTCCTCGGCGGTGCCGATGTCGTTCACCGCGACCTGGGGGGTGCTGTCGGGACGGACCTGGGTGGAGGTCATGAAGTCGAGTGCTCCGGACGGGGGATGCGAAGGGACAGGACACCCGCGGCCCAGGTGGGACGCGGGGAAGTTCACGGGAGAGGGCTGTGCCGAGCACCCCGGACAGGGGTCGTCGCCACAGACCTCAGGCGTGGTCCTCCATGGTACGTACCTCCGGCGGACGGGTCCATCCGGGTCCGGACCGCGATCGACGCCGTCGGCGTGTCACGATCGCCGGGCCATGGACCCCACCCCCGGCGGCCTGCCCGCGACCTCCCTGCCCCTCGCCGAGGACGGCTACCCCGCCGCCGGCGGGGTCACCCGGCGCCCCACCGGCCCGGCCGAGTCCGCCCGCGCCAACCGCGGCTGGTGGGACGCCGCAGCACCCGCGTACCTGGCCGAGCACGGCTCGGACCTGGGCGACAGCGACTTCCTCTGGTGCCCGGAGGGCCTGCGCGAGGCCGACGCCCACCTGCTCGGGGACGTCGCCGGCCGGCGGGTGCTGGAGATCGGCTGCGGTTCGGCGCCCTGCTCGCGCTGGCTGCGGCTGGCCGGGGCCTCCCCCCTGGCGCTGGACGTCTCCGGCGGCATGCTCGCCCGGGCCGCGGAGCTCAACCGCAGCACCGGCGTCGACGTCCCGCTGCTGCAGGCCGACGCGGGCGCCCTGCCGCTGGCCGACGCCAGCGTCGACCTGGCCTGCTCGGCCTTCGGCGGGCTGCCCTTCGTCAGTGACGCCCGCGCGGTGCTCACCGAGGTGGCCCGGGTGCTCGTGCCCGGTGGCCGGCTGGTCGCCTCGGTCAACCACCCCATGCGCTGGCCGATGCCGGACTCCCCCGACCCCGACGACCTGCGCGTGGTGTCCTCCTACTTCGACCGCACGCCCTACGTCGAGACCGACGACCGCGGCCGCACCGTCTACGTCGAGCACCACCGGACGGTCGGCGACTGGGTGCGGGCGGTGGTGGGCGCGGGGTTCGTGCTCACCGACCTGGTCGAGCCGGAGTGGACGCCGGGGCGCACCGAGACCTGGGGCCAGTGGTCCCCCGAGCGGGGTGCGCTCGTGCCCGGCACGCTGGTCCTGGTCTGCGACCTGCCGGCCCGCTCCTAGGGCAGCAGCACCAACCGGGCACCCGACCCGGCCGCGGTGCGCTCCCAGGCCGTCCGGACGTCGGCCAGCGGCAGCGTCTCGTGCGCGACGGACAGCTCCCCCGCCGCGGCGACGGCGAGGACGGCGTGCAGCGCGTCGGCCCGCTGCCCGGCGGTGAGCGCGTTGTTCGTGTAGCCGAGCACCGAGGCGCCGCGGCTGCGCAGGACCGCGGAGGACAGCTCCGCGGTGTCCCCGGCCGCGCTGCCCAGGTTGACCAGCCGCCCGCCCGGGGCGAGGGCCCGGCTCGCGGCGGTGGCCACCGGGCCGAACACCGGGTCGACGACGACGTCGGCCGCGCCACCGCAGGCCTCGGTCAGCTGCGCGGCCAGCTCGTCGACGCCGGCGCCCAGCTCGACGACGACGTCGGCACCGGCCGCCCGGGACCGTTCCGCCGAGGACCCCGGCCGGGCCACGGCGACGACCCGGCCCGCGCCCAGCGCCCGCGCCGCCCCGACGGCCGCCTGACCGACCGCCCCGCCCGCGCCCAGCACGAGCACCCGCTCCCCCGGCCGCAGCTGCGCCCGCCAGGTCAGCGCCATCCACGCCGCCACCCCGGACAGCCCGATCGCGGCCACCGCGGCGTCGGTCACCCCGTCGCCGTCGGCCAGCAGGACGACGTCGCCGTCCGGGACGCTGCACCACGGCGCCTGGCTGCCGTCACCGGGAGCCATCCCCGCGGCCGTGGCGACGAACGCCCGCCCGCCCACGGGGTGCACCGTGGAGTCGGCCACCACGCCGACGCCCTGCACCCCGGGCACGTACGGGACGGCGGGCCGGCCGAAGTACGACGTCCCGGAGGCGCACAGCAGGTCGAGCGGGACGACGGGGGCGGCCGTCACCCGGACCAGGGTCCGGCCCGGCTGCGACTCCGGTGGCGGGTGCTCGGTCACCTCGGGCGGCTGCCCGGGCGAGCTCAGGACGGCGGCGCGCACCGGATCAGGTGCTGATGTCGGGGTAGGGCATGGTCACGTGCTCCATGGCCTTCCCGTAGGCCCGCTGGTACTCCAGCGGCCCGTGGTCGCGCTCGAACATCGCGATGAACAGGGTGAGGGTGAGGAACGGGTGCGCGCCCATCCCGAACAGCGTCACGTGGTCGTGCTCGGCCAGCGCGCGCCGTTCCTCGTCGGTGAAGGCCAGCCACGTCGTCCGCTCGGCCGGGGTGCAGTTGAGCAGGGTGTTGGCCATCTCGGCCTCCCACCAGCGCACCGTGCCGGCCGGGTCCTCCCGGTAGCGCTCGGTGAGCTCCGGGTCGCGGTCGACGGTGAACAGGAACTTGTCCAGCAGGTACTTGCTCACGAGTCCTCCTCGCTGGCGCTCGTCGGCCGCGTTCGCGGAGCTGCTGTGCTCATGGGCGAGCTCGCACGCTCGCTCACCTGGGGTCTCCCTGCGGGTACCAGGTGAAGTAGGCCTCCATCGTGTGGAACAGGTCCAGGGTGTCGACGTGGTCGGCCTTCTGCCCAGCGCCGGCCACGCCCATCATCAGCATGAAGTCCATGAACCCGTGGGTGGCGTTGCCCGGGTGGTGGAGGCTGTCGAGGGTCACCTCGGCCAGGCAGCCCTCGATGTCGCCGTTGGCGATCCACTCGACCGCCTTGCGGTCGAACTCCGGGTCGGGCCCGTGCTCGCCGAACTGGCGCGGGCCGCCGAGCTCGAGGCTCAGGTGGCCGGTGCCGATGACCGCCACCCGCTTGTCGCTGGGCCAGGACTCCACCATCTCCCGCAGCGCCTGCCCGAGCTGGACGAAGCGGGAGGGCCGCGGCATCGGCGGGGCGAAGATGTTGGTGTAGACCGGCACGATCGGCAGGTCGGCCTCGGGCCGCAGCGTGATGATCGGGCAGGTGATGCTGTGGTCGATCCGCAGCTCGTTGCTGAACGCCAGGTCGAAGTCCCGGTCCAGCCCGTCGCGCAGGATGTGCGCCGCCAGCTCCTCCTCGCCGCGCAGCGTCATCCGCGGCAGGCCGAACTCGCGCTCCTCGTTGTGCCAGTTGGCGTCGAAGAACGGCGCCTTGCCCACGAGGAACTGCGGCATGTTGTCCAGCCACAGCTGGTGGAAGTGGTCGCTGCCGACCATCACCAGGACGTCGGGTGCGGCGGCGGTCAGCGTCTCCCGGAACCGCTCGATCTTCGCGACCCACTCGTCGGCGAACGGCGGGCGGTCCGCGCCGGTCGCGGTGCTGGCGCGGTAGTAGAACGGGTGGTGGGTGGACGCGACGACCGCGACCAGTTCAGCCATGGGGACCTCCGGTGGTCTCGGCGGACGGCAGCGCAGCGGGGACGTAGGGGTCCGGGTCGACGGACCGGTTGTTGAGGTCGACGGAGAGGAAGACCTCGTTGGCGACCGGGTGGCGGATCTCCTCGGCCAGCTGACCGATGAGGCCGGCGGTGCGGGCCAGCAGCGCGAAGCCGCGCAGCAGCTCCAGCGGCAGGCCGAGGTCGGCCAGCGCGGCGCCGCACACGCCGGCGCCGTTGAGCGGCAGGGTCCGGCCGAGCACCTGGGGGTGGACCCGGCCGATCGCGGCGAACAGCGACAGGTGCGGGCCGACCAGCCCCTCCTCGCCGGCGATCTCGAACAGCCGCGGCGTGCGCGGGTCGCCGTCCTTGTGCACGTGGTGGCCCAGCCCCGGCACGAACCGGCGGGCCGCGCGCTGGGCGGTGACGGTCTCCAGGGCCAGGGCGTCCCAGCCGGCGTCGTCGACGGGCAGGCCGCCCTCGACGCCGGTGAGGACGTCGTGCAGGAACCGGCCGCAGTCCTCGGTGACGCCGAGGAAGCGGCTGCCCCCGCCCAGCAGGCCGGCGGCGAGCGCGCCCTGCACCGAGTCCGGCGCCGACAGGTAGGTCAGCCGCGTGACGATCGCGGTGGGCGTGAAACCGTGGTCGGCCAGGGCGGCCAGCACCGCCTCGAAGACCCGGGTCTCCCCCGGGCCCGGACGGCGCTGGGTGGCCAGCCAGAAGGCCAGCTCGCCGAACCCGACGGTGCCCATGACGTCGCGGGCGAGGTCGGCGCCGAGCAGGGTGATCGACTCCCGGCTCGAGGCACCCAGCGCGGTCGGGTAGGCGGGGGTGGTCATGCGCGCTCCTCCTCGGGGGTGGCCAGCCAGCGGCGGACCTCGGCGCCGTGCTCGTCGAGCCCGGGCGGCGGCAGCCGGTAGCCGACCGGCGTCCCGGAGAAGGTGATCGGGTTCCGGACCATCGGGACGGCGTCGTCACCCTCCCCCACCTCGACCACCGGGTCCAGGCCGATGCCCGCGGCGAAGGCGACGCCCTGGTCGACGGTGTTGATCGGCCCGCAGGGCACGCCCGCGGCGATGATGTCGGTGAACCAGTCGAGCTTGGAGCGGGTCCGCAGCCGCTCGACCAGCAGCGGGCGCAGCTGGTCGCGGTTCGCCGTCCGGTCCTCGTTGCGGGCGAAGCGCGGGTCGTCGGCGAGCTCGGGGACGCCGAGCACCTCGGCCAGCTTGCGGAACTGGCCGTTGTTGCCCGCGGTGATGATCAGGTCGCCGTCGGCGCAGGGCAGCGGCTCGTAGGGGAACAGGCTCGGGTGGCTGTTGCCCATCCGGAACGGGACGACGCCGCCGGCGACGACGGCGCTGGCGTGGTTGACCAGCCCCGAGAGCGCCGAGGACAGCAGGTTGACCTCGACGTGCTGCCCCCGCCCGGTCTCGTGCCGGGAGCTCAGCGCCGCCAGGACGCCGATCGTGGCGTGCAGGCCGGCCATCACGTCGAAGACCGAGATGCCGGCCCGGTAGGGCTGGCCCTGCGGGTCGCCGGTGAGGCTCATCAGCCCGGAGATCGCCTGCACGATCAGGTCGTACCCGGGCAGCTCGGCACCGCCGGGCTGGCTGCCGAAGCCGGTGATCGAGGCGTAGACGACCCGCGGGTTGGTCGCGGCGACCGTGTCGTAGTCGAGCCCGAAGCGGGCCAGCCCGCCGCTCTTGAAGTTCTCGACCACCACGTCGGCCCGGCGGGCCAGCTCGCGGGCGGCGGCCACGTCGTCGGCGTCCTTGAGGTCTAGGGCGACCGAGCGCTTGTTGCGGTTGACGCCCAGGTAGTAGGTGGAGACGCCCTCGCGGACCGGCGGCTGCCAGCTGCGGGTGTCGTCGCCGGCCGGGCCCTCGACCTTGACCACCTCGGCGCCCATGTCGGCCAGCAGCATGGTGGCGTACGGGCCGGCGAGGATGCGCGAGAAGTCGGCCACCAGCAGTCCGGCCAGGGGCCCGCGCGGGGGCTCGTCGCCCGGCACGGGAGGTGGCGTGCTCATGGGTGCTCCTTCGCCGAAGCCGCAGAACGGACAGACGTCCGTCGTTGGATGCCCGGCAGTCTCAGCGCCGCGCCGCCCACATGTCAAGAGCGTCCAGTGAACTGGGTCACCGCTCGATTGCGTCTTGACAGCGTGCTCCAGATCACTCCACAGTGACCGCCACGGCGATGCAGCCGCACAGCGGACGACTGTCCGCCACTCTCCCGAGGAGATGCGATGTCCCACCCCGACAACGGCGTCGAGCACCCGGCGGCCGGCCGCCCGGTCGTGCTGCGCGGCGGCACCGTGCTCACCATGGACCGGGCCCACACCGTCCTGACCGACGCCGACGTGCTCGTCGTCGGCGACCGGGTCGCGGCCGTGGGCCACCGGCTCGACGTCCCCGAGGGCGCCGTCGAGGTCGACGCGACCGGCGGCATCGTCATGCCCGGGATGATCGACACCCACCGGCACATGTGGCAGACCGCGATGCGCGGCTACGGCGCCGACTGGACCCTCACCCAGTACTTCGTCTGGTACTACCTCGAGCACGGAAAGGCCTTCCGCCCCGAGGACGTGCACGCCGGCAACCTGCTGTCGGCCTGGGACGCGCTCGAGGCCGGGGTCACCACCACCGTCGACTGGTCGCACGGGCTGCAGACCGTCGACCACGCCGAGGCCGCCGCTGACGCGCTGCTCGCCGTCCCGGGCCGGTTCGTGCTCGCCTACGGCAACATCCAGGCCGGGCCCTGGGAGTGGGCCACCGACCCGGCCGTCCAGGCGTTCCTGCGGCGCCGGCGCGACGAGGGCCGGCTCGGGCTGCAGCTGGCCTTCGACGTCACCGGCGACCCGTCGTTCCCGGAGGCGGCCGCCTTCGAGGCCGCCCGCGAGCTGGGCCTGCCGGTCACCACCCACGCCGGGGTGTGGGGCGCGACCAACGACGACGGCATCCGGCTCATGCACGAGCACGGCTTCATGACCCCCGAGACGGTCTACGTGCACGCCGCCACGCTGAGCACCGACTCCTACCACCGGATCGCCGCCACCGGCGGCTCCATCTCGGTGTCGACGGAGTCCGAGCAGAGCGCCGGGCAGGGCTACCCGCCCACCTGGCAGGTCCGCCGGCACGGCATCCCGGTCTCGCTGTCGATGGACACCAGCGTGTGGTGGAGCAGCGACCTGTTCTCGGCGATGCGGACGACGCTGGGCGCCGACCGGTCGCGGGAGCACCTGGAGGCCCACGCCCAGGGCGAGACGGTCACCTCGGTGCACCTGCGCGCCGAGCACGTCGTCGACTGGGCCACCCGCGGCGGCGCCGCGGCGCTGGGGCGCGACGACCTGGGCAGCCTCGAGGTGGGCAAGAAGGCCGACGTCGTGCTGGTCAAGAACGACCGCTCGCCGGTGTCGTTCCCGCTGCTCAACCCCTACGGGCACCTCGCGTTTCAGGCCCAGCGCGGTGACGTGCACACCGTCCTGGTCGACGGCCGGGTGGTGAAGAGCGAGCACCGGCTGGTGGGCGTCGACCTGGCCGCCGTGCGCCGCACCGTCGACGCCACCGTCGAGCACCTGCGCTCGAGCATGGGCGAGGAGGCGTGGACCGCCGGGATGAACCCGCAGCTGCCCAGCGAGCAGATGCTGGACAACCCGTACTCCTACACCGAGTACAAGTCGGCCAGCACCCACGGCGCCCGCGGCAGCGTCTTCGGCGACGAGGCCGCGGGACGCTGACCCGGCGCCGTCCCGCCCGCTCGGGACGGCGCCACCCGGGGCCGTGGGAGCCTGCGGGACGACGACCGAGGCCTGGGAGGGGACGGACATGGCGGGTCGGGGAACCGGGCCGGACTTCGTGGAGGCGCTGGCCCGCGGGCTGGACGTGCTGGCCTGCTTCGACGCCGACCGGCCGGAGATGTCGCTGTCCGACGTGGCCGCCGCCGCCGGCCTGGCCCGGCCGACCGCGCGCCGGCTGCTGCTGACCCTCGAGGAGCTCGGCTTCGTGCGCAGCTCCGGCGGGGCGTTCCAGCTGACGCCGAAGGTCCTCACCCTGGGCATGGCCTACGTCGGCGCGCTCGGGCTGTGGGACATCGCCCGGCCGCACCTGGAGGCGCTGGTCACCCGCAGCGGCGAGTCGTCCTCGATGGCCCAGCTGGACGGCTCGGACATCGTCTACGTCGCCCGGGTCGCCGTCCCGAAGCTGATCGCGCTGCGGGTCGAGATCGGCACGCGGTTCCCGGCGGTGCAGACCTCGCAGGGCAAGGTGCTGCTCGCCGCCCTGCCGGCCGAGGAGCTGACCGCGGCGCTCGCCGAGCCCAGCCGGTCGGGGCTGCCGCCCTACATCGGCCGGTCGCGGGAACAGCTGGACACCGAGCTCACCGAGGTGCGCGCCCGCGGCTGGGCGCTGGCCGACGAGGAGCTCGCCCCCGGCGTGCGGTCGGTCGCCGTCCCGGTGCGGGACGCGACCGGCGCGGTGCGGGCGGCGATGAACGTGACGGTGCACGCCGCGGAGACCTCGGTCGACCGGCTGCTCACCGAGCACCTGCCGTTGCTGCTGCGCACCGCCGGCGACGTCAGCGCCGAGTGGGCGCTGTGGCAGTCGCGACCGTACGCGGAGGTGGCCCGCCGCACCGGCGGCTCCGCCACCGCCTGACCCAGCGGGACGCTGTCCTACCGCACCGACGTCTGGCCTCCCTCACCAACGCTGCTGGGGGCGGACAGACGGTGATCAGGTGACCTGATCACCGTCTGTCCGATCAGTGCGCGGCGTCGTTCCAGGTCTTCCCGAAGCCGACCGAGACCTCCATGGGCACGGTCAGCTGGGCGGCGCCGGCCATCTCGCGGCGGACCAGGGCCTCCAGCACGTCGTGCTCACCGTCGGCGACCTCGAGCACCAGTTCGTCGTGCACCTGCAGCAGCATGCGCGAGCGCAGGCCCTCGTCCTCGATCGCCTTCTCCACCTTCAGCATGGCGACCTTGATGACGTCGGCGGCCGAGCCCTGGATCGGGGCGTTGAGCGCCATCCGCTCG
This sequence comes from Modestobacter sp. SSW1-42, assembly GCF_046635825.1. Taxonomy (NCBI): domain Bacteria; kingdom Bacillati; phylum Actinomycetota; class Actinomycetes; order Geodermatophilales; family Geodermatophilaceae; genus Modestobacter; species Modestobacter sp. SSW1-42. The sequence goes on along the minus strand of NZ_JBISCA010000001.1, from coordinate 886,607 downwards.
GCCATCTCCCGGCGCTGCCGGTTGTCGCTGGTGAGGTCGGGCAGGTAGCGGCGGCGGCCCAGCGTCGTCTCGGTGTAGCCGGTCTGCCGGGCGTCGTCGACCACGCCGTCGAGGTAGTCGCGGATGCCGCCGAAGCGCTCGAAGTAGGCGTGCATCTGCTCCCGCGCCTCCTCGGCGGAGATGTGCAGCTGCTGCGCCAGACCGTAGGCGGACAGGCCGTAGGCCAGCCCGTAGCTCATCGCCTTGATCCGCCGGCGCATCTCGGGGTCGACGGCCTCGATCGGGATCCCGAAGGCCCGGGAGGCCACGAACGAGTGCAGGTCCTCGCCCGAGGTGAACGCCTCGATCAGCCCGGCGTCCTCGGACAGGTGGGCCATGATGCGCATCTCGATCTGGCTGTAGTCGGCGGTCATCAGCGACTCGAAGCCGGCACCGACGACGAACGCCTGCCGGATGCGGCGGCCCTCCGCGCTGCGGATCGGGATGTTCTGCAGGTTCGGGTCGGTGGAGCTCAGCCGCCCGGTGGCCGCGATCGTCTGCTGGAACGTGGTGTGGATCCGGCTGTTGTCGTCGACCATCGGGATGAGCCCGTCGATGACGGTGCGCAGCCGGGTGACGTCGCGGTGGCGCAGCAGGTGCTCGAGGAACGGGTGCCCGGTGGAGGCCAGCAGCGAGGTCAGTGCGTCGGCGTCGGTGGTGTAGCCGGTCTTGTTCTTCTTCGTCTTCGGCAGCCCCAGCTCGTCGAACAGCACCGCCTGCAGCTGCTTGGGCGAGCCGAGGTTGATCTCCTTGCCGATGACCGCGTAGGCCTCCTGCGCGGCGTCGGCGACCGCGGCGGCGAACTCCCGCTGCAGCTCGTGCAGGAACTCCAGGTCCACGGCGATGCCGCGGTGCTCCATCGCCGCGAGCACCCGGGTCAGCGGCAGCTCGATGTCGGTGAGCAGGTGGTCGCCGCCCTTCTGGCCGAGCACCTGCTCCAGGGCGTCGGAGAGGTCGTTGACCGCGACCGCCTTGAGGACGTCGGCGTGCGCGGCCTCCGCGGCGACATCGTCCTCGGTGGGGCCCAGCCCGTCCAGGGTCAGCTGGGCGGCGGGCGCCGCGTCGTCCTTGAGCTCGCGCTTGAGGTAGCGGACCGCCAGGTCGGCGAGGTCGAAGGACCGCTGGCCGGGGGCGGCCAGGTAGGCGGCCAGCGCGGTGTCGCTGACCAGGCCCTGCAGGTCCCAGCCGCGCTCCCACACCGCCAGCAGCGGGCCCTTGACGTCGTGCACGATCTTGGGCCGGGCCGGGTCGCGCAGCCAGGCGGCCAGCGCCTGCTCGTCGGCGGGGTCGAGGCCGGGACCGAGGTCGACGAAGGTGGCGTGGTCGTCGGCGGCGGCCAGGGCTACGCCGGCCAGCTCGCCCACGCCGCGGCCCCACGAGCCGCGGAAGACCACGCCGGTGTGCCCGGTGCGGGCGTGCGCGTCCAGCCACCCGCCCAGCCCGCCGGGGGCCACGACGTCGGCGGTGACGTCGAAGCCGCCGTCGACCTCCGGCTCGGGCGTGGCCAGGGTGGCGAACAGCCGGTCGCGGAGCACCCGGAACTGCAGGTTGTCGAAGAGCGTGTGCACCTCGTTGCGGTCCCACGGCTGGACGGCGAGGTCGGCCGGGCCCACCTCCAGCGGGACGTGCCGGTCGAGCTCGGTGAGCCGGCGGTTCTGCATCACCTGCGAGAGGTGCTCGCGCAGCTTCTCCCCCACCTTGCCCTTGACCGTGTCGACCTGGTCGACCAGCGCGTCGAGGGAGCCGTACTCGCGCACCCACTTGGCGGCGGTCTTCTCCCCCACGCTCGGGATGCTGGGCAGGTTGTCGCTGGGGTCGCCCCGCAGCGCGGCGAAGTCCGGGTACTGGGTGGGCGTGAGGCCGTACTTGGTCTCGACCTCCTCGGGGGTGAACCGGGTCAGGTCGGACACGCCCTTGCGCGGGTAGAGCACCGTGACGTGCTCGTTGACCAGCTGCAGCGCGTCGCGGTCACCGGTGCAGATCGCCACGTCCATGCCCTGCTCGACCGCCTGCACGGTGAGGGTGGCGATGACGTCGTCGGCCTCGTAGCCCTCGGCGGTGATCACCGGGACGTGCAGCGCCCCCAGCACCTCCTGCACCAGGCTGACCTGGCCGCGGAAGTCGGTGGGGCTCTCGGCCCGGTTGGCCTTGTAGTCGGCGTAGATCTCGCTGCGGAAGGTCTTGCGGCTGACGTCGAAGGCGACCGCCAGGTGCGTGGGCTGCTCGTCGCGCAGCACGTTGATCAGCATCGACGTGAAGCCGTAGACGGCGTTCGTGGGCTGACCGGTGGTGGTCGAGAAGTTCTCCACCGGGAGGGCGAAGAAGGCCCGGTAGGCCAGCGAGTGGCCGTCGAGCAGCAGCAGCCGCGGGCGGGCGCCGTCGGCGCTGGCGGCGGCGGTGGACTGGGGGGCGGCGACCGGAGCGGACATCGGCTCCGATCCTAGAAGGACCCCGGCGCCCCGCACCCCCCGCGAGCTCGCGGGGGGCCCTGCACCGGGGCCGGACGTGCGGCGGTGGACCCGATTACCGTGCCCCGGTGACCACACCCCGCCCGGACTGGCTGCCCCCGCTCACCGGCCCGCTGGACGCCAAGCTCGGCATCCAGATCGTGGACTGGGACCCCGACCGCCTGGTGGCCACGATGCCGGTGGCCGGCAACGAGCAGCCCTTCGGCCTGCTGCACGGCGGGGCGACCTGCGCCCTGGCCGAGTCGGTGGGCTCGGTGGCCGGCCTGCTGCACGCCGGCCCCGGCGCGGGCGTCGTGGGCATCGAGCTGTCGGCCAGCCACCTGGGCGCGGCGCGCTCGGGCACCGTCACCGCGGTGTGCACGCCGGTGCACCGCGGGCGGACGCTGGCGACCTTCCTGATCGCGGTCTCCGACGGCACCGGCCGGCCCACCGCGAGCGTCCGGCTGACCTGCCTGCTCCGCCCGGCGCGCTGACGACCGGTCGCGCACGACCGGTCGGACGGCGCACCGGCGTGTCGCAGAAAGGTCACGGTGTGTCCCTGCTGGTCGTTGCCCGTAACAGGGGTGGGTTACTGTCCCCGCTCAATCAACGGCTGGGAGGTCGAGTGACGCACGCGCCGCAGCGCGCCCGAGGGCACGGTGAGGGCAGCACGGCAGGCAGGCAACGGGGACACGTCCCCGCCCGTCGAGGCCCGTCCCGGTGGCTGCCGGGCCGCCGTCCGCTGGTCCTGACCCTGCTCCTCGCCGCCTTCTCCATGGCGCTGGCCATGTTCCTGCCGGGCATCGCCTCGGCCGCGAACGAGTCGGTCACCGGCACCCTGCAGACCAGCAGCAGCGGTCCGATCGCCGGCGTGCCGGTGACGGTCGAGACCGCCGCCGGTGCCGCGGTCGCCGAGACCGAGACCGACGCGGACGGCCGCTTCGCCGTGCCGGTCCCCGGGGCCGGTGACTACACGGTCACCATCGACCCCGAGGCGCTGCCCGACGGCGTCGAGCTGGGCGACCGGGGCGAGACCCTGACCGTCACCGTGGGCCCGAACCGCGCCCAGCCGGTGCTCTTCGGCCTGGTCGACGGCTCGTCCGGCGGCGGCGGTGGCTCCGTCGAGGCCGTCCAGCTGCTGGTCGACGGCATCCGCTTCGGCCTGCTGATCGCCGTCTGCGCGGTCGGCCTGTCGCTGATCTACGGCACCACCGGGCTCACCAACTTCGCCCACGGCGAGCTGGTCACCATCGGCGCCGTCGTCGCCTGGTACGTCAACGTCCGGGCCGGCGTCCCGCTGATCCCGGCCACGATCATCGCGATGGTCGTCGGGGCCGCGGTCGGCGCGCTGAACGAGCTGGCCATCTGGCGGCCGCTGCGCCGCCGCGGCACCGGCCTGGTCGCCGCGCTGGTGGTCTCGATCGGCCTGTCGATGCTGCTGCGCTACCTCGTGCAGATCGTCTACGGCGGGTTCTCCAGCCCCTACGCCGACTACCAGACCCAGCGGGCGGTCGACTACGGCGTCTTCACCATGACCAACCGCGCGCTGGCCTCGATCGTCATCTCGGTGGTCGTGCTGGTGCTGGTCGCGCTCATGCTGCAGCGCACCGCGATCGGCAAGGCCATGCGGGCGGTCGCGGACAACCGCGACCTCGCCGCCTCCTCCGGGATCGACGTCAACCGGGTCATCCTCGTCGTCTGGATGATGGGCGGCGCCCTGGCCACCCTCGGTGGCGTGCTCCTCGGCCTGTCCGACCAGGTGCAGTGGGACATGGGCTTCCGCCTGCTGCTCCTCATGTTCGCCGGCGTCACCCTCGGCGGTCTGGGCACCGCCTACGGCGCCCTCGTCGGCAGCCTGATCGTCGGCGTGTTCGTGCAGATGTCCACCCTCGTCATCCCCAGTGACGTGAAGTACGTCGGAGGGCTCCTTCTGTTGATCGTCATCCTCGTTCTGCGGCCCCAGGGCATCCTGGGCAGCCGGGCCCGGATCGGCTGACGCCATGTCCGAGCTCCTCGACGCGTTCGCGATCGCCGGCAAGGCGTTCTTCGGCTTCCAGGCGATCTTCTTCGCCCTGCTGGCCATCGGCATCAACGTGCACTTCGGCTACACCGGGCTGCTCAACTTCGGTCAGATCGCCTTCGCCATGCTCGGCGGCTTCGGCATCGCCATCTCGGTGAGCATGTGGGGCCTGCCCTTCTGGGTGGGCGTCATCGTCGGTGTGGCCGCCGCCGTCGTCCTGGCGCTGCTGCTGGGTCTGCCGACCCTGCGGCTGCGCGCGGACTACCTGAGCATCGTCACCATCGCCGCGGCGGAGGGCCTGCGCCTGCTCTTCCGCTCCGTCTCGGCCACGCCGGTGACCGGTGGCACCCGGGGCCTGTCGGCCTTCAACGCCGACTTCATCAACCTGGCGCCCTGGGACCCGGCGGGCCGCCACCAGATCCTGGGCACGTCCTGGAGCGGTGGCGAGCTGTGGGTCGCGCTGGTCGGCTGGCTGCTGGTGATCGTCTCCAGCCTGCTGGTGTGGCAGCTCATGCGCAGCCCCTGGGGCCGGGTGGTCAAGGCCATCCGTGAGGACGAGGACGCCGTGCGGGCGCTGGGCAAGAACGTCTACGCCTACAAGATGCAGGCCCTGGTCCTCGGCGGTGTCATCGGCGCCTTCGGCGGCATGGTCTACGCCGTGGCCACCGGGTCGGCGATCCCCGACCAGTACCAGAACGCCAACACGTTCCTGGCCTACGCGGCGCTGATCCTCGGTGGTGCGGCCCGCGTGCTCGGCCCGGTCATCGGGTCGATGCTGCTGCTGTTCATCCTGCAGTTCGCCGACACCGGCCTGCGGGCGCTGATCGACAACGGCGTGATCCCCGAGGCCCTGCTGTCCTCCACCGACGTCGCGCAGATCCGCTTCGTCCTGGTCGGCCTCGGCCTCATGCTGTTGCTGGTGTTCCGACCGCAGGGCATCTTCGGTGACCGACGAGAGGTGATGCTCGATGCCCGCTGACCCGTCCTCCCACGGCGCCCACGCCGCCCGGCCCGAGGAGCTGTCGACCGCGCAGGCCGCGGCCGTCTCGGCGGGCACCGCCGCGGGCGCCGGCCGGCCCGCTCCCCAGCGGCTGGCCCAGGCCGCGCTCAAGGACCTGCCCTGGCAGGTCGGCGTGGCCAAGCCCGACCCGGCGATCGTCGTCGACGGCGTGACCCGCGTCTTCGGCGGCCTCACCGCCGTCTCGGTCGACCACCTGGAGATCCAGCGCGGTGGCATCACCGGTCTGATCGGACCCAACGGCGCCGGCAAGACCACGCTGTTCAACCTGATGACCGGCTTCGACCAGCCCAACACCGGCACGTGGTCCTTCGACGGCAAGGACCTCGGCAAGCTGGCCCCCCACCAGGTGGCCCGGCTCGGCGTGGTGCGCACCTTCCAGCTGACCAAGGCGCTGTCCCGGCTCACCGTGCTGCAGAACATGCTGCTCGGCGCCCAGGGCCAGCGCGGCGAGGGCTTCCTGCGGGCACTGGTGCCCGGCGGGTGGCGCGCCCAGGAGAAGGAGAACACCGAGAAGGCGATGGACCTGCTCCGGCGGTTCAAGCTCGACGCCAAGAAGGACGACTTCGCCGGCATCCTCTCCGGTGGTCAGCGCAAGCTGCTCGAGATGGCCCGCGCGCTGATGAGCGACCCGAAGGTCGTCATGCTCGACGAGCCGATGGCCGGGGTGAACCCCGCGCTCACCCAGAGCCTGCTCGGGCACGTCAAGGACCTCCGCGAGGAGGGCATGACGGTCATCTTCGTCGAGCACGACATGGACGTCGTCCGGGACATCAGCGACTGGGTCGTGGTCATGGCGGCCGGCAAGGTCATCGCCGAGGGCCCGCCGGAGTCGATCTCGCAGAACCAGGCGGTCGTCGACGCCTACCTGGGCGCGCACCACGACGCCCCGCTGACCGTCGAGGAGGAGGACCGGGTCCTCGCCGAGGTGGAGGCGGAGATCGCGCGCGAGGAGCACGGCGCCCCCGCCGTCCCGCACGCCAATCGCAGTGACGAGAAGGGTGGTCTGGTGTGAGCGATCCGCTGTTCGAGGTCGACGAGACCGGCGAGGACGTCACCCGCGCCCAGACCGTCGCGACCGGTGAGCTGTCCCCGGCCGAGAAGGCCGCCACCCGCGAGGAGCACCTCAAGCTCGCCGAGGGTGCCCTGGTGCGCGCCGACGACCTGGTCGCCGGCTACGTGCCCGGGGTCAACATCCTCCGGGGCTGCGACTTCTACCTGCAGGACGGCGAGCTCGTCGGCATCATCGGCCCCAACGGTGCCGGCAAGTCGACGCTGCTCAAGACGCTGTTCGGGCTGATCCCGGTGCGCTCGGGCGGGGTGACCCTGCGCGGTGAGGACATCACCGGCGCCCCGGCGCACCGGCTGGTGTCCATGGGCGTGGGCTACGTGCCGCAGAACAACAACGTGTTCCCCTCCCTCACCATCGAGGAGAACATGCAGATGGGCGTGTACCTGCGCCCGAAGTCGTTCAAGGAGCGCTTCGACTACGTCGTCGACCTGTTCCCGCTGCTCGGCGAGCGGCGCAAGGGCAAGGCCGGGTCGCTGTCCGGCGGTGAGCGGCAGATGGTGGCGATGGGCCGCGCGCTGATGATGGACCCGTCGGTGCTGCTGCTCGACGAGCCGTCGGCCGGCCTGTCCCCCGCCTACCAGGACGAGGTGTTCATCCGCTGCCGGCGGATCAACGCCACCGGCGTCTCGATCATCATGGTCGAGCAGAACGCCCGCCGGTGCCTGCAGATCTGCGACCGCGGCTACGTGCTCGACCAGGGCCGCAACGCCTACACCGACACCGGCCAGTCGCTGATGAACGACCCGAAGGTCATCGAGCTCTACCTCGGCACGCTGGCCAAGGCCAAGTAGCCCCGACCGGCTCCACCGGACGGCGCCGTCCCCCTGTGGGGGCGGCGCCGTCCGTCGTCGGTCAGCCCAGCACGGCCCACGCGCTCGCGGCCACGTTCGCGGTGGCGGCCACGACCCGCAGCGTGTCGGCGCGCAGCAGCCCGGCGTGGGCGACGGCGTCGAAGCCCGCGGCCAGCTGCCGGTGCCGGGGCACGGCGAGCAGCGCCGTGGCCGCCAGCACGGTGGCCAGGCAGGCGGCGCTGGCCACCACCCCCGCGAGGCGGACGCCGTCGGGCCGGTCCAGCAGCAGCCAGCCGGTGGTGACCAGCTGCCCGGCGAACAGCGGTCCCACCACGAGGGAGATGCGCCGGGAGTGGCTGGCCTGGTAGGCCGCCGCGGCGGCGGCCGGCACCGCGGTGAACTGGGGGTAGACCAGCACCCGCACCGTCCACTGGAAGCCGGCGTACCCGCCCACCAGGAGCAGGTGGGCCACGGCCAGGGCGCCGGTCACCGGCCGGGCGGGGCGGCCTTGCCGCGCCAGCGGAGGCTCTGGGCGTCCAGCTCGCGCAGCAGCGGGTCACCGTCGGCCGCGATCCGCTCCGCCAGGTCGACCGCGGTCTGCAGCTGCGCGTCGTCCAGCTGGCCGAACGCCGGCGAGCGGCGCCGGTCCAGCACGTCGTACCAGCGGCCCCCGACCGCGTGGTCGAGCACGATCCGGCCGAAGCAGTGGTCGGCGGTCACCACCCACCGCTCGGCGCGGGCCCGGCGGGGCAGCTGGTCGAGCACCAGCTCGCGGTAGCGGGCCAGCAGGCGCGCACGGTCGTCCACGCCGGAGAGTCTGCCCTCCGCAACGCACTGCGGCCCGGCACCCCGAGCGGGGTACCGGGCCGCAGCCTGGTGCAGGGAGGTGCTGGGGTCAGCGCTGCGGACCCACGCCCTGGGTGTTGAGGCCCTGGATGATCCGGGACGACTCCTCGAACCCGATGACGACGATCGCGTCGGGGGCGAGGGTGGTCATCTGCTGGACCTCGGCGTCGTAGTTCGCCGCCTGCGGGTCGTAGATGACCGTCGTGACGGAGTCCTCGGACAGACCGGCGGCGACCAGGTTGTTCTTGGTGTTCTCCGCCAGGCCCGTGCCGTACGGGTCGTTGGTGGCGAGGATGCCGACGGTGTTGTTGCCGTCCTGCAGGATCAGGTCCGACAGCGCGGTGGCCTGCAGGGTGTCCGGGGGTGCGGTGCGGAAGTACAGCCCCTGGTCGGCGTACTCGGTGAACTGGTCGGAGGTGTTCGCCGGGGAGATCTGCATGACGCCGGCCTGGGTGATCGTGTCGATCACGGTCAGGCTGACACCGGAGGAGGCGGCACCGACGATCGCGTTCACACCGGACTGCAGCAGCCGGTCGACGGTCTGGGTGGCCGTGTCGGTGGAGGCGTCACCGGAGTCACCGGTGACCAGCGTGACCTGCTGGCCCAGCACGCCACCGGCGGCGTTGATGTCGTTGATCGCCAGCTGCACGCCGGCGACCTCCGGCGGGCCGAGGAAGGCCAGGTTGCCGGTCTCGGGCAGCAGGGTGCCGATGGTCAGCGGAGTCGGGCTGGTGGCGCCCGCGGGGACCGGTGCCGGCCCCTCCTCGGTGACGGCGTTGGCCTCGTCGCCGGCGATGACGAACTGGGTCTTCGAGTCGTCGAGGGCGTTGTCGGTGCCGAACTGCAGCAGACCGAAGCTGGCCTGAGCCGGCTCACCGGCCTCGGCGAAGCTCAGCGGACCGGAGATGCCGTCGAAGTCGACGTTGCCACCGGCGTTGATGATCGCGAGGCAGGCGGCGAAGTCGGAGCACTTGTCGCCACCCACGGTCAGGCCGTTGACGTACGGCCCGAAGGTGCGCGCGTCGGTGGTGCCGGCCGACTGGGCGGCCATGGCGATGAGCATCACCGCGTCGTAGGACTCACCGGCGTAGTTGAAGTCCTTGAGGTTCGGGTCGACCTCCTTGAGCCGGTCGGTGAAGTCCGGGGACAGGTCGGTGAGGGGCGTGGTGCCCTTCATCCCGGCCAGCGAACCCTCGGCCTGGAAGTCCTCGCCGAGCGCGTTGCCCATGTTGCCGTCGGTGCCGTAGACGTTGACCTGCTTCGCGCCGCCGCTGCCAGCAGCCGAGCTGCTGCCCGCGGAGCCGCTGGCGGCGTCGTCGCTGCTGCCGCCGCACGCGCTCAGCGCGAGCAGTGCCGCGCCGGACAGGGCGGTGGCGCGGGCGATCGTGCCTGTGCGCATCAAGTTGCTCCCAGAGGTGTGAGTACGTCTCCATCGCCCCGCGGCAGGCGAGGTGCGCCTGCCGGGGCCCGATCAGTGCGGAGAAACGTAGCTGCCACCCCGCGCCCTGGCGCCGATGAGTTGTGCACCGTGATGGGGTTGTGACCTGCGCGTCTCACCGGCGCCACATCGGGGCCGTCGCGACACGCCGACGCAACACGCCGGGGGCCGTGGCCCCCGGCGGCGTCGCTCAGGAGCCGGTGGTGCCCGGGGTGGACGCCGTCTCGCCGGCCGGCGTCTCGGTGGCGAGGATCGCCTCGGCCAGCGCCCGCATGGAGGTGCGCTCGTTCATCGCGGTGCGCTGGATCCAGCGGAACGCCTCGGCCTCGGTCATGCCGCGCTCGGCCATCAGCCGGCCCTTGGCCTGCTCGACCACCTTGCGGGCCTCGAGCCGCTCCTTGAGGTCGCTCACCTCGGCGTCCAGGGCGTGCATCTCCTGGAAGCGGCCGACGGCGACCTCGATCGCGGGGACCAGGTCGTTCTTGTTGAACGGCTTCACCAGGTAGGCCATGGCGCCGGCGTCGCGGGCGCGCTCGACCAGCTCACGCTGGCTGAAGGCGGTCAGCACGATGACCGGGGCGATGCGGGCGCCGGCGATCTGCTCGGCCGCGGCGATGCCGTCGAGCACCGGCATCTGGACGTCGAGGACGACGAGGTCGGGTCGCAGCTGCCGGGCCTGGTCGACGGCCGCCTGGCCGTCACCGACCTCGGCGACGACGACGTAGCCCTCCTCCTCCAGCATCTCCTTGAGGTCCAGACGGATGAGGGCCTCGTCCTCGGCGATGAGGACCCTGGTCGGTGCGTTGGTCACGCACCGATCCTATCGGCCGCAGGGACGGGCGCAGGGCCCGATAGGCTCACCGCTCACCCGGTCGAGCTGGCCCCCGTACCCCAATCGGCAGAGGGAGCGGATTCAAAACCCGCGCAGTGTGCGTTCGAGTCGCACCGGGGGCACCGAGCACGCGCAGACGGTGATCAGGTCACCTGATCACCGTCTGTCCCCCCGCAGCAGCGTTGGTGCGGGAGGACAGACGGTGGTGAGGGGGGACGCCGTCCCGCGACCCCCGGCGCCCCACCGGCAGCGTGACCGCGCCGGGCCAATACCGTGGCTGCGTGACCGGACACATGACCCCCGAGGAGTTCCGCCAGCACGGCCACGAGGTCGTCGACTGGATCGCCGACTACTGGGGCCGCCTCGGCGAGTTCCCGGTCCGGTCGCAGGTCTCCCCCGGCGACGTCCGCGCCTCGCTGCCGGCCTCGGCACCGGAGCAGGGCGAGCCGTTCTCGGCCGTCATGGCCGACCTCGACCGCGTCGTCCTGCCGGGCATCACGCACTGGCAGCACCCGGGCTTCTTCGGCTACTTCCCGGCCAACACCTCCGGGCCCTCCGTGCTCGGCGACCTGCTGTCGGCGGGCCTGGGCGTGCAGGGCATGTCCTGGGTGACCAGCCCCGCGGCCACCGAGCTCGAGCAGCAGGTCATGGACTGGCTGGCCGAGCTGCTCGACCTCCCCGAGAGCTTCCGCTCCACCGGCACCGGCGGCGGCGTCGTCCAGGACTCCAGCTCCGGGGCCAACCTGATCGCGCTGCTGGCCGCGCTGCACCGGGTCAGCGGTGGCGGGACGCTGCGGCACGGCGTGCGCCCCGAGGAGTACACGGTCTACGTCTCGGCGCAGACGCACAGCTCGATGGAGAAGGCCGCCCGCATCGCGGGCCTGGGCGCCGACGCGATCCGCGTGGTCGAGGTCGACGCCGAGCTGGCGATGAGCCCCCGCGCGCTGGCCGCCCGGATCGAGCGCGACAAGGCGCGCGGGTTCACCCCGGTGCTGGTCTGCGCCACGGTCGGGACGACGTCGACGACGGCGATCGACCCGCTGGCCGAGCTCGGCCCGATCTGCCGGGACGCCGGCGTCTGGCTGCACGTCGACGCCGCCTACGCCGGGGTCGCCGCCGTGGTGCCCGAGCTGCGCCCGCTGCAGGCCGGCGTGGAGTGGGCCGACAGCTACACCACCGACGCGCACAAGTGGCTGCTCACCGGCTTCGACGCCACCCTGTTCTGGGTCGCCGACCGCGCGGCGCTGACCGGGGCGCTGGCGATCCTGCCCGAGTACCTGCGCAACGCCGCCACCGACGCCGGCGCGGTCGTCGACTACCGCGACTGGCAGATCGAGCTGGGCCGGCGGTTCCGGGCGCTCAAGCTGTGGTTCGTCGTCCGCTGGTACGGCGCCGAGGGGCTGCGGGCGCACATCCGCGAGCACGTCGCGCTGGCCCAGGAGCTGGCCGGCTGGGCCGGGGCCGACGAGCGGTTCGACGTCGTCGCCCCGCACCCGCTGTCGCTGGTGTGCTTGCGGCCGCGCTGGGCGCGCGGGGTGGACGCCGACGTCGCCACGATGACGCTGCTCGAGCGGCTCAACGACGGCGGCGAGGTCTTCCTGACCCACACCACGGTCGACGGGGCCGCGGTGCTGCGGGTGGCCGTGGGTGCCCCGGCGACCACGCGGGCGCACGTCGAGCGGCTGTGGGCGCTGCTGTGCGAGGGCCACGACTGGCTGGCCGCCGACTTCGAGGAGCAGGCCCGCGCGCAGCGCGAGGCCGAGGCGGCCCAGCGGGCGCAGGCCGAGCGCGAGCACGCCGAGGCGGAGGCAGCCCGGCAGGCGGAGGCAGCCCGGCAGGCGGCCGAGGCGGCCGGCCCGACCGAGGCCGGCATCCCGGCCGACCCCGGGAGCCAGGCGGACCCCGTGCCCGACGCCGGGACGGCCCCGGAGACGGCGACCGAGGCGCACGCGGCACCGCAGCCGGCCGGCTCGACCGACGACCAGGCCGCCGAGCCGGCCGTCGAGTCGCCGGCCGCCTGGGACGAGACGGCCGCCCAGGCGCAGGCCCAGACGCCGTCGCTCGCCGAGGCGCAGGGCCCGGACGGCGGCCCGCAGCAGGACTGAGCCGGTCGCGGCGGCCGGGCGACCCGGCCGCCGCTCACTCGAGGGAGCGGATGAGCCCCTCCTGGACGGCGGTGGCCACGTGCGTGCCGTCCGCGGCCCAGATCTGCCCGAAGCACAGCGCCCGGCCACTGGCGGCCGCGGGGCTGTCGGTCTCGTACAGGAACCACTCGTCGGCGCGCACCGGCCGGTGGAACCACACGGCGTGGTCGAGGCTCGCGCCGACCGTCGTCCCGCTCCAGCCGCCGCCGATCCGGGCCAGCCCGGCCGACAGCAGCGTCAGGTCGGTGACGAAGGTCAGCGCCGCGGCGTGCACGGCGTCCTCGTCGGGGAGCCGCCCGGCGACCCGGAACCACACGCGCGAGGCGGTGTGCGGCAGGGTGCGCGGCTGCGGGTCGAACGGGTCGGCCAGGTAGCGCTGCTCGACCGCCCGCTCCAGCGCCCGCAGCACCGCGCCCTGCTCGGGGTGGGCGGCAGCGACCTCGGCCAGCCCGGGCAGCGACTCGGGACCGGGGACCTCGGGCATGGGCAGCGAGTGCTCGACCAGCGGGCGCTCACCGCCGGTGAAGTCGGCGGTGAGCGCGAAGATCGCGACGTCCTCGCCCTTGCGGGTCTGCCGGGCGACCACCCGCCGCGTGCTGAACGACCGGCCCTCGCGGATCCGGTCGACCTCGTAGCGGATCTCCTCGTGCGGGTCGCCCGGCCGCAGGAAGTACGAGTGCAGCGAGTGGACCGCCCGGTCGGCCGACACCGTGGCGGTGGCCGCGGTGAGCGCCTGCGCGGCGACCTGCCCGCCGAAGATGCGCTGCAGGGGCGTGCGGGGCGTGGTGCCGACGTAGAGGTCGGGACCCCGCTCCTCCAGGTCCAGCACCACCATCAGCCCGGCGGCCGGGGTCTCCCCCGGCCCGCCGCCGTCCCGCACGTCCCCTGCGGTCACGCCTCGGTACCCACCTCGTGCACGCGGACCAGGTTCGTCGTGCCGGCCGTGTTCGGCGGGCTCCCGGCGATGATGACCACCTGGTCGCCCTCGTTGAGCCGGCCGATCGACAACAGCGAGAAGTCGACCTGGCCGACCATGTCGTCGGTGTGGGTCACCTCGGGGACCAGGAAGGTCTCCACGCCCCACGACAGCGCCAGCCGGCTGCGCACCCGCGGGTCGGTGGTGAAGGCCAGGATCGGCAGCCGGGTCTTGACCGACGCCAGCCGCTGCGCGCTGCGGCCGGTGGAGGTGAAGGCGGCCAGCGCGGCGACGTCCAGGGCCTCGCCGACGTCCTTGGCCGCGCGCACCATCGCACCCGGGCGGGAGTGCGAGGCCTGCTTGAGCGGCGGGGCCAGGATCTCGTCGGCCTCGACGGCGGCGATGATCCGCTCCATCGTCTTGACCGCCACGATCGGGAACTTGCCGACCGAGGTCTCCCCGGACAGCATCACCGCGTCGGCGCCGTCGAGGACGGCGTTGGCGACGTCGGAGGCCTCGGCGCGGGTGGGCCGGGAGTTCTCGATCATCGACTCGAGCATCTGCGTGGCCACGATGACCGGCTTGTTGCGCTCACGGGCGGCCTGGACGGCGCGCTTCTGCACCATCGGGACCTGCTCCAGCGGCAGCTCCACGCCGAGGTCGCCGCGGGCGACCATGACGCCGTCGAAGGCGTCGCAGATGGCGTCGAGGTTCTCGATCGCCTCGGGCTTCTCGAGCTTGGCGATCACCGGGACCTCGACGTCCTCGGAGCGCATGACCTCGCGCACCAGCTCCACGTCGCGGGCGTGCCGGACGAAGGAGAGCGCGACGAAGTCGACGCCGAGGGAGAGGGCGAAGCGGAGGTCCTCGGTGTCCTTGTCGGACATGGCCGGGACGCTGACGGCGACGCCGGGCAGCGACAGGCCCTTGTTGTTGGAGACCGGCCCGCCCTCGAGCACCAGGCAGAACACGTCGGGGCCGGAGACCTCGACGACGGTGAGGGCGATCTTGCCGTCGTCGACGAGCAGCCGGTCACCCACCCGGGCGTCGTTGGCGAGGTCCTTGTACGTGGTGGACACGCGCTCGGCGGTGCCCTCGACGTCCTCGACGGTGATGCAGACCCGGCTGCCGGTGGCCCAGGTGACCGGGCCGTTCGCGAACGTGCCCAGCCGGATCTTGGGGCCCTGCAGGTCGGCGAGGATCGCGACCGCGCGACCGACCTTGTCGCTGGCCTGCCGGACGAGGCGGTAGGCCGTCTCGTGGTCGGCGTGCTTGCCGTGGCTGAAGTTGAGGCGGGCGACGTCCATGCCGGCCTCGACGAGGGCGGTGATCTGCTCCAGGGAACCGGTCGCCGGGCCCAGCGTGCAGACGATCTTCGCGCGACGTGACATGGGGCAGAAACTAGTCGCCCCTCGGGAGGACTCCACGGACCGGGTCCGTCGTGTCCCCCCGAGGGGGCGTAGTCGTCAGGGACGTCTCGTCCCCGTCGGGACGGGGCCGATCAGGCCAGCGGGACGGCGGTCGGGGTCACCGGCCGCGGCAGCATCGAGTTGCCGGTGAGCCAGTTGTCGACCGCGCCCGCGGCCGCCCGGCCCTCGGCGATCGCCCAGACGATGAGCGACTGGCCGCGGCCCATGTCGCCGGCCACGAACACCCCGGGGACGGTCGACATGTACTCGTCGTCCCGGGCGACCCGGCCGCGCTCGTCCACACCGCAGCCCAGCTGCTCGACCAGGCCGGTGGTCTCCGGGCCGGTGTAGCCCAGGGCCAGCAGCACCAGGTCGGCGGGGAGCTCGCGCGTGCTGCCCGGCTTGGGCTGCCGCTTGCCGTCGACGACCTCGACCTCGACGACCTCGAGGGCGCGCACGTGCCCGTCCTCGTCGCCGAGGAAGCGCTCGGTGTTGACCGCGAACAGGCGGTCGCCGCCCTCCTCGTGGGCCGGGGAGACGCGCAGGATCATCTCGTAGGTCGGCCACGGGTTGTCCTGCGGACGGGAGCCCGCCGGGGCGGGCTTGTAGTCGAGCTGGGCCACGGTCGCCGCACCCTGCCGCAGGGCGGTGCCCAGGCAGTCCGCGCCGGTGTCGCCGCCGCCGATGATGACCACGTTCTTGCCGCGGGCGTTGATCGGCGGGTCGTCGAGCTCGCCGAGGGCCTCGAGGTTGCCGCCGGGCAGGAACTCCATGGCGAAGTGGACGCCGGCCAGGTCGCGGCCGGGCAGCGGCAGGTCGCGGGCCACCGGCGTGCCGATGGCCAGGACGACGGCGTCGTGCTCGGCGCGCAGCTGCTCGGTGGTGAGCGCACCCTCGCCGGTGCCGCCGACGTGCGCGTCGGTGACGAAGCGGGTGCCCTCGGCGCGCATCTGGTCCAGCCGCCGGTCCAGGTGGCGCTTCTCCATCTTGAACTCGGGGATGCCGTAGCGGATGAGCCCGCCGATCCGGTCGTCCCGCTCGTAGACGGTGACCTCGTGCCCGGCCCGGGTCAGCTGCTGGGCCGCGGCCAGGCCGGCCGGCCCGGAGCCGACGACGGCCACCGTGCGCCCGGTGAGCTCCGCCGGCGGCTGCGGGGTGACCCAGCCGTTGACGAAGGCCTGGTCGATGATCTCCCACTCGATGTTCTTGATGGTGACCGGCGCGTTGTCCAGGTTCAGCACGCACGCGGACTCGCACGGCGCCGGGCAGAGCTTCCCGGTGAACTCCGGGAAGTTGTTCGTCGCGTGCAGCCGCTCGATCGCCTCCCGCCAGTCGTCGCGGCGGGCGAGGTCGTTCCACTCCGGGATCAGGTTGCCCAGCGGGCAGCCGTGGTGGCAGAACGGGATGCCGCAGTCCATGCAGCGGGCGGCCTGCTCACGGACGGCCTGCACCGGGAAGACGGCGTCCTCCCCGGTGTCGCGGGTGAGGTACACCTCCTTCCAGTCCAGCAGGCGCAGCTCGACCGGCCGCCGCGGCGGCATCTGCCGGTCGTACTTCAGGAACCCCGTTGCATCAACCACGTGCCGCCTCCATGACAGCTCGGTCCACGTCGTGTCCGGCGGCCTCGGCGGCCCGTCGGGCCTCCAGGGCGCGCCGGTAGTCGCGCGGCATGATCACGCTGAACCGCTCGGACCAGCGGCCCCAGTCGGCGAGCAGGCTGGACGCCACGGCGGAGCCGGTGGCCTCGCGGTAGCGCACCAGCACCTCCCGCAGCCACGGCGAGGACTCGGCGTCCAGCGCCTCGACCTCCACCATCTCCCGGTTCACCCGGTGGTGCGCCAGGTCCAGGACGTAGGCCACGCCGCCGGACATGCCGGCGGCGATGTTGCGCCCGGTCTCGCCCAGGATGACCGCGTTGCCGCCGGTCATGTACTCGAGCGCGTGGTCGCCGACGCCCTCGACGACGGCCAGGGCGCCGGAGTTACGGACGCAGAAGCGCTCCCCCACCCGGCCGCGCAGGAACAGCTCGCCGGAGGTGGCGCCGTAGCCGATGACGTTGCCGGCGATGACGTTGTCCTCGGCGGCGAAGGTCGCCTCCGGTGCCGGGCGGACGACGATGCGCCCGCCGGACAGGCCCTTGCCGACGTAGTCGTTGGCGTCCCCGACCAGCGTCATGGTGATGCCACGGGGCAGGAAGGCGCCGAAGGACTGACCGGCCGACCCGGTGAAGGTCAGGTCGATCGTGCCGTCGGGCAGCCCCTCACCGCCGAAGCGGCGGGTGACCATCGAGCCCAACATCGTGCCGACGGTGCGGTTGACGTTGCGGACCGGCAGCTCCAGGTGCACGGGGCGGGCGTCGAGCAGCGCGCCCTCGCAGAGCTGGATCAGGGTCTGGTCCAGGGCGACGTCCAGGCCGTGGTCCTGGTCGCGGACCTTGCGGCGCGGGGTGCCCGCGGGCAGGTCCGGGACGGCGACGACCGGGCTGAGGTCGATGCCCGAGGCCTTCCAGTGGTCGACCGCCGGGGCGACGTCGAGCAGCTCGGCGTGCCCGACGGCGTCGGCGATGGAGCGGAAGCCGAGCTGGGCGAGGTACTCGCGCACCTGCTGGGCGATGAACTCGAAGAAGGTGACGACGAACTCGGGCTTGCCGGTGAACCGCTTGCGCAGCTCCGGGTTCTGCGTGGCCACGCCGACCGGGCAGGTGTCGAGGTGGCAGACGCGCATCATCACGCAGCCCTCGACCACCAGCGGGGCGGTGGCGAAGCCGAACTCCTCGGCACCCAGCAGCGCGGCGACGATGACGTCGCGCCCGGTCTTCATCTGCCCGTCGACCTGGACGACGATCCGGTCGCGCAGCCCGTTGGCCAGCAGCGTCTGCTGGGTCTCGGCCAGGCCGATCTCCCACGGGGTGCCCGCGTGCTTGAGCGAGGTCAGCGGCGCCGCACCGGTGCCGCCGTCGAAGCCGGACACCAGGACGACGTCGGCCTTGGCCTTGCTGACCCCGGCCGCGACCGTGCCGATGCCGGACTCCGAGACCAGCTTGACGTGCACCCGCGCCTCGTCGTTGGCGTTCTTGAGGTCGTGGATGAGCTGCTTGAGGTCCTCGATCGAGTAGATGTCGTGGTGCGGCGGCGGGCTGATCAGGCCGACGCCGGGCGTGGAGTGCCGGGTGCGGGCGATCCACGGGTAGACCTTGCTGCCGGGCAGCTGGCCGCCCTCACCGGGCTTGGCGCCCTGCGCCATCTTGATCTGGATGTCGTCGGCGTTGACCAGGAACTCGCTGGTCACCCCGAACCGGCCGCTGGCCACCTGCTTGATGCCCGAGCGGCGCAGGTCGCCGTTCTCGTCGGGGACGAACCGGTCGGCGTCCTCGCCGCCCTCCCCGCTGTTGGACCGGCCACCGAGCCGGTTCATCGCGATCGCCAGCGTCTCGTGCGCCTCGGCGGAGATGGAGCCGTAGCTCATCGCGCCGGTCTGGAAGCGCTTGACGATCTCGCTGATCGGCTCGACCTCCTCGATCGGGAGGGCCGGCCGGTCACCGGTCTTCAGCGCGAAGAGCCCGCGCAGCGTCGCCGCCTGCGCGGAGAGGCCGTCGACGGTGTCGGTGTAGCGCTGGAAGACGTCGTACTGCCGCGACCGGGTGGCGTGCTGGAGCAGGAACACCGTCTCGGGGTTGAACAGGTGCACCTCGCCCTCGCGGCGCCACTGGTACTCGCCACCGGTCTCCAGGCGGCGGTGCGCCCGCTCGGTCGCGTTCGGCGGCCACGCCCGGCGGTGGCGCATGGCCACCTCCTCGGCGAGCACGTCGAGCCCGACGCCGTCCAGGGTGGCCGGGGTGCCGGTGAAGTACTCGTCGACGACGGCCTTGGACAGGCCGACGGTCTCGAAGATCTGCGCCATCGTGTACGAGCCGACGGTGCTGATGCCCATCTTGCTCATCACCTTCAGCACGCCCTTGCCCATGGCCTTGACCACGTTGCGGACGGCCTGGGCGGGCTGGACGCCGGTGAGCGTGCCGGTGCGGATCAGGTCCTCGACGCTCTCGAAGGCCAGGTAGGGGTTGACCGCGGCCGCGCCGTAGCCCAGCAGCAGCGCGACGTGGTGCACCTCGCGGCAGTCGCCGGTCTCCACGACCAGGCCGACCTCCATGCGGGTGCGCTCGCGCACCAGGTGGTGGTGGACCGCGGCGGTCATCAGCAGTGACGGGATCGGCGCACGCTTCTCGTCGCTGTCCCGGTCGGACAGCACGATGACCCGGGCGCCGGCGGCGATGGCCTTGCTGACCTTGGTGCGCAGCTCCTCGATGGCCTGGGCCAGGGCCGCGCCGCCACCGGTGACGTCGAAGTGGCCGGTGATCCGCACGGCGGCGAAGCCGGGGAGGTCCCCGTCGTCGTCGATGTGCAGGATCTTGGCCAGCTCGTCGTTGTCGATGACCGGGTAGGGCAGGAACACCTGCCGGCAGGACGCCGGGGTGGCGCCGAGCAGGCTCTGCTCCGGGCCGAAGGTCCGGCCCAGGCTGGTCACCAGCTCCTCGCGGATGGCGTCCAGCGGCGGGTTGGTGACCTGGGCGAAGAGCTGGCTGAAGTAGTCGTAGAGCTGCCGCGAGCGGTCCGACAGCGACGCGATCGGGGTGTCGCTGCCCATCGAGCCGATCGGCTCGGCGCCGCTGGCCGCCATCGGCTGGACCAGGAGCCGCAGCTCCTCCTCGGTGTAGCCGAAGAGCTGCTGCCGCCGGACGACGGACTCGTGGCTGGGCCGCGCGCGGCGGCGGTCGGGCAGCGTGGGCAGGTGCACCAGCCCGGCGTGCAGCCAGTCCTCGTAGGGCTCGGCGGTGGCCAGGTCGCCCTTGACCTCCTCGTCACTGACGATCCGCCCCGCGGCGGTGTCGACGAGGAACATCCGGCCCGGCTGCAGCCGGCCCTTGGCCACGACGTCGCCGGCGGGGATGTCCAGCACGCCGGCCTCGCTGGCGAGCACGACCAGGTCGTCCTTGGTGCGCCACCAGCGGCCCGGGCGCAGGCCGTTGCGGTCCAGGACCGCGCCGATGAGCGTGCCGTCGGTGAAGGCCACGCAGGCCGGCCCGTCCCAGGGCTCCATGATCGAGGAGTGGAACCGGTAGAACGCGCGCCGGGCGGCGTCCATCTCGGCGTGGTTCTCCCACGCCTCCGGGATCATCATCAGCACCGCGTGCGGCAGCGAGCGGCCGGACAGGTGCAGCAACTCGAGCACCTCGTCGAAGGTGGCCGAGTCGCTGAAGTCGCTGGCGGTGACCGGGAAGATGCGCTCCAGGCCGAGCTCGCTGGCCGGACCGGCCGGGCCGTCGAAGAGCCCGGTCTCGAGCTTGGCCTCGCGGGCGCGCATCCGGTTGCGGTTGCCCTTGATGGTGTTGATCTCGCCGTTGTGGGCGATGAACCGGAACGGGTGGGCCAGCGGCCAGCTCGGGAAGGTGTTGGTGGAGAACCGGCTGTGCACCAGGGCGATCGCCGACTCGTAGCGCTCGTCGCGCAGGTCGGGGAAGAACGCCGGCAGCTGGTCGGTGGTCAGCATGCCCTTGTAGGTGATGGTGCGGGCCGACAGTGATGCGACGTAACAGCTGCTGCCGGCCTCCCGGGCGGCCCGCTCGACCCGCTTGCGCAGGACGAAGGCGCGCCGCTCGAGTCGGGTGACCCCGTGCGGGGCGGTGGCGGCGCCACCGAACGCCGTGGCGTCGGCGCGCGCGCCGGTGGTCTCGGCGACGAACAGCTGGGCGAAGTGCGGCATGACCGCGCGCGCGGTGGGGCCGAGGTCGGCGCCGTCGGGGTCGACCGGCAGCTCGCGCCAGCCCAGCACCTCCAGGCCCTCCTCGGCGGCGAGGCCGGCCACCGTGTCGACGACCGACGCCCGCTCGGCCGGGTCGGCCGGCAGGAAGGCGATGCCGACGGCGTACTCACCGACCGGCGGGAGGTCGAAGCCGACGCTGGCGCGCAGCAGCCCGTCGGGCACCTGGGTGAGGATGCCCGCGCCGTCACCGGAGTTCGGCTCCGAGCCCGCGGCGCCGCGGTGGTCGAGGTTGTGCAGCGCCGTGAGGCCGGCGGCGACGATGGCCCGGGAGCGGCGTCCCTGGGCGTCGGCGACGAAGGCGACGCCGCAGGCGTCGTGTTCCCGGGCCGGGTCGTAGAGACCGGACGCGGCCGGCAGCGAGGAGAACGGGACCGGCGAGGGGGCAGCCGGGACCGGCTGTCCTGCGGTGGGGGCGGCGAGGTCGGACATTGTCACTCCCGTCGTCGGCTGGCCGCGGCGCCCGTGCCCGCGCCGTCCGCGAGGGACGGCCCGGGGGCGCTGGTGCGGGGGGTCACGTCGACCCCGCCGGGTGGTCAGAGCGGTGGGGTGGTGCAGGGAGGTCGAACGGTGCGGTCCGTCGGGTGGGGCAGCGGGGCCGGCGGCGGTGCTCCCGGCCTCGTGGTACCGCGCAGCCCACGGCGTGGTGGCCGTGAGGTGGTCGTGCGCGGGGCAGCGCTGGCCCGGTTCCGACGTCGCCGGCCGGCCCAGGATCACTGGTCGGCCGAAAGTCAGCGTACACAGACGCGACACCTGAGCGACATGTCGAACAGGTCTCAGCCCGGTCTCGACGGCGCGTCGCGGGCGACTGCCCGGACCGCCGGGCCCGCGACCCGACCGTCAGCCCGGCGTGGGCCCGCCCCGGTCGTCGGCGGTGCTGCCCGTGCGCTGTCCGGCCGTTCCGTCGGCCGCGCTGTCGGCCTGGTCGGGGGTGGACGCCGCGGGCGCCGGGGCGGGGACCGTCGCCGGTGCGTCCGGGCGCTCGGCGGCGTCCGCGTCACGCCCGCGAGTGACGACCTCGCGGGGCCGACCGCGCTGGGCGACGAGGTAGGCCACCGCCAGCAGCCCGACGATGACCGAGGTGAAGACGTTGAGCCGCAGCCCCAAGAACTGCTCGGCGGTGTCGATGCGCAGCGCCTCGATCCAGACCCGGCCGGCGCAGTAGGCGGCCACGTACAGGGCGAAGGCCCGCCCGTGCGAGAGCCGGAAACGACGGTCGGCCCAGATCACCAGCGCGGCGACGCCGACGTTCCACAGCAGCTCGTAGAGGAACGTGGGGTGGAAGGTGCCCAGCACCTCCGCCCGGCCGTCGGCACCGGTGATCGCCCGGCCGGCGGAGGAGTCCCAGCGGTGGATGGTCAGCGCCCAGGGCAGGTCGGTGGCCCGCCCGTAGAGCTCGTTGTTGAACCAGTTGCCCAGCCGGCCGACGGCCTGGGCCAGCACGATCCCCGGCGCGAGCGCGTCGGCGAAGGCCGGCAGGGGGATGCCGCGGCGGCGGCAGCCGATCCAGGCACCGACGGCGCCCAGCGCGATGGCGCCCCAGATCCCCAGCCCGCCCTCCCAGATGGCGAGCGCCCGGACCGGGTCGCCGTTCTCGCCGAAGTAGGGCTCGGGGGTGGTGATCACGTGGTAGATGCGGCCGCCGACGATGCCGAAGGGCACCATCCAGACGGCGATGTCGAGCACGTCGCCCTTGGCCCCGCCGCGGGCGACCCAGCGCCGCTCCCCCAGCCAGCAGGCGAGCACGATGCCGGCGATGATGGCCAGCGCATAACCGCGCAGCGGGAACGGCCCGATCTCCCAGACGCCCACGGTGGGGCTGGGGATGGCCGCGAGCTGCTCCAGGGCGACGGTCATGTCCCCACCTTGGCACGCCGGACGCCGGCCGCGAGCTCCTCGGACAGGACACGCACGCCCGCGGGCCCCCGGCCGTCGAGCAGCTGGCGCACGTACGCCGATCCGACGATCACCCCGTCGGCGAAGCCCGCCACCTCGGCGGCCTGGTCGCCGGTGGACACGCCCAGGCCGACGCAGACCGGCAGCTCGCCGGACACCTCGCGCGTGCGGACGACCAGGCGCTCGGCGGCGTCACCCACGGTGGCCCGGGTGCCGGTGACGCCCATCGTGGAGGCGGCGTAGACGAAGCCGCGGCAGGCGTCGACCGTGGCCGCCAGGCGGGTCTCGGTGGAGGACGGCGCGACCAGGAAGACCCGGTCGAGCCCGGCCCGGTCACTGGCCGACAGCCACGCGCCGGCCTCGTCGGGGATGAGGTCGGGCGTGATCGCCCCTGCTCCCCCGGCGGCGGCCAGGTCGTCGGCGAACCGGTCGACGCCGTAACGCTCGATGGGGTTCCAGTAGCTCATGACCACCGGCACCGCCCCCGCCTCGGCGACTGCGGCGACGGCCTCGAGCACGTCGGGCATGCCGACGCCGGCCCGGACGGCGACCTCGACCGCCTCCTGGATCACCGGCCCGTCCATGCCCGGGTCGGAGTAGGGCACGCCGATCTCGACGACGTCGGCCCCGCCCTCGACCGCGGCGACCATGGCCGCGATCGAGGCGTCGACGTCGGGGTAGCCGACCGGCAGGTAGGCGACCAGCGCCGCCCGCCCCTCGGCGTTGGCCGCGGCGATCCGCTGCTGCAGCGCGCTCATGCCTGCTCCCCCGCGTCCTGGCCGGCGACGGCCTCGTGGTTGGCGACCGCGCCCTCGGTGGCGTGCTGGTCCTCGTCCAGGCCCGGGCCCGGGTCGGCGCCCCGGCCGGCCTCGACGGCGCGCGCGTCCTCGTCGGTGGGCGCACCCTGGTCGCCGAGGGAGAACCAGGCGCTGGCGGTCTCGACGTCCTTGTCCCCGCGGCCGGAGAGGTTGACCAGCAGCAGGGCGTCCGGACCGAGCTCCTGGCCCACCTTCATCGCCCCGGCCAGGGCGTGCGCGGACTCGATCGCCGGGATGATGCCCTCGGTGCGGCACAGCAGCGCGAAGGCCTCCATCGCCTCGGCGTCGGTGACCGGGCGGTACTCCGCGCGGCCCATGTCGTGCAGGTAGGCGTGCTCGGGGCCGACCCCCGGGTAGTCCAGACCGGCGGAGATGGAGTGTGACTCGACGGTCTGGCCGTTGACGTCCTGCAGCAGGTAGGACCGGGCGCCGTGCAGCACGCCCGGGTCGCCGCCGGTGATCGAGGAGGCGTGCCGGCCGGTCTCCACGCCGTCGCCGCCGGCCTCCAGGCCGACGAGCCGGACGCCGGCGTCGGGCACGAACGCGGTGAAGATGCCGATCGCGTTGGACCCGCCGCCCACGCACGCCAGGACGACGTCGGGCAGCCGGCCCTCGCGCTCGAGGACCTGGGCGCGGGCCTCGTCGCCGATGACCCGCTGGAAGTCGCGGACCATCGCCGGGAAGGGGTGCGGGCCGGCGACGGTGCCGAAGACGTAGTTGGTGGTCTCGACGTTGGTGACCCAGTCGCGGAACGCCTCGTTGATGGCGTCCTTGAGGGTGCGCGAGCCGGTGGTCACCGGGATGACCTCGGCGCCCAGCAGCCGCATCCGGGCGACGTTGAGCGCCTGGCGGCGGGTGTCCTCCTCGCCCATGTAGACGGTGCAGGACAGCCCCATCAGCGCGGCGGCGGTGGCGGTGGCGACCCCGTGCTGGCCGGCGCCGGTCTCGGCGATGACCCGGGTCTTGCCGATGCGCTTGGTCAGCAGCGCCTGGCCCAGCACGTTGTTGATCTTGTGCGAGCCGGTGTGGTTGAGGTCCTCGCGCTTGAGCAGCACGCGGGCGCCGCCGCAGTGCTCGGCGAACTTGGGCACCTCGGTGACCGGGTTGGGCCGGCCGGTGTAGTCGCGCTGGAGGCGGGCGAACTCGGCGACGAAGGCCGGGTCGACGCGCATGGCCTCGTAGGCGGCGCTGAGCTCGTCGAGCGCGGCGACGAGGGCCTCGGGGACGAACCGGCCGCCGTAGGGACCGAAGTGCCCGGTGGCGTCCGGCCACTCCGGACGCGCGGGGAGGTCGCTGACGTCAGGGGCGGCGGGGTGGAGGGCGGTCACCCCTACAGCGTAGGGAATCCCCCGGCTCCGGCCGTCCTGCAGGTGCCCGCCGGATGGAGGAGCGGCCCGGCATCAGCGGGTGGTGCGCGGGGTGGCCGGGTGCGAGCCGGCGGTGACCAGGTCGGCCACGGCCTGGCGCGGGTCGCCGGCGGTGACCAGGCCCTCGCCGACCAGCACGGCGTCGGCACCGGCGCCGGCGTAGCTGATCAGGTCGTGCGGGCCGCGGACGCCGGACTCGGCGATCTTGACGACCTCGCTGGGCAGCCCGGGGGCGATCCGCTCGAAGGTGCTGCGGTCGACCGACAGGGTCGTGAGGTCGCGGGCGTTGACGCCGATCACCGAGGCGCCGGCGGACAGCGCGCGGTCGGCCTCGGCCTCGTCGTGCACCTCGACCAGCGCGGTCATGCCGAGGGACTCGATCCGCTCGAGCAGGCCGGTGAGCACCGGCTGGTCGAGTGCGGCGACGATGAGCAGCACCAGGTCGGCGCCGTGGGCACGGGCCTCGTGCACCTGGTAGCTGCTGACCACGAAGTCCTTGTTCAGCACCGGGACGTCGACGGCGGCCCGGACGGCGGCCAGGTCGGCGTGCGAGCCGCCGAAGCGGCGCCGCTCGGTGAGCACGCTGATCACCCGGGCCCCGCCGGCGGCGTACTGCGCGGCGAGCGCGGCCGGGTCGCTGATCTCGGCGAGCGCGCCCTTGCTGGGGCTGCGCCGCTTGACCTCGGCGATCACGCCGACGCCGGGGGCGCGGAGCGCGGCGAGGGCGTCCATGGCCGGGCGGGTGTCGCGGGCCACGGCCTGCACCTCGGCCAGCGGGGTGGCAGCCTGGCGTGCGGCGACGTCCTCCCGGACGCCGGCGACGATGTCGTCGAGGACGCTCATGACCCCTCCTCCGAACCCGAGTACCCGTGCCGCCGGACCAGCCTGGCCAGCAGCGATCACTGTAGAGACGCGCCGGTCCGGTTCCGTCGGGGGGCTCAGACGGTCGGGTCGTCGCCGCGGTCGAGGGCCTTCCAGGCGGCCTGGTGCCGGTCCTCGGGCGACTCCGGCCGGGCCCGGCGGGCCGGGGTGGCGGCCGGTGCCGCGCCCGCGGCCACGGGGGTGCGCTCGTACCGGCGGCTCATCCCCGGCCAGCGCCGTCCGCGGACGACGACCAGCGCCCCGGCGAGCACGCCGAGCAGGCCGGCGAGCAGGGCCAGCAGCGGCCAGGTGACCGCGGCGTCGGTGCTCACCTGCGCCCCACCGAGCCCGACCGAGGAGGTCACGTCGGCGACGTCGACGCCCAGCCGGCCGGTCAGGCCGCGCAGCCCGGACCAGGCGAGCACCCCGCCGGCGAGGGCGACCACCAGGCCGACGACGACCCGGCCGGCGCCGCGGACGGCGATGACGGCCAGCGCCGCGGCCAGCAGCAGCAGGCCGCAGGCGCCCACCAGCGGTGCGGCCTGTCCCCCGGTCAGCACCTCGGCGGTGGGCGGCAGCGGCGCCTCCCGGGTGATGGTGACGTCGGCCCAGGGCGAGGACGACGAGGTGAGCGCCAGCCCGCCGGCCGCCGCGCACGCCAGGACCGCGACGGTGAGCTCGCGGCGGGCGGAGGAGGCGGTCACGGCAGCTCCCGCAGCCCCTCGGCGGTGGCGATCGCCGAGAGCACGGCGCGGGCCTTGTGCCGGGTCTCGGCCTCCTCGCTGGCCGGGTCGCTGTCGGCGACGACGCCCGCGCCGGCCTGC
Source organism: Modestobacter sp. SSW1-42 (assembly GCF_046635825.1). Classification (NCBI taxonomy): domain Bacteria; kingdom Bacillati; phylum Actinomycetota; class Actinomycetes; order Geodermatophilales; family Geodermatophilaceae; genus Modestobacter; species Modestobacter sp. SSW1-42. Next base: position 860,052 of record NZ_JBISCA010000001.1, on the reverse strand, counting down.
ACGTAGGCGCGCCCCTCGTGCAGCACGGCGGTGCGGATGGCGATCGCCATGTCCATGTCGCCGCCCGCGTCGAGGTAGCCGACGGTGCCGGCGTACAGCGCGCGACGGGTGGGCTCGATCGCCTCGATCACCTCCATCGCCCGCGGCTTGGGCGCCCCCGAGACGGTGCCGGCGGGGAACGTGGCGTCGAAGACGTCGAGGGCGTCGCGGCCCGGGCCCACCTGCCCGGAGACGGTGGAGACCATGTGCATGACGTGGCTGTACCGCTCGATGCGCATGAAGTCGGCGACCTCGACGGTGCCCGGGACGCAGACCCGGCCCAGGTCGTTGCGGGCCAGGTCGACCAGCATCACGTGCTCGGCGCGCTCCTTGGGGTCGGCGAGCAGCTCCTCGGTGAGCCGGACGTCGTCCTCGGGGGTGGCTCCGCGCGGGCGGGTGCCGGCCGGCGGGTGGACGACGGCGCGGTCGCCGGTGACCGTGACCAGCGCCTCCGGCGAGGAGCCGACGACGTCGAAGGGCGTCTGCCGCCCGGCGAAGCGCAGCAGGTACATGTACGGCGAGGGGTTGGTGGCCCGCAGCACCCGGTAGAGGTCGAGGGCCTCGACCCCGGTGGCCAGCTCGAACCGCTGGCTGAGCACGGTCTGGAACACGTCGCCGGCCCGCACGTGCTCGCGCACCCGCTCGACGCCGGCCTCGAAGACGCCCGGCGCCATGTTGCTCGACACCGGCGGGGCGTCACGGGCCTCGAGCGTGGCCACGCCCGGCGGCACCGCCTTCGTCAGGTCCGCGGCCATCGCGTCGAGCCGGGTGACCGCGTCGTCGTAGGCGACCGCGGTGCGCCCGAGCGCGTTGGCGATGAGCAGCACCGTGCCGTCGGTGTGGTCGAGCACGGCCAGGTCGGTGACCAGCATGAGCGCGACCTCGGGCATGCCCAGGTCGTCGGTGGCCGTCTGCGGCAGGCGCTCCAGCCGGCGGACGACGTCGTAGCCGAGGTACCCGACCAGCCCACCGGTGAGCGGCGGCAGGCCCGAGGCGTCGGCGAGCGCGCTGCGGGGCGAGCGCAGCCGCCGGGCCAGGGTGCGCACCGCGGCCAGCGGGTCGGTGGGCAGGTCGTCGGTGAGCCCGGGCAGCGGGTCGCCCAGCCACGCCGTCGTCCCGTCGATCTCGGTGAGCACCCCGGCGCTGCGGACGCCGACGAAGCTGTAGCGCGACCACTGCTTGCCCTGCTCGGCCGACTCCAGCAGCACCGTGCCGGGGCGGTTGCCGGCGAGCTTGCGGTAGATGCCGACGGCGGTCTCGCTGTCGGCGAGCAGCCGCCGGGTGACCGGGACGACCGGGACGTCGAGCGCGGCGAACTCCGCCGCCGTCGGGGAGGTGTGCCCCAGCCGCATGGTCACGGGGAGACCTCCAGCGGGCGGTGGAAGCAGCTGCGCTCGCCGGTGTGGCAGGCCGGCCCCTCCTGGTCGACGAGCAGCAGCAGCGCGTCGCCGTCGCAGTCGAGCCGGACGTCGCGCACCCACTGGCGGTGCCCGGAGGTCTCGCCCTTGACCCAGTACTCCCGCCGGCTGCGCGACCAGTAGGTGGCCCGGCCGCTGGTCAGCGTGCGGTGCAGCGCCTCGTCGTCCATCCAGGCGACCATGAGCACCTCACCGGTGTCGTGCTGCTGGACGACGGCGGCGACCAGGCCGGCCGGGTCGCGGCGCAGCAGTTCGGCGACGGCGGGGTCGAGCGGGGAGACGGGGGCGGACATGCCCCTGATCGTCCCACCCCGCACCGGCGCGGCTCAGGCCCAGGGCGGCCGGGTGTGCTCCGGCTGCGGCTGCGGCTGGGGCTGCGGTGCCCGCCGCCCGCTCCGTCGGCGCAGCCACTCCTGCAGCTCGGGCAGGAAGGGCAGCCCGCCGGCGAGCACGGCCAGCACGGCGTAGAGCGCCGGCAGCACGAACACCCCGTCGCCGAGCGTCGAAGGTGCGACGTCGTCGAGGACGGCGACCCAGAAGAGGCTCAGCGCGAGCTGGAGGGCGGCCGCACCGAGCAGCCACCACCGGTTGCCCGACAGCACCCGCACACCACCGGCGGCCAGCAGGCCCGCCAGCGCGAGGTGGGTGGCCGCCGTCCACCCGCCGACGCCGACCGAGGGTCCGCGGGCCAGGCTCAGCAGCGCGCTGAAGGCGAGCGCGTAGACGGTGCCGACCAGCACCAGCAGCATCGACACGAACGCCAGGACGGCGCCGGCGACGTCCAGTCCGGAACGCTGCGGACCGGGCGGCGGGCCCCACGGCTGCGGCTGCCCCCACGGCGGTTGCGCGCCGTAGGGCTGCTGGGGTGTCCACGCGGGCGAGCCCCACGGCTGGCCGTACGGCTGCTGCCCGTACGGCTGCTGCCCGTACGGCGGCTGCCCGTACCCCTGCTGCCCGTACGGCGGCGGCCAGGACGGCGCGGGCTGCGGCGGCCCGTATGCCGGCGGCCCGGCGTACGGGACCGCGTCCCAGTCCTCGGTGCTCACAGCGCGGCCGCCGCGGCCCGGCCGGCGACCCGCCCGGAGAACAGGCAGCCGCCGAGGAAGGTGCCCTCCAGCGAGCGGTAGCCGTGCATGCCGCCGCCGCCGAAGCCGGCGACCTCCCCGGCGGCGTACAGCCCCGGGAACGGCTCCCCGCCCGCGCGCAGCACGCGGGCGGACAGGTCGGTCTCCAGCCCGCCGAGGGTCTTGCGGGTGAGCAGGTTGAGCCGGACGGCGATCAGCGGGCCGGCGTCGGGGTCGAGCAGCCGGTGCGGCCTCGCCACCCGGATCAGCTTGTCGCCGAGGAAGGACCGGGCCTGGCGCAGCGCCGTCACCTGCTGGTCCTTGCTGAACCGGTGGGCGATCTCCCGGTCCCGGGCCAGCACCTCGCGCTCGACGGTGGCCAGCTCCAGGTGCGGGGTGTCGCCGGTGACCCGGTTCATGCCGGCGACCAGCTCGGGCAGGGTCGCAGCGAGCACGAAGTCCTCGCCGTCGTCCATGAACCGCTGCACGGGAGCCGCGGCGCCGGAGCGGACGCGGGTCAGCAGCAGCTTCAGGTCCTTGTTCGTCAGGTCGGGGTTCTGCTCGGAGCCCGACAGCGTGAACTCCTTCTCGATGATCTTCTGGGTCAGCACGAACCAGGTGTGCTCGTGGCCGGTCGTGCCGATGTGCGCCAGCGTGCCGAGGGTGTCGAACCCGGGGAACAGCGGGGCGGGCAGCCGCTTCCCGGTGGCGTCGAGCCAGAGCGAGGAGGGGCCGGGCAGGATCCGGATGCCGTGCCGGGCCCACACCGGCGAGTGGTTTACCACGCCCTCGGTGTAGTGCCACATCCGGTCGGGGTTGACCACCCGACCGCCGGCGTCCTCGGTGATCTGCAGCATCCGGCCGTCGACGTGCGCCGGGACGCCGGACAGCAGCCGCCTCGGCGCGGGGCCCAGCCGCGCGGGCCAGTTGCGGCGCACCAGTTCGTGGTTGCCGCCGATGCCCCCGGCGGTGACGACGACCGCCGAGGCCGAGACCTCGAACTCACCGACCTCGGTGCGCGAGCTGGCCTCCCCGCGGGCGACGTCACTGCGCTCGAGCACCGCGCCCCGGACGCCGGTGACGGCGCCGCCGGTGACGACCAGCCCGTCGACCCGGTGCCGGTGCCGCAGCTCGGCCAGCCCGGCGTCGACAGCCGCGCGGACCCGCGCCAGGAACGGGGCGAGCAGCCCCGGCCCGGTGCCCCAGACGACGTGGAAGCGGGGCACGGAGTTGCCGTGCCCGGTGGCGGTGTACCCGCCGCGCTCGGCCCAGCCGACGACCGGGAAGAACCGGACGCCCTGGGCGTGCAGCCAGGCGCGCTTCTCCCCCGCCGCGAACTGCAGGTAGGCCTCGGCCCACTGCCGCGGCCAGTGGTCCTCGGGGCGGTCGAAGCCGGCGGTGCCGGCCCAGTCCTGCCGGGCGAGCTCGAGGGAGTCGTGGACGCGCAACCGGCGCTGCTCGGGGGTGTCGACGAGGAACAGCCCGCCGAAGGACCAGAACGCCTGGCCGCCGAGGGAGGCGACGGGTTCCTGGTCCAGCAGCAGCACCCGCTTGCCGGCGTCGGCCAGCTCGGCGGTGGCGACCAGCCCGGCCAGGCCGGCTCCCACCACGATGACGTCAGCGTCCGCGTGCACTCCTGTTCCGCCCACGTCCCGACGCTAGCCCGAGCGGAGCCGACCGGGCCCGCGCCCGGCCGCGGCGGGTCCACTCCCGCACCGGGCGGCGCAGCGCCAGGACCAGCCCGCCCAGCGGGGCGACCAGCAGCACCAGCGCCAGCCACGCCGCCCCGGCGTCGGCCAGGGCGGCGAAGTAGACGGCCAGCGCGAGCAGGCCGAGCAGCGGCAGGACGCAGCTCCAGGCGAGCACCGCCGAGCCGCTGACCGGTCCGAGGCCCCGGCCTCCGAGCACGAGGACCGCACCGGCCAGCGCGCCCGTCACCAGCAGCAGCGGCACCAGCAGGTACCAGCTCCCGCTGCGGTCGGCGTCCCAGAGGAGCCAGCCGAGGTACCCGTCCACCAGGGCGACGAGGCCGCCGAAGAGCGCGGCGAACGGCGCCTCCACGGGCCGGACCGGCTCCGGCGGGGCGGTGGCGAACCCACGGCCGAGGGGACGACGGGGACGCGGCGGGGTCGTCGCCGCGCCGGGGCGGCGGGAGGTGGACGGCATGCCGGCAGGCTGGCAAGGCTGCCGTGGGCTGCGCTGGGAGCAGGCTGGGAGCCCGCTGGCAGCGGGGGTCAGGCGGCGCGCCGGCCCGCCCGGCGGGCGGCGACCCACCGGCGGACGCCGGGCAGGACGGCCGACAGCGCGGTGACCGCCGGCAGCGCCCAGACCACGACCGCCACCCCGTCGGAGTCGACGACCAGCTCCTCGGCGAGGACGAACCACCCCAGGACGACCGCCAGCCCGGCCGCGGGCAGGAACACCGCGAGCCACGAGCGCCCGAGCACCAGCAGCACCGCGCCGGCCAGCAGCCACCCGGCGAGCAGCGCGGGGACGGTGACCACCAGCCAGCCCCCGTCGTCGAACTGCCCGTTCGAGAAGGCCAGCGCGAGGAGCCCGACGAACCCGCACACCAGCGCGCTGAGCACCGCGGCCGGTACCGCGAGCAGGGCGCCCAGCGGCGGGCGTCGGCGGACCGGGGCGGGGGCGGTGGCGTGCACGGGGGCGAACGTAGGGGGCGACGGCCGGTCACGGCGCGCGCCCCGCCGTCACACCGGTTCGGCCTGGACCTCCGGTCGGCTGCCGGAGCTGCGCCGCCACGAGGCGTGCAGCCGCCCGTAGGGGCCCGGGACGTCGACCAGCTCGGCGTGGGTGCCGCGCTGCACGACCCGGCCGGCGTCGACCACCAGCACCTCGTCGGCCCGCTCCGCGGTGGACAGCCGGTGGGCGATCGTGAGCGTGGTGCGCCCGTCGGTGAGGGCGTCAAGCGCGCGGGTCAGCCGCTGCTCCGTGGCCGGGTCGACCGCGCTGGTGGCCTCGTCGAGCACCAGCAGGTCGGGGTCGGCGACGTAGGCGCGGGCGACGGCGACCAGCTGCCGCTCCCCCGCCGACAGCGACTCCCCGCGCTGGCCCACCGGGGTGGCCACCCCGTCGGACAGGCTCTCCAGCCAGTCGCCGAGCCCCAGCTCGTCGAAGGCGGCCGCGACGTGCGCGTCGGTCATCCCCGGCTTGCCGTAGCGGACGTTGTCGGCGACGGAGGCGTCGAAGAGGAACCCGTCCTGCGGCACCATCACCACCCGCTGGCGCAGCGAGGCGAAGGACACCTCGGCCAGCGGCACGCCGCCGACGAGCACCCGCCCCTCGGTGGGGTCCATCAGCCGGGTGACCAGCTTGGCGAACGTCGTCTTGCCCGAGCCGGTCTCCCCCACGATCGCCACCCGCGTGCGCGCGGGGATGGCGAGGTCGACGTCCTCGAGCGCCTTGCGGCCGCCCGCGGAGTAGGCGAAGCCGACGTGGTCGAAGGCCACGTCGAGCGGGCCGGGCGGGAGGGCGCGGCCGTTCGGCGGGTCCTGCACGTCGGGAGCGGTGTCGAGCACGTCGAGCACCCGGCGGAACCCGGCGACGGCGTTCTGCGCCTCGTTGAGCACCTCGCTGGCGGTCTGCACCGGCGCGACGAAGAGCGTGACCAGGAAGAGGAAGGCCACCAGGGTGCCGGCGGAGATCTGCCCGCCGATGCCCAGCAGGACGCCCACCACCACGACCGCGGCGTTGGCGACGGCGGCGACGAGCTCACCGCTGACGAACACCGCCGCCGTCGTCCGCTGCGCCTGCACCGAGGCCCGGTAGTGCCGGTCGATGGCGGCGTCGATGCGCGCCGCCGTCCGGCCGCGGATGCCGTAGGCGCGCACCGTCGGGGCGCCGACGACGGACTCGGCGACGGCACCCAGGACGTCGCCGACCCGCTCGCGGACGACGCCGTAGACGGCGGCGAGCTTGCGGGAGAAGTACTTGACCGCCACGGCGAGCGGGACGAAGCAGACCAGGACGAGCAGGGTCAGCTGCCAGGAGTAGACGGCCATGACGATCGTGGCGACGACGAGCTGGCCGACGCTGATCAGGCCGAGCACCCCGCCCCACTGCATGAACACCGACAGCTGGTCGACGTCGCTGGTGACCCGGGAGACCAGGGAGCCGCGGCGCTGCCCCTGCTGGTGCAGCACCGACAGGTCGTGCACGTGCCGGAAGGCGCGCACCCGCAGGCCGGCGAGCGCGGTCTCGGTGGTGCGGAAGAGCCGGACGTTCATCCGGTAGACCGCGATGCCGGTGACCACGACGATGACCGCGCTGATCGCGATGAGCTCGCGCACCAGGCCGATGTCGGGGCCGCCGGGGGCGTTGAGCCCGCGGTCGAGGGTCTGCTGGACCGCGATCGGGACGACGACCCGGCCGGCGGTGGCGATCAGCGCGAGCAGGAACGTGACCGGCAGGCCCTGCCGGAACTCGGGCATCATCCGCAGGCCGCGCCGCAGGGTCCGCAGCGCGCCCTCCTCCCGCTCGTCGGCGGGCAGCAGCGGCTCGTCGGTCACGCCGGCACCTCCACGGCCACTGCCCCCGACGTCCCGGCCGCCACCGGCTCCGGCGGCTGGTAGGCCTGCACCAGCCGGGCGTAGCCGGGGACCTGGGCGAGCAGCTCGGCGTGGGTGCCGCGGGCCACGAGCCGGCCGCGCTCCAGCCAGACGACCTCGTCGGCCAGCGCGATGGTGGCCTGGCGGTAGGCCACGACAACCACGGTGGCCGGGCGGTCGCTGGACCGCAGCGCGTCGAGGATGCGGGCCTCGACCGAGGGGTCGACGGCGCTGGTGGCGTCGTCCAGGACGAGCAGCCGGGGGCGGCGGACGACGGCGCGGGCCAGCGCGAGCCGCTGCCGCTGCCCGCCGGACAGCGAGGCGCCGCGCTCGCCGACCCGGGTCTCGAGGCCGTCGGGGAGCCGGTCGACGAAGTCGTCGGCGGCCGCGGTGCGGAGCGCCGCGCGCACCTGCTCGTCGGTGAACTCCGCGCCCAGGGTGACGTTGTCGCGGACGGTGTCGTCGAAGAGGAACGTCGTCTGCGGGACGAAGGCGACCTGGCTGCTGACCTCGCCCTCGCGCAGGGTGCGCAGGTCGACCCCGTCGAGCAGGACCGCGCCGTCGTGCGGGTCGACCAGCCGCACGAGCAGGCCGGCCAGGGTCGACTTGCCGGCGCCGGTGGGGCCGACGACGGCGACGGTGCGCCCGGCGGTGACCTCGAAGGTGACCCCGGACAGGGTGGGGCGGGCGTCCTCGTCGTGCCGGAACGCGACGTCCCGCACGCCGACCGTGGCGCCGCCGGGGCCCGCGGGGGCGGCGTCGGGGCCGTGCGGGGTCTCCCCCGTGGCCTCCAGCACCGGGGTGACCCGGTCGAAGCCGGCCATCGCCCGCGGCAGGTCGGCCAGCACCCAGCCGATCGCGCGGATGGGCAGGGTGAGCAGGGTGAACAGGTAGGCGATGGAGACCAGCGCGCCGGCCTCGGTGGCGCCGGAGGCGACCCGCTCGGCGCCGATCAGCAGCACGGCGAGCGTGCCCAGGTTGGGCAGCGCCTCCATCATCGGGTCGAACAGGCCGCGGACCCGGCCGACGGCCACCAGGCCGTCGCGCAGCTCGTCGGCCTTGACCGCGAAGCGGGTGGTCTCGTCGGTCTCCCGGCCCAGGGTCTTGACCACGAGGGCCGCGTCGAAGCTCTCGTGGGCGATCTCGCTGACCTCGGCGCGCAGCTGCTGCGCCCGCTCCATCCGCGGCGACATCGCCCGGCTGTAGACGGCGTTGAGCAGGAAGACCAGCGGGAAGACGACGACGCCGACGACCGCGAGCAGCGCGTCGGTGAGGAACAGCGCGACGACGGTGATCGCCACCATGACCAGCGCCCCGCAGGCGAAGGGCAGCGGCATGACGAAGAACCAGGCGGACTCGACGTCGGAGTTGGCGTTGGACAGCAGCTGGCCGGTGGGGTGGCGCTGGTGCCAGGACAGCGGCAGCCGCAGGTACTGGCCGGTGACGCGGCGGCGGTAGTCGGCCTGCAGGCGGTAGGCCATGATCCCGGCGAACAGGCGGCGGCCGATGATGCCGACGATCTTCAACAGGGCGACGCCGATGATCGCCAGCGCGGCCAGCGCGAGCGCGGCGGCGGTCGTGGAGCCGGAGTCGAAGGCCGGGAGCAGCACCCGGTCGGTGATGCCGCCGATGACGTAGGCGCTGGCGACGGTCATGCCGCCGTAAAGGCTGCTGCCCAGGACCGCGAGGGTGAAGATGCCGGGCTGCTCCCGGATCCCACGGACGACGTGGCGGAGGCCGCGCCGGACGACGGCGTCTCGCGGCACAGCTGTCCTCCAGGTGGTGGTGCGGTCGGTGGGCAGAGCTTACCCGCGCTCGTTACCCGCTCTAACGGATCGGCCGGACCCGGCCGGACTGGCTAGCCTCGGGGGATGCCGACCGCAGCCCCGTCCGTGTCGCAGTCGGAGCGGGCCGCACTGGCCGACCTGCTGGAGCAGCTGGGGCCCGACCAGCCGACCCGCTGCGAGGGGTGGACGACCCGCGACCTGGCCACGCACCTGGTGGTCCGCGACCGCCGCCCCGACGCGATGCCCGGCGTCGTGGTCGGCGGCCCGTTCCGGAGCTGGACGGCGCGGGTGCAGGAGCGGGCCGCGCGACGGCCGTTCGGCGAGCTGGTCGCCGCCGTCCGCTCGGGTCCGCCCGCATGGGTGCCGACCGCCTGGCCGGCGGTGGACCGGCTGCTCAACACCGTGGAGATGGTCATCCACCACGAGGACGTACGGCGGGCGCAGCCGGACTGGTCGCCGCGCGAGCTGCCCTCCCCGGTGCAGGACCAGCTGTGGGCGAGCGTCCCGCTGCTGGCCCGCGGCGGCGGCCTGCCGGAGACCACCCGCGGGCTGGTCGTGCGGCGCAGCGACGTGCCGGACGGTGCGCCCGGCAGCGAGCGCCGGCTGCGCAAGGGCACCCCGACGACGATCGTCACCGGCGCGCCGCTGGAGGTGCTGCTCTGGGTGAGCGGCCGCCCCGACGTCGCCTGCGTCGACCTGATCGTCGACTGACCCCCGCCGCTCAGCCGAGCGGGCGGTCGGCCTCCTGCCGGATCGGCACGCCGGCGGCGGCGAGCCCGGCCTTCACGTCGCCCACCCGCAGCTGGCCGAAGTGGAAGACGCTGGCGGCCAGCACCGCGTCGGCGCCGGCCTCGACCGCGGGCGGGAAGTGGTCGACCGCACCGGCTCCCCCGCTGGCGATCAGCGGCACGGTCACCTCGCGGCGCACGGCCCGGATCAGCTCGGTGTCGAACCCGGCGCGGGTGCCGTCGGCGTCCATCGAGTTGAGCAGGACCTCACCGACGCCCAGCTCTGCGGCTTGCACGACCCACTCGACGGCGTCCCGGCCGGTGCCCTGGCGGCCGCCGTGCGTGGTGATCTCGAAGCCGGAGTCGGTGTGCGCGCCGTCGCGCACGCGGCGGGCGTCCAGCGACAGCACCAGCACCTGGTTGCCGAACCGGTCGGCGATCTCGGCGATCAGCTCGGGCCGGGCGACGGCGGCGGTGTTGACCGCGACCTTGTCCGCGCCGGCCCGCAGCAGCTTGTCGACGTCGGCGACGCTGCGCACGCCGCCACCGACGGTCAGCGGGATGAACACGCTCTCCGCCGTCCGCCGGACGACGTCGTAGGTGGTCTCCCGGCTGCCGGAGCTGGCGGTGATGTCGAGGAAGGTCAGCTCGTCGGCGCCCTCGGCGTCGTAGACCCGCGCCATCTCCACCGGGTCACCGGCGTCGACCAGGTCGACGAAGTTGACGCCCTTGACCACCCGGCCGGCGTCGACGTCCAGACACGGGATCACCCGCACGGCCAGGCTCACGCCGACGCTCCCCGCACGGCGTCGGCCTCGATCTCCACCAGCATCGACGGGTCGATCAGGGCCGCCACCTGCACCATCGTCGTGGCCGGACGGATCTCGCCGAAGACCTCACCGTGCGCCCGCCCGACCTCCTCCCAGCGGCTGATGTCGGTCACGTAGATCCGCGTGCGGACGACGTCGCCGAGGGCGAACCCGGCGTCGGTCAGGGCCTGCGCGACCGTGGCCAGTGCCACCCGGGTCTGCCCGCCGGCGTCCCCGGGGTGCGCCACGGTGCCCGCGACGGTGGCGGCCGTGCAGCCGCTCACCCAGGCCTGGTCACCGATGGTGACGACCCGGCTGTAGCCGACGATGCCCTCCCAGGCCCCTCCCGAGCCCAGCCGCACGGCGCTCACGCCAGGTCCTCGGTGACGCGCAGCGCCTCGGGCAGGGTGAACTGCCCGGCGTACAGCGCCTTGCCCACGATCGCGCCCTCGACGCCGATGCCGGACAGGCCCGCCAGCGCACGGATGTCGTCGAGCGAGCTGACCCCACCGGAGGCGATCACCGGCCGCGGGGTGGCGGCGCACACCTCGCGCAGCAGCTCCAGGTTCGGGCCGCGCAGCGTGCCGTCCTTGGTGATGTCGGTGACCACGTAGCGGGCGCAGCCCTCGTCGTCCAGGCGGGCGAGGGTCTCGTACAGCTCGCCGCCCTCCTTGGTCCAGCCGCGGGCGGCGAGCCGGGTGCCGCGCACGTCGAGGCCGACGGCGATGCGGTCACCGTGCTCGGCGATCGCCCGCGCGCACCACTCCGGCGACTCCAGCGCGGCGGTGCCCAGGTTGACCCGGCGGCAGCCGGTGGCGAGGGCAGCGGCCAGCGACTCGTCGTCCCGGATGCCACCGGAGAGCTCCACGTCGACGTCGAGCTGCCCGACGACGGAGGCCAGCAGCTCGCGGTTCGAGCCGCGCCCGAAGGCGGCGTCGAGGTCGACCAGGTGCACCCACTCGGCCCCGTCGCGCTGCCACGCGAGCGCGGCCTCCAGGGGGTCGCCGTAGGAGGTCTCGCTGCCGGCCTCCCCCTGCACCAGGCGGACGGCGAGACCGTCGGCGACGTCGACGGCGGGGAGCAGCTGCAGCTTCGGCACGACGACCAGCCTAGGCACCGCCGGCAGGCGGCCCGCGTCACGTCCCGGCGGCGTACCGGTCGGCGAACTGGCGGGGCGTCGTGCCGGTCACCTGGCCGAAGTCGCGGGTCAGGTGCGGCTGGTCGGCGTAGCCCAGCCGGGCGGCCACCTCGGCCAGGTCGACCGGACCGGTCCGCAGCCGCTCGGCGGCCTCCTGCAGCCGGCGTCGCTGGATCAGCCACTTGGGCGTCAGCCCGAGCCGCCGGTGCACCAGCCGCTGCAGGGCCCGCTCGGACAGGTCGAAGCGCTCGCAGACCTGACTCACCCGGACGACGTCCCGGTCGCCCTCGACGAACGCGACCACCCGGTTGACCAGCAGGCCCTCCTCGTCGACGGGCAGCAGGGGCCGCAGCGCGTCCTCGTAGGCGGCCATGGCCGTCGCGTGCGCGGCCGGGTCGGACGGGTCGGGTGCCATCGCGGTGCGCACCCGGGTGACGAGCTCCTCACCCACGAGGCCCAGCACCTCGCGGACGTCGACGTGCCGGTCGGTGAACCGGGTCATCGAGCCGCGGGCCAGCAGCGTCCCCGCCGCCGGCGCGCACATCACGCCCACCGCCCAGCCGGTGCCGGTCAGCGTGGTCGTCGACAGCCCGGAGACGACGCCGTAGAAGCGGGCGTAGTCGTGGGCGACCACGATCAGCGACACCGGGTACTGCAGGACCCGCTGCGGCGCCTCGGTGCCCGGCGGCACCGACCACACCGGGATCCAGAACCGCTGCAGCAGGTCCTGGAACTCCGCGCTGGCCGGGTAGCGGTGCATCACGTGCGAGGCGTCGCCGGGGTCCTTGAGGTGGGCGCGCTCGATCGCGTCGCTCGAGGCTCGGCGGTCGCTGTCGGGTTTCATCAAGACCCAGCCTGCCGCAGGCTCCTAGCGTCCGGCGCATGAACCCGACCGCGATGCGCCACGCCGCCGCAGCAGACCCCCTGACCCAGCTCCTCGACGCCGTTCCGGCCACCGGCTGGGCCCGCCCGTCGCCGTGCGAGGGGTGGACCGCCGCCGACGTCGTCGCGCACCTGGTCGGCACCCAGCGCGACTTCCTCGGCACCCACGGCGCCGACCTCGGGGACGCGCCCGACGTGACCGCCGACCCCGCCGAGGCCTGGCGGGCGCACACGGCAGGGGTGGCGGCCGCGCTCGCCGACGACGGCCTGCCCACGCGGGGCTTCGAGGGCTTCTTCGGTCCCACGACGGTCGGCGCGGCGTTCGAGCAGTTCTACGTCTGGGACATGGTCGTGCACCGCTGGGACGTCGCCCGGGCGGTCGGCGTCGCGGCGGACCTCACCGACGCCGAGCTCGACCTGGTGGGGTCCGGCGCGGACGGCTTCGGCCCCGCGCTGTACAGGGAGGGGATCTGCGGCCCGGCGCTGGAGGTCCCGGCCGGCGCCGACCGGGCCATCCGGGTGCTGGCCCGGCTCGGCCGGGCCGGCTGACCTGTCGCACCCGGGTGACAGGGTGGCGGCATGGAGTTCCGGGACGTCGTCCGCCGCCGGCGGATGGTGCGCGACTACGACCCCGACCGCCCGGTGCCGGCCGAGGTGCGGGAGCGGCTGCTCGAGCACGCGATCCGCGCCCCGTCGGCCGGGTTCAGCCAGGGCTGGGCGTTCCTGGTGCTGGAGACCGCCGAGGAACGCGCCCGGTTCTGGGCGGCGACCACCGACGGCGGGACGCCGGACGGCTGGCTGACCCGCATGCGGCGCGCTCCGCTGCTGGTCGTGCCGTTGTCGCACAAGGCCGCCTACCTCGACCGCTACGCCGAGCCGGACAAGGGCTGGACCGACCGCGACGAGGCCCGCTGGCCGGTGCCCTACTGGGACGTCGACACCGGCATGGCCGCGCTGCTGGTCCTGCTCACCGCGGTCGACGAGGGGCTGGCCGCCGCGTTCTTCGGCGTCCCGCCGGAGCGGCTGGGCTCCTTCCGGGAGGCCTTCGGGGTGCCCGGCGCGTACACGCCGGTCGGCTGCATCTCGGTCGGCTACGCGGGTGCGGAGGACCGGCGGTCGCCGTCGCTCCGGCGGGGACGCCGGGGCGTCGAGGAGGTCGTGCACCGCGGGCGGTGGTGACTGGTTGACTCCCGGTGTGCCGAACGAGACGACGTCCCGAGCAGTCCTGGTGACCGGTGCCTCCCGCGGGATCGGCCGGGCCATCGCGCTGGCCTTCGCCGCGCGCGGCGACCGGGTGGCCGTGCACGCCAACAGCTCGGTCGAGCAGGCCGAGGCCGTGCGCGCCGAGCTGCCCGGCGAGGGCCACACCGTCGTCCGGGCCGACGTCGCCGACCCCGAGGCGATCGGGCGCGCCGTCGACGAGGCCGCCGCGGCGCTGGGCGGGCTGCACGTGCTGGTCAACAACGCCGCCGTGTTCACCGCGCACCCGCCGCTGGAGACCGACTACGCCGACTGGCGGGCCGCCTGGGAGCGCACGCTGGCGGTCAACCTGCTCGGGCCGGCCAACGCGACGTTCCGGGCGGTGCCGCACCTGATCGCCTCCGGCGGCGGCGCGGTGGTCAACGTGTCCAGCCGGGGCGCGTTCCGCGGTGAGCCGAACAACCCCGCGTACGGCGCCAGCAAGGCCGGCCTGAACGCCTTCGGGCAGTCGATGGCGCTGGCGCTGGCCCCGCACGGCATCGCGGTGGGCACCGTCGCGCCCGGGTTCGTGCAGACCGAGATGGCCCGCGAGGTGCTCGACGGCCCCGGCGGCGACGCCGTCCGCGCGCAGTCGCCCTACGGCCGGGTGGCCCGCCCGGAGGAGGTCGCGGCCGCGGTGCTGTGGCTCGCCTCGCCGGAGGCGGCGTTCTCCACCGGCACGATCATCGACGTCAACGGCGCCAGCTACCTGCGCAGCTGAGGGAGGTCCGCGCCGCGGCGCAGCGGTCGCTCGCGCGGCTCGACCCGGGCCACCTGACGTCCAGCCGCGCCACGGCACGGCCCCACGTCAGGTCGTGCGGCTCGACCCGCCGCACGGCCGAGTGGCCGGGCCGCGCGCACGGGGCCTCGGGATCAGTCGAGGGTGTCCAGCCAGTTGGTGAGCAGCTGCGCGCCGGCGTCGCCGCTCTTCTCCGGGTGGAACTGGGTCGCCGACAGCGGCCCGTTCTCGACCCCGGCGACGAACCGGTCGCCGTGCTCGGCCCAGGTGACCGCCGGCGGGGTGAGCCGCCCGGTCACGCCCGGCTCGGCGAGCGGGAACTGCCGCACGCCGTAGGAGTGCACGAAGTAGAAGCGCTGGTCGTCCAGGCCGGCGAACAGGGTCGACCCCGCGGGCGCCTCGACGGTGTTCCAGCCCATGTGCGGCAGCACCGGCGACTCGAGCTTCTCGACCACACCGGGCCACTCGCCGCAGCCCTCGGTGTCCTGGCCGTGCTCGACGCCGCGCTCGAACAGGACCTGCATGCCCACGCAGATGCCGAGCACCGGGCGCCCGCCGGCCAGCCGCCGGCCGATGACCTTCGGCCCGTCGACGGCGCGCAGCCCGTCCATGCACGCGGCGTACGCGCCCACACCGGGGACGACGAGGCCGTCGGCCTCCATCGCCGCCTCGGGGTCCGCGGTCACCGTGACGTCGGCACCCACCCGGGTCAGCGCACGCTCCGCCGACCGCAGGTTGCCCGATCCGTAGTCCAGCACGACGACCTTCTTCACAGCTGCCACGCTACCCATCAGCCGCGCGGGGGCCCGGAGTGTTCCCGGGGCAGGACTGTGAGCTGCGGCCACTCCCGGCGCCAGCGGGCCGCCTCGCCCTCGTGGACGTCCCGCGGCGCCGGTCCGGTGCCCGGCCGCACGACCATGCCGCCGAGGTCGGCGATCCGGGCACCGGCCGCGCGGCCCCCGTGCCGGGGCCCGTCCCGAGCCTGCGAGGGATGGGGGCGCGGGGACCTCCGTCAGTCCGACAGCCCCAGCGACGGCGCGCCTTCCAGGACGGCGGCGACCGTCGGGGCGGCCAGGACCAGGTCTCGGAACCGCTGCTCGTCGGGGACCACGACCCGCGAGCGGCCCGACGCGCCAACCCTCCTCTCACGTGAGGGTAGGGTCGCCGGCGAGCCCGCAGCGCCGCGGACGGACCACCGCGACCCGAACAGGACCATGACCACCGCCCTGCCTGCCCTCCCCCGCCCTGCGCTGCGCCGGCCCACCTGGCTGTCGCCGCGGGTGGCCCGCACCGAGGTCCTCGCCGGCCTCGTCGTCGCCCTCGCGCTGATCCCCGAGGCGATCTCCTTCTCGATCATCGCCGGGGTCGACCCGCGCGTGGGGCTGTTCGCCTCGTTCACCATGGCCGTGACGATCGCCTTCACCGGCGGCCGGCCGGCGATGATCTCGGCCGCGACCGGCGCGGTCGCCCTGGTCATCGCCCCGCTGGTCGCCAGCCACGGCCTGCAGTACCTGATCGCCGCGGTGCTGCTGGGCGGGGTCTTCCAGGTCGCGCTCGGCCTGCTCGGGGTGGCCCGGGTGATGCGGTTCGTGCCGCGCAGCGTCATGGTCGGGTTCGTCAACGCCCTGGCCATCCTGATCTTCACCGCCCAGCTGCCCCAGCTGGTCGACGTCCCGTGGGCGGTCTACCCGCTGGCCGCCGCAGGCCTGGTGATCATCTTCGGGCTCCCCCGGCTGACCACCGCCGTCCCGGCGCCGCTGGTCGCGATCGTCGTGCTGACCGTCCTCACCGTGACCGCGGGGATCACCGTGCCGACCGTCGGCGACGAGGGCGAGCTGCCCGACAGCCTGCCCGGGCTCGGCCTGCCCGACGTCCCGTTCACCACCGACACCCTGCGGGTCATCGCCCCCTACGCGCTGGCCATCGCCCTGGTCGGGCTGATGGAGTCGCTGATGACCGCCAAGCTGGTCGACGAGGTCACCGACACCTCCTCGAGCAAGACCCGCGAGTCGGTGGGGCAGGGCGTCGCCAACCTCGTCACCGGGTTCTTCGGCGGCATGGGCGGCTGCGCGATGATCGGCCAGACGATGATCAACGTGCGCTCCGGCGCCCGGACGCGGCTGTCGACCTTCCTGGCCGGCGTCTTCCTGCTGGTCCTGGTCCTCGTGCTCAGCCCGGTCGTCGCCGTCATCCCGATGGCCGCGCTGGTCGCCGTCATGGTCTTCGTCTCGATCGTCACCTTCGACTGGCACAGCCTGCGCACCCTGCGGCGGATGCCCTACAGCGAGTCCGCGGTGATGCTGGTGACCGTCGCGGTCGTGCTCGCCACGTCCAACCTGGCGATCGGCGTCGCCGTCGGCGTCCTGGTGGCCTGCGTGCTGTTCGCCCGCCGGGTCGCCCACCTGGTCACCGTCACGCCCTCCGACGAGCCGGACGGCAGCCGCCGCTACGTCGTCTCCGGTGCGCTGTTCTTCGCCTCCACCAACGACCTGGTCGGCCAGTTCGACTACGCCGGCGACCCCGGCCGCGTGGTCGTCGACCTGTCCGGCGCGCACGTCTGGGACGCCAGCTCCGTGGCCGTCCTCGACGCGATCGAGCACAAGTACGCCACCCGCGGCAAGGCCGTGGAGATCACCGGCCTCACCGAGGTCACCGGCCACTACCACCAGCGGCTGGCCGGGCAGCTGGGCGGCGGCGAGTGAGCACCGCCGGGCGGATGCAGATCGGCGAGGTCGCCGAGCGGATCGGGCTGTCGCTGCGCACGATCCGCTACTACGAGGAGGTCGGCCTGGCCGTCCCCTCGGCCCGCTCCGAGGGCGGCTTCCGGCTCTACGTCGAGGACGACGTCGAGCGGTTGCGGGTCATCATGCAGATGAAGCCGCTGGGGTTCAGCCTGGAGGAGATGCGCGAGCTGCTGGAGCTGCTGGACGCCGGACCGGACGCCGACCCGGCCCGGCTGACCGCCTTCCGCGCGCAGGCCGCCGAGCGGGTGGCGACGCTGCGCCGGCAGCTGCGCACCGCCGAGGAGTTCGCCGCCCGCCTGGCTGAGGGCCCCCGCGGCGCGGCTCAGCCGACCAGGTAGAGGATCCCGCTCGCCGTCGCCAGCAGGGCCGCCACCAGCAGGATCACGGCGAAGGCGATCTGCGGGCCGGTGCGGCCGTCGGTGTCGGAGTCGGCCTTGTAGATGCTGTAGGCGCCGCCGAGGAAGAACCCGCCGACGACCAGCAGCGCGATGCCGAAGTTCACCGGCAGCCCACGGTCACAGGGCGCCCTTGGTGGAGGGCACGTCGGTGACCCGCGGGTCGAGCGCGACGGCCGTGCGCAGCGCGCGGGCCAGCGCCTTGAACTGGCCCTCGACGATGTGGTGGGCGTCGCGGCCGGCGTAGAGCACCCGCACGTGCAGGCTGATCCTCGCGTTGAAGGCGAAGGACTCCAGCACGTGCTTGGTCAGCGACGTCGGGTAGTCCGGCCCGATCATCGGTGTCATGTTCTCGGGCTCGGCGTGCACGAAGTACGGCCGGCCGGACAGGTCGACGGCGGCCTGCACCAGCACCTCGTCCATCGGGATCGTGGCGTCGCCGTAGCGGGTGATGCCCCGCTTGTCGCCCAGCGCCTCGGCGAACGCCTGGCCCAGCGCGATCGCGACGTCCTCGACGGTGTGGTGGGCGTCGATGTGCAGGTCGCCGTCGGCGTGCACGGTCAGGTCGATGCCGCTGTGCTTGCTCAGCGCGGTGAGCATGTGGTCGTAGAACCCGACCCCGGTGGCGATGTCGGACGTCCCGGTGCCGTCGAGGTCGACCTCGACGACGAGGGTGGTCTCCTTGGTGGCCCGTTCGATGCGCGCAGTCCTGCTCATGGGCTCAGTCTCCCAGGCGGTGGCTCGGGGCCACCTCACCCAGGGCGGTGAGGAAGGCGTCGGTCTCCTCGGGCGTCCCGGCGGTCACCCGCAGCCAGCCGGGCAGGCCCACGTCGCGGACCAGGACGCCGTGGTCGAGCAGCGCCTGCCAGGCCGCGTGCGCGTCGGCGAAGTGCCCGAACAGCACGAAGTTGGCGTCGCTGGGGACGCTGGTGAGCCCCAGCGCCGGCAGCGCGGCGACGATCCGGTCGCGCTGGGCCTTGACCGCCTCGACGGTGGCCAGCAGCTCGTCGGTGTGCGCGAGCGCCGCCCGCGCGGCGGCCTGGGTGAGCGAGCTGAGGTGGTACGGCAGGCGCACCAGCTGCACCGCCTCGACCACCGCGGGGTCGGCGGCCAGGTAGCCCAGCCGGAGCCCGGCCATGCCGAAGGCCTTGCTCATCGTGCGGCTGACCACCAGCCGGGGACGCCCGGGCAGCAGCGACAGCGCCGAGACGGTGCCCGTGCGGGCGAACTCGGTGTAGGCCTCGTCGACGACGAGCACGCCGTCGGTCGCGTCGTAGAGCGCGGCGATCGTGTCCAGGTCGACGGCGGTGCCGGTCGGGTTGTTCGGGCTGGTCACGAAGACGACGTCGGGGCGCACCTCGCGCACCTGGGCCACGGCTGCCGCGACGTCGAGGGTGAAGTCGGCCCGCCGGTGCCCGTCGACCCAGGCGGTGCCCGTACCACCGGCGATGATCGGGTGCATCGAGTAGGACGGCGTGAAGCCCAGCGCCGTGCGGCCGGACCCGCCGAAGGTCTGCAGCAGCTGCTGCAGCACCTCGTTGGAGCCGTTGGCCGCCCACACCTGGTCGACGCCGACCTGCTCGCCGGTGGTGCGGGTCAGGTAGGTGGCCAGGTCGGTGCGCAGCGCCACCGCGTTGCGGTCGGGGTACCGGTTGAGCCCGCGCGAGGCCTCGGCCAGCGCGGCGCCCAGGTCGGCCAGCAGCCCCGCGGGCAGCGGGTAGGGGTTCTCGTTGGTGTTGAGCTGGTGCGCGACCGCCAGCTGGGGCGCCCCGTAGGCGGTCTTCCCCCGCAGCTCCGGGCGCAGCGGCAGCTCCTCGAGGCTGGTCACGACCGCTGCCGGACGCGCACCGCGGCCGCGTGGCCGGGCAGGTCCTCGGCGTTGGCCAGGGCGTCGATGTGCCCGGCGACCTCGGCGAGGGCCTGCTCGTCGTACTCGACCAGGTGGATGCCGCGCAGGAAGGTCTGCACGCTCAGCCCGCTGGAGTGCCGGGCGCAGCCACCGGTGGGCAGCACGTGGTTGGACCCGGCGATGTAGTCACCCAGCGACACCGGCGCCCATGGCCCGACGAAGACCGCACCTGCGTTGCGCACCCGCAGCGCCACCGCGCGGGGGTCGCGGGTCTGGATCTCCAGGTGCTCGGCGGCGTAGGCGTCGACCACGGCCAGCCCGGCGTCCAGGTCGTCGACCAGGACGATCCCGGACTGGGTGCCGTTGAGGGCGGTGGTGATCCGGTCGCTGTGCTTGGTGGCCGCGACCTGCCCGGGCACCAGCGCCAGCACGGCGTCGGCGAGCTCCTCGCTGGTGGTGACCAGCACCGCGCCGGCCAGCGGGTCGTGCTCGGCCTGGCTGATCAGGTCCGCGGCGACGTGCCCGGCGTCGGCGGTGTCGTCGGCGAGGACGGCGACCTCCGTGGGGCCGGCCTCGGAGTCGATGCCGATCAGGCCGCGCAGCAGCCGCTTGGCGGCGGTGACGTAGACGTTGCCCGGGCCGGTGACCAGGTCGACCGGGGCGCAGGCGCCCGCGCCGTAGCCGAAGACGGCGATGGCCTGCGCGCCGCCGACGGCGTAGACCTCGGTGACGCCCAGCAGCGCGCACGCCGCCAGGACGCCCGGGTCGGGCAGGCCGCCGTTGTCGCGCTGCGGGGGGCTGGCGACCGCGATGGACTCCACGCCCGCGATCTGCGCCGGGACGACGTTCATCACCACCGAGCTCAGCAGCGGGGCGAGCCCGCCGGGCACGTAGAGGCCCACCCGGCGGACCGGGACCCAGCGCTCGGTGACGGTGCCGCCGCGCACGACCTGGGTGGTGACGTCGGTGCGCCGCTGGTCGGCGTGCACGGTCCGCACCCGGCGGATCGCCTCCTCCAGCGCAGCCCGGACCGTGGGGTCGATGCCGGCCAGGGCCTCGTCGATGGCCGCCTGGGGCACGGCCATGTCGGGGACGTCGACGCGGTCCAGGCGCGCGGTGATCTCCCGGACCGCCTCGGCACCCCGCAGCCGCACGTCCTCGCAGATGGGCCGGACGGTGGCCAGCACCGCGTCGATGTCGGTACCGGCGCGCGGGAGCAGGTGGGCCAGCTCACGTGGTCCGGGCAGAGCGGACCCTCGCAGGTCGATGCGGGACAGCACGGGGCACCTCCGGGTACGAGCAGCAGAACGACCAAACGGTAGACGCCCGGTACGACGGCCCTGCTGCCCGTAGGCTCCCGGCGTGCGGGCGAGCGGGAACGACGAGGGTGCGGGCGGCCGGGAGGTCATCCCGCTCTTCCCCCTGGAGACCCCGCTGTTCCCCGGCGTCGTCCTGCCGCTGCAGATCTTCGAGCCGCGCTACCGCCAGCTCGTCGCCGACCTGGTCGCCCTCCCCGAGGGCGAGCCGCGCCGCTTCGGCGTGGTGGCGATCCGCCAGGGCTGGGAGGTCGAGCGGGTCGCGCCGGCCGAGGCCCTCTTCGACGTCGGCTGCACCGCGCTGGTGCGGGTCATCGCGCCGCAGACCGACGGCGGCTACCAACTGGTGGCCGTCGGCGGCGAGCGGTTCCGGCTGCTCGACGTCCTCGTGCCCGCAGGCAGCGGCGAGCCGCCCTACCTGCAGGCGCTGGTGGAGTGGCTGGACGAGGAGGAGGCGGCCGAGGAGGCCGCCGGGGACGCCGACGGGCTCACCGGCCCGGCCTCCGGTGCGGGGATCGTGCCCGAGGACGTGCTGAGCGAGGTCGCCCGCGGCTCGCTGGAGGTGCTGGCCGGCAACGTCCGCGACCTGTTCGCCCGGTACGTCGCCGACGTGGCCGTCCGCCAGTCCGGGGACGTCGGCGGGCTGCCGGAGGAGGTGCTGGAGGCGCTCACCTCCGACGAGCTGCTGGGCGACGACGAGGCGTCCGCGGAGCTCGGCGGCACGGCGGCGCTGCTGCGCGAGGTCGCCGACGACGCCCGCGGGCTGTCCTACCTGGTCGCCTCCGTGGCGCTGCTGACCACCGACGACCGGCAGGCGCTGCTGGCCGAGTCCGCCACCCGGCGCCGGCTGGCCCTGGAGTCCCGGCTGCTGCGCCGTGAGCTCACCCTGCTGCGCGCGCTGGGCGCCGTCCCGGTGCCGCTGCGGCAGTTCGCCACCCCGATGACCTCGAACTGACGCGCGGCGGTCAGCCGGCCGGCGGCGGGACCGGCGGGAGCGGGGGGCGGGGCGCGTCGTCGGGGCGGCCGAGGTCCTGGCGCGAGGTGTACGTGGCGGCGACCACGTAGACCAGCACCGCGAGGAACGGCCCGACCGCGAGGGCGGCCGTGGCGCGCAGCCCCAGCCCGGTGGTGACCGTGCGGCCGACCTCGGCCAGCTCGGCCTCGGTCGGTCCGCTGCCCAGCGAGGCTCCCAGCTGCCAGGCGACGATGCCGGCCGCCAGCATCCCGGTGGCCAGCGCGACCAGGACCAGCGCGCCGCGCCGGCTGCGCAGCCGCCACACCACCAGCCCGGCGAGCAGCCCGACCGCGCCCAGGACCAGCACGAAGACCCCGTCGTCGGCGGCGAACAGCTCGGAGTTCGGCAGCCCGCTGACCGGCACGACGTCGGTCTCGGTCACCCGGTAGTCCGCCCGCGGTGCCAGCCACAGCCACAGCGCACCGGCCGGCAGCCCGGACAGCGCGAGCACCAGCACGGTGACCAGCGCGGTGCGGAGGTCCTCCCGCATGCCCCGCAGCCCCGGGACGCCGTCCCGGCGGGCCTGCGCCCAGGGCGGCAGCGGGGGCCCCGGCTCGGCGGCCGCCCCGGCGCCGGGCTGCGGCAGCGGACCGGACGCCGGCGAGGGCTGCGGGCCGGCCGGGAGCCGCTCCGTGTCGGTCCCGGGCACGGGGGCCACCCCGTTCGCGGAGCCGGGTCGCGCCGGGAACGGGGGCAGCTGCCCGGCGGATCGGGGGTCGGTCACCGGCCCATTGTCGACACACCCGTCGGGCGGTCCCCTGGCAGGTCGGCCGGCCCCCGGTCCGGGCGCCCGCGCCGCGTGTGCGGAGGGCGCGCCGGACCGGGCCGCGGCGTCAGAGCAGGGCGACGCTGGTGGGGCCGAGCAGTGCCTTGATGTCGCCCATCAGCGCGGTGCTCGGGCGCACCCGCAGCCCCTGGTCGAGCCGCAGCACGGTCTCCCGCCCGCCGTTGAGCAGCTTGAGCTGCACCTCGGTGGTGCCCGGGTGGCTGCCCAGCACCTCGCGCAGCCGCTCCACCACCGGCGGCGTGCACCGGGCCGCCGGCAGGCTGACCAGGACCGGGCCGCGGGGGCCCTCGGTCAGCTCCGGGATGGTCACCTCGGCGGCGAACAGCGACGGGGTGTCGTCGCGGCGGCTGATCCGGCCCTTGACCACGATGATCTGGTCGCGGACGACCTTCTCCGACACCTCGGCCCAGGTCTTGGGGAAGAACAGCACCTCGATGCCGGCCTCGAGGTCCTCGAGCGTGGCGATCGCCCACGGCGCGCCCTGCTTGTTGGTGCGCGGCCCGACCGCGGTGAGGATGCCGGCGATGGTGACGTTGGCGCCGTCCTCCACCCCTCCGGAGATGATCTCGGCCAGCGCGGTGTCGGCGTGCGAGGTGAGCACGTGCTCGACGCCGTGCAGCGGGTGGTCGGAGACGTAGAGGCCGAGCATGTCGCGCTCGAAGACCAGCCGCTCGGACTTCGACCAGTCGGCGGTGGGGATCGGGATGTCGAGCGCGGCGCTCAGCGGGTCGCCCAGCTCGCCGCCGCCGTCCTCGCCGAAGCTGCCGAACAGGTCGAACTGCCCCTCGGCCTCCTTGCGCTTGAGGCTCATCGCGGAGTCGACGGCCTGGGCGTGGATCGCGGCGATGCCCTGGCGGGAGTGGCCCAGGGAGTCGAAGCCGCCGGCCTTGGCCAGGGACTCGATGACCTTCTTGTTGCAGGCCACCGTGTCGATCTTGCGCATGAAGTCGGCGAAGTCCTTGAACGCGCCCTTCTCCTCGCGCGCCCGGACGATCGAGTCGACGACGTTGTGCCCGACGTTGCGCACCGAGGCCAGGCCGAAGCGGATGTCGTTGCCCACGGCGGTGAAGTCCCAGGAGGACTCGTTGACGTCGGGCGGGAGGACCTTGATGCCCATCCGGCGGCACTCGGCCAGGTAGACCGGCCGGCGCTCCTTGTCATCGCCCACGCTGGTGAGCAACCCGGCCATGTACTCGGCCGGGTAGTTGGCCTTGAGGTAGGCCGTCCAGTAGGAGATCAGGCCGTAGGCCGCCGAGTGCGCCTTGTTGAAGGCGTAGTCGGCGAAGGGCACCAGGATGTCCCACAGCGTCTTGACCGCCGCGGCGGAGAAGCCGTTGGCCTTCATCCCGGCCTCGAAGCCGACGTACTCGGCGTCCAGGACCGACTTCTTCTTCTTGCCCATCGCGCGGCGCAGCAGGTCGGCCTTGCCGAGGGAGTACCCGGCGACCTTCTGCGCGATGGCCATGACCTGCTCCTGGTACACGATCAGGCCGTAGGTCTGCCCCAGGATCTCCGCCAGCGGCTCGGCCAGCTCCGGGTGGATCGGGGTGATCTCCTGCTGGCCGTTCTTGCGCAGCGCGTAGTTGGTGTGCGAGTTCGCACCCATCGGGCCGGGGCGGTACAGGGCGCCGACGGCGGAGATGTCCTCGAAGTTGTCCGGGCGCATCAGCCGCAGCAGCGACCGCATCGGGCCACCGTCGAACTGGAAGACGCCGAGGGTGTCGCCGCGGGAGAGCAGGGCGTAGGTGGCCGGGTCGGTGAGGTCCTTGCTGATCTCGTCGAGGTCGACCGGGTCCTTGCCGTTGATCACGATGTTGCGCAGCGCGTCGTCGAGGACGGTGAGGTTGCGCAGGCCCAGGAAGTCCATCTTGAGCAGGCCGAGCGTCTCGCAGGTCGGGTAGTCGAACTGCGTGATGATCGCGCCGTCGGCCTCGCGCCGCATGATCGGGATGCTGTCGATCAGCGGGTACCGGCCGATGATGACGCCGGCGGCGTGCACGCCCCACTGCCGCTTCAGGCCCTCGAGCTTGCGGGCCTGGTCGACGACCTCGGCCGCGCCCGGGTCGGACTCGTAGCGGGCCCGGAACTCCGCGGCCTCCTTGTAGCGGTCGTGCTTGGGGTCGAAGATCCCCGACAGCGGGATGTCCTTGCCCATCACGCCCGGCGGCATCAGCTTGGTCAGCTCGTCGCCGACGGAGTAGGGCCGGTCGAGCACCCGGGCGGCGTCCTTGATCGCGGCCTTGGCCTTGATCGTGCCGTAGGTGACGATCTGGCTGACCCGCTCCTCGCCGTACTTCTTCGACACGTACTGGATGACCTCGCCGCGGCGGCGGTCGTCGAAGTCGATGTCGACGTCGGGCATGGAGACGCGCTCGGGGTTGAGGAACCGCTCGAAGATCAGCCCGTGCGCCAGCGGGTCGAGGTCGGTGATGCCCATGGCGAAGGCAGCCAGGGAACCGGCGGCCGAACCACGGCCGGGCCCGACCCGGATGCCGTTGTCCTTGGCCCAGTTGATGAAGTCGGCGACCACGAGGAAGTACCCCGGGAAGCCCATCTGGGTGATGATCCCGACCTCGTAGTCGGCCTGCTTGCGCACGTGGTCCGGGATGCCGTTGGGGTAGCGCTTGTGCAGGCCGCGCTCGACCTCCTTGACGAACCACGAGGTCTCGTCCTCCCCCTCGGGCAGGGGGAAGCGGGGCATGAGGTCGGCGCCCTCGGTGAAGTGGACCTCGCACTGCTCGGCGACGACCAGGGTGTTGTCGCAGGCCTCGGGGAGGTCGCTGAACAGCGCGCGCATCTCGGCGGAGGACTTCAGGTAGTAGCCGTCGCCGTTGAACTTGAAGCGGTTGGGCTCGTTGAGCCGCGACCCGGTCTGGATGCACAGCAGCGCGTCGTGGGCCTGGGAGTCCTCACGGTGCGTGTAGTGCAGGTCGTTGGTGGCCAGCAGCGGGATGCCGAGGTCCTTGGCGATCTTCAGCAGGTCGGCCCGGGTGCGCTTCTCGATGCTCAGGCCGTGGTCCATCACCTCGGCGTAGAAGTTCTCCTTGCCGAAGATGTCCTGGAAGTCGGCGGCGGCCTGCCGGGCCTTGTCGTACTTGCCGGCGCGCAGCCACATGTTCACCTCGCCCGACGGGCAGCCGGTGGTGGCGATCAGGCCCTTGCCGTGCTTCTCCAGCAGGTCGCGGTCGAAGCGCGGCTTGCGGTACTGGCCCTCGAGGCTGGCCATCGAGGAGATGCGGAAGAGGTTGTGCATCCCCTCGGTGGTGCGCGCCAGCATCGTCATGTGCGTGTACGCGGCCTTGCCGCGGTTGGCCCCGCCGTCGCCCTCCTCGTCGATCAGCTTGTCGCCGAAGTCGAAGGGGGCGCGGTCGAAGCGCGAGCCGGGCGTGTAGTAGCCCTCCATGCCGATGATCGGCTTGACCCCGGCGGCGTTGGCCTGCTTGTAGAAGTCGTAGGCGCCGAAGACGTTGCCGTGGTCGGTCATCGCCAGCGCCGGCATGCCCTCGGCCGCCGCCGCCTTGGTGACCTCACCCAGCTTCGCCGCCCCGTCGAGCATCGAGTACTCGGTGTGCACGTGCAGGTGTGCGAACGAGTCGGACGACGGGGTGCTGCTCACGGTGCGGGGTGCTCCTCACGGTCGTGCGGCCGGCTGGCCACCGGCGGGTGGTCAGGGGCGGCAGTCGTTCTCAGGTGACCGGCGGGGAAGGCCGTTCGGTGCTGCTGCGCGGTGCCGGGCGCTGCGGGCGCGCGGTGCCCGGCGCCTGTCGATCCTCGCACCTCCGGAGGTCTACGCCGAGGGTCCGACAGAACGTGTCTCCGCGATCCGGACCACTCCGTCACACCCTGGCCGGGCGGTGCTGCGCACGGTCACCGCAGGGGCTTGCGCATCGTGACGTGGACGATGCCCGCCTCGACGTACTCCTCCCCCACGGCCGTGTACCCGGCGCGGTCGTAGAAGCCCCGGGCGCCGACCTGGGCGTGCAGCTCGACCACCTGCTGGCCCCGCGCAGCGGCCTCCTGCTCCAGGACGGCGAGCACGGCCGAGCCGTGCCCGCGGCCCCGCGCCGCCGCGTCGGCGGCCATCCGGCCCACGACCGCCGCACCCGGGCCGGCGGCGTCGGGCAGCAGCCGGCCGGTGGCGACCACCCGTCCGGCGTCGTCCCGGCTGAGGGCGTGGACGGCGGTCGCGTCGCGCTCGTCGAGCTCCAGCTCGGCGGGCACGCCCTGCTCGGCGACGAACACCCGCCGGCGCAGGGCCGAGACCTCGGCCCAGTCGGCGGGCGTGGCGAGGCGGGCGGCGGGGAGGCTCACGCCGGCCATTCTCGGACGGCGCCGACCGCACCCCGGACCGGGGTCAGCGGACCGGCACCACGGAGGCCGACGGCAGCGCCGAGGAGGGCACGAGCAGGAAGCGCAGGTCGATGGCGGCGTGCAGCAGCACCGGCAGCAGCAGCGACCCGGTGGACAGGTGGACGCCGGCCAGCAGCGATCCGAGCACGCCCGTGGTCAGCACCCCGGTGAGCCCCTGGTAGGCGTGCGCCAGCCCGAAGGCGACCCCGGCGACCAGCACGAGCGCGAGGGCGGGCAGCCCCGGGGCCAGGGCGGCGGCCACGGCGAGCAGGAACCCGCGGTACAGCCACTCCTCGCACACGCCGGCCGTGACCCCCACCAGCGCGAACAGCCGTCGCTCGCTGCGGCTGCGCGGCAACAGGGCGAGCGCGGCGTGCCCGGGGGGCTCGGCGTGCCGGGCGTCGCCGGGCCGGGTGCGGCGCAGCACCTCCGGCGGCGGACCGGCCAGCGCCCCCGAGCGCAGCGCCCGCACCGACAGCACCGACAGCACCAGCAGGGCGACGACGACCAGCAGGGCGACCGGCCCCGGCACGCTCGGCAGGCGCAGGCCCACCTCGGCGGCACCGACGCCCGGCGCGGCCAGCCAGACCACCAGCGTCACCGCCGCCAACCCCCACTCGAGCACCAGCAGCCGCTGGTAGAACGACCGCCGGGCGGCCGGGTCGGAGCGCAGCCGCCCCTCGAACCGGCGGTGCAGGACGTACCCGACGAAGGGCTCCCCGACGACCAGGTAGACGGCGATGATCGCCGCGGCCAGCTGCGCCGGACCGAAGGCGGCGAAGGAGGTGAGGTCGGGGCCGGTCACGAGGAGCGCGGCTCAGTTCTCGGCGCGCAGCACGGCCAGGGCTCCGGCCAGGTCGGCCGGGTACTCGCTGGTGAACT
Source organism: Modestobacter sp. SSW1-42 (assembly GCF_046635825.1). NCBI lineage: Bacteria > Bacillati > Actinomycetota > Actinomycetes > Geodermatophilales > Geodermatophilaceae > Modestobacter > Modestobacter sp. SSW1-42. The sequence goes on along the minus strand of NZ_JBISCA010000001.1, from coordinate 832,306 downwards.
CCATCCAGCGCCCGTCGGCCGGGTGGGCGAAACCGAGCCGGACGGCGTGCAGCCACTGCCGGGTCATGCCCAGCCGGGCCGCCAGCGCCGGGTCGGCGCCGTAGGTCGTGTCACCGACGCAGGGGTGGCGGAGCGCGGAGAAGTGGACGCGGATCTGGTGGGTGCGCCCGGTCTCGAGGTGGATGTCGACCAGGCTGGCCGCCGGGAAGGCCTCGATGACCTCGTAGTGGGTGACCGACGGGCGGCCACCGCTGACGACGGCGAAGCGCCAGTCGTGCTTGGGGTGCCGGTCGATGGGGGCGTCGATGGTGCCCTTGGACGGGTCGGGGTGGCCCTGCACCAGCGCGTGGTAGCCCTTGTCGACGGTGCGCTCCTTGAACGCGGCCTTGAGCAGCGTGTAGGCCCGCTCGCTCTTGGCGACCACCATCAGCCCGGTGGTGGCGGCGTCCAGCCGGTGCACGATGCCCTGCCGCTCGGCCGCGCCGCTGGTGGAGATCCGGTAGCCGGCCGCGGCCAGCCCGCCGGTGACGGTGGGACCGGTCCAGCCCGGGCTGCCGTGCGCGGCCACGCCGACCGGCTTGTCGATCACGACCACGTCGTCGTCGTCGTACACGACGGTCATCCCGGCCACCGGCTGCGGCGCCACGGGCTCGCCCGGGGGCGGGGGCAGCTCGACCTCCAGCCAGCTGCCGCCGGTCAGCCGGTCGCCCTTGCCGCGCTGCTTCCCGTCGACCACCACGGCGCCGGCGTCGGCCAGGTCGGCGGCGACCCCGCGGCTGATGCCGAACATCCGGGCCAGCGCCTGGTCGACCCGCTGGCCCTCGAGGCCGTCGGGCACCGGTACCGAACGCAGCTCACCGCGCCGTCCGCCGGTGGACGGCCCGTCGGGAGGAGTCGGGCCGGGACTGCTGGTCACCGGTCCATTGTGGCCCCTCCGCAGGGACCCGCCACGAGCTCGCGAGTGGTGAGGGGCAGAGGGGTCCTCCATCAGCCGGCGGGGGTCCCGGCGTCGCCGTCGGCGTCCCGGGCGGCCTTCGCGGCCTTCGCGGCTTCCTTGTCCTTGGCGCGGCTGCCGTCGAACTCGATGCCGCGGAAGGCGAGCAGGGCACCCAGCACGCCGCCGCAGACGATCGCCGAGTCGGCGACGTTGAAGATGGGGTAGTGCTCGCCGTCGGGACCGAAGACCGAGATCCAGTCGACGACGCCGCCGCGCAGGAAGCCGGGGTCCCGGAACAGCCGGTCGACCAGGTTGCCCACCGCGCCGCCGAGGACCAGCGCCAGCGCGACCGCCCAGCCGGTGGAGAACAGCCGCCGGGCGCTGCGCACGATGACGACCGCCACGACCAGCGCGATCAGGGTGAAGACCACGGTCGCGCCCTCGGCGAAGGCGAAGGCCGCGCCGGTGTTGCGCGCCTGGGTCAGGTAGACCGCCCCGCCCAGGGTGCGGATGTTCTCGCCCCGGTCGATGGTGGCTACGACCAGCAGCTTGGTGGCCAGGTCGAGGGCGAACACGACCAGCGCCAGGCCCAGCAGCAGCCGGGCCCGCGGGCGGCGCGGCGGCGCGGGGGTCGCGCCGGCACCGTCGCCGGACGGCGGGGTCGCCTGCCCGGGGGTGGGGTGGGACTGCTCGGACACCGTGCCGTCCTCCTGTCCGCGACCCGGGCGGCCACGTCGGCGACGACGATAGCGGCGGGCCCTCGGGGAGCCGTCTGCCACGCTGGGGTCCCATCGCGCGGCCGTGCTGCGGGCGGGCCGGCCGCAGGGCACCCTCGGCAGCGCCCCCTGTGAGGCACGTCATGCCCTCAGATCGGGGAGACTGCCCGGTCGGGGGCGTGCACGCCCCGGACGCGGACGACGATGGGACGGGACCACACTCGATGCACGGAGGCAGATCGTGACCAGCGACGCTCAGAACCCCGACGTCGTCCTCGTCGGCGGCGGCATCATGAGCGCCACGCTCACCGCCCTGCTCGGCATCGTCGCCCCGGACTGGACCGTGCAGGTCTTCGAGTCCGGCGCCGAGGTGGCCGGGGAGAGCTCCGGCCCGTGGAACAACGCCGGCACCGGGCACTCGGCGCTGTGCGAGCTCAACTACACCCCGGCCCGCCCCGACGGCACCGTCGACCCGGCCAAGGCCGTGGGCATCAACGAGCAGTTCCAGGTCTCGCGGCAGTTCTGGTCGCACCTGGTGCGCAGCGGCCTCACCGACTCGCCCAAGTCGTTCATCACCTCGGTGCCGCACATCAGCTTCGTCACCGGTGAGGACGGCCACCGGTACATGCGCAACCGGTACGACGCGCTCGCCCCGCAGCCGCTGTTCGCCGGCCTGGAGTACACCGACTCCCCCGGCGAGCTGACCGACTGGGTCCCGCTGATGATGGAGCGCCGCGACCCCACCGAGGCCGTCGCCGCGACCCGCTCGCTGGCCGGTACCGACGTCAACTTCGGTGCGCTGACCGGTCTGCTCATCGACGCGGCCGTGGCCCGCGGCGTGCAGTTGCACCTGCGGCACCGGGTCGCCAAGGTGCGCCGGGAGACCGACGGCCGGTGGGCGACCACCGTCACCGACCTGGACTCCGGCGCCAAGCGGACCGTGCGCAGCCGGTTCCTGTTCGTCGGGGCCGGCGGCGGCGCGCTGCCGCTGCTGCAGGGCTCCGGCATCCCCGAGATCCGCCGGTTCGGCGGCTTCCCGGTCAGCGGCCAGTTCCTGCGCAGCCGCAACCCCGAGCTGGTCGCCCGCCACCAGGCCAAGGTCTACGGCCAGGCCAAGGTCGGTGCGCCCCCGATGTCGGTGCCGCACCTGGACCTGCGGCTGATCGACGGCGAGCAGTCGCTGCTGTTCGGGCCCTACGCCGGCTTCTCCCCCAAGTTCCTCAAGTCCGGGTCGATGTGGGACCTGCCGCGCTCGGTGCGCGGCGGCAACCTCGGCTCGATGCTGGGTGCGGGCATCGCCAACATCCCGCTGACGAAGTACCTCATCGGCCAGGTGCTGCAGTCGACCAGCTCGCGGTTCCGCGCGCTGGAGGAGTTCGTGCCCACCGCCGAGTCCGGCGACTGGGAGCTCATCACCGCCGGCCAGCGGGTCCAGGTCATCAAGCAGGACCCGAACACCGGCCGCGGCGTCCTGCAGTTCGGCACCGAGCTGATCGTCGGCGCCGACGGCACGATCGCCGGCCTGCTGGGCGCCTCCCCCGGCGCCTCGACGGCGACCGCGGCGATGCTCACGCTGCTCGAGCGGGCCTTCCCCGACCGGATCGACGGCTGGCGCCCGCTGCTGCAGGAGGCCATCCCCTCCTACGGCCACAAGCTCTCGGAGGACCCCGAGCTGCTCGCCGAGGTCCGCGCCGACACCACGAAGACCCTCGAGCTCCGGGGCTGAGCGGAGGGACGGCCACCCTGGCGACCGCCCGGCCGGGACGCGCCGCGGCTCGCCGGTCGCCCGGGTGGCTGGACCCCGGCCCTCCTGCCGCGTGCCCGCCGCGAGCCGGCGGGCACGCGGGTCCTTCGTCAGTCGGTCTCCGACGGCAGACCGTCCTCACCGCGCCAGGTGGCGAGCCGGCCGCCCCGGCTGACCGCGCGCAGCCGGCGCTCGGCCTCCAGCCGGGAGCCGCGGGCGGTGACCAGCAGCGCCTGGTCCCCGCGCATCAGCCGGGTGGAGCGGTCGGGCACGAACGGCTGCCCGCCGCGGACGACGAGCACCACCGAGGCGTTCTCCGGCAGCCGCAGCTCGGGCAGGTAGACGCCGTGCAGCCGGGAGGTCTCCGGCACCGTCAGCTGCATCAGCTCCGCGCCCAGCTCGTCCAGCGGCGCGGACTCCACGTCGATGTCGCTGGGCGTCACCGGGGTGGCGATCCGCAGCCACCGGGCGACGGTGGGCAGCGACCACCCCTGCACCAGGGTGAACACGACGACGAGCACGAACACCGTGTCGAACACCCGGGTCGCGCCGGGCACCTGGGCGGCGATCGGGAAGGTCGCCAGCACGATCGGGACGGCGCCGCGCAGGCCCGCCCACGAGACGAAGAGCTGCTGGGAGACCGGCATCCGGAACGGCGCCAGGCTCGCCGCGACGGACAGCGGCCGCGCCACCAGCAGCAGCGCCCCGCCGATGAGCAGCGCGGGCAGCAGCGCCCCGGGCAGCCGGGACGGCGAGACCAGCAGCCCGAGCAGCACGAACAGCCCGATCTGGGCGAGGCTGGCCATGCCCTCGGCGAAGCCGATCGTGCCGGCCCGGTGCGGCAGCGCCGAGTTGCCCAGCACCAGCCCGCACAGGTAGACCGCCACGAAGCCCGAGGTGTGGGCCAGGTCGGCGGAGGAGAACGCGAGCACGCACAGCGCCAGGGTGGCCAGCGGGTAGAAGCCGGCCAGCGGCAGCGCGGCCCGGCGCAGCAGCCACGCCCCGCCGAAGCCGATCCCCACCCCGAGCAGCGCCCCGCCGGTCAGCTCGCCCAGCACCTCGGCCAGCACCAGGTACCAGGGGTGGGCGTGCCCGCCGGTGAGCTGTTCCGACAGCGCCAGCACGAGCAGGATCACCGGCGCGTCGTTCAGCCCGGACTCCAGCTCCAGGGCGGCCACCATCCGCCGGGGCAGCGGCAGCCGGCGCAGCGTGGAGAACACCGCGGCCGCGTCGGTGGAGGACACCACGGCACCCAGCAGCAGCGCGACGGGCCAGCTGAGGTCCAGCAGCCAGACCGCGACGGCGGCGACGACGGCCACGCTGACCACCACGCCGACCGTCGACAGCGCGATGCCCGGGCCCACCGCCCGGCGGACGTCGGACCAGCGGGTGGTCAGCCCGCCCTCGGCCAGGATGACCACCAGGGCGGCCACGCCGAGCGTCTGGGTGAGGGCGACGTCCTCGAACTCGACGCCCGCCCCGCTCTCGCCCAGGGCCACCCCCAGGGCGAGGTAGAGCAGCAGCGAGGGCAGGCCGATCCGGTCGGCCAGGCGCAGCGCGACGGCGGCGACGAGGACGACCAGCGCCCCGACGGCGAGGGCGGCGGTGACCGTGGTGTTCATCGCCGCGCGCCCATGGGCGCAGTCTCCCGTACCCGGGTCGCCGGCAGGTCAGGGCGGCGGGCCCGGCCGGCCGGCGGCCTCCGCCGCGAGCCGGGTGACGCCCAGCAGACACACGTCGTCGTCCCGGACGCGGTCGCCGAGGCAACCGGTCACCGCCCGGTCCACCAGGTCCGCCGCCGGGAGGTCCGCCTCCCGCCGGTCCGCCGTGCGGCCCCCGGCGACGACCGCGCACAGCCGTGCCTCGCCGGCGTCCAGGGACTCGCCGCGTCGCTCGACCAGACCGTCGGTGTACAGGAGCAGCGAGTCGCGCTCACCGAGCTGGACGGTCCGGGTGCGGTACTGGACGTCGGGGCGGACCCCGAGCATCAGGCCAGCGGTCAGGTCGAGCACCTGGACCGTGCCGTCGGCCCGGCGGAGCAACGGACCGGGATGCCCGGCGACGGCGTACTCGAGCACACCCGTCCTCAGGTCGAGGAAGGCGACGACGGCGGTCGCCATCGCCGTCGACGACGGATCGACCAACAGCCGGTTCAGGCCGGCCAGCACCTGCCCGGGCGTCAAGCCCTCGCAGACGGCCGCACGCACGGCACCCCCGGCCCGGGCCATGACGCCGACGGCGGTCAGCCCGTGGCCGGCGATGTCGCCCACGGTCAGCGCCAACCGGCCGTCGGGGGCCAGTGCCGCGTCGAACCAGTCGCCGCCGAGGTGGACCTCCCGCGAGGCGGCGAGGTACCGGGCCGCCAGCTGCACCCCGGGTACCGCCGGCAGCGGCGGCAGCAGACTGGTCTGCAGCTCGTGCAGGGCCTCCTGCTGGCGGGCCAGGGTCTGGGCCAGCTGCTCCTGCAACCGCTGCACCTCGGTGACGTCCCGGGCCACCGCGGCCACACCGAGCGTCGACCCGTTCGGCAGGCGCACCGGGAAGAACGACTCGAGCCAGGTGCGCCGGACACCGGGGTCAGCGGGGGTGGTGCCGGTGATCTCCACGTCCCGCAGCGGCTCTCCTGTCTCGACGACCCGGCGCAGCAGGGGCTCGGCGCTCTGCCGGAGCCCGGGCAACAGGTCGAACACGGCCGTGCCCTCGTGCTCGGCCACGGTGAACCCGTTCATCGCCGCGAGCTCGCGGTTGACCCGCACGAACCGCAGCTGCGGGTCGATGAAGGCGAAGCCGACGGGTGCGTCCTCGAGCAGCGCCGCGACGATGGCCGCGTCGGACTCCAGCAGACGCCTCGACCGCTCCTCGTGGCCGAGGTCGACGACCACGGCGACCCACCGGTGCGCATCCCGGCCGGTCGGTGCCACCGCCACCAGGACCGGCACCCGCGTCCCGTCGGGCCGCGAGAGGTCCCCGGTCACGAGTGAGCCGCCCTCCCGGCCCGGCTGCCGGAGCCCGTCCCCCTCCCGCCCGGCGTGCTCGGCGGGTGTGACCACCGGCCAGGGGATGCCCTCGGTCACGGCGGCCCCGTCCCGACCGATGATCCGCAGCATCTCCCGGTTGGCCGACGTGATGAGGTCGTCCTCGCCCGCGGCGATGCCCACCACGTCGGCGTCACACAAGGCGCGCAGCCGAGCCGCGTCGTCCACGACCAGGTGGTCCTCCGGACGGGCGACGTGCATGCGCGCATGATGGCCGACCGGGCACCGCCCGCGGTAGGGCTCTCCTCCTCTGCCGCGACCCGGCGCGGGCAGGCGACTCCCCCCGCACCACCTGGCCGGCGCCGGGCGGCGAGGGGACCCGGTTCCCGGGTCAGGGATGATGGGGGCGTGAGCGCTGCCACCGGGCCCTTCCAGGCCCTCCCGCCCCAGGTCGACCTGCCGGCCCTCGAGCACGAGGTGCTGGAACAGTGGGCGACCGACAAGGTCTTCGCCCGCTCGCTGGAGGGCTCCGCCGACCGCCCGCAGTGGGTCTTCTACGAGGGCCCGCCCACGGCGAACGGCCGGCCGGGCACGCACCACATCGAGGCGCGGGCGTTCAAGGACGTCTTCCCCCGGTTCAAGACCATGCAGGGGTACCACGTGCCCCGCCGCGCGGGCTGGGACTGCCACGGCCTGCCGGTGGAGATCGCCGTGGAGCAGGAGCTCGGCTTCGCCGGCAAGCCCGACATCGAGGCCTACGGCATCGCCGAGTTCAACGCCCGGTGCCGCGAGTCGGTCGAGCGGCACGTCGGCGCCTTCGCCGAGCTGACCGACCGGATGGGCTACTGGGTCGACATGTCGACCGCCTACCGGACGATGGACGCCAGCTACATCGAGAGCGTCTGGTGGTCGCTCAAGCAGGTCTTCGACAAGGGCCTGCTCGTCGAGTCCCACCGCGTCGCCCCCTACTGCCCGCGCTGCGGCACCGGCCTGAGCGACCACGAGGTGGCCCAGGGCTACGAGACCCTCGTCGACCCCTCGGTCTACGTGCGGCTGCCGGTCACCACCGGCGAGTGGGCCGGCAGGGCCGACCTGCTGGTCTGGACCACCACGCCCTGGACGCTGCCGAGCAACACGGCGGTCGCCGTCCACCCCGACGTCACCTACGTGGTGGCCCGCCCGGCCGGGGACGACGAGGGCCGCCCGCTGGTCGTCGCCGAGCCGCTGGTCACCGCCGCGCTCGGCGAGGGCGCGCAGGTGCTGGCCCGCACCACGGGCCGCGACTGGGAGCGCACGCACTACCAGCGGCCGTTCGAGCTGGTCGACTTCCCGGACGACGTGGAGACCCACTACGTCGTCCTGGCCGAGTACGTGACCACCGAGGACGGCACCGGGCTGGTGCACCAGTCCCCCGCGTTCGGCGCCGACGACTTCGCCGTCGGCCGGGCCTACGGGCTGCCGGTGGTCAACCCGATCGACCCGACCGGGCACTTCACCGCCGACGTCCCGCTGGTCGGGGGGCACTTCTTCAAGGCCGCCGACCCGACGCTGGTGCAGGACCTGTCCGACCGCGGCGTGCTGTACCGGGAGATGCGCTACGAGCACAGCTACCCGCACTGCTGGCGCTGCCACACGCCGCTGATGTACTACGCGCAGCCCTCCTGGTACATCCGCACCAGCGCGATCAAGGACCAGCTGCTGGCGCAGAACCAGCGCACCCACTGGTACCCGGAGAACATCAAGGAGGGTCGCTTCGGCGACTGGCTCAACAACAACGTCGACTGGGCGCTGTCGCGTGACCGGTACTGGGGCACGCCGCTGCCGATCTGGCGCAACGACGCCGACCCGTCCCGGATGGTGGTCGTCGGCTCGCTGGCCGAGCTGTCGGAGTTGACCGGCCGCGACCTGTCCGACCTGGACCCGCACCGGCCCTTCATCGACGACGTCACCTTCACCGTGGACGGCGAGGAGGGCACCTACCGCCGGGTCCGTCAGGTCATCGACGCCTGGTACGACTCCGGCTCGATGCCCTTCGCCCAGTGGGGCGCCCCGCACCGGAACGAGGCGGAGTTCCAGGCCGCGTACCCGGCGCAGTTCATCGCCGAGGCGATCGACCAGACCCGCGGCTGGTTCTACACGCTGATGGCCGTCGGCACGCTGGTGTTCGAGCAGAGCAGCTACGAGAACGTGCTGTGCCTGGGGCACATCCTGGCCGAGGACGGCCGCAAGATGAGCAAGCACCTGGGCAACATCCTGGAGCCCATGCCGCTGATGGACCGGCACGGCGCCGACGCCGTCCGCTGGTTCATGCTCGCCGGCGGCTCGCCGTGGTCGGCCCGCCGGGTCGGGCACGAGACGCTGTCCGAGGTCGTCCGCAAGGTCCTGCTGACCTACTGGAACACCGCCAGCTTCTTCACCCTGTACGCCGAGACCAACGGCTGGGACCCGGCGACCACCCCGGCGCCCCCGCGGGCCGAGCGCCCGCTGCTGGACCGCTGGGCGCTCGCCGAGCTGGCCTCGGTCACCGACGGGGTCACCCGGGCGCTGGAGGACTTCGACACCCAGACCGCCGGCCGGCTGATCGCCGAGTTCGTCGACGACCTGTCCAACTGGTACGTCCGGCGCAGCCGCCGGCGCTTCTGGGACGGCGACCCTGCCGCGCTCGGCACGCTGCACGAGGTGCTCGACGGGCTGACCCGGCTGATGGCGCCGTTCACCCCGTTCGTCACCGAGCGGGTGTGGGGCACGGTCGTCGCCCCCGGCCTGCCCGGGGCCGTCGACTCGGTGCACCTGGCCGGCTGGCCGGCCGTCGACTCCGAGGCGCGGGACGACGCCCTGGTCGAGCAGATGACCCTGGTGCGCCGGCTGGTCGAGCTGGGCCGCTCGGCCCGCACCTCGGCCAAGTCGCGCACCCGGCAGCCGCTGGCCCGCGCGCTGGTCGCCGCGCCGGGGTGGTCACAGCTGCCCCGCGACCTGGTGGCCGAGGTGGCCGACGAGCTCAACGTCGCCGAGCTGACCGAGCTCGCCGCGGTCGGCGGCTCGCTGGTCGACGTCTCGGTCAAGGTCGACTTCCGGGCGGTGGGCCGGCGGCTGGGCAAGCAGGTGCAGGCCGTGGCCGCGGCCGTCGCCGCCACCGACGCCGCGGAGCTGGTCGCCGCCTACCGCGCGGGTACCGCGACGGTGCCGGTCGACGGCGCCGACGTCCCGCTGGCCGAGGGCGACCTGATCGTCACCGAGACCCCGCGCGAGGGCTGGACCGTGGCCTCCGCCGGCGGGCTCACCGTCGCCCTCGACCTCACCCTCACCCCCGAGCTCGAGCGGGCCGGCCTGGTGCGTGAGGTGGTCCGGCTGGTGCAGGAGGCCCGCAAGACCACCGGCCTGGCCGTCAGCGACCGGATCCAGCTGTGGTGGACCGGCGAGGACGCCGTCGCGCAGGCGCTGACCGAGCACGCCGATCAGGTGGCCGGCGAGGTGCTGGCGACATCGGTGCACGCCCGGACCGCCGGCGACGGCGAGGGCTTCGAGGGTCCGGCCGGTTCGCGGATCTGGATCGCCCGGGCCTGACCGCAGGGCGGTCCCGTCGCTCTTCCGCGAGCGGCGGGGCCGTCCGCGTCGGGTGGGTGACACGACCGGACGCCCGCGACGCACCCCGCAACGCACAGAGCCCCTCCGGACCGGGGTCCGGAGGGGCTCTGTGCGTCGGCGGCCCGTCAGGGCCGTCGCTCAGGCGCTGACGTGCTGGGCCTGCCGGTTCGAGGCGGGCTCGGCCGAGCCGCGGCTGTCGAGGTCGCGCAGGTGGGACTCGAGGTAGGAGCGCAGCCGGGTGCGGTACTCGCGCTCGAAGGTGCGCAGCTCGTCGACCTTGCGCTCGAGGCTAGCCCGCTTCTCCTCCAGCGAGCCCATGGCCTCGACGTGCTTGCGCTCGGCGTCCTGGGCGAGGGCGGTGGCCTTGGCGCGGGCCTCGCGCTCCATCGTGTCGGCGCGGGTGCGGGCGTCGCCGAGCATGGCGTCGGCGCGGTTCTTGGCCTCGCCGACCATCTGCTCGCTCTTGGCGCGGGCCTCGCTCATCATGCGGTCACTGGAGCTCTTGGCGCTGCCGACCATCTGGTCGGCCTGGGCCTTGGCCTCGTTGACGTGCCGCTCGGCGGTCTCGGTGGCCAGCGCGAGCATCCGCGAGGCCCGGATGCTGTCGTCCTCCCGCACCTGCTGCGTGGTCTGGGCCGGCGGGGGCGGCGGGGCGGCCACCGTCATCGGCGCGGACTCGGGGCGCTCCGTGCGCGAGCCGGAGCTGCGCAGGTCGTTGTTCTCCTCGATGAGGCGGGCCAGCTCGGCCTCGACCACGTCCAGGAAGGCGTCGACCTCGTCCTCGTCGTAGCCGCGCTTGCCGATCGGCGGCTTCTTGAAGACGACGTTGTGCACGTCGGCGGGAGTCAGTGGCATGCGGCTCACCTCAGGTGGGACGGAGGAACGGGGACGGACTCAGACCGGCGGCGACCCGCACGGGGTCCACACTCCGCTCCAGGATCAGAGCGAGAGCGCCAGGTTGCGCAGCAGGACCACGGCGATCAGGAGCACCATAAACCCCAGGTCGAGCCGGATCGACCCCAGGTTCAGCGGCGGGATCACCTTCCGCACCGCCTTCAGCGGCGGGTCGGTGGTGGAGTAGACGACCTCGAGCCCGGCGGCGACGAGCCCCTGCGGCCGCCAGCTGCGGGCCAGCACCATCACCCAGTCGACCACGAAGCGGGCGAACAGCAGGATCAGGAAGACGAGCAGGACCGACGCGACGATGTCCAGCAGTACGTTCACGGTCCTCGATCGTTCAGGGCACGTCGTGCGCGACGGCAGGGCGTGCGGCGGTCAGGGCTGCTGGAAGAACCCGCCCTCACGGATGCGGGCCTTGTCCTCAGCCGTCACGTCCACGTCCTGCGGGCTGAGCAGGAAGACCTTGGCCGTGACGCGCTCGATACTACCGTGCAGACCGAAGGTCAGGCCGATGGCGAAGTCCACCAGACGCTTCGCGTCGGCGTGCTCCATCTCGGTGAGGTTCATGATCACCGGCATGCCGTCCCGGAACCGCTCACCGATGGTGCGCGCCTCGTTGTAGTCCTTGGGGTGCACCGTGGTGATCCGGTAGTTCGGCGTGGGCTTGGGGGCCGGCGCCGGGGTGGGCTCCGGTGCCGCCTGCACGGTCAGCGGCTCGCTCACCGCGAGACCCGCCGCGCCGGACACGCCCCCGCCGATGCGCCGGGCCGGGCTGCCGGTGCCGCCCGCGCCGACGCCGGACCCGCCGGACAGCCGCGCGGCGGTGCTGCCGGACGGGCTGGGCACCGGGGCCAGGCCCAGCGTGCGGGGCGCGGCGGGACGGCGGCCGAGGGAGACCTCGGGCTCGGGCGCGCGCTCGGGCGCCCGGTCGTCGAAGCGGTCGCCGGCGAAGTGGTCGGCGCCGTGGTCGTCGTAGCCGGGCGCACCGTAGCCGGCGGCGCCGTAGCCGGCCTCGCCGAACTGGCCGGCGCCGTACCGGCTGTCGGCACCGGCCGGGACCGGCTCGTCGTAGGCGTCGTCGTGGTCGGCGGCGTAGCGGTCGTAGCCGCCCCGGTCGTAGCCGCGCTCGTCGCGGTCGTAGTCGCCCTGCCGCGACGCGTAGCGGTCGTAGCCGCCCCGCGTGTCGTCGTCCTCGACGAGGCCGAGGTAGACCCCCATCTTTCGCATGGCTCCGGCCATCGGACGTCTCCTCAGTTCTCGTCGGCGCCGGCGGCTCGCGCTGGCCGGGCGGATCGGTGGTGCAGGCGGATCGCGGTACGGGCGGCTCGGTGGTGCAGGTGGTGCAGGTGTGACTCAGGACCGCGCACGGGTGCCGTGCGGGTCCTCCGCATCGGAGGCTAGGGGGCGGCTGCCGAACAACGCGGTACCGACACGCACCACAGTGGCACCAGCAGTCACAGCGGCCTCCAGGTCGCCGCTCATGCCTGCCGATAGCTCCGAGGCAGCAGGATGGTCGGCCCGCACCCGGACGGCGAGGGCGGCCAGCCGCTCGAACGCCGGAGCCGGGTCGCCGCCCCGGGGGGCCACCGCCATCAGGCCGCGCAGCCGCAGGCCACCGGCCGCGGCGACGGCGTCGGCCAGCCGGGGGACCTCGTCGGGCGGCGCACCGCCCCGCTCCCCCAGCTCACCCTCAGGCCCGCCGAGGTCGACCTGGACGAGGACGTCGACGACGCGCTCCTGGGCCTCGGCGGCCCGGGCCAGCGCGGCGACCAGCGGCTCCCGGTCGACCGAGTGCACGGTGGCCCCCAGCCGGACCACCGCCGCGGCCTTGTTCCGCTGCAGCTGGCCGACCAGGTGCCACCGCAGCTGCGGGACGCCCTCGTCGGCGGCCAGCGCGGCCGCCTTGCCCGACAGCTCCTGCACGCGGTTCTCGGCGAAGTCCCGCTGGCCGAGCGCGGCCACCGCGGCCACCGCCTCGGCCGGCCAGGTCTTGCTGACCGCGAGCAGGGCGACCGAGGCGGGGTCGCGGCCGGCGGCCCGGGCGGCGTCGTCGATCCGCCGCCGGACCGCCGCCAGGTTCCCGGCCAGCCGCTCCGCCAGCCGGGGGTCCTGGACGCTCATCCCAGCCAGACGACCCCGGCCTGGCGGCCGGTGACCCCGTCGCGGCGGTGGCTGAACAGCCGCGGGTCCTCGACGGTGCAGCGCGGGTCGTGGACGACCTGGCCGACGCCCGCGCCCCGCAGCACCTGCGCGATGCCCGCGCGCAGGTCCAGGCCGGGCGTGCCCTGGCGGGTGCGGACCGCACTGGCCGGCGCCACCCGGGCGACCTCGGCCTGCATCTGCGGGGGCACCTCGTAGTCGAGCCCGCAGACCGCCGGGCCCAGCAGCGCCTCGACGTCGGCCGGGCGGGCGCCCAGCCGGGTCATCGCGGCCAGCGCCGCCGGGACGACGCCGCGGCGGACGCCCTCGCGACCGGCGTGCACCGCCGCGACCACCCCGGCGACCGGGTCGGCCAGCAGCACCGGCACGCAGTCGGCCACCAGCACGCACAGCACCAGGCCCGGGGTCGCGGTCACCAGGGCGTCGACGTCGGCGACCGGGTTCTCCGCGGCGTCCTCGACGATGGCGACCCCGGTGCCGTGCACCTGGGTCATCCAGACGACCTGCTCGCCCGGGACGCCGATCTCGCCGGCCAGCCGCGCGCGGTTGGCCGCGACGGCGGCCGGGTCGTCGCCGACGTGCCCGCCCAGGTTGAAGGAGTCGTAGGGGGCAACGGAACGGCCGCCCCGGCGGTCGGTGACGACCCGTCGGGGTCGCACCGCCGCCGAGACGGCCGGTCCGGAGCTCACGGGTGCGCCACCGTCACTGCGAGCGGAGGAACTCGGGGATGTCCAGCTCCTCCTCGAAGTCCTCGGAGCCCAGCGGACGACGGCCGCCGTTGCCGGGCCCGGCGATGGGCGGCAGCGGCGGGACGGCGACCCCGCCGTTCGGCGCCGGGGCGGGCGCGGGCTGCCCCGGACGCGGCGCGTTGGCCGCAGGCGCCGGTGCGGGCGCCGGAACGGCGGCCGCAGGCGCCTGGGCCGGCGCCTGGCCGACCAGACGCTCGCCGGTCGGCGCGGGCGCGGCGGCCCGGGCAGGGGCCGGCGTGGTGACCGGGGTGCTGGGCGCGGCCGGGGCCACGGGGGCCGCGGTCGCCAGCAGGGTCGTGCCGGCGTCCTTGCGGTTGCTCGGCCGGCCGCTGTCGAAGCCGGCGGCGATCACCGTCACGCGCACCTCGTCGCCGAGGGCGTCGTCGATGACGGCCCCGAAGATGATGTTGGCGTCGGGGTGGGCGGCGTCGCTGACCAGTGAGGCGGCCTCGTTGATCTCGAACAGACCGAGGTCCGAGCCACCGGAGATCGACAGCAGGACGCCGTGGGCGCCCTCCATCGAGGCCTCCAGCAGCGGGGAGGCGATGGCCTGCTCGGCGGCCAGCAACGCCCGGTTGTCACCGCGCGCGCTGCCGATGCCCATCAGCGCCGAGCCCGCCCCGGACATGACCGACTTGACGTCGGCGAAGTCCAGGTTGATCAGGCCGGGGGTGGTGATGAGGTCGGTGATGCCCTGGACACCGGACAGCAGCACCTGGTCGGCGGTGCGGAAGGCGTCCATCACGCTGACGTTCCGGTCGCCCAGCTGCAGCAGCCGGTCGTTCGGGATCACGATGAGCGTGTCGCACTCGTTGCGCAGCTCCTCGATGCCCGACTCGGCCTGGACGGCCCGCCGCTTCCCCTCGAAGGAGAACGGACGGGTGACCACGCCGATGGTGAGGGCACCGAGCTTGCGGGCGATGGAGGCGACGACCGGCGCACCACCGGTGCCCGTGCCACCGCCCTCGCCCGCCGTCACGAAGACCATGTCGGCGCCCTTGAGCACCTCTTCGATCTCCTCGCGGTGGTCCTCGGCGGCCTGGCGGCCGACATCGGGCTGGGCGCCGGCGCCCAGGCCACGGGTGAGCTCGCGGCCGACGTCGAGCTTGACGTCGGCGTCGCTCATCAGCAGCGCCTGCGCGTCGGTGTTGATCGCGATGAACTCGACGCCCTTGAGGCCGACCTCGATCATCCGATTGACCGCGTTCACGCCGCCGCCGCCGATGCCGACGACCTTGATGACCGCGAGGTAGTTGTGCGGAGGTGTCATGCCGCGCTCCCCAACTGGACCTTCATCCTCAGGTTAAGCCTTATAGTTATGTCAACTGGTGGGTGTGTGGTCGAAGTTAGGTGTGCCCTCGCATGCCAGCAAGCACCCTTCCGGCGTCGGCGTGTCCTGGCTGTGATGTTCCACCGGCCTCTGCCGACCCGCCTGTCACATCTGACTCACGCGGGGTGACGACCCGCGCGCAGACGTCTCATGCAGAGGTGCAGACGTCCTGCGCGGGGACGTGCAACGGAGCCGGGAGGAGAAACCGGACTCGGTGTGCCGCCCGGGCGTGTCGTTCAGCGCAGGACGACGGCGTCGGGTGTGCTCACGTCCAGCAGCGCCCCGGGCTCGATCGCCCCGGCCTCGATCTGCTGCAGCAGCGCACCGAGCACCTCGGCCTTGCGGTCGGTGAGCTCCGCGCTCCCCCACCGCACGGTGCGGCCGTCGGTCAGGGTGAGCGTGACGTCGTCGGCGGTACGCGCCGTGACGCCGGTCAGCTGGGCCCGCACCTCGCCCGGCAGGGCGGTGACCGCGCCCAGGGCGGCGCGGGTCGCGGCGTCGTCCGGGCCGGGCGCGGGGACCTCGAGCGGGACGACGCCGTCGGGCACCGGGCCGGTGACGGTCTCGAACACCACTCCCCCGGCGTCGACCAGCCGCCGGTCGCCGTCGGTGCGCACGACCGCGACCGGCACCCGCTCCTGCACCGTCACGACGACGGTCCCCGGCCAGCCGCGGGTGACCTCGACCGAGGCGACCTGCGGCAGCTGCCCGACCCGGCCCGCGGCCGCGGCCGTGTCGACCCGCACCAGCGGGGTGCCGACGGCCACGCCGGCCACGCCGGCCACCTCGTCGGCGGCCAGCCGCGCGGCGCCGTCGACCTGCACGGTGCGCACGGCCAGCAGCGGGCTGGCCAGCAGCAGCCAGGCGGCCAGCGCCACCAGCACGACGACCGCCCCCAGCCCGAGGACCAGCCGGCGGTCCCGGGCCACCCGGCGGCGGCCCCGACGGCGGCGCCGGGGACCCAGCGGGGTGACCGGCGCCGGCTGCTCCGGTGCCGCTCCGCGCCGGGACGCCCCACTCCTCCGCCGGGGCGAGCCCGCCCGGTCGTTGGTGGTCGTCCCGACCCGGCTCACCGGGACGGCTCCGTCCCGTCCGCCGCGGCGTCGTCGCCGGCCTGGGGGTCGGCCAGGGCCGAGAGCACCTCGGGCCCGACCATCGACACGTCGCCGGCGCCCATCGTGACCACGAGGTCACCGGGGCGGGCCAGGGCGGCCACCCGCGGCGCGGCCGCCGACCAGGACGGCTCGAAGGAGACCCGGCCCTGGTCCGGGACCGCCTCGGCGACCAGCCGGCCGGTCACACCGGGGACCGGGTCCTCGCGGGCGCCGTAGACGTCCATCACCACGACCAGGTCGGCCAGGCCCAGCGCCTCGCCGAACCCCTCGGCGAACTGCGCCGTCCGGCTGTAGAGGTGCGGCTGGAAGAGGACCACGAGCCGGCCGGAGCCGACCACGGCCCGGGCGGCGCGCAGCTGGGCGGCGACCTCGGTCGGGTGGTGGGCGTAGTCGTCGTAGACCCGCACGCCGGCCGCGGTGCCCTTGAGCTCGAACCGCCGGTGCACCCCGCCGAAGCGCTCCAGCCCGCTGATCAGCCCGGCCGCCGGGAGGCCCAGCTCCAGGCCGGCCAGCAGCGCGGCGGCGCTGTTGAGCGCCATGTGCGCACCCGGCAGCTGGATGTGCACCTCCCCGAGCTCACGGCCGTCGAGGACGGCGGTGTACCGGGTGCCGTCGGCGGCCACGCGCAGGTCGACCAGCCGCAGGTCGGCGTCCGGGCCCTCGCCGTAGGTGCGCACACGGGCGGCCGCGCCGAGCCCGGCGAGGCGGGCGGCCCCGGGGTCGTCGGCGCACAGCACGAGGAACCCCTCGGCCGGCACGGTGTGCACGAACGTGTCGAAGGCGGCCTCGACCGCGGCCAGGTCGCCGTAGTTGTCGAGGTGGTCGGCCTCGACGTTGGTCACGATGGCGCCGAGGGGGGCCAGCAGCAGGAACGACCGGTCGCTCTCGTCGGCCTCGGCCAGGAAGACGTCGCCCTGCCCGGCGTGGGCGTTCGAGCCGGACTCGTTGAGCGTGCCGCCGATGGCGAAGGACGGGTCGACCCCGCACGCCTGCACGGCGACGGTCAGCATCGAGGTGGTCGAGGTCTTGCCGTGGGTGCCGGCGACCGCGACGCTGCGGCGTCCGGCCATGACGGCGGCCAGCGCGACGGCCCGGGGCAGCACCCGCAGACCCCGCTCGCGGGCGGCGACCAGCTCGGGGTTCTCGTCCCGGATGGCGGTGGAGACGACCACGGTCGCGGCGTCGCCGACGTGGGCGCCCTCGTGCCCGACCTCGACCCGGGCGCCCAGGGCGGCCAGCGCGCGCAGGGTCGAGGAGTCGCGCCGGTCGCTGCCGGAGACGCGCACGCCGCGGGCCAGCATGATCCGGGCGATGCCGCTCATCCCGGCGCCGCCGATGCCGATGAAGTGCACCGCGCCCAGCTCGTCCAGCGCCGGGATGGGCCCGGTCCAGGCGGCGACGTCGTCGGCGCTCATCGGGCTCCTCCCCGGGTGGCGACGTCGAGCACCAGGTCGGCCAGCCGCTCGTCGGCGTCCGGGGTGCCCGCCGCGGCGGCGTGCGCGGCCAGCGCCGCCAGCGCGGCCGGGTCGGTGAGCAGGGGCACCAGCGTGGCTCCGATCCAGGACGGCGTCAGCTCGGCGTCGGCCACGAGCAGGCCACCTCCGGCCTCGACCACGGGCAGGGCGTTGAGCCGCTGCTCACCGTTGCCGATGGGCAGCGGCACGAAGGCCGCCGGCAGGCCGACCGCGGACAGCTCGGCGACGGTGACCGCACCGGACCGGCACAGCGCCAGGTCGGCGGCGGCGTAGGCGAGGTCCATCCGCTCGAGGTAGTCGACGACGACGTAGGGCGCGGACCCGGCCGGGCGGTCGGGCACGGTGACGTCGGTGTTCTTGGGGCCGCGGGCGTGCAGCACCTGCACCCCGGCGGCGGTGAGCGCGTCGGCGGCGCCGACCGCGGCCCGGTTGAGCGAGGCCGCGCCCTGCGAGCCGCCGAAGACCAGCAGCGTGGGCCGGTCGGCGTCCAGGCCGAAGGCCTCCCGGGCCTCGGCCCGGCGCGCGGCGCGGTCCAGCCCGGAGATCGAGGTGCGCAGCGGCATCCCCACGTGCACCCCGCCGTGCAGCGGGGTGCCGGGCACGGTGAGCGCGACCCGCGCGGCCAGGCGCGCGCCGACCCGGTTGGCCAGCCCCGGCAGCGCGTTCTGCTCGTGCACCACGACCGGGACGCCGGCCCGGCGGGCGGCGAGGTAGGCCGGCAGCGCCACGTAGCCGCCGAAGCCGACGACGACGTCGGCGCCGAGCTCGGTGAGCAGCGCGCGGGTCTCGGAGACCGCGCGCACCACCCGGCCGGGCACCCGGAGCAGGTCCGGCGTGGGCTTGCGCGGCAGCGGCACCGGCGGGATCAGCCGCAGGTCGTAGCCGCGGGCGGGCACCAGCCGGGTCTCCATGCCGCGGGCGGTGCCCAGGCAGGTGACCCGGACGGTGCCGCGGCGGGTGAGGGCGTCGGCGAGGGCGAGCATGGGCTCGATGTGCCCACCGGTGCCCCCTCCGGCGAGCACGACGTGCACGCGGTCGGGGTCGGCCGGTCGATCGGGGGTGGTCACTGCAGGCGTCCTGGCCGTTCCGTTCGCGGGGGGTGGGACCGCGGCGCCGGCCGGGGCCGGACGGCCGGGGGCTCGCCGGACCCGGTGCGCTCCCGGGGGACGTCGCGCAGGGCGGGTCCCGCGGCCGACGGGGGCCGGCGGAGCACGGACGGGCGGTCACCGGCGGGCTGCCGGCCGCGGACAGTCTGCCGGTCCGCCGGCGCCCAGCGTTCCTCCGGGGTCGGCGCCCAGCCCTCGGGGCGGCGGGTGCGGGACGGCGCGGCAGCCGCCGTCCGGCGCGCGCCGCGCAGGTCGCGGGAGCCGGCCGGGTCGACGCGGACGCCGCGCAGCGGCTCACCGCGGCGGTCCAGGCGGCCGGGCGCCTGGCTGCTGCCACGGCTGCCCGTCCGCCGCCGCGACGGCAGCGGGTCGACCGCGACCGAGGGCGCCGGGAAGAGCACCCGGGCCAGCCGGCTCCGGGGCTGGGACTGCAGGAACACGACGGCGGCGGGCTCGGCCCGGGCGAAGCGCACGAGCAGGCCGATGACGAAGAGGGTGAGCACGAGCGACGTGCCACCGGCGGAGATCAGCGGCAGGGTCACCCCGGTCACCGGCAGCAGGCCGACGACGTAGCCCATGTTGATCAGCGCCTGACCGGTCAGCCAGACGGTGATCGCGACGCTGGCCAGCTGCACGAACCGGTCGGCCGAGCGGCGGGCGATGCGGAACCCGGCCCAGGCCAGGATCGCGTAGAGGGCGACCACGACCAGACAGCCGAGGAAGCCCATCTCCTCACCGATGATGGCGAAGATGTAGTCGGACTCGGCGTGCGGCAGCAGGTTCCACTTCATGGCGCTGTTGCCCAGCCCCACCCCCCAGAACCCGCCGGTGGCCAGCGCGTACAGGCCGTGGCAGGCCTGGTAACCGCTGTCGCTGGAGTCGGCGCACGGGTTGATGAATCCGGCGATGCGCGCCATGCGGTAGTCGGCCGACGAGACGACCAGCGCCACCAGGGCACCGCCGACCGCGACCGCCAGCGCCACGTGCCGACCGGTGAGCCCGCCGGCCCACAGCAGCCCGGCGACGACCAGGCCGACGCTCACCACCGCGCCCATGTCGGGCTCGGCGATCAGCAGCGCCGACATCGCGGCGAAGACCGGCAGGACCGGCATGAGCAGCGTGCGGGTGGTCAGGTACTTCTCCCGGGTGGCGAGCACGTGCGCGCCCCACAGGGCGAAGACCAGCTTGGCCAGCTCCGAGGGCTGGAAGTTGGTAAACCCCAGGTTGAACCAGGCCCGGGCCCCGTTCAGCTCGAGGCTGAGACCGGGGATGGGGACGAGCACGAGCGCCAGCAGGCCGAAGGTCACGAGCATGGCGCGCCCGGACCACTGGCGCAGTCGCCGGACCGGCAGCCGCATGGCCACGAGCATCCCGACCAGCCCGACGAGGGCGAAGGCCACCTGCCGGACCCCGGGCAGCCACGCCGGCTGGTCGTCCAGCGCCGCCTCGATGGACGAGGCGGACAGCACCATGACCAGCCCGATCGCCAGCAGCATCCCGGCCGAGCCGAGCACCAGGTGCGAGCTGGTCATCGGGCCGTCGAGCCACTCGGGCCCGCGCAGCCGGACGCCGCCGGCGGTGCGGGTGGCGGGCGGCGTGCGCGGCTCGCGGACGACGGCTGCGCTCCGGCGTTCGCGGGTGCTCGCGGTCATCGCCGGGTCAGCCCAGCGCCCGGACGGCGTCGGCGAAGGCGCGCCCCCGGTGGGCGTAGTCGGTGAACACGTCCATCGACGCCGCGGCCGGCGCGAGCAGGACGGTGTCACCGGGGCTCGCCAGCCGGACGGCGGCGGCCACGACCTGGGCCATCACACCGTCCCCGTACGTCACATCCGCACCCATGGCCCCATCGTCGCCGCTGGGGACCACCACGCGCGGGACCGTCGGGGCGTGTCGCGCCAGCGAGCGGGCCAGCTCCTCGCGGTCGCGGCCCAGCAGGACCACCCCGGCCAGGCGCGGGCCGACCGCGGCGACCAGCGGGTCGACGTCGGCGCCCTTGAGCAGGCCACCGGCGATCCAGACCACCCGCGGGTAGGCGGCCAGCGAGGCGCCGGCCGCGTGCGGGTTGGTGGCCTTGCTGTCGTCGACGAAGTCGACCCCACCGACCCGGCCGACCAGCACGTTGCGGTGGGCGCCGCCGGAGAAGGCGGCCAGACCGCGGCGCACCCCGTCGGCGTCGACGCCGGCGACCCGGCCGAGGGCGGCCGCGGCCATCGCGTTGACCAGGTTGTGCGGCCCGCTCACCTGCAGCTCACCGGTGCCGACGAGCACCTCGCCGGCCGGGTCGGCGGCGAAGGCCCGGTCGACGAGCGCGCTCCCCCGCACGCCCAGCTGGCCCGGGCCCGGCTCGCCGAGGGTCACGGTGACCGGGTGCGGGTGGGCGGCGACCAGCGACGCGGCGACCGGGTCGCCGGCGTCGGCGACCGCCACCGGGGCCAGCCGCAGCAGCCGGGCCTTGGCGTCGCGGTAGGCAGGGAACGACCCGTGCCAGTCGACGTGGTCGTCGGCGACGTTGAGCACGCACGCCGCGGCGGGGGCGATCGAGCTCGACCAGTGCAGCTGGAAGCTCGACAGCTCCACCGCGATCGCGTCGAAGCTGGGCCGCCCGTCGGCGTCGCGGGCGGTGACCACCTCGACCAGCGGCCGGCCGACGTTGCCGGCGGCCACCGCGCGCAGGCCACCGGCCAGCAGCACCTGCTCGAGCATGGTGACCGTGGTGGTCTTGCCGTTCGTGCCGGTCACCGCGTACCAGGGGGCCGGCTCGCCGCCGGGAGCGGCGATGCGCAGCCGCCAGGCCAGCTCGGGCTCGCCGATGACCTCGATGCCGCGCGCGGCGGCGGCGACCAGCAGCGGGTTGTCCGGCCGCCAGCCCGGGGAGGTGACCACCAGGTCGACGTCCGCGGGCGGGGCGGTGAGCGGGCCGAGCCAGCGCGCGCCGGCGGCGACCAGCTCGGCGACCGCGGCGGGCTCGCGGGCGTCGGTCAGCGCGACGCCGTCGCCGCGGGCCAGCAGCACGCGCGCGGCGGCGACGCCGGAGACCCCGAGGCCGGCGACCAGGACCTGCTGCATCACAGGCCCGTGAAGGAGAGCCAGTCGGCGTAGAACAGCCCCAACCCGAAGGCCACGGCCATCCCGGTGACCAGCCAGAACCGGACGATGACGGTGTTCTCGGCCCAGCCGGCGAGCTCGAAGTGGTGGTGCAGCGGCGCCATCCGGAACACCCGCCGCCGGGTGGCCCGGAAGAAGGCCACCTGGATGACCACCGACAGGGTCACCGCGACGAAGAGCCCGCCGAGGACGACGAGCAGCAGCTCGGTGCGGGTGACGATGGCCAGCCCGGCCATCAGCCCGCCGAGGGCCAGCGAGCCGGTGTCGCCCATGAAGATCCGCGCCGGCGAGGTGTTCCACCACAGGAAGCCCAGGCAGGCGCCCATCGCCGAGGCGGCGACCAGCGTGACGTCCAGGGGGTCGCGGACGGTGTAGCAGCCCTCGATGGCCAGGGCCGAGCTGCAGTCGTGGCCGAACTGCCAGAACGAGATGATCACGTAGGAGGCGAAGACCATCGCCGAGCAGCCGGCGGCCAGCCCGTCGAGGCCGTCGGTGAGGTTCACCGCGTTGGAGAACCCGGCGATGAACAGGTAGGCCACCGCGCAGAACAGGAACGCCGGCATGGTCAGCGGGGCGATGTCGCGGACGAAGGAGACCGTGGTGGTGGCCACGGCGGTGCCGTTGCCGTCCTCGATCAGCGCCAGCACCGCGAAGGTCAGCCCGATGAGCAGCTGGCCGACCAGCTTCGCCGTCTTGTTCAGGCCCAGGCTGCGCCGGTAGCGGATCTTGAGGTAGTCGTCGAGGAACCCGACGGTGCCCAGGCCGATCAGCAGGAACAGCAGGAGCAGGCCGGTGGCGGTGACGCCGCGGCCCTCCTGGTTGATCAGGAACAGGTGGGCGACCAGGTAGCCGAGCACGGTGGCCAGCACCATGACGGTGCCGCCCATCGTGGGCGTGCCCTTCTTGGCCAGGTGGCTCTCGGGGCCGTCGTCGCGGATCTCCTGCCCGAACCCGTGGCGCCGGAAGGCCTTGATGGCCAGCGGCGTCATCAGGATCGACACGATCAGCCCGACGGCGGCGGCGACCAGGACCGACTTCACGCGGTCACCCCCGTACGGGCGGCGAGCAGCTCGCGCAGCACCGCACGGTCGTCGAAGGGCAGCACGGAACCTCCCACCTCCTGGCCGGTCTCGTGGCCCTTGCCGGCCACCAGCAGCGTGTCACCCGGCTCGGCGAGCGCGACGGCCGCGGCCAGCGCGGCCCGCCGGTCGCCGATCTCGAGCACCTGCGCCCGCTGGTCGGCGGGCACGTCCTCGGCCCCGGCCCGCATCGCGGCCCGGATGGCCTGCGGGTCCTCCGAGCGCGGGTTGTCGTCGGTGACCACCAGCACGTCGCTCCCGGCGGCCGCGGCCGCGCCCATCGCCGGCCGCTTGCCGGCGTCGCGGTCGCCCCCGCAGCCCAGCACGGTCACCAGCCGGCCCGCGGTCGACCCGCGCAGCGCGGCCAGCGCGGTCGCGACGGCGTCGGGGGTGTGCGCGTAGTCGACCACCGCCATGAACGGCTGACCGGCGTCCACCGGCTCCATCCGCCCGGGGACGACGGTCTCGGCGATGCCGGCGAGCGCGGTCTCCACCGGCACGCCGACGGCGTCCAGCAGGGCGACGGCCAGCACGGCGTTGGCCACGTTGAAGTCGCCGGGCAGCCGCAGCCTGGCCGGCCAGCTGCGCCCACCGGGGCCGCGCAGCGTGAACGTCGAGCCGCCCGCCGGGACGGTCGCGACGTCGGTGGCGCTCCAGTCGGCGGCTGGGCCGGAGGCGTCGTCCCGACCGGCGCCGGCGGTGCTGACGGTGACGGTGCCGGGGCGGACCAGCCGCCGTCCGTGCTCGTCGTCGACGTCGACGACCTCGACCGCGGCCCGGCCGTCGAACAGCAGCGCCTTGGCCCGGAAGTAGCTCTCGACGTCGCCGTGGAAGTCCAGGTGGTCGCGGGAGAGGTTGGTGAACCCGGCGGCGGCGAAGCCCACGCCACCGACCCGGCCCTGCACCAGGGCGTGGCTGGAGACCTCCATGACCACCGCCTGCACCCCGGAGTCGACCATCGTCGCCAGCAGGGCGTGCAGGTCGGGCGCCTCGGGGGTGGTGCGGACGCTGGGCAGCTCGGTGACCACCGGCTCGCCGTCGGCGCCGCGCCCGCGGGTGCGCGTCTGCACGGTGCCGATCAGGCCGCTGGGCCGGCCCGCGGCGGCGAGCCCGGCCTCGACCAGGTAGCTCGTCGTCGTCTTGCCGTTGGTGCCGGTGATGCCCAGGACGGTCAGCTGCTCGCTGGGCCGGCCGTAGACGCGGCCGGCGACGGGGCCGAGCACGGCGCGCGGGTCCTCGACCACGCAGACGGGCACGTCGGGGTCGGTGACCGCGGCGCGGCCGGCGGCGTCGGTCAGCACCGCGACCGCGCCCCGGGCCAGCGCCTCGGGGACGTACGCGGCGCCGTGCGTGCGGGCGCCGGGGAGGGCGGCGTAGAGGTCACCGGGCCGGACGTCGCCGGAGGCGAGGGTGACGCCGGAGACGGTCACCGCGGCGTCGCCCTGCACGGGGGCGCCGGTCAGGTCGGCCAGGTCGGCGAGCGGGACAGGTCGGTTCCCCGCGGGCCGGGGAGCCGACCCGGAGGCGGTCGGGGTCACGACGACCCAATCTACCGGCGCGGCACCCCGGCGCCCGACCACCGGTCGACCTCGTGTCGCCCGGGGCGGCCGGTCCGCGGTCGGGGCGGGGATCAGTCGACCAGGAGGGTGAAGTCGGGCCGCGGCGAGCCCGAGGGGACGACGCCGCCGGCGGTCAGCGCGAACCGCATGACGTCCTTGAACACCGGCGCGGCGACCTGGCCGCCCTCGGCGTCGCTGGTGGGCCGCTCGAGGTCGACGGCGACGACGTACTGGGGGTCGTCGGCCGGGGCGTAGCCGACGAAGGTGGTGAAGTAGCCGCCTCCGGTGTAGCAGCCGCACTCGGGGTTGGCCCGCTGCGCGGTGCCGGTCTTGCCGACCACCCGGAAGCCGTCGACCGCGCCCAGCGGCGCCGTGCCGCCCTTGCCGACGACGGACTCGAGCATGGAGGTGAGCTGGTCGGCGGTGTCCTCGCTGACCACCCGGGTGCCCGCGGGCTGCGGGGTCTCGGTGACCGTGCCGTCGGCGGCGGTGACCGAGGAGACGATGCGCGGCGGGATGCGCACGCCCCCGTTGGCCAGCGTCTGGTAGACCGACGCCATCTGCAGCGTGGTCACCGACACGCCCTGCCCGATCGGCACGTTGGCCGCCCGGCTCGCGGTCCAGTCGGCCGAGGGCTCCAGGATGCCGGCGCTCTCGCCGGGCAGCTCGACGCCGGTCAGCGACCCGATGCCGAAGGCCCGGAGGTACTCCTCGAGCTTGGCGTCGCCCACCTCGCGGGCGAGCATGATCGCCCCGACGTTGCTGGACTTGGCCATGATCCCGGTGAGCGTGTAGCCCCGCGGCGGGTGGCTGCCGGCGTCCCGCACCGTCACGTCACCGGCCTCGATCGAGTCGGGGACGGTGAGCACGGTGTCCTTGGTGGCCTTGCCCTGGTCGATCGCGGCGGCCAGGGTCACCGCCTTCATCACCGAGCCCGGCTCGTAGACGTCGGAGACCACCGGGTTGCCCAGCAGCTCGGGGTCGGTCTCGTTGTAGTGCGCCGGGTCGTAACCCGGGCACGAGGCCATCGCCACGATCTCGCCGGTGTGCACGTCCTGCACGACCGCCGAGCCCGAGGTGGTCGCGCCGTCCGCGCAGGCGGCGTCCAGCCGCTGCTGGACGACGTACTGCAGGTCCTCGTCGATGGTCAGCGCGACGGTGCTGCCGTCGACGGCCGGGGTGGTGTCGTCGATGCCGGAGGGGATCGGGTTGCCGCTGCCGTCGACCTCGGTGCGCTCCTCGCCGTCGGTGCCGGTCAGCTGGTCCTCGAACGTGCGCTCGACGCCGGCCAGGCCGGCGCCGTCGGTGCCCACGAAGCCCACGACCTGCCCGCCCACGGGGCCGGCCGGGTAGAGCCGCACGGGGTCGTCCTCGAAGAGGATCCCGGCGCGGTCCTCCCGGGGCAGCTCGCGGATCAGGTCGGTGACGTCGGTGGGCACCTTGGGCTTGAGGACGACGTAGCGGCTGTCGCGGGAGAGCTTCTCGGTCAGCTCCGCCGCCGGGACGTCGAGCAGCGTGGTGAGCGCCAGCGCGGTGCGGGTCGGGTCGGCGACCGCCTTCGGGTCGGCGACCACCCGCTCGGCGTCGACCGAGTAGGCCAGCACCCGCCCGGTGCGGTCGGTGATCTGCCCGCGGACGGCCTCGATCGGCGACACCGACATCCGGTCGGCCTCGGCCGCCTGGGCGTACGCGGCGCCGTCGACGCCCTGCAGCAGGACCAGCTTGCCGACGACCACCACCAGCAGGGTGATCAGCAGCGCCAGGCCCCACCGGTTGCGCCTGTCCCGCTGGTGCAGCCCCAGCGTCGGACGGCGCCGCCGGGCACCGGGCTCGCGCCGCGGCGCCGACGCGCCCGTCCGGCGGGCCGGCCCCGGCGTCCGTCCGACGTCCCGGCGCTGGGCGGCGGGTCGGTGCGGGGGCGGCGGGCCTGCAGGGGGCACGGATCAGTTCCCGGGGGTCGGTGTGGCGGGGTCGGTGGTGGTCCCGGCCTGGGCCGGGGTGGTCCCGGTCGGCGCGGGCGCGCCGGTGGCGGGCGGGGGCGCGGCTGCCGGGGGTGTGGCCGCCGGCGGTGCGGCCGCCGCGGGGGTGCCCCCGGCCGGGGCCGGGGCCGGGGCGTTCGGGTCGGGGGCGTTCGGGTCGGGCGCCGGGACCGCGGTCCCCAGGAGCACCGAGGTGCCGTCGGGCTGCAGCACCAGGTGCGCCGGGGCGCCCGGCTGGACCAGCCCGGCCGCGGTGGCGGCGCGGGCCAGCTCGGCTGCAGTGTCGGCAGCGACGACCTGCTGCTCCAGCCGAGAGACCGCCTCGGCCTGCTGGGCGTTGGCGGCGCGCTGCTGGGTGGCCTGCAGCGAGTCGACCGCGATGGCGGTGTTCAGCGCGAGCAGCCCGAGCGTGGTGGCCAGCAGCAGGCCCACGAGCAGCGCGACGAAGGGTGCCCGTCGCCGGTGCCGGGCGGCGGCGCGGCCCGGGGTGCGGGCGGGGCTGGGCACCAGCCGCAGCTGCGGCCCGGAGGGCACCGGCCCGCTGCGCCGGGTCGGGGCGCTGCGGGGCACGTGCACCCCGCCGGTGGTGGCCCGCGGGGCCGCGGCCCGGGTGGTGGAGGTGCTCCCCACCGGCGTGCGGGCCGCGGGCGTGCGGGCGGCGGGCGTGCGGCCGGCGGGCGTGCGGGCGGGCGGCGTGCGCGCCAGCGGCGGCAGCGGGGGCACCGGCGTGCGCGGGGCCGTGCCCCGGGTGGTCGGCAGCGGCGTCCGGGGCAGCGGCGGGTGCGGCGTCCCCGGCGTCGTGCGGGCCGGCTGGCTCATGAGGCCCTCCGCACCCGCTCGGCGGCGCGGACCCGGGCCGAGGCGGACCGCGGGTTGGCGGCGAGCTCGGCCTCGCCGGGCGCCTCGCCGCCTCGGGTGACCAGCCGCAGCACCGGGGCGTGCTCGGGCATGGGCACCGGCATCCCGGGCGGGGTGCGGTCGGTCGCCTCGGCGGCGAGGGTCTGCTTCACGATGCGGTCCTCGAGGGAGTGGAAGCTGATGACGGCGATCCGGCCACCGACCGCGAGGGCGTCGATGGCGGCCGGGAGTGCCCGGGTGAGCACGCCGAGCTCGTCGTTGACCTCGATGCGCAGGGCCTGGAAGGTCCGCTTGGCCGGGTGCCCGCCGGTGCGGCGGGTGGCGGCGGGGATGGCGTCGCGGACCAGCTCGGCCAGCCGCGCGGTGCCGGTGAAGGGCTCGCGCCCACGCTCGCGCTCGATGGCCGAGGCGATCCGGCCGGCGAAGCGCTCCTCGCCGTAGACCCGCAGCACCCGGGCGAGCTCGCCGTGCGAGTACGTGTTCACGACGTCGGCGGCGGTGCGCGGGCCGGTGGGGTCCATCCGCATGTCCAGCGGCGCGTCGGTGGAGTAGCTGAAGCCGCGGGTGGGCCGGTCGAGCTGGAGCGAGGAGACGCCCAGGTCGAACAGCACGCCCTGCACCTCGGGCACCCCGAGGCGCTCGAGGACGTCGGGCAGCTCGTCGAAGACGGCGGGCACGAGGGTGGCCCGGTCGGCGTGGCCGGCGGCGGCGATCCGGGCGCCGGCCTCCGCGCGGGCGTCGGGGTCGCGGTCCAGGCCGATGAGGCGCAGCTGCGGGTGGGCCGCGAGCAGGGCCAGGGAGTGGCCGGCCAGGCCCAGCGTGCAGTCGACGAACACCGCACCGGGGGCGCGCAGCGCCGGTGACAGCAGCTCGGTGACCCGGTCGAGCAGGACGGGGACGTGCAGCGCGGGCCCGGTGGGCTCGGGGCTGCTCATCGACGGGTCCTCTCCAAGCCGGTCGGGGACGGGGGCGGCGGGTGCCCGCGGTGGGGAGGAGTGGGGGCGGTGGTGCGGGGTGGCGACCCGGTGGGGCGCCGACCCTGGCCCGCCGCCCCGCAGGGCCCGCCTGGCGTCGGGGAAGTGGCGCCAGGAGGTGCCCTGCCGGGGCGGCTGGGCGGGTGGGGCTGTCCAGCGGTGGGCGTCGAGCCGGGGGGAAGTCGGCTCGCTGCCCGGGTGCCGTCGAGCCGCGGGGAAGCAGGCTCGAAGGCGGGTGTGCGTCAGGCGGTGCGGAGGTGGGGGCGGGTGGGGCTCGCGGGTCGGGCGGGCGGGCTCACGACAGGGTGGGCATCCCCTCGCTCTCCATCGCCGCGAACGCGGCCTCCTGCTCGGCCACGTAGGCGTCCCAGGTGCCGGAGTCCCAGATCTCGAAGCGGGTGTCGACCCCGACCACGACGACGTCGCGGTCCAGGCCGGCGTACTCGCGCAGGCTGGCCGGGATGGTGATGCGGCCGGTCTTGTCGGCCTCCACCTCGACCATCGAGCCGAAGCTCATGCGCGCGTGCATGCGGGCGCCGTTGGTGTCCGAGGGCGCCATCGCCTTGAGGGCGGCGCTCTGCTCGGCGACCCGGGCCATGGTGAGGCCGTAGATGCAGCGCTCCTGGCCCTTCTTGATCACCATGCCGCCGGCGACCAGCTCGCGGTAGCGGACCGGGAGGGCGAGCCGGCCCTTCTCGTCGAGGCGCAGGGGGTAGCTGCCGACGAACACCGGATCACCCCCTGCATCTGTCCTCCTGTGGTGTCGCCGGGCACCATCCGTGGCCCCGGCCTCCCCATTGCGCGACACAGTAACCCACTGCGCCCCACCGGACACCACTCCGCCACGTGTCGCCCCCCGGCCTCCACCACCCCCCACAGCCGACCCCCAGCAGGCCCCCGACCTGCCCGGCAGCCCCTGGAGCGCCGTCCGTGCCGGGGCCGGGGCCGGACCGCTCGACCAGCCCCGAGGTGGCGATCTGCACGTACCGTGTGCCGGGTGAGCGAGAGCACGGCAGGGCTGCGTCCGGACCGGGGCACGACGGAGCTGCGCTCCGCACCGCGGCACGGGGCCGACCCGGACGCCGCACCGGTCCCCGACGTCGACGTCGCAGCCGAGGGCGGCCGGCTCGCCGAGGCCATCGGCCGGGTCGTGGAGGGCAAGCCCGACGTCGTCCGGCTGGCCCTGGTCGTGATGCTCGCCGAGGGCCACCTGCTGATCGAGGACGTGCCCGGCGTCGGGAAGACCACGCTGGCCAAGGCGCTGGCCCGCACGATCGACGGCACGGTCCGCCGCATCCAGTTCACCCCGGACCTGCTGCCCAGCGACGTCACCGGCGTGGCCGTCTACGACCGCGACTCCCGGGCCTTCGAGTTCAAGCCCGGCGCGATCTTCGCCAACGTGGTGGTGGCCGACGAGATCAACCGGGCCTCGCCCAAGACGCAGTCGGCGCTGCTGGAGTGCATGGAGGAGCGGCAGGTCACCGTCGACGGCGTCAGCTACGAGCTGGCCCGCCCGTTCATGGTGGTCGCCACCCAGAACCCGCTGGAGATGGAGGGCACCTACCCCCTCCCCGAGGCCCAGCGCGACCGGTTCACCGCGCGGGTGTCGATGGGCTACCCCGACCGGGACGCCGAGCTGGCGATGCTCGACGAGCGCGCCACCGTCGACCCGCTCACCGCGCTGCACCCGGTCGTCGACGCCGCCCGGGTGCGCGCCCTGGTCGCGGCCGTCGGCCGGCTGCACGTGGCCGAGCCGCTGCGCCGCTACGTCGTCTCGCTCGTCGAGGCCACCCGCCGCTCCCCCGAGCTCCGGCTGGGCGCCTCGCCGCGGGCCGGGCTGCAGCTGCTGCGGGCCGCCCGCGCGGCCGCCGCCCTGGCCGGGCGCGACCACGTCCTGCCCGACGACGTGCAGGCGATGGCGGTGCCGGTGCTGGCCCACCGGCTGCTGCTCACCCCCGACGCCGCCCTCGCCCGGCGCGACACCCAGCACGTCGTCACCGACCTGCTCGGGTCCGTCCCCGTCCAGCGCGGGCACTGAGCAGCCGGGGACACCCAGCACCCATGGCCCGTACGCGGCTGGCCGACGCGGCCTCCTCCCTCACCCTGCGCGGTCGCTGCCTGGTCGCGGCGGGGGCGACCCTGCTGGTGCTCGGCGCCGTGCTCGGCGAGCGCGCGCTGGTGCAGCTGGCGCTGTTCGTCCTCGCCCTGCCGGTGGTCTCCGCCGTCGGCGTCGCCCGCCAGCGCTTCCGGGTCGCCACCCGGCGCACCGTCACCCCGGCCCGGCTCCCCCGCGGTGAGGACGCCGAGGTGCTGGTCGAGGTGGCCAACACCGACCGGCGCGCCGGCGGGCTGTGGCTGCTGACCGAGCAGCTGCCGGCCGAGCTGGGCCGGCGGCCGCAGTTCGTCGTCGAGCGGCTGTCCCCCGGCGCGACCGCCCCGCTGCGCTACCGGCTGCACGGCGCCCGGCGCGGCCGCTTCGCCCTGGGCCCGCTGCGGCTGCGGCTGGTCGACCCCTTCGGCCTGGTGCTGCGCACCGCCGCCGGCAGCGACACCGCCTCGCTGCTGGTGGTGCCCCGGGTGCGGCCGCTGCAGGGCACCGGCGGGCTGAGCGGCGCCGGTGGCAACGGCGGGGAGGGCGCCCGCCGCTCGATCGCCGTCCACGGCGAGGACGACGTGAGCACCCGCGAGTACCGCTACGGCGACGACCTGCGGCTGGTGCACTGGCGGGCCACCGCGCGCACCGGCGAGCTGATGGTGCGGCTGGAGGAGCGGCCGTGGCGGGCCGCGGCCACCCTGTTTCTCGACACCCGCGCCACCGCCCACCTGGCCGGCAGCCAGGGCCGGGGCACCGCGCCCTCACCGGACTCCCTGGAGTGGTCGGTCGAGGCCGCGGCCAGCATCGGCGTCCACCTGCTGCAGCGGGGCGCCGCGCTGCGGGTGGTCACCGACGCCGGGGAGCTGACCACGCCGCTGGGCCGCGGCACCCTGGGCCCCGAGCAGCTGCTGGACCGGTTCGCCGAGCTGGAGCCCTCCCGGTACCCCGGCCTGCAGGTGGGCGTCGAGACGCTGCGCCGCACCGCCGTCGACGGCCCGGTGATCTGCCTGCTCGGGCTGGTCGGTCCCGAGGACGTCACCGCCCTGGCCCGGGCCCGGTCCGGCCCCGGCAGCGACGTCGCGGTCGTGGTCGACGCCGCCTCCTGGCTCGACGCGGGAGCCACCCGCAGCCGCCGTCCGCTCTCCCCCAGCGCCCGGGTGCAGGTCGTCGAGCGCCAGGAACAGGCGGTCGCGCTGCTGCGCTCGGCCGGCTGGCAGGTCCTCGCCGTCCGCCCCGACCAGACGATCGAGCAGGTGTGGAGCCGGCTGGGCGGGCAGCCGTCGGCCGCCGGCGCCGCCACCGGCGTGGTCCACCCCTCCCCCCACCTCTCCTCAGGAGCACCCGCATGACCCGCCCGACGGACGAGCTGAGCCGCCCCCGGCAGGGCAGGGCCGGCACCGCGGTCGCCGCCGCCGTCGCCGTCCTGCTGGGGTCGTTCGCGCTGGAGCCGGTCTTCGCCACCCTGGGCTGGCTCCCGCCGATCACCCTGGCGGTGCTCGCCGTGGGGCTCGGCGGCGTCGTGCTGCGCGCCGGCGCGCAGCACCTCGGCGACCGGGTGCCGCGGCTGGCCGCCCCGGCGCGGGTCCTCGTGCCGGTCGGCCAGCTGCTGCTGGTGCTGGTCGTGCTCACCATGGTGTTCGCGTCCACGGACGCCTGGGCCGGGCTGGTGCCCACCCCCACCAGCCTCGGCGACCTCGCCGGGCTGCTGGCCGACGGCACCGACGAGATCCGGGAGCAGGGCACCCCGGCGCTGCCGCTCACCGGGCTGATCGCGCTGACCACGGTCTTCGTGGCGCTGGTCGCGCTGGCCGTCGACCTGCTCGCCGTGCCCGCCCGCCAGCCCGCGCTCGGTGGCCTGGGCCTGCTGGTGCTGTACTGCGTGCCGGTCAGCACCATCACCGGCGACGTCGCGCTGATCTCCTTCGCCGCCCCCGCGGCGGGGTTCGCCGTCCTGCTGTGGGCCGACCAGCGCGGCCGGCTGGTCGAGGGCGCCCGCGCCGGCAGCGGCTCGGCCCTGGGCACCGGCACCCTCCCGGCGCTGCGCACCGGCGTGGTCGCGCTGGTCGCCGGTCTGCTGCTCCCGGTCCTGGTGCCCACCCTGTCGGAGGGGTCGCTGGCGGCCGGGCTCGGCGGCTCGGGCACCGGCAACGGGCTCGGCACGGCGCTGGACCCGGTCGCGGAGATGGCCGGCCAGCTCAACCGGCCCGAGGCCATCGACCTGTTCCGCCTCGACGCCTCGGTGCCCGACCCCGGCTACCTGCGCTCGGTCGCCCTGGACGAGTACACCGCCGACCGCGGCTGGGGGCTGACCAACCTCAACGGCCAGGAGTCGATCGCCGACGACGCCACCCTGGCCCCGCTGACCGGCGGACAGACCGCCCGCCCGGTCCTCGCGACGGTCACCGTGCTCGAGCACGACGACGTCTTCATGCCGGTCCTGTACTCGCCGCTGTCGGTCCAGCTCGAGGACGGCGACGCCGAGGACTGGCGCTTCGACGCCGACGCCCGCACGGTCTTCGGCCGCGACACGACCACCGCCGGGCTCACCTACCGGCTCAGCGCCCAGCAGCCCGAGCCCTCGGTCGAGCAGCTGGACGCCGCCCCGGACTCCCCCGCCGACGCCGACGCGATGGAGCGGTACACCGCGCTGCCCGACCTGGACCCGACCGTCACCGCCCTGGCCGACGAGCTGACCGACCCCGGGCAGGCCCCCTACGAGCGGGCCCTGGCGATCCAGCAGTACTTCGCCGACCGGGACAACGGCTTCGTCTACAGCCTGTCGACCACCCCGGGCACCACCGGCGACCGCCTGGTCGACTTCCTGCGGCTCAAGCGCGGCTACTGCGAGCAGTACGCCGGCGCGATGGCGGTGCTGGTGCGCGCCGCCGGCGTCCCGGCCCGGGTGGTGCTCGGCTACACCCCGGGGCAGGAGCAGGAGGACGGCACGCGGCTGGTCACCACCGACGACGCGCACGCCTGGGTCGAGGCCTGGTTCAGCGGGCTGGGCTGGATCCCCTTCGACCCCACCCCGATCGCGGCCAACCGGGCGGTCGACCTGCCCTGGGCGCCGCGCACGGAGGCCACCGACGACACCGCCGTCGACCCGGTCACCCCTCAGGTCGAGGCCCCGGTGCCGGCCGCCCCGACCGCGGAGCTGGACCGGGACGACGAGCCGGTGCCGACCGCCGCTCCGCTGACGCAGCCCACCCGTGACCTGACGCCGTGGCTGACCGGGGCCGCAGGCGCCCTGCTGCTGCTGGGCGTGGCCGCGCTGCCCTGGGCCGCCCGCCGCCGGCAGCGTTCGGCGCGGCTGGCCGACGGCGGCCCCGGCGCCCTGTGGGACGAGCTGCTGGCCACCGCCAACGACCTGCACGTCGAGGTGCCCGGGACGACCACGTCCCGCCAGCTCGCCCGGCAGCTGGCCGAGCGGCTCTCCGGCGCCGAACCGGCGGCGGTGGCCGCCGTGCGGACGCTGGCCCTGGCGCAGGAGCGGGCGGTCTACGGGCCGCCTGCCACCGCCGGTGACCGGGACCCGGCGCTGGCCGCGGCGCTGCAGACGGTGCGGCGGGCGATGCTGCGGTCGGTGTCGCGGTCGCAGCGGCTGCGGGCGGTGGTGTGGCCGGCGTCCACGGTGGGCACCGCGGCCCGGTGGCTGGCGGCTCGCACACCCGGCCGGCCGCGTCCGGCCTGAGCGGGGCCGAGCCGCCGCCCGGCCTGCGGGCGGCGGCCGGGGCTGGCTACGGTGGCCCCGCCGGTGACCGTGCCGCCGCCCCGTCCCCGATCACCATCGGAGTGCCCCGTGCGTGAGATCGCCGTCTTCGCAGGCAGCTCCCACCCCCAGCTCGCCGCCGAGCTGTGCGCCCAGCTGGGCGTCCCGCTCCAGCCGGTCCGCACCACCCGCTTCGCCAACGACTGCCTCGAGGTGCAGCTGCAGGCCAACTGCCGCGAGCGCGACGTCTACCTGGTGCAGTCGCTGGCCACGCCGGTACAGGAGAACCTGGTCGAGCTGCTGCTGATGATCGACGCGGCCCGGGGTGCCTCGGCCGCCCGGATCACCGTGGTCCTGCCGCACTACGCCTACGCCCGGTCGGACAAGAAGGACGCCCCGCGGATCTCCATCGGCGGGCGGCTGGTCGCCGACCTGATGGTGGCCGCCGGGGCGAGCCGCGTGCTGGCGATGACGCTGCACTCGCCGCAGGTGCACGGGTTCTTCAGCGTGCCCGTCGACCACCTGCACGCCCTGCGCGAGCTGGCCGACCACTTCCGCACCCTCGACCTGTCGCGCACCACCGTGGTCTCCCCCGACCTGGGCAACGCCAAGGAGGCGGCGGCCTTCGCCCGCCGGCTCGGCGTGCCGGTGGCCGCCGGGGCCAAGCAGCGCTACGCCGACGACCGGGTGCAGATCAACGCGGTCATCGGCGACGTCGCCGACCGGGACGTGATCGTGCTCGACGACGAGATCGCCAAGGGCAGCACGGTGCTGGAGCTCATCGACCGGCTCCGCGACGCCGGCGCCCGGTCGATCCGGGTGGCCTGCACGCACGGGCTGTTCGCCGCCGGCGCGCTGGAGCGGATCGGCGCCCAGCCCGACGTGCTGGAACTCGTCTGCACCAACACGGTGCCCGCCCCGGCGGAGGACCCCACGGGGAAGCTGACGGTGCTCTCGGTGGCCCCGGCCCTCGCCCAGGCGGTGCGGCGGATCCACGACGGCGAGTCGGTCAGCGCGCTGTTCGACGTCCTCCCGACCGCCTGAGACGGACGCCGGGACGCCGACAGCCGCCGTCCGGGGGCCGGACGGCGGCTGTCGGGAGGTGCTGCTCGGGGCTGGCCCGTGGCGGCTACTGGTCGTAGCGGCGGCGGAAGCGCTCCTCGAGCCGGTTCTTCATCGGCTGGCGCCGGGCCTTGCCGACCCGACTGGAGCCACCCGGGCCGGGGCGGCCACCGGTGACGGGGCCGGCCTCGACCGCGCCGGTGGCGGCCTTGTAGTTGAGCAGGCCCAGCGCGGCCCCGCCGAAGGCGATCAGGAAGCCCAGGACACCGACGACCACCTGGGCCACCGCGGCCGAGGGGATCGCGACGCCGGCCACGACGAGGGCCAGGCCGACGACGACGAGCAGGACGCCCAGCTGCAGCTTGCGCCGGGCCTTCTGTCGCCGGTCTCCGGTACGGACCGTCGAGGCGAACTTGGGATCGTCGTCGACGAGGGCGCGCTCGATCTGCTCCAGCAGACGCTGCTCGTGCTCCGAGAGCGGCACGTCGACCTCCAGGTGCGCAGTGCGATCAGCCACCGGCGGCAGTCCGCCCGTGGAACTCCGAGGATACGAGGCGTTGGCGGACTGCGAAAGGTGAGTTGCCTGCGACACACCCGTGCGGGCTGTTCTCCTTCGCACAGGGCCGACACGCCCGGCCCGGGAACTCCTCACCGCGCCGCCCCGGGACGGCGTCCGGCCGCGCCCGGACCGCTCCCCGGGAGCTGCCCGCGCACCCCCGGCCCGGTGCCCGGGGTGCGCCCGCGGCCCAGCAGCGTGGCCGGCCGGACCGCACCGGCGCCGAAGCGGCGGGCGGCGGCGTCGGCGGCCAGCTCGGCGTCCCGGCGGCCGTGCTCGCGGGCGCCGAGCTCGAGCTGGCGGGCGGTGGCGTCAGCCTCGACCAGCCCCTCGGCGCGCACGCCGACCAGCCGGATCCGGGCCCGGTCCAGGCCGAGGGCGTCGAACAGCGCGCGGGCGGTGTCGTAGAGCTCCTGGCCGACGTCGGTGGGGACCTTCAGGGTGCGGGAGCGGGTGATGGTGGTGAAGTCGGCGAAGCGGACCTTGATGCTCACCGTGCGGGTCAGGTGACCGGTGGAGCGCAGCCGCCCCGCCGTGCGCTCGGCCAGGTGCAGCAGCTCGCGGTGGACCACCTGCGGGTCGTCGACGTCGGTGCCGAAGGTCTCCTCAGCCCCGGTCGAACGGTCGGGCTCGTCGGGCACCACGCGGCGCGGGTCGCGGCCCCAGGAAAGCTCGTGCAGGTGCGCCCCGGCGGCGGCGCCCACCGCGCGCTGCAGGGTGCGCGCCGGCACGTGCGCCAGGTCGCCGACGGTGCGCAGCCCCAGCCGCAGCAGCACCTCCTCGGTCTTGGGGCCCACGCCCCACAGCGCGCCGACCGGCAGCGGGTGCAGGAAGTCCATGACCTCGGCCGGGCGCACCACCAGCAGCCCGTCGGGCTTGGAGCGGGTGGAGGCGAGCTTGGCCACGAACTTGCTGCCGGCCACCCCGACCGAGCAGGTGATGCCCTGCTCGTCGAAGACCCGGGCCCGGATGTGCTCGCCGATGGCCACCGGGTCGCCCAGCCGCCGTCCGGAGCCGGAGACGTCGAGGAACGCCTCGTCCAGGCTCAGCGGCTCCACCAGCGGGGTGATGGTGCGGAACAGCGCCATCACCGACCGGGAGACCTCGGTGTAGAGCGCGAGGTCGCCCGGCAGCACGGTGGCCGTCGGGCACAGCCGCAGCGCCCGGGAGGTGGGCATCGCGCTGTGCACCCCGTACGCCCGCGCCTCGTAGGTGGCCGAGGTGACCACGCCCCGGTTGCCCACGCCGCCGACGATGACCGGTGTGCCGGCCAGCTCGGGGTGGCGGCGCACCTCGACGCTGGCGAAGAACGCGTCCATGTCGACGTGCAGCACCGTGCAGCCGGCAGCGCGATCGGACACCGGACACCCCTCTCCGCGCCGTGCCGGCTTCCCCCGGCACGGCGCCCCTCCCGACGACCGTCCCCACGGCCGTCGAACACCTGTTCGAGAGGCTAGCCGGTCACGCCCGGTCCTCCCGCACCGACAGGCGCAGCGGGTCCGTGTCGAGACCGCCTCGTGACCGGGCCGCCCGCCGCGAGGACGCCGGGCGCCGCCCCTCCCGCCCGGGACGGCGTCCGGAGCAGGGCACGGACACCCCCACCCGCGATCGGTCGTGCACGACCCGTCCCGCCCGGGTCGATGTGTGCCGGGTGGACCGCTGCGGTAGGAAGTGCCCGACGGCCGCCTCCCGGCGACCGACACCAGCGACGAGCGGAGCAGCCCATGGCACTCGACGACGACGACATGACCACCACCGAGGGCCCGGCCGACTCCGGCGCCGGCGAGGGCACCCCGGGTCAGCACGACGGCGGCGCCGACGGTGGCGCCGAGGGCCCGGCCGACTCCGGTGCCGGCGGCGGCACCCCCGGCCAGCAGGACGGCGGCGCGGACGGCGGTGCCGATGGTGGCGCCGACGGCGGTGCCGACGGCGGTGCCGACGGTGGCGCCGACGGCGGTGCCGACGGCGGTGCCGATGGTGGCGCCGACGGTGGCGCCG
This sequence comes from Modestobacter sp. SSW1-42, assembly GCF_046635825.1. Lineage (NCBI taxonomy): Bacteria > Bacillati > Actinomycetota > Actinomycetes > Geodermatophilales > Geodermatophilaceae > Modestobacter > Modestobacter sp. SSW1-42. Next base: position 794,540 of record NZ_JBISCA010000001.1, on the reverse strand, counting down.
AGGGCCCGCTCGACTCCGGTGCCGGCGGCGGCACCCCGGGCCAGCACGACGGTGGCGCGGACGGCTCGGCCTGACCGTGCCCGACCCCGACCTGCAGGACCGGGCGCCGTCCTCCGCGGAGGACGGCGCCCGTCCGGCGCTGCGCCGCTGCATCCGCGTGGACCCGCAGGTCTTCGCCGACGAGCACTGGTCCCGCCGGCCGCTGCTGTCCACCGCGGCGGAGCTGGGCGGCACCTTCACCGACCTGCTCGACCTGGACGCCGTCGACGAGCTGCTGAGCACCCGCGGCCTGCGCACGCCGTTCCTGCGGATCGCCAAGGACGGCGCGGTCGTCGACGCCAAGCGCTTCACGAGCCCGCAGGGCGCCGGCGCCGAGATCGGCGACCAGGTGTCCTCCGACGCGGTGCTCCGGCTCTTCGCCGAGGGCAGCACCGTGGTCCTGCAGGGTCTGCACCGGCTGTGGCCGCCGCTGATCGCCTTCGCGAACCAGCTGGCCGCCGACCTCGGGCACCCCACGCAGGTCAACGCCTACATCACCCCGCCGTCCTCGCGCGGGTTCTCCCCTCACTATGACGTCCACGACGTCTTCGTGCTGCAGGTGGCCGGCGAGAAGCACTGGACGATCCACGAGCCGGTGCTCACCGACCCGCTGCGCACCCACCCGTGGACCGACCGCCCCGACGAGGTCGCCGCCGCCGCGCAGCGGCCGCCGGTGATCGACACGGTGCTGCGCCCCGGTGACGCCCTCTACCTGCCGCGCGGCTACATCCACTCCGCCGTCGCGCTCGGCGAGATCAGCGCCCACCTGACCATCGGCGTGCACCCGGTCACCCGGTGGGGCGCGGTCGAGTCGGCGCTGGACCTGGTGCGCGTGCTCGCCGCCGAGGACCCGGCGCTGCGCAGCTCGCTCCCGCTGGGCGTCGACCTGTCCGACCCGTCGGCCACCACCGAGGACGTCGCCGCGGTGCTGGCCGGTCTGCAGCGTTGGATCGCCGACGTCGACCCGGCTGCGGTCGCGGACTCCCTGCGGTCCCGCGCCTGGGCCCAGGTGCGCCCGGCCCCGGTGCAGCCGCTCGCGCAGTCCGCCGCGCTCGCCGCCCTGGACGCCGGCACCGTGCTGCGGGTGCGCCCGCTGCTGCGGGTCCAGCTGCGCGAGCCGGCCGCGGGGCGGGTGGCCCTGGTCGCCGGCCGCCGCACCCACGACCTGCCGGCCGACACGCACCCCGCGCTGGCCGCGCTGCTGGCCGCCGGTGAGCTCAAGGTCGGCGACCTGCCCGGCCTGGACGCCGCCGACCAGCTCACGCTGGCGCGCCGGCTGGTCACCCAGGCGATCGCCGTCGTGCCCGACGCGCACGCGCACCGGGACCTCGGCGCGACGGCGCATCATGGGGACAGTGACGACCGCACCGGAGCCTGAGACCACGGGCGCCGACCCCCAGTTCTGCCAGGACACCGGAGAGCCCACGCCGCCGCGCTCCACCCCGGCGGGGCGGCTGGACGAGGCGCGCTGCTCGGTGCAGGCGCTGCTGCGCGGCGACTCCCCCGTGGCCACCGCGCCGCCGGCCCGCCGCTGGCTGCTGGTCGAACAGCCCGGGCCGTGGGGGCGGGACGCACTGCTGGAGTCCCGCTTCGACCGGCAGGTGGCCTCCCGGCTGGCGACCCGGGCCCGCGAGCTGGGCATGCGGATCCAGATGGTGCGCCGCCCCGGCGAGCGGCTGTCGGACTCGGGCATGCGCTGGGCGGTGGCCGACACCACCGCGGGCGTGGAGACGGTGCACTGGTCGACCCGCGCCTCGGACGCCGAGCTGCTGGAGCTGCCCTGGGACGGGTCGGTCGGCGAGGCGAGCACGCTGCCCACCTACCTGGTCTGCACGCACGGCGCGCACGACGCCTGCTGCGCGGTGCGGGGCCGGCCGCTGGCCCGGGCGCTGCCGTTGAGCGGGGCACCGGTCGACGTCTGGGAGACCAGCCACCTCGGCGGTGACCGGTTCGCCGCCAACGTCGTCGTCCTGCCGTGGGGGTTCGTCTACGGCCAGGTGCCGCAGGACGGCGCCGGTCTGGTGGCCGCGCACGCGGCCGGGGAGGTCGCGCTGCCGTGGCTGCGCGGCAAGGCCGGGCTGTCGCCGGCGGCGCAGGCCGCGCAGCACCACGCCCGCGGCGAGCTCGGGCTGCTCGGCGTCGCCGACCTGCCGCCGCGGCAGGTGCGCACGCTGGACTCACCGGGCGCCGGCACCGAGTGCTTCGAGGTGACGCTGACCGGACCGGACGGCGACGTCGTGGTCACCGTGGAGAGCCGGCTGTCCGAGCAGGCCCAGCGACTGACCTGCGCCGCCGCCCGCCCGGGCCGCTGGCGCACCTGGCACCCGCTGTCGCTGCAGGTCGCGGCCCGCGCCTGAGTCAGCGCAGCGCGCGGCCCCGGGCGGCGAGCAGCGGGATGTCGAGCTCGGCCGGGGTGAGCGAGCCGTGGAAGGCGCGCAGCCCGCCGGCGTGCGGCTCGGCCACGGAGTCCAGCAGCGCCCAGCTGCCGCGCGCCAGGGCGAGCACGTCACCGACCCGGTCGGCCACTGCTGCGTCGACGTCGCCGAACAGCCCGGCCTCGAACGCCTCGGCCCGGCCCACCACCCACGCCCGGTCGCCGAGCACCGCACGCCAGGTGGCCAGGACGTCGTCCGCGGCGCCGGGCTCGGCGTGCACGTAGCGGGCCCGCGGCTCGCCGGTGAGCAGCCGGACGCCGTCGCCCAGCTCGGCGACCGTGCTGGTGTCCAGCCGGGTGTCGTCGGGGACGTCGACCATCCCGTGGTCGGCGGTGACCAGCAGGACGGCGTCCTCGGGCAGGCCCGCGACGAGCTGCTCGACGAGCCGGTCGACCTGCCCGAGCTGCGCCCGCCAGGCGACCGAGCCGACGCCGCGGACGTGCCCGGTGAGGTCGAGGTCGGCGGTGTAGCCGTAGACCAGGCTGCGGTCGCCCTCGGCCAGCGCGGCGAGCATGCCGGCGACCAGGTCACCGGCGCTGACGGCGGGCACGTACTCCGCACCCCGGTAGGCGGCGCGGGTGAGCCCGGAGGTCGCGAAGGCGTGCGGACCGACCACGCTGCAGGTCACGCCCGCGGCGGCGACCTGCTCGAACACGGTGGGCCGGGCCTGCCACTGCAGCGGGTCGGGGTCGTCGCGCCACTGCACGTGGTTGAGCGTGCGGCCGGCGCCGGGCACCTCGGTGACGAAGCCGAGCACGCCGTGGCTGCCCGGCGGCAGGCCGGTGCCCAGCGTGGTGAGGCTGACCGGCGTGGTGCTCGGGAACGGCGCGGACAGCACGCCGGCCGGGGCGTCGAGCGCCGTGAGCACCGGGGCCTCGGCGGGGTGACCGGCGACCAGCTGCGCGCCGAGCCCGTCGACCAGCAGGACGGCGACCCGGCGGGCCCCCGCGAGCGCGGTGGCCAGGCCCAGGGGGTCGGCCGGGAGCCCGCCGCGGGAGACCGGCACGCCCAGGACGGCGGCGGCACCGGGCAGGACGTCGGCCAGCGTGGCGACGCCGTGGGCGGGGACGGCGAGGCCGGCCGGCAGGCTCATCCGGCGGCGGGCCGGGTGGCCAGCACGTGCAGGCCGGTGGCGACGTCGCGGTAGGGCGAGACCTCGGCCAGCGCCAGCTCGAGGGTGCGCAGCGCGGCCTGGTCGGCGCCGCTGGAGGCCCCGAGCAGGTCGGCGACCACCGACACCCCGCGCCACTCCCCCGGCTCCAGCCCGGCGGCGGTGAGCAGCGAGAGCAGCTCGTCGGGGCTGAACCGGCGGCGGGCCGGGCCGGACCGGGCGGGCGCCGGGTCACGGTCGGCGAGCAGGGCGCGCGCCTCGACCGGGTGCCCGCCGACGGCCCGGGCCAGCACGGCCCCGGCCCGGTTGGCGGAGGCGATGGACAGCCGGCCGCCCGGGCGGAGCACCCCGGCGATCTGCTGCAGCGTGCTGGCGGGGTCGTCGACCACCTCGAGCACGAAGTGGCACAGCACCAGGTCGAACGGCTCGCCCTCGGGCAGGGCGGTGACCATCCGGTCGCCGTCGCCCTGGATGCCGCGCACCTGCTCGCCGGCGCCGGCGGCCGCGGCCCGGCGGTGCAGCGTGGCCAGGGCGTCGGCGCTGGGGTCGACGACGGTCAGCTGGTGGCCGAGCTGGGCCAGCGGGACGGCGAACATGCCGCTGCCGCCGCCCAGGTCGAGCACGCGCAGCGGTGGGCCGGCGGTCACCAGGGGGTCGAGGGCGGCCCAGATCGCCGCCGTCCGGGCCGGAGCCTGCGCTGCGACGGCGGGAGGGTTCGACACCCCGGGGAGCCTAGTGCCGACCCGGCCGGGCAGCAGCGTCCCGTGGCGGGACCCCGCCGTCCGCCGGGAGGCTCGTCGCCTCCGCCCGGCCGGACCCTCGACGTGGCCACGGACGCAGGTCGGCCTCTGGACGAGACCGGCCGGAGCGGCGAGGGTGGGCAGATGGTGCGGCGTGTGGCGGTCCTGTCCGACGTGCACGGGGTGCTGCCGGTGCTGGAGGCGGTGCTCGCCGAGCCGGACGTCGCCGCGGCGGACCTGGTGGTGGTCACCGGTGACCACGCGGCGGGGCCGCAGCCGGTCGAGGTGCTGGACCGGCTGTCGTCGCTGGGCGAGCAGGCGCTGCTGGTGCGTGGCAACGCCGACCGGGAGCTGGTCGCGCTGGCCGGTGGGGCCGACGTCGACGTCCCCGACCCGGTGAGCAGGTGGGCGGCGGCACAGCTGCGCCCCGACCAGGTCGAGCTGCTCGCCGGGCTGCCGCACCCGGTGACCCTGGACGTCGAGGGCTTTGGGCCCACGGTCTTCTGCCACGGCACGCCCCGGGACGACGAGGAGGTGGTGCTGGTGGACACCCGGCTGGACAGGTGGGCCGAGGTGTTCGCCGAGCTGCCGGCGGAGGTGGCGACGGTCGTCTGCGGCCACACCCACATGCCGTTCGTGCGGCTGGTCGACCGGCGGCTGGTGGTGAACCCGGGCAGCGTCGGGATGCCCTACGGCCGAGCGGGCGGGCACTGGGCGCTGCTGGCCGACGGCGCCGTCACCCTGCACCGGACGCCGGTCGACGTGGACGCCGCGGTCGCCCGGGTGGTCGCCGAGTCCGGGTACCCGGACCGCCAGGAGTGGGCCGACTACTTCCTCCGCTCGGCGGCCAGCGACGCCGAGGCGCTCACCGTCTTCGCCCCCCGCGACGGCCGCTGAACTCGGACGCGCTGTACTTCCACAGCCCAGAACGGCCGAGCCCTGGGCCGTGGAGGCACAGCGCCTCGGGCCGGACCTGCCGGCGCGTCGTCAGCGCACGCGTTCGACCCGGTCCGGCGGCCGGCGACGTCGGCGCCAGCTGCGGCGCCCCTCCCGGGTGAGCGGGAGCCCGGTGTCTGCCAGCCGCCACTGGGAGGCGGTGACCCTGCCGTCCGGGTCGGCCCAGTCCAGCCGCTCAACCGGCCGCCGGAGCTGGGCGAGCAGCCAGTCGGCGGTCCAGGCCGCGAACTCCTCCGGTGCCGCGGTCAGGCCGAACACGGTGAGGCCGTCGGCTCCGTCCAGGTGGGCGTCCAGCAGATACCGGTCTCCCCACTCGCCCTCCAAGCCGGGACCACGCGGTGGATCGAACCAGTAGCCGACCTGGAGGGCGACGTCCGCAGGGAGTCCGACCAGCTGCACCGTGAGGAGCAGCGGCGTGAGGACGGTGAGGACGGACGTCTGCTCGGGCCGCAGTCCGGCGACGTCCCAGCTGGGTGCCAGCTCTCGCACCGTGGCGAGGTAGCAGGCCTCGGCGTCGTTCCGGGGCTCGGCACCGGTGAACCAGACCGGCTCATCATCCACGGGGCGGACGGTAGTGGCCGCCCGCCCCGCGAGGGTGCGGACCCCCGCGGCCCAGGACCGGTGGGGTCCTGGGCCGTGGGGGTCCAGCGCCTCAGTGGCCGGAGCTGCCGGGGCTGGAGTGCCAGAGCTTGCGGGGTGGCGCGGACGCCGCGCGGCGGACGGCGGTCGCCGCGTCGTCGCCGGCGGGCTTGATGTCGGCGTAGGGCGACATGCGGAAGCCGGTCGGGTGCACCAGCACCGGGCGCACCACCACCGGCCGCGACCCGTGCGAGGCCGCCGCCCCGCTGATCGCCTGCTCGGTGTACTCCCCCGGCGTGGCCATCAGCTCGGCGACCGCGGCCATCCCCCCGGCCTCCCACGCCTCGTGCAGCGCCGGCAGCTCCCAGGCCCCGGTGGCCCGCATCGACACCCCGCGCGGACCGGTGCGGCGCATCACCCCGCGGACCACCAGCAGCCAGGAGTGGAAGACGGTGGCGGCGTAGGGACCCTGCACGTCCTCGAAGAAGGTCGAGTCGGCGCAGCCGGTGCCGTCGTCGAGGGTCACGAACACCACCCGCCGCCCGGACCGGATCGGCGGGGTCTGGGTGGCCACCTTCACCCCCGCCACCAGCACCTCGGCGCCGCTGCGGCACTGCAGCAGCTCCGCGGCCGGCACCGCACCGAGCGCGGCCAGGAACGGCCGGTAGAAGTCGATGACGTGCCGACTGGCGTCCAGCCCCAGCACCTCGAGCTCGGCGCGGACCCGCTCGGCGTCGGTGAACTCCGGCAGCCCGGAGCTGACGAACTCCGGCCGGCCGGTGTCCTCACCGCCCTCGCCGACGTCGAACAGCCCGGGCTCGGCACCGCTCTCGGCGCCGAACAGGTCCAGCCCGAGCTGGCCGGCGCTGCTGGCCCGCGCCCCGCTGCGGCTCCACCGGTCGAGCTCGCCGATCTGCAGCAGCAGGTCGCGCCGGGTCAGCTGCTCGCGCCGCCGGGCCGGCCGCCCGCCCTCGCTGTCGCGGACCCCGAAGCCGTAGACCGAGTCGAAGCCGCCGGCCAGCACCAGCCGCTCGACCACCGGCCGGGACACCTTCGCCCGGTTCCAGAAGTCGGTCAGCGACCGGTAGGGCTGCCCTTCGGTGATCCGGGCGACCTCCTCGTCGCTGATGCCCTTCACGTCGGCCAGCGACAACCGGATGCCGTACCGCCCGGGCTCGGGCATCGCCGCGGGCATCCACGGCGGCCGCGGGGACGGAGTGGACTCGTCGAGGTCACCGTCACCGGCCCACTCCGCCTCGACCCGTTCGACCCGGTAACTGCCGGCCGAGGCGTTGACGTCGAGCCCGAGCACGGCCACCCCGAAGTTGCGCGCGTCGTCGAGGATCAGCCGCTTGGGGTACATGCCCGGGTCGTGGGTGAGCACGCCGGCCAGGAACGCCGCGGTGTGGTGGGTCTTGAGCCAGGCCGACTGGTAGGTGGGCAGGGCGAAGGCGGCCGCGTGGGCCTTGCAGAAGCCGAACGAGCCGAAGGCGACCAGCACCTCCCACACCTGCTCGACCACCGCGACGTCGAAGCCCTCCTCCAGCGCCCGCGGGGCGAACCACGCCTTGACCTCGGCGTGGGCGTCCTTCTCCCCCAGCGCCCGGCGCACCTCGTCGGCGCTGGCCAGGTCGCAGCCGGTCATCACCGACACGATCTGCAGCACCTGCTCGTGGAAGACCACCACCCCGGCGGTCTCCTCCAGCGCCGGCTGCAGCGCCGGGTGCAGGTAGACCGGGTCGCGCCAGCCGTTCCGGGCCATGAGGAACGGGGTGACCATGTCGCTCTTCACCGGGCCGGGGCGGAACAGCGAGATGTCGACGATGAGGTCCTCGAAGGTCTGTGGGCTGAACTTGCCGACCAGCTCCCGCTGCCCCGGGGACTCGATCTGGAACATGCCCAGCGTGCGGGTGCTGCGGATCAGCTCGAACGTGGTCGGGTCGTCGCGCGGGACGGCGTCGATGTCGACCTGCTCGCCGTCGACCCGGGCCACCTCGTCCATGGCGTGGGCGATCGCCGACTGCATCCGGATGCCGAGCAAGTCGAGCTTGAGCAGCCCCAGCTCCTCGACGTCGTCCTTGTCGAACTGGCTCATCGGGTAGCCGAGGTAGCTGCTCTCGACCGGGGTGCGGTCGAGCAGGGTGGCGTCGGACAGCAGCACCCCGCACGGGTGCAGCGCGATGTGCCGGGGCAGCCCGTCGAGCCGGGCGACCAGGTCGAACATCAGGTCCAGGTCGCCGCTGCCGCCACCGCGCTTGGAGCCCAGCCGGCTGGCCCGCAGCTCGGGGAGGTCGCGGAGCGCGGCGTGCACCTGGTTGGCCCGGATGTGCGGGAACGCCTTGGCCACCGCGTCGACCTCGGCCGGCGGCAGGCCGAGCGCGGCGCCGACGTCGCGGATGGCGTGCCGCACCCGGTAGGTGTCCATCATCGAGATGCAGCTGACCCGGTGCGCCCCGAACCGGTCGATCACCGCGTCGTAGACCTCCATCCGCCGGGCGGACTCCACGTCGATGTCGATGTCGGGCAGCTGGTGCCGCAGCGGGGAGAGGAACCGCTCCATCAGCAGGCCGTAGCGGATCGGGTCGACGTCGGAGATGCCGAGCAGGTAGGTGACCAGGCTGCCCGCGCCCGAGCCGCGGGCCGCCGCCCGGACCCGCAGCTCGCGGATCAGGGACACCACGTCGGCGACGGTGAGGAAGTAGGAGGGGTAGCCCAGCTGCTCGATCACCCCCAGCTCGGCCTCCAGCCGCTCGCGCACCGCGGCCGACGGGGTCATCCCCCGCCGGCCCAGCCCTGCCTCGCAGCGGGCCCGCAGCACCTGCGCCGGGCCAAGTCCGCGCTCGGCGGCGGTGGTGACCACGTCGAGCTCGGGGTAGCGCACGGTGCCGATGCCGAGGTCGTCGCGGACGTCGACGGCGCACTGCTCGGCGACCCGGGCGGTGGTCTCGAGCAGCCGGAGGGCGACGTCCCGGTCGGGGCCGGCGATGTCCTCGGCGACCTCGGCCATCTCCTTGCCCGACTTCAGGTGCCCCTCGGCGGTGCGCCGGTCGACGTGCCGCTGCCCCAGCGGCACCAGCCGGCGAGCGGCGTCGAGGACGTCGGCGGTGGGGGCGTCGAGGGCGTCGACGTAGCGGACCGCGTTGGTGAGCACCGCCGGCACGCCGGCCTCGGTGGCCAGCGCCAGCAGCGCCTGCGCCCGGGACCGGTCGCCCTGCCCGCGGTGGTGCACGAGCTCGACCACCAGCTGTCCGGGGCCGAACACCGACCGCCAGGCGGCCAGCCAGGCCCGCGCCAGGTCGGCGCGCCCGTCGGCCAGCGCCCGGCCGACCGAGGAGCCGGGCCCGAGCACCGCCAGCAGGCCGGCGGAGTGCTCGCCGGCCAGGGTCAGCGAGCCGACCGGCTCGCCGCGGGTCCCGGCGAGGTGGGTGGCGCTGGTGAGCCGGCACAGCGACCGCCACCCGGCCCCGTCCTTGGCCAGGAAGGTGACCCGGGGCAGCCGCGGGTCGACGCTGGCCCCGCCGCGCGCCGGCGCACGACGGCCGGCCGGGTGGCGCGCCCGGTGCAGGTCGGCGGAGCGGATGCGACCGGCTTCACCGGGCTCGCCGCCGGCGACCGGGTCGACGGCCAGGTCGACGCCGAACAGCGGGCGGATGCCCGCCGACCGGCAGGCGAGGGCGAACTTGACCGCGCCGTAGAGGCCGTCGCGGTCGGTGAGCGCCAGCGCCTCCATGCCGTGGTCGGCCGCCCGGGTGACCAGGTCGGCCGGGTGGTTGGCGCCGTGCCGCATCGAGTAGCCCGAGGCGACGTGCAGGTGGACGAAGGGGTCACTCACGACGCGGAGGGACGGCGGCGGCCGCCGTCCATCGACCGCAGGCGGACCGGTGCCGGCGCCGGGGCCGGCCGGCTGATCGTCGTCTCCACGACGCCGAGGAAGGTGCGTACGTCGCGGACCAGGTCGTCGGCCTCCCGCTCGGTGACCGCGTGCGAGATCCCGGCCTCGGCCGCGGCCCGCTTGGCCGCACCGGCGGCGAAGAACGCCGCCCACTCGCCCAGCTCGGGGGCGACCTCGCTGATCAGCACCCAGGCGCTGCGCGGCCGGTGCCGGCCGGCCTCGGGCCGGGTGCGGGCGGCCAGCACGGCCGCGGCGGCACGCAGGGCGGCCAGGTGCGCGGTGGCGTACCGCCAGGCGGCGTCGGGGCTGCCGGTCGCCTCGGCCAGCCCGCGGTGGGCCTGGCCGAGCAGCTGGGCGGCGGCCGACGGCAGGGCCGGGGGCAACGGGAGCTGCCCCTGCTCGGGGTCCTGCAGGACCCGGGCGGCGCCCATCAGTCGTGCGCCCGCACGAGCAGCCACTGCCCGGCCGTCGGCTCCCAGGACAGGTCGAACACCCCGGCGAAGCTCATCCGGGACCGCCCGGCCCGCGAGGCCTCCACCCGCCAGACCTGCCGGGTGGCGACCAGGTCGGCCGAGGCGCCGCGACCGGCGGGGTCGGGCTGCCACCACGGGGCGGTCTCCACCCACGAGTCGAGCAGCTCCCCCACCACGTAGCGGGTCTCACCCCGCCAGAACTGGGCCGGCCCCGTCGGCCCCTGCTCGACCTGCACCTCTTCACCGACGCGGCCACCGGCCCCGACGAGCACTCGGCTCATGACAGACTCCCCAACTCCTCGCCCCACCGGCCGGCCCGCACCCCGGCCCGGCGGGGAAGCGCATGCGGGGAAGGCATGACGGCCCGGGCCGGTGAGCGGACCCACCGGTGTTCGAACACGTGTTCGAACACGTCGAGTAGACCGGAGACGGGCCCGGGGCGTCAAGCGGGAGCGCGCGTGTCCCCGACCGTGTCGTTACAGCCACTGCACCCACCCCGCCGGGCAACTCGTTTGCGCCCGGCCCCGCCGCCGGTGTCGACTGGGCCGGTGCCCGCCCTGCCCCGTGCGCTGACGCCCCTCCGGCGCCCGGGCTACCGCTGGCTGGCCGTCTCGCTGGTGCTGACGCTGACCTCCTCGGGCCTGTACCTGCTGGCCGTCGTCTGGCAGGTGATCGAGCTCGGCGGCGGGCCGGCGGCGCTGTCCCTGGTCAGCGCCGGCACGGCCGTGGGCATGCTCCTGACCACGCTGCTCGGCGGCGCCCTGGCCGACCGGGTGCCGCAGCGGCGCCTGCTGCTGGTCGTCGCCGTCGTCGAGCTGGGCACGACGGCGGGGGTCGCCGCGCTCTCGCTGACCGGGGTCCTCCAGCTGTGGCAGCTGGCCACGGCGTCGCTGCTGCTCGGGCTGGCCCAGGGCCTGTACTACCCGGCCTACTCGGCGCTGGTGCCCGCGCTGCTGCCCGCCGACGAGCTGCTGGCGGCCAACGGGCTGGAGGGCGTCCTCCGGCCGCTGCTCACCCAGGCCGCCGGACCCGCCGCAGCCGGGGCGCTGGTCGCGGCCGCCTCGCCCGGCGCGGCGCTGCTCGTCACCGCGGTGGCCGCGCTGGGTGCGGTCCTGGCCCTGCTGCGGCTGCCGGCCACGCCGCTGCGCCGGGACCTGGGGGCCGAGGCCGCGGCCGCCGGCGGACCGGCGCGGCACCCGGTCGCCGCGCTGCTGCTCGACGTCCGGGCGGGCTTCTCCTACATGGTGGCCACCCCCTGGCTGCTGGCGACGCTGGTGTTCGCCTCGCTGCTGGTCCTGGTGGTGCTCGGCCCGTTGGAGGTGCTCACCCCCTTCGCACTGCGCGAGCAGACCGGCGGCGGCCCCTCGGAGCACGCGCTGGTGCTGGCCTCGTTCGGCATCGCCGGGGCGGTGGGCTCCCTCGCCGTCGCCTCGCGCCCGCTGCCGCGCCGCTACCTGACGCTGATGATCATGCTGTGGGGCGCCGGGTGCGCGCCGCTGGCGCTGTTCGGGGTGGCCACCGAGCTGTGGCTGTTCGTGCTCGCCGCCGCGGTCGCCGGGGCGGCGTTCCAGGGCGCCACCGTCATCTGGGGCACCCTGCTGCAGCGCCGCGTGCCCCCGGCGATGCTCGGCCGGGTGTCCAGCCTGGACTTCTTCGTCTCCCTGGCCTTCATGCCGGTGTCGATGGCGCTGGCCGGGCCGGTGAGCGGGGCCATCGGTGTCCCGGCCACCTTCCTGCTCGCCGGGCTGGTGCCCCCGGTCCTGGCCGTGGTCGCCATCGCGGCGGCCCGGCTGCGGGCCGACGAGATCGCCCACCCCCTCGACGCCCCGGCCGGGTCGGCGGCCGAGCCGGCCCTCGGTCGCACCTGAGCACGCGGGCGGTGCGGCAGGCTCCCCCGGCCGGTGGCAGGATCGCGCGCATGACCTCAGCGGAGATCCCGCAGCACCCCCGGGTCGCCGAGGTCGTGCAGCAGTTGCGCGCCGCCGGCGTCCCCGGTGCGGTGCGCGTGCTGCCCGACAGCGCCCGGACGGCCGCCGATGCCGCCGCCGGGCTCGGTGTGCCGGTCGGCGCCATCGCCAACAGCCTCGTGTTCGACGTCGGCGGCCAGCCGCTGCTGGTCCTCACCAGCGGTGCCCACCGGGTGTCCGAGCCCCGGGTGGCCGAGCTGCTCGGCGTCCCGGCCGTCGTCCGGGCCACCCCGGAGTTCGTCCGGGAGCACACCGGGCAGGCCATCGGCGGGGTCGCACCCGTAGGGCACCCCGAGCCGATCGGCACCCTGGTCGACGTCGAGCTGGCCCGGCACGCGCAGGTGTGGGCCGCCGCCGGGCACCCGCACACCGTCTTCCCGACCAGCTACGAGGAGCTGCTGCGGCTGACCGAGGGCACCCCCGCCGAGGTCGGCCCCGGCCCGTCGACCGAGCTGCCCGCGGCGGTGGCCTCGTGACCGGCACCACCCCGGCCACCCGGGTCGTCGACCTGCCCACCCCCTGGATGCGCGAGCACCTGCACGAGGCGCTGGCCATCTACGGCGCGGCGATGGGCTACGGCGACTCCGTCGTCGCCGGCCGGTACGGCTACGCCGTCCAGCACACCGAGCGGGCCGGCTTCCGCGCGGTCGGCGCGTTCGTCGAGACGCCGCAGGGCGAGCGGCTGGTCGGCTTCGGCTACGGCTACCTCGTCGCCCCCGGGCAGTGGTGGCACGACCAGGTGCGCAACGCCCTCGACCGGCGGACGGCGAAGCAGTGGCTGCCCGGCGCCTTCGAGGTCTGCGAGCTGCACGTCCACCCCGACCACCAGAGCCGGGGGCTGGGCCGCCAGCTGCTGCACGCCCTGGTCGCCGACGCCGACTCCCCGGTGGCGCTGCTGAGCACCCCGGACACCGACACCAAGGCCTTCCGGCTCTACCACGCCGACGGCTTCGTCGACCTCGCCCGGGGCTACCACTTCCCCGGCGACTCCCGCCCCTTCGCCATCCTGGGTGCCCGGCTGCCGCTGGCCCCTCCCGCCCGGAAGGACTGATCGCCGTTCCCACCTCGCCGCAGGACACCGCCGTCCCCGCAGACACCACCGTCGACGCCGTCGTCATCGGCTCCGGCCACAACGGCATGGTCGCTGCCTGCCACCTGGCGAAGGCCGGGCTGCGGGTGGAGGTGGTGGAGTCCGACGAGGTGCTCGGCGGCGCGGTCTCCACGGTGGAGCGGTGGCCCGGGGTGCGCGTCGACCGCGGGTCCAGCGCGCACGTGATCATCCGGCACAGCGGGGTGGTCGAGGAGCTGGAGCTCGAGCGGTTCGGGCTGCGCTACATCGACTGCGACCCGTGGGCCTTCGCCCCCGCCCCCGTGCCCGGCGACCCCGGCCCCGACGGGCAGCCCCTGGTGTTCTCCGTCGACCTGGACGCCACCTGCGCCTCGATCGCGGCCGCGTGCGGCGCGGAGGACGCCGCGGCCTACCGCCGGTTCGTCGAGGTGTGGGGCCCGCGCAGCGCCGCCGTCGTCCAGGCCTTCGGCGACCGGCCGGGGGCGGTCCAGCTGGTGCGCAACCTGTGGCCGGTGGGCGCTCCCCGCCGCGGCCAGCCGCGCACGCCGGGCGGCGAGATCGCCACCGACTTCATCGGCTCCGGCGACGCCCTGCTCGACCGGTGGTTCCGCAGCGAGCGGCTCAAGGCCGCCCTGGCCTGGTTCGGCGCCCAGTCCGGCCCGCCGATGTCCGAGCCCGGCACCGCGGCGATGGTCGGCTGGGCGGCGCTGCTGCACGACGTCCCGCCCGGCCACCCGGTGGGCGGCTCCGGCGGGCTGACCCAGGCGCTGGCCGCCCGGCTGGCCGCTGACGGGGGCCGGGTCACCCTCGGCGACGGCGCCGCCCGGCTGCTGGTCGACGGCGCGGACGGCGCCCGGCGGGTGACGGGCGTGCAGACGGTGTCCGGACGGCGCATCACCGCCCCGGTGGTCGTCGCCGCCTGCCACGTGCTGGCCACCCGGGCGCTGGCCGGCGACGACGCCCCGCCGGCACTGGCCGACGCCGACCCGCCGCTGGGCAACGGCTTCGGCCTGGTGCTGCGCTGCCAGACCGACGCGCTGCCCACCTACCCCGGCATCGGCGAGGAGGCGCTGCAGGGCCTGCAACTGCTGTGCACCGACCGCGCCCAGCTGGCCCGGGCGCACGGCGACTACCTCGCCGGCGAGCTGCCGCGCGAGCCGGTGCCGCTGGCGATGTCGTTCTCCGCGAGCGACCCGACCCTCGCCCCGGAGGGCCAGCACGTGGTCACCGTCTGGGGCCAGTGGTACCCCTACGCGCTCGCCGACGGTGGCCACTGGGACGACCTGGCCGAGGACGCCGCCCAGCAGCTCATCGCGGCGGTCGACCGGTACGCCCCCGGCTTCGCCGCCTCGGTGCAGCGGCTGTACGTCCAGACGCCGTTGAAGCTGGAGCAGGAGCTGTCCCTGCTGCGCGGCAACGTCATGCACGTGGAGATGAGCCTGGCCAGCATGTTCGGCTTCCGGCCCACGCCGGCGCTGTCCGGCCACCGGGTCCCGGGCCTCTCCGGGCTGTACCTGACCGGCGCCTCCACCCACCCCGGCGGCGGGGTGTCGGGCAACTCCGGGCGCACCGCCGCGCGGATCGTCCTGGCCGACCGCCGTCCCGCGGCACGGCTGCGCGCCGGGGTCCGGGCGCAGGTCACGAGCCGGCTGGCGGCCAGGGCGGCACGGTGACGGCCACCGCCGTCGCCGGGCGCACCCGCCCGGCCCCGGGCTGGCTGCCGCTGGCGCTGACCGCGGCGCTGCTGGCCACCGCGATCGCCTACCCGCTGTCCGGCGGCTCGGCCCGCACCGCCATCAGCTGGGTCATCGTGCTGCTGGGCTCGGCGGCCGCGATCAGCCACGCCTGGGTGAGCCGGGGCGCCCGCACCGGCCTCGGCGTCCTCGTCCTGGTGGCCGTGGTCGCCGTGCTGTTCGAGGCGCTGGGCCTGTCGACCGGCTTCCCGTACGGCACCTACGCCTACAGCGACGTCCTGGGCCCGACGCTGCTCGGCGTCCCGTTCCTGGTGCCGCTGGCCTGGCTGATGATGGCCTGGCCGAGCTGGGTGGTCGCCCGTCGGCTGGCCCCGCGGTCGCGTCCGGGGCGGGTGCTGGTCGCCGCCTACGTCTTCGCTGCCTGGGACGTGGTGCTCGACCCGCAGCTGGTGCAGGCCGGCTTCTGGCGGTGGGCGCACCCCGAGCCGGGGCTGCCGGGGATCGACACGGTGCCGCTGACCAACCTGGCC
Source organism: Modestobacter sp. SSW1-42 (assembly GCF_046635825.1). NCBI lineage: Bacteria > Bacillati > Actinomycetota > Actinomycetes > Geodermatophilales > Geodermatophilaceae > Modestobacter > Modestobacter sp. SSW1-42. The sequence continues at coordinate 779,054 of NZ_JBISCA010000001.1, read as the reverse complement.
GGCTGGCTGCTCGCCGGGCTGGTGCTGATGACCCTGGTGGACCTGCTCGTGGCCCGCACCGCGGCCCCGCCGCGGACCGGTGACGCCGCCCCGCTGCTCACCCTGGCGTGGATGGTGCTCGGCGGCGCGCTGGCGCACGCGGTCTGGCTGGACCTGCCGGGGTCGGCCGTGTGGGGCGTCGTCCTGTCGCTGCCCGTGGTCGTCGCGCTGGCCCGCCGCCGGTGAGCCGTGCGGTCGACCGGCTCGTGCGGGGTTGCGCCGGGCTGTCGGTGCTGGCCGCGGCGCACGCGGTGGTCAACACCGCGCTGCTGCGCCGGCCCCCCGTCGTGCCGCCGGCGGTCGACCGGCCGGTGACCGTCGTGGTGCCGGCCCGCGACGAGGCCGGCCAGATCGAGGGCTGCGTGGCCGCGCTGCTCGACCAGCGCGGCGTGCCGGGCCTGCGCGTGCTGGTCGTCGACGACGGCTCCACCGACGGCACCGCCGAGCGCGTCCCGGCCGACCCGCGGGTGCGGGTGCTCACCGCCCGGCCGCCGGCGCCGGGGTGGCTGGGCAAGCCGAACGCCTGTGCGCAGGGCGCGGCCGCCGCCGGCGACGCCGGGCTGCTGGTGTTCCTCGACGCCGACGTCCGGCTGATGCCCGACGCGGTCGCCTCCGCCGTCGCCGTCCTGGACGACGCCGGCCTCGACCTCGTCTCCCCCTGGCCGCGGCAGCTCACCGGGAGCGCGACCGAGCGGCTGGTGCAGCCGCTCCAGCAGTGGCTGTGGGCCACGCTGCTGCCGCTGCGGCTGGCCGAGCGCTCGCCGCGGCCGTCGCTGGCGGCGGCCAACGGCCAGTTCCTGGTGGTGCGGCGGGCCGCCTACGAGCGGGCCGGCGGGCACGCAGCCGTGCGGGGCGAGGTCATCGAGGACATCGCGCTGCTGCGCGCGGTCAAGGCCGCCGGTGGGCGCGGGGTCGTCGTCGACGGGTCGACGCTGGCCGTGTGCCGGATGTACGACGGCTGGCCCGCGGTGCGCGACGGCTACACCAAGTCGCTGTGGTCGGCGCTGGGCGGGCGCCCGGCCGCGTCGGCGGGGGCGGCGGCGGTGCTCGGCGCGGTCTGGGTCCTCCCCCCGCTGGCCGCGCTCACCGGGTCCCGGGCCGGGCTGGTCGGCTACGCCGCCGGGGTGGTCAACCGGGCGGTCGTGGCGGCCGGGACCGGCGGCCGGGTGTGGCCCGACGCGCTCGCCCACCCGGTGTCGGTGGCGCTGCTGGACGTGCTGGTCGCCCGCTCGCTGCGGGCCCACCGGCGCGGCGAGCTCCGCTGGCGGGGCCGCACGCTGCCCACCCCGGGCTGACGACGACGATGGACCAGTGACCGAGCCCAGCACTCCCCCGCGCACCGGCTTCGACCCCGGGCAGATGGGACCGGGCGCCTTCTACCGGGTGCTCAACTCCGTCGTCGTGCCCCGCCCGATCGCCTGGGTGGTGACCCGCTCGGCGGCCGGCGTGCACAACCTGGCGCCGCACTCGTTCTACACGGTGGCCTGCGTCGACCCGCCGGTCGTGCAGTTCACCTCGGTGGGCCGCAAGGACTCCCTGGTCAACGCCGAGGCGACCGGCGACTTCACGGTCAACCTCACGCCGGAGTCGATGTTCGAGCAGGCCAACGCCACCGGCACCGACTTCCCGCCCGACCAGAGCGAGGCCGAGCACACCGGGGTGCGGCTGGAGCCCAGCGAGACCGTCGCGGCGATGCGGGTGGCGCAGTCGCCGGTGTCGCTGGAGTGCACGCTGCACTCGACGGTGCGGCTGGGCGACAGCACCGTGGTGTTCGGGCAGGTGCGGCACATCGCCGTCCACACCGACGCCGTCCGGGACGGTCGCCCGCGGATCGAGCACCTGCGCCCGCTGGCCCGCCTGGGCGGCAACGAGTGGTCGACGATCGGCGAGGTGAAGGAGATCCGCCGCATCCCCTACGCGACCTGGACCGAGGACCCCTCGATCGGCGAGCACCTCCGCGACGGCTGAAGGGCGGAAGTGGCCACTTCCGCCCTCCAGGCGGGTCCGGCGGCTCAGGCGGGCAGGTGCGGGGCGACCTCGTCGGCGGCGCGGCGCCGAAGGCGGAGGCGAAGCGGTCGAGGAACAGCTCGCGGGGCAGCGAGTACTCCTGGGTGCCGACGACCTCGACCGCGGCGGTCGCGACGGCCGACCCGACCTGGGTGGCCCGCTCCAGGCCCAGCCCCCACTGCCGGGCGGCGACGAAGCCCGCGCGCAGCGCGTCGCCACCGCCGGTGGGCTCGACGGGCTTGGTCTCCGGGACCGCGATGACGCGGATCGGCTCCTCGCCGGCCTGCTCCACGACCACGCCGTCGGCGGCCCGGGTGGTGACCCAGGTGCCCACCCGGGCGAGCACCTCGGCGTCGTCCCAGCCGGTCTTCTGCAGCAGCAGGGCGTGCTCGTACTCGTTGGTGAACAGCAGGTCCGCGCCGTCGACCAGGTCGCGGATCATCTGCCCGTCGGCCCAGGCCAGCTGCTGGCTGGGGTCGGCGAGGAACGGGTAGCCGCGGTCCCGGCACTCGGCGGTGTGCTGCACCATCGCGGTCGGGTCGTTGGGGCCGATGACCACCAGGTCCAGGGCGCCCACGCGCCGCTCGACCGGAGCGAGCTCGATCAGCGAGGCCTCGCTCATCGCGCCGGAGTAGAACGAGGCGATCTGGTTGTTCGCGACGTCGGTGGTGCAGGTGAACCGCGCGGTGTGCTTGAGCTCGGACCAGCGCACGCTGCCGGTGTCGACGCCGTGCCGGGTCAGCCAGGCGTCGTAGTCGGCGAAGTCGTTGCCCACGGCGCCGACCAGCACCGGTGCGAGGCCGAGCAGCCCGAGCCCGTAGGCCATGTTGGCGCCCGCGCCGCCGCGGTGCTGCACGAGGTCGTCGACCAGGAAGGAGAGCGAGACGTTCTCCATCTTGCCCTCGACGAACTGGTCGGTGAACTTCCCGGGGAAGGTCATCAGGTGGTCGGTGGCGATCGAACCGGTCACGACGACGGGCATTGAGGGGACTCTCTCCGGGGGGACTGCGGCCGTCGGCGGCCGGTCGGGCCCCGGCCGGGAACGGGCGCGGGACCGGTCCAGGGTAGGAGCCGCCGTCCGTGACCGTGCGCGGCGGTCACCCGGGCGGCGTCTGCTCGCCCAGCGCGCGGCGCAGCTGGACGCCGAGCTGGGTGGTGCCGACGACGCCCAGCAGACAGCCGACCGCGGCCCCCACGGTGACCACCGCGGCCACGACGTCGTGCCCGTCGACCTCGATGCCCAGCAGCGCGACCACGCCGGCGCCACCGAGCCCGAAGCCGGCCATGGCCACCCGGGTGGGGCGCTCCCACACCGAGATGGCGCCGGTCTCGCTCACCCCGGCCTGGCCGGCCCGGGCGCGCAGGTAGTCCGGCAGCCAGCACAGCGCGCCGAACGCCGCCGCCAGCCAGCCCGGCGCCCCGGCCACCCAGAAGGCCAGCGCGTAGGCGACCTCGGTGAGCCGGTCGACGGCGGAGTCGAGCACGAACCCGCGCCGGGAGGCCCGACCGCCGGCGATGGCGAGCGCGCCGTCCAGGGAGTCCAGCAGCCCGGACAGCCCGATCAGGACCCCGGTCGCGACCAGCCAGCCGCCCCCGGCCGCGGCCGGGCCGACCGCGGCGCCGGCGACGACCAGGCCCAGCGCGGTGGCCACCAGCGGCGACAGCCGGGCCAGCGGGACGGCGAGGGTGTAGGCCAGGGTCAGCCAGCCGTGCACCAGCCGGCTGTCGGCCGGGTCGGTGCCCCCGTGCCACCGCGACCAGGCCGCCAGGTACTCGTCGCGGCTCAGCACGGGGCCAGTCCACCACGACCCGGGCACGCAGCGCCCCGGGCAGGGACAGTGGAGGGGTGTTCGCCGGCCTCTCCCCCGCCCGCCGCCGCCTGGTGCTGGCACTGCTCGCCGTCCTCGTCGTCGGCGCGGCGGGTCTGGCCGCCGCCCTCGTCGTCCCGCGGCTGACCGGTCCGGACGGGACCCGGACGGCGCCGGCCGCGCAGACCCCCGGCCCGGTGCTGCTGGTGCCCGGGTACGGCGGCTCGACCGGTGCGCTGCAGGCGCTCGCCGACCGGCTCACCGCCACCGGCCGGGACGCGACCGTCGTCCCGGTCCCCGCCCAGGGCACCGGCGACATGAACGCCTCCGCCGACGCGCTGGGTCAGGCGGTCGACGAGGCGCTGGCCCGCACCGGCGCGACCAGCGTCGACGTCGTGGGCTACTCGGCCGGCGGGGTCATCGCCCGGCTGTGGGCCGCCGACGGCGGGGCGGACCAGGCGCGGCGGGTCGTCACCCTCGGCTCCCCGCACCACGGCACCACCCTGGCCGACCTGGCCGTCGGCGTGCTGCCGGCCGAGTGCCCGGAGGCCTGCCGGCAGCTGACCACGACCAGCCCCCTGCTGGCGGAGCTGAACGCCGGCGACGAGACCCCCGAGGGCCCGGACTGGGTGTCGGTGTGGACCACCGTCGACCAGACCGTCACCCCGCCGGACTCCGCGGAGCTGGCCGGCGCGCTCGACCTGACCGTGCAGTCGGTGTGCGCGGACTCGCAGGTGACGCACGGGCAATTGCCCACCGACGCCGTCGTCCAGGGCATCGTGCTCGCCCAGCTGGCGGCCGGGCCGTCGGTGCCGCTGGGCCCGGACGACTGCGCCCGGCTGCGCCAGGGCTGACCAGTTCGGATGAGCTGACCGGTCCCGGGGCATCGCCTGGGTCGTCGCGGGGATTGCACTGTGCAACGACGTCGACTCAGAGCGTCACTTCAGGCCAGGAGGCCACCCCGTGCCCGCGCACCCCACCCCGTCCCCGCTCCGCCGGACGGGCGTCACCGCCAAGATCACCGCAGCCGTCGGGCTGGCCGCGCTCGTCGCCGTCCTCGTGGGCGTGCTGGGGCTGCGCAGCCTCGGCCAGACCGCCGAGGCGACCGACGCGATGTACCGCGACGAGCTGGTCGGCACCGCCGAGGTCGAGTCGATGCGCGCCGACTTCTTCGCCATCCGGCTCTCCGGCACCAACTACGCCGTCGCCACCGACCCCGCCGACCGCACCGCCTACCTGGCCAGCCGGAACAGCGCCTACGACGAGCTGGCCGCGGCCGCCGACCGCTACCTGGGCACCCACCCCTCCGACGCCGGCCGCGCGCTCGTGCAGCAGGTGCTCGACGGCATCGACGACTACCGGGCCGGCATGGTCACCCTCGACGCACTCGCCGACGCCGGCGACCTGACCGCCTGGTCGGAGGCGCGCGAGGCGACGATCTCGCCGATCGCCCAGGCCGTGATGGCCCAGATCGACGAGCTCGCCGCCCAGCGCCGGCAGGCCGCCGCCGACAGCGCGGCCGCCGCGACGGCCGAGTACGGGTCGACCCGGCTGCTGCTGGCCGTGGTCCTGGCCGTCGGCGTCGTCGCCGCGCTGGTCGTCGGCCGGCTGGTCGCCCGGGGCATCACCGGCGGGCTGCGCCGGGTCCAGCACACCGCCGAGGGCCTGGCCGCCGGCGACCTGACCCGCACCGCCGGGGTCACCTCGCGCGACGAGGTCGGCGCCACCGCGGCCGCACTGGACGACGCGGTGGCCGAGCTGCGCACCGTGCTGTCCTCGGTCGCCGCCACCGCCGACGCCGTCGCGTCGTCCTCGGAGGAGCTGTCCGCGTCGTCCGCGCAGATCGCCGCCGCCGCGGAGGAGACCGCCACGCAGTCCGGGGTCGTGTCCGACGCCGCCGGCCAGGTGTCCCGCAACGTCGCGACGGTCGCCGCGGGGGCCGAGGAGATGGGCGCCTCGATCCGCGAGATCAGCCAGAACGCCTCCGGCGCCGCCCGGGCCGCCGCCGACGCGGTGGCCGAGGCGCGCGCGACCGACACCACCATCGCCCGGCTGGGCGCCTCGAGCCGGGAGATCGGAGACGTGGTCAAGACCATCACCGCGATCGCCGCCCAGACCCACCTGCTCGCGCTCAACGCCACGATCGAGGCCGCCCGCGCCGGTGCGGCCGGCACGGGCTTCGCCGTGGTGGCCGGTGAGGTGAAGGAGCTGGCCGCGGAGACCGCACGGGCCACCGAGGACATCGCCCGGCGGGTGGAGACCATCCAGGCCGACACCTCCGGGGTGGTCGCGGCGATCGACCGGATCCAGTCCGTCGTCGGCCAGGTCGACGCCTTCCAGCTGACCATCGCCTCGGCCGTGGAGGAGCAGACCGCGACGACCAACGAGATGGCCCGCTCGGTGGCCGAGGCCGCGGGCGGGTCGACCGACATCGCCCGCACCATCAGCGGGGTCTCCGCGGCGGCCGGCGACACCACCCAGGCGCTCGGCCAGACCCGGGGCGCGGTCGCCGAGCTCGCCCGGATGGCCGCCGACCTCCGCACCGGCGTCGCCCGCTTCACCCTCTGACGGACCCCGCCGGAGGACGTCCTCCTGCACCAACGGCTGTCCTCCTGCACCAGCGTCGGTGCGGTAGGACAGCCGTTGATCAGGTCACCTGATCCACGTCCGGCCGGACCTGGACGACGGCGGCGGGACCGTCAGGAGGTGATGTCCTTGGTGGTGAAGTTGGCCCAGGCGGCGCCGGTGAGCACCACGACGTAGACGGCCTGCAGCGCGATGCCGCGCACGAGGTCCCGCCACAGGACCGGCTCCCGGAACAGGTCGACGAAGGCCAGCCAGTAGCGGGTGGGCAGGTAGGGCGCGAAGGACGACGCCGCGTCGAGGGTGAACAGCAGCGACGAGGCGATGAGCACCGCCAGCGCCCCCAGCGCCGCGGCCAGCGGCGAGTCGGTGAGCGTGGAGAAGAAGAGCGCGAACGCCGCCACCCCGAGCATCGAGACGGTGATGTAGCCGATCGCCAGCACCGTGCGCCAGGCGATCTGCTCGGACGTGATGGTGGTGCCCGACAGCGTCGTCCCGCCGATCGGCTGGACGTCGAAGAGCAGCTGCCCGACCACGTAGCCCACCGCGGCCACCACCACGACGGTGACCAGCACGAACGCGATCACCGACACCAGCTTGGCGACCAGCAGCCGGGTGCGGCCGGCCGGGCGGGCCAGCAGGTACCGCAGCGTGCCGGCCTGCGCCTCCCCGGCGATCGACTCCCCGGCCACCACGGAGACCGCGATCGGGAGGAACAGCGGCAGCACGATGGCCAGCGCGGCCAGCGGGTACAGCGTGCCGTTGGTGAGCACGGCGGAGAGGAACACCGGTCCTTCCCCCGGCCGCGGCGCGAGGTCGGTGACCGCCAGCAGCACGGCCACCAGCACCGGCAGGGCGTTGAGCAGCCCGATCGTCACCCAGGTGCGGGGACGGCGGAACAGCTTGCGCAGCTCGACGGCGATCACCGGCGCGACCGCTCCCCCGGCGCGTCGACCCGGTCGGCGCTGCTGCTCGCCGCGGCCAGCACCACCTGCTCCAGGGTCGGGCGCTCCAGCGCCAGCCCGGTCACCGGGACCCCGGCGGCCACCAGCGCGGCGTTGACCTCGGCCGGGTCGGCGCCCCGCACCACCGCGCGGTCACCGTCGACGCGCAGCACCCGCCCGTCGAGAGCCGCCCGCACGCGCTGCGGGTCGGGGGTCTCGACGACCGTCGCGCCGGTGGGCGCGGTGAGGGTCGCCAGCTGGTCCTGCAGCACCAGCCGGCCACGGTCGAGCACGCCGACCCGGGTGCACAGCTGCTCGACCTCGGCCAGCAGGTGGCTGGACAGGAACACCGTCGTCCCGGCCCGGTTGAGCTCCAGCAGCAGGTCGCGGATCTCGTGGATGCCCTGCGGGTCGAGGCCGTTGGTGGGCTCATCGAGCACCAGCAGCTCCGGGCGCCGCAGCAGCGCGGCACCCAGCCCCAGCCGCTGGCGCATGCCCAGGGAGAAGTCCTGCACCGGCCGCCGTCCCACCCCGGCCAGGCCCACCTGCTCGAGCACGGTGTCGATCCGGGCCGTGCGGGTGCGCCGCGAGCCGCCGGGCCCGGCGGCGTCGAACAGCGACAGGTTCGCCCGCGCCGACAGGTGCCCGTAGTGCGCCGGGCCCTCGATCAGCGCGCCCACCCGGGGCAGCACCCGGCGGGCGCGCCTGGGCATCGGCTCGCCGAGCAGCTGCACCTCTCCCTCGGTGGGCAGCACCAGGCCGAGCAGCATCCGCACGGTCGTGGTCTTGCCCGAGCCGTTCGCGCCGAGGAAGCCGTAGACGTCGCCGGACCGCACGTCGAGGTCGATGCCGTCGACCGCCCGCAGCCGCCCGTACCGCTTGACCAGCCCCGTGGTGCCGATGACGGTGCTCAGGGCGCTCCTCCGGCCAGCTCGGTGGCCGCGGCGGCCAGCGCGTCGAGGGTGACGGTGCCGGAGAGCAGCACCGTGCCGTCGGGGCCGTCGGCCAGCATCAGCCCCAGCGGGCCGGCGGCGATCCGGACGCCGAGCTCGTCGACCACCGCGTCGGGGGCGCCGGCCAGGGCGCTGCGCAGCCCGGCCGACGCGCGGCCGGGCAGGGCGCTGACGGTGAGCAGGGTGGCCCCCCGGCCGTAGACGCCGACCGTGGCGGGCGCGCCCTCGATCCGGCGACGCTCCAGCCCGGCCAGGACCGCGGGCAGCGCGAGCCCGCCGCGGGTGCCCCGGGTGGCGGCCTGCAGCAGCTGCGGGTCCTGGCCCTCCCGGATCGTCGCGGCGGGCGGGACGGCGAAGTCGACGATCTCCGCCGGCGGGGTGGTGAGCTCCACCTCCAGGAAGGACGAGTCGACCGCGGGCTCCCCGCCGGAGTGCCCGAACACCTGCACCCGCAACGGCAGCCCGCTGGCCGCGTCGACCCACACGTCGACCCGGCCGACCGACGCCGCCTCCTCGGCCGGCACGACCCGCAGGCCCAGCGCGTCACGGCCGGCGACCCGGTCGGCGCCGAACCGGCTGAGCTCGGCGTCACCGGCCTCCGACAGCAGCCGCCGGCCCAGTTCGCTGGGCAGCAGGTCCGGCGCGGTGGGCAGGGCCAGGGCGGTGTCCGGGGTGCGGGTGGCCGCGCCGGCGACGTAGTCCCAGGTCCAGGTGCCGCCGGCGTCGGCGTGCACGCCGGTCTCCCCGGTGGGCGTGACCACGTCGACCCGCCAGTCGCCCACCCCGCGGTACCAGGTGCGCATCGTCGTCCGGTCGCTGAGCAGGTCCGCGACGCCGGTCAGCTGCTCGCCCACCGGCAGCGCCAGCCCGCCGGCGGCCTGCGCGTAGCCGGTGAACGCGACGCCGGTCGAGGCGAGGGCGGCCCGGCGCAGGTCGGCCGCGGGGGTGCCGGCGTCCGAGGCGGGCAGCGCGCCGATCAGCGAGGGCAGCGCGAGCAGGACGGCGACGCCACCGCCGACGGCCGCCCAGCGGCGGGCTGCACCGGTCCGCCGTCGTCGCACCCGGCCACGGTACGACGGCGTCCTGTGCCCGGCCCGCCCGCGCGGGGGCGCCCGGTCAGCCGAGCGCGACGACCAGGCAGCAGCCGGCGAGCACCAGGCAGACCGGGGTCATCACCAGCCGTTCCGGCCGGCTGCGACTGGCCCCGGTCACGACGATGCCCAGGGCGGAGCAGCCGATCAGCACCCAGAGGGCGACCTGCAGCCAGCCCGGCACGTCCGGCGAGCGCACGGCCGCGCCGAGGACCGCCGCGGCGCACACGGCGTACAGCCCGATCGAGGCGGCGCTGGCGGTGCGCAGGCCCCGCGGCAGCACCCGGTGCTGCCCGCCCCAGGCCGGGTGCCCGTACGGCCGGCCGGCCGCCAGCAGCGCCTGCAGCACCGCCAGCCCGGCGAGCACCACGACGGCCAGGACGGCGGCCGTGATCACGGAGCGCACCGTAGCGGCACCGGCCGCCACCGGCGGCGAGGTGCGACGTCCCGCGCGGCCACCTACGGTCGGTCCCCATGGCCGCCCCGATCAGCGACGCCGTGGTCGTCGACGTCCTCCGCCGGGTCGACCGCGGGCTCACCCCGATGGCCGGGCGCCTCGGCCGCCCGCCGCAGCTGCCCCTCCCGCAGCGCGCCGCGTGGTGGGCCGAGCAGGTCGGCCGGGTCGCCGCCGGCGTCTCCGCCGCGCCCCGGTTCGCCGGCAGGCTCGCCGACCTGCTGCCGCTGCAGAACACCGTCGGCTCGGCCGTGCAGGCCCTCGTCGTCCTCGGGGTGGCCGGCGAGCACGACGTCGACGACCCCGCCGCCCGCGTCTCGCTGCTGGCCCGGGTGCTGCTGGACCGTGACCTGCCCGCCGACCGGGTCGCCCCGCTGCTGACCCGGGTCAAGGGCAGCTACGTCGACGAGGCGCTGGGCGCCGACCGGTCCGGCGTCGACGGTGTCGCGCGCAGCATCTGGCGGGCCGCCCGGCTGCTCGGCCGCATCGACGACGCCCTCGACGCCCGCCCCAAGGGCAAGCTCCGGCACCGGGCCCTGGCCCAGCTGCCCGTCGTCGGCGTGGCCGGTGGCTACGCCGCCGAGCGGGAGGGGCTGCGCCGGGCGGCGCAGGAGGCCGAGCAACTGCTCGGCGGCTGACTCAGACGCCGACGGCCGCGGCCGGCGCCCCGGTGTCGACGCCGACCCCGGCCAGGCTCGCGTAGACCTCACGCGTGGCCGTCGAGCGGTTCATGGTGATGAAGTGGATGCCGGGCACGCCCTCGGCCAGCAGCGTCTGGCACATCTGGGTGGCCACCTCGACGCCGAGGGCGCGCATCGCCCGCTTCTGCTCGGGGGTGTCGCCGTCGAGGGCGGCGAAGCGCTCGGCCAGCTCGTCGGGGAACGCCTGCCCGGACAGCTGCACGATCCGCGCGATCTGCCGGGCGTTGGTCACCGGCATCACCCCGGCGATGATCGGGACGTCGCAGCCGCGGGCGGCGACCCGGTCACGCAGCCGCAGGTAGTCCTCCACCCGGAAGAACATCTGGGTGATCGCGAAGTCGGCGCCGGCACGGCACTTGGCCACGAACATGTCGGTGTCGGACTCCAGGTCCGGCGAGCGCGGGTGCTGCTCGGGGAAGGCGGCCACGCCCACGGAGAAGTCGCCGATGCCCTTGATCAGCTCGACCAGCTCCGCGGCGTAGCGCAGCCCCTGCGGGTGGGCGGTCCACGCGGCCTGGGGGTCGGCACCCGGCGGGTCGCCGCGCAGCGCCAGCAGGTTGCGCACGCCGGCGGCGGCCAGCCGGCTGACCACGTGCCGCAGCTCGGCGACGCTGTGGTCGACGGCGGTCAGGTGGGCCAGCGGCAGCATCGTGGTCTCGGCCGCGATCCGCTCGGTGGCGGCCACGGTGCCCTCGCGGGTGGAGCCGCCGGCGCCGTAGGTGACGGAGACGAAGGAGGGCTGCAGCCGCTCGAGCTCGCGCAGCGCGGTCCACAGCTGGACCTCGCCCATCTCGTCCCGCGGGGGGAAGAACTCGAAGGACCAGGTGGGCTGTCCACCATCGAGCAGCTCGCGCACGGTGCCGGTCACAGGGTCCGAGGGTACGGGCGCGGGGGGCCCGCTGTCGGCGACCCGTGGCCCGGGGGGTGATCGCGCCACGCCGAGTTGGGCGATACTCGCCCTGTGACAGTCGGCACGCAGCAGCGCGAACCCTCCGCCGGGAGCTCCACCGGGACCGGAGGAGCACTCGCGGTCGCCGACCTCGACCGGCTGCGCGCCGCCGTCGAGTCGGCGCTCCGCACCTTCCTGACCGAGCAGCGCGAGACCCTGGCCGGCATGGCCGACGAGCTGCTGCCGGTCGCCGACGAGGTGGTCGCCGTGGCCGGGGGCGGCAAGCGGCTGCGCCCGGCGTTCGCCTACTGGGGCTGGCGCGGGTTCGCCACCTCCGGCGCCGCGGCCGAGGCCGACGACGCGGTGCTGCGGGCGGTGGCCGCCCTGGAGCTGGTGCACAGCTCCGCGCTGGTGCACGACGACGTCATGGACGCCGCCGAGACCCGCCGCGGCCGCCCGGCCACGCACGTCGGCTTCGCCGGCCGGCACGACGGCGCCGCCCTGGACGGCGACGCCGCGGCCTTCGGTGTGGGCGCGGCGATCCTGGTCGGCGACCTGGCCCTGGTCTGGTCCGACGAGCTGCTGCGCCGGTCGGGCATCTCCACCGAGGCGCTCTCCCGCGTCCGCCCGGTCTGGGACACCATGCGCACCGAGGTCACCGCCGGGCAGTACCTCGACCTGCTCCGCGCCGCCGGCGGGCTGCCCGGCCCGGCCGGTGCGCTCAAGGTCGCCCGGTTCAAGAGCGCCGGCTACACCGTGCAGCGCCCGCTCCAGCTCGGTGCCGCGCTGGCCTGCGCCGGGCCCGGGGCGATGGAGGTCTGCAGCGCGATCGGCCTGCCGCTGGGCGAGGCGTTCCAGCTGCGCGACGACGTGCTGGGCGTGTTCGGCGACCCCGCGGTGACCGGCAAGTCCGTCGACGACGACCTGCGCGAGGGCAAGCGCACGCTGCTGGTCGCGCTCACCGAGGAGGCCACCGACGACGGCGGCCGTGCGCTGCTGGCCGGCACGCTGGGCAACAGCGCCGCCGACTCCGCCGAGCTCGACGGCGTCCGGTCGCTGATGACCCGCAGCGGCGCCCTGGCCCGGGTCGAGGAACGGATCGCCGAGCAGACCGGCCAGGCCCGGGCGGCGATCGCCCGGGCCCCGCTGACCGCCGACGCCCGCCGGGCGCTGGACGCCCTCGCCGTCGCCGCCACCACCCGCGCCGCATGACCACCCACCCACGCCACCAGGACGCGCAGCCGCGCCGCCGGGATGGCCATGTCGGTGGTCTCCGATGACCCGGCTGCGCACCGTGCCGGGCCGCACCGACCGGGTCGTCGTCATCGGTGCCGGGCTGGCCGGGCTGTCGGCGGCGATGCGGCTGCGCGGCGCCGGCCGCGAGGTCACCGTCGTCGACCGCTGCCCCGGTCCCGGTGGCCGCGCCGGCCGGGTCGAGCGCGCCGGGTACGCGCTGGACACCGGGCCCTCGGTCTTCACCGCGCCCGAGGTGGTGTCCGAGGCGTTCGCCGCCGTCGGCGCGCGGATGGAGGACACCCTCACCCTCACCCCGCTGGACACCACCTACCGGGCGCAGTTCGCCGACGGCTCGCACCTGGACGTGCACGCCGACCGCACCGCCTTCGCCGCCGAGGTCGAGGCGCTGTGCGGGCCGGGTGAGGCCGCGGCCCTGCTGCGCTACCTCGACGACCTGGCCGAGCTCTACGAGCTGCAGCTGCGCACCTTCATCGACCGCAACCTCGACTCCCCGCTGGACCTGCTCGGCCCCGAGCTGCTCCGGCTGACCCGCCGGGGCGGCTTCCGCCGGCTGTCCAACCACGTCGCGGGCTTCTTCGCCGACGACCGGATGCGCCGGCTGTTCAGCTTCCAGGCGCTCTACGCCGGGGTCTCCCCGTTCAAGGCGATCGCCGCCTACGCCGTCATCGCCCAGCTCGACATCGGCGCCGGGGTGTGGCACCCGGCCGGCGGCATCGGCGCCGTCCCCCGCGCGATGGCCGCCGCGGCCGCCGCGGCCGGGGTCGCCTTCCGCTACGGCACCGAGGTCGACCGGCTGGAGGTCTCCGGTGGCCGGGTCACCGGCGTCGCGCTGGCCGGCGGCGACCTGCTGCCCGCCGATGCCGTCGTGGTCACCGCCGACGCCCCGCACCGGCTGGTGCCCGGACTGCGCGGCCCGCGCCGGCCGGTCTACTCGCCGTCCTGCGTGGCGATGCACCTGGGCGTGCGGGCCGAGCTGCCGGGACAGGCGCACCACACGATCAGCTTCGGGGAGTCCTGGCAGCAGGTCTTCGACGAGCTCACCCGCGACGGCCGCCCGATGAGCGACCCGAGCCTGCTGATCAGCATGCCCTCGGCCACCGACCGCTCGCTGGCCCCCGAGGGCGGGCAGGTGCTCAGCGTCGTGGCCCCCACGCCCAACCTCGACCGGCGCAGCGGCGGCAACCCCGACCTGGACTGGGATGCGCTCACCCCCCGCTACCGCGACGAGCTGCTGGCCACGATGGAGGCCCGGGGCTGGACCGGCATCACCGACGCGATCGAGGTCGAGGAGCTGCTGAACCCGCGCGACTGGGAGGCGCAGGGCATGGTCGCCGGCACCCCGTTCGCGCTGGCGCACACCTTCGGCCAGACCGGCCCGTTCCGGCCCTCGACGCTGCCCCGCAGCGGCCCGGAGAACGTCGTCCTGGCCGGCTCCTCGGTGCAGCCGGGCGTCGGCGTCCCGATGGTGGTGATCAGCGGCCGGCTGGCCGCGGAACGGATCACCGGCCCGGTGCAGGCGTGAGCGTCGCACCCCCGCCCACCCGCGCGGCCCAGCAGGCGCAGCTCGACGCCGCCTACGCGGTCTGCCGGTCGATCGCCGCCGAGCACGGGAAGTCCTACTTCCTGGCCACCCGGCTGCTCACCCCCGACCGCCGGTCGTCGGTGCACGCGCTGTACGCCGCGGCGCGGGTCGCCGACGACATCGTCGACGTCGGCGCCGACCAGCCCGGCCGGGACCCCGAGGGCGAGCTGCTGGCCTGGTCACGGGCCGCGCTGGCGGAGGTGGAGGCCGGCTGGTCCGACGACCCGGTGCGGCTGGCGCTGGTGCACACCTACCGCCGCCACGACATCCCGATGGAGCACCTGGTCGACTTCCTGGCCGCGATGACCAGCGACCTGGACGTCACCGGCTACGCCGACCTGGCCGCCCTCGACCGGTACATGTGGGGCTCGGCGTCGGTCATCGGGCTGCAGGTGCTGCCCGTGCTGGGCACCGCCCCCGGGGTGGCCCGCGAGGAGGCCGCCCCGCACGCCATCGCGCTCGGCGAGGCCTTCCAGCTCACCAACTTCCTGCGCGACGTCGCCGAGGACGTCGACCGCGGCCGGGTCTACCTGCCCGAGGACATGATGGCCGCGCACGGCGTGAGCCGGGAGCAGCTGTCCGCCCGGCAGCACACCCCCGGCTTCACCGCGCTGATGCGGGAGATGGTCGACGTCACCCGCCGCCGCTACGACGACGCCGCGCTGGGCACCCCGATGCTGGCCCGCGAGTCACGCGACTGCGTGCGCGCCGCGACCGACCTCTACGGCGGCATCCTCACCGAGATCGAGCGGGCGGAGTACCGGGTGCTCGACGGCCGGGTGCGGGTGTCGAGGCCGCGCCGGCTGGCCGTCTTCGCCCGCCGGCTCAGCGCCGCCCAGCTCGCCCGGGTGGGCACGCGCCGCTGACGCCGGGCGGGCGTCAGCGGCGCGGCCTCAGCAGTGCGACGTCAGCAGTGCGACGTCAGCAGTGCGACGTCAGCAGTGCAGCGTCAGGAGTGCAGCGTCAGAGCGCCAGCGCCTGGGCGCGCCGGGTGACCTCGGTGTGCCGGTCGCCGCGCAGCGCCTCGACCGGGGTGCCCGGCAGGGAGTCGTCGGCCTCGAACAGCCAGGCGAAAGCCTCCTCGTCGGTGAACCGGCCGTCGTACAGGACGGTGAGCAGGCCGGGCAGGTGCTTCAGGACGGCGCCGTCCTGGATGAAGTCGGCCGGGATCTTGCTGTTGCCGCTGCCGGGCACGGCCATCAGCTTCCGCTCGGCGATCAGCTGGCGGACCTTGTTGGTCGAGACGCCGAGCTGCGCGGCGACCTCAGCGGGGGTGAGCGTGTCCATGACCGCCGAGCCTATGGCGCCGCGGCAGCACGCCGCCGGGCGGCCCGGACGGCGTGGCGCGGCCTGCCGGCGGGCTGCCCACAGGCTCGGCGGACACCATGGGGGCGTGTGGACCGGACACCTCGTGCGCGCGGCGACCAGTCGGCGCCGCAGCACCGTCCCCGGCCCGGTCCCGGCGGTGGACACCCGCGCCGCCCACCGTCGTCCCCCGGGCGTCCCACTGGCCGCTCGCGGCGCACGGCGACCACGCAGCGTCGTCCCATCCGTCCGCCTGGTCACTCCCGTCGACCGGTGTCCATCCCGTGACCTCGGCGCCCGCGTCGTCGCCTCCCAGGGGCGTGTCGCTCTCCTAGACTCGCCGGCGTGGAGACCGTCGTGACCGACCCCGTGGTCGGCCTCGTCCTCGAGGGGCGCTACCGCCTCGAGGAGCGCCTGGCGCGCGGCGGCATGTCCACCGTCTACGCCGCCACCGACCTGCGCCTGCACCGCACGGTCGCGGTCAAGGTGATGGCCGAGCACCTGGCCCACGACCCGGCGTTCGTCGACCGGTTCACCCGCGAGGCCCGGGCCACCGCGATGCTCAGCCACGTCAACGTCGTCTCCGTCAGCGACCAGGGGTCCGACCAGGGGCTGGTCTTCCTGGTGATGGAGTTGGTCCGCGGGCGCACGCTGCGCGACCTGCTGCAAGCCCGCGGCCGGCTGACCGTCGGCGAGGCCTTCGCCGTCCTGGAGCCGGTGCTGGCCGGGCTCACCGCCGCCCACCGCGCCGGCATCGCCCACCGCGACGTCAAGCCCGAGAACGTGCTGATCGCCACCGACGGCCAGGTCAAGGTCGCCGACTTCGGGCTGGCCCGCGCCGTGGCCGGCACCGGGCAGACCAGCCACACCGGCGGCGTGCTGATCGGCACCGTCGCCTACCTCTCGCCCGAGCAGCTCGAGCGCGGCCGCAGCGACGCCCGCAGCGACGTGTACGCGGCCGGCGTGATGTTCTACGAGCTGCTCACCGGCCACCCGCCCTACGTCGGCGACAGCGCGCTGGCCGTGGCCTACCAGCACGTGCACCACGACGTCCCCGCGCCGTCCGCCGAGGCACCCGGGGTGCCGTGGCAGGTCGACGAGCTGGTCGCCCGCACCACCCGGCGCGACCCGGCCGGCCGCCCGCTGGACGCCGGGGCCTTCCTCGCCGAGCTGACCGACCTGCGCGCCGACCTGGGCCTGGCCCGGGTGCCGGTGCCCACCGGCCGCCCGGCCGGTGACCCCACCGCGACCCTGCGCCCCACCAACCGGCCCACCGCGCCCCGGCCGCGGCAGCCCAGCTCGCCCGGCGGCCGACACGGCTCCCCCGACGGCGACCCGCGCACCGAGGTCTTCGCCGGCGTCCGCCCCGACCGCAGCCGTGGCACCACCGTGCTGCCGGGCATGGGCGGCGGCCCGACCACCGCCGTCGGCCGGGCCCGCCCCTCCCCCGTGCGACCCGGCGTGCCCCAGCACATCCGCCGTCGTCGGGCCCGGTTCGCCGTCACCCTGGTGCTGCTGCTCGCCGTCACCATCGGCGCGGTGGCCTGGTGGCTGGCCACCGGCCGCTGGACCGACGTCCCCGACCTGGTCGGCAAGGACCGCGACACCGCGATCGGCCTGCTGCAGGAGGCCGGGCTGGACCCCGAGCTGGGGCAGCAGGAGTTCAGCGAGGAGTTCCCCGAGGGCGCGGTCGTCTCCGCCGACCCGGCGTCGGGCGAGGCGATCCGCGGCACCGACGTCACGCTCGTGACCTCCAAGGGCCCCGAGCGCTTCACGGTCGCCCCGGAGCTGACCGGGCAGCCCCTCGACCCGGTGCTGGCCCGGCTGGCCGCCGACCTGCCCGACGTCACGGTCGCCCAGGAGCAGGACTTCAGCGACGACGTCCCGGCCGGCAGCGTCATCGGCTTCACGCCGGCCCCGGGCACCGAGCTCAAGCGCGGTGACACGGTCACCGTGCTCGTCTCCGCCGGCCGGGCGCCGGTCGACGTCCCCGACGTCGTCGGCCAGTCGCCCGACGCCGCGCAGTCGACGCTGGAGCAGCTCGGCTTCACCGTGCAGCGCGACGTGGGCCGCAGCGCCACCGTGGCCGCGGGGTCGGTCATGGCCGTCGCGCCCGGCCCGGACGACGACCCGCAGCCCTACGGCAGCGCCGTCACCATCACCGTCTCCGAGGGGTTCCCCCTGATCGCCGTGCCCGACGTCATCGGCCAGAGCCGCGACGACGCGCAGCGCACCCTGGAGGAGGCCGGCCTGGACGTCGAGGTGCAGCAGTTCTTCGGCAACCGGGTCATCCGGCAGACCCCCGGCGCCGGCGAGACCGTCGAGCTGGGCACCACCGTGACCATCCTCGCGACGTTCGGCTGACCTGCACCTCGTGACCCTCCCGCACTCCCCGCCGCCGATCGGCGCGCACATCCAGGTCAAGGGCGGCCTGGCCAGGGGCGGCCTGGCCTACACCGACGCCGTCGGCGCCCGCGCCGTCCAGGTGTTCGTGGGCAACCCGCGCGGCTGGCGGCCCAGCGCCGGCGACCCGGCCCAGGACGCCGCCTTCACCGCCGGCTGCGCCGAGCGCGGGGTGCCCTCGTTCGTCCATGCGCCGTTCCTGGTCAACGTCGGCTCGCCGAGCGAGGCCACCGTCGACCAGTCGGTCGAGACCGTGCGGCACACGCTGGCGCGCGGCACCCAGCTCGGTGTCCGGGGCGTCGTGGTGCACGCCGGCTCCGCGGTGAGCGCCGACCGGTACGAGGCGGCACTGGCACAGCTGCACGAGCGGCTGCTACCGGTGCTCGAGGAGCTGCCCGCGGGCGCGCCCCGGCTGCTGATCGAGCCCACCGCCGGCGGCGGGCGATCGCTGGCAGCCACGGTCGAGGACCTCGGGCCCTACCTGGCCGCCCTCGAGCACCACCCCGCGGTCGGGGTCTGCCTCGACACCTGCCACGCCTGGGCCGCCGGCCACGACCTGTCCGTCCCGGGCGGCATGACGGCGACCCTGGACGCCCTGGTGGCCACCGTGGGCCCGGACCGGCTCGGGCTGGTGCACGCCAACGACTCCCTCGACGCCTGCGGCTCCACCCGCGACCGGCACACCACGATCGGCGCCGGCTCGATCGGCACCGCCCCCTTCGCCGAGCTGCTGGCCCACCCGGCGGTGCAGGGCGTGCCGGTGGTGGTCGAGACGCCCAGCGCGGACGACGGGCACGCCCGCGACATCGCCCTGCTCTGCGCCCTGCGGGACGGCGTCCCCGCAGGTCGGGTGCCCGTCGCCGGCTGACACGCCCAGCACCGGCGACGCGCCGACCGCAATCGATCCCACCGGCGCAGGGGTTCCGCCTCCGGGACCGGCGGGTTTCACTCGACGTGTCCGTGTCGCACCAGAGAGTGCGGCCTCACCGCATCGAGGAGAGCTCCTGCCCATGCGCACCCGTCTGACCGCCCTGGCCTTCAGCGCCCTGTCCGTCACCGCGCTGACCGTGACCGGGGTCGGCGCCGGCACCGCCTCCGCCGCTCCGCAGACGCTGGACACCTACATCGTCAGCCTCACCCCGGGCTCCCCCGCCGCGTCGATCGCGGCCCAGGCCGTCGCGCGCCTCGGCGGCGAGGTCGACCACGTCTACACCGCGGCGCTGACCGGGTTCGCCGTCACGCTGCCCACGACGGTGGCCGACCGGCTGTCGACGCTGCCCGGGGTGGCGTCGGTGGAGAAGGACCAGCCGGTGCAGCTGGCCGCCACCCAGACCGGCGCCCCCTGGGGCCTGGACCGGGTCGACCAGCGGGCCCTGCCGCTGAACAGCAGCTACAGCTACACCGCCACCGGCGCCGGGGTCACCGCCTACGTCATCGACACCGGCATCCGGCTCGACCACGCCGACCTGGTCGGCCGCGCGGTGTCCGGCTACGACGCCGTGGACGGCGGCAGCGCCGACGACTGCAACGGCCACGGCACGCACGTCGCCGGCACCGTGGGCGGCACGCGGTACGGGGTGGCCAAGGGCGTGCGCCTGGTGGGCGTCCGGGTGCTCGACTGCGCGGGCAGCGGCACCAACGCCGGGGTCATCGCCGGCATCGACTGGGTCACCGCGAACCACAGCGCCGGCGCCCCGGCCGTGGCCAACATGAGCCTGGGCGGCGGGGCCAGCACCGCCGTCGACGCGGCCGTGCAGCGCTCCATCGCCGACGGGGTCACCTACGCGGTGGCCGCCGGCAACGGCAACTCCCGCGGGGTGCCGCAGGACGCCTGCGCCGGCTCGCCGTCCCGGGTGCCGGCGGCGCTGACCGTGGGCGCCACCGACCGCACCGACGCCCCGGCCTCGTTCAGCAACTACGGCTCCTGCGTCGACCTGTTCGCCCCCGGCGTCGGCATCACCAGCGACTGGTACACCTCCGCCACCGCGACCAACACCATCAGCGGGACGTCGATGGCCACCCCGCACGTGGCCGGCGTCGCCGCGCTCCACCTGCAGGGCAACCCGGCGGCGAGCCCGGCGACGGTCTCCGCCGCCGTCCTGGGCGGCACCACCAGGGACCGGGTGACCACCACCCGGACGGCGAACAACGACCTGCTCTTCAGCGCCTACTGAGCCGTCCGACTCCCGGGGCCGGGTCGTCCGCGCGTGCGGGCGGCCCGGCCCCGGTGCGTCGTCAGACGACCGCGTAGAGCAGCGCGGCGATGGCGAAGCCGACGACGCCGATGAGCGTCTCCATGACCGTCCAGGTGCGCAGCGTGGTCTTGACGTCCATCTCCAGGAACCGGCCGACGAGCCAGAACCCCGAGTCGTTGACGTGCGACAGCACCGTGGCGCCGCAGGCGATGGCGATGACCACGAACGTGACGTCGAGCCGCGACAGGTCGGCGGACTCGACCGCCGGCGCGATGAGCCCGGCGGTGGTCAGCAGCGCCACCGTGGCCGAGCCCTGGGCGACGCGCAGACAGGTCGAGATCACGAAAGCCGCCACGATGACCGGCAGGCCGATCGACTCCAGGCTGTCGGCCAGGGCCGTGCCGATGCCACTGGCCCGCAGCACGCCGCCGAACATCCCGCCGGCGCCGGTGATCAGGATGATCGCGCAGACCGGCCCCAGCGAGTCGTTGAGCAGCGTCTCGGTCTCGGCGCGGGAGAACCGCTCGCGGGCCAGCACCACCATGGCCACCAGCACCGTGATCAGCAGCGCGACCGGGGTCTGCCCGAGCAGCGTCACCCACTGCACCCAGCCGGCCTCCCCGTCGACGGCCCCGGCCGTGCCCAGCGTGGTGAACCCGGTGTTGAGCAGGATGAGCACCAGGGGCAGCAGCAGCAGGAGCAGGACGGTGCTGAAGCGCGGCGGGGCCTTGCGGCCGACCGCCGTCGTGACGCCGCCTCCGGCGTCCCCGTCGGAGCCCTGCCCGGACGTCGTCCCGGCCAGGGACGTCGGCACCGGGACGGAGAAGCGCCGGCCGGCCCACAGGCCGTAGAGGTAGGCCGCGACGTACCAGGTGGGCAGGCCGATGACGAGACCGGTGAGCACCAGCAGGCCGATGTCGGCGCCGAGGATGTCGCCGGCGCCGACCGGACCCGGGTGCGGCGGCACGAAGGCGTGCATGACCGCGAAGGCGCCGGCGGCCGGCAGCGCGTAGGTGAGCACCGAGCCGCCGAAGCGCCGGGCGACGCTGAAGATGATCGGCAGGAAGACGACGAAGCCGGCGTCGAAGAAGATCGGGAACCCGAACAGCAGCGAGGCCACGCCCAGGGCCAGCGGCGCCCGGCGCTGACCGAAGCGGTTGATCAGCGTGTCGGCCAGCACCTGTGCGCCGCCGGTGACCTCCAGCAGCTTGCCGATCATGGCCCCGAGCCCGACCAGCAGGGCGACGCTGGCCAGCGTCGAGCCGAAGCCGGACAGCAGCGTGGACACCACGTCGCCGACCGGGATGCGGGTGGCCAGCGCGGTCAGCAGGCTGACCAGGACCAGGGCCACGAAGGCGTGCACCCGGAACCTCATGATCAGGACGAGCAGCACGGCGACCGCGGCCACCGCGATCAACAGCAGGGCGGTGGTGCCCAGGGCGGGTTCGGGTGGTGGCACGGGAGACCTCTTCGAGTCGGCGGTGACCGGGTCCCCACCGCGGGCGCGGAGGAGGTGACCACTGTGTCAGGGGACGCCTCCCCCGCCACCGCCGGCGGATCTCGGTTCGGCCTCGGTCCGGGCCCGCACGCTCCACGTCCTCGCGGCCCGGGGGCGGCGAGACCCCAGGACTCCTGCGGCGAGCGCACCCGGAGGTGGTGCCGTCCCGGCCGGGCGCCCGACCGGCGCGGGCTCAGAGGAGCTCGGTGAGCACCTTCGCCGCGCGCTCGACGCCGGACCGGTCGACGTCCAGGTGGGTGACCAGCCGGATCCGCCGGGCGCTGACGTGCCCGACCAGGACGCCCTGGGCGCGGGCCGCGGGCACCACGGTGTCGGCGTCGACGTCGTCGACGACCACCATGTTGGTGTGCACCCCGGCCGGGTCGACGCCCAGCAGGGACGCCAGCAGCCGCGCGTGCTCGTGGTCCTCGGCCAGCCGCTCGAGGTGGTGGTCCAGGGCGTAGGCGCCGGCCGCGGCCAGCACGCCCACCTGCCGCATGCCCCCGCCCAGCCGCTTGCGCCACAGCCGGGCCGCCGCGATCCGTTCCGCGCTGGCCACCAGCACCGAGCCGACCGGCGCACCCAGGCCCTTGGACAGGCACACCGAGGCGGTGTCGGCGAGCCGGCCGTAGGTCGACAGCGGGACACCGGAGGCGATGTGCGCGTTCCAGATGCGGGCGCCGTCGAGGTGCACGTTGACCCCGGCCCCGCGGGACCACTGGAACAGCTTCTCCAGCTCGGCCAGCGGCTGCACCAGCCCGCCGCCGCGGTTGTGGGTGTTCTCCACGGCCACCGCGGCGGTGGCGGTCAGGTGCCAGTCGTCCTTCGGGCGCACCTGGGCGATGAGCTGGTCGGCCGAGACCGTGCCGGCGTCGCCGTACCCGCCACCGCCGTCGCCGGAGACGACGGTGCGCGAGGAGAGCCCGAACAGCGCGGCCGCGGCACCCATCTCGTAGGTGAAGACGTGCGCGTCGGCGTCCCCGAGGACCTCCTGGCCGGGCTCGCAGACCAGCCGCAGCCCGATCTGGTTGCCCATCGTGCCGCTGGGCACGAACAGCGCGGCCTCGTGGCCGAACAGGTCGGCGACCCGCTCCTCGAGGGCGTTGACCGTGGGGTCCTCGACGTAGACGTCGTCGCCGACCTCGGCCTCGGCCATCGCCGCGCGCATGCCGGCGGTGGGCCTGGTGAGGGTGTCCGAGCGCAGGTCGACCGCGCCCGTGGTGTCAGGAGATGTCATTCGAGTGTGCCTCTCGGCCCCGCTGCAGGGGCCCGCCGCGAGCTCGCGAGTGGTGGGGGTCAGGCCCCGTCCAGAGGCTCGTCCCCAGCGAGCGAGGGATGAGGGGGACGGGGTCGTTGGACTGCGTCAGCTGCGCAGCATCTCGGAGACGAGGAAGGCCAGCTCCAGCGACTGACCGGTGTTCAGCCGCGGGTCGCAGGCGGTCTCGTACCGGCTGTTGAGGTCGTCGTCGCTGATCTCCATGGCCCCGCCGAGGCACTCGGTGACGTCCTCACCGGTGAGCTCGACGTGGATGCCGCCGGGCCAGGTGCCCAGGCTGCGGTGCACGGCGAAGAAGCCGAGCACCTCGTCGACGACGCGGTCGAAGTGCCGGGTCTTGTAGCCGCTGGGCGACTCCTGGGTGTTGCCGTGCATGGGGTCGCACTGCCAGACGACCTGGTGGCCGCTGGCGGTGACCTTCTCCACGATCGCCGGCAGGACGTCGCGGATCTTCCCGTTGCCCATCCGGCTGATCAGGGTGAGCCGGCCGGGCACGCCCTCGGGGTCGAGCCGCTCGACCAGCTCGGTGGCCTGCTCCGGCGTGGTCGTCGGGCCGATCTTGACCCCGATCGGGTTGGCCAGCCGGGAGACGAACTCGATGTGCGCGCCGTCCATCTGCCGGGTGCGCTCGCCCACCCAGACGAAGTGCCCGCTGAGCGCGTACGGGCGGCCCTCGTGGACGCGCAGCAGGGCGCGCTCGTAGTCCAGGATCAGCGCCTCGTGGCTGCTGTAGAGCTCGACGCCGCGCAGCGCGGCGTCGTCGATGCCGCAGGCCTTCATGAACGCCAGCGCCCGGTCGATCTCCTGGGCGATGACGTCGTAGCGGACGCCGGCCGGCGAGCTGGCGACGAAGTCCTTGTTCCAGTCGTGCACCGCGTGCAGGTCGGCCAGGCCGCCCCGGGCGTAGGCACGGATCATGTTCATCGCCGCGGCGGAGTTGGCGTAGGCGCGCACCAGCCGGTTGGGGTCGGGGATCCGCTCCTCGAGCACCGGGTTCAGCGAGTTCACCATGTCGCCGCGGTAGGACGGCAGGCCCAGCGCGTCGGTGTTCGACGAGCGCGGCTTGGCGTACTGCCCGGCCACCCGGCCCACCTTGACCACCGGCACGCTCGCGCCGTAGGTCAGGACGACGGCCATCTGCAGCAGCGTGCGGGTGGTGGCCTGCAGGTGCGGCTCGGTGTTGAGGTCGAAGGTCTCCGCGCAGTCGCCGCCCTGCAGCAGGAACGCCTTGCCCTGGGCCACGTCGGCCAGCTGACGGCGCAGGGTGTCGACCTCGGCCGGCGCCACGATCGGCGGCACGGACGTGAGGGTGGCCAGCACGGCGTCCAGCGCGGCGCGGTCGGGCCACTCGGGCTGCTGGGCGGCGGGCAGCTCCCGCCACCGGTCCAGGTCCGGCACCTGCTCGGCGGCTTCAAGGAGGCTCACGCCACGAGGGTACCGGCGGCCCGCACCCCGCCGGCACCGCGCACGTCCCCGCCGCCGGCCCCCCGGTACCGGTGATCGCCCGGGCTGCCGATGAGGGACCCGAGGCGGGATCTCCCGCCCGGGGAAGCGGGCCAGGGGGCACACGTGCGCAGGGGCATCAGGACGAAGGTCGTGGCGCTGGCAGTGGCCAGCATCGCGGTCACGGGGACGGCCATGGTGGGGGTGAGCGCCTGGCAGAGCGGACAGTTCGCCGACGACGCCCGGGCCGACGTCCAGGACCTGGTCGACCACAGCATCGCCCAGACCGCCGACGGCGTGTACGACGTCGTGGCCACGCAGGGCGAGTCGACCGCGGCCAAGGTGGACAGCGACCTGCAGGTCGCCAACTACGTCCTGCAGCAGAGCGGCGGGTTCAACCTGGGGTCCGGCACCCGCAACACCGTCCAGTGGGACGCGAAGAACCAGGTCACCAGCGAGGTCACCCCGGTCGCGCTTCCCCGCGCCCAGGTCGGCCGCGACTGGCTGGGCCAGAACGCCGACGTCGCGGCACCGACCCCCGTCGTCGACCAGGTGCAGTCGCTCGTCGGCGGCACCGCGACGGTGTTCCAGCGGATGAACGACGCCGGGGACATGCTCCGGGTGGCCACCAACGTCGTCAGCGCCACCGGCAGCCGGGCCATCGGCACCTACATCCCGGCCGTCGGCGCCAACGGCACGCCCAACGCCGTCCTGGCCGCCGTCCTGGCCGGGGAGACCTACCGCGGGACGGCGTTCGTCGTCGACTCCTGGTACGTGACGGCCTACCAGCCGCTGTTCGACGCCGACGACCAGGTGATCGGCATGATCTACGTGGGCGTCAAGCAGGAGAACCTGCCGGCGCTGCGGGAGAGCCTGCAGACCACCACCGCCGGCGAGCACGGCACCGTCTGGGCGCTGGGCGGCACCGGGGACCGGGCCGGCACGGTGCTCATCGGCCAGGACGAGTCCACCGAGGGCACGACGCTGCTCGACGCGCAGGACGCCGACGGCAAGGCCTACATCGCCGAGGTCGTCGAGACCGCGGTCGGGCTGGAGGACGGCGCGCAGGCGACCGTCCGCTACCGCGACGCCGCGACCGGCACCCACACCGTCCAGGTCGCGTACTACGCGCCGTGGGACTGGGTGGTCGTCGTCGACGCCCAGGACAGCGACTTCGCCGGCCCGGTCACCCGCCTGGACGAGGGCCGCTCGGGGATGTACACGGCGCTGGTGCTCGCCGCGCTGCTCGTCGGGGTCGTCGGGTTCCTCATCGCCTGGTCGATGGGCCGCCGGCTCACCGCACCGCTGGACGCGCTGCGCCAGCGGATGGCCGAGATCGCCGACGGCGAGGGCGACCTCACCCAGCGGGTCGACGACTCCGCCCGCGACGAGGTCGGCGAGCTGGCCGGGGCCTTCAACCGGTTCGTCGACAAGGTGGCCGGCACGATCCGCGACATCGGCTCGGCCGCGGGCTCCCTCGCGTCGTCGGCGTCGGGTGTCTCCCGCATCGCCGACGGGCTCGGTGAGCGCGCCGCCCGCAGCCGCGACCAGGCCCGGAACGCCCACGCGGCGGCCAGCGACATCAGCTCCGGTGTCTCCTCCGCCGCGGCCGGTGCCGAGCAGATGGGCTCGGCGATCCGGGAGATCGCCCGCAGCGCCAGCGACGCCAGCCACGTCGGCCAGGGCGCGGTCGACCTCGCCGCGAAGACCGAGACCGCGATCGCCGCGCTGGGCACCAGCTCCGCCGAGATCAGCGACGTCGTCAAGGTCATCTCCGCGGTCGCCGAGCAGACCAACCTCCTGGCGCTGAACGCCACGATCGAGGCGGCGCGCGCCGGCGAGGCCGGCAAGGGCTTCGCCGTCGTCGCCACCGAGGTCAAGGAGCTGGCCCAGGAGGCCTCGCGGGCCAGCGAGGAGATCCACCAGCGCGTGCAGTCGATCCAGGCCGACACCAGCGCCGCGGTCGGCTCGATCTCCCAGATCGTCGGCGTCATCCGGGAGATGAACGACCACCAGACCACCATCGCCAGCGCGGTGGAGGAGCAGACGGCGGTCACCAACGAGCTGTCCCGCAGCGTCAGCTCGGTCGCCGACGGCGCCACCTCGGTCACCGAGACGATGAACGACGTCACCACCGACGCCGACCGCACCGCGGCCGACGTCGACCAGGCACGGACCGCCGCCCGGGAGCTCGACCAGCTCTCCGGTGAGCTGACCCGCCTGATCAACGTCTTCACCGTCTAGCACCGGCACCCCGACGGGGCCGTCGGCAGCGCTCAGCTGCCGGCGGCCCCGTCGGCGTCCCCGGTCCGGGTGAGACCGGCCAGGCTCGGCTGCTCGAGCGGCCGGCGCTGTGCGTCGGCTGCCCACTGCGCCGACGGAACGGGCACCCGGCGCACAGGGACCGTCCCGGGACCGGGCTCAGCGCGCGACGTCGGTCTCCAGACGCCAGATGCGCGGTCCGGTCGGGCCCAGCCGCTCCTCGGCGCGGACCACCAGGCCGTGCGCTCGGTAGAACGGGAGGTTCGCCGGGTTGGTGGTGTCCAGCCGGAGGAGCACGCCGTCCGCGCGGGTGCGCGCGACCACCCTGTCGAGCAGCCGCCCACCCAGCCCGCGGCCCTGGGCGTCCGGCGCGACGGCCAGGAAGTGCAGGTAGGCGGCCGGGACGTCGTCCGGCAGGCGCGGTGCCGCCGCGAAGCCCGCCGCGATGTCCGCAGCCCGGTCCGCGCCGACGATCGCCTGCAGCAGGCCGCCGGCCGTCGGCAGCTGGCCCGGTGGTCCGGCGAGCACGGTGCCGGGTCGCCGCCACAGCGCCACCGCCGCGAGCTCGCCGTCCTCGCGGACGTGCTCGACCTCGCCGACCTCCAGGTGGCGCTCGACGCTGACGCCCAACCAGGCGGCCGTCGCCTCGAGCCGGTCCTCGTCGTCCTGGAAGACCCAGGTCAGCAGGGGGTCCGCGACGTAGGCGCGGGCCAACAGCGTCCGGATCTCAGCGGCCGTCGCCGTCACGACCGCGCGGCCTCGATGACCTGCCAGCGGGTGAGGTTGTAGCGGGCGTCGACCAGGGCGTCGTGCGTGCCGGCCGGCTTCGGCGGCAGGGCCGGCTGCCCGGCGTCGTCCCAGCGCTGGCGCAGCTCGCGGGTGAACCGCGGGACCGCCCGGGGCAGCGCGGGCATCGCGCCCCACAGCTGGGCGAGCGCGACGTGGTCGTAGGCGGCGAACCAGGCCCACAGCTCGATCTCCCCGCCCGGCGCGGTGAGGAAGGACAGCAGGTCCTCCCGGATGCGCTGCCGGCTGCGCCAGGCCTTGTCGGCCGGGGAGGGCAGCTGGTCGAGCACGTTCCGGCGCACCCAGGGGATGGCCCGGTCGGGGTCGAACTCGGTGCTGACGGCGTAGAACTCGCGGCCGGTCTCGTCGACCACCCCGATCGACACCAGGTCGATCGTGGTGCCGTCCTCGATGAACTCGGTGTCGTAGAAGTAGCGCCGCACGGTCACCCGGACACGGTAGGCGCTGCTGGGTCCGTGCACCCCGCCGGCGGCGGCCCACCGAGTTGCGCCCGTCCCGCATCCTGGGAGCGATGAGCCAGGACGACGCACCGCAGACCACCCCCTCCCCGGCGGGCTGACCGGCGATGGACCCCACCGGCTCGACCTACGCCCTGGCCGGCGCCGCCGCGCTGCTGGCCGCCCTGCTCCCCCGGCTGCTGCGCCGGCTGCCCGTCTCGGTGCCGATGGTCGTCGTGGGCATCGGCGTGCTGGTCTTCGCGCTCGTCCAGGGGCTGCCCACCCCCGACCCGATGGAGCACGCGACCGTCACGGTGCACCTCACCGAGGCGTGCGTGATCGTCTCGCTGCTGGGGGCCGGGCTGGCGCTGGACCGGCCCGTGGGCTGGCACCGCTGGGCCACCACCTGGCGGCTGCTGGCGGTCACCATGCCGCTGACGATCGTCGCCACCGCGCTGCTGGGCGCCTGGCTGCTCGGCCTGGGGGCCGCCGCCGCGGTCCTGCTGGCCGCCGTGCTGGCCCCCACCGACCCGGTGCTGGCCACCGAGGTCCAGGTCGGCGAGCCCACCGAGGACGTCGAGAGCGAAGACGAGGCGCGGTTCGCCCTCACCGCCGAGGCCGGGCTGAACGACGGGCTGGCCTTCCCCTTCACCTACGCCGCCATCGCCATGGCCACCGTCGGCGCGGCGCCCTCGCAGTGGCTGGTCGACTGGCTGCTGCTGGACGTGCTGTGGCGGCTGGCCGCCGGGGTGGCCGTCGGCATCGCCGTCGGCTGGGTGCTGCGGCTGCTGTTCTTCTCCGCCCGGTCCCAGGAGGCCGGGCTCGCCGAGCGGGCCGAGGGCTTCGTCGCGCTGGCCACCGTCCTGCTGGCCTACGGGGTCACCGAGCTCGCCGAGGGCTACGGCTTCGTCGCCGTCTTCGTCTGCGCCTGCACCATCCGCGCCGCGGAGCGCGCGCACGGCCAGCACCGGACGCTGCACACCTACGTCGAGCAGGTGGAGCGGCTGCTCACGATGGTGCTGCTGGTGCTGCTCGGCGGTGCGGTCGCCCGCGGTGCGCTGGCCGAGGTCACCTGGGCCGAGATTGCGCTGGCCGCGCTGGTGCTCTTCGTCGTCCGTCCGGCCACCGGCTGGCTGGGGCTCGCGCGGGGCAAGACCGGACGCCGGGAGCGCGCGGTCATCTCCTTCTTCGGCGTCCGCGGGATCGGCTCGCTGTACTACCTGGCGTACGCGCTGGAGGAGGCCGACTTCGCCGGCGCCGACCAGCTCTGGCGGGTGACGGTGCTGGTCGTGCTGGGCTCGGTGGTCGTGCACGGCATCGCCGCCACCCCGGTGATGGAGCGGCTGGACCGGCACCGGGAGAAGGCCGCCGTGGCCCTGCACGGCACGCCCGACCAGGCCACCACCACGGCGGTCTGACCGCCGCGGTCAGCCGGCGAGGGAGTCCGGGAGCCGGTCGGCGGTCTCGCGCGGCTGCGGCTGGAGCCGGCCGACGGCGTCGGCCGCGGAGGCACCGGTGGTGTCCATCGACTTCTTCACCTTGGCGCCGTACAGGTCGACGTACTCCTGGCCGGACAGCTCCATGATCTCGTACATGATCTCGTCGGTGATCGACCGCTCGACGAACCGGTCGCCGCTGAGGCCGGCGTAGCGGGAGAAGTCCAGCGGCTGCCCGAAGCGCACGGTCACCCGGGCGAACACCTCGCCCAGGACCCGGCCGGCCCTGCCCGGCAGCGGCACCCGGCGGGGCCGGTAGACCATCGCGACCGGCACCACCGGGGCGCCGGTCTCCAGGGTCATCCGGGCCACGCCGGTCTTGCCGCGGAACAGCCGGCCGTCGGGCGAGCGGGTGCCCTCGGGGTAGATGCCCAGCAGCTTGCCCTCGTGCAGGATCCGCATGCCGGTGCGGATGGCGTCCTCGGCGGCGCTGGCGTCGGTGCGGTCGATGGGCACCTGGCCGCTGCCGGCGAAGAAGGCACGCTGCGCGGCGCCCTTGAGCCCGTGGCCGGTGAAGTACTCGGCCTTGGCCAGGAAGGTGACCCGGCGGCGCAGCGACAGCGGCATGAAGACCCAGTCGGCGGCCGACAGGTGGTTGCTGGCGATGATCGCCGCACCCTTGGCGGGCACGTGCTCGGTGCCCTCGGCCGTCGGCCGGAGCACGAGCGTGACGATCGGGCCGACGGCCACGAACTTGAGGAACCAGTAGAACAACGCGCCTCCCTCAGCGACTGTCAGACTAGGGAGGCACGCAGCCGTCCGACAATCGGCGAGCCGTCCGGGCCCATCGTGCCCCAGCCGCCCCACCCCAGCCGCCCCCCGGAGGACCGATGCCGCAGGCCACACCGGTGATGCCCGGGGCCGAGCCGTTCGACCTGCCGGGCGGGCCGGTCGGGGTGCTGCTCTGCCACGGTTTCACCAGCACCCCGCAGAGCATGCGCGGCTGGGGCGAGCACCTGGCCGCGGCCGGGTTCACCGTGCGCTGCCCGCTGCTGCCCGGGCACGGCACCCGCTGGCAGGACGCCAACACCAGCACCGAGGACGACTGGTACGCCGCGCTCTCCACCGCCCTCGACGACCTGCTGGGCCGGTGCGACGCCGTGGTCGTGGCCGGCCTGTCGATGGGCGGGACGCTGGCGCTGCGGCTGGCCGAGCGCCGTCCGGACGACGTCGCGGCCCTCGTGCTGGTCAACCCCTCGCTGCTCACCGAGCGCCGGGACGCGAAGCTGCTGCCGCTGCTGGCCCGGCTCACCCCGGCCTGGGCCGCGATCGCCGGCGACGTGAAGAAGCCCGGCGTCACCGAGCTCGCCTACCCCCGGCTGCCCACCCGCGCCGCGCTGGCGCTGAGCCGGCTGTGGGCCGCGGTGCGCGCCGACCTGGGGGCGGTGCGCGCGCCGCTGCTGGTGTTCCGCAGCGTCACCGACCACGTCGTCGAACCGGCCTCGACCCGGCTGCTGCTGGAACGGGCCGCCAGCACCGACACCACCGAGGTGCTGCTGCACGACAGCTTCCACGTGGCGACCCTGGACAACGACGCCCCGCTGGTCTTCGAGCGCTCGGTGGCCTGGATCCGGGACCGCGTGCCCGCCCCCCGCGGGACGACGGCGTGACCCTCCCCCGCCGCGGTCGCGGCCGCCGCGACAACGGCCTGGACGCCGTCCTGTGGCACCCGCTGCGCGACGTCGACCCGCGGATCGGTGAGCACCTGCTCGACGTCCTGGCCGCCGCCGGGATCGCCGCCTACCTGGAGCCCTCCACCGACGTCGACCCGTACACCCGCGGCGTCTCGCTGCCCAGCCCGCCCTCGGACCGGCTGTTCGTCGACCGGGCCCGGCGCGCGGAGGCGGCCGCGGTGCTCGACCAGCACGGCGGGCCGACCGCCCCCGCCGCGTCGCCGCCGCGGCCGGCCCGGGACCCCGCCGCCGACGACGCGGCCTTCGCCCGGATCGTCGCCGCCTTCGAGGCCGAGCACGGCCCCACCGCGCCCGCCGGCGTCCCCCGCGACGACCCGCCCCCGCCGCCGGCCGAGCGCTCGGTGCTCGACCTGCCCGAGGAGCACTTCGAGCCACCGCCGCCCCCGCCGCTGCCGGTGCTGGCGCCCGCGTCGCTGTACTCGCTGCTGCTGATCCTGGTCGGCGCCGTGCTGATCATCGCGCCGGGCCGGCTCGGGCTCTCGGTCGACACCGGGCTGGTGCTGGGCGTGGCCGCGCTGATCGGCGGTGCCGGGGTGCTGGTGTCCCGGATGCGGGAGCGCTCGACCGACGACGGCGACGACGGCGCGGTGGTCTGAGCCCCGGCTCCCGGTCCGCGCGGCCCCGGACGGGCGGTCCGGTCCGGCTCCCTGAGAGGTGTCGGGCACGGTCGAGCCCTGCCCCCAGGGGGCAGGGCTCGACCCTGCTCAGGACCTCGTCCGTGCCGGGTCGCGGCGGAGGTCAGGTCAGGCGTCACCCTCGCAGACGGCGCGGCGGACGAGGTCGGCCGCGCCCACCAGGCCGGCCTGCGCGCCCAGCTCGGCGGCGACGATGCGCGGGCCGGGGCGGAAGCCGCGGCCGGGCAGCGCCCGCTCCAGGCGCTGCCGCGCCGGGCCGAGCACCGTCTCCCCCAGCACGCTCACCCCGCCGCCGATGACGACGACCTCGGGGTCCAGGACGGCGGACAGGTCCGCGATGCCCTGCCCCAGCCAGGTGCCGACCTCGGCCAGCAGCTCACCGGCCAGCGGGTCGCCGTCGGCGGCGGCGCGGGCGACGTCCTCGCCGGTGATCCGGTCGGGGTCGCCGTCCACGCGGTCGAGCAGGTGCGCGGCGGCCGCCGGGGACGAGTGGGCGACCTCGCGGGCGGTGGTGCCCAGGGCGTTGCCGCTGGCGTACTGCTCCCAGCAGCCGCGGTTGCCGCAGGCGCACAGCCGGCCGTCGGGGACGACCCGCATGTGGCCGTACTCCCCGGCGACGCCGTGCGCGCCCCGCTGCAACCGGCCGTCGATGACCATGCCGCCGCCGATGCCGGTGCCCAGGGTGATCATCAGCATCAGGCTGCTGCCGCGGGCGGCGCCGTACCGGTACTCGGCCCAGGCGGCGGCGTCGGCGTCGTTGCCCACCCACAGCGGGCGCTGCAGCCGGTCGGCCAGCTCCTTGCGCAGCGGCTGGTTGCGCCAGGCCAGGTGCGGGCTGAACAGCACGGTGTCGCCGGTGCGGTCGAACCAGCCGGCCGCGCCGACGCCCACGCCGACCAGCGGCCCGCCGTGCCGCTCGGCCAGCTCGTCGACCACCGCGGCGATCGCGTCCTCGGTGGCGGCCACCGACTTGCCGGGCGTGGGCCGGCGGGCGGTGTCGGTGACGGTGCCGTCGGGCAGCACGACGCCGCCGGCGACCTTGGTGCCGCCGATGTCGATGCCGAGCGCGGGCAGCGCCGCGGCGTCCTCGGCGCAGCCGTACGGGAGCACGCCCGGGTCGGTGTCGGTCGCGCTCACGCGACGTCGATCCGCTGGACGGGGGCAGGGTGGGGCACGGTCGTCTCCGGTGGAGCGGCCGCGTCCGGCTCGGACGCGGCGGGGGCAGGGGCACCGGCTGCGGCGTCGCTGCCGCCGGGCCGGGATGGGGTGCCCTGGGTGCTCGCCTGGGCCCGCAGCGTCGTCGCGGCGGTGGTGAGCACGTCGGCCAGGGCCTCGAGCAGGTCGGGACGGCGGCCGCGCAGCGCGGCCAGGCCGGTGCACAGCGGGCACCAGCGGCACTCCGCCGAGTGGTCGCCGGCCGGGTGGTCGCCCGCCGGGTGGTCGCCCGCCGGGGCGGCCGGGCCCAGCAGCCCGCCGAGGACGTCGGACAGCGACGCGCCGGCGGCGTGCTCCGCGGCCAGGCCCGCGGCGAACCGGCGGGCCTGCTCGACCCAGTCGGGTCCGGGGGTGGTCACGCGGGGCTCCGTTCGGTGGTGGCGGCGGACAGCAGCCCGGGCGGCCACTGCGCCGGGTCGGGAGCGAAGCGCACCTCCAGGGTGGCCTGCCCAGTACCGGGGTCGGCGAGGTGGCCGGAGACCACCGTGCAGCGCCGCAGCAGCGCGTCCAGCGGCAGCGACCGGCGCACGCCGGCGACGGTGACCACCAGGTCGTCGGCCCAGCGGGTCAGTCCCACCTCGCCGCGGCGGGCGTGCGGCAGCGGCACGTCGAGCGTCCAACCCTCGCCCGACCGCCGGGGCGCGGACGGCGCGGCCGGGGCGGGCACGGCGTCGGGGACGGCGGCGTCGAGGGCCAGCAGGTCGGCGGGCGACGCCGGCGGGACGGCGGCCTCGGCCACCTCGGCGACCGGGGTGTGCAGCGCGCCGACCCGGGCGAGCGCGTCCTGCTGCACGGCGGCGCGCGCGGCCCACCACTCCCCCGCCGCGGCCGGCAGCACCCGGGCCACGGTCGCCGAGGCGATCCGCTGGCCGAGCACGCCCAGCGCGGCGGCGGCCTGCTGCAGGTGGTCGCCGGCGGCCGGCTCCGGGCGGAGGACCAGGTGCACGGCGGTGCGGGCGGGATCGGTCAGCGGCACGGCGTCCAGCAGCTCCTCCACCACGGTGGCGGCGGCCAGCAGGCCCGCGGCGGCACCGGGCCGGCCGGGGGTCGCGGCGGCGCGCAGGGTGGCGAGCACCCGCAGCCGGGTGGGGGCCAGCTGGCCGAGCCACCAGCGCAGGGCCCCGGGCAGGGCCAGCAGTGCGGTCGCGTCCGGGAGCGGGCCGGCGTCGACCACGACGACGTCGGCGTCCCCGGAGCGGAGGTGCCCGGCGAGCGCGGTCAGCAGCGCGAACCCGGCGACCCCGGGCACGGGCACCACCGACGTCGCCGGCGGCACGGTCACCACCGGGACGGCGGCGGCCAACTGGTCGGCGTGCTGGGCCCACAGCGTCTCCAGCGCCGGCAGCGGCGTCACGACGTCCAGCGTGACGGCGTCGGCGAGGCGGGGTACCGCGGGCTGCTGGACGGTGAGGAGCACGACCCGCGCACCGCCCGCCGCCCGCTGCAGCGCGGTGGCCGCGGCGACGGTGGAGCTGCCCGCACCACCCGGGCCGGTGACGAGGAGGACCTGCACGGCGCGCATCAGCCCTCGACGCGCTTCTTGAGCTCCTTGAGCGCGGTGTCCAGGATGACCTTCTCCGCCTTGCGCTTGATCAGTCCGAGCATCGGGATCGACAGGTCGATGGTGATCGAGTAGGTGACGGTCGTGGCACCGCCGGACTCGACCAGCGTGTAGGAGCCGTCCTGCTGCTTCTGCATCTGGCCCTGCACGAGCGTCCAGTCGACGCGGTGGTCGCCGTCCCAGGTGTAGGCCAGGACGTAGTCGTCCTTGACCGCGCCGGCGTCGAGCACGAAGTGCACCCGGGAGGCGCGCCCGTCGGCGCCGGTCTCCAGGACCTCGACCTCCTTGGCCGCGGCCACCCAGCGCGGGTAGGCCGGGAAGTCGGCGATCACGGCCATCACGTCGGCCGCGGGGGCCTCGACGACGATCGACTGCGTGGACTGGTCGGCCATGCGCCGCAGGGTAGTCGCTCGGTGCACCCCCTCCCGTCCGTGACCGGGGCCTCCTGCTCGTCCGGGGGGGTCGCGGGGCTGCTGCCCGGGCGCGTCGCCGGACTAGATTGGAGGTCGACCACGTCCGGGCCGGGTGCGACGGAGCTCCCGGCAGGGCGGGACAGAGAGGACCGGCGTGCGCGAGCTGAGCGTTCCCCCCACCGCCACCGTGGGCCCCGACGAGGCGCTGACCGACATGGTCGCGCGCAACGCGGCCGAGCACCCCGACGACGTCGGCCTGCGCCGCCAGCACGAGGGGCGGTGGACCGACGTCACCTACGCGCAGTTCGCCGCCGAGGTCGCCGGGGTCGCCAAGGGCCTCGTCGCCGGTGGCGTGCAGGCCGGCGACCGGGTCGCCCTGCTCGCCCGCACCCGCTACGAGTGGACGGTCCTGGACTACGCGATCTGGACCGCCGGCGCGGTCGTCGTCCCGGTCTACGAGACCTCCAGCCCCGACCAGGTCGCCTGGGTGCTCGCCGACTCCGGGGCCCGCGCGATCGTCGTCGAGACCGCCGCGCACGCCGGCGTCGTGGAGTCCATCCGCGCCGAGGTGCCCGAGCTCGACGCCCTCTGGGTCATCGAGGAGGGAGCGCTGGACACCCTCACCACCGCCGGCGCCGACGTCCCCGACGGCGTCCTGGCCGAGCGGCGGGCGACGCTGGGCTCGGCCAGCCTGGCCACGCTGATCTACACCAGCGGCACCACCGGGCGGCCCAAGGGCTGCGAGCTCACCCACGCCAACTTCCTGTTCGAGATCCGCAACGGCATCAGCCTGCTGTCCGGCCACCTCAACGAGCGCGGCTCGCTGCTGCTGTTCATCCCGCTGGCGCACGTGCTGGCCCGGGTGCTGCAGATCGGTGGCATCGACAACCGCGTGGTGCTCGGCCACACCCCCGACGTCAAGGACCTCGTCGGCGACCTCGGCCGCTTCCAGCCCACCTTCGTGCTGGCCGTGCCGCGGGTGTTCGAGAAGGTCTACAACACCGCCAAGGCCACCGCCGAGGCCGGCGGCAAGGGCAGGGTCTTCGACCGTGCGGCGCAGGTCGCCATCGCCTGGTCGCGTGCCCAGGACACCGGCGGCCCGGGCCTGGCGCTGCGCGCCCAGCACGCGCTGTTCGAGCGGCTGGTCTACGGCAAGCTCCGCGCCGCGCTGGGTGGCCGGTGCCACGCGGCCATCTCCGGCGGCGCACCGCTGGGCGCCCGGCTCGGCCACTTCTACCGCGGCCTGGGCGTCACCGTCTTCGAGGGCTACGGCCTCACCGAGACCACCGCCGCCGCCGCGGTCAACCACGACGCCGCGCTGCGCATCGGCACGGTCGGCCGGCCGCTGCCCGGCGTGGACGCCCGGATCGCCGACGACGGCGAGGTGCTCGTACGTGGCGGCATCGTGATGCGCGGCTACTGGCGGAACGAGGAGGCCACCGCCGAGGCCATCGACGCCGACGGCTGGTTCCGCACCGGCGACATCGGTGAGCTCGACGACCAGGGCTTCCTGACCATCACCGGCCGCAAGAAGGAGATCCTGGTGACCGCGGCGGGCAAGAACGTCGCCCCCGCGGTGCTGGAGGACCGGCTGCGCGCCCACAAGCTGGTCAGCCAGTGCATCGTCGTCGGCGACCAGCGGCCCTTCATCGGCGCCCTGGTCACCCTCGACCCCGAGGCGCTGCCGGCCTGGCTCAAGGCCGTGGGCAAGGACGCCTCGCTCACCCCGGCGCAGCTGCGCCAGGACCCCGAGCTGCTGGCCGAGCTCGACCGCGCCGTCGCCGAGGCCAACAAGGCGGTCTCCCACGCCGAGGCGATCAAGAAGATCCGGGTGCTCGGCGAGGACTTCACCGAGGCCAACGGCACGCTCACCCCGAGCCTGAAGCTCAAGCGCGCCGTGGTGATGAAGCAGTTCGGCGGCGAGGTCGAGGCGCTCTACGCGCCGGACGCCGCCACCGCGCGCCGCTGACCCCGGCCCGCCGCACGGTCCTGCCCGGGGCCGTGCCGCGGGCCGCTCAGCCGTCGAGGACGGCGGCGAACGTGCCGGCGATCGTCGTCCAGGACCAGCGCTGCTCGACCCAGGCCCGGCCGGCCACGCCCATCGCGCGCGCCCGGTCCGGGTCGTCGAGCAGCCCCGCCAGCACGGCGGCCACCGCCGCGGGCGAGCGCGGGTCGACGACGTGCCCGGTGACGCCCTCCACCACCGTCTCCGGCGCCCCGCCGGACGTGCCGGCGACCACCGGCCGGCCGCAGGCGGCGGCCTCCAGGAACACCATCCCCAGACCCTCGACGTCCAGCCCGCCCCGCCGGGTGCGGCAGGGCATGGCGAACACGTCGCCGGCGGCGTAGTGGGCCGGCAGATCCTCGGCCGGCACGCCCCCGGTCAGGACGACGGAGTCCTGCAGGCCACGGTCGGCCACCGCCCGCCGCAGCGCCGGCTCCAGCGGCCCACCACCCACCAGCAGGAGCCGGGCGCGCGGGTGCCGGGCCAGGACGTCGGCCCACCCGGCGACCAGCACGTCCTGGCCCTTGCGCGGCACCAGCCGGGACACGCAGACCACGACCGGGGCGTCGCCGAGGCCGTGCCGGGCGCGCACCGCGGCGCCGTCGGCGGCCGGGGTGAACCGGTCGACGTCCACGCCGGGTGAGAGCTGCACCAGCTCGGTGCGGTCGCCCAGCGCCGGGGCGAGCCGGCTGCGGGTGAACTCGCTGATGTAGGTCACGGTGTCCAGCCCGCCGGCGATGCGGCGCATCACCTGCCGGGCACCGGGGAGGGCGACCCACCCGGTCTCGTGCCCGTGGGTGGCCCCGACCAGGCGCTCGACCCCCGCCCGGCGCAGCGCCGGGGCCAGGAGGCCCAGCGGCGCGGCGGCACCGAAGAACACCGTCCGGCAGTCGTGCTCGCGGGCCAGCCGGACGGCGGCCCGGGCGGTACGCGGGGTGGGCAGCAGCATCCCGGTGGGCATCCGCACCACCTCGTAGGGCAGCGCGGCGTCGTGCGCGGCCGAGCCGGGGTGGTCGGAGGCGAGGACCACGAGCGTCTCCGGAGGCCGGGTCTCCAGCAGCGCGGCGACGAAGGTCTGGATCCCGCCCTGCCGCGGCGGGAAGTCGTTGGTCACGACGAGGGTCCGCCTCATCCGCCGTGCACCTGCGTCCAGTCCTCGGCGAAGGCGATCCGCTGCGCCGTCGTGGGGTGGCTGCCGAAGAACCACTGCCAGGCCGCCGGCGGGTCGGGGTCGTTGAGGTTGGCCGAGCCCAGCGAGCGCTGCACGGCGACGAAGGACGCCGGGTCGCCGGTGAGGTCGAGGGCGTGCAGGTCGGCGCGGGCCTCGATGTGCCGGCTCACCAGGTTCTGCACCGGCGTGGACACCAGCGTGCCCACGGCCAGCAGCAGGAGCAGCAGGCCGACGACCTGCCCGTCGCCGGGCCCGCTCGCCCCCGCCCGGCGCAACAGCGGCGGCGAGCTGACCAGCCAGCCCAGCAGCGCCGTCCCCGCGCCCGCGCCGAGCGCGCCGATCAGCGTCCCGGTGAGGACGTCGTCGCTCGCCACGTGCCCCAGTTCGTGCGCGGCGATCGACTCGACCTGCTCGTCGGGCACCTGGTCGAGCAGGGTGTCGTAGACGACGATCCGCCGGGTCGAGCCGAAGCCGGACACGTAGGCGTTCAGGGCGGTGGTGCGCCGGCTCGCGTCGGCGACGAGCACGTCCTCGACCGGGGTCCCGCTGCGCTCGGCCAGCGCCAGCAGCTCGGTGCGCAGCGGGCCGGCCGGCATCGGCTCGAAGCGGTTGAACGCCGGCTCGATGAGCAGCGGGTAGAGGAAGGACCCGATCACCACCAGCGCCGCGGCGGCCCCACCCGCCCAGGCCCACCAGGTGCGCGGCGCCCGGCGGGCGAGCCCGACCAGCACCAGCATGCCCAGCGCGGTCAGCCCGGCGTTGATGCCGGTCGAGGTGGCGACGTCCCGGGCCCACAGCCCCCAGCCGCGCGTGGACAGCCCGTAGCGGTGCCGGACCACCTCGGCGTAGGCGGCCAGCGGCAGGGTGGCCAGTCGCCCGGCCACCAGGATCGCCACCGTGCCCAGCAGCACCCGCCAGGCCCAGCCACCGCCCAGCGGCCGGGCCACCGCGCGGGCGGTGGCCGCCCCGGCCCGGGTGAGCCCGAAGACCGTCGAGACGACCAGCCCCACCACCAGCGAGGTCAGCGACGCCGGGCGCAGGGCCGCGGCGAACGCCTCGGCACGGGCCGCCTGCTCGGGGGTGAACGCCGCGGCCGGGTCGACCGGGGTCCGGCCGCCGGGCGGCGTGGGCAGCAGGTCCCAGGGGGTCACCACCACGACGACGGCGACCAGCACCAGGCCCAGCACCGCGGCCACCGCCAGGGCCGGGCGGCGGGAGGTCGGCTGCGCCCCGACGGCGGTGCTCATCGGGAGGCGCCCGAGCGGGTCAGCGTGCACACGGCGGCGAGCTTAGGCAGCCGGTCTGTGCGCGGGTCCCCGTCCCGGGCGTGGGGGGGCTGCCCCGGGGCACCTGCGCCACGCAGCGCTCAGCCGAGCAGCCGACGGGCGCCGACGTAGCCCCGCATGTCGACCGTGGAGACGATCACCGGCTGGCCGAACGTGGAGGCGTGCACCATCTGGCCGTTGCCGATGTAGATGCCCACGTGGCTGACCGGGCTGTAGAAGAACACCAGGTCACCGGGCTGCAGGGCGGCCCGGTCGACGGGGGTGCCCATGCCGGCCTGGGCGCGGCTGGAGTGCGGCAGGGCG
Source organism: Modestobacter sp. SSW1-42 (assembly GCF_046635825.1). Lineage (NCBI taxonomy): Bacteria > Bacillati > Actinomycetota > Actinomycetes > Geodermatophilales > Geodermatophilaceae > Modestobacter > Modestobacter sp. SSW1-42. The sequence continues at coordinate 739,341 of NZ_JBISCA010000001.1, read as the reverse complement.
ATGCCCGCGGCCGCGTAGGCGTACTGGGTGAGGCCGGAGCAGTCGAAGGCGTCGGGGCCGCCGGCGCCCCACACGTACGGGTCGCCGAGCTGGGCCAGGGCGGTGTCGACGACGACCTGCGCCGCGTCGCTCGGCGCGCTCACCTGCGCCGGCGGCTCGAGCACCGGGCCGGAGTGCTCGACCACGACCTCCTGCTGCTGGACGACCGACAGCGCGTCGAACTGGTGCTGGTAGTCGGCGATGCGGGCGGTGAGGTCCTGCTGGCGGGCGGTCGTGTCGGCCAGCGTCTGCTCGGCGGTCGCGGCGGCGGTCTCGGCGTCGGCGCGCGCCTGGTCGGCGGCCGCAGCGGCAGCAGTGACCTGACCGAGCACCTCGTCGGTGTGGCCGGCGATCGCGTCGAGCGTGGTGACCTGGGCCAGGAACTCGTCGGCCGAGCCACTGGTCATGAGCGCGTTGAACCGGGACAGGTTCTCGCCGGTGAAGGCGCTGCGCGCGATCCGGCGCACCTGCTCGTCCAGCGCGGCGAGCTGGGCCTGCGTCTCGGCGACCGTCCGGCCGGCGGCCTCGGCGGCGGCCCGCTGCTGGGTCAGGGTCTCCTGGGCGTCGTTGAGCTCCTCGGTGACGACCTCGAGGTCGTGGGTGGCGTCCGAGACCAGCCGGGTCGCCTCCTCGGGGGTGGCCGCCTGGGTGACCGGGTCACCCGGGGCCGCTGCCGCGCTGCCGGGCAGGAGGGCCAGCGCCAGGCTGGCCGTGACGCCCGCCAGGAGACCGGTGGCCAGTCGACCGCCCCGTCGCGCCCAGGACCGGGCAGGACGACGGCCCGCGGTGCGGTCGGCAGGTGCGGTCGGCCGGATGGGCCGGACACGGGACTGAGGGCTCGCCACGGGCGGCGGGGCTCCGTTTCTTCCGGTCGACCGCCGGTCCGGTCGGCCGCCGGGCCGGGAGTGGACCCCGTCGCGTCCTGGTCGACGCGGTGCTCGGCGCGCTGTGCGGACCCAGGAGGCTCACCCGGTGGCGCGGTGGCTCCCGGTCCACCGACCCGGTCGCGGGTCTGGTGGTCGGGCGGTGTCCGGCCGAGGTCACCCTCTGTGGTGACGACCTCTCGGACGGACACGACGAACTTAGGTCCGTGACCGGATCGAGATGAAGCCCCGTCAAACACCCAACTGGAGCAAGAACCTGACAAATCACACTGTTGCGATTTGTCAGCTGACGTGCCGGCTCCCGCGGATGGACGCATCCTGATGACGCAACGGCGGAACCAGGCCGAACTCTGCCAACGCACGGACGGCCTCCTGCTCGACCTCGTCGAGCTCGACGACCGACCAGGGGTCGGCGGCGGGCGCGTCAACGCGACCCATGTCACCGTCGGCGGCGGCCCGCCCGGGCGCGTCGCCGGCCGCGGCAGCCGCGGGTGCCGACACCACGGGCCCGGTCCCGGCCGCGGGCCGGCGACGGGTCAGCGGCACGACGGTGGGGTCGCTCCCCCGCCAGCCCGGCGGAGCACCCAGCAGGACGGTCACGACGCAGTCGTCGCAGCCGTGACCGCGGACGGTGCAGGTGTCGCAGTCGATGAGCACGGCGGCTCTCCTTCTCTGTCTCCGGGACCGGGCAGCGCGGACGTTAGGGAAGGGCACCGACAGTTCCGGTCCGCCACCCGCCCGCGCCCCGATGCCGACCGGCCACCCGGCGTGGGCTGCGCGGAACTGTCGGACACCCGACCTAGCGTCCGGTGCGTGCTGTTCCCGCCTGTCCCACCGTTCCCGCCGGACGCACCCGGGGCACCGCCGGAGCGGTCCGGCTGGCAGCGGGTGGCCCTCCCGGTGCACGGCGCCGCGTCCCCCGGGGTGAGCGCCCCGGAGCGCCCGCGCTACCAGCAGGCCACGATCGACGACCTGGGCACCGCGCTGGCCGAGGTCACCTTCGTCGTCGTCGACCTGGAGACCACCGGCGGCTCCCCGAAGGACAGCGCCATCACCGAGATCGGGGCGGTCAAGGTCCGCGGCGGTCAGGTGCTCGGGGAGTTCCAGACGCTGGTCGACCCGGGCCACGCCATCCCGCCCTACATCAGCGTGCTCACCGGGATCACCACGATGATGGTCGCCGCCGCACCGCGGATCGAGGCGGTGCTGCCCGGCTTCCTGGAGTTCGCCCGCGGCACGGTCCTGGTGGCCCACAACGCGCCCTTCGACCTCGGGTTCCTCCGCGCGGCCTGTGAGGCCAGCGGCGTGGCGTGGCCGGCGTTCGCCTCGGTCGACACCGCCGTGCTGGCCCGCCGGCTGCTCACCCGCGACGAGGTGCCCAACTGCAAGCTGGGCACCCTCGCGCCCTACTTCTCCTCCCGGACCGAGCCCACCCACCGCGCCCTGGAGGACGCCCGGGCCACCGTCGACGTGCTGCACGGGCTCTTCGAGCGGCTGGGCCCCCTGGGCGTCACCTCGCTGGAGGAGCTCACCGGCCTGACCCGCCAGGTCGACCCGCGACGCCGGCGCAAGCGCCACCTGGCCGAGGACGTCCCGCACGGCCCCGGCGTCTACGTCTTCCGCGGTCCCGGCGACGAGCCGCTGTACGTGGGCACCTCCGGTGACCTGCGCACCCGGGTGCGCAGCTACTTCTCCGCCGGCGAGCAGCGCAGTCGCATGACCGAGATGATCACCATCGCCGAGCGGATCGAGGCGCTCCCCTGCGCCCACGACCTCGAGGCCGCCGTCCGGGAGCTGCGGCTGATCGCCCAGCACAAGCCGCGCTACAACAAGCGCTCCCGCTTCCCCGAGCGCGCGCTGTGGGTGCGGCTCACCGACGAGCCGTTCCCCCGGCTGTCGGTGGTCCGCCGGGAGGTCCCTGGTGCAGGCACCTTCCTGGGCCCCTTCCCCGACCGCCGGGCGGCCGAGGCCGCCATGGCCGCAGTACACGAGTCGCTGCCGCTGCGGCAGTGCACCGGCCGGCTGTCGCTCACCGTGCTCGGCAGCGCCTGTGCGCTGGCCGGGATGGGGCGCTGCGGAGCGCCCTGCACCGGAGCGCAGAGTCGGGAGGAGTACGCATCGGTCACCGAGGTCTTCGCCGCCGCCGTCGAGCACGACCCCCGCGGCCTCGTCGCCCCGCTGCTGGACCGGGTCGAGCGCCTGGCCACCGAAGGGCGCTACGAGGACGCCGCCGAACTGCGCGACCGGGCGGCCGTGCTGGTGCGCGCCGTGCGCCGGCGGCAGCGGCTGGCCTCCCTGGCGGCGGTGCCCGAGCTCGTCCTGGCCCGGCCCGACGGCGAGGGCGGCTGGCAGCTGTCGGTGGTCCGCAACGGCCGTCTCGTGGCCGCCGGGGTGGCCGAGCGCGGCCGGTCGGTGCGCGGGTACCTCGCCGACCTGCGGGCCACTGCGGAGACCGTCACGGTCGGCGACGGCGAGCTGGCCGCCACCGTGGAGGAGACCGAACTCGTGCTGAGGTGGATGGAGAAGCCGGGCACCCGCCTGGTCGACGTCACCGGCACGCTCGCCAGCCGCACGCCCGGCACCGGCGACTACAGCGGCTTCCTGGCCCTGGTGGAGGCCGGCCGCGCCGAGCGCGACCCGTTCGCCGACAACCGGTCGCTGGGCACCCGCTCGCAGCCCGACCGGGTGGCGCCGGGGCGTCCCGCCGAGCCCGGCCGCCGGTCCCGCCCCCGGCCCGACGGCCGCACGCCGGGACGGCGCGGGCGGACCGGCATCGGGCTAGCATCCCCGACGTGATCACCGCCATCGTGATGATCGATGCCGCCACCGACTCGATCGGCGAGGTCGCCGAGGCCGTCGCCGCCCTGCCCGGCGTCAGTGAGGTGTACTCCGTGGCCGGCGGGGTGGACCTGGTCGCGCTCGTCCGGGTGCACGAGTTCGAGGAGATCGCCCAGGTGATCGCCGGCCGGATCAACAAGGTCCCCGGTGTCCTCGACACCGACACCCACATCGCCTTCCGCGCCTACTCCCGGCACGACCTCGAGGCCGCCTTCTCGATCGGCTTCGAGTCCGCCGACTGAACGACGGCCGCACCGCCGCCCGCCGTCCGGGCTCCCGGCCCCCCGGATCGACACGCTGCGCCCCCCGGCCCGACAGGCTGCGACGGGGCCGCTGGGTCCCGGGCGGGCTGTGGTCCGACCGCGCCCGGACGACGCTGGCCGGGAACGGGTCGGCCACGGTCGCCCTGTCGTGACGACCAACCAGGGGCCGGTCCGACGGTCCCGCGCTGGCCGCTCCGCGATGACCCGGCCGCTCCCCGATGACCCGGCCGCTCCCCGGTGACCCGGCAGCCCCACGGTGACCAGGCAGCCCCACGGTGACCAGGCAGCCCCACGGTGACCAGGCAGCTCAGGGATGACCGGGCTGCTCCCTGGCGACCAGGCAGCTCCAGCAGGTCCCGCCTCGTGGCGGCGCCCTCGCCGCGCACGACGGCCCCCTCGTCATCCCGGCACGGTGGGTCGGGTCATCGCCCTGGCAGCGGGAGGTAACTCCCGCCGCCCCTGCGCAGCACACCGTGACCGTCACCAGTTCGTCAGCCGGGTACGGAGCGGCGGCGTCCTGGCTAGACCGAGCCGTGTCCCTGCCCGGCGGACGGGGTCCTCTGCCGGTCGGCGCCCGACGGTCGGCTGCCCGAAGCAACCGTGGCCGCCCGGATGGTCGCATGCAGGAGGTGACCGGTCGACCGACGCGACCGACGCGACCGCACGGAACGACCGGTACACGCAGCAGGGGCCCCGGCGGACGATGCCGCCGGGGCCCCTGCTGTGGTGCTCAGTGCTGCTCGATCAGGAGCGGGGCTCCTGCTGGGGCTTGCCGCCCTCGGAGGGACGACCACCCTCGCTGGGGCGACCGCCCTCGGAGGGACGACCCGAGCCGGTGAGCTGGCGGTGCGCCTGCTCGGACTCGAGGCCGCGGGCCTGCTCCTCCGCCTCGCGCTGGACGGCCGCCGGCTCCTCGATCGGCTTGAAGAAGCCCCGGACGGCGCGGCGGGCGCCACCGACCTGGTTCATCTTCTTGGGGACCGAGGCGCCGCCGTAGGCCAGCATCCCGTGACCGTGCTCGTCGACCGGCCCCAGGGGCTGGTGGACCTCGATGAACTCACCGCTGGGCAGCCGGCGGATGACGCCGGTCTCGATGCCGTGCTCGAGCACCTCGCGGTCGTGCCGCTCGAGGCCCAGGCACAGGCGGTAGGTCGCCCAGTAGGCGATCGGGGGCAGGATCAGGAACCCGATGCGGCCGGCCCAGGTCATCGCGTTGAGGCTGATGTCGAACTTGTCGGCCACGACGTCGTTGCCACCGGAGATGAAGAGCACCAGATAGGCGGTGATCGCCATCGCGCCCAGCGAGGTGCGCACTGGGACGTCGCGCGGACGCTGGAGCAGGTGGTGACTGGCGGTGTCGCCGGTCAGCACGCGCTCGATGACCGGGTAGAAGGCCAGGAGCGTGAACATGATGCCGGGGATGCCGAGGGCGCCCCAGAGGACCGGCGGGATGTGGTAGCCCCACAGGTCGATCTCCCACGGCGGCATGATGCGCGAACCGCCGTCGACGAAGCCGATGTACCAGTCGGGCTGCGACCCGGCCGAGACCTGCGACGGGTTGTAGGGACCCATCTGCCAGATCGGGTTGATCTGGACCAGACCACCGAGCGCGGCGAGCACACCGAAGACGATGAACAGCAGGCCGGTCGCCTTGGCGGCGAACGTCGGGAAGAGCCGGTTGCCGACCACGTTGTGCTCGGTGCGCCCCGCCCCGGGGAACTGCGTGTGCTTCTGCTTCACCAGGATCAGCAGGTGCAGCGCGATGAGCGCCAGCAGGACCGCCGGGATGATCAGCACGTGCAGGATGTAGAGCCGCCCGATGATCAGCTCACCCGGGAAGTCCCCACCGAAGACGGTGAAGTAGATCCACGTCCCGATGACCGGGATGGAGAGGAACACCGCCGAGAAGATGCGGAGCCCGGTGCCGGAGAGCAGGTCGTCGGGGAGGGTGTAGCCGGCGAAGCCCTCGAGCATGGCCAGCACCAGCAGCGCCACACCGATGAACCAGTTGGTCTCACGGGGCCGGCGGTAGGCGCCGGTGAAGAAGATGCGCAGCAGGTGGACCACGATCGAGGCGACGAAGAGCAGCGCCGCCCAGTGGTGCAGCTGCCGGATGAACAGACCGCCACGGACGTCGAACGAGATGTCCAGGGTGGACTCGTAGGCCGCCGACATCTCGACACCGCGGAGCGCGGAGTACGAGCCGTTGTAGACGATCTCCTTCATCGACGCGTCGTAGAAGAAGGTCAGGTACGTACCCGACAGCAGCAGCATGATGAACGAGTAGAGAGCGATCTCGCCCAGCAGGAACGACCAGTGGTCGGGGAAGACCTTGTTCAGGGTGCGCCGGACGGGGCCGGCGACGATCAGCCGGTCATCGACCTCGAAGGCCGCCTTGCCGACGAGCGTTGCAGGCGCCCCGGGCCCGGGCACGGTGCTGGTGGCCATCAGTTGAGCCTCCCAATGTTCCAGAACGACGGCCCGATCGGCTCGGGGAAGTCTCCTCGGGCCACAAAGTACCCCTCTTCGTCGACCTCGATCGGGAGCTGCGGCAGGGAGCGGGTGGCCGGGCCGAAGACCGGCTTGGCGCCCTGGGTCACGTCGAACTGCGACTGGTGACAGGGGCACAGGATCCTGCTGGTCTCCTGCTCGTACAGCGACACCGGGCAACCGGCGTGCGTGCAGACCTTGGAGTAGGCGACGTAGTCACCGAAGCCGAAGTCCTCCCGGCCGGTGGCCGGACGGAGGGACTCGATCTGCTCCGGGCGGAGGCGGATGAGCATGACCGCGGCGTCGTACGCGCGGTCCCCGCCCTCGACCGCCGGGAAGACGGTGGCCAGCGAGCCGGGCTGCTGGTCACCGGGGCGGACCGGGGTGCCGTCGTCACGGAGCAGACGGACGCCCTGCGCCCACGGCGTGGTGCCCAGCGGGTTGCCCTTGTTCGGGTTCTTGATGAACCCGCCCAGCAGGGACACGAGCATGGCGCCGAACGCCAGGCTCATGACGCCCAGGACGCCGACCAGCAGCTTGCGGCGGGGCAGACCGGAGTTGTGCAGGCCGCCCATCAGGGTGGCACCGGTGGTGACCCGGTCGAAGTGCGACCCGTCGTGCTTGTCCTGCACCGCGGTCTCGTGCGGCAGCAGCTTCTTGACGTAGAGCACCAGCGCGACGCCCACCGCGATCAGCGCGCCGCCCATGGTGGCGCCCAGGAGCGGGGTGTACAGCGCGCTCCAGGTGCCGCTCTCGATCCGCCACTCCCAGCTGGGCAGGAACCAGCCTGAGCCGAGGAAGACGACCACGAAGGCGAGGGAGAGCAGGCCGGCCAGGGCGAACCACATCGTGACCAGGCGGGTGTTCTTCTTGTCCAACGGCGACCCGATGGGGGCCGCGGGCTCGACGTGCAGGATCTCGACGCCGTCGAGCCGGGCACCGAGGCGGTCCAGCTCGGTGCGGTCCATCGCCGCGAGCTGCTCCGGCGAGTAGTCGTCGTCCGGCCCGCCGTGCAGCTGCCCGGCCTCGTCGGCGCCGCCCGTGGAACCGGGGCGGGGTTCGGTCGTGGTCACGCCTTGGTCCCCATCCAGAAGATCCCGAAGAGCAGGGCACCGACGGCCGCGACCCAGATGACCAGACCCTCGGCCACCGGGCCGACACGACCGGCGCCGTAGCCGCCGGGGTCGGCGCTCTCCTTCATGGTCTGCACGTAGTCGATGATCGACCGCTTCTCGTCCGGGCTCAGCTGGTTGTCACCGAACACCGGCATGTTCTCCGGGCCGTGCAGCATGGCCGCGTAGATCGTGAGGTCGTTGGCCTCGGCCAGCGACGGGGCACGCTTGCCCGAGGACAGCGCACCGCCCTGGCCGGTGAAGTTGTGGCACTGGGCGCAGTTGAGGCGGAACAGCTCGCCACCCTCGGCCAGGTCGCCGTCACGCAGGTCGCCGGAGGGCAGCGTGGGCCCACCGCCGTTCTCCTGGATGTAGGCCATGAGCTGGTCGATCTCCTCCTCGGAGAAGATCGGCGGGCGCTCGGGGGCCTGGGCCTCCTGGCGGACCAGCGGCATGCGGCCGGTGTGCACCTGGAAGTAGACGGCGGCCTCGCCGGCGCCGATGAGCGAGGGACCGCGGTCCTCGACGCCCTGCAGGTTCGAACCGTGGCAGGTGATGCAGCTGCGCGTGTACAGCTCGCGGCCGGCCTCGACGGCGTTGGACGGGTTGCCGGTCGAGTCGTCGGCGGCGCTGGCGCCCGGGGCCAGCGCGGAGTAGCCCACACCGGTCAGCACCAGGGCAGCCATCAGGCCGGCCACGTTGGCCAGGCGACGACGCTGCTTGGAGCGACGACGGTCCCGCGCAGCGGCCGCCGGCGAGCCGGCTTCCGGGCGGAGGCGGCGCAGCCCTCGGCGACGGCCCTCGGCGGGGGCGACGGATGAGGCGTTGGGAGTGGACACCCGGTTCCCTACTGGATCAGGTAGATGGTGATGAACAGACCGACCCACACGACGTCGACGAAGTGCCAGTAGTAGGACACCACGATCGCCGAGGTCGCCTGGGCAGGCGTGAATCGGCCCATGGTGGACCGGATGAGCACGAAGACGAAGGCCAGCAGGCCGCCGATGACGTGCAGTGCGTGGAAGCCGGTGGTCAGGTAGAACGCTGATCCGTACGTCGACGACGAGAGCGTCGTCTCGTGGTCGACGACCAGCGTCCGGTACTCGAACGCCTGGCCGAGCACGAAGACGAGGCCCATCACGAAGGTGATGGTGAACCAGCGCCGGAGGCCGTAGACGTTGCCGATCTCCGCGGCGAACACCCCGTACTGACAGGTGACCGAGGAGGCCACCAGGATCAGGGTGAAGACCGTCGCGTAGGGCACGTTGAGCTCGGTGGGCTCCGGGGGCCAACCCTCCAGCGCTCGCGCACGCGCGGTGAAGTAGATGGCGAACAGGCCGGCGAAGAACATCAGCTCGCTGGAGAGCCAGACGATCGTGCCGACGCTGACCATGTTCGGTCGAGTCAGGGAGTGCACCCGCGAGGTGTCGAAGGTGCTGCTCGCCACGGGGGCCGTTGTCACGGGTTCATCATGGCATCGGGACAGGCTCCCCACGACGTGGGGTCGGGTCCGCGTGGCGCGTCTCGGGCAACATGCCGGTTGTGCACCACCAAAGCGTAGGCCGCCTGCCTCCCCGGTGGGGCCCCGCGCCCGCTAGGCTCCGCCGGGTGAGCGTCGACGCCGCACCGGCCACCGTGCTGGTCTTCAGCCAGCGGGCCGAGGTCCGCGCCGCCGTCCGCACCGCGCTGGGCACCGCCCCGGCCACCGACGTGGGGCCGCTCCGGTACGTCGAGTGCGCCTCCGGCGACGAGGTCGTCGCCGCGGTCGACGCCGGCGGCATCGACCTGTGCCTGCTCGACGGCGAAGCCCAGCCCACCGGCGGCATGGGGATCAGCCGCCAGCTGAAGAACGAGATCGCCGACTGCCCTCAGCTGGTCGTCCTCATCGCCCGCCAGGCCGACCGCTGGCTGGCGCACTGGTCGCTGGCCGACGCCACGCTGGCCTACCCGGTCGACCCGCTCACCGCCGCCGACGTGGTCGCCGGGCTGCTGCGGGCGCGCGCCGGGCAGCGTCCCGTCGTCCGTCGCTGACGAGGTGGCAGACGTCCGCCCGACGTGGTCGGGACTGCTCAACCGGTTGATCCGCCGCGAGGACCTCTCCGTCGAGGACGCCCGCTGGGCGATGCAGCAGGTGATGACCGGGGAGGCGACACCGGCCCAGGTCGCCGGCTTCCTCGTCGCCCTGCGGGCCAAGGGCGAGTCCCCGGAGGAGGTGGCCGGGCTGGCCACCACGATGGTCGAGCTGGCCACCCCGGTGAGCCTGCCCCTCGACTGCGTGGACATCGTCGGGACCGGTGGTGACGGGGCCCAGACGGTCAACATCTCGACCATGGCCGCGATCGTCGTGGCGGCGGCGGGGGTCCCGGTGGCCAAGCACGGCAACCGTGCGGCGTCCTCGGCGTCGGGCACCGCCGACGTCCTCGAGGCGCTCGGCGTGGTCATCGACCTGCCGGCCCCCGCGGTGGCGCAGTGCGTGCGGGAGGCAGGCATCGGGTTCTTCTTCGCCCCGGTCTTCCACCCCGGGTTCCGCCACGCCGGCGTGCCGCGCCGCGAGCTGGGCATCGGCACCGTGTTCAACTTCCTCGGGCCGCTGACCAACCCCGCCCGCCCCGTGGCGGCCGCGATCGGCTGCGCGGACACCCGGATGGCCCCCGTGCTCGCGCAGGTTCTGGCCGACCGGGGCACCCGGGCGCTGGTCTTCCGCGGAGACGACGGCCTCGACGAGCTGACCACCACGACCACCTCGGCGGTGTGGGTGGTCCGCGACGGCGAGGTCATGCCCGAGCGGCTGGACCCCACAGCGCTCGGGGTGCCGGTCGCCGAGCCGGGCGCGCTGCGCGGCGGCGGTCCGGAGGTCAACGCCGAGGTCGTCCGTCGGCTGGTCGCCGGTGACCCGGGCCCGGTCCGCGACGCGGTGCTGCTCAACGCCGCCGCGGCGCTGGCCGCCTTCGACACCCACGGTGGCCGGCTGCACGACGTCCTGGGGGCCGGCCTCGAGCGGGCCGCGGCGGCCGTCGACGACGGTCGGGCGGCGGCCAAGCTGGACCAGTGGGTCCAGGTCAGCCGGCAGGCCCGCGCCGCCGCCGTCGGCGCCTAGCACCGGGGCTGCGCCCCGCGGTCCGACGGACGACCGCCCGGTCCGCTCATCTGCCCACCGGCGGTCCCGCCGGGCGACCCACAGGGGCTGCTCGCCATCGTGCGCCGGCGGGCAGCAGCGTGCCGGCGTCCCCGGTGCGCCCGTGATCCGGCCCGTCCGCGCCCGGGTCACCCCCGGGCGCGGACGGACGATCCGGCGGGGCTCACGGCGACGGAGGCGGGCGGCGGAATCGCGTCCCCCGGCGCCGCTGGTGCCGCTCCCCCAGTGGACCGGCCGAGCCCGCACGACGCACGACGGGCCCCTTCCCGGTGCGGGGAGGGGCCCGTCGTGGACGAGGGGTGCTGAGCTCAGTGCGCGTTCTGCCCGATGTAGTACTCGAAGAGCAGGCCACCGATGGTGAGGATGAGCGCGACGCCCGCGATCAGGATCAGCCAGGGGTAGTAGAACGCCAGGGCCAGGCCCATGAGCGCGGCGGATAAGGCCAGCCCGAAGGGCCAGTAGCTCGCGGGGCTGAAGAAGCCCAGCTCGCCGGCGCCGTCGGCGATCTCGGCGTCCTTGCTGTCCTCGGGCCGGGCGTCGATGCGCCGACTGACGAACCAGAAGAAGCCACCGATGAGCGCGGTGAGCCCACCGGAGAGGGCCAGCGCCGTGGTGCCGATCGGCTCCTTGGACCAGAGCCCGTAGACGATCGCTGCCACGATGCAGAACACCGTGATCATGTTGAAGATGAGCGCTTCGACCTTCACGGCCGCTCCTCCTGGTGCTGCGGGGTGATCAGGTCAGTCATTCGAGGCTGCGGCGGACGACTGCTCGCGCTGCAGGTCGAGCGGCCGGGTCGAGGTCGCGTTGCCCGGCTGGCCGATGCTCTCGAGCGCGTCGTGCGTCGACAGGCCGTCCTCGCGGGCGGCGAGGTAGGCCTCGTAGTCGGCGGCGTTGACCGAGCGCACCTCGAAGTTCATGTACGCGTGGTAGGTGCCGCACAGCTCGGCGCAGCGACCGACGAAGGCGCCCTCCTCGCGGACGGTCACCTCGAAGACGTTGTCGCGGCCGTTCTCGTTGCCCGGGATGACGTCGAGCTTGAAGAGGAACTCCGGCACCCAGAACGAGTGGATGACGTCGGCCGAGGCCAGCTCGAACCGGATGGTCTGGTCGGTGGGGACCACGAGGATCGGGATCTCGGTGCTCGACCCGACCGTGGAGATCGGCTCGCCGCCGTTGGCGTCGGTGGTGTCCGGGTAGACGAACTGCCAGTTCCACTTGAAGGCGTTGACCGCGATGGTGACGTCGGGGTCGGCGCTGCGCTGCATCACGCGGTTCTGCGTGCTCACGGTGAAGAAGAACAGCACCGCGATGATGATGAACGGGACGATCGTGTAGATGATCTCCAGCGGGAGGTTGTACGCCGTCTGGCGCGGGACCTCGTCGCCACGCTTGCGGTAACGGATCGCCGCGTAGGCGATGAGCGCCCACACCGCGATGCCGACCACGAGGGCGGCGATGGTGGAACCGATCCAGAGAGAGTGCATCCGGGCGGCCTCGTCGGTGATGCCCTCGGGCCATCCCCAGCTGAGCCAACCGCCCTGCACGTCGCACCCGCTGAGCGTCAGAGCACCCAGGAGACCGAGCCCGGCGACCTTCGCCAGCTTGCTGCGTCGAGCCACTGCTCGCTGCCTCCTCATCTCCCGCGTGGCGGTGCCACGCGGTCTCACCGGCGGGTGCCCCTCGGTTGCCCGACAGGCCGTGCCCACCCCGACCACAGTCTTCCCGAGACTAGCCGACCGCGCTCGTCGTCCCGGGGGCGGGAGCAGGGTCCCGGCGGGTCGCGTCCCGGCGCGGGGGAACAGGCCCGAGCCGCAGGCCGCGGCCCGGTCCGGCGGGCCCGCGGATGTGCCCGGCACCTCCCCGGCGCAGCGCCTCCCCCACGGGGCCGCCGACTACAGTCAGGGGCGTGTACTCACGCCTGCTGACCGTGCGGTGGGTGCTGCTGCACCTGCTGGTGCTGGCGCTGTTCGTGGCGACGTTCTTCCTGGGCAACTGGCAGCTGGGCAAGGCCGAGGGCGGCGGTGGCGCGGTCAACTGGAGCTACGCGCTGCAGTGGCCGCTCTACGGCTTCATGGGCCTGGGCTTCTACCTGCGGATGCTGAAGGACGAGCTCAACCGCGACCCCGCCGACGACGAGCCCGGCAACGCCGTCGTCCTGTACCAGCGGCCCCGCATCGACACCACCGGCGACCCCGAGCTGGCCGCCTACAACGCCTACCTGGCCGAGCTCAACGCCAAGGCCCTCGGACAGGAGACGCCCCGTGGCCGCTGACACCACGAGCCTCCCGCCCCGGGTGGCGGGCGCCCTGGCCCGTTACCGGGTGCTGGCCTACGTCGTCGGCGTCATGCTGCTGGTGCTGGTGGCCGTGGCCATCCCGCTCAAGTACGCGGCGGACGTCCCGGAGGTCTCGGCCGTCGTCTCGCCGGTCCACGGCCTGTTCTACGTCGTCTACCTGGTGACGGCGTTCGACCTGGCGCTCAAGGCCCGCTTCACGGCGAAGGGCACGGTGCTGGTCCTGCTGGCCGGCGTCGTCCCCTTCGTGTCGTTCGTGGCCGAGCGGCGGGTGACGGCGCGGGTCCGCGCCGGCCAGCCGCTCTGACCGGCCGCACCCCGCTCCTCCCCCGCCCCCACCACCACCTGGAGACCTCCCGCATGTGCGGCCTGCTGGCCTACCTGTCCACCGACGCCGACCGCGTCGACGAGCAGACCGTCGCGGGGGTCGAGCACGCACTGCGGTGCGTGCGCCACCGCGGGCCCGACGACCGCGTGCTGTGGTCGGACAGCAAGGTGGTGTTCGGCTTCAACCGCCTGGCGCTCATCGACATCGAGGGCAGCCCGCAGCCGCTGCCCTACGCCGAGGACCGCTACCGGATCGTCTTCAACGGCGAGATCTACAACTACCTGGAGCTGCGCGCGGAGCTGAAGGCCGCGGGCGCGACCTTCGCCACCGAGGGCGACACCGAGGCCATCGTCGCCGGCTTCCACCTGTGGGGCGAGGCCGTCGTCCCGAAGCTGCGCGGCATGTTCGCCTTCGTCATCTGGGACACCCACACCGGGACGGCGTTCGGCGCCCGCGACGCGTTCGGCATCAAGCCGCTGTTCACCGCCCGCCTGGCCGACGGCGGGCTGGTCTTCAGCTCGGAGAAGAAGGCGCTCCTCGAACTGCTCGGCGGCAGCGCCGCCGCCGGCGGGGTCGACCCGGCGTCCCTGCAGCACTACCTGACGCTGCAGTACGTGCCCGAGCCCGCGACCCTGCACCGCGGCATCCGCCGGATCGAGAGCGGCACGAGCTTCACCGTCGCCGGCGGCGAGCTGACCACCAAGCGCTGGTTCCACCCGACGTTCACCCCGCGCCCGGTCCCGGCCGGCGGCGAGCAGGCCCTCTACGCCCGCATCGCCGAGGTGCTCGACGACTCGGTGGCCAAGCACATGCGCGCCGACGTCACCGTCGGGTCCTTCCTCTCCAGCGGCATCGACTCCACCGCGATCGCCGCACTGGCGCACAAGTACAACCCCGACCTGGTCACCTTCACCGTCGGCTTCCAGCGGCAGGCCCAGTCGGAGGTGGAGATCGCCGCGGAGTCCGCCGCGATCCTGGGGGTCAAGCACGTGCCGATCGAGGTGAGCGCGCAGGAGTTCGCCGACGCGATCCCCGCCGTCGTCTGGTACCTCGACGACCCGGTCGCCGACCCCGCGCTCGTGCCGCTGTACTTCGTGGCCCGCGAGGCCCGCAAGCACGTGAAGGTGGTGCTCTCCGGCGAGGGCGCCGACGAGCTGTTCGGCGGTTACACGATCTACCGCGAGCCGCTGAGCCTGGCGTGGGCGTCCAAGCTGCCGGCCGTCGGACGACGGGCGCTGGCCGGGCTGTCCCGCCTGGTGCCCGAGGGCGTGCGCGGGCAGGACCTGCTGGTGCGCGCCTCGACGCCGCTCGAGCAGCGCTACTACGGCAACGCCCGCAACATGCGCGAGGACGAGCTGGCCGCGCTCATGCCCGGCCGGAACCGCGACCTGTCGCACGTCGACGTCACCGAGGCGCTGTACCGGCAGACCCGCGAGGCCGGCTACGACGACGTGACGGCGATGCAGTACGTCGACCTGTTCACCTGGCTGCGCGGCGACATCCTGGTCAAGGCCGACAAGATCACCATGGCGAACTCGCTCGAGCTGCGGGTGCCGTTCCTGGACCCCGAGGTGTTCGCCATCGCCAGCAGCCTGCCGGTCGAGCAGCGGGTGCCGGCCCGGGGTGACGCCACCAAGTACGCCCTGCGGCAGGCGATGGCGCAGATCGTGCCGCCGCGGATCATGAACCGCCGCAAGCTGGGCTTCCCGGTGCCGACCGCCGACTTCCTGGCCGGCCCGCTGCACGAGTGGGCCCGCGGCGTCGTCACCGACAGCCAGACCGACGAGTGGCTCGACCGCGACCACGTGCTGGTGCTGCTGGAGCGGCTGCGCTCCGCCGAGGTCCCCAGCAAGCGGATCGCCCGCCAGGTGTGGGAGGTGCTGGTCTTCATGATCTGGCACGGCATCTTCGTCGAGGAGCGGATCCACCCCCAGATCCCCGAGCCGGTCTACCCGGTGCGGCTGTGACCGTGCGCGCGTCCATCCGGCTGTCCACCGCGGTGGCCGGTCCCCTCCTGGCCGCCGGTCTGCTCGGCGCGTGCTCCGGTGACGCGGGCTCCCCCCAGCTCCCCGGACCCTCGACCTCGACCTCCACCTCAGGGTCGCCGTCCGGTGAGGTCACGCCCACGCCGGCCCCGACCAGCACCTCGACCGCACCGACCACGGCCGCACCGACCACGGCGGGACCCCCGAGTGGGACGCCGACGCCGGGACGCAGCACCGTCCCGGCCCCGTCGTCCGGACTGCCCATCCCGGTCCCGACGGGTGCGTCGACGGAGAACTGATCCCGGACAGCACGGTGCCCGGCACCCCCGAGGGGGTGCCGGGCACCGTGTCGTCGCAGGCCCGCCCGTGGGGGCGGGGGCTACGTCAGTGGAACGAGTCGCCGCAGGCGCAGGAGCCGCCGGCGTTCGGGTTGTCGATCGTGAAGCCCTGCTTCTCGATGGTGTCGACGAAGTCGATCGTCGCGCCACCGAGGTAGGGGGTGCTCATGCGGTCGACGATGACCTCGACGCCGCCGTACTCGAAGGTCTGGTCGCCGTCGAGGAAACGCTCGTCGAAGAAGAGCTGGTAGCGCAGGCCGGAGCAGCCGCCGGGCTGGACGGCGATGCGCAGCCGCAGGTCGTCGCGACCCTCCTGCTCCAGCAGGGTCTTCACCTTCAGCGCAGCCGGGGCGCTGAGGACGACTGCGGTGGCGCTGGTGTCGCTGGGGGCCTGCGTGTCCTGCACGGTCATGTTGTGGTCCTCCCACACTCGAGGGTGTGCTGCTCGGCCCGCCGCGAGGACGGGCCCGTGCCGTCAATGAGCACTGACGGCCAACACCGCCGGAGCGGAGCTGCTTCCCACTGTACGGCGCCGACGTCGGGCAGCACAGCGACCGCACCCCACCCGGGGAGGGCACGACCGCCGTCGAGAGCACGGTGGCGCACCCCCGGCCACGTAGACTCCACAGCCGTGAAGCTCCGCCTCCCCGGCCGCCGCGCCGACACCACGACGCCGGACGTCCCCACCGTCACCCCGCACGGGTCGACGGCGGTCGGCCCGGGCAAGGGGCGCCCGACCCCCCGGCGCAACGAGGCACAGGGGCGGCGCACCGGTCCGGTGCCGCCGCCGCCGACCACGCGCAAGGAGGCCTACCGGCGTCAGCGGGAGCAGCAGGTCGCGACCCGGGGCAGCGCCCGCGAGGCCGCGGCCCGCGGGGACGACAGCTCGCTGACCGCCCGCGACCGGGGTCCCGAGCGCCGGCTGGTGCGCGACATCGTCGACGCCCGCCGCAACCTCGGCAGCTTCTTCCTGGTCATCGCCGCCCTGCTGCTGGTCAGCCTGGTCGTGCCCAGCCAGGCCCTGAAGGTCTACTCGTCGGTCGTGCTGTACGTGTTCTTCCTGGTGCTGGTCGTCGACTCGCTCATCCTGAGCCGCAAGATCAAGGCCAAGGTCGCCGAGCGCTTCCCGAACACCACGCAGAAGCCGAACAGCCTGGCCTGGTACGGCGTCAGCCGCGCCACGATGGTCCGGCGCTGGCGCTACCCGAAGCCGCAGGTCGCCCTCGGCGCGGAGGTCTGAGGAAGGACCCCCTCGCCCCCACCACTCGCGAGCTCGCGGCGGGCCCTGCGAGGGGGCCGGGTACTTAGCCAGGCGCAGGACTAGCGTCGAAGCGTGCAGACACGACGCCTCGGCCGTTCCGGCCTGACCATCTCCGAGATCGCCTACGGCAACTGGCTCACCCACGGCAGCCAGGTCGAGGAGGACGCCGCCCACGCCTGCGTGCGGGCCGCCCTCGACGTCGGGATCACCACCTTCGACACCGCCGACGTCTACGCCGGCACCAAGGCCGAGTCGGTGCTCGGCCGGGCCCTGGCCGGCCAGCGCCGCGAGGGCCTGGAGATCTTCACCAAGGTCTACTGGCCCACCGGCCCCGGCGCCAACGACCGCGGGCTGTCCCGCAAGCACATCGTCGAGAGCTGCAACGCCTCGCTGCAGCGGCTGCAGACCGACTACGTCGACCTCTACCAGGCCCACCGGTACGACTCCTCGGTGCCGTTGGAGGAGACGATGACCGCCTTCGCCGACCTGGTGCGCCAGGGCAAGGTGCTCTACCTCGGGGTCTCCGAGTGGCGCGCCGAGGAGATCGCGGCCGCGGCCGAGCTGGCCCGCGAGCTCAAGGTCCAGCTGATCAGCAACCAGCCGCAGTACTCGATGCTGTGGCGGGTCATCGAGGCCGAGGTCGTGCCCACCAGCGAGCAGGAGGGTCTCTCCCAGATCGTCTGGTCGCCGCTGGCCCAGGGTGTGCTCACCGGCAAGTACCTGCCCGGCCAGCAGCCGCCGGCCGACAGCCGCGGCGGGCACGCCACCGTGGGCGGGTCGATGCAGGGCTACCTGACCGACGACGTGCTGACCCGGGTCCAGCAGCTGCGCCCGATCGCCGACGAGCTGGGCCTGTCGATGGCGCAGCTGGCCGTCGCCTGGGTGCTGCAGAACCAGAACGTCGCCGCCGCGATCATCGGCGCCAGCCGCCCCGAGCAGGTGCACGACAACGTCAAGGCCGCCGGGGTCACCCTGCCGGCCGAGGTGCTGACCCGCATCGACGACGTCCTCGGCGACGTCGTCGAGCGCGACCCGGCCAAGACCAGCCGGGGCTGACGGGACGGCCCGTCCGCCCCGTCGGGCACCCGGCGGGGCGGACGGGCCCTCCGGCTACGAGGCCGCCAGGCCCATCGGGCCGTAGACCCGCTCGCCGTCGCGCTGCAGGGTGACCGTGGCGACGCCGCGCTCGAGCAGGTCGCGCCAGGCCTCCCCCAGCCAGGACTCCGCGTCGCCCTGGTTGTCGCACTCGGGCACCTCCACCCCGAGCGCGACGGGGTCCACGGGCGCGCCCGCCGGGTCTTCCAGCTGCCAGGTCCAGCTCATGCCGGGAGGCTAGCGAGGACGTCGTCCCCGCGCCGGGCCGGTGACGTCGATCTTGGTTTACCCGGTGAGCCGATCGGGGCATGGCAGACCCGCACCGCCAGCGCCCCGAGACCGCGGAGGACCCGTGAGCAAGCCGACCCCTGCGGACATCCAGGCCGAGATCGATGCCACCCGTGAGCGTCTGGGCGAGACCGTCGACCAGCTCGCCGCCCGGCTCGACGTGCCGGCCCGCACCCGCGCCCGGCTGACCGAGAGCGCCCTGCGCACCCGGGACACCGCGGTGGAGACCTATCGCGAGAGCCCGCCGACCGTGCTGGGGGCCGCCGCGGCCCTGGTCACGGTCGTCGTGGGCATCGTCGTCTGGAGGAGGAAGCGATGAGCAAGACCGCCAAGGCCGTCTACCGCCCCATCGGCCTGATCGGCAGCCTGGTGGCCAGCTCGATCGCCGCCACGGTGTTCCAGGTGGTGTGGAAGAAGGTCGCCCGGCAGGACGACGCCCCCACGGCCATGCAGAGCGAGTACCGGCTGCGCGAGATCCTGGTGGCCTCCGCCGTCCGTGGCGCCATCGTCGCCGTGGTGAAGGCCCTGGTCAGCCGGGGCGGCGCCCGTGGCTTCACCAAGCTCACCGGCGCCTGGCCCGGCGACTGACGACCGCACTCCCCCCCGCTCACCCCAGACGAAGGACTGCCCTGATGGTCGACACCGGCCGGGCGGACAGCGCCGTCGAGCGCATCCGCCAGCGCGTGCAGGAGAAGGCCGAGCGCCGGGCCGCGGCCCGGGCCGGCGCCGACCGCGCCACCGACCCGGCGCCCCACACCGGCGCCACCAGCGCCACGGCCGTGGCCACCGAGCGCCGGGAGGCCGAGCGCCCCGCCCCCGAGGTGCCCAGCGAGGCCGAGCTGCCCGGCGTGCACGCCGAGAAGCCCACCGACATCCCGGCGCGCGGCTGGCTGCAGATCGTCAAGCGGGCGTGGGCGGAGAACGGCGCGGACAACATGCCGATCATCGGCGGCGGCGTGGCGTTCTTCGGGTTCCTGGCGATCTTCCCGGCGCTGATCGCGGCCATCTCGCTGTACGGCCTCATCGCCTCACCGGAGACGGTGGCCCGGCAGATCGAGTCGCTGTCGGACCAGCTGCCCGAGAGCGCCCAGTCGCTGCTCGCCGACCAGCTCACCGCGATCACGTCCAACAGCGGTGGCGCGCTGACGGTGAGCCTGATCATCTCGATCCTCGGCGCGCTGTGGAGCGCCTCCGGCGGTGTCGGGAACCTGATCAAGGCCGTCAACATCGCCTACGACGAGGTCGAGACCCGCAACTTCGTCAAGCTGCGGCTGCTCTCCCTGGCGCTGACCCTGGGTGCGATCGTCTTCGTCCTGATCACCTTCTCCCTGGTGGCCGTCGTCCCCGTGGTGCTCGACGCCCTGCCGCTGGGCGTCTTCGGGACGATCCTGGCCCAGGTCCTCCGCTGGGTCCTGCTGCTCGGGGTGATGTCGGGGGCGCTGTCGGTGCTCTACCGGGTCGCCCCCGACCGTGACGCACCGAAGTTCCGTTGGGTGAGCCTCGGGTCGGTCGTCGTCACCGTGATCTGGGCGGTGATCAGCCTGCTGTTCAGCTTCTACGTCGACAACTTCGGGTCCTACGACAAGACCTACGGCGCGATCGCCGGCGTCATCGTGCTCATGCTCTGGCTGCAGCTGACCGTCTTCCTGGTCCTGCTGGGCGCGGAGATCAACTCCGAGACCGAGCACCAGACCGCGGTGGACACCACCAAGGGCGAGCCCCAGCCGATGGGCGAGCGCGACGCCACCATGGCCGACGAGGTCGCCGACCCGCCGGTGCCGAGCAAGAAGGACGAGGAGGAGGCCAAGGCCAAGGCCAACGCCTGACCTCCTCGGCCCTCGGCCGTCGGGGTCGGCGGGCCGACGCGCCTCAGCGCACGTGCGACTCGACGAACGGGGGCTTGCGGACGACGACCGGCTGCGGACGGCCCCGGACGTCGACGGCCACCTCGTCACCCTCGGTCAGGCCGGCGGCGGTGTCGAGCAGCGCCAGGGCGATGCCGGTGCGCAGCGTCGGGGAGAACGTCCCGCTGGTCACCTCACCGACCTGCGTCCCGTCGGCGGACAGCACCGCCATGCCCGGGCGGGGGATGCCCCGGCCCGGCGCCTGCAGGCCCCACAGCTGCCGGGCCGGGCCGGCCGCCTTCTCCGCCAGCAGCGCGTCACGGCCCCAGAAGGCCTCCTTCCCCCAGCCCACCGCCCAGCCCGAGCGCGCCTGGTTCGGGGTGATGTCCAGCGACAGCTCGTGGCCGTGCAGCGGGTACCCCATCTCGGTGCGCAGGGTGTCGCGGGCGCCGAGGCCGCACGGGCGGATCTGCTCGGGCGCGCCGGCGGCCAGCAGCGCGTCCCACAGCAGCCCGGCGCGGTCGGCGGCGACGAGCAGCTCATAGCCGTGCTCGCCGGTGTAGCCGGTGCGGCAGACGGTGACCTCGTCACCGCCGGACCCGGGGGTCTCGGCGAAGGACATGTAGGACAGCGAGCCCGGCAGGCCCACCGCGGCCAGCACCTCCGCCGAGCGCGGCCCCTGCAGCGCCAGGACGGCGACCTCGGTGTGCCGGTCGGTGACGGTGACCCCGGCCGGCGCAGCCGCGGACAGCCGGGCCAGCACGTCGGCGGCGTTGGCGGCGTTGGGCACCAGCAGGACGTCGTCCGGGCCGTGCAGGTAGACGATGAGGTCGTCGACGACCCCGCCGGCCTGCGGCCCGTCGGCCACGCAGCACAGCGTGTACTGCGCCTGCCCCGGGCCGATCCGGCCCAGGTCGTTGGTCAGGCAGGAGTTCACGAAGTCCGCCGCCCCGGACCCGCGGACCGTCGCCGTCCCGAGGTGGGAGACGTCGAAGAGGCCGACGCCCTCGCGCACCGCGGTGTGCTCGGCCAGCACCCCGCCGCCGGTGTACTCGATCGGCATCGACCAGCCGCCGAAGTCGGCGAACTTCGCGCCGGCGGCGACGTGCCGGTCGTGCAGGGGCGACAGGAGGGGGGAGGTCACGACCGAGCACGCTAGTGGTCGTCGCCACGCCGGTCGTACGCCGTCCTCACCACCTCCCTACGATCGTCCCGTGCCGCCGACGATCTCCGCCACCGACCGCCCGCTCGAGAAGCTCTCCGCCGACGCCGTCGTCGTCGGGGTGGGCAAGGGCCCGAACGGCCTGCTCAGCACCCCCGGGGCCGACGCGGTCGACCGGCTGCTCGGCGGCCGCCTGCTCACCGCGCTGGCCGACCTGGGCGCCACGGGCGCCGAGGACGAGGTCGTCAAGCTGCCGACCTTCGGCCAGGGGCCGTTCCCGGTCGTGGCGGTGGCCGGCCTCGGCGCGCCCGACGCCGGCGGCAGCTGGTCGCCGGAGGCGGTCCGACGGGCCGCCGGTGCCTCCAGCCGCGCGCTGACCGGCCGCGGTGCGGTGGTCACGCTGCTGGCCGCCGTCGGTGGCGCGCCGGAGGCCGAGCGCCTGCACGCCGTCGGCGAGGGCTCCCTGCTCGGCGCCTACGAGTTCACCGCCTACAAGTCCGCGCTGCCCGCCGACCGGCCCACGCCGCCGTCGTCGTTCGAGCTGGTCGTCCCGGACGCCGGCGCCGCGAAGGGCCCGCTGGCCCGGGTGCGCGCCGTCGCCTCGGCCGTGACGCTGGTCCGCGACCTGGTCAACACCCCGCCCAACGACCTGTACCCGGCCGAGCTGGCCGCCCGCGGGGCGGCTGCGGGCAAGAAGGCCGGCCTGTCGGTGGAGGTGCTCGACGAGAAGGCGCTCGCCGCCGGCGGTTACGGCGGCATCCTCGCCGTGGGCGGCGGCTCCTCGCGGCCGCCGCGACTGCTGCGTCTGGAGTACCGGGGCCGGAAGGCCAGGACGAGCGTCGCGCTGGTCGGCAAGGGCATCACCTTCGACAGCGGCGGCATCTCGATCAAGCCGGCCGCGCACATGGAGGACATGAAGAGCGACATGGCCGGCGCCGCGGCCGTCATCGCCACCGTGTGCCTGGTCGCCGAGCTCGGCCTGCCGGTCGACGTCACCGCCACCGTCCCGATCGCGGAGAACCTGCCCAGCGGCACCGCCTACCGGCCCGCCGACGTGGTCACCTTCCGCAACGGGAAGAAGGCCGAGATCACCAACACCGACGCCGAGGGCCGGGTCGTGCTGGCCGACGCGATCTGCCGCGCGGTCGAGGACTCCCCCGCCCACCTGCTGGAGACCTCCACGCTCACCGGTGCCCAGCTGGTGGCGCTGGGCACCCGCACCTCCGGTGTCATGGGCAGCGACGACCTGCGGGACGCCGTCGTGGCCGCCAGCCGGCGCAGCGGCGAGCCGATGTGGCCGATGCCCCTGCCGGCCGAGCTGCGCCGTGGCCTGGACTCGTCGGTGGCCGACCTGGTCAACGCCAACCCCGACCGGATGGGCGGCATGCTCGTCGGCGGGCACTTCCTCGCCGAGTTCGTGCCCTCGGGCCTGCCGTGGGCGCACATCGACGTGGCCGGCCCGGCCTACAACACCGGCGGCGCCTGGGGCTACACGACCAAGGGCGGCACCGGCGTGCCGGTGCGCACCCTGCTGGCCACCATCGAGGACCTCATCGCCCGGGCCTAGTGCCCTCGCCGGGTGCCGCCGCGCTCACCGCGTGGCGGGACCCTGCGGGTGGTCGCGGTTCCAGTCCCGCATGCGCTGCGGGTAGCCGGTCACCTGCGCGTCGTAGACCGGGACGGCGAGGTCGCGGGACAGCCTGCGAGCGGTCTCCGGACCGTCGATCCGCCGTCGCGTCCACTCCCCGTCGGCGGCGACGAGCAGGATCGTCGTCTCGGTGACGGCCGTGCGGGGCTCGACGAAGCCCTCGACGCCGCGCCGGGTGGCCACGAACTCCTCCAGGTGCCGGAGGTCGGAGGACCCGGACGCGCGGTCCAGCGTGCCGCGCCGCCCCGGCCCGGTCCCGGGTCGCGCGCGGCGTCCGCGCAGTCGGTCCATCAGCCCCATGCCCTGCTCCCGTCCCTCGCGACGCACCCTGCTCGGCGACGCACGCAGCCAGAGAACGGAGCACCCGGACGCGCCGTTCCCGGGAGTGGCAGGATGGGCAGGCGCACGATCGTTGTGCCCGGCACCACACCGGGTCACCCAGCACTGAGGAGCACTTGTGAGCGCACCCACCACCCCCGCTGACCTGGTCATCCTCGGTGGTGGCTCCGGTGGCTACGCCGCGGCGCTGCGCGCCTCCGAGCTCGGCATGTCCGTCGTGCTGATCGAGAAGGACAAGGTCGGCGGCACCTGCCTGCACCGGGGCTGCATCCCGACCAAGGCGCTGCTGCACACCGCCGAGGTCGCCGACAACGCCCGCGAGGGCGAGCAGTTCGGCGTCAAGTCGACCCTCTCGGGCATCGACATGGACGGGGTGAACGCCTACAAGGACGGCGTCATCTCCAAGAACTTCAAGGGCCTGACCGGGCTGATCAAGAGCCGCGGGATCACGATCGTCACCGGTGAGGGCCGGCTGGTCTCCCCCACCGCGGTCGAGGTCGACGGCACCCGGTACGAGGGCAAGCACGTCCTGCTGGCCACCGGGTCCTACGCCCGCTCGCTGCCCGGCATCGAGATCGACGGCACCAAGGTCATCACCAGCGATCACGCGCTGGCCCTGGACCGCGTGCCCAGCTCCGCGATCATCCTGGGCGGCGGCGTCATCGGCTGCGAGTTCGCCAGCGCCTGGAAGTCCTTCGGCGTCGACGTCACCATCGTCGAGGGCCTGCCGCACCTGGTCCCGCTGGAGGACGAGTCCTCCTCCAAGCTCCTCGAGCGCGCGTTCCGCCGCCGCAAGATCGACTTCTCCCTGGGCAGCCGGGTCGCCAAGGTCGAGACGACCGCCGACGGCGTGAAGGTCTCGCTGGAGAACGGCAAGGAGTTCGAGGCCGAGCTGGTGCTCGTCGCCGTCGGCCGCGGTCCGGTCAGCCAGGGCCTGGGCTACGAGGAGGCCGGGGTCGCCATGGACCGCGGCTACGTCCTCGTCGACGAGTACATGCAGACCAACGTGCCCACCATCTCCGCCGTCGGCGACCTGGTGCCCACCCTGCAACTGGCCCACGTCGGCTTCGGTGAGGGCATCCTGGTCGCCGAGCGGCTGGCCGGCCTGCCGGTCGTGCCGATCGACTACGCGGGCGTCCCGCGCGTCACCTACTCCGAGCCCGAGGTCGCCTCCGTCGGCCTGACCGAGGCCCAGGCCAAGGAGCGGTACGGCGAGCTCGAGATCGCCACGTACGACCTCGCCGGCAACGGGCGCGCCGCCATCCTCAAGACCGCCGGAGCGGTGAAGCTGATCCGCACCGCCGACGGCGGCCCGGTCGTCGGCGTGCACATGGTCGGCAGCCGGGTGGGCGACCTGATCGCCGAGGCCCAGCTCATCTACAACTGGGAGGCCCTCCCCGACGAGGTCGCCCAGCTGATCCACCCGCACCCCACGCTCAGCGAGGCCCTCGGCGAGGCCGCGCTCGTGCTGGCGGGCAAGCCGCTGCACGCGCACAGCTGACCCTGCTCGACCCCGATCCACCCCGCAACGCACCCCACGACCTGAGGAGACCTGCCTTCGATGCCGACGTCCGTCACCATGCCCGCCCTGGGCGAGAGCGTCACCGAGGGCACGGTCACCCGTTGGTTGAAGCAGGAGGGTGACCAGGTCGAGGTCGACGAGCCCCTCCTCGAGGTCTCCACCGACAAGGTCGACACGGAGATCCCCTCCCCCGCCGCCGGCGTGCTCACCAAGATCGTCGTCGCGGAGGACGAGACCGTGTCGGTCGGCGCGGAGCTGGCGGTGATCGGCGGCGGTGACAACGCCGCTCCCGCCGCCCCGGCCCAGGAGGAGGCTCCGGCCGCCCCCGTGCAGCAGGCCCCGGCCGCCGAGGAGCCCGCTGCCGAGGCGCCCGCCGCCCCGGCACAGGAGGCCACCGCCCCGGCGGCTGCGTCCCAGGGCGACGCCGGGTCCGGTGGCGGTGAGGGCACCACCGTGACCATGCCGGCGCTGGGCGAGAGCGTCACCGAGGGCACCGTCACCCGCTGGCTCAAGGCCGTGGGCGACGAGGTCACCGCCGACGAGCCGCTGCTGGAGGTGTCCACCGACAAGGTCGACACCGAGATCCCGTCGCCGGTGTCGGGCACCCTGCTGTCGATCACCGTGGGCGAGGACGAGACCGTCGACGTCGGCGCCGAACTGGCCGTCATCGGCACCGCCGGCAGCGCGCCCGCCGCGACGCCGGCCACCCCGGCCGCGGCACCCGCCTCGAGCCCGGCCCCGGCCGCCGAGGAGCCGCTCCCGGCGGCCCCGAGGACCGACGCCCCGGCCCCGGCGCCCCAGGAGGTCTCCCCGACCCCCGTCGAGGCCAACACGAGCACCGGCCAGCCCGGTGCGGACTACGGCTCCGGCGGCGTCATGCCGACCCAGTCCCCCACCGACAACCCCTCGCCGGCGCAGGCCGTCGCCCCCGCCTCGCGGCCGGCGGCAGCGCCCGCCCCCGAGGGTTCCGGGGCCTACGTGACCCCGCTGGTGCGCCGCCTGGCCGCCGAGCAGGGCGTCGACCTGTCCACGGTCGAGGGCACCGGCGTCGGTGGCCGCATCCGCAAGCAGGACGTGCTGGCCGCCGCGGAGAAGGCCAAGGCCGCAGCGGCCACCCCGGCCCCGGCCGCTCCCGCTGCCGCCCCGTCGTCGTCCCGCACGCCGTCGCCGGCCGCCACGCCCAGCTCCTCGCTGCGCGGGCGCACCGAGAAGCTGTCCCGGCTGCGCACGGTCATCGCCAAGCGGATGATCGAGTCGCTGCAGGTCAGCGCCCAGCTGACCACCGTGGTCGAGGTCGACGTCACCAAGATCGCGCGCCTGCGCGACCAGGTGAAGAACGACTTCGCCGGCCGCGAGGGCGTCAAGCTGTCGTTCCTGCCGTTCTTCGCCAAGGCCGCGATCGAGGCGCTCAAGCAGCACCCGGTCGTCAACTCCTCGGTCGACCTCGAGGCCGGCACGGTCACCTACCACGACAGCGAGAACCTCGGCATCGCCGTCGACACCGAGCGCGGGCTGCTGGTGCCGGTCATCCACGGCGCCGGTGACCTCAACATCCCGGGCCTGGCACGCAAGATCGCCGACCTGGCCGAGCGCACCCGGATCAACAAGATCACGCCGGACGAGCTGGGTGGCGGCACGTTCACGCTGACCAACACCGGCAGCCGGGGGGCCCTGTTCGACACCCCGATCATCAACCAGCCGCAGGTCGCCATCCTGGGCCTCGGTGCGGTGGTGAAGCGCCCGGTGGTCGTCAAGGACGCCGAGCTCGGCGAGGTCGTCGCGGTCCGCTCGATGGTCTACCTCGCGCTGAGCTACGACCACCGGATCGTCGACGGCGCCGACGCCGCCCGCTTCCTGGTCACCATGAAGGAGCGGCTCGAGGCCGGCCAGTTCTCCGGCGACCTCGGCCTGGCCTGACGAACGACCCCGTCCGCCGGCTCGGCTGAGCCGGCGGACGGGCCACCGAGGGCCCTGGCACCTGCCGGGGCCCTCGGTCTCTCTCCGGCCGCGCGGCCGGTCCGTGCGTCGCCACCCTGGGAGAGCTCGATGAAGATCGCCGTGACCGGGTCCTCGGGCCTGATCGGGTCGGCCCTGGTCCCGCGGCTGGTCGCCGACGGGCACGAGGTCCTGCGGCTGGTGCGCCGCACCCCGCGGACCGCCGACGAGCACCGCTGGGAGCCCACCCACCACCGGCTCCCCCCGGATCTGTTCGACGACGTCGACGCCGTGGTCAACCTGGCCGGCGTCGGGGTGGCCGACCACCGCTGGACGGCCGCGCACAAGCGCGCGGTCCTCAGCAGCCGTGTCGACGCCACCACCACGGTCAGCCAGGCGCTCGCCGCCGCCCCCGCCCGGGACCGGGTGCTCCTGTCCGCCTCGGCGGTGGGCTGGTACGGCGACACCGGCGACCGGGTCGTCGAGGAGGACGCGGCGCCCGGCTCGGACTTCCTCGCCGACGTCTGCGTCGCCTGGGAGGCGGCCACCGCCCCCGCCGCGGACGCCGGGGTCCGGGTGGCCACCCTGCGCACCGGGCTGGTGCTCGCCCGCGGCGGGCTGCTGGGCCGGCTCGCCCCGCTGTTCAAGCTCGGCCTGGGCGGCAAGCTCGGCAACGGCCGGCAGTACATGCCCTGGATCAGCCTGGCCGACGAGGTCGACGCGATCCGCTTCCTGCTCACCGCCTCGGTCTCCGGCCCGGTCAACCTCACCGCTCCCACGCCGGTGACCAATGCGGAGTTCACCGCCGCGCTGGCCGACGTGGTCCACCGGCCCGCGCTGCTGACGGTGCCGGGGATCGCCCTGAAGGTCGTGTTGGGCGAGTTCGCTCAGGTGGGCGCGCTGGCGGGCCAGCGCGCCGTGCCGGCCGCGCTGCAGGCGGCGGGGTACGAGTTCTCGGTCACCGACCTGCGCGCGGCCCTCGCCCAGGCGCTCGGCAGGGGCTGACCAGCTCCTCCTCCGCCACGCGGCGTCAGCCACCGCCCACCAGCCCGCCCTCGGCGATCCGCCAGCCGGCGTCGGTGCGGACGAGCACCAGCTCCACCCGGGCAGCACCCCGGCCGGGCACCTGCTGGGCGCCCTCGGAGAGGCCGTGGGCGCCCGGTGACGGGACACCGGTCCGGTAGGCCGGCAGCGCGTCGACCAGCAGCACCCGCACGCGCGCGGGCGACTCGGCGGTCACCCTCAGCACCTCTCGGAGCTGGGGGTCGAACCCGTCGACCACCTGACCGGCGGAGCGCAGCGCCGTCAGCTGCTCGGTGTCCCGCGTGAGCAACGAGCTGCCCGGGGCGTGCACGGCGGTGAGCGCGGCCGGGTCACCGGCGGCGAAGGCCGCCGCGCGGCGCTGGTACAGCTCGCCGACCAGCGCGGCCCACCCGGCGTCGTCCGCCGGAGCATCCGGCTGGTCGGCCGGGGACGCCGGTGGGCCGGCCGTCGCGGCACCAGCCGACGGGGCGTCTGTCGCCGGCTCCGGTGGGCCGCCCGAGCCCGCCGGCGCCCCGCTGGGGTCCTGCGGCGCGGCTCCGGAAGGTGTCTCCGGTGACCCGCCGGCCGGCCCACCCGTCGGCTCGACGCTGGGCTCCGCGGGCCGGGCCGGGGCGCTCGGGAGCCCGGTGGCCGCCGCCGGCGGCGGGGTCGTGAGCGGTCCGGGGTCGGGAGCGGCGTGCGGCGTCGTGGCGTCGTCGGGGGCCGGAGCGGCGACCGCGGCCGGCACCGGCTCACCGGACCTGCCCCAGCTCGACCCCAGCCAGACAGCGCCGGCCAGGGCACTGGCCACCGCCAGCAGCACGGCCGCCGCCAGCGCCGTCCGGCGGGTGGCCGCCCGCAGCCGCCCGCCGGCTCCGGGGCGATCGGCCAGCCACCGCCGCGCCCGCACGGCCGGGCTGTCCGGCGCGGCGGCTGCGTGCGCGGCGCGAGGCCGCTGCCCGGGCACCTGGTGGGTCAGCTCGGTGCGCGGTCCGCGACCGGTGACGGCGAGCTCGGCGTCGGGCACCCCCGCGACCGGCAGGCGCACCGGCTCGGGCCGGCAGGCGTGGCGCAGGTCGAGGGCGAAGGCGGCTGCGGACCCGCGCTCGTGCGGCTCGTCCGACAGGCCGCGCAGCACCACGCGGACCAGCTCCTCCGGTGCCTCGGGAGCCAGCAGCGCGAGGTCGGGCAGCCGACCGGTGGCGGCGACGGTGAGCGTGCCGCGCGGCTCCGCGGCGTTCCACGGCGCGACGCCGGTGAGAGCGTGGAACGCCGCGGCGGCCACCCCGAAGACGTCGGAGGCGGGACCGGGTGCCCCACCGCGGGCGACCACCGGGTCGACGTAGGCCGGGGTCACCTCCGCCCGCGCCGTGTCGCCGACCAGCCGGGCGGTGCCCAGGTCGGTCAGCACCGGCCGCCCCTCGGCGGTGAAGACGATGTTGCCCGGTGACAGGTCGCCGTGCACGACGCCGCGGTCGTGCGCATGCGCCAGCGCGGCGGCCACCGGTGCGACCGTGGTGACCACCTCCCCGGGGCGCAGGCGCCCACGCCGGGCGAGCAGGGTGGCCAGGCTGCCGCCCTCGAGCAGGTCGAGCACCAGCGCGACCTGCGCCGGTGCGCCACGCACCTCGCGGCGGACCACCTCGTGCAGGTGGACCAGGTGCGGGTGGTCCAGCTCGCCCAGCAGCGCCGCCTCCCGCTCCTGACGCTCCGGGTCGCCGCGGACGAGCACCTTGACCGCCACCGGTGGTCCGCCGGCGCGCGGGCGGGCCCGCCACACCTCACCGGACCCGCCCCGGCCGAGGAGCTCCTCCAGCACGTGTCCGGGCACGACGGGGGCCGCGGTCGGGCCGGGGTGCGCAGGCATGCCGGGGACCGTAGGGCCTGCGGCCGACGGGGCACCGGCGCTGTCCACAGGCGGCCGCGGCGTCCACAGGGCGGGCTGCCGCGGGACGTCGGCGGCGGCCAGCGCCTAGGTTCGGGGCATGACCCTGCCCTTCCGCGCCGAGGTGCTGGTGGTCGGCGCCGGCCTGGCCGGGCTGTCCGCCGCGACCCGGCTGGCCGCCGCCGGCCGCGACGTCCACCTGGTCGACGCCGCCGACCACGTCGGCGGGCGACTGACCACGACCCGGGTCGACGGGTTCACCGTCGACCGGGGCTTCCAGGTGCTCAACACCGGCTACCCGCGGGTCGCCGACCTCGACCTCGCCGCGCTGGACATGGGGTGGTTCTGGACCGGGGCCGTCGTGCAGGGCGACACCGGCCCGCGCCGCGTCGTCGACCCCCGCCAGCACCCCGGCACACTGCTGGACACGGTGCGGGCGCCGATCGGGGGCCTGCCCCGGAAGGCGGCACTGGCCGCCTTCTCCGCCCGGGCGGGCTACCTGCCGGTGTCCCGGCTGCTGGCGGCCCCGGAGCGGACCGCCGCGGAGGCGCTGCGTGCCGCAGGCGTCGGTGAGCAGGCGCTGGAGTCGTTCCTGCGGCCCTTCCTGTCCGGGGTGCTGCTGGAGGACCGGCTGACCACCTCCAGCCGCTACCTGGACCTGGTGTGGCGCAGCTTCGTCCGGGGCCGGGTGGGGCTGCCGGCGGCGGGGATGCAGGCGGTCGGCCAGCAGCTGGCCGACCGCCTGCCGCCCGGGCACCTGCACCTGGGGGTGCGCATCATCGCGGTCGACGGTCGCTCGGTGCGCACCGCCACCGGGACGACGACGGCCGACGCCGTCGTCGTCGCCACCGATCCCGACACCGCCGGCAGGCTGCTCCCCGGGCTCGGGGCGTCCGCGCCGCGACAGGTCACCACCCACCTGCACGTGCTGCCGGCCTCCCCCTGGCCCGCGCCGCTCATCGTGCTGGGGCGGCCCGACGGCCGACTGGTCAACACCGTCGTGGTCTCCGACGCCCAGCCCGCCTACAGCCCCGACCGGCGGGCCCTGGTGGCGAGCTCCACGCTGCAGCCCACCCGGGAGGCCGACCTCCGGGCCGAGATCGCCCGGGCGCACGGCGTGACGACCGGCGAGCTCGACCACCTGACCAGCGTGACCGTCACCGGCGCGCAGCCGGCCGCCACTCCTCCGCTGCAGCACCGCCGGCAGGTCGACCTGGGCGGGGGTCTGTTCGTCTGCGGCGACCACCGGGACACCCCGTCCATCCAGGGCGCGATGGCCAGCGGCGCCCGCACCGCCCGCGCGGTGCTGCGCCGGCTGACGGCGGGCGGCCGGGCACCGGTCCGGGGAGCGGCGGCTGACGGCCGCGACCGCCGAGCGCTGCGGTCGACCCCGGGTAGGTTCGGTCCGTGCCCGCCGCCGCGCCCACGATCCTGGCGACCAGCATGGGGCTCCACCCCCGCCGTCGTGGCCCGTACGACGCCGCACCCGGGCCGGTCTTCGACCTGGCCGTGGAGCTGGCGGGCCGACCCGACCGGCCGCGGATCACCTACCTGGGCACGGCGACCGGCGACGACCCGGCGCGCGTGGCGACCTTCTACGGCGCGTTCGCCGGCAGCGCCGTCCGGGCGTCGCACCTGAGCCTGTTCCCGATGCCGACCGTCGCCGACGTCCGGGCGCACCTGCTCGCCCAGGACGTCGTCTGGGTGGGCGGCGGCAGTGTGGCCAACCTGCTCGCCGTCTGGCGGGTGCACGGCCTGGACGAGGTGTTCCAGGAGGTGTGGCAGGCCGGCGTCGTGCTGGCCGGGGTGTCGGCGGGGTCGCTGTGCTGGCACGTCGGGGGCACCACCGACTCCTTCGGCCCCGAGCTGCTACCGGTCACCGACGGGCTGGCCCTGCTGCCGCACTCCAACGGCGTGCACCACGACTCCGAGGAGCAGCGCCGGCCGGTCTACCACCGGCTGGTCGCCGACGGCACGCTCCCGGCCGGGTACGCGACCGACGACGGGGTGGGGCTGGTCTACCGCGGGACCGAGCTGGTCGAGGCGGTGGCCGACCGGCCGGGCGCCTCCGCGTACCGGGTCGAGCGCGGGCCGGACGGCGACGCGGTGGAGCGGCCGATCCGTCCCCGCCGGCTGTCCTGACACCCGGCATAGGCTCGGGGCCATGAGCGAGCTGGTGGTGGTGCGGGCAGGGCTGGTCCCCTACGAGCAGGCATGGGCGCTGCAGCGCGAGGTGCACGAGCGACGGGTCGCGGGCACCGGCCCGGACACCCTGCTGCTGCTGGAACACCCGCCGGTCTACACCGCCGGCAAGCGCACCGAGCCGCACGAGCGCCCCTTCGACGGGACGCCGGTCATCGACGTCGACCGCGGCGGCAAGATCACCTGGCACGGTCCCGGGCAGCTGGTCGGCTACCCGATCGTGCAGCTGGCCGACCCGGTCGACGTCGTCGCGCACGTCCGCCGGCTGGAGGCGGCGCTGATGGAGGTCTGCGCCGGCTTCGGGCTGGCCACCGCGCAGGTCGAGGGGCGCAGCGGGGTCTGGGTGCTCGCCGACGAGCGCGGGCCCGACCGCAAGGTGGCCGCGATCGGCGTCCGGGTGGCCCGCGGCGTGACCATGCACGGCTTCGCGCTCAACTGCGACCCCGACATGGCCGCCTTCGGCAACATGGTCCCGTGCGGCATCCCCGACGCCGGGGCCACCTCGCTGACCGCCGAGCTCGGCCGCGACGTCACGGTGGCCGAGGCGATCGAGCCGGTCGAGGCCGCGATGCGCCGGGTGCTCACCGGCACCGCCGTCCCCGCCTGACCCCGGCCGGGGCGGCCACCTGCTCGCTCGGCGTCCTCCCGCACCGACTCGGCGTCCTCCCGCACCAGAGGCCGTCCTCCCGCACGTACGTAGGTGCAGGAGGACGGCCTTTGATCAGGTCACCTGATCGACGTCCCGGACGACGCGGCGGTCAGCCGACGACGAAGTTCACCAGGCGGCCGGGGACGGCGATGACGCGGCGCACCGTCTTCCCCTCGAGCTGGGCGACGACCTTCTCGTCGGCGCGGGCCGCCGCCTCCAGGGTCGCGGCGTCCGCGTCCGCCGGCACGGCCACCTGGGCGCGCACCTTGCCGTTGACCTGCACGGCGACCTCGACGGTGTCGTCGACCAGCCACTGCTCGTCGGCGACCGGGAACTGCGCCCAGGCCACCGACCCGGCGTGGCCCAGCCGCGACCACAGCTCCTCGGCCAGGTGCGGCGCGAGCGGGGCCACCAGCAGCACCAGCGACTCGGCGACCGAGCGGGGCACCGCCGTCCCGGGCGGGCAGGCCGCGGTCAGGTGGTTGGTCAGCTCGGTGATCCGGGCGATGGCGATGTTGAACCGCAGCGTCGTCATGCCGTCGCGCACGGCCTCGATCGCCCGGTGCAGCGCGCGCGAGGTGTCGTCGTCGGGCTCGACGTCGCCGGCCCGGACCACGCCGGTCTCCTCGTCGACCACGACCCGCCAGATCCGGGCCAGCAGCCGCGCGGACCCGACCACGGCCTTGGTCTCCCAGGGCCGGGACTGGTCCAGCGGACCGGTCGACATCTCATAGACCCGGAACGTGTCGGCGCCGTAGGCGGCGATCATCTCGTCGGGCGTGATCATGTTCTTCAGGCTCTTGCCGATCTTCCCGTACTCACGGTTGACCGGCTGACCCTCGTAGAGGAACTGCCCGTCGCGCTCGACCACGTCGGCGGCGGGCACGTAGAAGCCCCGCGCGTCGGTGTAGGCGTAGGCGGAGATGTAGCCCTGGTTGACCAGCCGGCGGAACGGCTCCTCGCTGGACACGTGCCCCAGGTCGAACAGCACCTTGTGCCAGAACCGGGCGTACAGCAGGTGCAGCACCGCGTGCTCGACACCACCGACGTACAGGTCGACGCCGCCCACGTCGCCGGGCTCGCGCGGCCCCATCCAGTACCGCTCGAGCTCGGGGTCGACGAACTGCTGGTCGTTCGTCGGGTCGGTGTAGCGCAGGTAGTACCAGCACGACCCGGCCCAGTTGGGCATCGTGTTCGTCTCCCGGCGGTACTCCTTCGGCCCCTCGCCCAGGTCGAGGGTGACCGTCGTCCACTCCGTGGCGCGCGACAGCGGCGGCTCGGGCTGGGAGTCGGCGTCGTCGTCGGCGAAGGTCTTCGGCGAGTAGTCGTCGACCTCGGGCAGCAGCACCGGCAGCATCGAGTCCGGGACGGCGACCGGCAGGTCGTTCTCGTCGTAGACGATCGGGAACGGCTCGCCCCAGTACCGCTGCCGGCTGAACAGCCAGTCACGCAGCTTGTAGGTGGTGGTCGCCTCCCCGTGGCCGCCGGCGACCAGCCACTCCGTCACCTCCGCGATGGCCGCGGCCTTGTCCAGCCCGTCCAGCGACAGCTGCTCGTTGGAGCTGTTGATCATCGGGCCGGTGCCGGTGTACGCACCGGACGCCTCGTCGAAGTCGGCCGGCGGCTGCACGGTGCGCACGACCGGCAGGCCGAAGACCTGCGCGAACTCCCAGTCGCGCTGGTCCTCCCCCGGCACCGCCATGATCGCGCCGGTGCCGTAGCCGGTCAGCACGTAGTCGGCGATGAACACCGGCAGGTCCGCACCCGTCAGCGGGTTCCGCGCGGTGACGCCCAGCCAGACGCCGGTCTTGTCGCGGCCCTCGGTCTGCCGCTCCAGCTCCGAGCGCCGGGAGGCCTGCAGCTGGTAGGCCGCGACGGCCTCGGCGGGGGTGGCCGCGCCGCCGGTCCAGCGCGGGTCGGCGCCGGCCGGCCACGCGTCCGCGGTCAGCGCCGCGACCAGCGGGTGCTCGGGCGCCAGCACCAGGTAGGTGGCGCCGAACAGGGTGTCGGGCCGGGTGGTGAACACCTCGACGGTCTCCCCGGACACGCCGAACCGGATGCGGGCGCCGGTGGAGCGACCGATCCAGTTGCGCTGCATCTGCTTGAGCGAGTCCGACCAGTCCAGCCGGTCCAGGTCGTCGATCAGCCGCTCGGCGTAGGCGGTGATCCGCATCATCCACTGGGTCAGCGGACGCCGGAAGACGGGGAAGTTGCCGCGCTCGGAGCGGCCGTCGGCGGTGACCTCCTCGTTGGAGAGCACCGTGCCCAGGCCCGGGCACCAGTTGACCGGCGCGGAGTGGCGGTAGGCCAGCCGGTGCGCGTCGACGACCCGGCGGCGGCCGACCTCGTCCAGCGCGCCCCACGTCTGCCCCTCGGGCAGCGTACCCGGCGCGGGCTGCCGGGTGCCGGCGTCCAGCTCGGCCACCAGCTCGGGGATCGGGCGGGCCCGGTCGGTCTCGGTGTCGAACCACGCCTCGAAGACCTGCCGGAAGATCCACTGGGTCCACTTGTAGTAGCCCGGGTCGATCGTGGCGAAGGTGCGGCGGGTGTCGTGGTCGACGCCCAGCCGGCGCAGCTGCGCGCTGATCGCGGCGATGTTGGCCTCGGTGGTCACCCGCGGGTGCTGCCCGGTCTGCACCGCGTACTGCTCGGCCGGCAGCCCGAAGGCGTCGTAGCCCATCGGGTGCAGCACGTTGCGCCCGTCCATCCGCAGGAAGCGGCTGGTGACGTCGGTGCCCAGGTAGCCCAGCGGGTGCCCGACGTGCAGGCCGGCACCGGAGGGGTACGGGAACATGTCCATCACGAACGCCTTGGGCCGGTCGGCCACGCGGTCGAAGCCCTCGCTCAGCGGCCCGACCGGGTTGGGCGTGTGGAAGGTGCCCTCGGCCTCCCAGCGGTCCTGCCAGGCCAGTTCGATCTGCTGCGCCAGCGCGGGGGTGTAGCGGTGCGGCGGCACCCCGTCGGCGGTGGGCTCGGTGGTCTGGGTCATCGCAGAACTCCCGGTACAGGGGGCGGACATGAAAAGACCCCTCGCACATGGAGGGGTCGCCGTGCTGGTCTACGTCGGGGAGATCAGCACGGCCGGAGAAGCAGGAGTCCGCCGGTCACGCGGCCGATCCTAGCGCGACGCCCGGCCGGTGACGGCGACGATCCGGCGGGTGGCCGCGCTCACGGCGCGTGTCCGGTTTCGGGCCGGGGCCGTCCGGGCAGTCGGACGGTGGCGTTCAGCACGGCAGCGCCGCCCCCGCCGTCCTCCCGGAGCGGCAGCACGGGGATGCGGCCGCCGGCGCAGCCACCCGCCGGCGCACCCGACGACAGGGCGCGGCCACCGTGGGCCGGCGCCCGTCGTGAGCGCGCGTCCACCGCCGTTGCACCCGGGACCGGTGACCGAGTCCCGAGGACCCTCCATGGCCCAGTACGCCTCCTCCGCCGAGCCCACCGCGACCGAGCCCACCGCGACCGAGCCCACCGCGACCGAGCCCGTCCCCCTCAACGACGGCACCCTCCCCCGCCACGCGGGACGGGTGCAGGTCCCCTCCTACGACCGCTCCGCCCTGGTGCCCTCCGTGGTGCACGTCAGCGTCGGCGGGTTCACCCGTGCCCACCAGCTCGTGTACCTCGACGAGCTCGCCGAGCGGGGCGAGACCGGCTGGGGCGTGGTCGGCGTCGGCCTGCACACGCCGCAGATGCGCGACGCCCTCGCCCCGCAGGACAACCTGTTCACCGTCGTCGAGCGCGACGCGGCCGGTGAGCACGCCCGGGTGGTGGGCTCGATGGTCGACTACGTCTTCGCCCCCGACGACCCCGCACGGGTGCTGGACCTGCTGGCCGACGAGCGCACCCGGGTGGTGACGATGACCGTCACCGGCTCGGCCTACCGGATCGACCCGCAGACCGGCGCGTTCACCCCCGACGAGGAGGCGCTCGCCGACCTCGAGCACCCCGACCGGCCCTCCTCGGTCTTCGGCCACCTGGTCGAGGGCCTGGACCGCCGCCGCCGGGCCGGCCTCCCGCCGTTCACGGTGCTGTCCTGCGACAACATGCAGTCCAACGGCGAGGCCGCCCGCACGGCCGTCGTCGGCTTCGCCCGGCTGCGGGACGAGGTGCTGGCCCGCTGGATCGCCGACCACGTCTCCTTCCCCAGCAGCATGGTCGACCGGATCACCCCCGCGACCAGCCCCGAGGAGCGCGACGAGATCGCCAGCAGGCTCGGGGTGGACGACCGCTGGCCGGTCGTCACCGAGCCGTGGTCCCAGTGGGTCGTCGAGGACGCCTTCTGCAACGGGCGTCCGCCGCTGGAGACCGTCGGGGTCCGGATGGTCACCGACGTGGCGCGCTTCGAGCTGATGAAGACCCGGCTGCTCAACGCCGGGCACGTCGTCCTCGGCTTCCTCGGCCAGGTCGCCGGCCTGCGGACGACGGACGAGGCGGTCGCCGACCCCGCGGTGCACGACTACCTGTCCGCGCTGATGGGCGCTGAGATCATCCCGCTGCTGCCCGGTCCGGACGGCGTCGACCTGGCGGAGTACCGGGCCGCACTGCTCCAGCGGTTCGCCAACCCCGCGATCAGCGACCAGCTGTCCCGGCTGAGCCGGCGGGGGTCGCAGAAGATGCCCGACTTCGTCCTCCCCTCGCTGCACCAGGCGCTGGCCGAGGGCCGGCCGCACGCGCTGCTCACCCTCGCGGTCGCCGGCTGGGCCCGGTACCTGCAGGGCGTCGACGAGACCGGGCGGCCGCTGGAGGTGCAGGACGCCCGCGCCGGGCGCCTGCAGGAGCTGGCACGCGCCGGCGGCACCGACCCGCGGCCGCTGCTGTCCGAGCGCACCCTGTTCGGCGACCTGGCCGACGACGAGGGCTTCGTCGCCCGGCTGCAGTCGGCCCTCGAGCAGCTCACCCGGGACGGCGTCCGGGCGACCCTGGCCACCCACGTCGCCACCGAGCCCACCCCGGCGGCGTGCACGGACACCGCCGAGCAGCTGCCGGCATGACCGGCCCCGTGCCCTCCGGCGTCACCGCCCTGCTGTGCGACGCCGACGACACCCTGATCCCCTCCGAGGCCCCTGCGTTCGAGGCGTCGGCCGCGGTCACCAACCGCTTCCTCGCGGCGCACGGCATCGACCGCCGGGTCACCGGCGAGGAGCTGCGGACGTCGTCCACCGGCAAGAACTTCCGGGCGACGGCGCGCGAGCTGGCGGCCGCCGCGTCGGTGCCGGTGGCGGACCTGGACCGCTGGGTAGCCGAGGAGGCGGAGGTGGTGACCGCGCACCTGCGGGCGACGCTCGTCCCGGACCCCGAGGTCGTCGGCGCCCTGACCACGCTGGGCGGGCAGCTGACCCTCGCCGCGGTCAGCTCCAGTGCCCTGGCCCGGCTCGACGGGAGCTTCACGGCAGCGGGGCTGGCCGGGCTGCTGCCCCCGGCGCGGCGGTTCAGCGCCGAGGACTCGTTGCCCACGCCGACGAGCAAACCCGACCCCGCGGTCTACCTGCACGCCTGCGCGCAGCTCGGCATCTCCCCGGCAGAGGGCCTGGCCGTCGAGGACTCGGTGTCCGGGGCGACCTCGGCGGTGCGGGCCGGGTGCCCCACGATCGGCCTGGTGACCTTCGTGCCCGAGGGCGAGCGCCGCGCCCGCAGCGCTGCGCTCGCCGACGCGGGGGCGGTCGCGGTGGTCGACTCGTGGGCGGAACTGGACCGGCTGGTGACCGGCCGGCGGGCGGTCCCGCTGGCGGTCGGGGGGCACACCGCAGGGTGAGCGGGCTGGCCGACGAGCGGTCCGGACCCGTATGGTCATGATCACCGCGGGTTTGCCCACCGCCTGTGCAGGGCATCACCCCGATCCGGCGTTGAGCAGCAGCGCCGCCTGCGCACGGTCGCGCCAGCAGCGCGCTCCCGGCGGGCACGAGGCCGACGACGCCCCCCGTCGTCCGGTCCGAGCCCCCGGTGGAGCTCGCTGACGGCAGCGGGTACGGCCACCGTCCGGCAGGCGGCCACCCGACCAGGCCGTCGCCGAACCGGAGCGAGCAGTGGGCACCACTGTGGGCGCGGACCGTTGAACGGCAGAGAGGAGGACGTCGATGGAACAGCTCGCCCAGCACCGCGCCGTCCCCGTCGGCGCCCCCGCCGCCCCCGAGGCGGTCGCGCTGTCCGAGCTGACCCTCCCCCACCACGCGGCCCGGGTCCGCGTCCCCACCTACGACCGGTCCGCCCTCGTCCCCGCCGTCGTGCACTTCAGCGTCGGCGGCTTCCACCGGGCCCACCAACTGGTCTACCTCGACGACCTGGCCGAGTCCGGCTGCACCGACTGGGGCGTCGTCGGGGTGGGCCTGCACTCCCCCCACATGCGTGACGCCCTCCGGCCGCAGGATCACCTCTACACGGTGGTCGAGCGCAGCAGCGCCGGCGAGCGGGCCCGCGTGATCGGCTCGATGGTGGACTACCTGTTCGCCCCCGACTCCCCGCAGACCGTGCTGGCCGCGCTGACCGACGAGCGCACCCGGCTGGTCACCATGACCATCACCGGGAACGCCTACCGGATCGACGCCGGCACCGGCCGCTTCGTCCCCGACGCGGCCGTCCACGCCGACCTGGCCGACCCGCACCACCCGCGGACCCTGTTCGGCTACATCGTCGAGGCCCTGGACGTCCGGCGCCGGAGCGGGCTGCCGCCGTTCACGGTGCTGTCCTGCGACAACATGCAGTCCAACGGCGAGGCCGCGCGCGCCGCGGTCGTGGGCTTCGCCCGGCTGCGCGACCCCGGACTCGCGCGCTGGATCGACGAGCAGGTCGCCTTCCCCGGCAGCATGGTCGACCGGATCACCCCCTCGACCGGCGCCGCCGACCAGGACGAGGTCACCCGCCTGTTCGGGGTCGCCGACCGCTGGCCGGTCGTCACCGAGCCGTTCTCCCAGTGGGTCCTGGAGGACTCCTTCTGCAACGGCCGCCCGCCGCTGGACCGGGTGGGCGTGCAGTTCGTCGCCGACGTCGGCCACCACGAGCTGATGAAGACCCGGCTGCTCAACGGCACCCACTCCGCCATGGGGCACCTGGGCGAGCTGGCCGGCGTCACCCGGGTCGACGAGTTCCTGGCCGACCCGGTGCTCGGCCGCTACGTGACCCGGCTGATGTCCCACGAGGTCGCGCCGCTGCTGCCCGCTCCCGACGGGATCGACCTGGCCGAGTACCAGTGCAGCCTGCTGCGCCGGTTCACCGACCCGGCCCTCGGCGATCGGCTGGACCGGCTGTGCCGCCGCGGGTCGTCGAAGATCCCGCTGTACGTGCTGCCCTCGCTGCTCACCGCCCGCGCCCAGGGCCGCCCTTCCCGGCTGCTGACCCTCGCCGTCGCGGGTTGGTGCCGCTACCTGCAGGGCACCGACCTCGCCGGCCGCCCGCTCGTCCTGGCCGACGACCGGGCCGAGGAGCTCGGGGTCCTGGCCCGGGCCGGCGGCACCGACCCGCGGCCGCTGCTCGCCGTCGACGCCGTCTTCGGCGACCTGGGACGCGACGAGTCCTTCGCCGCCGCGCTGACCACCGCGCTGGCACAGCTGGAGGAGCTCGGCGTGCGGGGCGCGGTGGCCCGCGCGCTCGCCGAGGACGACGACTCCGTCCCGGCCCGTCCCCCGCTGTCCGGCGACCTGGTGCCGGCATGACCACCCGTCCGACCGAACCCCCGGAGGAGGCGCCCCCCATGCCCCGGCTCACCGACGCGCTCATCGAGCCACTCGAGGCGCTGCTCTGCGACGCGGACGGGAACCTGTTCCCCTCCGAGGAGCCGGCCTTCGTCGCCTCCGCCGACGTCACCAACCGCTTCCTGGCCGCGCACGGCATCGACCGGCGGTTCACCGCCGAGGAGCTGCGCCTGGCCACCACCGGCAAGAACTTCCGGACGACGGCCGCCGAGCTCGCCGACGCGGCCGGCGTCCCGGTCGCCGACCTGGACCGCTGGGTCGCCGAGGAGAAGGCGGCCGCCACCGCCCACCTCGGCCAGGTCCTGCGGCCCGACCTCGAGGTCACCGCCGCGCTCACCGCACTGGGCCGACACCTCGCCCTGGCCGCGGTCAGCTCCAGTGCGCTGACCCGGCTGGCCGCGTGCTTCACCGCCACCGAGCTGGACGAGCTGATCCCCCCGGCCGACCGGTACAGCGCCGAGGACTCCCTGCCGACGCACGTCAGCAAGCCCGACCCGGCGGTCTACCTGCACGCCTGCGCCGCCATCGGCATCGAGCCCGCCCAGGGCCTGGCCGTCGAGGACTCCGTGCCCGGCGTGCTGTCCGCCGTCCGGGCCGGGTGCCCGACCGTGGGCAACCTGTGCTTCGTCGCCCCGGCCGAGCGGGCCGAGCGGGAGGCGCAGCTGTGGGAGGCCGGTGTCCTGACGGTCGTCTCCAGCTGGGCCGAGCTGACCGAGCTGGTGCTGCCCGTGCTCGAGCGCCGCCCGGCCGTCCTGGCGCAGACGGGCGGTCAGCGGTGAACATCGTCTTCAACAGCTTCCGCGGGATGTACTCCGACAGTCCCCGCACGATCTTCGAGGCGCTGGTCGAGCGCGGCGACGAGCACACCGTCACGTGGCTGGCAGCCGCCGACCGGGTCAGCGACTTCCCCGCCGGGACGACGACCGTCCAGTTCGCCGGCCCCGCCGCCGTCGCCGCCTTGGAGGCCGCCGACGTCGTGGTCTCCAACGACCACATCGGCTTCGACTGGGACAAGCGACCCGGCACCACCTACCTGCAGACCTGGCACGGCACACCGCTCAAGCGGGTCCACAACGACGTGCTGTGGGCGCCGGAGGGCCGGCTGGCCTACCTCGACACCGAGATCGCCCGCTGGGACACGCTGCTGTCGCCGAACGCGGTGAGCACCCCGCGGTTCCGCAAGGCCTTCGGCTTCACCGGTCCGGTGCACGAGACCGGCTACCCGCGCAACGACCTCCTCAACTCCCCCGACCGCGACCGGCTGCGGGCCCAGGTCCGGGCCGAGCTGGGCGTCCCCGAGGGCGCCACCGCGGTGCTCTACACCCCGACGTGGCGCGACGACCAGGTGTTCAACGCCGCGGACGGCGGCCCGCAGCACACGTTCCCGCTCGACCTCGGTGAGTTCGCCGCGGCGCTGGGCGAGGACCACGTGCTGCTGCTGCGCGTGCACCAGATGGTCGCCGACCGGCTCGCCCTCACCGACGGGTCGCCGATCCGCGACGTGTCGAGCTACCCCGACATCCGGTTCCTCTACCTGGCGGCCGACGTCCTGGTGACCGACTACTCCTCGACGATGTTCGACTTCGCCGTCACCGGCAAGCCGATCATCAACTTCACCTACGACCTGGACTACTTCCAGAACGAGCTGCGGGGCTTCTACTTCGACCTCGCCGAGGCCGCTCCCGGTCCGCTGCTGGGCACCAGCGAGGAGGTGCTGGCCGCCATCGCCGAGCTCGGCCGGGCACCCTGGGTGCCGACCGAGCGTTACACCCGGTTCCAGCAGACCTTCTGCTCGCTGGAGGACGGGCACGCCACCGACCGGGTCCTCGAGCTGTTCTTCCCCGCCGACCCTCCCGGGCCGGCGGGCGCCCCACCCACGCACGACGGAAAGAGGAGATGAGCATGCGCACTGCTGACCCGATCCTGACCGGGGGCCGCGATCAGCGGTCGCAGGCGGCGGCTGCCGGCCGTCCCTCCGACCGCGTGCAGGCCTCGCCCCAGGTGGTCATCCTGGCCGCGGGCATGGGCACCCGCCTGGGCCGCAAGCTGCCCAAGCCGCTCACCCCGCTGATGGACGGCCGCAGCATCATGTCCCAGCAGCTGGACGGCGTCCGCGCGGTCTTCGGTGCCAGCACCCCGGTGACCGCGGTCGTCGGGTACCGGGCCAAGGCCGTCATGCGGGCCCAGCCGGACCTGCTGTTCGCCTTCAACCCCGACTTCGCCACCACGAACACCTCGCAGAGCCTGTTGCGGGCGCTGCGCTCCTCGCAGGCCGGCGGCGTGCTGTGGCTCAACGGCGACGTCGTGTTCGACCCGGCGGTGCTCGACCACGCGGCCCCACTGGTCGCCGCCGACCAGAGCTTCGTCTGCGTCGACACCTCGACGGTCGCCGACGAGGAGGTCAAGTACACCCTCGACGAGGACGGCCACATCGCCGAGCTGTCCAAGACCGTCGTCGGCGGGCTCGGTGAGGCGGTGGGCATCAACTACGTCTCCGGCGCCGACAAGGCCGCGCTGATCGAGCACCTGGCCACCTGCGAGCTCACCGACTACTTCGAGCGCGGCATGGAGCTGTCGATCCGGCACGCCGGCGTCCGGTTCCGCCCGCTGGACATCTCGCGGTTCTCGGCGGTCGAGGTCGACTTCGACGACGACCTGCAGCGGGCGAACACCTGGCTGGGCTCCCGGGCGGCGCTCGAGCCGCTGGCGTCCGAGCTCGACTGACGCACCCGCGACGCCACCGCGCCCCGTCCCCCGCGCGGGGGACGGGGCGCGGTGGCGTCCGGGGTCAGCCCAGCTGGGGTGCGACCTCGGCGGCCACCAGGTCCAGGTGGTCGAGGTCGGCCAGGTCGAGCACCTGCAGGTAGACCCGGGTGGCGCCGGCCTCGGCGTAGCGGCCCAGGGTGTCGGCGGCCTCGGCCGGGCTGCCGGCGACGCCGTTGGCCCGCAGCTCGTCGACGTCCCGGCCGATGGCGGCGGCCCGGCGGGCGACCTCGGCGTCGTCCCGGCCCACGCAGAGCACCAGCGCCGAGCTGTACACCAGGGACGACGGGTCGCGGCCGGCCTCGGTGCAGGCGGCCCGGACGCCGTCGAAGAGCCGGGCGTTGTCCTGTGCCGAGGCGAAGGGCACGTTGAACTCGGCGGCGTGGCGGGCGGCCAGCCGCGGCGTGCGCTTCCTGCCGTTGCCCCCGACCAGGATCGGGATGCCGCCGGGCTGCACCGGCTTGGGCAGCGCCGGGGAGCCCGACAGCTGGTAGTGGCTGCCCGCGAAGTCGAAGGTCTCCCCCGCCGGCGTGCCCCACAGCCCGCTGATGACCGCGAGCTGCTCCTCGTAGCGGTCGAACCGCTCGCCCAGCTCGGGGAACGGGATGCCGTAGGCGCTGTGCTCCTCGGCGAACCAGCCCGACCCGATGCCCAGCTCCACCCGGCCGCCGCTCATCTGGTCGACCTGGGCCACCGCGATGGCCAGCGGCCCGGGCAGCCGGAAGGTGGCGGCGGTCATCAGCGTGCCGAGCCGGATGCGGCTGGTCTCCCGGGCCAGCCCGGCCAGGGTGACCCAGGCGTCGGTCGGGCCGGGCAGCCCGGTGCCGCCCATGGTCAGGTAGTGGTCGGAGCGGAAGAAGGCGTCGAAGCCGGTCTCCTCGGTGCGCCGGGCCACCGCGAGCAGGTCGTCGTAGGTGGCGCCCATCTGGGGTTCGGTGAAGATCCGTAGCTGCACGCGCCGACCGTAGCCAGACCGGACGACGGCTGCGCACCGTCGCGGCCACCGCCGGGCCGGGGGCATGCGGCCGCATCGCCGCGGTGGCCGCGCCGGTTCGGGGTGTGCCCGGGGACGCCAGCGGGCAGGATGATCGAGAAGCGATCAACTCGGAGGTGCTGGAGTGTTCCGCAAGAAGAGCCCGACAGAGGTCATCGGGGCCGAGTTGCAGGAGGGGCTGGCGCACCTGGGCGCGGCGGCGACCGAGGCTCGCCGGGCCGCGGCCGAGCAACTGCGCCCGCAGGTCGACGCGGCCACCAAGGCCGCGACCGCGGCCTACGTCACCGAGGTGGCCCCCCGCGTCGAGGCGGCCGTCGCCGCCCTCGCCCCGCAGCTGGACGC
The DNA here is from genome assembly GCF_046635825.1 of Modestobacter sp. SSW1-42. Taxonomy (NCBI): domain Bacteria; kingdom Bacillati; phylum Actinomycetota; class Actinomycetes; order Geodermatophilales; family Geodermatophilaceae; genus Modestobacter; species Modestobacter sp. SSW1-42. The sequence continues at coordinate 694,998 of NZ_JBISCA010000001.1, read as the reverse complement.
CGCGCGCGAGGTGCTGGTGCCCCGGCTGGACGCCGCGCAGAAGACGCTGGCGCCGCGCATCGAGGCGGCGCGGGAGACCCTCGCCCCACGCCTGGAGGCCGCACAGAAGACCTACGAGGCCGACGTCGTCCCGCGCCTGGAGGCCGCGACGAAGGTCGCCCGCGCCAACCTGGAGACGGCGATCGCCGCGGCCGCGCCGCGCATCGAGGCCGCCCGCGAGGCCAGCGGCCCGGCGTTCGAGGCCGCCGCCAACGCCGCCCGGGCCAACCTGGAGACCGCGGTCGCCGCGGCCACCCCGCGCATCGTGGCCGCCCGGGACGCCGCCGGACCGAAGCTCAGCGCCGCCACCGCCGCGGCCGCGGCCTACGCGGCGCCGAAGGTCAGCGCCGCCCGCGAGGCAGCGGTGCCGGCACTCGACAGCGCGCGGGCCACCCTCAGCGCGCAGGCCGAGTCGGCCCGCGCGCTGATCGACGCCCGCAGCAGCGAGCTCACCGCCACCGCGGCCACGCTCGGCGCCGCCACCGCGAAGCAGACCGAGAAGGTCCGCAAGGACGCCGCAGCCACCGCCGAGGCAGCCCGGGCCGAGGCTGCCGTCCGGCTGGCCGCGCTGCGCGCCGCTGCCGACGCCAACTACGCGGCGGCCGGCAAGAAGGCCGAGAAGCTGGGCAAGAAGGCGGAGAAGCTCTCCAAGAGGGCCGCCAAGCGGCGGGCCGAGCTGGAGAAGGCCGTCGGCGAGGCCCGCAAGGAGGCCGGCAAGCGCACCGCGAAGACCGTCACGACGGTCAAGCGCAGCGTCGGCATCGAGAAGCAGCCGCGTCGGTGGCCGTGGGTGGTGGCCGTGCTGGCCGCCGTCGCCGGCGTCGCCGTGGTGGTCCTGCGCAGGAAGAACGAGACCGACCTGTGGAACCCGGCGCCCTCCGGCGACGGTCCCGTGCCCAGCTACCGAGAGGACCCCGTGTCCAGTTCCCCGAGCACCCCCGCCGGCGGTACCGAGTCCCCCGAGACCCAGGGGAAGACCGTCTCCACCGCGATGACCGCGCCGTCGGACTCCGGCCCGGCCGAGGGCGGCATCGGTGCCCTCGAGGCGCAGCCGGCCTCCGAGCGCGACGAGCCCAGCAACCAGGACCGTCCCACCACCGCGACCGGGACCACCAACGACCCCGACAGCCCGATCGCGACGGCGGCCCCCGACAGCTACACCGAGTCCCCCGGCAGCGCCGGCAACTCCGCCGCCAGCCGGGGCACCCGCCCCGACGAGGACACCGCGGGCTGACCTGCCCGCAGCGCACTGCACGTCCCGAGAGGGCCCGGCCGCCGGCCGGGCCCTCTCGGCGTCTCCGGGGCCGGGCGCGGCCGGGAGTACCGTCCTCCCCATGAGCCTGGGCATGGAGGAGGCCGCTGCGACGGCCGGACCGGCCGCTGCTGCGGCGTCCCCGATCGAGCCGGCCGGGCGCAAGATGCTGCGCCTGGAGGTCCGCAACAGCCAGACGCCGATCGAGCGCAAGCCCGAGTGGATCAAGACGAAGCTCAAGACCGGGCCGGAGTACACCGAGCTCAAGTCGCTGGTGAAGCGCGAGGGCCTGCACACGGTGTGCGAGGAGGCCGGCTGCCCCAACATCTACGAGTGCTGGGAGGACCGCGAGGCCACCTTCCTCATCGGGGGCGACCAGTGCACCCGGCGCTGCGACTTCTGCCAGATCGACACCGGCAAGCCCGCCGACTTCGACGCCGACGAGCCGCGCCGGGTCGCCGAGAGCGTGGTCTCGATGGGGCTGCGCTACGCCACCATCACCGGCGTCGCCCGCGACGACCTGCCCGACGGCGGGGCCTGGCTGTACGCCGAGACGGTGCGCCAGATCCACGAGCAGATCCCCGGCTGCGGCGTCGAGCTGCTGATCCCGGACTTCAACGCCGACCCCGCCCAGCTGGCCGAGGTCTTCTCCTCCCGACCCGAGGTGCTGGCGCACAACGTCGAGACGGTGCCGCGGATCTTCAAGCGCATCCGCCCCGGCTTCCGCTTCGAGCGCTCCCTGTCGGTGATCACCGCCGCCCGTGAGGCCGGGCTGGTCACCAAGTCCAACCTGATCCTGGGCATGGGCGAGGAGCCGGAGGAGGTCGTCGAGACCATGCAGGCCCTGCACGAGGCCGGCTGCGACCTGCTCACCATCACCCAGTACCTGCGGCCCAGCGTCCGGCACCACCCGGTCGTGCGGTGGGTCAAGCCCGAGGAGTTCGTCGGCTTCAACGCCGAGGCCGAGCGGATCGGCTTCGCCGGCGTCCTCTCCGGCCCACTGGTGCGCAGCTCCTACCGCGCCGGCCGGCTCTACCAGCAGGCCGCCGAGGCCCGCGGGCTGGCCGTCACCACCCGCTGACCCCACCCGTCCCGCGCCGCTGCGCTCACCCCTCCCGACGAGGCCGGGCGCGCGCCGCGCGGGACGGGCCCGGCGGGGTCCTATCCTCGTGGGCATGGCACGCAGCAGGTCCACCGACTCCCCCGCCCCCACCGGCAAGGCCGGCCGGGGCCCGGCCGCCGGCGCGCCCGGACGCCACACCGGCGCCACCGCCGTCGGCGCCACCCCCGGGAAGCCCGGCAAGCCCGCGAAGGCGCCCAAGGCCCCCAAGCTGGGCAAGGACGGCAAGCCCAAGGCCTCCCGGCTGGCCAAGTTCAAGAACCAGGCCGGCATGATGCGCCAGGCCTACACGCTCACCTCCAAGAACGACCCCAAGCTGCCCTGGGCGATGCTCATCGCCTTCGTGGTGGTGTTCGCCGTGGTCGAGCTGATCGGCGTGCTGCTCAGCTCCCCGCTGATCTTCCTGCCCTTCGCCGTCCTGCTCGGGCTGCTGGCCGCGCTCATCGTCTTCGGCCGGCGGGCGCAGGGCTCGGCCTACAAGCAGGTCGAGGGCCAGCCCGGTGCGGCGTCCTGGGTGCTCGAGGGCATGCGCGGCGACTGGCGGGTCAGCTCCGGTGTGGCCGGCACCCGCGAGCTCGACGCCCTGCACCGCGTGCTCGGCCGCCCCGGCATCCTGCTCGTCGGCGAGGGCAACCCGCAGCGCGTGCGCGGGCTGATCGCCGCGGAGAAGCGCCGGATGGCCAAGGTCGTCGGCGACACCCCGATCTACGACATCGTCGTCGGCGACGGCGAGGGCCAGGTGCCGTTGAAGAAGCTGAGCACCCACGTGATGAAGCTGCCCCGCAACCTCAGCGGCGCCGAGGTCAACGCCCTGGGCAAGCGGATGGCCGCCCTGGGCACCCAGCGCCTGCCGATGCCCGGCGGCCCGCTCCCCGGCGGCCGGCAGATGTCGGTCAGCCAGCGGCAGGTCCGCCGCCGCGGCTGACGGAGGACTCCGACGCCCCCGGTCGCAGCAGCGACCGGGGGCGTCGTTGCGTTCAGGCCCGGTCGCGGATGACGGCGGTGTCGGTGAGCCGGTCGTGCAGGCCGCGGCCGTCGCCGTCGACCACCAGGGCCGGCACCAGCAGCATGAGCAGCGCGGTGCGGACGACGGCCCGCCACAGCGCCAGCCGCTGCCCGGTGTTCGGGTGGGCGAGCCGCAGCCCCAGCAGCCGCATGCCCGGCGTCTGCCCGGTGAGCGCCAGGAAGACCACGGTGATCACCCCGAACGCCGGCAGGCTCCACAGCCGGGGCAGCTCGGGTGCGGTGACCAGGCCGGCGACGAAGGCCGCGGCCACCGAGTCGACCAGGTAGGCGGCGATCCGGCGACCGAAGGGAGCCAGCGAGCCGGGGCCCTCCGCGGGCAGCCCCAGTGCGGCACCGCGGGCGGGTTGCTGAGAGGGTGAGGCGTCGTCCCTGGCCATGCCGCCAGCGTATGTCCCGGCTCCCGGCACGCCCGGAGGTCGGGAGATCCGTGTGCAGCGCGACACGCCGGAGGCGGTGTTACCGCCCGGAAACACGAGAGACACCGCAGGGCAACCGCCCGCTCGTAACTTGCGGCTCGGCTGTCCGCCCACTCCCGGAGGATCGATGTTCACCAGTCCCGACGAGGTCTTCGCCTACATCCGCGACAACGACGTGCGCTTCGTCGACGTCCGGTTCTGCGACCTCCCCGGCGTCATGCAGCACTTCACCATCCCCGCGGAGACCTTCGGGCCCGACACGTTCAGCGACGGCCTGGGCTTCGACGGATCGTCGATCCGCGGCTTCCAGACGATCAACGAGTCCGACATGCTGCTGCTGCCCGACGCGACCAGCGCCTACGTCGACCCGTTCCGCATCCACAAGACGCTGAACATCAACTTCTTCATCCACGACCCGATCACGCGCGAGGCCTACAGCCGCGACCCGCGCAACGTGGCGAAGAAGGCCGAGGCCTACCTGGCCGCCTCCGGCATCGCCGACACCGCGTACTTCGGCCCCGAGGCCGAGTTCTACGTGTTCGACTCGGTGCGCCACGACACCTCGATCAACGAGGGCTACTACCACATCGACGCGATCGAGGGTTCCTGGAACTCCGGCTCGCTGACCGGGGAGAACGGCGGCCCGAACCTGGGCTACAAGACCCGGCAGAAGGGTGGCTACTTCCCCGTCGAGCCCGTCGACCACCAGAGCGACCTGCGCGCCCAGATGATGGTCAACCTGGCCGGCGCCGGCCTCGAGCTCGAGCGCGGCCACCACGAGGTGGGCACCGGCGGCCAGGCCGAGATCAACTACAAGTTCGACACCCTGCTCCGGTCGGCCGACAGCCTGATGCTGTTCAAGTACATCATCAAGAACACCGCCTGGGCCGCCGGCAAGACCGCCACCTTCATGCCCAAGCCGCTGTTCGGCGACAACGGCTCGGGCATGCACTGCCACCAGAGCCTCTGGAAGGACGGGCAGCCGCTCTTCCACGCCGAGACCGGCTACGCGGGCCTGTCCGACACCGCCCGGCACTACATCGGTGGCCTGCTCAAGCACGCCCCCTCGCTGCTGGCCTTCACCAACCCGACGGTCAACAGCTACCACCGCCTGGTTCCCGGCTTCGAGGCCCCGATCAACCTGGTCTACTCCGCGCGCAACCGCTCGGCCTGCACCCGCATCCCGATCTCGGGCGACAACCCGAAGGCCAAGCGCATCGAGTTCCGGGTGCCGGACCCGTCGGCCAACCCCTACCTCGCCTTCTCGGCGATGCTGATGGCCGGTTTGGACGGCGTGAAGAACCGGATCGAGCCGCCGGCCCCGGTCGACAAGGACCTCTACGAGCTGCCGCCCGAGGAGGCCCTGGGCATCGAGAAGGTGCCGGCGTCGCTGGACGCGGTGCTCGACCGGCTCGAGGTCGACCACGACTACCTGCTCGACGGCGGGGTGTTCACCTCCGACCTCATCGAGACGTGGATCGAGTACAAGCGGGAGAACGAGATCACCCCGATCCGCCTCCGCCCGCACCCGCACGAGTTCGCGATGTACTACGACATCTGATCCGCGGGATCTGGTGCACGGCTGAGCGGTCAGGAGAGCCGGTCCCCCTGGGGGCCGGCTCTCCCCCGTTCCGGGCACGCCGTCCGCGCGTCCGGCGGTCTGCGGGTCAGGCGTACCGCGCCACGAAGTTGGCCAGCATCCGGCCGGGCTCGGTGACCACCGCCGGCGCCAGCCGGGCCACCAGCGCGTCCCGTTCGGCCGGCGGGTAGTACCCGGCGTGCTGGTAGACGTCCACCCGCGTCACCAGCGCCTCGAGGTCCAGCTCGGGGTGGAACTGGGTGGCGTAGAGGTTTCGCTTGACCCGGAACACCTGCACCGGGCAGCCGGCGGAGCCGGCCAGCAGGACGGCCGTCGGCGGCAGGACGCGGCAGGCCTCCTTGTGCCCGACGAAAGCGTCGAACTCCGCAGGCATCCCGGCCAGCACCGGGTCGGCACGCCCGGCCTCGGTCAGCCGGACCCGGACGGCGGAGATCGGTTCGGCGTACGTCCGGTCGATGACGCCGCCCTGGTGCACCCCGAGGGTCCCGACCCCGTAGCAGGCGCCGAAGAAGGGGAAGTCGCGCGCCACGACCTCGTCCAGCAACGCCGACAGCTCGCGCTCCACCCGCTGCTGGACGGCCGACTTCGCCGCCGGCGGGTCACTGGAGTTGAACGGACCCCCGCCGACGAACACCCCGGCGTACCGGTCCAGATCGATCTCCGGCAGCGGCCCGGCCTCCATGCGGACGCGGCGCAGCTGGTCGGGCGCCAGCCCGGTGGAGCGGAGGAAGGACTCGTACTCACCGTCGGCGGCCACGTCCTCCGCACGGGAGGAGAGCAGGAGGAAGGGGCGCACGAGCAGCGAGCCTAGGCGGCGGCCGGGGTCAGGCGGCGTCGTCCTCCAGAGCGTCGTCCTCGAGGTCGTCGTCCGCCAGGTCGAGGGAGACCATCGCCTCGTTCGTGTGCAGGGTCAGCAGCCACGGGCCGGCGACCTCGCCCACCGGCCTGCCCGTGGTCTCGGCGACGGCGCGCAGCTGCGCGGCGACCAGGTGCCGGGCGGCCTGGTAGACCTCGGCCGCGGTCACCGCCGTCTCAAGCTCGTCGAGCCACAGCCGGCCGTCGGGCAGCACCCGGACGTCCGGCCGCGTCCCCCAGCCCAGGTCGGCCGCCGCGCTGCCGACCAGCGAGATCGCGGACCGCAGCTCGCTCGCCTGCCGGCGCCGCCGGGCCAGGTCGGCCACCCACCCCGGCACACCCCGTCGTCCGTCACTGCTGCCGTGTGCCTCGGTCCCCATCGGTCGTCCTCCTCCACGCGGTGCCCGGGTCGGGCGTGCGGGACAGCGTGACCGCTTGCGGGCGCGAGCAGGCGGAGGTGGCGGGACCGGTGTGCTGCGGGTGCCCTCGCGGGTCGGGTGGGGCGAACCGTCTCGCGCCGGACCCGCCGGCGGTCGGTCCCCGCAACAGCCCGGACCCGTCCCCGACTCGGGTCGCAACCCTCCCCCGCCGCGTCACGATCGGGTGTCGACGCTGGTCAGCGCGGTGCGTCCTGGCCTTGCCCGGGCCTAGCGTGCCGCCATGAGGCGCTCGATCGGCACCGCCACCGTGGTCCTGTCCCTCGGCCTGCTCGCGGGCTGCACCGCGTCGTCCGACTCCAGTTCGGGCGCGTCGGCGGCCGCGGAGTCCTTCGCCGCCGCGGACGTCGGCGCCCCTGCCCTGGCACCCGGCGTCCCGGGCGAGGCTGCGCCGGACCGGCAGGTCGTGCAGACCGCCACCGCCACGGTCGCCGTGGACGACCCCTCCGCGGGCGCCCAGCGGGTCAGCGAGCTCGTGGAGGCTGCCGGCGGCCGGGTCGAGGAGCGCAGGGAGCAGGCCGCGGCCACCGAGGAGGACGGCGGCGGGGGCGCCACCGCCGACCTGGTCGTGCGCGTGCCGGCCGACGCGCTGACCGGCGTCCTGGCCGACCTGGAGGACCTCGGCGACGTGGAGGCGGTCGCGGTGTCCCGCTCCGACGTCACCGCCACGGCGATCGACCTCGACGCCCGGATCTCGGCGCTGCAGACGTCGGCCGCCCGGCTGCAGGGGCTGATGGACGGCGCCACCACCACCGAGGCGCTGCTGGCGGCGGAGAAGGCGCTCTCCGAGCGGCAGTCGCAGCTGGAGCAGCTGCAGTCGCAGCGGGCCACGCTGGTCGACCAGGTGCAGCTGTCGACGCTCAGCGTGCAGTTGCGGCCGTTCGGCGTGGCACCGGTCGGCGGGCCGGACGGCTTCCTCGAGGCGGTCGGCACCGGCTGGCGGGCCCTGCTCACGGCCCTGGCCGCGGCGTTCGTCGTCCTGGGCGTCGTCCTGCCGTGGCTGGGCGTCGCCGCGCTGCTGACCGCCGGGGTGCTCGCGCTGCTCAAGCTGGTGCGGAGGCGTACCGCCGCGGAGGCGCCGGTGCAGGGCTGAGGCCCGGCACCGGCGCGGCCGTCAGCAGCAGCGGCTGACCGGCGTGCGCTCCCGGGCGTCGGACCGGCGGCGCTCGAACTCCCGCCGGCTGAGCGGCGGGTGCCCGTGCGCGGCGCACTCGCGCAGGTGGTCGTCCCAGCGCGCCTCGCCGCTCCACTCGCGCAGGTACCAGCGCACCCCGCGGCCGGCCCGGACGACGGCCGCACGGACGGCGGCGGCGGTCACTGCTGACCGCCCCCGCTGCCGACCAGCCGCTCGTGGTCGGCCAGCGCCCGCTTCTCCTCCGCCGTCGCGAACAGCCCCGCGGGCTCCACGAGGGACGACGGGACGGCGGGCTCCTCGGTGGTGGGCAGCCCCCCGGCCCGGACGGCGCGGGCGATGACGACCACGGCGTTGACCACCACGACCAGGACCAGGACGGCGAACAGGCTCTGCAGGACGCCGTTGAGCGTGGAGTTGAAGACCACCTGGTCCATCTGCCCCTGGTCCTTCGCCGGCGCCAGCAGCTGACCGGCGTCCCGCGCGTCGCGGTAGCGCTGGGCCTGAGCGAAGTAGCCGATCGCCGGGGTGTCGGAGAAGACCTTCTGCCAGCTCGCCGTCATGGTGACGACGAGGTCCCAGGCCAGCGGGATGCCCGTCACCCAGGCGTAGCGCAGCTTCCCGTGCTTGATGAGCAGCACGGTGACCAGGGTCAGCGCGATGGCCGCGAGCAGCTGGTTGGCGATGCCGAACAGCGGGAAGAGCTGGTTGACCCCACCCAGCGGGTCGGTCACCCCGATGTAGAGCACCGACCCCCACAGCCCGACGACGACCGCGCTGGCGATGACGTTGCCCGGCCGCCACGAGAGGTCGCCGAACTTCTTCCAGACGTTGCCGATCGTGTCCTGCAGCATGAACCGGCCCACCCGGGTGCCGGCGTCGACGGCGGTGAGGATGAACAGCGCCTCGAACATGATCGCGAAGTGGTACCAGAACGCCTGGAGCCCGCCGCCGAACGCGTCACTGAAGATCTGCGAGATCCCGACCGCGAGGGTCGGGGCACCACCGGTGCGCGAGATCAGGGTCGGTTCCTGCACCGCGGCCGCCGCCGCGGCGAGGTCCTGGGCGGAGGTGTCGAAGCCGAAGCCCTGCACGAAGGTGGCGGCCGACTCGACCGCCCCGCCGGTGGCACCGGCCGGGCTGTTCATCGCGAAGTACAGGCCCTGGTCGATCACGCACGCGGCGATGAGCGCGCTGATGGCCACGAAGGACTCCATCAGCATGCCGCCGTAGCCGATGAGCCGGACCTGGCTCTCCTTGGCCACCATCTTCGGCGTCGTCCCGGAGGCGATGAGCGCGTGGAAGCCCGACAGCGCGCCGCAGGCGATGGTGATGAAGACGAACGGGAACAGCGACCCGGCGAACACCGGGCCGGTGCCCTCCCGGGCGAAGTCGGTCACCGCCTCGGCCTGCAGCACCGGCCGGGCGATGAGCAGGCTGAGGGCGAGCAGGACGATGACGCCGACCTTCATGAACGTCGACAGGTAGTCGCGCGGGGTGAGCAGCAGCCACACCGGCAGCACCGACGCGACGAACCCGTAGACGACCAGCGCCAGGACCAGCCACTCCTTGGACAGCGTCAACGCGTCGGCGAGCGCGCTCTCCTGGACCCAGCCGCCACCGATGATGGCCAGCAGCAGCAGGACGACGCCGATGCCGGTGGCCTCGAGCACCCGGCCCGGTCGCAGCCGGCGCAGGTACAGGCCCATGAAGAGCGCGATCGGGATGGTCAGCGCGATGGAGAAGACACCCCAGGGCGACTCGGCCAGCGCGTTGACCACGATCAGCGCGAGCACCGCCAGGATGATGATCATGATCGCGAAGACGGCGATCAGCGCGGCGATGCCGCCGACGAGACCGATCTCCTCGCGGACCATCTGCCCGAGGCTCTTGCCGTTGCGGCGCATGGAGAAGAACAGGACGGTCAGGTCCTGGACGGCCCCGGCGAAGATGACGCCGACGACGATCCAGATGGTGCCCGGCAGGTAGCCCATCTGGGCGGCGAGCACCGGCCCGACCAGCGGCCCGGCGCCGGCGATGGCGGCGAAGTGGTGCCCGAAGAGCACCCGCCGGTCGGTGACGTCGTAGTCGATGCCGTTGTGCAGCCGCTCGGCCGGGGTGGCCCGCCGGTCGTCGGTGCGCAGCACCCTGGTGGCGATGAAGCGGGCGTAGAAGCGGTAGGCGATGGCGTAGGAGCACAGCGCCGCGAACAGGATCCACAGCGCGGAGACCGTCTCGCCCCGCGACAGCGCCAGCACCGTCCAGGCGACCGCGCCCGCCACGGCCACCGCCGTCCAGACCAGGACCGAGCGCACCGTCAGCCGGCGGCCGGCCGGGCCGCCGGGGGGCGGTGCCGCGCCGGCGGTGCCGTCCCGGGTGAAGGTCGTGGACATGAGCGCCTCCGAACCACCGCGGCGTCGCCGTTGACGCCGTCGGCAGCGATCATAGGGTCCCGCCCGGTTCCGTTGAGAGCCCCGTCACAGGCGCGTCGGCGACCGTGGGTGCGTCCTGCGGTTCCCCTCCACATGCCCCTTCCTCCTGCCGAGAACAGAGGGAGACGGACAGTCAGCCGGCGGGACAGCCCGCGGCTCGGGGCGGCGGAAGAGGACGAGGATGAGGCGGCGCAGCAGCGGCCAGGAGAAGACGGCGGTCTCCCCGGCGCAGATGCCCCGGGACGTCGAGGCGGTCGAGCAGGTCATCGCCGCGCTCGACCGGGGGGTCACCGACGACAGGGACGCCCACCAGAAGATCACCGCGGAGCTGGTCACCCAGCTCGACCTCTCCTACGGCGCGGTCTGGCTGCCGGGCCCGGACGGCGCCTTCCGCCGGTTCGGCGAGTACGGCCCGCTGGCCGGTGCGATGGCGGCCTCGCCGTCCGCACGGGTCCAGACCATCACCTCGGCCGACGGGTACGGCGGTCAGGCCGTCCGCAAGAAGGCCGCGGTGCTCGTCGACGAGACCAGCGACCCGGCCAGCTGCCTGCGCTGGGCCGGCGCGCAGGCGGCCGGCGCCACCCACGGCTGCATCCTGCCGATGGTCGAGAACGGCACCGTCAACGCGCTCTACGAGTACTACAACCGGGGCGAGATGCCCTTCACCAGCGCCCGGCAGAGCAAGTGGGACTCCCTGGGCCGGCTGCTCGCGCACGCCCGCCGGGCCGCGCTGGCCCGGGCCGAGCTGCAGGAGACCCTCGACGACCGGGTCGCCGTCACCTCCGTGGTGACCCAGCTCGGCGCGGCCCGCGACCAGGCCGACGCGCTCCGGCTGGCGCTGGACACCGTGCGCGAGGCCTTCGGCTGGGCGTACGGCTCCTACTGGGCGCTGGACGAGTCGGCCGGCCTGCTGCGCTTCCAGCAGGAGTCCGGCTCGGCCGGTGAGGAGTTCCGCAAGGTCACCCTGGCCGCCTCCTTCGCCGAGGGCGTGGGCCTGTCCGGGCGGGCGTGGAAGTCCCGCGACCTGTTCTTCACCGCCGACATCGGGGAGATGACCGACTGCGTGCGCGCCCCCGCCGCCCAGCGCGCCGGGGTGAGGTCCGGCGTGTGCTTCCCGCTCATGGTCGGTGGGCGGGTCATCGGCACGATGGACTTCTTCGTCACCGAGACCATCGAGCTGTCGGAGTCCCGCGCCTCGGCGCTGCGCAACGTGCAGCAGCTGGTCTCCCAGCGGCTGGACGTGCTGCGCCGCACCGAGGAGTCCGCCGACAACGCCCGCGAGCTGCTGGACACCGTCTCCCGGCTGCGCGAGGCCGCCGACGACGCCGGGCGGGTCGCCGAGAGCGCGGTCAGCCAGGCCTCCACCATGACCGGGGAGGTGCTGGCCCTGGACGAGGCCTCGGCCGCGGTCGGTGAGGTCATCCGGATCATCTCCGGCATCGCCGACCAGACCAACCTGCTGGCGCTGAACGCCACCATCGAGGCCGCCCGCGCCGGTGAGCTGGGCAAGGGCTTCGCGGTCGTGGCCAGCGAGGTCAAGGACCTGGCCCGCGAGACCGCCAGCGCCACCCAGAAGGTCTCCGACCAGATCGCCGGCATCCAGGCCAGCAGCAAGGCCGTGGCCAGCGGCATCCACACCACGGCCGAGATCATCGGCCAGCTCGACGCCGTCCAGGCCCGCATCGGTGAGGTGCTGGAGGAGCAGGCCCGGATGGCCTCGGCCTTCGAGTGACCCGCGCCCCGGCCGGAGGCGCCCCCTCCGGCCGGGGGACGCACCCCGCCCGTGGGGTTCGGGACGGCGCCGGGCTGGGCATCATCGGGTGCATGCGCCTGCCCAAGCCCCGGGGCCCCCTCAGTGCCGCGTTGTGCGCGGACCTCGCCGCCGGGTCGACCCTCAGCACCCGGACCCTCGCCGTCGCCTACGCCCTCGCCGCCGGCGCGGACGCCCCGCTGACCGACGAGGACCTCCAGCTCTCCCTGGCCGTCTGCTACGAGCTGCACTACCGCGGCTTCGACGAGGTGGACGACGACTGGGAGTGGAACCCCGAGCTGCTGCGGCTGCGCGCCGTGCTCGAGCAGCGGCACCTGGCCGCGCTGCAGTCGCTGGTCAGCCCGGTCGCGGTCACCGCCGACCCGGTCGACCGGCAGCTCACCGCCGTCATTGCCGCCGACGACGGCCCGTCACTGTCGCGGTACCTGGCCCGGCACGGCACCGTCGAGCAGTGGCGCGAGTACCTCACCGTGCGCAGCGTGTACCACCTCAAGGAGGGCGACCCGCACACCTGGGCGATCCCGCGGCTGACCGGGCGGGCCAAGGCGGCCATGGTCGAGATCCAGGCCGACGAGTACGGCGGCGGCTCCCCCGAGCGCATGCACAGCCAGCTCTTCGCCGGCCTGATGGGCGACCTCGGCCTCGACGCGACCTACGGCGCGCTGTGGGACGACGCCCCGGCGGTGGCCTTCACCTCGGTCAACACGATGTCGCTGTTCGGGCTGCACCGCCGGTTGCGGGGCGCCTGCCTGGGCCACCTGGCCGCGGTCGAGATGACCTCCTCCGAGCCCAGCCGGCGCTACTCCAGCGGGCTGAAGCGGCTCGGCTTCGGGGTGGGCACCACGGTCTTCTACGACGAGCACGTGGAGGCCGACGCCGTCCACGAGCAGATCGCCTCGGTCGACATGTGCGGCTCGCTCGTCGCCGACGACCCGGCGCTGACCGCCGACGTCCTGTTCGGCGCGCAGTGCTCGCTGGCCCTCGACGGGCTCACCGCGCAGCACCTGCTCGGCGCCTGGGAGGCCGGCCGCTCGGCCCTGCGCACCCCGGAGCCGGTCGCCGTGTGACGAACGGTCCTCCCGGCCCGGCACGGCCGGGAGGACCCGTCGGTCAGCGCAGGCCGAAGACGGAGATGCTGCCGTCGTCCTCGTTGCTGGTCAGGAAGAGCTCACGGGACTCGATGGCCAGCAGGCCCTCGGGGGCGTCGCCGGTCGGCAGCACCTGGAGCAGCTGCGGCGCGGCGTCCCGGCCGTGCTCGTACACCAGGACGGCGTCACCGCGCTCGGAGCCGATGAGGGTGTAGTCGGTGCCCCGCATGCGGGTGACCTCGGCGCCCTCGAACTCCGCGCCCTTGTCGTCGCTGCGGCCGTCGGGGTAGCGGCCGGCCGCGGCCAGCGCCTTCTCGGCCGAGCCGCCGCTGGCGAACAGCACCGCGCCGGCCGGGCTGAAGACCGTCCAGCCGCGCCCCCCGCTGGGCTCCTCGGCGAGGTCGCCCTCGTCGGCGGTGACCAGGTTGCCGCGCAGCGTCCACTGCACGGCGTCGGGCTCGCGCGGGGCGACCAGCCGGTCGTCGAACGCGACCGTCTTGTCGTCGGTCGTGTCGGCGTCGCTGCGGGTGACCGTGCCGGCCGAGAACGAGGAGACGACCCGGCCGCGGGCCAGGTCGACCAGGGCGACGGCGTTGTTCTCCTGCAGGGTCACCGCGGCGACGTCGGCGCCGTTGACGTCGACGAACTCCGGCTCGGGGTCGTTGGCGTACGCCGCACCCGGCAGCCCGGTCAGGGACACCTGGCGCACGGTCCACTGGGTGACGGTGCCGCGCAGGTCGACGACGGACAGGGAGCCGGCCGGCAGCTGCGGCAGCCCACCCTCGACGTCGCCGACCTCGACGTCCTCGTCGCGCTGGTCCTCGATGGCGACGGCGGCGAACACCCCGCTGGGACCGATGTCGATCGAGTCGGGCTGGCCGCCCAGGTCGATGCTGCGGACCACCGAGCGCGCGTGCAGGTCGACCACGGCGAGGTGGCCGGCCGGGCGGGTCAGGTCGGTGGTGTCGTCGACGACCACGAGCGCGTGGCGGCCACCGGGGGTGACGGCCACCGAGGTGGGCGAGCCGCCGACGTCGATCGTGCCCAGCTGCCGGGGCGCGGTGGGCACGCTCAGGTCGACCAGGCCCACCTGGCCGAGCTCGGAGTCGGTGTAGAGGACGGTGCGGCCGTCGGGGGTGGCGGAGAGGATCTCGGCGACCTCGCCCGCGACGGCGAAGGTGGCCAGCGGGGCGAAGGTGCGCGGCTGGGGCGCGGCGCTGGCCGGGGTGGCGGCGACCACGACGGCGAGGGCGCTCAGCGCGAGCACACCGGAGACGGGACGGGACGGACGACGGAGCACGGGCACCTCACTGGACCGGGACAGGACCGGGACAGCCTCGACCGCCCCGGCGGGCCGGAGGTGACGCCCGGGCGAACAGCGGAGGGCCCGGGCGTGACGAGCTGGTCAGTCGTCGGCGCCCGAGTACAGCTCGGCGGCCGGCCGGGGCCGGGAGGGGGCGCTGCCGGCGGAGAAGCCGGACCGCTTGTGGGTGCCGTCGCAGAAGGGCTTGATGCCCGACTTCCCGCAGCGGCACAGCGCGACCGTCCTGCGGCCGGGGTCGATCTCGTTGCCGTCGGTGTCGACCAGCCGGAAGTCCCCGCGCACCAGCAGCGGACCGTCGCGGTAGGGCGTGATGGTCGCCGTCGGCTCGTCGGCGGGCGGCAGGTCGCGCGCCTGCTCGTCGGAGAGGTCGGGGACGTCGGTGGGCTCGGCGGCCGACTGCTCGGCCAGGGACTCGGGGGGCACACCCCGATGGTGCCCCTCATCGGTGGCACGCAACCGACCGACCCGGGTCAGCCCTGCCCGGGGCGCCCGTAGAACACCCGCTCGACGACCGCGTGGGCCCGGCGGGTGACCCGCCGGTAGTCGTCGAGGAACTGACCGGGGTCGGTGTCGGCGCCGTACCCGCAGGCCCGGGCCACGCCGTTGAGCTCCAGCCCCGGCCGCGGAAGCTGGTCGCCGGGGCGGCCGCGGACCAGGAAGACCGCGTTGCGCGCCCGGCTGGCCAGCTCCCAGGCCGTCTGCAGCGCCTCGGCCTGCTCGGCGTCCAGCAGCCCGGCGTCGGTCAGCGCGTGCAGCGCGGCGACCGTGGAGGTGACCCGCAGCGCCGGGTGCCGGGCGGCGTGCTCGAGCTGCAGCAGCTGCACCGTCCACTCGACGTCGGCGAGCCCGCCGCGGCCGAGCTTGGTGTGCGTGGCCGGGTCGGCGCCGCGGGGCAGCCGCTCGCTCTCCACCCGCGCCTTCATCCGGCGGATCTCCCCCACCTGCTCGGCCGACAGGCCCGCGCCCGGGTAGCGCAGCGGGTCGACCAGGGCCATGAACTCCCGGCCCAGCCGCTCGTCGCCGGCGACCGGCTCGGCGCGCAGCAGCGCCTGCACCTCCCAGGTGGCGACCCAGCGCTGGTAGTACTGCGCGAACGCCTCCAGGCTGCGCGACAGCGCCCCCGAGCGCCCCTCCGGCCGGAGGTCGGCGTCGACCTCGAACGCGGGGTCGGGCGCGGGCTCACCGAGCAGCCGGCGCAGCGCGTGCGCGATCGCGTTCGCCGTGGACGCCGCCCTCGACTCGTCGGCGCCGGCGCGCACCCGGTGCACGAACAGCACGTCGGCGTCCGAGCCGTAGCCCAGCTCCGCCCCGCCCAGCCGGCCCATGCCGATGACGGCGACGTCGACCGGGACGTCGGCGACCGCGAGCCCGTTGTCGGCGGCCCAGCTGCGCAGCGCGGCGTCCAGGCCGGCCCGCAGCGTGGCGACCGCGACGGCGTGCAGCGCCTGCCCGACCCGCAGCACGTCCAGGCGGCCCAGCAGGTCGGCACAGGCGATCCGCAGCAGCTCCTGCCGGCGCAGCGAGCGCAGCACCTGCACCCCACCGGCCGCGTCGCCGGCCCGGGCGACGGCCTGCCGCCAGGCCGAGGTGAGCGCGTCGGCGCTGCGCGGCTCGAGCTGGGCGTCGTCGGCGAGGATCCGCATCGCCTCCGGCGTACGGGTCAGCAGCCCCGCCACGTACTGGCTGGAGCCCAGCAGCACCGCCAGCCGCTCGGCGGCCTGCCCCTCGTCGCGCAGCAGCCGCAGGAACCACTGGTCGTTGCCCAGCGCCTCGCTCACCCGCCGGTAGGCCAGCAGCCCGGCGTCGGGGTCGGCGCAGGAGGCGAAGGTCTGCAGCAGCACGGGCAGCAGGTAGCGCTGCATCGACGCCGACCGGCTCAGCCCGCCGGTGAGCGCGGTCATGTGCCGCAGCGCGCCCTCGGGGTCGGCGAACCCCAGCGCACGCAGCCACTCCCCCGCCGCCTTCGGCCCCAGCGCCAGCTGCTCGCCGGGCACCCGGGCCACCGCCGACAGCAGCGGACGGTAGAACAGCTTCTCGTGCAGCCGGCGCACCACGCGGGTGTGCAGGGCCAGCTCGGCGCGCAGCACGGCCACCGAGTCGCCGCGGTCGTCGGGCTTGTAGCCCAGCGAGCGGGCCAGCCAGCGCAGCTGGTCACCGGCGACCGGCAGCAGGTGGGTGCGCCGCAGCCGCAGCAGCTGGAGGCGGTGCTCGACGGTGCGCAGGAAACGGTAGGAGGCGACCAGCGTCGCTGCGTCGTCGCGGCTGATGTAGCCACCGGCGCCGAGCACGGTCAGGGCCGGGACGGTGCCGCCGACGCGCAGGGTGACGTCGGCCCGGCCGTGCACCAGCTGCAGCAGCTGCACGCTGAACTCGACGTCGCGCAGCCCGCCGCGGCCGAGCTTGAGCTCCCGGTCGGCCTGGCCGGCGGGGATGTTCTGCTCCACCCGGCGGCGCATCGCCTGGATCTCGCCGACGAAGCCGGGCCGGTCACCGGCCTTCCAGACCAGCGGCTCCAGCGCGTCGACGTACTCGCGGCCCAGCGCGGGGTCACCGGCGACCGGGCGCATCTTCAGCAGCGCCTGGAACTCCCAGGTGCTGGCCCACTTCTCGTAGTAGGCGCGCATCCCGGCCACGGTGCGCACCAGCACCCCGGCCTTGCCCTCCGGGCGCAGCGCGGCGTCGACCTCCCAGGCGGCCTCGCGGCAGATCCGCATGAGCGCCGCGGCCACCCGGGTCGCCGACGCCAGGGCGGCCGCCTCGTCGGCACCGGCGTCGACGGCCTCGGCGACGAAGACGACGTCGACGTCGCTGACGTAGTTGAGCTCCCGCCCGCCGCACTTGCCCAGCCCGATCACGGCCAGCCGGCACGGGGCACTGCCCGGCGGCTGGTCGGCGACGGCGATGGCCAGCCCCGCGGTGAGCACGGCGGCGGCGATGTCGGCCAGCTCCGCGGCGACCTCGTCGGCGGGCAGGGCGTCGCCGAGGTCGCGGCCGGCCAGCGACAGGACCGCGCGCAGGTAGGCGTGCCGGAGGTCGCGGACCCGGGACCCGTCGGCGTCGGGGGCGCCGGTGCCCAGGCCCACCCCCCAGGGCGGGTCGGCGGGGTCGGCCCCGACGGCGAACAGCAGCTGCTCCTGCAGCTCCTGCGGGCTGGGGCGGGAGGGCCGGTCCTCGGTGTCGAGCACCACCCAGTCGGCGGGGTGCGCGGCCAGGTGGTCGGCCAGCCCCGCCGAGGCGCCGAGCACCGAGAGCAGCCGCGACCGCACCGCGGCCGAGCCGCGCAGCCGGGCGAGCAGCGCGGCGGCCAGCCCGCCGTCGGGGTCGGTGGCGTCCAGCGCCTCGACCAACCGGGCCAGCGACCGGACGGCGAGGTCGGGGTCGCCGGCGCGGGCCAGGGCGGAGACGACCGCGCCGGCCTCGGGGTCGGCGGGCTCGTTGCGCTCCAGGTCCCACAGGCCCAGCGACGGGTCGGCCAGCAGCCGGGCCGCGCGGGCGCCGTCCTCGAAGCCGAAGCGGACCAGCCGGACGACGGCCCGCCGCGGGACGTCGTCGGGCACGGGGGCTGCGGACACCGTCAGGCCCGCGCGGCGGCGTGGGCCTGCACGAGCGCGGCGAACCGGCCGGCGAACGGCGCCCAGACCTCGGCCACGTCGGGGAGCACGGCGGCCGCGGCCGCGCAGACCGTCGCGACGTCGGTGCCGCTGCTGGCCACCCCGACCGCGTCACCGGCGGCCCACTGCCGGACCAGCGGCTCGTCGACCTCGATGTGGAACTGCAGCCCGTACACGTGCGCGCCGACCCGGTAGGCCTGGTGGGGGTACCGCGGGTTGCTGGCCAGCAGGGTCGCGCCCGCCGGCAGCCGGTCGATCTCGTCGTGGTGCCACTGGACGACGTCGGGCGACAGCGGCAGCGCGGCGAACAGCGGGTCGGCGTCGGCGGCGTCCCGCTTGGCCACCAGCGTGGCGCCGACCTCGGGCCCGTCGACGCCCACCCGGCTGCTGCCGCCGCCGACCTGGGCCAGCAGCTGCGCACCCAGGCAGATCGCCAGCGTCGGGACGTCGGCGGCCACGGCCTGGGCCAGCAGGTGCCGCACGCCGACCAGCTCCGGGGAGACGGTCTCGTCGTCCAGCGAGGACTGCGGGCCGCCGAGGACGAGCAGGCCGTCGACGCCGGTCAGGTCGGCCGGCAGCGGCTGCCCGGTCGACAACCGGCGCTCGTCGAGCTCGAGCCCGGCCTCGGTCAGCCACTCGCCCAGCCGGGTGGGCGGGTCGGTGTCGGACGGGACGACGACGAGCAGGCGGGCCACCCGGTCACCCTAGCCGCGCCCGGACGTGGTCACGGCCGGCGTACCGGCGTGCGCGCGACACGACGCAGGAGGCCTCTGGAACGGTTCCGACCCGGTACGTTCCGGCCAACTCGGAGGAGGAGTCCATGGACCAGGAGCGCACGGGGGCGTCCGTGATCGGCCGGTGGGTGGGCTGGCTGGTGGTGCTCACCCTCACCGCCGCCGTGGTCGTCGGCACGGTGACCGTCGTCGGTCAGGTGGCCGAGCGCCCGCTCACCCGCGCCGCCGTCACCCCGTCGTCGGCCCCTCCGTCGTCCGCGACGGCGGTGCCGGCGGTGGCCGGTCAGCCGCTGCCGGAGGTCATCGGCCGACCGGTCGCCGAGGCGCAGCCGGCGCTGCAGCAGACCGGCGCCGTCGTCGAGCTCGTGGACGCCGGCGGCGCGTCCCGGCCGGTGCAGCCCGGCTGGGTGGTGTGCACCGCAGGTGCCTCGACCGGCACCGACGCCTCGGCCGTCACGGTGCAGGTCGCCGCGGTGCCCGCCGGCGACGCCTGCTCCTGACCGGCCCGGGCGCCCCCGCCGGGCGGGGGCGGCCGGCGCGTCACAGGCCGGGCAGGTACCGCTTGAGCTCGAAGGGCGTGACGTTCTGCCGGTAGGAGTTGAACTCCTCCCACTTGTTGCGCAGGAAGAAGTCGAACACGTGCTCGCCGAGGGTCTCGGCGACCAGCTCGCTGCCCTGCATGGCCGTGAGCGCCTCGCCCAGGGAGACCGGGAGGTCCTCGTAGCCGGCCGCGCGCCGCTCGGTGTCGGTGAGCGACCAGACGTCGTCCTCGGCCTCGGGCGGGAGCTCATAGCCCTTCTCGATGCCGCGCAGGCCGGCGGCGAGCAGGACGGCGAAGGTCAGGTACGGGTTGCACGCGGAGTCCGGCGAGCGGACCTCCACCCGGGCCGAGTTGCCCTTGTTGGGCTTGTACGAGGGCAGCCGCACCAGCGCCGAGCGGTTGGCCCGGCCCCAGGTCGCGGCGGTCGGGGCCTCCGTGCCGGCCAGCAGGCGGCGGTAGGAGTTGACCGTCTGGTTCGTGACGGCGGTCATCTCGCGGGCGTGGGTGAGCAGCCCGGCGATGAACTGCTTGCCGGTGGTCGACAGCTTCATCGGGTCGGCCGGGTCGTGGAAGGCGTTGCGGTCGCCCTCGAACAGCGACACGTGCGTGTGCATCGCCGAGCCGGCCAGCTCGGTGAACGGCTTGGGCATGAAGGTGGCGTGCACGCCCTGGGCCAGCGCGACCTCACGGACGACGTGCCGCAGCGTCATGATGTTGTCGGCCATCGACAGGGCGTCGGCGTACCGCAGGTCGATCTCCTGCTGCCCCGGGGCGACCTCGTGGTGGCTGAACTCCACCGAGATGCCCATCGCCTCGAGTGCGAAGACCGCCTCGCGGCGGAAGTCGTGCGCGACGTCGTGGGTCGAGAGGTCGAAGTAGCCGCCGGTGTCGGCCGGCTCCGGCGGGCGCCCGTCGGTCGGGAGGTCTTTGAGCAGGAAGAACTCGATCTCGGGGTGGGTGTAGAAGGTGAAGCCCATGTCGGCGGCCTTGGCCAGGGCCCGCCGCAGCACGTGCCGCGGGTCGGCCCAGGCCGGGGAGCCGTCGGGCAGCGTGATGTCGCAGAACATCCGCGCCGTCTCGCTGGCCTGGCCGCGCTGGGCCGGCATCACCTGGAACGTCGCCGGGTCGGGCTTGGCGAGCATGTCGGACTCGTAGACGCGGGCGAAGCCCTCGATCGCCGAGCCGTCGAAGCCGATGCCCTCCGCGAACGCCGCCTCGATCTCGGCCGGTGCCACCGCGACGGCCTTGAGGTAGCCCGAGACGTCGGTGAACCACAGCCGCACGAAGCGGATGTCGCGCTCCTCCAGGGTGCGCAGGACGAACTCCTGCTGGCGGTCCATGCTCGCCATCGTGGCCTCCGGGCGTGACGGGGGTGTTACGTGGCCCCCAGCCTGCCCCCTCCCGCGCCCTGGCGACAGCAGCGGCCGGCGGGTGTCGCGGTCACCGGCCGAGCGCGGACCCGGCCTGCCCGTCGGCCCAGCCGGCGTTCCAGTCGCCGTAGCCGTCCCAGACCTCCAGCGCAGGGCCGGCGTCGGTCACCTCGACGACGTCGCCGCGGCCGAGGTCCTCGTAGCACCAGCGGGCGTCGGCCACCGAGACGTCGAGGCAGCCGTGCGGGACGTCGCGGCGTCCCCGGTCACGCACCGGCCACCGCGCCGGTCGTGGGGCCCTCAGGGCGGGGGAGCGACGACATCTCCCGGATCGGCGGAGGACGCGGGGGTGCGGCACGACACAGCGCGCCCGCGGCTGCCCCACCTGGTCACCTGCGGGCATCGACGACCAGACTGTGACCTGTGACTGCACCGGTACGACTGCGCGTCGCGCTCGCCCAGGTCCCGCACCCCGCCGGCGACAGGAGCCGGGCATGACCGAGTCGGTGCTCTACGGCGGGACGTCGACCGCACGGGTGCGGGTCCACCACCTGCGCCAGGCCAAGGAGCGGGGCGAGCGGTGGGCGATGCTCACCGCCTACGACACCCACTCGGCGCAGGTGTTCGAGGAGGCCGGCATCCCGGTGCTGCTCGTGGGCGACTCCGCGGGCAACGTCGTGCTGGGCCACACCTCGACCGTCCCCGTCACGGTCGAGGACCTGCTGCTGATGACCCGCGCCGTCACCCGCTCGACCAGGCGCGCGCTGGTCGTGGCCGACCTGCCGTTCGGCAGCTACGAGGCCTCACCCGAGCAGGCCTTCGCCACCGCGGTGCGGATGATGAAGGAGGGCGGGGCGCAGGCGGTCAAGCTCGAGGGCGGGGTGCGGGTCGCCCCGCAGATCCGGCTGCTCACCCAGGCCGGCATCGCGGTCATGGGCCACGTCGGCTTCACCCCGCAGAGCGAGAACGCCCTGGGCGGCTTCCGGGTGCAGGGCCGCGGCGAGGGCGCCGAGCAGCTGCTCGCCGACGCCCGCGCCGTGCAGGAGGCCGGCGCCTTCGCCGTGGTCATGGAGATGGTCCCGGCCGCGATCGCCGCGCAGGTGACCGCGGAGCTGACCATCCCCACGATCGGCATCGGGGCCGGCCCCGACTGCGACGCGCAGGTGCTGGTCTGGCCGGACATGGCCGGGATGACCGCGGGCCGCGTGCCGCGCTTCGTCAAGCGCTACGCGGACCTGCGCAGCGAGCTGCTGCGCGCCACCCAGGAGTTCGCCACCGAGGTCCGCGAGGGCACCTTCCCCACCGCCGAGCACAGCTTCGACTGAAGGAGGACCCCCTCTCCCCCCACCCCGCGCGAGCTCGGGGCGGGCCCGTCGGCCCCGCTGCAGGGGCCCGCTGCGAGCCTGCCCGTGGTGGGGGCAGTGGGGTCCGCTCAGACGTCGGTGATGCGGACGCCGGCGTGGGCCTTGTAGCGGCGGTTGACCGACACCAGGTTGATCGTGAGCGCCTCGACCTGGCGGGCGTTGCGCAGCCGGCCGGCGTAGACCCCGCGCATGCCCGGCAGCCGCCCGGCCAGCGCCTGCACCAGGTCGGTGGCCTCGCGCACGTCGCCGACCACCATGACGTCGCCCTCGAGCGTGGGCTGGGAGAGGTCCTCCAGCGTCACCGCCGACAGGTGGTGGAAGGCGCCGACCACCGAGCTGTCGGGCAGCAGCGCCGCGGCCTGCTGGCAGACGCTGCCCTCGACGACGTCCAGGACGTAGGCGCCGAGCTCGTCCCAGCCCATCGGGACCACGCAGTCGACGACGACCTTGCCGGCCAGGGGCGTGGCCAGCTCGGCGAGGGTGTCGGCGTGCCCGGCGTACGGCACGGCGATCACCACGAGGTCCGCGGCACCGGCGACGTCGACGTTCGACCCGCCGCGCACGGAGACCTCACCGGCGCCCGCCACGGCAGCGGCGCGGGCGGCCACCTCGGCCGCGACCTCCTCGGCCCGCTCGGCGTCCCGGGACCCCAGCAGCACCCGCTGCCCGGCCGCGGCCAGCCGGACCGCCAGCCCGCGGCC
Organism: Modestobacter sp. SSW1-42; assembly: GCF_046635825.1. Classification (NCBI taxonomy): domain Bacteria; kingdom Bacillati; phylum Actinomycetota; class Actinomycetes; order Geodermatophilales; family Geodermatophilaceae; genus Modestobacter; species Modestobacter sp. SSW1-42. The sequence goes on along the minus strand of NZ_JBISCA010000001.1, from coordinate 672,185 downwards.
CTGCGGCCCGGTGCCCCCGAGCACGCCGACGACGAGGTCCTCCACCGCGCGTCCGTCCGTCACGACCCCTCCTGACCTGCGGCGGGCGCACCCGGCCGGGTGCGCCCCTGCGCCCGATCATGCCCCGCGGGCCGGTGCCGGGCGCGGCGGGTCAGCCCTCGCGCCAGGCGCGGTCGGCCGCGTCCTCCTGCTCGTTGCGCTCGGCGACCTTCTCCAGCGCGTGCTCGGCCTCGGCGCGGGTCTCGTACGGGCCGAGACGGTGGCGCTCGGCGCACCCGTCCCGGGTCTCGACGGTGTGGTGCTTGAGGCAGAAGAACCAGGGTCCGGTGTCCATCGTCGTCCTCTCTCGCGGTGCGCTGTCCCCGGCAAGCCTCGCACCACGGCGGCGGAGCCGCCCGGTCCCAGGAGACGGCGTGCACTCGGCGGGACCGCGGCCGTCGCGGCTGGGGCATGCTGCACGCCATGGCAGGGGCGCACACGCCCGGACGGGGGCAGCGGCACGGGACGTCGGCGGCCCTGGCCGCCGCCGCGCCGCCCGCCGGCCGGGGTCACGACCGCCGGCTGGTCGCGTGGTGCCTGGCCGCCCTGCTGGTGGTCGGGGCCGGGCTGGGCTCGGTGAACCTGCTCATCCACGGCGCGCTGCAGGACGGCGCCAGCCGGCCGGTCTACCTGGGCACCCTCGGCGTCTGCCTGCTGCTGGCCCTGGTGCTGGCGGTCCGGCAGCGGGTGGGCGAGACGGCGACGGCGGCCCTGGTGCTGGTCGGCGACGTCTCCTACGTCCTGCTGGCGTGGGCCACCAGCGACCCGCTGCGCTACGCGCCGCCGCTGATGCTGCTGTCCACCTGCTTCGTCGCGGCCTGGTTCCTGGGCGGCCGGGCGCTGGCGGTGCACATGGTCGCGGTGCTGGTCGCCTGCGCGGTCGTGCTGGCCGACAGCTACTCCTCGCCGAGCGCGCTCGTCATCGCGGTGGCGGCCAGTGCCGGGATGCTCGACGTGGTCACCCTCGGGGTCTTCCTGCTGCGCCGTCGGGTGCAGCGGCTGCTGGCCGAGACCCAGGAGCTCTCCTCCACCGACCCGCTGACCGGGCTGGCCAACCGCCGCTCGCTGGTCGACCAGTCGCCGCGCGTGTGGCGCCAGGCCCGCCGCGACGGGCAGCGGGTGGCGGCGCTGGTGCTCGACCTGGACCACTTCAAGCAGCTCAACGACGCGTTCGGGCACGGCGTCGGCGACGAGGTGCTGCGCGCGGTGTCGGTCGCCCTCGCCGCCAGCGTCCGGCCTCCCGACGTGCTCGCCCGCACCGGCGGCGAGGAGCTCGTCGTCCTCGGGCTGGTCTCCGACCCCGACGAGGCCCGGCGGCTGGCCGAGCGCCTGCGCCGGGCGGTGGCCGGTTGCGGAGCCGGCCGGCCGTGGCGGGTCAGCGCCTCGATCGGGGCGGCGCTGGCGCACCCGGCCGACGGTGAGGACCCCGTCGACGCGCTCTGGCGGCTGGTCGACCGCGCCGACGCCGCCATGTACGTGGCCAAGGAGGGCGGTCGCGACCAGGTCGTGGTGGCCCGGGGCGACGTCCTGCCGCTGCCCCGGTCCCCCGAGCGGGACGGTCGCCGGGCAGACCCGGCGGCCGACGGCGCGGCCTGAGCCGGCGGCCCGCCCGGCGCCCCGGCGCCCGTTCTGCTTTCCTGCCCCCATGACCGAGACCACCGGCCACCGCAGCCCGGGCGGCGTCGGCCCCGACCCGACCCGCACGGTGCCGCTCCCGCTGCGCGAGCAGGCCGACGTCCGCGACCGCTGGCTCACCCAGCGGCTGCTGGACCTGCTGCCCGGGCTGATGGACCGCGCCGGCATCGACCTGTGGGTCGTGCTGGGCCGCGAGTACAACGAGGACCCGGTCCTGCGCACCCTGCTGCCGGCGACCTGGCTCTCGGCCCGCCGGCGCACGATCCTGCTGTTCCACCGCAGCGACGACGGCGTGACCGCGGCCGCGGTGTCGCGCTACCCGGTGGGGCAGTTCCAGCCCGCGTGGGAGGCCGACGAGCAGCCCGGGCTCTCGGCCGAGGCCTCGCAGTGGGCCGCGGTCCGCAGGTTCGTCGACCAGGCCTCCCCCGGCCGCATCGGCGTCGACGTCTCCGAGGTCTTCGCCCACGCCGACGGCCTCTCCCACACCGAGCACGGTCTGCTCATGGCCGCCCTCGGCCCGCACGCCGAGCGCGTGGTGTCCGCCGAGGCGCTGGCCGTGGGCTGGCTGGAGACCCGACTGCCGGAGGAGATCGCGGCGCTGCACGCGATGAACCGGCTCGTGCACGAGGTGATCGACGAGGCGTTCTCCCCCTCGGTGATCACCGTCGGCGAGACGACCGCGCTGGACGTCGCCTGGTGGATCCGGCAGCGGTTCGCCGACCTCGGCGTCGACCCGTGGTTCCAACCGACCGTCGACCTGCAGCGGGCCGGCAGCCCGCTGGTCGACGAGCAGGGCACGGCCCTGCCGGGGGTCGCCTACGACGCGACCATCTGCCCCGGCGACCTGGTGCACTGCGACGTCGGCCTCTCCAGCCTCGGGCTGATGACCGACACCCAGCGCAACGCCTACGTCCTGGCCCCGGGCGAGACCGCACCGCCGGCCGGACTGGTCGCCGCCCACGCCGTCGGCAACCGGATGCAGGACCTCACCACCGGCGCGCTGCGGCCCGGGCGCACCGGCGACGAGGTGCTCGCCGCGGCCCGGGCCGCCGCCGCGGAGGCCGGCATCGACGGCGACGTCTACTCCCACCCCGTCGGCGTGCACGGCCACGGCGCCGGCCCGGCGATCGGCATGTGGGACTCCCAGGACGGCGTGCCCGGAGCCGGCTCGGTCCCCGTGCACCCCGCGACCGTCTGGGCCCTGGAGCTGTGCGTGCGGGTGCCGGTGCCCGAGTGGGGCGGCCAGCTGGTGCGGATGGGCCTGGAGCAGGGCATCGCGCTGACCACCGACGGCGTCGTGTACCTCGACGGCCGGCAGACCGAGCTGATCGTCATCCCCGCTCGCTGAGCTCGACCCGCCCCTGGCCGGTGAGTTCGGCGCGCAGCCGGCGGACCTCCTCGGTGAGCGCGCGCAGCTCGGCCCGCAGCGCCTCGTCGGCCGCGGCGTCGGCGGCGTCGTCCTCGGCGCGCGCGGCATCGGCGACCCGGCGGACGAACCAGGAGGCGACGGCCGCGGTGACGGTCCCGAGCAGGGCGATCCCGGCCACCATCAGCAGCCCGGCGACCAGCCGGCCCTCACCGGTGACCGGGTAGCGGTCGCCGTAGCCGACGGTGGTGATGGTGGTGAGCGCCCACCACAGCGCGTCGCCGAAGGTGGTGATGGTCGCGTCGGGGTCGCCGCGTTCGGCGTCCAGCTCGGCCAGCGAGGCCATGAAGACCACCAGCGAGGCGGTGAGGGTGACGTAGGCGGCCACCCGGCCGTGCAGCGAGGTGGTCAGTCGCCGGTCGATCACCCGGGCGACCCGGACCAGGCTGAGGATGCGCAGCGGCCGCAGGAGCGGGAGGACGACGGCGAGCCCGTCGATCCAGTTGTGGCGTACGAACTGCCAGCGGTGGTCGGCGAGCGCCAGCCGGAGGGCGTAGTCGGCGAGGAACACCGGCCAGGCGACGACCGTGACCACGTGCAGCGTCGTCAGCAGCCAGTCGGGCAGGTCCGGTCGCAGCACGCCCCAGGCGTAGGCGGCCACGAAGAGCACCGCCAACGCGATCAGCGGCCACTGGCTGGCCTCCTCGTAGCGGCGGCGGAGGGCGTCCTTGGTCACCGCCCCAGTGTCGCGGGCCTACTTCCTGCGGGCCTCGGCGGTCGCCTCGTCGTTGGCCTGCTGCAGCGCGTCGGCCAGCTCGTCCTTGCTCATCGTCGAGCGGCCGTCGATGCCGGCGTCCTTCGCCAGGTCGTACAGGTGGGCCTTGGAGGCGTGGGCGTCGACGCCGCCCTTGCTGTCGAGCCGGGTGTCGGCGCCACCCTCGGCCGACTGCTGGTCGCTGGGGCCCTTGGCGCCGCCGGGCTTGGGCTGCCAGTGGTCGCCGACCTTCTCGTGCGTGTGCTTCACCGCGCCCCAGGCGACCCGGTTGGCCCGCTGCTCGTCGCCGTACGACTCGAGCGCGGCGTCGTGCGCCTTGGCGAAGGTGCGCTGGGCCTTCTCGTCGGAGCGCTGCAGGGTGCTCGGGAGCTCCTCGGGCTGCACGTCCCCGTTCTCGGTCATCTCGGGCACGACGGCTCCTCTCGGGTCGGCTCCCGGGCTACCCCGCAGCCGGAGGGGTCACTCCCCTCCGGCTGCCGGGTGCGTGCTCAGCCGCGCTTGGCGGGCTGGCCGAAGCGCCAGCCCTGTGCGCGCAGCTCGGGGATCATCCGGTCGACGGCCTCGACGGTGCCGAGACGGTCACCGCCGCCGTCGTGCATGAGCGCGACGGACTCCGGGGTGACCCGGGTCCGGATCCGCTCGGCCAGGACGTCGGGGTCCTGGTCGGCCCAGTCCTCGGTCACCCAGGCCCAGCCCAGCGGCTGCATGCCCAGCTCGGCGGCGACCGCGGCGCTCTGGCCCCAGGCACCGTAGGGCGCCCGGAAGTACGGGATCCGCTCCTTCGGCACGATCGAGTGGATGAGGTCGCTGGTCGCCTGCAGGTCGGCCCGCACCTGCTCCGGCGTCCAGGTCGACAGGTCGGCGTGGGTCATCGTGTGGTTGCACAGGGTGTGCCCCTCGGCGGCGATCCGGCGGACCAGGTCCGGGTACTGCCGGACGTGGTCGCCCCACAGGCAGAAGGTGGCCTTGACGTGGTGCTCGCGCAGGACGTCGAGCAGCGCCGGCGTGTTCACCGGGTCGGGGCCGTCGTCGAAGGTGAGGGCCACGACCCGGCCCTGCTGCTGGGTCGTGGTGACGACCTGGTCGTCCACCTTGCCGCCGCTGCCGTTGCCGTTCCCGGGCCCACCGGCCTGGGCGGGGCCGGCAGCGAGCACGACGGCGAGGAAGCCGACCGCGACGGGGGCGAGGCGGCGGCGGAACCGTGCGCGTGCAGTGGTCATCGTCGACCTCCAGGAGTGGGCGCCCGCGCGGGCGCCGGTGGACCGGGGCCGCTGAGCGAGCGCCCCGGGGACGTGCCGAGCTCGCCGGCCACCCGGCCGGCGCACGCACCGAGAACTTCCGGAACGTGACCCGCAACATACGAAGCGGGCACAGCCGTCGTCAAGCCGACACCCAGCGGGGTGAGGCCGGACGCCGCGGACGGACACGACCGGCGCCCCGGCCCGTAGGGTTGGGCCCCGGACCAGGAGGAACAGTGACCGAGACCCGAGCCCAGAACGTCACCATCGCGGCCATCGCCGCGGAGGCGGGCGTGTCGGTGCCCACGGTCTCGCGCGTGCTCAACGGGCGGTCCGACGTCGCCCCGCACACCCGCGAGCGGGTGGAGCAGCTGCTGCGCCACCACGGCTACCGCCGCCGGGGCGGACGCCCCACCACCGCCGCCCGGCTGATCGACCTGGTGTTCAACGACCTGGACAGCCCCTGGGCGGTCGAGATCATCCGCGGGGTCGAGGGCGCGGCGCACGCCGAGGGCGTGGGCACCGTGGTCACCGCGATCCACCGCCGCGCCAGCGACACCCGGACCTGGCTGGACAACCTCGCCGGCCGGGCCAGCGACGGCGCGATCCTGGTCAGCAGCCAGCTCGACCCGGCCCTGGGCGCGGAGCTGCAGCGGCTGCACGTGCCCGCGGTCCTGATCGACCCGGCCGGGGTGCCGGCCCTCGACGTCCCGACCATCGGTGCGACCAACTGGTCGGGCGGGCTGAGCGCGACCGAGCACCTCATCGGCCTGGGCCACCGCCGGATCGGGGTCGTGGCCGGGACCCCGACGCTGCTGTGCAGCCGTCCGCGGCTGGACGGGCACCGCGCGGCGCTGGAGTCGGCCGGGCTCAGCCTGGACCCGGAGCTGGTCGTCGTGGGCGACTTCAGCCACGAGTCCGGCTTCCAGGCCGCGAGCACGATGCTGGCCCTGGCCGAGCCGCCGACCGCGATCGTGGCGGCCAACGACCAGATGGCCTTCGGTGTCTACGAGGCCGCGCGGCGGCGGGGCCTGCGGGTGCCCGAGGAGCTGAGCGTGGTGGGCTTCGACGACCTGCCCGGCGCCGAGTGGTCGTCGCCACCGCTGACGACCGTGCACCAGCCGCTGTCGGAGATGGGGGCGCTGGGCGCCCGTACGGTGCTGCGGCTGGTGCGCGGCGAGGCGCTGGACGTGCCGCGGCTGGAGCTGGCCACCCGGCTCGTGGTCCGGGAGAGCACGGCCCCACCCGCGCGCTGAGCGCCGCCGGTCAGGGCAGGTCGGCGGTCTCCGCGGACTGCCGGTGGCCCCCGTTGGCGTCGTCGGCGTCGGGGTGGATCGTGCGCTCCTCGGACTCGGCGAGGATCAGCTCGGCCTGCTTTTCCGGGTCGACGCTGCCGCCGACCGAGCGCTCCTCGGGGTAGAGCTCGGCGCGGGTCTCGACGTTGTGCTCGGTGACGTTGGCGTGCGCCTCGGGGGACGGTTCCTTCATGTCGGGCATGCCGACTCCCTACCCGCCTCCCCCGACACGACACCGGCCGCTGCCACACGCAGCACCTCGGGCGCTGCGCGTGACACCGGCCGGTGACGTGCGGGATCGGCCCCCTCGCCCCTGCGCCGCGCGGAGCGTGGCGTGAGGGCGAGGGGGTCCTTCGTCAGAAGCGGTGCGACTCCGTGCTGATGCCGAGGGCCTGCGCGACCTCCTGCACGTTGGCGAACTGCGCGTGGGCCGGCAGGCGGTTCAGGTCGGCGAGCACGCGGTCAGGGGCGTTGGACTCCTGCGCCTTGGCGACCAGGGTGTCCTTGTCGGCCGGCCACACCTCCTTGCCCAGCGCCTCGGCGATGGCGGCGCGGTGCTCGACGTCGGCCGGGCTGGTGCCAGGGGACGTGGCGGCCTGGTGGGGGTCGGTCATGGTGGTGCTCCGTTCTCTCGTCCGGCCGCGGTGCGGCCGAGGGGTGCGTGTGCCGACCGGGGGTCAGCTGGGGGTGGACTCGTCCGTGTAGCGCAGGACGGCGGCCACCGGGATGTCACCGGGCATGGCCGAGCGCGGGACGACGACGACCGCGGCGCTGCTGCCGATGGCGGCGCGCAGCAGCCCGAGGTCGGCGGGGACCACCTGGGTGTCGGTGACCCCGAGCGCGGCGACGTCCTCGGCGCTGACGCCGAGCTCCAGCGGGCCGGGGCCGACGTGCAGCTGCTCGTCGTCGGGCCGGTCGGCCAGCACGAGCGTCTCGACCTGCGCCTTGCGCAGCGCCTCGACCACCAGGGCCGTGCCGGTGACGGCCAGGCCGTGGGCGGAGGCGGCGTCGATCTGCTCGAGAACGCGGGTGGTCTCGGCGGCCTCGTTCTCCGCGATCAGCTCGCTGGCCCGGGCGGTGATGACGTCGCGGTCGGCGCCGGCGGCGCGGCCGCCCTCGTCGATGCTGACCAGGACCTGCGAGGCCTCCTGGCCGACCTTGTCGGCGATCAGCTGGCGGGCGCGGACGTCACCGGCGAGCAGGACGAACCGGGAGCGGTCGCGGGTGACCGCCTCGTTCACGGCGGCGGCCACCTGCCCGGCGTTCTCCTCCCACTGGTTCTCCGCGGTGTGCATGTAGGTGTTGTGCGCCCAGCCGCCGACCTGGACCTTGCGCATGTGGAAGGTGTCGCCGTCGACCTTCTGGGTCTCCACCTGCTGGCCCGTGCCGCTGGCCACCTGCACGTCGGCGCCGACCCGGTCGGCGACCACGACGACGTGCGGGACGCGGCCGGCGAGCTGGCGCAGGACCGGCAGGAGCGCCGGGACGGGCGACCAGCTGGTGACCGGCTCGCGCGGGCTGTCGGCCAGCGCCTCGTCGAGCACCACCGAACCGTCGGCGGCCACGACGAGCGCCCGCCCGCGCAGGGTGGCCAGCTGCCCGCCCTCGTTGGCCTGCAGGAGCCGGGCGCGCACGGTGTCGACCACCGGCTCGGGAGCGCCCTGGGCGGTGAGCTCCTCGGCGACCGCGCGCACCTTCAGCTCGAGTTCGGTGTCGGCGGTCTCGGTGTTGTGGGTGACGTCGACGCAGACCGTGGCGTACGGGCCGGGTGCGCTGAAGACGGCGTCCAGGAAGGTCACGTCCATGGGGCGGGGAGCTCCTCGGGTCGTGGAACGGGGGCCGTCGCTGGGCCCCGACTCTGGCTCCGGACCGCCTACCCACCGCCTCCGTCCTCACACCCGGTGTGTCAGCCCCGTGGTGCCGGGTAGGCGTTGCCGACACGTCCGCCGCGACCGGAAGGAGCTGGGATGCCCGAGCACGACACGCTCCCGCTGCCCGACTACGACCACCTGCCCGTCGGGAGCCTCACCTCCCGCATCCGCACCCTGGACGCCGACGGGCTGCAGACCCTGCTGACCTACGAGAAGGCGCACGCCAACCGGGTCCAGGTCATCTCGGCGGTGAACCACCGCCTGGCCGACCTGGAGAGCGGCACGCAGCCCTCCGGGGGCGACCCGGCGGCCGCCCAGCCCGAGCACGCGCCCGCGCCCGCAGGCGGCTCGCCGGTCACCGAGGCGACCTCGGGCCCGCCGGTCAACCCGCCCTCGCACGGCGATCCGACCAACCCCGCCCAGCCGCGCTGACGGGCCGGCCGGCGGTGTGCGGGACCTGCCCGGACGCCGCCGGCCGCCTGCCCCGCAGGGGTGAGCCGGCGGCGCCGGTCTCCACCGGCGCCGCCGGCCGGCCGATCACTCCCCCATGTCCCGCCGGCTCCGACTGCTGACCGACGCCCCGCGCGGGCTGCTGGTCCTCGTCGTCCTGATCGCCGGCGTCCAGGTGGCCCTCACCGTGGGCCCGGTCCACGCCGCCGACGGCGTCCAGCTGGGCGTTGCGCTCACGCTGCACGTGACCGGCGCCCTGCTGCTGCGCTGGCGGGCCCGGCGCGCCGCGGGTGAACGCGCCCTGTGGCACCGGCTCGCCGGCGCCTCGGCCCTGCTGGCCGTGGGCTGCGCGGTGGGCATCGTGCTGGTCGGCGTCCGCGCCGACCACGCTGCGGACGCCGTCCCGCTGGCGCTGGCGCACGTCGCCGCCTTCCCGCTGCTCTACGGCGGCATGGTGCTGTGGAACCGCGACAGCACCAACGTCGCCGATCCCAGTGACACCCTGCTCGGCGCGGCCGCGGTGCTCGCGGTCGTCGCCGTCACCGACACCGTGCTGGCCCATGTCGGCAGCCGCTGGGCCGATGCGCCCTGGTGGCAGGTGCAGCCGGTGCTGCTGCAGATCGCCGCCGGCCTCGTCGTCGTCGGCACGTCGGTGGCGGTGCCCTACATCTCCGGGATGACCCGCGACCCGCGGGCCTGGCTGATCTCCGGCGGGCTGACCGCCGACCTGGTGGCCGGCATCGCCGCGGTCTACGGCCACCGCGGCGGGTGGGTGCTCGCGACCCTCGGCGTCCTGCTGCTGTGCCTGGCCGCCGTCGTGCGGCCCACGCCCGTCCCGCGCACCATGACCGACCCGGGCGCCACGACCATCGGCGCCTTCGTCGTGATCATCTCCTCGATCGCGGTGCTCGCGGTCACGGCGCTCGGTGCCGCCAGCACGACCGCGGTCTTCTGCGCCGGCGTCGCCGGGACGGCGTCGGGCATCCGCCTGCTGCTCAACGTGCGGGACCTCTCCCAGCTCGCGGTGAGCCGCCGGGAGGCGCTGACCGACGAGCTCACCGGCCTGGCCAACCGCCGCGCGGTGCTGCGCCGGGTGGAGGAGCTGTGCACCGAGCGCACCCCGTTCGTGCTCGGCGTCCTGGACCTGGACAAGTTCAAGGAGGTCAACGACGGCCTCGGTCACGCCGCCGGCGACGACCTGCTCCGGCTGGTCGCCCGGCGGCTGACCGCCGGGCTCGGCGACCACGACCTGCTGGGCAGGCTCGGCGGCGACGAGTTCGCCCTCGTCGCCCACCTCGAGCCCGGCGCCTGCCCCGAGGAGCGCGCCGCCCGGCTCGGCCGGGACGTGCAGGAGTGGCTCGCCGAGCCGTTCGCCGTGGGCGGGCTGAGCGTGCACGTCGCGGTGAGCCTGGGGTTGACCGGCCACGCCGGCGGCCCGGACGGCGACCCGGTCGAACCCGCCGCGCTGCTGCGCCAGGCCGATGCCGCCATGTACGACGGCAAGCGGGCGGGATCCGGGGTCGTGCGCTACGACGCCGACCGGCACGGCGACAGCAGCGGCCGGCTGGCGCTGGTCGAGGAGCTGCGCGCCGGGATCGCCGGCGGCGAGCTCGTCCTGCACCACCAGCCGCAGGTGGGCGTCGAGACCCGGCGGACCGTCGGCGTCGAGGCGCTGGTGCGCTGGCAGCACCCGACCCGCGGCCTGCTCGGACCCGTGGACTTCCTGCCGCTGGCCGAGGTGCACGGGCTGATGGGCGCGCTCACCGACGAGGTGCTGGCCCAGGCGGTCGCCCAGGCGGCGGTCTGGCACCGGGCCGGCCGCGACCTGCGGATCTCGGTCAACCTCTCGGCCAGCAACCTGCTCGACACCGGGCTGCCGGCGCGGGTCGCCGAGCTGCTCGCGCTGCACGCCCTCCCGCCGTCGGCGCTGGTCCTGGAGGTGACCGAGACGGTGCTGCTCAGTGACCCCGACCGCAGCCTGGCCGTGGTCGGCGCGCTGACCGAGCTGGGCGCCGGGGTCAGCATCGACGACTTCGGGACCGGCTACGCCTCGCTCACCTACCTGCACCAGCTCCCGGTCGTGGAGCTGAAGCTCGACCGGTCGTTCACCGCCGACCTGCTCACCGACTCCCGCGCGGCCGCCATCGTCGCGAGCACCGTCCGGCTGGCGCACCAGCTGGGGCTGCGGGTGGTCGCCGAGGGCGTCGAGGACCCGGCCACCCTGCTGCACCTGCGCGCGCTGGACTGCGACGAGAGCCAGGGTTACCTGCACTCACCGCCGCTGCCGGCCGCCGAGCTGGAGCAGTGGCTGGCCCGCCAGGACGAGCGCCGCGAGCGCGATCGTCAGGAGGTCCGGGCAGCTCGGGGCTGAGCGGCGCCGCACCGCCGCGGGCCACGCTCGACCGAGCTCCGGGGCGGGGGTGCCGCCTGGGGCGGGCGAGGTGGACGGCGGGCGACACGGCGGTGGCGGAGCTGCGAACCGGTGGACGATCGACCTACCGTTCGTCCATGCGCGAGAACCGACTCCCCAGCGCCACCGACTGCTCCCCCGCCCGGCTGCAGCAGCTCAAGCTGATCGCCGCGGCCCGGGTGAGCGCGTGCCGCTCGACGTCCCGCCAGCAGATCACCGACATCGTGCGGGTGACGGTCGACAACGAGGTGGACACCACCACCTTCCAGGCGATCGTCGACGACGTCGCCGGCGACGCCCTGCGCTGATCCCCGACACCCGGCCGCACCCCAGACGGGGCACCGGGAGCGGTTTACCGCGTAAAGCCACGGGCTAGACCATGATCATGTCCCCGTGTCACCGGAAGCGGTCGTCGAGCAGCCCTGCGCCGGGTCCCCGATGAGCGACCGGGACCTGCAGCGGCTCATCTGGCGACGGCTGTTCGAGCTGGGGCTGACCGCCGAGGAGGCGTCGGCCCGCACCCTGGGCGTCGTGTCCAAGGAGGCCGTCCGCGGGCTGATGGGCGGCCGCGGGTCGGTGTACGTCAACGACCGCGTCGCCCGCGCGCTGGCCCGGGCGCTCGACGTCCCCGAGCACCGCATCCGCGTCAGCGCCGGCCTGCCGGTGGAGGAGCCCGAGACGTCCCGCACCGGGCCGCACCTGCGCATCGTCCGCTGACCCGGTCGCCCTCCCGGTCGGGAGGGCGACGGACGAGTCGGCCTGTACGCCGGGAACAGTTTGCGGCGCATTGACTACCTGGGGCATGAGTTGGATTGCGGTGCTGACCTGCGCCGACGCGTTGCATCGACTGGCGTCGACATGCGTCTTCGCTGACCCTCTTGTGCCCCCGCGGTGCCCCCAGCTCGTGTCTTCGCGCCGGGCTACCGCATCCGACGAGCCTTAACCCCAACGCCTCCAGGCGCCCCGTGGTCTCGATCAACTACACCGGATCGTCAGCGCGAGTTCCGCCAACGGCACGGCGATCGGAGCCCGAGTGCATGGCGCCCATCCGGACCCGGGACAGGAGACCTTCGACCACAGACCTAGCCGGACACACGCCGAGTAGCGGAAGGGCCGGTGTGTCCACGCCGTGAGGGGCTGGTGGCCTATCGGCGCGACTGTGCACGTACAACGTGGCTCCGACCAGGCGTGGCCTAGCTGACGCGCCCACCGCGGTTGACGCCGGCCGCCCGCCCCTGACCCTTCGGATGGGGATCGATCGGCCTGGCTGCAGCGCAACCATCAAGACGGCCGCCTGACGGTGTCGTCGTCGTACGGCTAGACCTGGGCGACACCCGCACTAGCCACCACCTCGTTGAGCAGTCCGTCCAGGACGCCTGCCATGCGTGGCCGCTCGTGCGCGGCCAGGTACACGGCCAGCCCGAGCACGCCGATCAGACTGTCCCCGGGCGCCATCCCGATCGATGCGTTGCAACGACGACAGAGGAGCCCGCGAACTGCATGGTCGGTCGACCGGTGATCGTGGTCCGTCGCCAGACGCGTCCATCGAGACGTGTCGTCATCACGAGCGTCACAGGACGGGTTGGCGCAAATCCCACCCTGCCTCTCCAGGAGCGCCTCTCGCTCAGTCGCGGTCAGGACGTAACTCGATTTTGCCAGTCGGTTCAAGGCCCGCTCCTGCACGCCCGGGTAGAGGCTGAGGCACATCCGGGCGTACCGCTCCCCCGTTCCCCGTCGGTAGGAGATGAGCACTGGGGTGTTGTCGCCACACAGCGCACAGGTCGCCGTCTCCTCACCCAGATCGACGTTGGTCAGGAAATGCTTTGGCTTACCCATGGGGGTCGTCAGACCGCGGTACTCGTGGTGCACGTAGTGGCCGTGGCAGTACCCCTTTGTCACGCGCGGACGGGTGCAGCCTTCCGCCTTACAGACGGCGTCGAGCACTGGCTTGGGGTACTCGTCATCCAGGACGCCCTGTCGTCGAGCAAGCGCATAGTGCCGCCCGCACAGCCTCCGACTCTTGTAGCAGACGTCCCGCTCGCAGGTTGACTCTCGCCACTGACATCGTTCAGTCACGCATTCATTGCTACCGCACGACCGGTCGATTTCGCAAGCTAGCACTTTAGTCCACAAACGATATCCAGACCGCTCCCAGAAGCGACCCGGGGTTGTTAACTCAAGCGGCATTTGTTAGAGGTACTCCCCCGCCAGGAATGGCTAGGGAAACTGGGGTGGGCGGGGCAAGGGAACGGGCGCCACGGTTTCAAGCCCTACCGTCAAACTTCGATGCAACTAGTTCCGCAACGACCGTCGCCGACTTCAGGACCCCGAGTGGTATCAGCGGTTGGGGCGTCGACCCTCACCGACTCGGGTTAACACATGAGCAATCGTCGTTCGAACGATCATCCTCCGTTTCTGAATCAGTGATGGCGTGGTCGACGCTCCGCGCCACCCTCCCTCGGCTTACGTCGAGAAGTCGGCGCAAGCCGCATCGCGAGCATTGGGGACCGACAGTGCTCGAAACCCAGCCCAGGGAAGGCGGATCCCCGCCGGACACAGGCTGGCCAGCACCCTTCGCAGAAACCCCAGCCGGCTAGGCAAGCACGCAGACGCGTCCGCTCCAGTCAAGGTCGTACGTCCTCGCTTCGCTCCGGGCGCTCCACCTTGACCTCCACGGCCTCTTGCACCCGCTGACTTCTTCTTGCCGGGAGGGGGCGGGGGGTGGTTGTCCGCCAGGACTGCGGTGGTGCAGCTGCTGCGCGGGTCCGGCGGTGGGTCCGGCGGCCGGCGCAGGGGTCACCTGGCCGGCCGCCGCACGGTCACAGCAGCTCGAAGTCGACCTCGTTGTCGTAGGCGCTCTGCGCTTGGCGCAGCTTCTCCAGCGCCGCCAACGAGTCGTTGAGGAACTTGAGGGCGTAGGTGAGGTCCTCGTCGACGTTCGGCGGCTCGGGGTCCGTGAGGCTCTGCTGCATGAAGCTGAGGTGGTTGCCCAGCGTGTGCAGCTCGTCCTGCACGGCGTTCGTTGCCTGCCTGATGTTGGAACGCTCGGTCTCCACGGTGTCTCCCTGTCACGCTCGCCGCGGTGTGCGGCGGGTCGGGAGTCCCGGGGTGCGGGGTTGAGGGTGGGCGGTCCAGGCTCGGAGAAGCCGACCGGCGCAGCCGGCGCGCAGCGGCCTTGACCGGTCGGGCCCCCGACCCCGCATGCTGGGACGACCTGCCGCACCCCCAACCCAGCCACCACGGCGAAGCCACCGGCCGGAGGCCGGTCCGCGTGACCACGGCGGCGAAGCCACCGGCCGCCAGGCCGGTGCGGCAGGCACTCCCGGCGCGGGTCGATAGTGGGGTGGTGCCAGCACGCGAACCCGGCCCGCCGCCCCGCAGGCTGCCGGTGCCCGACCACCTCCTCGTCACCTCCAAGGACGACCTGGCGCTGGCGCTTGAGGAGGCCGATCGCCGGCTGGACCCTCCGGTCCCGGTGCGCGTCCGATGGGGCGGCGAGTGGCACACCCCGGCCCTGCTGCACGGCTGGCAGCAGAGCGATGAGCGCGGCGACGGGTGGCTGGGCTGCGTCGAGTACCACCGCGAGATCGCACCCCGCTTCGGGTTCGCGGTCGGCCGCTGGACGCCGGCCTGGAACATCGAACGCGCCGAGGACGACGGCGCCCCGTAAGGCGTGGGTCATCAGGCGGAGCGGGGTTCCCTACGGCGCCTGGGCCCGCTCGTTGGCGGAGGTGCTGGGGTCACGGTTCGTCGTAGCGGTACAGCCAGCCCCAGGTCTCGACGTCGCCCACACGACCCTCGATGCGCGGCAACCACAGGAGGAGACACAGCTCGGCCATGTCCACGGTCCAGCGCAGATGGTCCCTGGTCAGCACTCGTGTCTGTCGCTTCCCGTTACGGACGCTCCAGAGCTCGATCGCCTCATCGGTGGAGCCGTAGCTGACGCTGTGGGCAAGCAGGTTGCGGATGGCGAAGACGGCAGTCAGCGCGGCAGGGAGTGCTGGCACCGCGTCCTTGATCTGGGCCCGAGTCAGGGCGGCGTCTAGCTGTGCAATCCGATCTGCGATCGGCACGCGCCACAGGACGTCGTTGATGAGAGCAAGGACCTCATCCGGCCCCCGGCCGAGGTGCAGCGCCAGAACGAAGTTCAGCCGGTCGTCGAGCTGGGCGGCCAGTTCACCGAGCTGGATCCGTTCGGCGTCCCCGGCTGACCTCTTCATGCCGACGGACAGTAGGTGTCTGCTTGGCGTCCGGACTCGTCGCGCTCAGTCGGGGCGTCAGTGCAGCCGGCAGCACGACCTGGCGCACGAGTGGCAGAACGCCGTCCAAGGTCCTCGCGCTGGCCGGACTTCTCTTGAGCAGCGGCTCACCCGCTGCAACGGAGCAGTCCGCACGCGGCGAGGAGGCCTCGGGCCGCGGAGCAAGTGGTCAGACCGCGTCGGTCCTGGCCCAGCCGGATCGGAGGAGCCCGGCCATCGCGGTGGCCGAGGCACTGTCGGCCATGGCAGCGCCTTGCGCCCAGCTGACTGCGAGAGCCAACAGGAACAGTTCACGGCCGCGGACGTCACGACGGGCCAGCCCAGCGTCCTGGGCGCGGTGAAGGAACTCGTCGGTGACGGTGATGTACCCCTGACAGGTGGAGGCCAGCGGGGAGGCCTCCTCGTCGATGGCCGCACGCAGAGGTTCAGGGAGGCCGTCGAAGGCCCCGGCCCAGTCGATCAGCGCGTCGAGCCATTCATCGAGGGCGGCGCCGGCGTCGACCGCGCTGGAGGTGATCTCCGCGCGGCGCACTCCGATCTGCTCGTCGCGGGCGCCGAGGAGTGCGGCGAGCAGCGCGTCGCGGGAGGGGAAGTGCCGGTAGAGGGTTCCGGCACCCACCCCCGCCTGCTTGGCGATCGCGTCCAGTGACCCCGTGACCCCGCGCTCGGTGAAGTGCTGCCGGGCGACGTCGAGGATGTGCTGGCGGTTGCGCCGCGCGTCCGAGCGCGGCGCCCGGCCACCGGTGGTCGTCGTCAACTCCACGACTCCTTCCTATACGGGGACAGTCTCCGAGTAGAGTCCTGGAAGACCGGAGAGAGTCTCCTCTCCGCCACTGTCCCGCGGCACGGAGGAACGGCCATGGAGATCGGCATCATCGGAGCAGGCAACATCGGACGAATCCTCGCCGAACGCCTCGCCCGCGCCGGCCACGACGTGTCGATCGCGAACTCCCGGGCACCGGAGACGGTCGACGCCTCCGCGCTCAGCACCGGCGCCACCGCGGTCTGGGCTGCCGATGCCGCGCAGGACGCCGACGTCGTCATCGTCTCGGTCAACTTCGGCCAGATCGCGGGCATGGCCGAGCTGATCGCCAAGGCACCTGCCGACGCGGTGGTCATCGACACGTCCAACTACTTCCCCCACCGCGACGGCGTCATCGACGCCGTCGAGAACGGCCAGGTGGAGAGCGAATGGGTGCAGGAGCAGTACGGCCGCCCGATCGTGAAAGCCTGGAACAGCATCACCACCGCGTCCTTCCGGGACAAGGCGATGCCGACGGGGACGGCGGGCCGGATCGCGCTGCCCATCGTGGCCGACGACGACGCGCAACGAGCAGTGGGCATGCGCCTGGTCGAGGAGACCGGCTTCGATGCCTTCGACGCCGGCGTGATCGCCGACTCGTGGCGCCAGCAGCCCGGCACACCGGCGTACACGACCGACCTCACCACCGAGGAGCTGCCTGCGGCCCTCGACCGGGCTCAGCGGAACAGCTCCGCGCGGCGCCGCGACCTGATGATGGCGGTCTACCAGGAGCGGGTGCAGGCCGACGGCAAGGAGCCCGACCCTGACCGTCAGCTCGCCCTCACCCGCGCCATGTTCTGACCGGCCTCATGAACGGAGCACAGCAGATGAAGCGGTGGCAGGCGGCACTGTTCGGTGAGGTGGCCGACGTCCTGCGCCTCGAGGACGTCGAGCTGCCCGCACCTGGGCCGGGTGAGGCCCGGGTGCGCGTTCTCGCCGCGAGCCTCGCTCTCCCGGACCTGATGATGATCCGCGGCGACTACCCCTTCCTGCCCCGGCCGCCGGCCTCTCCCGGGCAGGAGGTGGTCGGCATCGTCGATGCCGTCGGGCCGGGCTTCCCGCACCCGGTGGGTGCGCGCATCGTCGGCAACAGCCGCGCCGACATCGGCATCGGCGGATTCGCCGAGTACACCCTCGTCCCCGGCTGGAGCGCGATGCCCGCGATCGAGGGGCTCACCGATGAGCAGGCCGCCGGGTTCCCCGGCTCCTTCCACGTCGCCCACATCGGCCTACACCACCGCGGCCGACTCCAGAGCGGGGAGACGCTGCTCGTACTGGGCGGCGCAGGTCGCACCGGGTCCGCCGCGATCCAGATCGGGAAGGCGCTGGGCGCCACCGTCATCGCGACCGCCCGCACCGAGGCCAAGGCCGACTTCTGCCGGCAGCAGGGCGCCGACCACGTCCTGGACCTCAGCGACCCCGCCTCCCGCGAAGAGATCGACCGGATCACCGCTGGCCGTGGTGTCGACGTCGTCTACGACACCGTCGGTGGAGCAGCAGCATCCGACGCGGTGCAGGTCCTCGCACCCGGTGCACGGTTCCTCATCGTCGGGTTCGCCAGCGGCAGACCCGCGTCCATCGACGCCCAGGACCTCCTGATGCGCGACTACGCCGCCATCGGCATCCTCTCCACCTTCCGCGACGAGACCGAGAAGGCCGCCACCGTCGCCACCCTGACGAAGATGCTCGCAGCGGAACAGGTCCACCCACCCGTCACCGCCGTGTATCCCTTCGACCACGTGCCCGAAGCACTCACCACCCGGGCCGAAGGTGGGATCGGACAGACCGTCATCACCCTCACGCGCAGCCTCGGCCACACCGTTAGATAAAGGACGTCCTCGGCCATCGCCGACCGCTCACAAACGCCCGTATGCGGTCCTACGAATTTCGGCCCACAACCTTGACCGGAACTAGGCGCCCAGCGCCCTACAGCGCCGGCTCGCCGAGGCCCGAGCCCGCGGTGCCCTGCAGACCCTCACCGAGGAGCAGTTGCAGCTCAGCGCCCGGGTGGTGTCCCTTGCCCCGAAGCGGAGCCCCATGTGAGCGCTGGCCTGGCTGCGGTTCGGCAAACCAGCCCTTCCACGTTGCCGAAAGTTGATGCGGTCCCAAGACTGGATGAGCCCTTAAGAGCTCGCGCTGATTCACCCAGCACGCACGGAGTGATGTCGACGCGGTGGGTGGGGTTGCCGTCGACGGTGGGGTCGACCGATGCGTCGGCAGCGGCGCGGTAGGGAAGGTCGGGCCACCACTGTCGTTGATCGGCGACGGCGGACGGTGAGGGTTCGGTGGGGACGCCGGGGACTGGGATCAGGTAGGGCTGCTGGCGGCATCTGGCTTCCTCACGGACCCGTTCCACCGGTTCGGTCCAGGTGTGGAGTGCCAAGGTGAGCAGTCCCCAGTGGACCGGGATGAGGAGTCTGCCGCCGACTAGCTCGTTGGCTTGTACAGCCAGCTCTGGTCCCCAGTGGTCGTCGGGGAACTCGGGGGTGTACTGGCCGGACTCGACCAGCGTGATGTCAAAAGGACCCAGACGTCGACCGATTTCAGCGAGGTCGGGGAAGTAGCCGGAGTCCCCGGAATACCAGACGCGGTGTTTGGGCCCGACCAGCGCCCACCCCGACCACAGCGTCTGGTTGCTGCGCAGCGGGTCGCGTCCGGAGGAGTGCCGGGCTGGGGTAGCAACCAGCTCGAGGTCCTTGATCGTGGTGGTCTGCCACCAGTCCAGCTCGCGAATCCGGTCGGGGGGTATGCCCCACCGCTCCAAGTGTGCGCCGATGCCTAGCGGCACCAGGAAGACGGTGGCGGTCCACTTGGACATCGCGGTGACGGTGGCCTGGTCGAGGTGGTCGAAGTGGTCGTGGGAGATGACCACTGCGTCGATGGGGGGCAGGTCGTCCAGCGCGGCGGGAGGAGCGTAGAAGGGTCGAGGCCCGATCAGGGTCGATGGGCCGGCGGCGGCGCCCCAGAACGGGTCGATCAGCACCCTTGCGCCGTCGATTTCCATCAACGTGGAGGAGTGCCCAAACCAGGTGACGCGCAGTCCCGAGCTCGGCGGGGTCGCCCATACGCCGGTGTCGGTCGGAGCGATGTCCAGCGGCGGATCTGGGGTGGTGAGGTCGGCGCCGTGGAGGAGAACTGCCAGACCCGTGGTGACGGGGGGATGCCAGAGCGGCTGGGGGTTGGTGAACTGGCCGTCGTGCCACTGGGGTGACTGCTCGATGCGGGCTTGACGTGGCCCAGACGGGGAGGCGCCGAAGGGCTTGGTGCGGATGAACACCAAGCCACTGGCCACCGCGGTCAGCAGCAGAGCGGCTGTGGCCAGGAGTGCGCGACGGACCCAGCGGCGCCGCGGGTGCCTTCGCCTGGTGCGACCCGGGCGGGTCAGTCGCCGGGGTGTTCTCACCGGGCCATGTCGGTGCCGCCGCTGACCACGATGGTCTGTCCGGTAACCCACCCGGCATCATCACCGAGCAGCCAGCGCACCGCCGACGTCACGTCGGCGGGGGCGCCGACCCGCCCGACCAGGGTCTGAGCAGCGACCTGGTCGACGAACGCGGCGCTGTCACCGAACCCGCCAGAGGTGAAGAACTCGGTGTCGGAGACGAATCCTGGGGCGATCGTGTTGGCTGTGATCCCCCGGGCGCCGGCACGCACGGCGAGCTCGCGGCCGTAGCCGGCCAGGGCGGCCTTGGCGGTGGCGTACGGGCCGCCGCGACCATCCAGACCAGAGGTCGACCCGATGAGCACGATGCGACCGAGCTGGTCGACCATGTGCGGCAGCAGCGCCTCGATCGGCAGCATGGCGCTGTAGAAATTCTTGCGCAGCGCCTGCTCCCACGCGTCCTCTGCATGCTCGAGGTCGCCGTTGTAGTCCTTGAAGTCGCCTTGCCCGCCGGCGTTCGCGACGAACCCGGTCACCGGCCGCCCGGCCAGCGCCTCGCGTACCTGGGCCGCGCCCTCACGGGTGCTGACATCGGCGGCCACCACGGTGCTCAATGCTGGGCTGATCGCGGCGGCGGTCTCCTGCAGCGGTTCCAGGCGGCGTCCGACGAGGACGGCGTGCCGGCCTCGTGCTGCCTGGTCCACCGCGATGTCTCGGCCCATTCCGCTGCCGGCGCCGGTGATGACGATGATCTCCGACGCTGCCTGCTGGTCCACGGTGCACTCCCATGCTCGATGAATCTGTTTGCACCGCTGGGGCCAGCGACCAGCGGTGTGGTGTCGCTAAGACACTACTTCGGGTGTGTAGACGGCGCCGTGTGACCTGGAGTCGGGTAATGGAGACCCGTTTCGATCGCTCATGAAGGCGGGGGCTGAGGCTCCTGCCGAGGGAACCGGCGGGCCTTGTCCACGAACTCCTCCAGCGCCTCGGCGAAGTGCTGGCGCCGCTCATCCGACCAGCCCTCCAGCAGCTGAACCATCATGGCGTCAGCCCCGTCGAAGAGCTTCTGCGCCTCGCGGACGCCCTCGGCTGTCAGCGAGACCCGGACACCGCGCCGGTCATGGCGGTCTGGGGTGCGGACGACGAGGCCGGCGGTTTCGAGAGCAGCCATGACCTTGCTGATGGTCGAGCGCGTGACCCCCAACATCTCGGCCAGCTCCGAGGGTCGGGTAGGCCCGTGCACGGCGATCCGGTAGATCAGCTTCCACGACGTGGGATCAAGCTCGCCGGCTTCCTGCCGGAACCACCGGACCTGGAACTCCATGGACGACCACAGCGCCACGAGGTCGGCCAGCGAGGTCAACGCCGACGACCGGTACCCGGGCATCGGGTCTGTCGTGTGAGCCACGGGAACTGGGGAGTCTGGGTCGGAGGTGGTCACGGTGCGAAGGTAGGCAAGGGGGGCTCACCCACTTGTGCGCAGCCGGATGGGCGACCATGAACCACCACGTGGGGAACCGACCGGTCAGTACTCAGCCGAGCGGAGCGGGGCATTGGCCGGATCGGCATGGTCGGGTAACGGCAGACTCTGGCGTGGGGCGGCCCAAGCGGAGCAGACAGCTGACTGCGACCACAACCGTAACGTGCCATCGGCGGATGAGCTTCCGCCGTCCAGCAGGCCCTTCATGGCGGGGAACGCCGAGTGCCAAGCGCCTGGTCGGTAGGCCTCTGGGTCGTGTGGGCCGAGGCCTGCGACCAGGACGGCGCGCACATCGCGATACGCGACGTGGTCCCCATAGTGTTCTTCATCAGAGGTCGGCGAGGGCGTGCTCTATCGGTACCTCGCCGCCGGCCTCCGGTCCCTGCAGTTGCACCGCTACCGAGACCGCGGCTGGCAGGACTAAGTCCCGCTCCTGGCGCGCATCGCGGTGTAGCGGCCGGGCCGTTAGATAAAGGACGTTCCCTCACGGTCTAACTGTCCGACCACGCGACGAGCTCGGGCGCACCCGCTCGAGTGGCAGCTCCATGGATGCGCCGGGCTGAGTCAATGGCGCTCGCGCGAAACCGGCGTAGCGAGCCTGACCCGCCCACCTCCTTCGGCGCCTCACCGGCTGAGGGGCGGCAGGTGTCGCCCTTCAGCCGGTGAGCTCCCGGCCGCTCGGATCAGGGCAGTCCGGGGTCGTCGAACACAACCTCCATCAACGGACTGCTCGCCAGCCACTCCCCCACCGAGAGGTCCGCCGCCCGATGCGGGCCGGGTCGTGCGGCTGGTTCATGTCCTCCGTGAACTCGGTGAAGGCGGCCAACCGGCGGGCCGGGTCGGTCACCGGCACCGCCCGGGCCGGCAGGTCCGCCCGCACCCCGTGCTTCAGGTGGAACGTGAACTCCGGCTGAGCCAGCAGGTTGGCGTACCAGTCGCGCCGGCCGGGCAGGCCGCTGAGGTAGACCGTGCCCTCGTGGCGGTAGAACCAGATCTCGATCCGCCGGGGACGACCGGTGCGGGCGCCGGTGGTGGTGATGTCGACCGTGCGTGCCCGGGCCGTGGAGGACCGGTCTATGGCCAGCGCGGCCCGGACGGCGTCGCCGGTGGTCAGACCGTCTTGTCCCACTCGGCGTCGATCCACTCCCGCACCTCCTGCTCCATGGCCGGCGGGTAGACGGTGCGGTAGCGGTCGGACTCCCCGGTGATGACCTTGACCATCTCCTCGACCATGGGCTGCGGGTCCTCCTGGCCGGGCGGGGTGAAGGGGCCCTCCCAGGTGGGCAGCACGGCGGTCGCGGGGTCGTACCAGTAGCTGGAGGCCTCCAGCGCGGTGTCGTTAAAGCCGGTCAGGTAGAAGCCGGGCTGGATGGCCGCGACCTTCACCCCGGTCGGCGCCAACTCGTCGCGGAGGGTGGCCGCGATGGCCTCGATCGCCCACTTGGAGGCGGTGTAGGCCCCACCGAACGGCGGGGACTGCAGGCCGGCGTCGGAGGAGTTCCAGACGATCTTGCCGCTGCCCCGGGCCACCATCGCCGGGATGAACCCCTTGGTCAGCTTCAGGGCGGCGAACACGTTGGTCTCGAACGACGCCCGCACCAGCGCCATGGGGATGTCGGTGAGCGTCCCGCTGTGGGCGACGCCGGCGTTGTTGAACAGGACGTCGATCTCGTACGTCCAGGCGTGCCGGACGTCGATCTCGTTGAGCAGGTCCAGCTTGATCGCCTCGATCGGCAGCCCCTCGGCCTCCGCCTGCTGGCGCAGGTCCCAGGCCTGCGGCCAGATCTGGGTGCCCGCGATGACCCGGTGCCCCTGCCGGGCCAGGGTCAGGGCGACGCCCCGGCCGAATCCACTGCCCGCTCCGGTGACCAGGACCGTCTTCTGCTCGTTCATGTCCGCTCCTAGATACCAACTGGTTGGTTACTTGCTAAACCTCGGTGACATGCGGACTCCCGTTCGTCAACCAACCGGTTGGTAGGCTGAAGTCATGCGCGATGCCGAGGCCACACGACGACGAGTGTTGGACGCCGCGACCGCCGAGTTCGCGGCGCGGGGCATCGCCGGCGCGCGGGTGGACCGGATCGCTGCGGCCGCTCAGTCGAACAAGGCGCAGATGTACGCCTACTTCGGCAGCAAGGAGGGCCTGTTCGACGCCGTCCTCGCCCTCCACCTGAGGCAGATCCTGGACGCGGCCCCGCTCACTGCAGACGACCTGCCCGGCTACGCCGTCCGCGTCTACGACGCCCATCTCGCCGACCCGGGGTTCGTCCGGCTGGCCGGCTGGGCCCGGCTGGAACGCACTGGCACCGGCGAGCTCTTCGAGGACGCCGAGGGGCATGCCGCCAAGACGGCGGCCATCGCCGACGCCCAGGAGCGCGGGCTGATCGACCCCTCCCTCACCCCGGAGGACGTGCTGCAGACGGTGATCGCCCTGGCAATGACCTGGTCGCCGATCAGCGCCACGGTCACCGCGAGCGGGGCGGAGCCCGCGGCCACCCACGAGCACCGGCGCCGCCTCCTGCGCCAGCTGGTCGCACGACTGGTCGCGGCACCGGACGTCAGCAGCTGACAGGCCCAGCTCACCGGCGCCCGCGGCCGGCCCACCGGACTAACGCGACGACCAGGAGCCCCGTCCTCGTGGCTGACAGGCGGAGGCGTGGGACACGACCGGGGGCCGGCGACCTGGACCAGGTCGCCGGCCCGTCAGGTACGGTCGGGGCGCGGGCAGACACCCGCTGCCGCGACCGTGGTGTGTCAGGAGGCGGTGAGACCGCCGTCGATCACGTGCTCCATGCCGCTGATGTAGGACGAGTCCTCGCAGGCCAGGAAGAGCACCAGACTGGAGACCTCGTCGGGCTCGGCCATCCGCCGGATCGGGACGGCCTCGGCGATGCCGCCACCGGTCTCGTCGGTCGCCGCCTCCATCATCGGGGTCTTGATGTAGCCGGGGTGCACCGAATTGACCCGGATCTGGTCGGGGCCGAAGGCGACCGCGACCTGCTTGGTCATGCCGCGCGAGGCGAACTTGCTGCCGACATAGCCCACGTTCGGCGCGCCGACGATCGAGACCATCCCCGCGGTCGAGCTGATGTTGACGATCGCGCCGCCGCCTGCCTTGCGCATGGAGGGGATGACCGTCTTCATGCCCCAGACCTGCGAGTGCTGGTTGACCGCGACGACCGCGAGGTACGCCTCGGGGTCGATCTCGACGATGTCGGCGATCGGGCCGAGGATGCCGGCGTTGTTGACCAGGACGTCCACCGGCCCCCACGTGTCCTCGACCCTCTGCACGAGCGCCTGCCACTCCTCCAGCGACGTGACGTCGTGCTTGACGAACAGGGCGTTCTCTCCCAGCTCGTCGGCCAGCGCCTGCCCGCCGGCCTCGTTGACGTCGGTGAGCGCGACCTTGGCGCCCTCCGCGATGAACCGGCGCACGTGCGCTGCGCCCATGCCCTGTGCTGCACCCGTGATGATGGCGACCTTGCCGTCGAGCTTGCCCATGACGCTGTCCGTTCCGTCGGAGGTCCCGACGCCGGATCTCGACAGCGCCGGGAGGTGTGGTGGTGTCCCACCGGGCGCCACGCTTTTGTGAAACCCAGTGTCACAATACGGCCGGACGAGCGCCCCCGCCACCGTCCGGGCCTCCCCCGACGACGGCCGATCCGTCAGTCGCGGTCGAGCCACCCCTGCAGCACCTCGCACAGCGGGGTCAGGGCGGTGTCCAAAGCCGTGGGCAGGTGTCCGGACCGGTCGTCGGTGGCCAGCCAGCGACGGAGGACGGCGAGGAAGGCGGACTGCACCGCGCCCCCGATGCTCTGTGGCACGACGTCACCGGGCAGGTGACCGTGCCGTTCGGCGACGAAGGCGGCCACCACCTCGGCCCAGGCGACCCAGTGCGCGTGCTCCTCGGCACGCAGCTCGGGCGCCGAGTCCAGGACGGCGAAGCGCTCGAGCCACAGCGCCGAGCCCTCCATGGAGGTGCGCAGGTTCTCCACCACGCACTGCCGGACGGCGTCCATCGTGGCCAGGTCGACCGCCACGCCGCGCAGCAGCTCACGCAGCCGCTCGGTGTGCACGTCGAACTCCGACCAGACGATGTCGGACTTCGAACCCCAGTAGCGGAAGACACTGCTCCGGCTGACCTGGCTCTCGGCGGCGATCAGCTCCACCGTCGTCGCCCCGTACCCGCGCTCGAGGAACAACCTCATCGCGACCCGCTCGATCGCCTCCCGCGAGGAGACCGCAGGCCTGCCCCTCGTCCGCTGACCTGTCATCCCCCCACCATGCCCTGCCCCGGCCCGGTCCCGATCCCTCGGACCACCACCGGTCGGCACGTCCCCGCCGCCTCCGGGCAGAGACCCGCCGAGGGACCGGGGAGCAGGGACCGGCCCGGAGCCGCGGGCGGCAGGTCGTCCCCCGGGTCCCCGGGTCGAGGCGGGTGCGACGAGACGACGGAGGCGTCCCCGAGGCGTCCGCACCGGTCCCGAGGCGCCGGTGCCGACGTGGTGCACGACTCCTGCACCACGTCGGCCTGCGGATCCCGACTGCGACGGCGCGTCAGTGCCCGCGGCGCCCGCCGGTGGACACGGTGCCCGTGGCGGCGTCCGGTCGCGCGCCGTCCTGCCGCTCGAGGGCCGGGCTGGTGACCGGGCCTGCGCCGCCACCGCCGGCGGCGCGGGCGGCCTGCTCGGCGTCCAGCCGCAGCTCCTCACCGCTCCGGGACTGCAGCGGCACCTCCTTGATGAGCACAACCATAACCAGCGAGACCACGGCCAGCACGGCGGAGATGAGGAAGATGCGCGCCGTCCCGTCGCCGTACGCGGCCCGCACGATGCCGGCGATGGCCGGCGGCAGCTGGTCCAGCTGACCGATGCCGGCCCCGCCGGCGCCTGCCCCAGCGTTGTCGACGCCGGCCTCGGACAGGCCGCGCACCGTCAGGTCGGCCACCTGGGTGGCGAGGACCGCGCCGAGCACCGAGACGCCGATCGTGCCGCCCAGGGACCGGAAGAAGGTGACCGTCGAGCTGGCCGTGCCCAGGTCGCGGGCGGCGACCGTGTTCTGCACCGCCAGCACCAGGTTCTGCATGGTCATGCCCAGGCCGAGGCCCAGGATCGCGAGGTAGGCCCCGATCAGCACCATGTTCGTCTCGTGGTCGATCGTCGCCAGGAACCCGAAGCCGACCACCATGAGGGCCGCGCCGCCGACGAGGAAGCCCTTCCACCGGCCGGTCCGACTGATCAGCTGGCCGGACACCGTCGCCGACACCATCGACCCGATGATCATGGGCAGCGAGAGCAGCCCGGCCGCGGTCGGCGAGTAGCCGCGGGCGATCTGGAAGTACTGGCCCAAGAACACCGCTCCACCGAAGAGCGCCACGCCGACGGCGATGCTGGCCACCGTGGCTAGGGACGTGGTCCGGTCCCGGAAGAGGCGCAGCGGGATGATCGGCTCGGCGACCCTAGTCTCCACGAGGACCATCAGCGCCAGCAGGACCACTCCGACGGCGACCAGCGAGATCGAGGTGCCCGAGCCCCAGGCGAAGTCGTCGCCGGCCAGGGTGACCCAGATGAGCAGGTCGGACACGCCGGCGGCCAGGAGTGCAGCGCCGAGGTAGTCGATGCGCACCTCCCGCTTGACCACCGGGATGTTCAGCGTGGCCTGGACGAGGAAGAGCGCGATGAGGGCCAGCGGTGCGCCGACGAAGAAGCACCACCGCCACCCCAGCCAGCTGGTGTCGACGATCACGCCGCCGATCAGCGGGCCGGCGACGGTGGCCAAGGACATGACCGCGGCGATGGGGCCGGTGTAGCGGCCGCGCTCACGCGGGCTGATCATCGCCGCGATCACGATGATCACCAGCGACTGCAGTCCCCCGAGGCCGATGCCCTGCACGGCCCGGAAGCCGATCAGCATGCCCACCGAGGAGGAGAGGCCGGCCGCGATCGAGCTCAGCGTGAAGATCGTCAGCGAGATCTGCACCAGCAGCTTCTTGCTGAACAGGTCGGCGAACTTGCCCCAGATGGGCGTGGTGGCCGTGCTGGTCAGCAGCGTCGCGGTGACCACCCAGGTGTACTGGGCCTGCGTGCCGTGCAGGTCGCGGATGATGGTCGGGAGTGCGTTGCTGACGATCGTCGAGGACAGCAACGCGACGAACATGCCCAGCATCAGACCGGAGAGCGCCTCCAGAGTCTGCCGATGGGTCATCCGGCCGGCCGCTCCCGCATCGGCTCCGCCGACGGCGTCGGTGTCGGGCGTGGTGCTCATGGATCTCCTCGCGGGCAGGACGCGACCCGGGCACCGGACGGCGCCACGGGTGTGGGACGCGGGCCGGCGACACTGCCGACGGGTGGATCAGGAGGCGGCGACGGCCGCCACGGAGAGGGGCAGGCGGCCCGGCGCAGCAGCTGACGCAGACGCGGCCACCAGGTCCCGGCGCAGCCGGCGCAGGGCGGTCAGCAGGTCGTCGACCTCGCCGTCCGTCCAGTCGGCCAGGGCCCCGGAGAACCAGCACAGCCGGGCAGCCCGACGCTCGACGAGCTCGGCACGGCCGGCCCCGGTCAACGACAGCTGGACGGCGCGACCGTCGACCGGGTCGGCCCGACGCTCCACCAACCCGAGGTCGATGGCCGTGGCGACGTGCCGGCTGGCCACCGACGCATCGACACCCAGCCCCCGGGCGAGGGCGCCGAGTCGCAGGCCGTCCTCGGCGTCGAGCAGACCGAGCACCGACACCACGGGAGACGGGACCCGACTGTCCACGTCGACGCCAGGGGCGATCGCCCGGGCCGAACGCACGATCACGCGCAGTTCGTCCATCAGGGCCGCACCGACGACCTCGTCCATCACCTGCTCTCCATCCGCCTGGTTGACAGTTGCAAGTGTCAACCACGACCGGAGAAGTTGCAAGTATCAACAACCGTGTCGCTCAGGTGAGCCCGGTCCGCCCCAGCCGGCTGAGCAAGGCGGTGAGCCGACGGACGTCGTCCTCCGACCAGGTGGACAGCGACGCCCGCCAGCGGGCCAGCTGCTCCTCCCGGAGCTGCCCCGCCCGGGTGCGCCCGTCCTCGGTGAGGCCGACCAGTCGGGCCCTGGCGTCGGCGGAGTCGACCGAGCGCTCGGCGAGGCCCAGCCGGACGACCGAGTCGACCTGCCGGCTCACCGTCGACTTGTCCAGCTCGAGCGCCGCACCCAGTTCGCTGGACCGGAGCGGACCACGGGTCGCCAGCAGGACGACCAACGGGTAGGCGGCCGGGTCCAGTCCGGGGCGCACCTGGCGGGCGAGCACCCGCACACGCGCCCTGCTCCGCCGCCACAGATCGGCCATCTCCGCCTCCAGCGCGGGGACCGCCGCGCCCGGCGGACCGTCGGCGGCCACCTCGCCGGCCGGCCCCGAGCCGCCCACCGGCAGCGACCTGGCCTCGCCGACCGCGTCCCCGGGGGACAGCCCCGGGGCGGGCACCTCGTCCCCGGTCGCCCCCGGCCGTCCGCTCACGGTGTCAGGCTAGGCGTACGGGCCGGCGCAGCAGCGACCGCGAAGCCGGTCCGTCCGGTGGCAGGCTCGCGTGGTGACCGCCCGCCCCGTGCGCACTGCGCTGACCACCCTGATGCACCACCGCGACGACGTGGCGGCCGACCGGGCGGAGAGCCGGGTCGCCGCCTTCGTCTACGGCAACGTCCTCGTCCTCGCCGCCGTGGTCGGCGCCTCACCGTCGGCCGTGGAGTCGGGCACGGCGGTGGTCCTGGTCGTCGGCACCGTCCTGTCGACCTTCGTCGCGCACGTGCTGGCGCACTCGATCGGCGCGCTCTTCGGCGGCGAGGACGGCCGGACGGCGGCACGCGTGGCCCTGCGCGACGCCGTCCCGATCCTCAGCTCCGGCGTCACCCCGGCGGTGCTCCTCGGAGCCACCGCCCTGGGCTGGATCTCGGCCCCGTGGGGGCAGTCGCTGTCGGCGCTGGTCCTGCTCGGCCGGGTTGCGGGCACCGGTGTCGTCTACCGCCGCCTGCGGGCCGACGTCCCGCTGCGCCGCGCCTGGACGGTCGGCATCGTCGCCGCAGCGGTCGCCGCCGTGGCCGTCGTCCTCAAGCTCGCACTCACCCACTGACACCGTGAGGTTCGCCCTCGCGCTCGGGGATCCGGCACCGCTGGGCTCAGGAGCCCACCCATGACACGTGCGCCGAGCAGTGCGTGCACCGATCACCGTCGGATGCCGGCGACGAGGCCCTCCCAGGTCCCGGCGGCGATGGCCTCGCGCTCGGCGTCACCGATCCCGGCGTCGGCGAGGAAGCGGGGGACGGAGCCGTCGCGCTCGCGGTTGAACGGGTAGTCGGAGGCGTACATCAGGCGGTCGACCCCGACCGTCTCCATGCTCCAGCGCAGGTACCTGTGGCTGGAGATGCCGCCGGGGGTGATGAAGACGTTGGTCCGGAAGTACTCCGCGACCGGTCGCTGGAGGTGGGTGATCGGGTCGAGGACGGAGATGCGGTCGAGGTAGAAGAGGACGACCTCCCCCCAGTGTCCGAGGACCACCTGCAGGTGCGGGAACCGGTCGAACAGGCCGGCGGTGATCATGCGCAGCAGGGTGAGCCGGGCGTCGTAGTGCCAGCCGATCGCTCCGGTGGCCAGCAGGCTGTCAACGGGTTCGCCGAACCCGCTGTAGTAGGTCTGGTTGACGGTCGGCAGGGGCGCGCGGGGGTGCAGGTAGATGGGGGCGCGGAGGTGCTCGGCCGCCTCGTAGACGTCCCAGAACTCCGGTGCGTCCACACTCCGCTCGCCGGAGCGCGCGTTGATCATCGCCCCGTGGAGACCGAGCTCGCTGACCGCTCGCTGCAACTCGGCGGCGGCTGACGGCGGGCTGGGTGTGGCCAGCGTCGCGAAGCCCTGGAACCGATCGGGATGGCGGTGCACCGCTGCGGCGATGGCGTCGTTCGTCGGCCCCTGCAGGGCGACCGCCTCGGCGGCGGGGAGGTTCTGCAGCCCCGGCGTGGTGAGGGACAGGACGGCGACATCGATCCCGGCGTCGTCCATCGCGGCGAGGCGGCCGTCGTCGACGTCCAGGAGCGCCGGCGTGACGTCGCCGTCGACGGCCCATCGCATCATCGGCTCGATGAGGCCGGGATCGGCCCGACGCCATGCCCGGACCACCTCGGTGGTGGCCATGTGCTCCTCGACGCCGTAGATCTTCATCCGGTGGTCTCCGTTTCCTCGCCGTCCGTCAGGCGACCTGGATGGACCGCTTGGACAGCCCGAACCGGAAGCCCTCGATCGCGGTGTGGACGGGTGTCTCGGCGTCACCGGCCGCACCGAGGGTGATGAACAGCGGGACGTAGTGGTCGACGGTGGGGTGCGCGTACCCGACCGCGGGTGCCAGGTCCCGATAGGCGGCGAGGGTGTCCACGTCGCCACGGGCGAGGGCGTCGGCGGCCCAGGCGTCGAAGTCCGAGGACCAGGACGGCACGATGCCGCCCACGAACTGGTCGCGGGTCAGGTAGGGCACCCCGTGGGTCATGAACCCGGACCCGATGACCAGCACACCCTCCTCGCGCAGCGTCCGCAGCCGGCGGCCGATGTCCATCAGCCGGGCGGGGTCGTGGGTGGGGATGGACATCTGGAGCACCGGGACGTCGCCGTATGGGTACATGGTCTTCAGTGGCACCCACGCTCCGTGGTCCAGCCCGCGGCGGGTGTGCTGGAACACCGGCTCGTCGTCGGGCATGGTGGCCGCGACCCGCGCCGCGAGGGCGCTGGCGTCCGGAGTGTCGTAGGTCATCTGGAAGTAGCGCTGCGCGAAGCCGCCGAAGTCGTAGACCAACGGGGTGTTCGGGCCGGACGCGGACAGGGTGAGCGGGGCCGCCTCCCAGTGGGCGCTCACGATGAGGATCGCGGTCGGCTTCGGCAGGGTCTGCGACCAGGAGAACAGCTCACTGATCCACCCCGCGTCCTCGAACAGCGGCGGGGCGCCGTGGCTGACGTACAGCGCCGGCATGGGGCCGTCGGCCGCCGTCCAGCGGCGCTGCGCGCGGCTGGCAGGAGCCTGCTCGAGCATGAACCGGTCGTAGGCGGCCGCCGGGGCGGGAGCAGCGTTCATCGTGGACCTCACGTGGTCGGGTCGGATCTGGGGAGGGCGTCGCGGGTGTGCCGCAGACCGGGGGTGACCCGGCGGGCACTGGTGGCCGTGGCTGATCCGCGTCCGGCGGGGCCGGACGCGGAGCAGCCAAGGCGACGGACCGTGCGGTGGCCCGGGCGGCCCCGCCGGGGCAGCGATCACCGGGCGATCGCCAGGTCGGGGCGTCAGAAGGTGATGACGATCTTGCCGCGCGCGGTGCCCGCGGCCAGGACGGCGAGGCCGTCGACGGCGTGATCGAGGTCGAGGACCTCGGCGACGCTGACCTGCATCGAACCGTCGGCGACCCGCGCCGCGATCGGGGCGGTGACCTCACGGGTGGCCCGGGCCATCACCTTGAAGCCGACCAGACCGGCGCCGGCCAGGGCCTCCTCGTCGGGACCCATGGTCGTGAAGGCCACCGGCCCGCCCTTCTTCACCGCCCCCAGCGGGATCTGGTCGGGGCTGTTCCCGGCCAGGTTGACCAGGGCGTCGACACCCTCCGGGTGGATGGCGAGGACCTGCTCCACGACCGGACCGGCGGTGTGGTCGACGACCTCTGCGGCACCGAGCTGACGCAGCCGCCCGGCGTCGGCGGCGGTACCGGTGGCCACGACGTGGACCTGCTGGTCAGCGAGCAGCTGCACGGCGTAGGACCCGACCCCACCGGAGGCCCCGTTGACCAGGACGACGCTGCCCGGGCCGACGGCGCCCGCCAGGGCGGCGACCGCAGCCGAGGCGGCGGCCGAGGCGAGCGGGAGAGCTGCGGCCGTGACGAAGTCCAGCCCCTCGGGCAGGTGGCTCACGCTGGCTGCCGGCAGGACCGCGTACTCGGCCACGGTGCCGGCCTGGACGGGCGGGGCGAGGAGCACATGTCCGAAGACGTGGTCCCCGGCCTGCACGTGGTCGACCCCGGCACCGACTGCCTCGACGACCCCAGCGGCGTCGCGGCCCACGACGAGGGGGTAGGCGTGGGGCAGCATGCCGGACATGACACCGGCGGCCAGGAGGTTGTCGATGGGGTTAAGCCCGGCCGCCTTGACGCGGATGAGGACACCTCCTTCACCGACCTCGGGGATCGGGAGGTCACCGACGGTCGGCTGATCGCCGGCAGCAGGGACGTGCAGTGCGCGCATGGCTGTCCTCCAAGGAGTGTGACGAGATGTCGACTGCCCGCCCACGCGCCAGCTCGACAACGCCGCGGGTGATAGTTCACGCATGAACCTTCAGCCGTGAGGCAACTTATCCCGATGTTGTTCACGGTGCAAGCAACTTCCTCAGGACTGCTTCAGTCGTGAACGACGGGGAGTAGCCTGGGGTCTGTGCCCGAGACGGAGCCGCAGTGGCTGGACCAGCAGGAAAAGCAGGCCTGGACTGCCCTGACGAGCATGCTGACCCGCCTGCAGCCGGCCTTGAACGCCCAGTTGCTGCACGACTCCGGCCTCACGCACTTCGAGTACATCGTGCTGGTAGGGCTCTCTAACGCCGAGGACCGCACGATGCGTATGACCGAGCTCGGGGCGGCCGTCGGCGCGGCGCTGCCGCGCCTGTCCCAGGTGGTGACCCGTCTGGAAAAGCGTGGGTGGGTGGCCCGGTCCACCGACCCCGGTGACGGCCGCTGCGTGCTCGCCACGCTGACCGGAGACGGCTGGGAGAAGATGGTGGCCAGCGCGCCCGGTCACGTCCGCGAGGTCCGCCGCCTCGTCTTCGACCGGCTCACTGAACTCCAGGTGGAGCAACTGGCGCAGATCGGGCACCAGATCATCACGCCGTCGCCCGACACCACCCTCCCGATGAAGGCGTCCACCGCCTGATCCAAAGACGGCCGCGCGTCCTCCACCTGTTGACGCGACTCCGGGACTGAGCCGTCCTCGAAGCGGGGCATGCGCAAGGCGGGCGCAAGACCGTTCACTTCCCCGTCCCTACGACCGTTCGCACGGCGTCAACCCTAAGGACGTCGAGCTTCTCCGCGTCCGGCCCGCTCTCCAGCGGTCGAGTAGATGCCGACTTTGATGTCTGCGTCAGGGACGGTGACGACGTCGCAGTCCCGGGTGATGTCGCCGACGAGGGGGTTGTGCACCGTCTTGACCATCGACCGGTGTGCGGCCGCGCGACCCTCGTCCCAGAGCGCGGCGAAGCGGGGGCTCTGCTCCCGCACCTGCGCGACGAAGGCCTGCAGGCGCACGTCACCGCCGAGGATGGCCGCGGTCCGGCACAAATCGGCGACGAGTGCGAGCTCGAATACCTTGGACCGCCGTGTGCGGTGGCGATCGTAGCGACACTGCCGTCGACGAACGTCTGCACGCCGTCGACGGAGGCTTCCTCAACTGCTGACCCATGGGAGCGGTCGGCGAGAAACCGGCCGCTCCCCCGCGTGGCCCCTCAAGGAATGACGGACACGCCAAGCTGTCTATGACGCAGCGGCCCGGAACCGCCCGTTACCGGGCCGCTCCGGTCACCACTTGACTCGTCGAACGTTCATGCAGGTCGACCGACGTCAAAGCGACCCAGCCGCTACTCACTGTTAGTTCGCCTGGATGACGTCAGAGTCGCAGCGATCGGCGGATGGCTGCCTCGGTCTCTGCGAGCCTGCTGAACTCTTCCGCGGTCATGGTCCAGCTCAGAGCGGCTGCGTTGCTCTTCACCTGTGACGGGCTCTTGGCGCCCGGGATGGGGATGACGAGCGGGTCGGTGTTGATCAACCAGTTCAGTGCGACCTGGGCGATGGTGCCGTCGTGTGCTCGTGCGATCTGGTCCATGACCTCGAAGAGGGGTTCGAGTTCTTCGCGGTGCATCTCATAGGGCTTGGAGCGCATCGCCTTGAAGAAGGACTCACCGGGTTCGAAGAGGCTCGCGCCGCGGAAGAGGGTCGGGCCCTGGCCGCCGTGCTCCTGGCCGCCGACGCGGAACTTGCCCGTCAGCACACCCTCGGCCAGGGGCAGGATCGGCAGGCTCGTCACGCCCAGCTCCCGGCAGGCGGCGAGCATGCCGTTCCTCTCCGGGTGCCGGTGGAGGAGGTTGAACCCGACCTGGTTGGACGCCAGCGTGACCCCGTGCACCGACTGCAGATACGTGTAGGAGTGACGCAGGTAGTCCGTGCTGAAGTTGCTGACCCCGATCGCCTTGGCCTTGCCGCTCTTCACCGTCGCGGCCATGGCGTCGAGATAGGTGTCGAGGCGACGCCGCGCCGGCGGGTAGTGGATCTGGTAGAGGTCCACGGCGTCGACCTGCAACCGCTGAAGGCTGCGGTCCAGCACCGTCCCCACCGCCTTGACTGAGAAGTTGGTGTTGGGGTCGTAGGGCTTGGCCTGGGTGAACTTCGTGGCGATCGTGATGGCCAGCGTCTACAAGCGAGTACGGCCGCGGATCGGCAAGGCTGACCTCGTCACCTGGGAGGCCCGCTGGCGCGACGAGCGCGGCGTTCAGCGCAAGAAGTCGTTCGCGCGGAAGGTGGACGCCGACCGACACGCCACGACGGTGGACCACCAGCTGCTGTCCGGGACCTACGTCGACCCGAAGGCGGGGAAGGTGACGTTCCGGGAGTACGCCGAGGAGTGGCGGGCCAGCCAGGTCCACCGACCCACGACCGCCGCCCACCACGAGACGATGCTCAGACTTCATGCCTACCCCCACCTGGGCCACCGGCCCCTGGCGGACGTGCGACCCAGCGAGGTACAGGCCTGGATCAAGCGGCTGACGGGCGCACTGGCGCCATCCACCGTGGGGGTGGTGCACCGCATCGTGGCCGGCATCTTCAAGTCCGCTGTCCGCGACCGGCGGGTGACGTCCAGCCCGTGCGAGGGGACGCGGTTGCCCAAACGACAGCCCAAGCGGGTGGACCCGATGGACACCGAGATGGTCGCTGGACTCCTCGCCGCGGTTCCTGACCGCTACCGGGCACTCTTCGTCCTCGCGGCAGGGACTGGCATGCGTCAGGGCGAGATTTTGGGGCTCACGGTGGACCGCGTCGACTTCCTGCGCCGGCAGGTGACCGTGGATCGGCAGCTGGTTCTCCTCCCCGGTGCGGCGCCGTACCTCTCGCCGCCCAAGACGGCGGCGTCCCACCGGGTCATCCCGCTGCCGCAACTCGTGCTGGACGCCCTGGCTGCCCACCTGGCCGCCTTCCCGGTCGGCCCAGACGGGTTCGTCTTCACCGGGGACACCGGCCAGCCGATCCGGCGGACCGCCTTCTCGGCCAGGATCTGGCAGCCGGCCATGCGCCAGGCGGGCATCACGCGCGACGAGACCTTCCACGGGCTGCGGCACCACTACGCGTCCCTGCTCATCCGACACGGGGAGTCGGTCAAGACGGTGCAGGCCCGACTGGGCCACGCGTCGGCGTCAGAGACGCTCGACACCTACTCCCACCTCTGGCCGGACAGCGACGACCGCACCCGAGAGGCCGTCGACATGGCCTGGCAGGGGGCTCTTGTGCCCCCTGTGTGCCCCCAGCGCGTGGCAGCCGAGTAGCCCACCTGCGTTTCCGCAGGTGGGCTGCCCATTGGCGAGGGGGCGACGGACGAGTCGGCCTGTACGCCGGGTTCTGTCCCCGGGCGCCTCGCGGCGTCCCGATGGGCGGCCATCCATCTACGCCTGCCGTTGCCGACAGGCTCCAGCGGTCTACCCACAGGCTCGGGCGGGCAGCCCTCGAACGCCTGCGCAGGACGGCGGCGGACCGCCGTCCCTCTCGACCTTGCTCCGGGTGGGGTTTACCGAGCCACACCGGTCACCCGGTGTGCGGTGGTCTCTTACACCGCCGTTTCACCCTTACCAGTGCGAGCACTGGCGGTCTGTTCTCTGTGGCACTGTCCCGCGGGTCACCCCGGGTCGCTGTTAACGACCACCCTGCCCTGTGGAGCCCGGACGTTCCTCGGTGACGGGGTTGCCCCCGCCAACGCGACCGCCCAGCCGACTCGTCCGTCGTGCCCGCAGCGTACCGGCCCGGTCGGCGGTGCTCAGCCCCAGTAGAGCCGGAAGCCGACCCGCCGGTCGCCGTCCTCGGTGAGGGTCGACATGTCGACCTGTCGACGCGCCTGCTCCTCGACCGGGTCGTCGGACAGCGCCTGCAGGTAGCGGCGGTGCTCGGTGAGCGAGGCGACCGCCGCCTCCACCCCGGCGCCCACGTCGACGACGTGCGGCGGCGGGTACCCGACCGCGTGGACGGCGACGTACCGGACGCCGGACCAGGGCTCCTCGGCCAGGTCGGGGAAGATCCACTCGTTGGCCGCGTCGGCGACGGCGTCGAGGACCGACCGGGTCAGCGCCCGGTGGTCGGGTGAGTTCAGCGCGCCGGGGGTGACCTCGGGCGGCGTCCAGGTGTCGCCGCCGTGCATGGTGACCACCAGGTCGGGCCGGTGCCGGCGGACGGCGGCGGCCAGGTCGCGCCGCAGCTGCAGGTCGGCGACCAGGACGCCGTCGCGGTGGTCGAGGAACTCCACCTCGGCGACGCCGACCACGGCGGCCGACCGGCGCTCCTCCTCCTCGCGCAGCGGCCCGGCCTCGGCCGGCGCCAGCCCGGCGATCCCGGCCTCACCCCGGGTGGCCAGCAGGTAGCGCACCTCCTTGCCGGCCGCGGTCCAGACGGCGACCGCGGCGGCCGGCCCGTACTCGATGTCGTCGGGGTGGGCCGCGACGACCAGGGCGCGCTGCCAGTCGTCCGGGAACGGAGCAGGGGTCATGCCCGGAGTCTGCTCCGCTCCCGGGAGGCCGGCCCGCGCCTGCCCGCGGTGGGGCGGGTGGAGCACGACGGGATCCTCCAGCGAACGGGTCGTGGTGGAGGATCGTGCTCGTGATCGACAGCATCGACCGGCAGATCGTGCACGCGATGCAAGTCGACGGGCGGGCGCCGTTCAGCCGGCTGGCCACCGTGCTCGGCGTCTCGGAGCAGACGGTGGCCCGGCGCTGGCGGCGGTTGCGCGCCGACGGCGTCGTCCGGGTGCTGGGCCTGGCCACCCCCGACGCGACCGAGCCCAGCTGGCACATCCGGGTGCGGGTCCAGCCCGCTGCCGCCGGCGCGGTCGCCGAGGCGCTCGCCCGCCGTCCCGAGGTGTCCTGGGTGAGCCTCACCGCCGGCGGTGCGGAGATCACCTGCTCGACCCGGCCGCGCACCCCGCGGCAGCGGGACGCTCTGCTGCTGGACCGGCTCCCCCGCACCGTGCAGGTCATCGACCTCAACGCCTTCTCGGTGCTGCACGCCTACGTGGGCGGCGAGTACGAGTGGACCGCCTTCGAGGACCCGCTGACCGAGGACCAGATCGCCGCCCTCGACCAGGGCCCCGCACGGACGGCGACGACCCCGCTGGCGCTCGACCCCGAGGACGAGGTGCTGCTGGCCGCGCTGGCCACCGACGGGCGGCTGAGCTACGCGGAGCTGGCCGGGGTGACCGGCTGGTCGGAGAGCCGGGTGGCCCGCCGGGTCGAGGCGCTGCGCGCGGCCGGGGCGCTGTACTTCGACCTGGAGATCGCCAACGAGCTGCTCGGGTTCCCGGTCAGCGCGCTCCTGTGGCTGGGGGTGGCGCCCGCCGACATCGCCCACGTCGGGGAGTCGCTGGCCCGCGAGCCCGAGACCGCGTCCACCGCGGTGGTCACCGGACCGGCCGACCTGATGGTCGCCGTCACCTGCCGGGACACCGCGCACCTGTACCGGTTCCTGACCGAGCGGGTCGGCGCCCTGCCGGTGCGCACGTGCGAGACCTCGACGGTGCTGCGCCGGGTGAAGCAGGCCGGCAGCCTGATGGACGGGCCGCGGCTGACCGACCCCGAGCCCCCGCCGGTCCGCGGCCGCTGACACCCGCCCAGACGGTGATCAGGTCACCTGATCACCGTCTGTCCCCCCTCAGCAGCGTTGGTGAGGGGGGGACAGACGGTGGTGAGGTCGGACGGCCCCGCTCAGCCTCCGCGGGCGACCCGGAGCGCGGTGGTGATCATCGGCACCTGGAACGGGATGCGGGCGACCGCCACCGCCAGCTTCCCCGGCCGGTGGCGGGTGGCGCGCACCGTCTGGGCGTGCGCGGGCAGGACGCCGACGAGCAGCCCGACCGCGGCCCATCCCCCGGCCCGACGGGTGGCCGGGACGGCGAGCAGCGCGGCGGTGACCAGCTCGGCGACCCCGCTGCCCACCACCCACGGCCGGGCCGCGCCCAGCTCCGGCGGGATCATCCAGTCGTAGGTCTGCGGGCGCGCCAGGTGGAACACCCCGGTCGCGGTCAGCGCCCCGGCCATGGTCAGCGCACGCACGTCGTCCCTCATGCGCAGCGACAGTAGGCTCGCCCGTTGTGTCCGCCACCGACCTGCTCATCGCCGCCGGGGTCGCCCTCCTCGCCGGCGGCATCAACTCCATCGCCGGTGGCGGGTCGCTGATCCTCTTCCCGGTGCTGGTCGGGCTGGGGCTGGGCACGGTCGCGGCCAACGTCACCAACTCCGTCGCCCAGTGGCCCGGCTACGTCGGCGGCGTCCTCGGCTTCCGCAAGGAGTACGGCGGCCAGCGCGGCCGGCTGATCCGGTTCTCCGTCACCGCGGTGCTCGGTGGCACCGCGGGCTCGGTGCTGCTGCTGACCACGCCGTCGGAGGCCTTCGACACCGTCGTCCCGGTGCTGGTGTTCCTGGCCAGCATCCTGCTGGCCTTCCAGCCGCTGATCACCAAGCGCCTCAAGCGACGGGACGGCGACGGCCGCAGCGGCGACCCGGCGTGGCTGTACGTCGCGCTGTTCCTGGCCACCGTCTACGGCGGCTACTTCGGCGGGGCGCTGGGCGTGATCCTGGTCGGGGTGCTCGGCCTGGGGCTGGGCCGGCTGAAGCTGGCCAACGCGATGAAGAGCGCCATCTCCCTGGTCACCGCCTCGGTGACGGTGGTGGTCTTCGGCATCTGGGGCCCGGTCGAGTGGGCCTACGTGGCCGTCTGCGCGCCGGCGGCCCTGGTCGGCGGCTTCCTGGGCGCCAAGGTCGCCACCCGCATCCCGAGCACCCCGCTGCGGGTGCTGATCGTCGTCTTCGGCATCTCGGTCGCGGTCTACCTGTTCCTCCGCGGCTGACCGACCCGGTGCCCGACGCCCTCGCGCTGGTCCTGGCCGGCCTGCTCCTCGCCGCCACGCTCGCCGCAGCCGCGGCCGACTCGCACCGGCTGCCGCCGGCGCTGATTGCCGTCCCCGGCGCACTCCTGCTCACCGTGCTCGGAGCCGTCGGCTGGGACGACGCCGCGGCCACCCTGCGCGAGGTCGGCCCCACGGTCGCGTTCCTGGTGGTCATCCTGCTGCTGGCCGACCTGGCCGACCGGGAGGGGCTGTTCACCTGGTCGGCGGCGGTGACGGCGCGGCGGGCCGGGCGCTCGGCGCAGGGGCTGCTGAGCCGGGTCTTCCTGCTCGCCGCCGTGGTCACCGCGGTGCTCAGCCTGGACGCCACCGTCGTCCTGCTCACCCCGGTGGTGGTCGCCCTGGCCAGGCACATGCGCGTGCCGGTCGCGCCGCACGGCTACGCGGTGGGCCACCTGGCGAACTCGGCGTCCCTGCTGCTGCCGGTGTCGAACCTGACGAACCTGCTGGCGTTCGCGGTCACCGGCCTGTCGTTCCTGCACTTCGCCGGGCTGATGGTGCTGCCGCAGCTGGGCGTGCTGACGCTGGAGTACCTGGTGCTGCGCCGGCTGTTCCGCACCCAGCTGCGGCACGCCATCGACGCGCCGGTGTCCGACGTGCCCCGGACGCCGGTGCTGGCGCTGACCGTGGTCGGCGCGACGGTCGCCGGGTTCGCGCTGGTGTCGCTGGTCGGGGTCGGGCCGGTGTGGCCGGCGACCGTGGGCGTGCTCGTGCTGGCCGGCCGGCAGCTGGCCACCCGCCGGGTCGGCGTCCCGGAGCTGGTGCGGGCGGCAAACCTGCCCTTCGGGCTGTTCGTGCTGGGCCTGGCCGTGCTGGTGCTGGTGCTGCAGCAGCACGGCCTGGAGGCGCTGCTGGCCGACCTGCTGCCGCAGGGCCACACGCTGCCCGCGCTGCTGGCCGTCGCCGGCATCGCGGCGCTGCTGGCCAATCTGGTCAACAACCTCCCGGCGACCCTCGCGCTGCTGCCGATCGCCGCGGCCGGGGGCGTCCCGACGGTGCTCGCGGTGCTGATCGGGGTCAACGTCGGCCCGAACCTGACCTACGCCGGGTCGCTGGCCAACCTGCTGTGGCGGCGGGTGCTGGGCGCCGACGCCCCCGGGGCGGCCCGGTTCAGCCTCGTCGGCCTGGCCACCGTCCCGGTGACCCTGGTCGGCGCGACCGCCGCCCTGTGGCTGGCCCTGCAGGTCTGACGGCGGCGGGCGGCGGGCTGGGCGCGATGATCATCGGCGTGTGGCTGCCCGGCACGCCGACGGCCGCGACCACTCGCCGATGATCAACGACGGCCGGCAGGGTCGGCCCTGTCGACGCGGGGCTACTCGCCGCCGCGGCCGGGGTCGCCGATGCTGATCATGGCCTCGACCGCGCGGCGGGCCCGGGCGGCGACGTCGGGGGCGACGTCGATCGCGCCGTCACCGGTGCGCAGGGTCTGCAGCAGCTTGGCCGGGGTGATCATCTTCATGTAGCGGCAGGCCGCCCGGGAGTTCATCGGGATGAAGTCGGTGGTGCCGTTGAGCGCGCGCAGCTGGTGCAGGATGCCGATCTCGGTGGCCACCAGCACCTGCGGTGCCCGGGTCGCCGACGCGGCGTCGGCCATGCCGCCGGTGGACAGCACCCGGGTGCGCTCGGCGGGCAGGTCGCCGTGGCTGACCAGGTCCAGCACCGAGGTGGTGCAGCCGCACTCGGGGTGCACGAGGATCTCCGCGTCGGGGTGTGCGGCGACCTGCGAGCGCACGTCGGCGGGGCTGATGCCGGCGTGCACGTGGCACTCCCCCGCCCAGATCGACATGTTCGCCCGGCCGGTGACCCGCTTGACGTGCGCACCGAGGAACTGGTCGGGCAGGAACAGGATCTCCCGGTCGTCCGGGATCGACCGGACGACGTCGGCGGCGTTCGAGGAGGTGCAGCAGATGTCGGTCTCGGCCTTCACCGCGGCGGTGGTGTTGACGTAGCTGACGACGACGGCGCCGGGGTGCTCGGCCTTCCACTCGCGCAGCTGCTCGGCGGTGATGCTGTCGGCCAGAGAGCAGCCGGCGGCGTGGTCGGGCAGCAGCACGGTCTTGTCCGGCGACAGGATCTTCGCCGTCTCGGCCATGAAGTGCACGCCGCAGAACACGATCTCGCGGGCGTCGGTCTCCGCGGCGATCCGGGACAGGTACAGCGAGTCGCCGGTGAAGTGGGCGACGTCCTGGATCTCGGGCACCTGGTAGTTGTGCGCCAGGACGACGGCGCCGCGCTCGTCGGCGAGCCGGCGGACCTCGGCGGCCCACACCTCGTACTCGGCGGCGCTCATGGTGCGCTCGTCGCCGACGCGGGCGGCGGTGTCGATGGTGGCGGTCATGCGGGACTCCAACTGCTGGCAGGACACCGGTCGACCCAGTGTCCCCCGGGTGGACGAGGAGGTGGCGGGCTCAGCCCAGGTGGCTGGTGTCGTTGACCAGCCGGACGCTGGTGCGCCCGTCGGAGGACCAGGTGACGGTGCTCAGCGAGGCCGCCTCCAGGAACACCCGGTGCACGACGTCGTCACCGACCCCGAGCCCGGCGGCCAGCAGCAGCTTGATCGGCATCATGTGGCTGACCACGAGCACGGTCTTCCCGGCGTGCCGCTCGAGCACGCGGGCGCGGGCGCGGGCGACCCGGGTGGAGACGTCGATGACCGACTCACCGCTGGGCGGCCGGACGTCGAGTGCCCCGGACCACCGGCGGAACGCCAGCGGGCTCTTCCGCGCGGCCTCGTCGGCGGTCAGGCCCTCCCACGCGCCGAAGTCCAGCTCGCGCAGGTCGCCGTCGACCTCGACCGGGACGCCGAGCACCTCGGCGGCGGCCTCGGCGGTCTGCCGGGTGCGCTGCAACGGGGAGCACACGATCACGTCGATGCCCCGGCCGGCCAGGTGGCGGGCGGCTGCGGCGGCGTCGGCCCGGCCGACCGCCGACAGCGGCAGGTCGCTGCTGCCGGAGAACCGGCGCTCGGGGGTGTGCTCGGTTCGCCCGTGGCGCAGCAGGTGGGTGACCGTGGTGACCACCGGGGCCGGCTCGGTCACCGGCTGCAGGTCGTCCTCGACCACGACCGGCTCGGTGGCCACGTCGCGGCGCACCGGCTTGCCGTCCATCGCCGAGTTGGCCAGCGCGTCGGCGGCACCGTTCTGCGC
Organism: Modestobacter sp. SSW1-42; assembly: GCF_046635825.1. NCBI lineage: Bacteria > Bacillati > Actinomycetota > Actinomycetes > Geodermatophilales > Geodermatophilaceae > Modestobacter > Modestobacter sp. SSW1-42. The sequence goes on along the minus strand of NZ_JBISCA010000001.1, from coordinate 629,850 downwards.
CCGCGGCACCCACGTGTAGCGGACCGTGCCCAGCTGCCGGGCGATGTCGCGGGCCTGCACGGCGAGCTTCTTCATGTCCGGGTGCTTGATCTGCCAGCGGCCCGACATCTGCTCGACGACGAGCTTGGAGTCCATCCGCACCTCGACGTCCGCGGTCGGGTCGAGGTCGAGCACCGCCTGCAGGCCGGCGACGAGTCCGCCGTACTCGGCGACGTTGTTGGTCGCCCGGCCCACGGACTCCGCCCGCTCGGCGAGCACCCGCCCGGTGTCGGCGTCCCGCACGAGCGCGCCGTAGCCGGCCGGCCCCGGGTTGCCCCGGGACCCGCCGTCGGCCTCGACGACCAGCCGGCGGCTCACCGCACACCCCCGGGGGCAGAAGTCGCGACTTCGGCCCTCACAGGCCGGACTCGGCCGTGCGCACCAGGATCCGGTTGCAGTTCTCGCAGCGGAGCACGGTGTGCGGGTCGGCGTTGCGGTAGGAGGCCAGCTCGGTGCCGTAGAACTCGATCCGGCAGCCCTGGCAGCGGCGCGCCTTCAGCTCGGCGGCGCCGGTGCTGCCGGTCTGGGCGGCGACCCGGTCGTAGACCTTGAGCAGGTCGGCCGGGATCGTGCCGGCGATCTGGTCGCGCTTCGCATGGTGCTGCGCGATGCCCTCGGCGATGACCGCCAGCGCCTCGTCGCGGGCCTGCTCGGCGCGCTCCTGGTCACCCTGCGCACCGGCCAGCCCGCCCTCCGCCTCGGCGAGGGTGGCGTCGGCGGCCTCGCGGCGCTCCATCAGCTCGAGCACCTGGTCCTCCAGGTCGCCCTGCCGACGGCCCAGCGACTCCAGCTCGTGCTGCAGGCCGGTGATCTCCTTCGGGGTGGCCGAGCCGGAGTCGATGCGCTGCTGGTCGCGGGCGGCGCGCTGCCGCACGGTGTCGACGTCGCCCTCGAGCCGCTTCTGCTCGCGGTCGAGGTCGCGGACCACGGTCTGGGCCCGGACGACGTCGTCGGACAGGGTCCGCTGCGCCTCCACGGCGGCCTCGACGGCGGCGAGCTCGGGAAGGGTGCGCTTGCGGTGGGCGAGCTGCGCGAGCGCGACGTCCTCCGCAGCGAGGGCCAGCAGCTTCTGCTGGTCGAAGTGGTCAGCCTGCACGCGGTCAACCTACCCGCGTGCGGGGGCTGCCCGGACCACGCCGGCCCACCGTCCCGCCCGGGTCCAGCCACCTCCCCGGCCGTGGGCCACGCCGGGCCGTGGCCTGACGGTCGCCGGAGTGGCGGGACCTCGACCGGGCCGGGCCGCGACGACGGCTCCGGACCGTCGGGTCCGGGGCCGTCGTCGGGAGGTGTCAGCGGGTCAGGCGCACCGGCCCGGCCCCGATCGGCGTCCGCAGCAGCAGGTACGGGTACGCGCGCTCGTCGACCCCGCCGGCGTACCGGGCCTGCCGGTGCAGCTGGTTGGCGGTCACGTAGAGGTGGCCGTCCGCGGCGACCGACATGGTGTCGGGCCACAGCAGCCGCTCGTCGTGGACGACGGTCTCGATCGTGCCGTCGGGCCGCCGCACCAGGACGGCGTTCTGCTCACCGGCGGTCGCGTAGATGTTGCCCGCGTCGTCGGTCTCCAGGCCGTCGCCGGCGCTGCCCTTGTCCCCCTCGTCGACCACGGTGGCCGCGACCGCGTCGTCGTCCAGGCTGCGGTCGACCAGGGCGTCGGTGGCCACGCTGTACCAGCGGCGGGAGGCCAGCGGGCAGTACCAGAGCCGGGCACCGTCGGCGGAGATGGCGATGCCGTCGGAGCCCATCGCCACCGGCTGGGTCTCGGCGTCCGGGCTCTCCTTGGTCAGGAACGGCCGGCCCTCGACCATGAGCAGCAGGTCCGGCGGGACGACGGCCTTGGTGGAGGCGTGGTCGCGCAGCCGCCGCCACGAGTCGCCGGTGGCCAGGTCGACCACGATGATCCCGTTCTCGCCGGAGTCCGCGGAGTCGGTGATGTAGGCGGTGCCGGCCTCGCCGCGGGACAGGTCGAACCGGACGTCGTTGAGGTAGGTGGTCTCCAGCGCCACCTCGCGCGGGAAGACGATGGTCTGCACGACCGTGTCGGTGGTCAGGTCGATGCAGACCAGCTTCGGGCCGCCGGGCTTGGTCGGCTGGAACAGCGGGGAGCCGGTGTCGAGCACCCACAGCCGGTCGGCGGGGTCGACGACGATGGACTGCACGCTCACGAACGCGGTCTCGTCGTCGTCCCCGCTGGGCGAGTTGGTCGCCTGGTCGGGGAAGGCGACGACCTGGCCGTCGCGGATCTCGGCGACGGTGAACGCGACGTCGTCGCCCCACTTCGGGAAGTTCACGAAGATGCGCCCGGTGTGGGACACCGACACCCCGGTCGGCATCGGGCCGGACGTGAAGGCGTGCACCACCTCCAGCTCGCCGTAGGGGCGGTCGGTCTGCAGGTCAGCTGGCTGCGTCATGACCCCGCCCGTACCCGCCCCCGCCCCGGTGACCCGTCGCGCCATCGCCACCCGCCGGCCGTGCCGGTCCAGGCCCAGCTCGCCCTCCCGCCGGCGCAGCGCCTGCAGCGCGGGCGTCGGCTCGGTGACCTCCCAGCCGTGCCGGGCGTAGAAGGGTGCGTTCCACGGGACGTCGGCGTAGGTCAGCAGCGTGACCCGGTCGGCGCCGTGCTCCCGGGCCGCCGCGACGGTCGCGGCGAGCAGGGCGGCCCCGATGCCCTGGCGGCTGTGCGCCGGGTGCACCGACAGCTGCTCCAGGTGGACGGCGCCGTCCACCAGCTCGAGGACGGCGAACCCCTGCACCGGCTCCCCGACGACCAGCACCCGCCACGACCGGCCACGCTCCCCCGCGGTGGCCGGGGCCGGCAGGTCGGTGATCCCCAGGGGCACGAACAGCTCGTCGGCGGCGGCCTCGACGTCCGCGAGCTGGGCGAGGTCGGCGGGGCGGGCATCGCGCACGTCGTGGCGACCGGTCGGCATGCCGCCACCCTGACACGACGCCCGCCGCCCAAGGGCCGTGGTGGCCGACATGGCCCCTGGGCGGTCCTGTTTGACGGGCGGATCCAGGAGCGTTGGACCCCGGCGGCCCGGAACAGGTGCAGGGCTGGGCCGCTGACGTCCGACGCCTCGCACTGCAGGGCAGGAGTGGCCACCTCCGCCCTGAGAGGGCGGGTCAGTCCATCAGCGGGTCGGCGTCCTCGTCGTCGGAGTAGGCGGCCCACAGCGCGGCGTAGGCGCCGCCGCGGGCGAGCAGCTCGGCGTGCGGGCCGACCTCGACGACCCGGCCGCCGTCCATCACCGCGACCCGGTCGGCGCGCGCGGCGGTGGTGAGCCGGTGCGCGACCACCAGCGTCGTGCGGCGGCGGGCGACCGCGTCGGCGGCCCGGGTGACCGCGGCCTCGGTGGCCAGGTCGAGCGAGGCGGTGGCCTCGTCGAACAGCAGGACGTCGGGGTCGACCAGCTCGGCCCGGGCCAGGGCGAGCAGCTGCCGCTGGCCGGCCGACAGCGAGCGGCCCCGCTCCCCCACCCGCGTCCGGTAGCCCTGCGGCAGCCCGGCGACCATCTCGTGCGCACCCACCGCGCGGGCCGCGGCCTCCACCTCGGCGTCCGAGGCGTCGGGCCGGCCGTAGGCGATCGCGTCGCGCACCGTCCCGCTGAAGAGGAACGCCTCCTGTGGGACGACGCCCAGCCGGCCGCGGTACTGCAGCAGGTCCAGCGAGCGCAGGTCGGCGCCGTCGACGCACACCGCACCCGAGGTGGGGTCGTAGAAGCGGGCGACCAGCTTCACCACGGTCGACTTGCCCGCGCCGGTCTCGCCCACCAGCGCCAGCGTCTCCCCCGGCGCGACGGTCAGCGACACGTCGCGCAGCGCCGGGGTGGGCGCCCCGCGGTAGGCGAACGTGACGTCGGAGAGCACCACCTCCCCGCGCAGCCGGCCCACCGGACGGGCGTCGACGGCGGCCGGGGTGGACGTCGGCAGCCGCAGCAGGTCGCGCAGCCGCCGCAGGCCCACCGACGCCTGCTGGTAGCTGTCGAACACCTGCGAGAGCTGCTGCACGGGCGCGAAGAACGTGTCGACGTAGAGCACGAAGGCGATCAGCACGCCGGCGGTGATGTCGCCGTCGGTGAGCCGGGCCGCGCCCACCGCGAGCACCGCGGCGGCCGCCACCTCGGACAGGAACTCCACGAACGGGAAGTAGATCGAGATGTAGCGCTGCGCCCGCAGCCGCACGTCCCGGTAGGCCTTCGCGTGGCCGCGGAACACCTCGGTGGAGTGCTCGGAGCGGTCGAACGCCTGGGTCACCCGCACCCCGGCGACGTCCTCCTGCAGCCGGGCGTTGACCGCGCTGACCCGCTCGCGGGCCTCGGTGTACGCCGGCACCGAGCGCGCCCGGAACCAGACCGTGGTGACCACCAGCACCGGCAGCGTGGCCAGCAGCACCAGCGCCAGCTCGACGTCGAAGAGGAACAGCGCGACCAGCACCCCGACCAGGGTCAGCACGCTGATCACCGCGGTGGTCAGGCCGGTCTGCAGGAACGCCGACAGCGCGTCGACGTCCGTCGTCATCCGGGTCATGATCCGGCCGCCGAGCTCGCGCTCGTAGTAGTCGAGCCCGAGCCGCTGGAGCTGGGCGAAGGTCTTGACCCGCAGCGTGTAGAGCAGCCGCTCGCCGGTGCGGCCGGTCAGCCAGGCCGCCCCGCGGGCCACCAGGAAGTCGACCACCACCACGGCGAACGCGATGCCGGCGACCGTGAGCAGCAGGGACGTCGACCGGGCGGCGATGCCGTTGTCGACGCCCTCGCGCACCAGCGCCGGGATGGCCAGCTGCGCGGCGGTGTCGACCGCGACCAGCACCAGGGCGGCGGCCAGCGCCCAGCGGAACGGGCGGATCAGCCGCCACAGGGTGAAGTCGGTGTCGGCGGCCCGGGCCCGCTCCGAGGGCACCTCGGGCTCGTCGTCGGCCGGCGGCAGCTTCGCGACCAGCGCCTTCAGCGACGCGGTCGGCGCCGCGGCCGCCATCGCCGAGCCGCGGCCGCCGATCGAGGCCGCCGCCGCGCGGGCGGGGCCGGTGTCGGCCGCGACCGGCGCCGGGTCGGGCCAGGCGCACGGCGTCACGCCGTCGACCGGGGCGGCGTCCAGCTCGGGCACGTCGCCGGTGCCCGACAGCAGCAGCCGGAACAGCGGCGAGCGCGCCTCCAGCTCGGCCACCGTCCCGACGTCGACGACCCGGCCGGCGTCCAGGACGGCGACCCGGTCGGCCAGCGCCAGCGTCGACCGGCGGTGCGCCACCAGCAGCGTCGTCCGGCCCCGGACGGCGGTGCGCAGCGCGGCGTGGATGCGGGCCTCGACGGCGGCGTCGACCGCGGAGGTCGCGTCGTCGAGCACCAGCACGCGGGGGTCGGTGAGCAGCGCCCGGGCCAGCGCGACCCGCTGCCGCTGCCCACCGGAGAGGGTGAGCCCCTGCTCGCCGACGACGGTGTCGTAGCCGTCGGGCAGGTCGGCGATGAACCCGTCGGCCTGGGCGGCCCGGGCGGCGGCGCGCACCTCGTCGTCGGAGGCGTCGGGGCGGCCGAAGGCGATGTTGGCCCGCACGGTGTCGGAGAACAGGAAGCTGTCCTCGAACACCACGCCCAGCACCGAGCGCAGCGACCCGGTCTCCAGGTCGCGGACGTCGACCCCGCCGACCCGCAGCGCCCCGGCCGAGACGTCGTAGAAGCGCGGCAGCAGCGACACGACGCTGGACTTGCCCGAGCCCGAGGCGCCGACCAGGGCGAGGGTCTCCCCCGGCTCGACGCGCAGGGAGACCTCGCTGAGCACCGGCCGGTCGGGCGTGTGGCCGAAGGTGACGTCGTCCAGCTCGACGGTCAGCGGCCCGGCGGGCAGCTGACCGGTGCCCGACACGAGGGTCGGCCGGGCGTCGATGACCTCGAGCACCCGCTCGACCCCGGCGCGGGCCTGCTGGCCGATGGTGAGCACCGCGGCCAACTGGCGCACCGGCGACACCAGCGCGGCCAGGTAGGTGGCGAAGGCCAGGAAGGTGCCCAGCGAGATCGACCCGCGCAGCGCCAGCCAGCCGCCCAGCGCCAGCACGCCGACCTGGCCGAGCGCGGGCACGGCCTGCAGCAGCGGGTTGTAGCGGGAGGTGAACCGGACGACGCGCATGCGGGCGCCGAACAGCCGGCGGGCACCGTCGTCGATCCGGTCGAGCTCGCGGTCCTCCTGGCCGAACCCCTTGACCACCCGGACGCCGGTGACCGCGGCCTCGACGTCGCCGGCCACCTCGCCGGCCTGCTGCTGGGCGGCCCAGTTGGCCGGGAACAGGTCGCGCCGCGAGCGCAGCCCCAGCCACCACAGCGCCGGGCCCACGGCCAGCGCCACGACGGTGAGCAGCGGCGACAGCCAGGCCATCACGCCGAGGGAGACGACGAACAGCAGCGCGTTCCCGGTCAGGTTGGGCAGGAACGCCAGCAGCCCCTGGACCAGGGTGATGTCGCTGATCGAGCGGCTGACCGCCTGCCCGGTCTGCAGCCGGTCCTGGCCCGGCCCGTCGAGCCGGGACAGCGCGGCGTGGACGTCGTTGCGCAGGTCGTACTGCACGTCCAGCGACAGCCGCCCGGCCAGGTACCGGCGGACGAAGCCCGAGCCGAAACGCAGCAGGCCGGCCAGCACCAGCGCGACGACGAAGGGCGTGATGTCGGCGTCGCCGGCGACCACCCGGTCGACGACCTCGCGGGTGAGCAGCGGCGCGACCGCGGCGATCACCGAGCCCAGCAGCGCCGCGGCGAACGCACCGACCAGGTCACCGCGGTGCCGCAGGCAGTAGCCGACCAGCCGCTTCAGCCAGCCGCCCGCGGGCACGGGCGCCTGGTCGCTGGTGCGGGTGCTGGGCCCGCGCTGGGCAGTGGCCGTCACGCGGCGACGGGGGTGAGCGGCACGACGTCCAGTGTGCGACTCCCCCGCCTGCTGCGCCGCCGACGGGGTGGCAGGGTGGCGGGATGGCGGAGAGGGGGCTGCACGCACCGGCCTGGCTGGAGGAGCTGGTGCGCACCAGCCGGCCGCCGGTCCCCTGGCGCGACGTCGTCCGCTTCGCCCTCGTCGTCCCCGCGCCGCTGGCCGTGGCGCTGGCGGTCGGCGGGGTCGAGGGCTCGGCGCTGGGCGCCGGCGTCTTCGCCACGATGGGGTCGCTGGCCGCGACGCTGGCCCCGCAGTCCGGGCCGCTGCGCGTGCGGCTGCGCCGGGTGGCGGCGGCCTCGCTGCTGGGCGGGATCGGGCTGGTCGTCGGGCAGGCGCTCACCGGCGGCGGCTGGGTGCCGGTGGTGCTGATGGCGGTGGTGTCCGCGGTCGCGGCGCTGCTGAGCTCGGTCAGCGCCGCGTTCTCCCTCGGCGCGCTGCAGCTGCTGGTCTACAGCGCGGTCTCCTCGGGGCTGTCCACGCCGCTGCCGGCCGTCGCCGAGGTCGGGTACTTCCTGGCCGGTGCCGCGCTGGGCACGCTGGCGGTGGTGCTGCAGGCCCGGGTCGAGCCGGTCGACCCCGACCGGGAGGCCGTCGGCACGGTGTTCCGCCGGGTCGCCGAGCTGCTGGAGTCCATCGGCACCGACCGCACCGAGGAGGCCCGCCGGGCGCTCACCCTGGCGCTGAACGACGGCTACGACCGGGTCATCCACGCCCGCAGCCGCTCGGCCGGGCGCAACCGCGAGCTGGCCGGGCTGGCCGGGGTGCTCAACGCCGCCGCCCCGCTGGTGGAGGCGGCGGTGGCCAGCGCCCGCGCCGGGGTGCCCGCGGACTCCCGCGACGTCGGCGCCGCGCACGCGCTGGCCACCGCGGTCACCGACCGCCGGCCGCTGCTGGGCGAGCGCCCGCCCCGGGTCGAGGACGCCCCGCCGCAGCAGCGTGCGGTGCGGCACGGGCTGCGGCTGGTCTGGAACGTCGTCGGCGACCCCGAGGAGCGCGCCTCGGCCGCCGTCCAGCGCCCGCCGCTGGACCGGCGGGTGCGGCTGCACGACCTGGCCGACCGCACGGTGGGCAACGCCGACTCCCGCGCCTTCGTCGTCCGGCTGACGCTGTGCATGACCGTCGCCGAGGTGGCCCGCCAGCTGCTGCCCATCGACCGCCCCTACTGGGTGCTGCTCACCGTCGCCATCGTGCTCAAGCCCGACTTCGGCTCGGTCTTCACCCGGGCGGTGCAACGCGGCGCCGGCACCCTGCTCGGGGTGCTGCTGGGTTCGCTGCTGCTCACGTTCCTGTCCCGCGACGCCTGGGTGCTGCTCCCGCTGGCGCTGGCCGCCGGCGCGCTGCCGTGGGCCCGCAACGGCAACTTCGGGCTGTTCTCGGTCTTCCAGACCCCGCTGATCATCCTGCTGATCGACCTGGCCACGCCCAGCGGCGACGGCGTGGTCGGCGCCCGGCTGGTCGACACCCTCATCGGCTGCGGCATCGTGCTGCTCTTCGGCTACCTGCTGTGGCCGCAGACCTGGCGCGCCCCGCTGGACGACGCCCTGCGCGCCGCGGCCCTGGCGCTGGACCGGTTCGTCGACGCCGCGTTCACCCAGAGCCCCGAGGACACCCGGCGTGCCCGGCGGGCCAGCTACCGGGCGCTGACCGAGCTGCAGACCCAGCTGCAGCGCCGGCTGGCCGAGCCGCCGCCGATCAGCACCCGGGCCGCGGCGTGGTGGCCGGTCATCGTGCAGCTGGAGCGCACGTCGGACGCCGTGACCGAGGCGGTGATCGCGATGCGCACCGGGGAGCCGGCGCCCGAGCCCGGCCAGGTCGCCGTGCTGCGCAAGGCGGTGCGCGAGCTGGAGGAGGACCTCCGCGACCACCGGGTGCCCGACGACGCCGAGATCGACGCGACCGGCGTGCTGGCCCCGGTGGCCCGCGAGGTCGACGCCGCCCGGCGGCTGGTGCGGGAGACCACGCCGGGACGGCGGGCCGGCGTCCGCGGCGCCGACGACTGAGCGCTCACTCCCGGACGTCGGCCGGGCCGGCGGACATCGGGAGGCCCGCGGCGGTCCACGCTTCGACCCCGCCGACCAGGTCGGTCGCCCGGACGAGCCCCACCGCCCGCAGCGAGGCGGCGGCCAGGCTGGAGCTGTAGCCGTGCCGGCAGACCACGACCACCGCCAGGTCGGGCCCGGTGGCCTCCGGGACGCGGTGGGGACCGGTCGGGTCCAGCCGCCACTCCAGCACCGTGCGGTCGATGACCAGCGCGCCCGGGAACTCGCCCTGCACCCGGCGGTGGGACTCGGTGCGGGTGTCGACCACCAGCGCTCCCCGGGCCACCGCGGCCACCAGCTCGTGCGGGGTCAGCCGGTGCACCCCGGCCCGGCTGGCGGCCAGCACGTCGTCGATGCCCATGACCGGCAGCCTGCCGCACCGGGAAAGCGCTGGCCGGGCCGGGCGGCGGGCCCGTAGCGTCCTCCCTCGCCCGGGGTCAGCAGCCGGACGGCATCGCCGTCGCAGGTCCTGCGTGTCGGCTCCGGGCACGCCAGTGGTCAAGCGTCTCCGGAACGCGCGGGTTCGACTCCCGTCGCCGTCCGGCCCGCGGTCTCCCCGGTGCCGACGGTCTGCAGCGCCCTGCGCGCTCCCCGGCGGCGCCCGACCGCGCGCCGGGCGGTCCCGCGTGTGCCGGACCGGACGGAGGGGACGTCGTGCGCATCGTCGTCGAGGAGTGGGAGCGGGTCCTGGGGTACCGGGACCCGCTTCGTCGAGGTGCTCGGCCCCGGGCGGCACCGCCGGCCGCGGTGGCGGCGGCGCACGGTGCGGGTCGTCGTCCGGCCGCGGCTGCTGATCGTCCCGGGCCAGGAGGTGCTCACCGGCGACGGGCTGACGGTCAAGGTCAGCCTGATCGCCACGTGCCGCACCACCGACCCGCGGCGCTGGCACGAGGCGGTCGAGGGCGCCGACGGCTTCGTCTACGCGGCGCTCCAGGTCGCGCTGCGCGAGGCGGTCGCCGGCCGCACGCTCGACGAGCTGCTGACCGCGCGCGAGGCGCTGCCCGAGGCGCTGCGGGCGTCGGTCGCCCCGCGTGCGGAGGCGGTCGGCGTCACGGTGGAGGACGTCGCGGTGCGGGACGTGATGGTCCCGGCCGAGCTGCGGCGGGCCGCGGCCGGTGTCGCGACCGCCCGCGCCGAGGGACTGGCGGCGCTGGAACGGGCGCGCTCGGAGGTCGCCGCGACCCGCGCCCTGGCCAACGCGGCGCGGATGGTCGCCGAACAGCCGGCGCTGCTGCAGCTGCGCACGCTGCAGGCGGTCGAGGCCGGCGGCGCGACCGTCGTCCTCACCACGTCGGGCGGCACGGACGCCGGCGTCCCCTCGGTCCCCTGAGCCCGTCGGCGGCGTCCCTCCCCGGGACGCCGCCGGCCGGGTCAGGCGACGGGGGCGTGCGCCCCGTCGCGGAAGGCGGAGACGGCGGCGGCCGGGAGCGGGCGCGAGAGCAGGTAGCCCTGCACCAGGTCGCAGGCGTCGGCGCGCAGCAGCTCGAGCTGGTCGACCTCCTCCACGCCCTCGGCGACCACGGTCAGCCCGAAGGTGTGCGCCGCCCGGATGATCAGCGCCACGAGCTCGCGGTTGCCCGCCTCGGCCGAGGCGATGAAGCTGCGGTCGATCTTGAGGGTGTCCACCGGCATCGACCGCAGCTGGCCGATCGAGGTGAAGCCGGTGCCGAAGTCGTCGATGGCGATGCTCACCCCGTGCGACCGCAGCACCGCCAGGTTGCCGATCGCCGCGGGGTCGTCGACCAGCACCGTCTCGGTCACCTCCACGATCAGCAGCTCGGCCGGGAAGCCGGAGGCGGCCAGCGCGTCCAGGACGTCGTCGACCACGCCGGCCTCGGCCAGGTGCCGGCCGGAGATGTTCACCGCGAGCGTCCGGTCGGCGGCGGCCGGGTCCTCCGCGCGCCACTGCGCCAGCTGCCGGGTGGCCTCGTGCAGCACCCACCGGTCCAGCTCGCAGATGAGCCGGGTCGCCTCGGCGGTGGGGATGAAGGAGTCCGGCGGGACCATCCCGTGGCCGGGCCGGTTCCAGCGGATCAGCGCCTCGTAGCCGGTCAGCCGGCTGGACGCGACGTCGAGCACCGGCTGGTAGTGCAGCTGCATCTCGCCGTTGCGCAGGGCGGCGGTGATGGCGGCCTCCAGCTCGGCGCGGGCGCTCAGCTCGGCGCGCAGCGCCTCGTCGAACACCTCGGCCCGGCCGCGGCCGTGCCCCTTGGCCCGGTAGGCGGCCGCGTCGGCCTCGGCGAAGAGGACGTCGGCGTCGGTGCCGGCGTCCCGGGCGACCGCGACCCCCACGCTCGCGCCGATCCACACCTGGTCGGCGCCGACGTCGATCGGCCGGGCGCTGACGGCGACGATCCGCTCGGCCAGCTCCACCAGGTCGCGCTCCCCCTCGACCTGCTCGACCAGGACGACGAACTCGTCACCGCCCAGCCGGCAGACGACGTCCCCGGAGCGCACGGTGGCCAGCAGCCGGCGGGCCACCTCCTGCAGGACGGCGTCCCCGTGGGCGTGGCCGAACCCGTCGTTGACCGCCTTGAAGCCGTCGAGGTCGACGAAGAGCAGCCCGGTCATCGCCCCGGCCCGCTGGGCGCGGTGCAGCGCCGAGTTCACCAGCACCCGGGCCTGGGCGCGGTTGGACAGCCCGGTCAGCGGGTCGTGCGTGGCCTGGTGGGTGAGCGCGAACTGCAGGCGCTCGCGCTCCCGCACCGACTCCACGATCTGCTGCACCGAGGCGTGCACGACCTCCCCGAGCGGCCCGGGCAACGGCTGCTCGAGCACGGGGCTGGACAGGTCGCCGTCGGCGACGGCGGCCGACTGGGCCTGGATGCGGCGCAGGCTGGCGACGGCAGAGCCCAGCGCGGTCGACACCGTGCGCACCTCGCGGGGGCCACCGCCCTCGACCTCGACCAGCTCGCCGCGGCTGACCTGGTCGGCCTGGCCGGCGAGCACCCCGAGCGAGCGGGAGATGCTGCGGCCGGTGAGGGCGGCGCCGAGGGTGGCGGACAGGAGCACCCCGAGCGCGGCCAGCAGGATCTTGTCGCGCCGGTCGTCGGCGGCCTCGTGGTCGGCGGCGGCCGCGGCCTGGGCGCTGCCCACCGCGGTCTGCAGCAGCCCGGTCAGCGCGGCGTCCCGGTCGGTGTTCCGGCTGACCAGCGCGGCCACCTGCAGGATCGGGATCGGGGCGGCGGTGGCGTCGTCGGCCTGCGCGGCGAGGACGTCGTCGACCGCGGTCAGCGCATCCGACGTCCGGACGTCGTCCCAGGCGGCCACGAGCGCCGGCTGCGCGAGCTCGGTCATCTGGTCGCGTGCGTCGGTGTAGCTGCGCCAGGCGGCGCGCCAGTCCAGGGCGGCTCCGTTGCCGGAGATGGTGGTCTGGGTGCTGAGGAACAGCGGGATCGCGCGGCTGGCCGTGCGGGCCAGCCGCGCGATGAGCTCGACGTCGTGGGTGGCGTGGTCGGTCGCGACCGACACGTCGTCGCCGTCGGCCGCCGCGGCGGCGTCGCGCTGGGCCGCCATGAGCAGATCGGACACGGCCAGGTACTGCGTGTACGTGACGAACAGGTCGGGCTGCGGGCCCGACGCGCCGGTGCGCACACCGGCGAGCTGCGCGGCGGCCCGCTCGGCGACCTCTGCGCCCACCGACCCGGCCGGCACCGCGACGAGCGCGGCATCGGTGACCTGCTGCGCCTGGGCCAGGGCCCGCTCCGCGTCCGCGAGCTGGGCCTGGACCAGGAACGACGGGAGCCCGGTCAGGGCCACCGCGCCCGGGTCGCGCAGGACGCCGATCGACAGCACCGGGATGATCTCGTGCTCGACGCCGCTGCGGGCGGCGTCGAGCTGGGCCACCGCGAGCACCGCGGCCTCGGCGCTCGTCGCGGTCGCCGCCTCGGTCAAGGCGCTGCGCACGAGGAAGGCCGTGAGGGCCACGACCCCGATCGTGGGGACCAGCACCAGGGCCGAGAGGTAGACCCACAGCGGGATGCCGCGGCCGGACGGGCGGGACGCCGATCGAAGTCGCATGCCCTCCCATCGGCGCACGCCGTGCCGCCGTTGAGCGCCTCGCCCCGACGGGTGAGGCACCGGTGGTGGGCGCGGAGGGGTTCGAACCCCCGACCACTCGCTTGTAAGGCGAGCGCTCTACCGCTGAGCTACGCGCCCGCGGCCCCGCTGCAGGGTCCCGCCCCCCGGCTCGCGAGGGACGGGGCAGCGGGGTCCTTCGTCATGCCGCGGCGGACAGGCCGGCGACGGCGTCCTTCCAGCCGGACTGCGCGCGGGCGTCACCGGGCTGGTTGACCTCGGCGAAGGCGATCTTCCCCTCGGCGTCGACCAGGAAGGTGCCGCGCAGCGCCATGCCGGCCTTGTCGTTGAAGACGTCGTAGGCGCGGGCGGTCTCCCCGTGCGGCCAGAAGTCCGACAGCAGCGGGAACTCGAAGCCCTCCTTCTCGCGGAAGGCCTTGAGGCTGAAGGTCGGGTCGGTGGAGACGGCGACCACCTGCACGCCGGCCTCGGTGTAGCTGCCCAGCTCGTCGCGCAGCTGGCACAGCTCGCCGGTGCAGATGCCGGAGAAGGCGAAGGGGTAGAAGACGACGAGGACCGGCCGGCCCCGCAGGTCGGCGAGGGACACGACCTGCTTGTCCTGGTCGGGGAGGCTGAACTCGGGGGCGACGTCACCGACGGAGAGGCTCATGCCCTCATCGTGCCGCACCGGCTGACTGCCTGGGACGGCCCCCTCGCGAGCGCGGGGGCCGTCCGTCAACGACGGGAGCGGGCGGCCTTCGGGGTGACCAGCCGGATGCCCGACCAGTCCTTGGCCGCGGAGATGCTGGAGGTCTGCTGCAGCCCGGCGGTGGGGGCGGCCTCGGTGACGTCACCGGGCTCCACGTGGCCGGGGCGCCCGGACTTCGGGACCAGCAGCCACACCACGCCGTCCTCGGCGAGGGAGGCGATCGCGTCGACGAGGGCGTCGATCAGGTCGCCGTCGTCCTCACGCCACCACAGCAGGACGGCGTCGGCCACCTCGTCGGAGTCCTCGTCGACCATGTCCCCGCCGGAGAGCTCGACGACGGAGTCACGCAGGTCCTCGTCGACGTCCTCGTCCCAGCCGAGCTCCTGCACGACCATGCCCGGCTTGATCCCCAGCCGGGCAGCCATGCTGGTGCTGCCCGAGTCGACGCTCATCCCTGCTGTTCCTCCATGTGCTCGATTGCCCGGTCTGCTCCGGGCGGTGTTCCTACGGTGCCCCGTCGCGGTGTGCGACGGGGCGGTGTCCTGCAGGGATGGTGCCCTGTCCCGGGCCGACGCGCCTGGCCGGGACCCCTTCTCGGCTCGGCCCGGCGGCTGCCGGGTGTCGCGGGCGGCCTCACCGGGCCACCGTTGCAGCGGAGCGTAGGGCATCGGCGGCACGACGCAAGGTGTCCGCACTGCTGTCGCGGCCCGGACGGGCCGCCGGGGGGCTCCGCGAGACGCCGTCCGAGGGTCGTCGGAGGCCTTCCTGGGGGTCCGATCGCGAGGCAACGTGACGTGCGCCGCCCCGACAGGAGACGATGGGGGCATGAGTGCACCGCAGCAGTCGGACGGAGACCCCGCCCGCATCACCGGCAGCCCCCGCGCGGTCATCACCGACGGGCGGCCGAGCCAACTCCCGGACACCGACCCGGACGAGACCCAGGAGTGGCTCGAGTCCCTCGACGCGGTCGTCGACAACGCCGGACGCAACCGTGCCCGCTACCTGATGCTGCGCATGCTCGAGCGCAGCCGCGAGCAGCAGGTCGGCGTCCCGGCGCTGCGCAGCACCGACTACATCAACACCATCGCGCCGGAGCAGGAGCCCTGGTTCCCCGGTGACGAGGACGTCGAGCGCCGGATCCGGGCCTACATCCGGTGGAACGCCGCGATCATGGTCCACCGCGCGCAGCGGCCCGGGATCTCCGTCGGCGGCCATATCTCCTCCTACGCCTCGTCGGCGTCGCTGTACGAGGTGGGCTTCAACCACTTCTTCCGCGGCAAGGACCACCCCGGCGGCGGCGACCAGATCTACTTCCAGGGGCACTCCTCCCCCGGCATCTATGCCCGCGGGTACCTCGAGGGCCGGCTCGACGAGCACCAGCTCGACGGCTTCCGCCAGGAGGTGAGCCACTCCGGGGGCGGGCTGTCGTCCTACCCGCACCCGCGGCTGATGCCCGACTTCTGGGAGTTCCCCACGGTCTCGATGGGCCTGGGCCCGATGAACGCGATCTACCAGGCGCGGTTCAACCGCTACCTGCACGACCGCGGCATCGCCGACACCTCCGACCAGCACGTCTGGGCGTTCCTGGGCGACGGCGAGACCGACGAGGTCGAGTCGATCGGCCCGATCGGGCTGGCCGCCCGTGAGGAGCTGGACAACCTCACGTTCGTCATCAACTGCAACCTGCAGCGGCTCGACGGCCCGGTGCGCGGCAACGGCAAGATCATCCAGGAGCTGGAGTCGGTCTTCCGCGGCGCGGGCTGGAACGTCATCAAGGTCGTGTGGGGCCGCGGCTGGGACAAGCTGCTGGCCGCCGACCGCGACGGCGCGCTGGTGAACCTGATGAACAGCACGCCGGACGGTGACTACCAGACCTACAAGGCCGAGGACGGCGCCTTCGTCCGCGAGCACTTCTTCGGTCGCGACCCGCGCACCCGCAAGCTGGTCGAGGGCCTGAGCGACAAGGAGGTCTGGGACCTGCAGCGCGGTGGCCACGACTACCGCAAGGTCTACGCCGCCTACAAGGCCGCGATGGAGCACAAGGGCCAGCCCACGGTCATCCTCGCCAAGACGATCAAGGGCTGGACGCTGGGCAGCCACTTCGAGGGCCGCAACTCCACGCACCAGATGAAGAAGCTGACGGCCGAGGACCTGGCCGCCTTCCGCGACCGGCTGCACCTGCCGATCCCGGACGAGGCGCTGGACAAGACCCTGCCGCCCTACTACAAGCCCGCCGCCGACTCCGAAGAGATGCAGTACATGCTCGAGCGGCGGCAGGCGCTGGGCGGGTCGATCCCCCGCCGCCGGCACACGGCCGCGCAGCTCAAGGCCCCCGACGACAAGGCCTTCGAGGTCGTCCGCCGCGGGTCGGGCAAGCAGGAGGTCGCCACCACCATGGCGTTCGTCCGGCTGCTCAAGGAACTCATCAAGGACCCCGAGCTCGGCCCGCGCTTCGTACCGGTGATCCCCGACGAGGCCCGCACCTTCGGGCTGGACTCGCTGTTCCCGACGAAGAAGATCTACAACCCGCACGGCCAGAACTACACCTCGGTCGACCGCGAGCTGATGCTGGCCTACAAGGAGTCCACGACCGGGCAGATCCTGCACGAGGGGATCAACGAGGCGGGCTCGTCGGCGTCGTTCATCGCGGCCGGCACGTCGTACGCGACGCACGGCGAGGCCATGATCCCGATCTACATCTTCTACTCGATGTTCGGGTTCCAGCGCACCGCCGACGAGTTCTGGGCGGCCGCCGACCAGATGACCCGCGGCTTCCTGCTCGGCGCCACCGCCGGCCGGACGACGCTCAACGGCGAGGGGCTGCAGCACGAGGACGGCCACTCGCTGCTGCTGGCCGAGACCAACCCCGCCGTCGTGTCCTACGACCCCGCGTTCTCCTACGAGGTCGGGCACATCGTCAAGGACGCCCTGCGCCGGATGTACGGCGAGGACCCGGGCGCGCCGCTGGGCGGCGACCGCGACCCGAACGTCATGTACTACCTGACGATCTACAACGAGCCCTACGTGCAGCCGGCCGAGCCCGCGGACCTGGACGTCACCGGCCTGCTGGCCGGGATGTACCGCTACGCCGAGGGCCCGGCTCTGGAGGGCCCGAAGGCGCAGGTCCTCGCCTCCGGCGTGGCCGTGCCGTGGGCGCTGCGGGCGCAGGAGCTGCTCGCCCAGGACTGGAACGTGTCGGCCGACGTGTGGTCGGTGACCTCCTGGAACGAGCTGCGCCGCGAGGCGCTCGCCGCCGAGGAGTGGAACCTGCTCCACCCGGCCGAGGAGCCCAAGGTCCCCTACGTCACCCAGCAGCTCACCGACGCCCCCGGCCCGGTCGTGGCGGTGTCGGACTGGATGAAGGCCGTGCCGGACCTGCTCTCGCCGTTCATGCCGCACGGGATGGTCTCGCTGGGCACCGACGGGTTCGGCCTGTCCGACACCCGCCCGGCGCTGCGGCGGCACTTCCGGGTCGACGCCGAGTCGATCGTCGTCCGCACGCTGGCCTCGCTGGCCAACCGCGGCGAGATCGAGCGCGACGTCGTCCGGCAGGCCGTGGAGAAGTACCAGATCGGTGAGGTCGAGGCCGCTCCGGCCGACACCACCACCACCCCCGAGCAGCAGCCCGAGGCCTGACCCGCCCCGGCCGGTCACCACTCGCCGTCGTCCAGATGGTGATCAGGTGACCTGATCACCATCTGTCCCCCTGCACCAGCATTGGTGCAGGGGGACAGTCGTTGGTGCGGGAGGACGCCGCCCGTGGCACGACCGCACGTACTGGTGTGCCCAGTCGTCCACACCGCGGACAGCCGTACACAGGTACGCAGCACATGGCCCCGTGACCGCTGCGACGGCGGACGGTGGCAGGGTGCACCCGCTGCTCGTCGACACGATGCGACGCCACGCCGGCGTCTTCACCACCGCCGAGGCCCTGGGGGCCGGCGTCGACCACAACGCCATCGGCCCTCTCGTGCGCTCGGGGGCCTGGTGGCGGATCAGGTACGGCGTCTACACCACTGGTGAGCTCTGGCGCCGGCACGAGGCCCAAGGGCGCACGCACCGTCTCGAGTGCGCTGCCGCGCTCCGCCGCCTGGACCGTCCTGGCGTGGTGGTGAGCCACGACTCGGCTGCTCGGCTGCACCGGCTCGTCGTGCCGCGGTCGACCGGCGCCGAGGTGCGACTGACCGATCCGATGCAGTTCCGCACCGGTCGCGGGTACCGGGTCAGCCAGGCCTCGCTGACCCACACCGACGTCGTCCTGCTCGAAGGGCTGCCCGTCACCACGGTCACCCGGACACTGGCCGACGTCGCGCGCGAGTGGTCGTTCACCGACGCCGTGGTCGCCGCGGACGACGCGCTGGCCGACGGCCGGACGACGTCGGCAGAGCTGCGCACCGCCTCACTGGCGCAGACCCACTGGGTCGGCTGCGGCAACGCTGCGCGGGCGTTCAGCGCAGCCCGGGTGGGCGCCCACTCACCGCACGAGACGAGGACCCGGCTCGCACTGGCGGCCGCCGGGCTGCCCGAGCCACTGCTGCAGCAGGCTGTCCTCGTCGACGGCCGACTGGTCGCCGTCCTGGACATGTACTGGCCCGAGCAGGGCGTCTTCCTGGAGTGCGACGGCATGGTCAAGTACGCCGACCCATGGCGGGGCCGCACGCCGGCCGAGGTGCTGTGGGAGGAGAAGCGCCGGCAGGACCAGCTGCTCGACCTGGATCTGCACGGTCTGCGGGTCGCGCCGGGCGACCTCCGCGTGGACTGGCACGTGAAGGTCGCGCGGCTGAGCGTCCTGCTGCAGCGCGGGCGACGTGCGGTCCCTGGCTACCGGACGACGTCGTGGAACGACGGGCTCCGGACGCCGCACCGGGCCGCCGCCGGCTGACGCCGTCCGTCCCCCCCGCACCAACGTCTGTCCCCCTGCACCAACGTTGCTGCGGGAGGCCAGACGGTGATCAGGTGACCTGATCACCGTCTGGCAGCCGCCACGGTCAGGACAGGGCCTGGACCGCCATGAGGGCGTACATCGCGACGCCGGCGGGGAACGCGGCCTCGTCGAACACCACCAGGTTGGAGTGGTTGCCGGGCGCGGTCGCCGGGTCGAGCTCGGGCAGCCGCGCGCCGAGGAAGGCCATCGCGCCGGGCACCTGCTCGAGCACGTAGGAGAAGTCCTCGGCGCCCATCAGCGGCTGCGGCATCACGGCGCTGGCGTCCTCGCCCAGCAGGACGGCCGCGGCCTCGGTGACCTGCGCGGCGACCGCGGCGTCGTTGACGGTCACCGGGTAGCCCTCGACCCGCACGAACTCCCCGCGCAGCTCGTGGGCGGCGGCGACGTGCTCACCGACCCGCTGCACCGAGGCCACCATGTCGGCCCGCCGCTCCGCCGACAGGGTGCGGATCGTGCCGTGGACCAGCGCCGTCTCCGGGATGATGTTGTCGGTCCGGCCGGCCTCCAGGTGCCCGACGGTGACGACGGCGGGGTCGAAGACGTCGACGCGGCGGGTGACCATCGACTGCAGCGCCAGCACGATCTCCGCGGCCACCGGCACCGGGTCGGCCGACGCGTGCGGGGTCGAGGCGTGCCCGCCGCGGCCGTGCACGGTGATCGTGAACTGGTCGGCCGAGGCCATCATCGAGCCCGGCCGCACGTTGATCGTGCCGGTCGGGAACATGGTCGAGATGTGCAGCGCGAACGCGCCGCTGACCGGGGCCTCCGGGACGACGTCGAGCAGCCCCTCCTCGAGCATGAAGCGGGCGCCGTGGTGGCCCTCCTCCCCCGGCTGGAACATGAACACGACCTGCCCGGCGAGCTGATCGCGGCGCGCGGACAGCAGCCGGGCCGCCCCGACGAGCATCGCCACGTGGGTGTCGTGGCCGCAGGCGTGCATGACGCCGGGCTCCTCGGAGGCGAAGTCCAGGCCCGTGTCCTCGGCGACGGGCAGGGCGTCCATGTCCCCGCGCAGCAGGTAGGTGGGGCCGGGGCGGGCGCCGCGCAGCACGCCGACCACCGAGCTGGTGCTGGTGCCGGTGGTGACCTCGATCGGCAGGTCGGCCAGCGCCTCCACGATCAGCGCCTGGGTGCGCGGCAGCTGCAGCCCGATCTCGGGTGTGCGGTGCAGGGCGCGGCGGAGCTCGACGGTGCGGTCGGCGTCGGCGCGGGCGGCGGCGAGCAGGTCAGCGGCTACGGATGCGTCGGCAGGCATGTCGCACAGTCTGTAGCAACGCTCACGACCGGCGCGAGCCGCTAACGTCGCGGGCATGTCCTGGGACGACAGCCGCGCATCGTTCACCGAGGCCGCCCACTGGTTCCTCTCCACGGTCGACCGGGTCGACGCCCGGTGGGCCGAGCCCGGTCTGGGCGAGTGGGACGTGCGCGCCCTCGTCGGGCACACCAGCCGGTCGTTCCTGACGGTGGAGAGCTACCTCGCCCGCCCCGCCGCCACCGTCGAGGTGGCCTCGCCCGCCGAGTACTACGCCGCCACCCGCGCGGCGGCGTCCTCCCCGGCGGTGGCCGAACGCGGGCGCGAGGCCGGGACCGCGCTGGGCGACGCACCGGCAGCGGCGGTGCACGAGATCGCCGCGCGGGTGCTGCCGGTGGTCGCCGGCTGTGACGGCAGCGAGCTGCTGACCACGATCGCCGGCGGCATGCGGCTGGCCGACTACCTGCCGACCCGGACGTTCGAGCTGGTGGTGCACACCCTCGACCTGGCCCGGGCGCTGGGTGAGCCGCTGCAGGTCCCCGCGCTGCCCGCGGCCGAGGCCCTGTCGCTGGTCGCCGAGCTCGCGGTCACCGGCGGGCACGCCGGGGCGCTCCTGCTCGCCGCGACCGGCCGGACGACGGACCTCTCAGTCCTCTGACGCCCAGGCCGGGCGGGCGGTGTCCAGCTGCCAGACCAGCACCCGGTCACCGTCCTGCGGCTCGGGCCCGACGAGCACCTCGTCGCCGCGGACGACCACCCGCAGCCCGGCCGGCACGTCGGGCCCGGCAGCACCGACCCACAGCCGGGCGTCGGGACGGCCGAGGTCGACCCACCCCGCGGGCCGCAGCAGGACGTCGTGCGCCGGCTGCGCGCCCGGGTCGGCCGCCCGCAGGTACGTCTGGACGACGTGCGCCCCGCCGGCGCCGGCCACCTCGTCGTGCTCCATCCCGCGCCCGGCCCGCAGCACCGCGACGTCGCCCGGCCCGAGCACCGCCTCCCGGCCCCAGGCGTGCCGCAGCGAACCGGTCAGCAGCACCGCGACCACGTCGACGTCGGCGTGCGCGTGCCGCCCGTAGCCGGCGTCGGCACCGAGCCGGTCGTCGGCCATCCGCAGCAGCGGCCCCAGCGACCCGTCGTCCGGCTCCAGCAGCACCCGTGAGCTCATCCCGACAGCCTGCCCGGGAGCACGCGGAACGCAAGCGCGGTCAACAGCGACCAGGCCACCCCCAACGCCCACCCACCGACGACGTCGGAGGCGAAGTGGACGCCGAGCCACAGCCGGGTGCAGCCCACGAGCAGCGCCAGCGCCACCCCGGCGACCAGCGCCCACCGCCGACCGGACGGCGCCAGCCGCGGCCAGCCGAGCACCAGCCCCACGGTGACCAGCGTGGCGACCCCGGAGGCGTGCCCACTGGGGAAGCTCAGCGAGCTCAGCTCCGCACCGCCCTCGGCGAACTGCGGGCGCGGCCGCCCGAGCAGCTCCTTGAGCCCGGTGGTCAACGGCCCCACCAGCGCGGTGGCGACCAGCACCCACCCCGCGGTCGGCCACGCCCGGCGCCGCACCAGCCAGACCAGCACGGACAGGAAGACGACCGCCCGGACCGCCGACGACCCCGGCGCGGTGGCCACCTGCAGCACCACCTCGCGCAGCCCGGACCGGTCGTCACCGGCGTACAGGGCCGCACCGACCGACCGGTCCAGCCGCAGCACCGGACCGGCACCGGCCGCGACCGCCCAGCCCAGGAGGCCGACCAACACGAGGCAGAGGACGACGACCGCCGCGGGCCGACCCCGACGGGCGGTGTGCACCGCTCCACGATCCCCGACCGACTCCGCCGTGACAGGCTCGGGGCATGGAACCAGCCGGACGGACCGGGGACAGCGCGCCCTCGGAGGCCACGCTGCGCCGGCTCGAGCGGGCCTCGGGCGCTCTGGCGACCCAGGCCGTGGCCCGGATGGACGAGGAGCTGTCCTGGTTCCGGGCGATGCCGGCGGCCCAGCGCTCCTGGGTGACGCTGGTGGCCCAGGCCGGCATCGCCTCGCTGGTCGAGTGGTGCCGCAACCCCGGCCGCCCGCCACGGCTGACCGGAGAGGTGTTCGGCGCGGCTCCCCGCGAGCTGATGCACGCCGTCCCGCTCAAGCGCTCGGTCGACCTGATCAAGGTGACCGTCGAGGTGGTCGAGGACCGGGTCGAGCAGGTCGCCGAGCCCGGGGACGCCGGCCGGCTGCGGCTGACCGTGCTGCAGTTCAGCCGGGAGATCGCCTTCGCCGCCGCGCACGTCTACGCCAGCTTCGCCGAGAACCGCGGCGCCTGGGACGCCCGGCTCGAGGCGCTGGTCGTCGACGCCCTGGTGCGCGGCGACCGGTCCGAGGAGCTGCCGGGCCGGGCCGCCGCGCTGGGCTGGGCGGAGACCGAGCCGGTGTTCGTGCTGGTCGGAGCCGCGCCACCCGACGGGCAGGACGCCCGCGCCGCCGTCCGCCGGGCCGCCCGGTCGCTGGGCTGCGAGGTGCTGGTCGGGGTGCACGCCGACGAGCTGGTCGTCGTCCTCGGCGGCGCCGCCGACCCGGCCGCGGTGACCAGCCGGGTGTGCCGGGAGTTCGGGCCCGGCCCGGTGGTGCAGGGCCCGCGGGTCGAGTCGCTGGCCCGCGCCGGGGAGTCCGCCACCGCCGCGCTGGCCGGGCTGCGCGCCGCGGCCGCCTGGCCCGACGCGCCGCGCCCGGTGGACGCCGAGGACCTGCTGCCCGAGCGCGCCCTGGACGGCGACCCGCTGGCCCGGGCCGCGCTGTCCGAGCGGGTCGCGGTGCCGCTGCAGGCCGCCGGCGGCGAGGTGCTGGAGACGGTGCGCACCGTGCTGGGCACCGGCGGCAACCTGGAGGCCAGCGCCCGCGCGCTGTTCGTGCACACCAACACCGTGCGGTACCGGCTCAAGCGGGCCACCGAGCTCACCGGGTACTCCGCGACCGACCCGCGCGGGGCCTGGACCCTGCAGCTGGCGCTGGCGCTGGCGCAACTGGAGGGTGACCGGTCGTTGTGGCACTGACACGGCCAGTTGTGGTCTCCCCCACCGACACGCGCCCTCCGCGCTGGTTGACCTCGTCCGCCTTGTAGGGATCCTCCAAAGATCCCCGGGTGTTGTTCGTGGGCGATGCCAGCCCGCGCGCGCAGCGGGAATGGCACGGTGAACAGGTGCTCGCCGTCCTCGCCCCCGGTCAGGGGGCCCAGAAGCCCGGGATGCTCACCGAGTGGCTCGACCTCCCGGGCGCCGAGTCCTTCTTCCGCTGGGCCGGAGCGATCGCCGACGCCGACCTCCTGGAACTCGGCACCACCGGGAACGCCGAGGCCATCAAGGACACCGCGGTCACCCAGCCGCTGGTCGTCGCCATGAGCCTGTTCATCGCCCGCGAGCTGGGCGGCATGCCCGGCCCGGTCGTGCACTCGCCGCAGGCCGGCCGCGACGTCGTGATCACCGGCCACAGCGTCGGCGAGCTCACCGCCGCCGCCCTGGCCGGCGTGCTGTCGGTCGAGGCCGCGATCGCGCTGACCGCCGTCCGCGGCCGGGCGATGGCCCGCGCCTGCGCGCAGACGCCCACCGGCATGTCCGCCGTCCTGGGCGGCGACGCCGACGAGGTGCTCGCCGCGATCGAGCGACACGGGCTGGTGCCGGCGAACATGAACGGCGGCGGCCAGGTCGTCGCCGCCGGCTCGCTGGACGGGCTCGCCGCGCTCAAGGCCGACCCGCCGGCCAAGGCCCGGATCGTGCCGCTGTCGGTCGCCGGCGCCTTCCACACGTCCTACATGGCGCCCGCCCGCGAGGAGCTCGAGGCGCTCGTCGGTGGCCTGCGCCCGGCCGACCCGAGCCGGCTGCTGCTGTCCAACGCCGACGGCGCCGCGGTCGGCAGCGGCGCCGAGGTCGTCTCCCGGCTGGTCAGCCAGGTCACCAGCCCGGTGCGCTTCGACGCGTGCCTGGCCACCCTGCGCGACCTCGGCGTCACGGCCGTGCTCGAGCTGCCCCCGGCCGGCGCGCTGGCCGGCCTGGCCAAGCGCGAGTGGAAGGGCGCCGGCATCGAGGTGCTGGCGCTCACCGGCCCCGCCGAGCTGGAGCGCGCCCGCGAGCTCATCGCCGCCGAGCGCGGCCGCGCCGAGGCCGAGCACGCCCCCGACTGGCGCGTGGTCGTCGCCCCCGCCCGCGGCACCGTCGTCCCGGCCGAGGTGCCCGAGGGCACCCGGGTGCCGGCCGGCACGCCGCTGGGCCGCATCCGCAGCCGCCGCGAGGAGGTCGACGTCTCCGCCGGGTACGACGGCGTGCTGGCCGAGTGGCTCGTGCAGGACGGCGACCTCGTCGACGCCGGAGATCCGCTCGCCCGTCTCTACCCGGAGGTGTCGCAATGACCGCCATCACGCTGCGCAAGGGAGCCCCCGGCGCGCAGATCCTCGGCCTGGGCTCGTACCGGCCGCGCCGCCGGGTCACCAACGACGAGCTCGCCACGATGATGGACACCAACGACGAGTGGATCCAGACCCGCGTCGGCATCGCCGAGCGCCGCTGGGCGTCGGAGGACGAGACGCTGGTCGAGATGGCCGTCGCCGCCGGCGGCAAGGCGCTGGCGGCCAGCGGCCTGGCCCCCGAGGACGTCGACCTGGTGATCGTGGCCAGCGCCAGCCTGCGCGCGCCCATCCCGGGCATCGGCCCGCAGGTCGCCCACCGGCTGGGCATCCCCCGCCCGGGCGCCTTCGACCTCAACGCCGGCTGCGCCGGGTTCTGCTACGCCCTCGGCATGGCCAGCGACGCCATCCGCACCGGCGACTCCCGCAACGTGCTCGTCGTCGGGGTCGAGCGGCTCACCGACGTCACCGACCTGACCGACCGCACCACCGCGGTGATCTTCGCCGACGGCGCCGGTGCCGCCGTGGTCGGCGCCTCCGACGAGCCCGGCATCGGCCCGGCCGTGTGGGGCAGCGACGGCGACCAGTACAACGCCATCGAGATCGCCGCGGGCCGCTCGACGATGACCATGGCCGGTCAGGCGGTGTACCGCTGGGCGACCACCAAGCTCACCGACACGCTCCTGCAGGCGATGGAGCGGGCCGGCGTCACGGCCGCCGACATCGACGTCTTCGCCCCGCACCAGGCCAACCTCCGGATCATCGAGTCGATGGCGAAGAAGCTGGGCCTGCCCGAGAGCACCGTCATCGCCCGCGACATCGTCCAGTCCGGCAACACGTCGGCCGCCTCGATCCCGCTGGCGCTCACCGCGCTGCAGGAGTCCGGCGAGGCCGAGTCGGGCGACCTGGTGCTCGTCCTCGGCTACGGCGCCGGGCTGACCTTCGCCGGCCAGGTGCTCCGCCTCCCCTGAGGCCCGGGCCGCCGCCTCCCGGGGCGCGCCCACCCCACGACTGCCGGGACACCCGTCCCGGACGACGACGCCCCCACCCGGGACGCCGTCACCCCCGCCAGAGAGAGGACCCCGCGTGCCCAGCACCGCAGACATCCAGGCCGGTCTCGCCGAGATCCTGGAGGAGGTGGCCGGCGTGACCCCCGCCGACGCCACCCCGGAGAAGTCCTTCACCGACGACCTGGACGTCGACTCGCTGTCCATGGTCGAGATCGCCACCGCGGTCGAGGACAAGTTCGGCGTCGCGATCCCGGACGACGAGCTCGCCAACATCAAGACCGTCGGCGACGCCATGTCCTACATCGAGAAGAACCAGGGCTGATCGAAGGACCCCGTCGCCCCCCAGGACGCGCTCCGCACGCCCTGGGTCCCTACGACGGGGCCATACGAGCTCTCCCCCGGCCGTCCGGCCAGACAGTCCCAGGAAGGAACGTCCTCATGAGCACGCCCACCGCCGACGTCGTCGTCACCGGGCTCGGCGCCACCACGCCCCTCGGTGGGGACGTGCCCTCCACCTGGGAGGCACTGCTGGCCGGCCGGTCCGGGGTCAGCCGGATCACCGACGACTGGGTCAAGGAGTTCCCCGCCCAGCTGGTGGCCCGGCTCGCCAGCGAGCCCGGCGACACCCTCGACCGGGTGCGCATCCGCCGGCTCGACCGTAGCCAGCAGGTCGCCGTCGTCGCCGCCGAGGAGGCCTGGCGCGACGCCGCCGGCGCCGACTCCGGCGTCGCCCCCGAGCGGATCGCCGTCGTCTTCGGCACCGGCATCGGCGGCGCGCTGACCCTGCTCGGCCAGGACGACGTCCTGGAGGAGAAGGGCCCCAAGCGGGTCTCCCCCTTCACCATCCCGATGCTCATGCCCAACGGGCCGGCCGCCGCCGTCGGTCTGGCCGTCGGCGCCAAGGCCGGCGTGCACGCCCCGGTGAGCGCCTGCGCCTCGGGCGCGGAGGCCATCCGCTGGGGCCTGGACCTGCTGCGCCTGGGCCGGGCCGACATGGTCGTCGTCGGTGGCACCGAGGCCTGCGTCCACCCCCTCCCCATGGCCGGCTTCGCCGCCATGCGCGCCATGAGCACCCGCAACGACGACCCCGAGCACGCCTCCCGGCCCTTCGACAAGGGCCGCGACGGCTTCGTGCTCGGCGAGGGCGCGGCCGCGCTCGTGCTCGAGCGCGCCGACGCCGCCGAGGCCCGCGGCGCGAAGGTCTACGCCCGCCTCGCCGGCGCCGGCGGCACCGCCGACGGCTACGACCTGGTCGCCCCGCACCCCGAGGGCGAGGGCGCGGCCCGCGCGATCGGCGCGGCCATCCGGGACGCCGGGCTCAGCGCGTCCGACATCGGCCACGTCAACGCCCACGCCACCTCCACGCCGCTCGGCGACACCGCCGAGGCCACCGCGATCCACGAGGCGATCGGCGACCACACGCTGGTCACCGCCACGAAGAGCCAGACCGGCCACCTGCTCGGTGCCGCCGGTGCGCTGGAGTCGGTGTTCGCGATCCTCGCGCTGCGCGACCAGGTCGTGCCGGCGACCGCGAACATCGAGGACCTCGACGACAACCCGGCCGTGCAGGCGCTGGACATCGTCCGCGGCGAGCCGCGCAAGGCGACCTTCGACGCCGTCCTCAACGACTCCTTCGGCTTCGGCGGCCACAACATGGCCGTGGTGTTCACCAAGGCCTGACGAAGGACCCCGCCCCACCCCTCATCCCCGCTCCGAGGAGCTGCTCGTGACCACCGTGCACGCCGACCCGCCCGCCCCGACCGTCGACCCGCGGGACCCCGAGCACCGGCTCGCGCAGTTCTTCGACCCGGGCTCGCTGCAGCTGCTGGCCGCCCGGGACACCTCCGGTGTCCTGGCCGCCCGCGGCACCGTGGCCGGTTCGCCGACCATCGCCTACTGCACCGACGCCACGATCATGGGCGGGGCGATGGGCCTCGACGGCTGCCGGCACATCGTCGACGCCATCGACGCGGCGCTGCGCGAGCGGGTGCCGGTCGTCGGCATCTGGCACTCGGGCGGTGCCCGGCTGGCCGAGGGGGTCGTGGCCCTGCACGCGGTCGGTGAGGTGTTCGCCGCGATGGTGCGCGCCTCGGGCCGCATCCCGCAGATCTCCGTCGTCCTGGGTGCGGCCGCCGGCGGCGCGGCCTACGGGCCGGCGCTGACCGACCTGGTGATCATGAGCCCGGCGGGGCGGGTCTTCGTGACCGGCCCGGACGTCGTCCGCTCGGTCACCGGCGAGAACGTCGACCAGGAGCAGCTCGGCGGCCCCGACACCCACGGCCGCCGCTCCGGCGTCGTCCACGTGGTGACCGAGAGCGAGGCCGAGGCGCTGGAGACGGCCCGGACGGCGGTCGACCTGCTCGCCGCCCAGGGCAGCTTCGCCCCCGCCGAGGGCGAGCCGGCCGTCGACCTGATGAGCCTGCTGCCCGAGCAGCGCAACCGCGCCTACGACGTCAAGCCGCTGGTCGCCCAGCTGCTGGACGGCCATGGCCTGGAGCTGCACCCGCGGTTCGCGCCGAACGTCGTCACCACGCTGGGCCGGCTCGCCGGTCGCACCGTGGGCGTCGTGGCCAACAACCCGCTGCGGCTGGGCGGCTGCCTGGACTCCGCGTCGGCGGAGAAGGCGGCCCGGTTCGTGCGCATGTGCGACGCGTTCGGGGTGCCGCTGGTCGTGCTGGTCGACGTCCCCGGCTACCTGCCCGGCGTGGGCCAGGAGTGGGACGGCGTCGTGCGCCGCGGCGCCAAGCTGCTGCACGCCTTCGCCGAGGCCGTCGTCCCGCGGGTGACGCTGGTGACCCGCAAGTCCTACGGCGGCGCCTACATCGCGATGAACGCCCGCTCGCTCGGCGCCACCGCGGTGTTCGCCTGGCCCGGCGCCGAGGTGGCCGTCATGGGCGCCAAGGCCGCGGTCGGCATCCTGCACCGCAAGAAGCTGGCCGCCGCGCTGCCGGGTGAGCGGGAGGCGCTGCACGCGCAGCTGGCCGCCGAGCACGAGAAGATCGCCGGCGGTGTCGCCAAGGCCCAGGAGATCGGCGTGGTGGACGAGGTCGTCGACCCGACCGAGACCAAGCGCCGGCTGGTGGCCGCCCTGGCCGAGGCGCCGTCCGGCCGCGGCGCGCACGGCAACATCCCGCTCTGACCCCCGCCGGGATCAGCTGACCTGATCGTGCGTGCTCCTGGCTCACCTCCGGCGGTGAGCCAGGAGCAGGCACGGTGAGCCAGGACGGCGACGAGCCCGCCTCGAACGCAACGCGGCCCGGCCCCTCTGCGGAGGGGGCCGGGCCGCAGTCCGTGGTGCCGGTCGTCCGCTGCAGCGTGCGGACGTACGGCCCCGCTGCAGGGGCCCGGGCTGAGCCTGCGAAGCCCGGGCGGCAGCGGGGTCCTTCTTCACACGACCTGGTGCAGCCAGGTGACGGGGGCGGCGTCGCCGGCGTGGCGGTAGGCCTCGAGGTCCTCGTCCCAGGCGGCGCCCAGCAGCGTGTCGACGCCGTGGCGGAACGCCTCGACCGAGCCGGCGGTGGCGGCCAGGTGGCGGAGCTGCTGCTCGCTGATGACGAGGTCGCCGTTGGCGCTCACCGGGGAGCGGTGCACACCGCGGCCGGGCACGTAGGACATGCGCTCGCCGTCGTTGCCGTGGCTGGCCTCCTCGGTGACCTCGAAGCGCAGCATCGGCCACTGCTTGAGGGCAGCGACCAGCTTCGCCCCGGTACCGGGGGCGCCCGTCCAGGCGACCTCGGCACGGTAGGCACCGTGCGCCATGGGCTGGTCAGCCCATGACAGGGACACCGGCGCGCCGACGACGCGCTCGAGCGCCCATTCGACATGCTGGCAGAGGGCCTTCGGGCACGAGTGCACGAAGACAACACCCTGGGTTGACCGTCGCTGCACGGCGCACCTCCATCGACTCGACTGACTCCGTCTTCCCCAACGGACCTGTCGCGCGGTGGACTGCTCTCGTACGTCGGCGGCTCTCAGAGCGACCGGTGCTGAGTTTGCCGGATCGTGACCCCGTCGCGCCAGCCCGAGTTGATGTGGATGAGACGTCTGGGGCTCCAGGGGTCCAGCACTGGGGTCATCTCCGCTGCTCAGCGACGATCTTGACGCGACACGTGGACGGATCCGCCCCAGATCGTCCACCTGTCGGCCCGGCCCTCGCCGGCCACTCGGGTCGCCCCACCTCCGGAGGAGGGCCAGTGAACACCGTCGGGGCTGACCTCCACCACCGGCGGGGTGCTCCCGACGGCCGGCCAGCGGCTGCGGGTCACGGCCGCGGGCAGCACGATCACCGCGTTCGCGAACGGGGCCCAGGTCGCCCAGGTGACCACCGCGACCGCCGACCAGACCGCGACGCTGGCCGGCTTCGCGATGGGCGCCTCGGGCCTGGCCACGCGCTGGGACGACCTGGCCGTCACCGCCACTGGCTGATCGGGGGCTCGGTAGGCTGCCCGGGTCCGCCGCGGCAGGTCAACGGCGTGAGGGGCGGTAGCTCAGCCGGTCAGAGCATGGGACTCATAATCCCTGGGTCGTGGGTTCGAGCCCCACCCGCCCCACATCAAGACCGCCCCCGCGGCCGGGTGCCCGGGAGCGGCTGACGTCGACCGAGGTGACACCCTGCGCGCCATGACCGACGCGATCAACCTCTGGCCGGTGAGGCCGCCGCTTCCTTCCCGGGCGGGGTCGCGTACAGCCATGCCGCTCACGACGCCCTGACCGCCCGCATCCTCGTCGTCGAGGAGGGCGGACTCGCCTTCCCCCGCGGGCACGACATCGGGGACGCAAGTAGGTGAGCCGCGCGATCGCCCTCCACCCCGACCTGGAGGTCGTCCTCGCGGTCGGACTCGTCGCACAGGAGATCGTCGCTGCGGCTCGCCCCAGCGCCAGGCTGCTGAAGACCCGCAGTCCGCTGCGGACCAGCGCCGATCAGCGGGAAGAGATCCGCAGGACCTTCGAGCGCGCCCGGCTGGATGCCCACCCGCTGGGGCTCGACCGGGAGGGATGAGGCGTTCCCGTGCGCGGTGCAGCCGGCGACTCGCTGAGCCGCCCTGCGTCCGACGCCGTCCGACCGGGGTGAGCCCGCCGGCTGTCGGGGCGCCTGCCGTCGATCTAGGGTCGTCGGCATGGCTGACAAGAACCGCGTCCCGCGCCCGCTCGGGTGGTGCAGCTCCTGCCTCGCCCGGGACGAGCGGGAGCGCCCGGCTGTCACCGCGTACCAGGGCACGTCGCTGTGCCGCGAGTGCAACGCCGCCGCCCACACCGACCAGGCGGCGTCCCTGCGGCTGGGTGACCTGGCCGCCCAGGCGCAGACGCAGGCCGAGGCCGCCGTCGAGGAGGCCCGCAAGCTCCTGGCCCGCGCGTGGCGTCTCGGCGAGCAGCGCTGACCTCTGCGCCGCACAACCGTCCGGCCGAGGATGAGCACGTGCCCATCGACTCCACCGTCAGCTACCCCGCCTCCCCCGACGCCGTCGTCGCCGTCCTCACCGACGAGCAGTTCCTCCGCGACCGCGCGGCCGCGCTGAACGCCCAGGTGCAGGAGGTGACGGTCACCGGGCAGGCCAGCACGGTCCGGCTCTCGGCGCCCACGGCCGGCATCCCGCCGGTGTTCGCCCGTTTCGTGGGCTCCTCGGTCACCGTCGTCGAGCGCTCCGCGTGGGTCCCCGACGGCGAGGGCGGCCACCGATCGGCGCTCGACGTGCAGTCGGAGGTCTTCGGCCGTGAGGTGCGGGTCACCGGCGAGCGGCGGCTGCGTCCCGAGGCCGGCGGCACCCAGGCGACCGTCACCGGCGACGTCCGGGTCGACGCCCCGATCGTGGGGAAGCAGGCGGAGAACGCCGTCCGCGAGCTCATGACCGTCGTGCTCCGCAAGGAGGACCAGCTGCTCCGCGCCCGCCTGGCCTGACCGGACTGTCGGTGGGCCGCGCGAGGATGGGCGCATGGTGGCCTTCTTCCTCCCGCGCGCCAGCGACGACGAACAGGCCGAGCGGCTCTACGACGCCCTAGCCGAGTTCGCCGGCTGCGAGCCCGCCCCGCCCGGGCAGCGGGTCGCGTCGATCACCTTCGACCAGGACGGCGCCCAGTGGGTCGCCGCCGTCGGCGAGCCGTTGACCGGACGCCGCGTGACGCAGCAGCTGCGCCGGGGCGAGCTGATCGAGCGCACCGAGGAGCTGGGCTCCCCCACCAGGGTGCTGGCGGTCTACCCGGGCACGCCGTTCGTGGTGGTCACCGACGCCCAGCCGATCACCTCCGAGCCCTCGGAGTGGGCCAACCCGTTCACCGTCACGCCGAGCACGGTGACCCTGTTCGACCGGTGAGTCAGCGGCCCTGGCGCTGCCGGTAGCGGGCGGCCCGCTTCTCCGCCGCCGCCCGCCGCCGCTCCGACTCCGCCGCGGTGCGGCCCACCGCGGCCTGGTCGCGCACGGCCTGGGCGGTGCCCGGCGGGAAGCCGGCCTTCTTCACCCGGTTCTCGGTGGTCTCCGGCATGTAGGCGAAGGAGAAGATCAACCCCAGCAGCAGCCCGCCGAGCGCGGTCATGCCGCGGATCCAGAACGGCCCGGGCACGAGGACCAGCACCAGCGCGATCGGCACCGACATCTGCACCAGCGCCCGGGCCAGGTGCCGCTGGCCCCAGGTCTTGGTCGTGGTGTCGTGCAGCACCCAGGCGCGGTGGCGTTCGGGCAGCCCGGCGCCCATGGCGTAGCCGAGCCACCTCAGCGGGCCGGGGCGGTGCAGCTGCGTGCCGTCGTCGGTGGGCGGGAGATCCTCGGCGGGCACCCGTCCTGTGTACCGCAGCGCGGAACGGGGCGGGTGGGGCGCGTGAGGCGGATGAGTACCGGAACGTGACCTCCGGCCCTCCTCAGCGGGCTCGACGGAGAGCATCATCGGGAGATGTTCCCGCTCGTCGTGGACGACGTCGTCCCCTTCGAGGACTGGACGGCCGCCGCCCGCGCCTCCCTGGGGTTCCTGCACCGCACCGTCGGCCTGGACGCCTGGATGGTGACCCAGGTCCGGCCGCCGCACCAGGTCGTGCTGCTGTCCCACCCGCTCGAGGCCATGCTCGTCGGCACCGCCGTGCCGTGGGAGCAGACCTTCTGCCGCTCGATGGTCAGCGGCGCCGGCCCGCGGGTGGCCACCGTCGCCGCCGTCGTCCCGGCCTACCGGGACCTGGTCACCCTGCACGGCGACCGGGTCGCCGCCTATCTCGGCGTCCCGCTGGTCACCCGCTCCGGCGAGCTGTTCGGCACCCTGTGCGGCGTGGCCTCCCGCGCCCAGCCGCGCTCGCTGGCCCGGCACCTCCCGCTGGTGGAGATGACCGCCCGGATGCTCAGCACGCTCCTGCCGCCCGACGCCGGCTGACCGTCAGCGGCTCGCGGCGCGCAGCTCCCGGACGTCGATCCGCCCGCGCCCGACGTAGTACAGCGTCGTCCCCTCGCCCAGCGGGGTGTCCCACGGTGCGCTCACGGTGAGCCCCTGCGCGGTCCGGACGGCGAGCACGGTGGCCCCGAACCGCCGTCCGAGGTGGGTCTGGCAGTCGCCGAAGGTGGCGAACCCGTGCCCGGCCGGCAACCGCAGCGAGTAGGTGTTGCCGTGCCCACCGGCGCTCATCAGGTCGCTGTAGACCTCGGTGATGCCCGGGTCCAGCGCCTCCTCGGTGATCAGCGAGGGCATGTGCCACTGCACGCAGGCGATGCCGGGGTTGACGTAGCGCAGGCTGTCGCGCCGGCCGAGGTCGCGCAGCGCGGCGACGGTGTGGACGCCGGGGTTGGCGTGCTCGACCGCGACGGCGATGGCCAGCGTCTCGTTGTCGTCGCGGCCGTCGATGATCACGGTGGCCGCCCGGCCGACGCAGGCCCGGGTCATCACGTCGGCGCGGGTGAGGTCGCCGCGCACGAAGGACACGACCGGGTCCTCGGGCACCGGGTTCTCGGGGACGTCGTCCCACGCGCACAGCGCGATCGGGGTGGCGTTCTCCGCGTGCAGCTCGGCGAGCATCCGCTCGGTGCGCCCGGGCAGGTACCCCAGGACGACGACGTGATCGGTGAGCTCCAGTGTCCCCACACCCCTCTGGCGCTTGCCGCGGACCGACTGCAGGTAGTCGGCGAGCCGCGTGAACAGCAGGGTCAGCGTGACGATCCCGCCGACGATGACGTACGTGCCCACCAGGCGCCCGGCGCCCGACCGGGGGAAGAAGTCGCCGTACCCGACGGTGGCGGCGGTGACGACGAAGTACCACCAGTAGTTGCCCGGCGCGGCGATGTCGCTGTCGGGCGGCTCCACCAGGGCCATCGCCAGCCAGCTGCTCAGGAACACCAGCACGATCACGGCCAGCGGCAGGCGCCAGCCGTGCAGCCGGCTGCCCAGCAGTCGGGTCAGCCGGGAGATGAGGAGGAACACGGATCTCCTGCCGGGGTCGGACGGTGCGGGCAACCTACCGTCCGCGCGCGGGGCGTTTGGCCAGGTCGCGCGCGGAGCACCCACGCGATCATGACGACCGGGCCGGCAGACGGCGAGCGGCTCGTCGGCGGGCGCTACCTGCTCGGCGCCGAGCTCGGCCGCGGCGGCATGGGCGTCGTGTGGCGGGCCACCGACCAGGTGCTCGAGCGCCAGGTGGCACTCAAGGAGGTCACCTTCCCGGTGCACCTCACCGACGCCGAGCGCGCCGTCCTCCGTGAGCGCACGCTGCGCGAGGCGCGCGCCGCCGCACGGCTGGAGCACCCGCACGTGGTCAGCGTCCACGACGTCATCGAGGAGGACGGGCGCCCCTGGCTGGTGATGGAGCACGTCCCCTCCCGCAGCCTGCAGCAGGTCCTGGAGGACGACGGCCCGCTGACCCCGTCGGCGGCCGCTCGGATCGGGCTCGACGTCCTGTCGGCCCTCGAGGTCGCCCACGCCGCGGGCATCGTGCACCGCGACGTGAAGCCGGGCAACGTGCTGCTCGACGACGGCGACGGGCGCGCCTGGCTCACCGACTTCGGCATCGCCACCGCGACCGACGAGTCGTCGCTGACCGCCCAGGGGGCGGTGCTCGGCTCCCCGTCCTACATGGCTCCCGAGCAGGCCCGGGGCGAGCAGGCCACGCCGGCGGCCGACCTGTGGTCGCTCGGCGCGACGCTGTTCACCGTCGTGGAGGGCCGGCCGCCCTTCGACCGCGGGGCCCCGATGGCGACGCTGCTGGCGGTGGTGCGCGAGGAGCCGGCCACGATGGGCGCCGCCGGTCCGCTGGCTCCCGTGCTGAGCGGGTTGCTGACCAAGGACCCCGGCGCCCGGCTGACCGCGGCGCAGGCCCGGCACGAGCTGGAGCAGGTCGCCGCCGGGGAGGACGCGACACCGGCCGCCCCCCGGGTCGCCGGTGGTGCGAGCGGCGCGGCGCTCGGCGGGCAGGTCCAGCGTTTCGAGCTGGCCGACCTGCTGGCCCTGGCCTCGTCGTCGAAGTCCGTGGTGGGCACGGCCGTGCGCGGCGCCCGCAGCGTCCGCGACGCCGCCGACCGGCGCCGGGCGGACGCCGAGGCCGCGCCCACCCGCACCCGGCACGAGCGTCGGCAGGCGGTCAAGCAGCGGCGGCTGCGGTTCAAGCGGCGCTGGGTCGTCGTCCCGATGGTGTTGCTGGCCCTGCTCGTGCTCCTCGTGCTGGGTGCGCTGGCGCTGCTGGTCACCGGCGTCCTCGAGCTGTCCTGAGCTGCCCGCGCCTGCCCCGGCAGGAGCGCGGGTAGGCGGTGGTCATGGAGAGCCGTGACCTGCTGCTGACCGCGTTCGACAACATCGAGGAGGTCG
This sequence comes from Modestobacter sp. SSW1-42, assembly GCF_046635825.1. Taxonomy (NCBI): domain Bacteria; kingdom Bacillati; phylum Actinomycetota; class Actinomycetes; order Geodermatophilales; family Geodermatophilaceae; genus Modestobacter; species Modestobacter sp. SSW1-42. The sequence continues at coordinate 594,787 of NZ_JBISCA010000001.1, read as the reverse complement.
TCCGCGGCGCCGTCGAGGGGATCGACCCCGCGCTGCTCACCGTGCGCCTGGACCCCGACGCCAACACGATCGCCTGGCTGGTCTGGCACCTGAGCCGGGTGCAGGACGACCACGTCTCCGCGGTCGCCGGCACCGAGCAGGCCTACACCGCCGACGGCTGGGCGGACCGGTTCGGGCTGCCGTTCGAGCCCGGCGCCATCGGCTACGGCTTCAGCAGCGACGACGTCGCCGCCACCGTCGTCACCGACCCGCAGCTGCTGGTCGACTACCACGCCGCGGTGCACCGCCGGACCGCCGCGTTCCTGCGCACCCTGTCGGACGACGACCTCGACCGCGTCGTCGACGAGAACTGGGACCCGCCGGTGACCCTCGGCGTCCGGCTGCTCAGCGTGATCGGCGACGACCTGCAGCACGCCGGTCAGGCCGCGATCGTGCGCGGGTCCCTCGAGCGGCGCTGAGCGTCAGACGGCGTGCCGGAGCGGGGTCACGGTGCGCTCGCGGCACTCGGCGCAGGTGGAGCGGCCCGAGCGCAGCCGGTCCCAGTCCTGCGAGCCCCACACCTGCACGATGGCGCCGCAGACGGCCAGCTCCACCTCCCCGTCGAGCTCGTCGGCGGGCCGGTGCGCCTCGACCGCGTGCCAGGACATCGGCTGGTCGGCCGGCTGGGCCCAGGAACGACGGTCGGGTCGAGCGAAGCCCACGGCGTAGGTGTTCCCGCGCTGAACTGTGGTCACGGCAGACGGTGTGCCCTGCAACACGTCATCTCAATCATCTGCCGGGTGGTCCGTCGTGCACCACCGATCAGCGCTCGGCGGCGTCGACCAGCTCCGCGAGCGCCAGCCGCAGGGCGCCGACCCGGTCCTCGCCCAGCGCCCGGGCGAGCGCGGCCTCCCGCGCCTCGACCAGCGCCTCCCACCGGGCCAGCCGGGTCCGACCGGCCGCGGACAGGTGGACGACGACCCGCCGGCGGTCCTCGGGGTCGGGCAGCCGGTAGACCAGCGCCGCGTCGACCAGCCCGTCGACCACGCGCGTCGCGGTGGGCCCGGGCAGCTGCAGCCGGGTGACCAGCCCGCCCATCGCGCACCCGGGCGTGACCGCCAGCGCCCGCAGGACCCGGTAGCCCTCCAGCGTGCCGCCGTCCTCGGCCAGCACCGCGGACACCGCGCGCTCGACCTGGCGGGAGGTGGCGGTGAGCAGCTCGACGAGGTCCGGGCGGACGGTCGGAACGGCTTCGACGTCCCGCCCCGGCATGCGGCTGACCATACTCAGCGGCGTGCCCGGCACACCGTCCCCGCTGCGCGACCCGTGGGACGTCCTCGTGTCCGGTCCGGCGCCGGACGTCGTCCGGATCGGGCTCGCGGTGCCGCTGACCGGGCCGCTCGCGCTGACCGCCCCCTCGGCGCTGGACCTCGCCGCCCTGGCCGCCGACGAGTGCACCGAGGCCGGCGGCGTCGCCGGGCGGCGGGTCGAGCTGGTGCCGGTCGACTCGGGCCGGGCGCCGGAGCTCGTCGTGGCCGAGGCCGTGGCGCTCCGGGAGGCCGGCGTCTTCGAGAGCCTGGTCGGCTTCCACACCAGCGACGTGCACCGCGCGCTCGCCCGGGCGTGGGCCGGCCGGGGCAGCTACGTCTTCACGCCGCCGCACGAGGGGGGCCGCGGCGTCGGGGGCGTCCGGCGCACCGGCCCCGGGCCGGGCGACCAGCACGCCGCCGCGCTCGGCTGGCTGGTGCGCCACCGCCGGGCGACCCGCTGGGTCCTGCTGGGCACCGACTACGTCTGGCCGCGCGCGGTCCACCGGGCCGCCCGGACGACGCTGGCCGGGCTGGGCGCGCAGGTCGTCGGCGAGGCGCTGGTCCCCTTCGGCCCCGGCGACCCCGGCCCGCTGCTGGACCTCGTGGTCCGCACCCGCGCCGACGCCGTCCTGCTCAGCCTGGTCGGCCGGGACCTGGTGCTCTTCCACCGCGAGTTCGCCCGCGCCGGGCTGGACCGCCGGGTGGTGCGGCTGTCCGGCGCGCTGGAGGAGAACGGCCTCTACGCCCTGGGCGGCGACACCACCGGCGAGCTCTACGCGACGATGCCCTCGTTCGCTGCCGGGTCCGCGTCGGCCGACGAGCACCAACTGGCCCTGCAGGAGCGCCACGCCCGGCGCGCGGGCGCCGCAGCACCGGTGGTCTGCGCCTACGCCCGCGGCCTGCACGACGGGGTGCGGCTGGCGTGCGCCCTGCTCGCCGGGAGTCGGACGGCGCCCACCGGTCCCCCGCCGCCCCGACTGGCGCGGGCGGACGGGCTGACCTTCGAGGAACTGACCAGCGCGTGAGATCTTGTTTCCACACGGAAACAAATTGCTCCTACGCTCCTCCCGTCCGGCCACGGGCCGGCTGAGGAGAGGACCCGCCGTGAGCGACCCACGCACCACCCGCAGCGCCTCCACCGCACCGCCGGCGACGTCCCCCGGCAGGGACGGCGTCGAGGCGTTCGGCTACCAGCAGGAGCTCAAGCGCTCGCTGAGCTTCGCCGACCTGCTGGTCTACGGACTCGTGTTCATGGTCCCGATCGCGCCGTTCGGCATCTTCGGCAGCGTCTTCTCCGGCTCCGGCGGGATGATCGCGCTCGCCTACGCCATCGGCGGGCTGGCCATGGCCTTCACCGCCTCATCGTACGCGCAGATGTCGCGGGCCTTCCCGATGGCCGGGTCGGTCTACACCTACGCCGGGCGCGGCATCGGCCAGCCGGTCGGCTTCCTCGCCGGCTGGATGATCCTGCTCGACTACGTGCTGATCCCCGGCCTGCTCTACCTGATCGCCGCGGTCGCCATGAACGCCATCGTCACCAGCATCCCGGTGTGGACCTGGGTGGTCGGCTTCGTCGTGCTGAACACGGTCGTGAACTACCTCGGCATCGAGTTCACCGCGCGGATCAACAAGATCATGCTGATCGGCGAGCTGATCGTGCTCGCCGTGTTCGTGGTGATCGGCCTGCTCGCGCTGGCTGCCGGGAACGGCAACGGCAGCGACGTGTTCTCCCCGATCTACAACAGCGACACGTTCTCGGTCAGCCTGGTCTTCGGCGCCGTCTCGATCGCGGTGCTGAGCTTCCTGGGCTTCGACGGCATCTCCACCCTGGCCGAGGAGAACCGCGAGTCCGCGCGCTCGATCGGCAAGTCGATGATCGCCGCGCTCGCGCTGGCCGGGACGTTGTTCATCGTGCAGACCTGGATCGCCGCGCTGCTCGTGCCCGCACCGGAGACCCTGATCGCCGAGGGCGACGCCGGGGGCACCGCCTTCTACGACGCCGCCGAGGCCGCGAGCGGGCACTGGCTCTACATCGTCACCGCCGTGGCGACCGCCGTCGCCTGGGGCTTCGCCAACTCCCTGGTCGCCCAGGCCGCCACCTCGCGGCTGCTGTTCGCCATGGCCCGCGACCGGCAGCTGCCCGGCTTCCTGCGCAAGGTGCACCCGACCCGCCGCGTGCCGGTCAACGCCACGCTCCTGGTCGCAGCCGTCAGCCTGGCACTGGGCCTGTACATGACCACCCGCGACGACTACGGCATCAGCACGCTCTCCACGCTGGTCAACTTCGGCGCCCTGTCGGCCTTCCTGGTGCTGCACGTGGCGGTCGTCGTCCACTTCGTGGTGCGGCAGGGCAGCCGCGACTGGTGGCGCCACCTCGTGGTGCCGGTCGTCGGGTTCGCGATCCTGGTGGCCGTCGTCGTCAACGCCGACGTCGCAGCCCAGCGGCTGGGCTTCGTGTGGTTCGGGATCGGCGCGCTGGTGCTGGTCTTCCTGGTGACCACCGGGCGCAAGCCGGTGCTGGCGGAGGAGAAGTGACCCTCGAGGTCGTCTCCCTCGACCCGACCCCGGACCAGCTGCGCTACACCTTCGGTGGCGGCGAGCCGCTGCTGCGGGTGCAGCCGGGCACGGTCGTCGAGCTCACCACCGAGGACTGCTTCGGCGGCCGGGTGCGCACGGCCGACGACCTGCCCAGCCGGGTCTGCGCGTTCCCCTACCTCAACCCGGTCACCGGGCCGGTGCACGTCGAGGGCGCCGAGCCCGGCGACACGCTCGCCGTGCACGTCGTCGACATCGCGCCCGCCCGGGACTGGGCGGTGTCGACGACGTTCCCGCACTTCGGCGCGCTGACGGCCACCCACGAGACGGCGATGCTGCACGACCCGCTCGAGGAGGTCGTCTGGGTCTACGAGGTCGACCGGGAGAAGGGCACCTGCCTGTTCCGGCCGCGCCGGGGCGGGCCGGAGGTGGAGCTGCCGCTGGACTGCATGCACGGCACGCTCGGCGTCGCGCCGGCCGCCGGCCAGGTGTTCATGTCGATCACCCCGGCGGCGCACGGCGGCAACATGGACACCCCCGAGCTGCGCGCCGGGACGACGGTCTACCTCGGCGTCAACGTCCCGGGGGCGCAGCTGTCCCTGGGCGACGGGCACTGCCGGCAGGGCGAGGGCGAGGTGTGCGGCACCGCCGTCGAGGCGGCCATGCGCACCGTCGTGGTGGTCGACCTGGTCAAGGGCGGCGCACCGGCCTGGCCGCGACTGGAGAGCGACGAGTTCCTGATGTCGACCGGCTCGGTGCGGCCGCTGGAGGACGCCTACCGGATCAGCCAGCGGGACCTGGTCGGCTGGGCCGCCGAGCTCGCCGGCTGGGACACCCTGGACGCCTACCAGCTGGTCAGCCAGGCCGGGCTCGCGCCGGTGGGCAACGTCGTCGACACCAATTACACGATGGTGGCGAAGCTGCCCAAGCGGTTCCTGCCCGGCGCGGCCGCGTTCGACGGCGTGCACGCCCGGCTCCGCGAGACCGGCGCCGCCTACCTGTCCCAGCGCTGACCGGTCGCTGGACCTCGCCCGCGCGGCGGGGTCCAGCGGCGGCCGGTCAGTGGAGCTGGTGCACCACCGCGTGCCCCTTCCCGCGGCTGATCAGCCAGCGGTTCACCGGCACGGTGAGCACGAAGGCCACGGCCAGGGCCCCGGCGAGGGAGAGCCAGAAGAGCGCGCTGCCCAGGCCGGCGTCCATCGCACCGGGGACGGTCAGCATCACCGTGTTGTCGACCAGCTCCATCACCGCGATGGACACGGTGTCCGCGGCCAGCGCGACGCCGAACGCCGCCCGCAGCGGCAACCCGCTGCGCAACACGCCCCGCATCGTGAAGGCGTAGCCGAAGACGAACGCCAGCGCGACCGCCAGGACGACGGTGGCGGCGTCGTGCAGACCCAGCGCCGTCCCGATCGCCATCCCGAGCACCTCGCCGATGGCGCAGCCGGTGAGGCAGTGCAGGGTCGCCTGGACGGCCATCCCCCAGCCGACGGACGGGGCTGGGCCATGGGCTGTGTGGACTGCTCTGTCGTGCATGACGCCTCCTCGGGACGGATGACGTCTGTATACCCCCGGGGGGTACCCGACGCAAGGAGTCGGGCGCCGACCCCGCGTTCCCCTCCTTGGCTACATCTGCCTACCCGATCCGGGTCATTGGTGAGACCTGCAGCACACTCCACGCCGGAGGACTGCCGATGATGGCGACATGTCACGTCGGCTCGCAACGATGCGGACCTCGACCGAGCAGCAGGTCGCGTCCACCCCGTCCCTCTCGCCCTGGTGGCGGTCGGCGGTCGTCTACCAGGTCTACCTGCGGTCCTTCGCCGACAGCAACGGCGACGGCATCGGCGACCTGGCCGGCCTGCGCTCGCGGCTGCCCTACCTGTCGTGGCTGGGTGTCGACGCGCTGTGGATCAACCCGCACTACCCCTCCGGCGGTGCCGACGGCGGCTACGACATCTGCGACTACCGCGCGGTCGACCCCGACTACGGCGACGTCGCCGACCTGGAGGCGCTGGTCGCCGACGCCCGGCAGCTGGGCCTGAAGGTCGTGCTCGACGTGGTCCCCAACCACACCTCCGACCAGCACCCGTGGTTCCAGGCCGCACTCGCCGACCCCGGCTCCCCCGAGGCCGCGCGCTACCACTTCGCCCCCGCGTCGGAGGAGCCGCCGAACAACTGGCAGTCGCTGTTCGGCGGGCCGGCCTGGTCGCGCACCCCCGACGGCCGCTGGTACCTGCACCTGTTCGCCCCCGAGCAGCCCGACCTCAACTGGCGCGACCCCGCCGTCGCCGCCGACTTCGAGAAGACCCTGCGGTTCTGGCTGGACCGCGGCGTCAGCGGCTTCCGGGTCGACGTGGCCTACGGCCTGTTCAAGGACGCCCAACTGCGGGACAACCCCGGGACGTACTCCCCCACCCTGTTCGGGCACGGCCCGGAGCAGGCGATGACCTGGAACCAGCCCGAGGTGCACGACGTGTGGCGCCGGTGGCGGGCAGTCTGCGACGAGTACCCGGACACCATGGTCGTCGGCGAGGTCTGCCTGGCCGACCCGGAGCAGGTGGCCCTGTACTCCCGCCCCGACGAGATGCACCAGTCGTTCTGCTTCCGGCTGCTGAAGTCCGGCTGGGACACCGAGGCCTTCGCCGACGGCGTGCGCAGCGCCCTCGACGCGTTCGGCGCGGTCGGCGCCCCGGTCTCCTGGGTGCTGGGCAACCACGACAAGGACCGCCAGGTCACCCGCTTCGGCGGCGGCGCGCTCGGCACCGCCCGGTCCCGCGCCGCGGCGCTGCTCATGCTGTCGCTGCCCGGCTCGGCCTACCTCTATGCCGGCGACGAGCTGGGGCTGCCGCAGGCCGTCGTCCCCGACGAGGCGAAGACCGACCCGATCTTCTTCCGCAGCGGTGGCGCCCGCGCCGGCCGCGACGGCTGCCGGGTGCCGATGCCGTGGAACGACTCGGCCGGTGTCGGCTTCTCCCCCGACGGCGCCGCCGACCCGTGGCTGCCCATCCCCGCCGACTGGAGCGGCTACGCGGTCTCGAACCAGACCCGGGACGGCGGCTCGATGCTCACCCTCTACCGCCGGGCGCTGGCGCTGCGGGCCGCGACCCCGGCGCTGGGTTCGGGCGAGGCGACGGTCGAGACGGCCGGCGACGTCCTCACCGTGCACTGCACCGGGGACGGCGAGCGGGTGCGCTGCGTGGTCAACATGGGCGCGGAGACCGTGCTGGTGCGGACGACGGGCACCGTGCTGCTGGCGTCGTCGACCTCGGTGCGCCAGTCCGCGGGCAGCATCGCCCTCCCCGCGAACACCGCCGTCTGGATCAGCGAGGCCTGACGCCCTGCGCCGTCGTGCGCGCCCCCGCCGTCCTCACCGACGGCGAGGGCGCACGACGGCGCGACACCGCCACCACGAGCCCGCGCCCACCGCGACGTTCCAGACCGCGGCGGACCGGGCACCTGCTCCCCGTCGACACGAACGGTGGGGTGCCCGTAAGGTGATTTCCTATGAGATCAGTAGGGATTGTGCGGTGCGCGCTCGTCGAGCGCCGGCACATCGACCTGCTGCGGTGCGCGAGCGCGCTCTGTCTCGACTGAGCGCCCGCCCCTCCGCCCGCACCCCCCTCCCTGGAGTCCTCGCATGACCCTGCTCGCTGCCCCCACCACCACCCCCGCCGCCGCCGAGTCCGACCTCCTGGAGATCGAGCGGCTCGAGCCCACCATCGGTGCGCGGGTCCACGGCATCGACCTCGACCGCGCCACCGACGAGCAGGTCCGGGCCATCCGGGCCGCGCTCGCCGAGTACAAGGTGCTGTTCTTCGCCGGCCAGCACGACCTCGACCCCGACCGCCAGATCGCCCTGGGCCGCCGCCTCGGCGAGCTGACTGAGTCCCACCCGGTCGTCCCCGGCGTGGACGAGGACCACCCGGAGATCTACGCGCTCGACAGCGCCAACGGGGGCTTCGCCGACATCTGGCACACCGACGTCACCTTCGTGCGCCGTCCCCCGCTGGGTTCGGTGCTGCGGGCCGTCGTCCTGCCGCCGACCGGCGGGGACACCCAGTGGGCCGACCTCGAGCTGGCCTACCGCTCGCTCAGCGAGCCGGTGCAGCGCCTGGCCGACCAGCTGGTCGCGGTGCACGACGGCACCCGCGAGTTCGGGTACTACCTCGCCCAGCGCGAGGAGCGCACCAAGTGGGAGGGCGAGGAGTTCCGCGCGCTCGTCCCGATCGAGCACCCCGTCGTCCGGGTCAACCCCGACACCGGCCGCAAGGGGCTGTTCGTCAACCCGGGCTTCGTCTCGCACATCAAGGACGTGTCCGACGCCGAGAGCCGGTACCTGCTCGACCTGTTCTACGCCCACATCACCAAGCCCGAGCACATCGTCCGGCACCGCTGGTCCGTCGGCGACGTGGTCATGTGGGACAACCGCTCGACCGTGCACTACGCCAACCGCGACTACGGCAACCAGCGCCGGGTGATGCACCGCATCACCTTCCGCGGCGAGGCGCCCGTCGGGCCGTTCGACGCCTGACCCGCCGTCACGACGAGGCGCCGACCCGACGGGTCGGCGCCTCGTCGCACGTCCGGGGTCAGCGCGCCCGGTCGACCCAGTCGGCGAGCAGGCCGCCGACGACGTCCGGTCGCTCGTGCAGCAGGGCGTGGCCCGCGCCGTCGACCACGGCGAGCGTGGCGTGCGGGTGGCGGCCGAGCAGGCCGACCGTGTCGGCGTAGCCGACGACGGAGTCCTGCCGCCCGGCGGCGAGCAGGGTGGGGACGTCGACCGGGCCCGTGCCGACGTCGACCGGCCAGCGGGCGAAGACCCGCTCCAGTGCCGCCTCGTCCTGGACGGCCATGCCGGGCACCACGGCGTCGCGGTGCCGGCGGGCGTTCGCCCGGGTGCGCACCACGAAGTACGCGTCGAAGCCGGCCCGCTGGTCGGGCTCGAGCTCGTCGTACGCGTCGTCGTCCTGCCGGACGACGACCGGCGGGGGCACCTCGCCGGTGCGCTCGGCCGCCGTGCAGACGAGCGCCAGGCCGCGGACCAGGTCGGGTCGCCGCGCGGTCAGCCCGCGGGCGAGGTAGCCGCCGTAGGAGTGGCCCAGCAGCAGCACCGGGCCGCCGGCCAGCTGCTCGACGACCGCGGCGAGGACCGCGACGACGTCGTCGTTGCCGTGCAGCCCCTCGGCGGTGGTGCGGCCCATCCCGGGCAGGTCGAGGTAGACGCGCCGGAGGTCCGTGCCGCCCAGGACCGGCTCCAGGGCCGCTTCGAGGTCGCGGTGGTCGACGCCGGCGCCGTGCAGGGCGACCAGCGGCACGCCGTCGCCGTGCTCGACCGCATGGACCGTCACGCTGCCGACCCGGATCACCATGGCGGGACGCTGGCGCTCGGTCGCCTCGACCGGGTCGGTGGTCGCCTCGACAGAGCCGTCACCTCCTGAGCCGTCACCGATGAGTTCCGCCGACCGGAGCAGTCCAGGCAGGCGTACCCACTCGACCCACCGACGGGAGACCCACCGTGACCAGTCCTGCCCACCCCGGGCGCATGTTCTTCGTGACCCTGCCCGTGGCCGACGTCGCGCGCAGCCGGGCGTTCTTCGCCGCGCTCGGGTTCACCTTCGACGAGGCCTTCTCCGGCGAGGGCGCCGCCTGCATGCTGGTCGGCGAGCAGGCCAGCGTGATGCTGGGTGACCACGCGACCTTCGCGCAGCACTCGAAGCTGCCGATGGCCGACCCGAGGACGCACGCGCTGGCGCTCTACTGCTTCAGCGTGGACTCCCGGGAGGACGTCGACCGGGTCGTCGACACCGCGCTGGCGGCCGGCGCCGTCGAGGCCGACCCGCTGGAGGACCTCGGGTTCATGGTCTCGCGCAGCTTCTTCGACCTCGACGGCCACGGCTGGCAGGTCATGTGGATGGCGCCGGCGGACGCCCAGCAGGACACCGAGCCGGCCGCGCAGGGCGCGGCGGTCTGACCTGCTCCCGGCGGACCCGGGCACCCAGCCGCTGCGACCGCGCGCCGGGCTGCTGGTCGGACGGTGACCGGGGTGCTCACCGTCCGGCTGCTCAGTGCTGCTGCTCCCCCAGCGCGCGGGCGGCCTCGGTGATGTCGCTGGCGGTCAGCGTCGAGACGTCGTCCCGGTCGAGGTCGTCGACGCCCTTGCCCTCACTGCGGGTCAGCCGCAGGGCCTGCCGGTTGAGCGCCTGCTCGAACAGCGTGCGGGCGAAGCGCGCGTTGCCGGACTCCTGGTCGGAGGTGAGGCCACCGAGGGTGCGGCGCAGCGTCTGGGCCGCACCGGGCTCCAGGACGTACTCGTGCTGGAGGACGACGCCGGTGAAGATGGCTTCGAGCTCGGCGGTCGAGTAGTCGGGGAAGTGGATCTCGCGCGCGAACCGCGAGCGCAGTCCCGGGTTCGAGGCCAGGAATGCCTCCATGAGCCGCGGGTAGCCGGCCACGATGACCACGAGGCGGTGGCGGTGGTCCTCCATGCGCTTGAGCAGGACCTCGATCGCCTCGGGCCCGAAGTCGACCCGGCCGTCGGAGTCCGGGGACAGCGAGTACGCCTCGTCGATGAACAGGACGCCGTCGAGTGCCTTGCGGATGACGCGGTCGGTCTTGATGGCGGTCGACCCGACGTACTGACCGACCAGCGCGGCCCGGTCGACCTCGACCAGGTGGCCCTTCTGGAGCAGCCCGACCGCGCGGTACATCTCGGCGAGGAGCCGGGCGACCGTGGTCTTGCCGGTGCCCGGGTTGCCGAGGAAGACCAGGTGCTGGGACGTCGCCGCCTCGGGCAGCCCGTGCTCCTTGCGGCGGGCCTGCACCTGCAGGAAGGCGACGAGCGCCTGCACCTGCTCCTTGACCGCCTCCAACCCGACCAGCGCGTCCAGTTCCGCCTGGAGCACCTCGAGCGGCCGGGCGGGGCCGGGGCGGCCACCGAAGAGGTCGTTCATCAGGTCGTCGACGCCGCGGATGCCGGGGCGCGGGAGCTGGTCACCCAGGCGGCCGACGGTCTCGCGGAGGTCGTCCAGCGGCTTGCGGGAGGACGGCATCCCACGAGCGTAAGCGCCGTCCGGACACCGGGCCCGGCGACGACCTCCTGCGCTCGACGTTGCGTACCCCGGACGACAGAAAGGCCCCCGACCAGCGTCTCCGCTGGCCAGAGGCCCTGGCTTGCTCCCTCGATAGGACTTGAACCTATAACCCTGCGATTAACAGTCGCATGCTCTGCCAATTGAGCTACGAGGGATCAGCGGGCCGTGGCCCGCGGACTCGTCAAGGTTACTACACCGTGGGCAGGGTGCCGGGACAAGGGTTCTCGGCGCGTCGCCCCCGCGACCGGCCGGTAGCGTCACCCTCTCCCCGAACCCAGGAGGTCCCCCGTGGCCAAGCTGTCCTTCCTCGCCGGCTTCGGCGCCGGCTACGTCCTCGGTGCCAAGGCCGGGCGCGAGCGCTACGAGCAGATCCGCCGGCTCTACAACTCGGCCAAGGACGACCCGCGTCTGCAGGCCGCCGCCGGTGTCGCCCAGGCCCGCGCCGACGCCGCCGTCGACTCGGTCAAGACCCGCATGGGCACCGACACCGGTCGCTGACCACGGCTCAGCGGCTGGGGTCGTCGGCGTCCACGGCGGCCGCCAGCCGCTCCCGCGCGACCTGGCGGGCGGCCGGGTCGTCGCGGTCGGCGTCGTCGTCGAACACGACGCTCCACTCCCGCGCCGCCTGACCTGGCACGCGGCGGGCCACCAGCAGCACCGCGCCCCCCGTGGGCAGCGGGTGCCGCTGGCTGGTCACCACAGTCCGGTCGACCCGGGTGCGCAGCACCGCGGGCAGCTCGCCGGCCGTGCGCAGCACGAACCGCTGCGGCGCCTCCCGCGCCTGCACCCCCGGCTCGACCTCGGCCAGCGGGACCACGGTGAACGTGCCGCCGCCCCCGGCCGCCGTCCAGCGCGCGGTGCCGATCCGGTGCCAGGGCAGGACGTCACCGTCCGACCGCAGGCCGCGGCTGGTGGCCACCAGCCAGCCGCCCGCCACCAGCTCGCCCCAGGCCAGCACCCGCTCGTCGGGGTCGGCCACCAGGGCGCGCACCTGCTCGGGTGGGCGCGCGAGGCCGCCGCGCAGCCGCCCGAGCAGGTTCACAGGCCGCCGGCCGCCCGGTTGCGCAGGGCCCGGGCCAGCGCCTCCAGGTCGATCAGCTTCTGGAACATCTTCATGTAGCCGTCGGAGTCCTCGACCGGGTTGGTCCGCTGCAGCCGGCCCTTGATCGCCACCAGCTCGCGCTCGGCCGCCATCAGCTGCAGCCGGGCCATCAGCGCGTTGACGTAGGTCGGGTCGTTCTCCCCCACCGAGTGCATCGGCTCGACCGCCAGCGCGGTCAGCATCGCCGTCGCCGACTCCCGGTCGCAGTGCTGCGTCACCTCGTCCAACCACGCCGCCCCGGACGTCGTCGCCCCGGCCGCTCCCCCGGCGCCGGACACCGCCGCGGCCACCGCCGCGTAGTCGGGATCGGTGTAGGCCTCCGGCGGGACGGCGTCGAAGTCGGGCCCGGCCAGCTCGGGACACTGCAGCGCGGCCTTGACCGCCTCCCGCTCGACCTCGCGCGCGGCGTCCTCCGGGGAGCGCTGCGGCGCACGGCTGCGCGCGGGGGGCCGCTTGTCGGCGCCCTCTCCCCCGGCCAGCTGCCGCACCTTGGCGACCACCTCGGCCTCGTCGGGCAGCCCGATCAGGCCGGCCAGCCGACGGGCGTAGGCCGGGCGCAGCGCGTGGTCCTTGATCTGCGCCAGCAGCGGCGCGGTCTTGTCGAGCGCGGCGACGCGACCCTCGACGGTGTCCAGGTCGTACTCGGCCAGCGTCGTCCGGAGCACGAACTCGATCAGCGGGGTGCGCCGGGCGATCAGGTCGCGCACGGCGGCGTCGCCGTGCGCCTGGCGCAGCTCGCAGGGGTCGCGGCCCTCCTGCTCGACGGCCACGAAGGTCTGCGCGACGAAGCGCTGGTCCTCCTTGAACGACTTCATCGCCGCCGCCTGGCCGGCCGCATCGCCGTCGAAGGTGTAGATCACCTCTCCGCGGAACTCGTCCTGGTCCATGAGCAGCCGGCGCAGCACGTTGATGTGCTCGGGGCCGAACGCGGTGCCGCACGAGGCCACCGCGGTGGTCACGCCGGCCACGTGACAGGCCATCACGTCGGTGTAACCCTCGACGACGACCGCCTGGTGGCCGCGGGCGATGTCGCGCTTGGCCCGCTCGACGCCGTAGAGGACGGTGCTCTTCTTGTACAGCGGCGTCTCGGGGGTGTTGAGGTACTTCGGGCCCGGGTCGTCGTCCATCAGCTTGCGGGCGCCGAAGCCGATGACGTCGCCGGTGAGGTCGCGGATCGGCCAGATCAGCCGCCGGTGGAACCGGTCGATGAGCGTGCCGCGGGAGGACTCCTTGGCCAGCCCGCCGGTGACCAGCTCCTCCTGCGTGTAGCCCAGCCCGCGCAGGTGCCGGGTGAGGGTGTCCCAGCCGCCGGGGGCGTACCCGCAGTGGAAGTCCAGCGCGACCTGCCGGTCGAAGCCGCGGTCGGCGAGGAAGCTGCGCGCGGGCGCGGCCTCCGGCGTCATCAGCTGGGCGGCGTAGAAGTCCGCGGCCGCGGTGTTGGCGGCCACCAGCCGGGCGCGCTGGCCGGCGTGCGCGCGGTCGGGGCCGGCGGTGGCACGGCCGCCGTCGTCCTCGTACTGCAGCTGCACCCCGGTGCGGCCGGCGAGCAGCTCGACGGCCTCGGAGAACGACAGGTGGTCGATCTCCTGGACGAACCGGATGACGTCGCCGCCGACCCCACATCCAAAGCAATGGTAAAGACCTCGCGAGGGCGTGACCTGGAAGGACGGCGACTTCTCGTCGTGGAACGGGCACAGCCCCTTGAGGCTGCCGCCGCCCGCGCGCTTGAGCTGCAGGTGCTCCCCGACGATCTCGTCGATCTTCGACCGCTCGCGGACCGTGGCGATGTCGGCGGCCCGGATGCGTCCCCGGCCGGCCATCAGGCGGCCGCCGCGGCAGCGGCGCGGTTGCGGAGCACGAAGCCCATCCAGAGCAGGAAGACGGCGTGGTCGAGCCCGAGCTGGGGCTGCGGGGTCAGCGTCGGCGTCCAGGACCACCGGCCCGTGGTGCCGCTCTGCGCCAGCAGCTGCCCGCCGCTGGTGAAGCGGTGGCCGCCGGTCCAGCGGGACACGGTCTGCGCCTGCACCGGCACGCCCTCCAGGTCGAGGGTCCAGGCGTTGCTCCAGAAGGAGTCCTGACGGGCCCGCACCCGGACGGCGTCGGCCGGGTCGACCGCCCACCGGCCGACGAGCTCACGACTGCCGTTGCGCCGGAGAACCCACTCGCGGCCCGCGACGTCGGCCGTGGCCGCCTCCTTCCAGTTCGAGGCGCGCAGCGTCGCCACGACGGCGCCGTCCTCGACCACCGGCACGGTGCCCTTGGGGACGCCGTGCGATCCGGACCTGCCCAGCTCCAGCACTGTCTCTCCTCCTCAGCCGATGCCCGGCGCCCCGGCGACGCTCTCGCCGGTCGCGCGGTAGAGCAGGTACGCGGCCGTCTCCCGCACGATGTACCGCAGCTGCGTGGTGCGCGTCTGCACCGCCGGCCCCTGCCGGGTCGGCGAGCTGGTCGCGTCCATGCCGGCGTCCTGCGCCATCCGCTGCGCGCGCATCGCGTGCCACGGGTCGGTCACCAGGACGGCGCTGCGCCAGCTGCGCTCGTCGAACGCGCCGGCCACCGCCCGCATGCTCTCCAGGGTGTCCTCACCCTCCTCGACGGCCAGCAGCGCCGACTCCGGGACGCCGGCGTTGAGCAGGTACCGCCGGCCGGCCTCGGCCTCGCTGAACTGGTCGCCCTCGGCCCGGCCGCCCACGGTGACCACCGTCGGCGCGACGCCGTCGGAGTAGAGCGCCAGCGCGTGTTCCAGCCGCGCCTCGAAGATCGACGACGGGACGCCGTTGTACTGCGCCGACCCGAGCACCACGATCGCGTCGGACGCCGGCCGGTCGTCCTGCCGCGCCGTCCACCAGATGGCCAGCCCGGTGGCCCCGGCGAGCAGCAGCACCGCCGTCACCGCAGCACCCACCACCCGGACGACCAACCGCCCCGCCAACGCTGCCACGCGTCATGGGTACCACGCGGCGCGGACAGCGTGGGGAGCCGCTGGGGACGGCCCGCCGGTCAGCCCGCGAGACGGGTCCCGCACACCTTCGTGCCGCCCTCGGGGACCACGGTCAGCTCGGTCGTGGTGACCGCGCCGGCGTCGTCCCAGCGGACCGTGACCAGCTCGGCCGGGGCACCCTCGTACTCGGTCGACTCCGACCCGGTCACCTGCGGGACGCCTGGCTGCAGGTACTCCTCGGCCAGCTCCTCGGGAGGCACGGCGGCCCGCACGTCGTCACAGACCAGGGCGTAGGAGGTGGTCAGGTCGCCCTGGGACAGCGCGGACGTGAAGACGGTGGCGACCTCCCGGGACTGGTCGGCCCCGTTGCCGTTCCACAGGGTCATCAGCCCGACCATGGCCACGGAGAAGACCGCCGTGCCACCGAGCAGGCCGATGATCAGGCCGTTGCGGTTGCGCGGCGTCCCCGTGTGCAGGGGCGCCGGGTCGTCGTCGTAGAGGAAGGGGCCGGTGCTCATGTGTCGCCTCCGGTCTCGATCCGCTCCTCGGTCGCCGGCGCCCCCTGCGGTGCTCCCTCGACCGTCGTGGTCGCGACGGGCGTCATCCGCCACCCACCAGCATCTCGGCGCCGGCCGGCGGGCGCGGGTCGTCACGGTCGGCGAGCCAGCCCTCGGGCAGCGACACCGGCCGCGCCGACGTCGTCCGTCCGCGCGGCTCGCCCAGGACCGTCTGCGGGTAGGGCTGGTCCTCGACCCCGGCCAGCAGCTCGGCCAGCTCGTCGAGGCTGCTGACCAGGGCGAGCGCGCGGCGGGTGTCGGAGCCGACGGCGAAGCCCTTGAGGTACCAGGCCACGTGCTTGCGGAAGTCGGCGCAGCCGTGCTGCTCACCGTGCTCGGCGGCCAGCAGCGTCGCGTGCCGGTGCATCACCTCGGCGACCTGGCGGAAGCTCGGCAGCGTGCGCTCGGTCGAGCCGGCGAACGCGGCGGCCAGGTCGGCGAACAGCCACGGCCGGCCCAGGCAGCCGCGGCCCACGACCACGCCCGCGCACCCGGTCTCGGCGACCATCCGCAGCGCGTCGTCGGCCTCCCAGAGGTCGCCGTTGCCGAGCACCGGGATGTCGACGGTCTCGACCAGGCGGGCGATGGGCGACCAGTCGGCGGTGCCGCTGTAGAGCTGGTCGGCAGTGCGCCCGTGCAGCGTGATCGCCGCCGCGCCGGCGTCCTGGGCGATCCGGCCGGCGTCGAGGTAGGTGGTGTGCTCGGGGTCGATGCCGATCCGGGTCTTCACCGTCACCGGGACGTCGCCGGCGGCCTGCACCGCGGCCCGGACGATGTTGCCGAACAGCACGCGGCGCCACGGCAGGGCCGAGCCGCCGCCCTTGCGGGTCACCTTGGGCACCGGGCAGCCGAAGTTGAGGTCGATGTGCGCCGGGCGGGTGCCGGCCACCTGCTCGTCGACCAGCATCTGCACCGCGCGCCCGACCGTGGCCGGGTCGACGCCGTAGAGCTGGACGGAGAACGCGTCGGCCTCGTCGGTGGTGGCCCGCACCATCCGCAGCGTCTTCTCGTTGCGCTCCACCAGCGCGCGGGTGGTGATCATCTCGCAGACGTAGAGACCGGCGCCGAACTCCCGGCACAGCGTGCGGAAAGCCGGCCCGGTGATCCCGGCCATCGGCGCGAGCACCACCGCCGGGTCCACGGTCAGGCCACCCAGCTGCAACGCCGGCAGCGCCTTCGGGCGCGCGAGGGTGCTGGTCACGCCGCCCAGCGTAGGTGCCGCGGCTGTGTGCCCGGGGCCACGTCGGCCGAGTCCCCACGGGCCACCCGCTGTCGCCGGCGCGGGTCGACCCAGGTCAGCGGACGTGGAGCCGCGACGTGACACGGCTCCACGTCCGCTGGAACGGGTCAACCCGCGCGGGCGGCGGGCGGCGGGTCTAGCGCAGTTCCAGCCGACCCGCTCGGGACCGTCCACACCCGGCAGCTCTGTCCGCAACTCCGCAGGACGGAGCGCGGTGTCGATGACGACCGGACACGCTGCCGCGGTGAGCGACCTCCTCCCCGTACCGCTCGCCGTCGCCGAGCGTGGCCGCCGGCAGCTCGGCATCTTCACCACCGCGGACCTCACCGTGGCCGGGGTCGGCGAGAGCGAGGTCCGGACGGCGGTGCGCACAGGGACCTGGGTGCGCCTGCGCTGCGGCGTCTTCGTGTCGGCCCGGGACCTCGCGGAGGTCGAGCGCACCGGACGCCGTCCGGGCCTGGACGCCCTGGCCGTGACCCACGCCATGGACCGCCCTTCCGCCGTCCTGAGCGGTGCGACGGCGGCCTGGGTCTGGGGTCTGCCACGACCACGGAGGGTCGAGCCGCTCGTCGAGCTGACCGACCCCCACCGGTGGCGTCGTGGGCGCGGTTGGCTGATGACCCGGGCGCAGCTGCCGGACGATGAGGTGACCGTGCGCGGCGCCTACCGGGTGACGACGGCGGCCAGGACCGTGGTCGACACCGCCCGGTCGTGGTCCGAGGTGCACGCCGTCGCTGCTGTCGACGCCGCGTTGCTGCGCGGGCTCACCGACCCGGGCGAGCTGGCCCGGGTGCTCGCGCGTCAGGAGTTCGTGCCGGGGATCCCGCGGGCGGTCCGTGCCGTCGCCTTGGCGGACGGGCGGGCCGAGTCGTGGTTGGAGACGTGCGGCCGGCTCACCTTCGCCGCGCTCGGGCTGCCGCCCTTCGTCCCGCAGGTCGAGCTCTGGGTGGACGGGCGGCTGGTGAAGGTGGTCGACGGCTGGTACCCGGACGCAGCGGTGGCCGTCGAGTTCGACGGGCAGGTGAAGTACCAGCGGCCGGCCTTCGGGCGGAGCGCCGATGACCAGCTCTGGCGCGAGAAGCGCACGGAGGACCTGCTGCGCTCACTGGGCGTCCGCTTCACCCGGCTCACTGCCGGGGACCTGACCCACCAGCGCCGCGAGGTGGCCGGGACGGTGCAGCGGCTGCTCGCGACCCCAGGTCCCTCCGACCGCGCCTTCCGCGAGGTCCCCCGGGCCGTGGGTCGCCTCCGGGACGGACAACGGGGCGACGACGGCTGGCTCCACCGAGCCGATGACCGGGTCGGTGGGGTGCACGCCGACCTGGGTTGAGCCGGGCCACCTGACGTGGAGCCGTGCTGTGGCACGGCTCCACGTCAGGTCAGCCGGGTTGACCCGCCCGGCCGCACCGAGTCCGGGCGGCCGGCCGCCGGCGTCAGCAGCCGGGGAGGCGGGCGGCGAGGTAGCCGACGACCTGGTCCAGGCCGACGCGCTCCTGGCTCATCGAGTCGCGCTCGCGCACGGTCACCGCGTTGTCCTCGAGGGTGTCGAAGTCGACGGTGAGGCAGAACGGCGTGCCGACCTCGTCCTGGCGGCGGTAGCGGCGGCCGATGGCGCCGGCGTCGTCGAAGTCGACGTTCCAGTTCTTGCGCAGGTCGGCGGCCAGGCCGCGGGCCTTGGGCGAGAGGTCGGCGTTGCGCGACAGCGGCAGGACCGCGGCCTTCACCGGCGCCAGCCGCGGGTCCAGCCGCAGCACGGTGCGGGTGTCGACGCCGCCCTTGGCGTTGGGCGCCTCGTCCTCGGTGTACGCGTCGACCAGGAAGGCCATGAGCGAGCGGGTCAGCCCGGCCGCCGGCTCGATGACGTACGGCGTCCAGCGCTCGTTGGTGGCCTGGTCGAAGTAGGACAGGTCGTTGCCCGAGTGCTCCGAGTGCGTCTTCAGGTCGAAGTCGGTGCGGTTGGCGATGCCCTCGAGCTCGCCCCACTCGGAGCCCTGGAAACCGAAGCGGTACTCGATGTCGACGGTGCGCGTCGAGTAGTGGCTCAGCTTCTCCTTCGGGTGCTCGAAGTGCCGCAGGTTGTCCGGGTTGATGCCCAGGTCGGTGTACCAGCGGGTGCGCTCGTCGATCCAGTACTGGTGCCACTCGGCGTCCGTGCCGGGCTGGACGAAGAACTCCATCTCCATCTGCTCGAACTCACGCGTGCGGAAGATGAAGTTGCCCGGGGTGATCTCGTTGCGGAAGGACTTGCCGATCTGGCCGATGCCGAACGGCGGCTTCTTCCGCGAGGCGCCCATGACGTTGGCGAAGCTGACGAAGATGCCCTGCGCGGTCTCCGGGCGCAGGTAGTGCAGCCCCGACTCGTCCTCGACCGGGCCGAGGTGGGTCTTGAGCATCATGTTGAAGTCGCGCGGCTCGGTCCACTGGCCGGTGACGCCACAGTTCGGGCAGGTGATGTCGGCCAGGCCGTTCTCCGGGGCCCGGCCCTTCTTCTCCTCGTACGCCTCTTCGAGGTGGTCGGCGCGGAACCGCTTGTGGCAGTTCTGGCACTCGGTCAGCGGGTCGGTGAACACCCCGACGTGCCCGGAGGCCACCCACACCTGGCGGGGCAGGATCACCGAGGAGTCCAGGCCGACGACGTCGTCCCGGCCCTGGACGACGGTGCGCCACCACTGCTTCTTGATGTTGTCCTTGAGCTCGACGCCGAGGGGGCCGTAGTCCCAGGCGGAGCGGGTGCCGCCGTAGATCTCACCGGAGGGGAAGACGATCCCCCGGCGCTTGCAGAGGTTGACCACCTTCTCCAGGCGAGCGGGGTCGGCGGTACGGGCGGGAGTGGCTTCGCTGGGCACGGGGGCTCCATCCGGCTGGCGGTCGGCGAGTGACCCCTCAACGCTAGTCGGCCTCCCCCGCACGCTCCCCGGCCCACCCCACCGGCCATCGGGAGTTCACCGGTCGCCGGTGGAGGGCGCCGCGCGGGCGCACCTACCTTCCCGGGTGTGACCGCGCCCGACACGGCAGACCGCCCCGCGATCCGGCCGGCGGTCGTCGACCAGCGGCTGGCCCGGGCCACCGCCGGGCTGTGCCGTGACCACCCCGCCAGCGCCCGCGCGGTGCGCGCCGTCCTGGCGCCGCTGCGGGACCGGCTGCGCCGGGTGCACGAGCACTGCGTGCAGGCCGACGCCGACGCGTGGGCCGCCTACCGCGCCGACCTCGACCGCGGCCTCGACGAGCTCTCGGTCGAGGTCGCGCGAGCGGCCCAGCAGCCCGGCCGGGGCACCGGTGTGGACGACGTCCTGGCGGCCACGGCGGCCCGCCTGGAGTTGCGGGCCTGGCAACTGCGGCTGTCCACCGCCGGCGGCCCCGACCCGCAGGTCGCCGGGGCCCGGCAGCTCGCCGCCGCCGTGGACGCCGGGCTCGACGAGCTGGCGGCCGACCCCGGCCGGGCGGGCGTGCGGGCGCGGGTCGCGCACGACCTCGACGAGCTGCGGCGGGCCGTGCAGCGAGCCGGGCGGAACTGACGGCGCCGCCCGGTTCCGGAACCCGGGCGGACGGTGAACGTGCAGGTCAGCGCGGCACACCGGTGTCGATCGGCTCATCCGCTGCCGATGGGTGAGGTGCACGACCGCGCCTACAGCCAACTGGGCGCCGTGCCCCCCGAGAGGCCACCGACCATGACCGGCTCCCGACCGACCACCGTCCTGCGACTGCGCTCGCTGCGCGCCCTGCTGGTGCTCGTCGTCCTCAGCTGCAGCACCCTCCCCCTGGCCGGGCTCGGCGTCTTCGCCTGGCAGCGCAGCGAGGGCGACTGGGTGCGCAACGCCGGTGAGCTGCTGCAGAGCGAGGCGCGCTCGACGATCGACAAGATCGACCGCAACCTCTTCGAGCGCTACGGCGACGTGCAGGCCTTCGCGTTCAACCCCGACGCCTCCGCGGAACCGCCGACGGTCGCGGAGGCCGCGGACTTCTACAGCCGCAACTACGTCATCTACGACCTGCTGCTCGTGGTCGACGCCAGCGGCCGCGTGGTCGCCGGCAACAGCGTCACCGGCGACGGGCAGCCGATCGACCCCGCGACCTACGCGGGCGCCGACCTGTCCACCCGGCCGTGGTTCCAGCAGGCGCTGACCCTGCCGGCCGGGCAGACGTACGTGCAGGACCCCGAGGTCGACCCGCTGGTCAGCGCCGCGACCGGCCGGGACGACGCCACGCTGCTGTTCGCCGCCCCCGTGTACGGCCCCGACGGCCGGGCCGAGCGGCTGTGGGTCAACTGGGCCTCGGTGCCCCGGGTGATCGGCCAGATCATGGACGAGCAGGTGGCCGGTCTCGCCGACCGCGGTGTCGCGGTCACCGCCCAGCTGCTGCGCGAGGACGGCGTCGTGCTGGTCGGCCCGGGCGCGCAGGACTCCCTGGACCTGGCCGCGGCCGGATCCCCCGCGGCCACCGCGGTGGCCGGCGGCGCGTCCGGGCACGGCAGCGACGAGCTCGCCGACGGCACCGGCGAGGACGCCGAGCAGGTGCGCGGCTGGTCGGCGTCGCAGGGGGCGCTGGGCTTCGCCGGCTACGGCTGGGGCGTGGTGCTCAGCGAGGACCTCGGCGACGCCGTGGCGCCGGCCTCCTCGCTGCTGCGGGCGGTGCTGCTGGTCGCGGTGCTGGTCGCCGCCGTGGTCGCGGTGGTCGCCCTGCTGGTGGCCCGCGCGCTGACCCGCCCGCTCGACCACGCCGTCGCCGCGCTCGAGCAGGTCGCCGACGGTGACCTCCGGCCGCGCCTGCCGGAGTCCGGCACCGACGAGCTGCGCACGCTGGCGGTCGCGCTCAACCGGTCGCTGGAGAACATGGGCGCCGCGCTGGGCGGGCTGCGCGACCGCACCGGCGACCTGTCCACCGCCTCCGACCAGCTGCGCGGCCTGTCCGACGACGTGTCCCGCGACGCCACCCGCGGCACCCAGGTCGCCCGCGCCGCCCAGGCCGCCACCGAGCTGGTCAGCGACAACGTGCGCACCGTGGCCGCGGGTGCGGAGGAGATGGGGACCTCCATCCGGGAGATCGCCCACTCGACCTCCGAGGCGGCCCGGGTGGGCGCCTCGGCGGTGGTCGCCGCCCGCGAGACGACGGCGCAGGTGGCCCGGCTGGGCGACTCGTCCCGGCAGATCGGCGACGTCGTCGCGGTCATCACCTCGATCGCGGAGCAGACCAACCTGCTCGCGCTCAACGCCACCATCGAGGCCGCCCGGGCCGGCGAGGCGGGCAAGGGCTTCGCCGTGGTGGCCAACGAGGTGAAGGAGCTGGCCCAGGAGACGCAGAAGGCGACCGAGGACATCACCCGCCGGGTCGGGGCCATCCAGGCCGACACCGCCGGGGCGGCCGCCTCGATCGCCGGGATCGCCTCGATCGTCGAGCAGATGAACGACTTCCAGCAGACGATCGCCTCGGCGGTGGAGGAGCAGAGCGCGACGACGGCGGAGATGAGCCGCAACGTCGCCCAGGCGGCCACCGGCACCGAGGGCGTCAGCGCCGACGTGCGCACGGTGACCGCGGCGACCCGGTCCACCGCCGAGTCGACCGAGTCGACCCGGGAGACCGCCGCCGCGCTCGCCGCCATCACCGAGGAGCTGCGCGGCCTCGTCTCCCGGTTCGAGCTGCCCAGGTGACGGGATGGAACGACCTCCTGCAGGGCCCCGCCGCGAAGTCGCGAGTGGTGGGGCCCTGCAGGAGGGTCCGCCGTCAGGCGCTGCCGAACCTCCGCTGACGGCTGGCGTACTCCTCGCAGGCCTGCCACAGGTGCCGGCGGTCGAAGTCCGGCCACAGGGTGTCGAGGAAGACCAGTTCGGCGTAGGCCGCCTGCCACAGCAGGAAGTTGCTGGTGCGGTTCTCCCCCGAGCTGCGCACGAACAGGTCGACGTCGGGCATGTCGGGCTCGTCGAGGAACCGGGCGACGGTCTCCTCGTCGACCTTGTCCGGCCTGATCCGCCCGGCGGCGACCTCGCGGGCGATGGCCGCGGCGGCGTCGGCGATCTCGGCCCGCCCGCCGTAGTTGACGCACATGGTCAGGGTCAGGACGTCGTTGTCCTGGGTGAGCTCCTCGGCGACCTCGAGCTCCTTGATCACGCTGCCCCACAGCCGCGGACGGCGACCGGCCCAGCGCACCCGCACCCCGAGCTCGTGCATCTCGTCGCGCCGCCGGCGGATGACGTCGCGGTTGAAGCCCATGAGGAAGCGCACCTCGTCGGGGCTGCGCTTCCAGTTCTCGGTGGAGAAGGCGTAGGCGCTGATCGCCTTCACGCCCAGTTCGATGGCGCCCTCGAC
The DNA here is from genome assembly GCF_046635825.1 of Modestobacter sp. SSW1-42. Lineage (NCBI taxonomy): Bacteria > Bacillati > Actinomycetota > Actinomycetes > Geodermatophilales > Geodermatophilaceae > Modestobacter > Modestobacter sp. SSW1-42. The sequence continues at coordinate 571,729 of NZ_JBISCA010000001.1, read as the reverse complement.
GCAGTCGAACAGGGACGCCTCGCCGGCCTCGTGCCCCGCGGTGCGCGGCAGGCCGCGCTGCTTGGCCCAGCGGCCGTTGCCGTCCATTACGATCGCCACGTGGTGCGGCACCTTGTCGGCCGGGATGGCCGGCGGGCGCACCCCCGACGGGTGCGGGCTCGGCGCCTTGACCTCGCGCCTCACGTGCGGTCCACCAGCGGCAGCGAGCGCAGTCCGCGCTCCAGGTGCCACTGCAGCAGGGCCGCGACCAGGCCGCTGCCCTCCTTGCGGTTGATGCTCAGGCTGTTCTCGGCCTGGGCCCAGTCGCCGGACAACAGCGCCTCCAGCAGTTCGATGGTGACCGGGCTCGGCATCGCCGAGCCGGTGGGCCGGCAGGACGGGCAGACCGTCCCGCCGGCCGGGACGGAGAAGTGCCGGTGCGGCCCGGCCTCGCCGCAGCGGGCGCAGTCGCCCAGCGCGGGCTCCCAGCCGGCCACCGACATGGCGCGCAGCAGGAAGGCGTCGAGCACCAGCGCCGGCGGCTTCTCCCCCTCGGCCAGCGTGCGCAGGGCGCCGACGACCAGCAGGAACATGCGCAGCGACGGCTCCTTCTCCTCCACCGTCAGCCGGTCGGCGGTCTCGAGCACCGCGGTGCCGGCGGTGTAGGCGCGGTAGTCGCGGACCACGGCCGGGCCGTAGGCGCGGATCGACTCGGCCTGGCTGACGATGTCGAGGTTGCGGCCGGTGTAGAGCTGCAGGTCGACGTGGCTGAACGGCTCCAGCCGGGCGCCGAACTTGCTCTTGGTGCGGCGCACGCCCTTGGCCACCGCGCGCACCTTGCCGGTGCGGCGGGTGAGCACGGTGACGATCCGGTCGGCCTCGCCGAGCTTCTGGGTGCGCAGCACGATGCCCTCGTCGCGGTAGAGCGCCTGAGGAGTGGTCGACAAGCTAGTAGCCCCTCTCCCCGGCGGCGGATCGCTCCGCTCCTCCGTCGCTGGCGCGCCCTGCGATGCTCACTCGCCCGCCACCTCAGTAACCGAGCCTGTTGAGCTTCTTCGGGTCGTCCTGCCACTCCCCCAGCACCGTGACGTGCAGGTCCAGGTGCACCCGGCCGCCCAGCAGCGTCTCCAGCCCGACCCGGGCCTCGCTGCCGATGGCCTTGATGATGTTCCCGCCCTTGCCCAGCAGCATCGGCTTCTGGCTGGCGCGCTCGACGTGCAGCAGGGCGTGCACCTCGGTGAACACCGCGCTCGCGTCGCGGGGGTCGGGCTTGCGGATGATCTCCTCGACGCTGACGGCCAGCGAGTGCGGCACCTCCTGGCGCACCTTCTCCAGCGCCGCCTCGCGCACCAGCTCGGCGATCTGCCGCTCGACGTCCTCGTCGGTGGTCTGCTCCTGCGGGTACAGCGGCGGGCCCTCGGGGAGCATCCCGATCAGCAGGTCGGCCAGCAGCTCGACCTGGTCGCCGGCGACGGCGCTGACCGGCACGATCTCGCGGGCCTCGACCAGCTTGCTGGCGGCGACCAGCTGCTCGGTGACCGCCTTCTTGCCCGCCGCGTCGGTCTTGGTCACGACCAGCACCACCGGGGTGGTGACGTTCTTGAGCTGGCGGGCGATGAACGCGTCGCCGGTACCCACCGGCTGGTCGGCCGGGATGCAGAAGACGATGACGTCGACGTCGGCGAGGGTGTCGCGGACGACGTCGTTGAGCCGCTGGCCCAGCAGGCTCTTGGGCTTGTGCAGCCCGGGGGTGTCGACGAGCACCAGCTGGCCGGCCGGGCGGTGGACCACGCCGCGGATGGCGTGCCGGGTGGTCTGCGGCCGGTTGCTGACGATGCCGACCTTCTCGCCCACCAGCGCGTTGGTGAGCGTGGTCTTCCCGGCGTTGGGACGCCCGACCAGGGCGGCGAAGCCGCTGCGGTGGACCGGCTGCTCGGGGAGTGTCACGCCGACCAGTCTCCCACTGCGCACCGACGGTTCTCGCCGGTCCGCAGCTGCGGCCCTGCGATCATGGTCGGCATGCCTCCCCGGTCCCGACGCAACGACGGTGAACCCCTGGCGGTCCAGGCGGCGCGGGCCCGGGAGCAGCACCGCACCCAGGTGGGCAGTTACGGCTACCTCGCCCGCCGCGGGCCCAAGCGGCACGTGACGGTGGTCCCGCGGCCGCTGCGGTACTGGCAGTACGACCTGGCGAGCCCGCTGGTCGTCGGGCTGACCGTGCTCGCCGTCGCCGCGTGGCTGGGCTTCCTCGGCTGGCGCGACGGCGGGGCCTCGGCCGCCGCGGAGGCGCCGGTCGCGGTCGGGCTCGGGCTGCTGGTGCTGGTCGCCTCGACCGGCCGGTTCACCATCGGCGACTGGGCGGTCTCCACCGACATCGCGGGGTTGCGCCAGGTGTCGTCCTTCGGTGTCGTCCCGCTCGTGCTGGTCACCGAGGTGGTGCGGGGGGCCGCGCCGGCCGGGTGGCCGACGCCGCGCCGCCGGGGCGGCTGGTGGCCGGGGCGGCAGCGGATCAGCGTCGCCCACCTGGACACCGACGGGGAGACCCCGCGGTCGTTCACCGTCTGGGTGCGCGACCCGGCCGCCGTCGCCGACGCCCTGGGCCGCCCGCTCCCCTGACCGGCCCCGTCCTCCCTCAGTCGTCGTCGAGGCCGGGCGGCAGCAGCCGCGCCCGGGTCGCCCGCCGGACGGCGTCCAGCCGCGACGTCGAGCCGAGCTTGCTGTTGATGTTGCTCAGGTGCCGCTTGACGGTGCCCTCGCTGATCCGCAGCTCGGTGGCGATCGCCAGGTTGGAGCAGGCGCGGGCGACCAGCGTGAGCACCTCGACCTCGCGGTCGGACAGCATCGGCGCGGCCGGCGAGGTGAGCCCGGCCAGCCCGCTGCGCGACACCGACAGGGTCACCAGGTCCTGCTCGTGCTCGGTGCTGGCCCGGATCGCCGCGACCAGCTCGTGGTGCCCGATGGTCTTGATCAGGTAGGCCGAGGCACCGCGCAGCAGCAGCTGCCGGGCCAGCGGGGTGTTCTCGTGCATCGTGAGCACGACGACCTTCGTCGTCGGCGACGCCGAGCGGATCTCCACCAGCGAGGTGAGCACCGACTGCCCGGGCATCTCGACGTCGAGCAGGACGACGTCCGGGCGGTGCTTGCGGGCCAGCCGCACGGCCTCCTCGCCGTTGGACCCCTCGGCGACCACGTCGATGCCCTCGTGCACCGACAGCAGCGCGCCGAGGCTCTCCCGGAACAGCCGGTGGTCGTCGACCAGGACGACGCTGAGCTCCCGCAGCGCGCCGGTCACGACAGCCGCACCGTGAGCGGGACGGTCAGGGTCATCCGGACGCCGTCGGGCCCGGCGTCCAGGGCGGCGCGGCCGCCGAGGCCCTGGGCCCGCTCGCGCATCGACGCCAGGCCCACCGTGCGGGAGGTGTCGACGGCGGCCGGGTCGAAGCCGGCGCCGTCGTCGTCGACGACCGCGGTCAGCTGGGCGCCGGAGAGGCGCAGGGTCACGTCCAGCCGGGTCGCCCCGCGGGCGTGGACGAGCGAGTTGCGGATGGCCTCGCGCACGATCAGGTAGCTCTCCTCCTTGACGTGGGCGGGCAGCACGACCGCCTCCTCGCCCTCCTCGGTCAGCGTCGCCACGAGCCCGATCGGGACGGTGAAGTCCAGGTACTCCTGCAGCGCCTGGGCCAGCGACCGGTCGCCCACCACGTCGCGCAGCCGGGTGGCCAGGCTGCGGACGTCGTTGAGGGTCTCCAGCAGCAGCTGCCGGGTGGACCGCAGCCGGTCGGGGTCGAGCGGCCGGCCGGTGTCGACCAGGTGCAGCGCGAGGTCCAGGCCCTGCATGGCCGCGCCGATGCCGTGGCTGGTGTGGTCGTGCAGGTCTCGGGCGACCCGGCGGCGCTCGTCGCGGTTGGCGTCGCTGATCTGCGACAGCAGGACGTCGACGTAGGTGATCGCAGCGGGCACGACGAGCGCGTCGATCACCTCGTGCAGGGTGACCGCGATCCGCCCGGCGCCGGAGGGCCCGGGCGCCAGCGCGGCACCCTGGGCGAGCAGCGGGGGCAGCGCGTGCCGGAACAGTAGGCTGGCCGCGCGCAAGCTCTCCGCGGGGTGCACCTGGGTCCGCGCCCGCACCGCGCCGACGTCGGCCAGAGCCGGCTCGGCCGAGGGCACGGGCCGCCCGCGCAACCGGGCGCGGGTGGTCTGCAGCACCGCTCGCGCACGGCCGGCCAACATCGCCCGGACGTCGGGGTCGGCGCCCAGCCGGGGCGAGATGGCGGTGAGCTCGGCGAGGAACGCGGCGACGACCTCGTCGTCGACCGCCGCGTCCTCCGCGGAGCTCACCGGGAGGTCCCCCTCGGCGGCGCCCCCGTGCGCGTCGCCGAGGAGGACGTCGGGGACCCCGTCGTCCGCCGGCGTCACCGGAGGCCGGTGACGAGCAGCGGGTTCGCGGGACCCGGGCGGGCGGAGGCCGCGCCGTGGCTGCGGGCTGCCACCCGAGAGGACCCGGGACGCAGCACGGCAGCGCTCACGTCCCCGGTCACCCACCCAGCCTGTCTCATCGACGACGGAAGCTCAGCCCCCGAACGGTGTAGCTGCACTACAACTTTCGACACATCGCGGGCGGCTGCCCCGAGCGCCCCGGGAGGTCAGGCCCGGGTACGCAGGACGCCGTCGGGACCGGCGAGGAGGACCGGCGCGGACGGCGTCAGGTCGTGCACCGCAGCCAGCCCGGCCGGCTCGACGGCCTCGGCGGCGGTGACCACCGCAGCCGCCTCCAGCCCCTCGACCCCGCTGGACACCGCGGCCGCCACCGCCGCCTGCAGCGCGGACAGCTGCAGCGAGGGCAGCGTCACGGTCGCGGCGAGGTAGGTGCGGCCGTCGGTGTCGCGGACCGCGGCACCCTCGGCGGCACCGGTGCGGCCACGCGCCGAACGCGCCAGGGTGATCAGCTTGGCGTCCTCGGGGTCCAGCTCAACAGCGTCGGTCACGACTGGTCAGCTTTCCACGGTCGCGTGCTCGGGCTCCCGGGCGGCCTGCTCGTCGTCGTCCTCGCCGGCCTCGGGCACCCGGGTGACGAGGATGGTGTCGATCTGGTTGCGCCGCCCGCCGGTGCTCTCGGCGACCAGCCGCAGCCCGCCGACCTCGGCCTCGGAGCCCTCGATCGGCACCACGCCGAGCTCGCGGGCGAGCAGCCCGCCGACGGTCTCGACACCGTCGTCCTCGGGCAGCTGCACCTTGAACAGGTCCGCGAGGTCCTCGACCGGCAGCCGCGCGGTGATCCGCACCGAGCCGTCGGCGAGCTCCTCGATCGGCGGCCGCTGCACCGCGTCGTGCTCGTCGGCGATCTCGCCGACGATCTCCTCGAGGATGTCCTCGATGGTGACCAGGCCGGCGAAGCCGCCGTACTCGTCGACGACGACGGCCATGTGGGTGCGGCTGGCCTGCATCTCGCGCAGCAGCTCGTCGACCGGCTTGGACTCGGGGATGAACGTCGCCGGGCGCATCAGCTCCTCGACCCGGGGCTCGCTGACCCGCGAGTCCGAAGAACCCTGGGACCGGCGCACGAGGTCCTTGAGGAAGACGACGCCGATGATGTCGTCGACGTTCTCGCCGATGACCGGCAGCCGGCTGAAGCCACTGCGCAGGCACAGCGCCAGCGCCTGGCGCAGGGTCTTGCCGCGCTCGATCCACACCACGTCGGGCCGGGGCACCATCACCTCGCGGGCGATGGTGTCGCCGAGCTCGAAGACGCCGTGGATCATGTTGCGCTCGCCGGACTCCACGACACCGCGCGCCTCGGCCATGTCGACCAGCTCGCGCAGCTCGACCTCGCTGCTGAACGGTCCGTCGCGGTAGCCCCGGCCCGGGGTGATCGCGTTGCCGATCAGGATCAGCAGGGTCGCGATGGGCCCGAGCATCCGGCCCAGCAGCCGCACCAGCGGGGCCGCGGCCAGCGCGATCGGGTAGGCGTGCTGCCGGCCGACGGTGCGCGGACCCACGCCCACGAGCACGTAGCTGACCACGGTCATCACCGCGGCGGCCGCGGCGATCCCGAGCGGCCCGGAGTCCAGCAGCCGGAAGAACACCCCGGCGACCAGCACCGCGGCGGTCATCTCGCACACGATGCGCAGCAGCAGGAGCAGCGCGACGTGCCGCGCCCGCTCCTCCACGACGGCCATGAGCGGGCCGGCGCGCTTGGCGCCGTCCCGTCGCAGCTCCTCCACGCGGGCGACCGACAGCCGCTGCAGCGCGGCGTCCAGCGCGCCGAAGACGCCGGCGACGAGCACGAGGAGGACCGCGATCACCAGCAGGACGATCGCTGTCGGGCTCATCGCTCGCCCGGCTCCACGGGCTCGCCGGTCACCGGTTCCCTCGGCACGGAGCGCCAGCCCTCGAGGAGCTTGCCCTGCAGGCCGAACATCTCCTTCTCCTCGTCGGGCTCCATGTGGTCGTAGCCCAGCAGGTGGAGCACGCCGTGGGTGGCCAGGAGGAGGAGCTCGTCGGCCATCGAGTGGCCGGCCGCGCGGGCCTGCCGAACGGCGACGGCGGGGCAGAGCACCACGTCACCGAGCAGCGCCGGACCCGGTTCGGGGTCGTCGGGCCGCTTGGTGTCCAGGTCGTCCATCGGGAAGGCCAGCACGTCGGTGGGACCCTTCTCGCCCATCCACCGCTCGTGCAGCGTGGCCATGTAGTCGACGTCGACGCACAGCACGGACAGCTCGGCCAGCGGGCTGACCTCCATGGCGTCGAGCACGTAGCGGCAGACGCCGGCCAGCGCCGCCTCGTCGACGGGGATCTCGGACTCGTTCGCGACCTCGACGGGCACGTCGATCAGCTCCCCTGCTGCCGGGCCGGGCGGGCCGGGCGGGCGGGCCGGGCGGCGCCGGGCACAGCGGCCTCGCGGGTGGCGTCCCAGCGCTCGTAGGCGTCGACGATGTCGCCGACCAGCCGGTGCCGGACGACGTCGTTGCTGTTCAGGGTGGCGAAGTGGACGTCGTCGATGCCCTCGAGGATGTCGCGCACGACCCGCAGGCCGCTCTGCGCGCCACCGGGCAGGTCGACCTGGGTGACGTCGCCGGTGACGACCATCTTCGAGCCGAAGCCGAGCCGGGTCAGGAACATCTTCATCTGCTCGGCGGTGGTGTTCTGCGCCTCGTCGAGGATCACGAACGCGTCGTTGAGCGTGCGGCCGCGCATGTAGGCCAGCGGGGCGACCTCGATGGTGCCGGCGGCCATCAGCCGCGGGATCGACTCGGGGTCGACCATGTCGTGCAGCGCGTCGTAGAGCGGCCGCAGGTACGGGTCGATCTTGTCCGACAGCGAGCCGGGCAGGAAGCCCAGCCGCTCGCCGGCCTCGACCGCGGGGCGGGTCAGGATGATCCGGTTGACCTGCTTGGTCTGCAGCGCCTGCACGGCCTTGGCCATCGCCAGGTAGGTCTTGCCGGTACCGGCCGGGCCGATGCCGAAGATCACGCTGTGGGTGTCGATGGCGTCGACGTAGTGCTTCTGGTTGAGCGTCTTGGGCCGGATGGTGCGGCCGCGGCGGCTGATGATGTCCAGGCTCAGCACCTCGGCGGGCCGCTCACCGCCCCCGGCACGCAGCATGCCGACGACGCGGCGCACGGAGTCGGGCCGCAGCGTCTGGCCGGTGGCCAGCAGCGCGATGAGCTCGTCGAAGACCCGGACGGCGAAGGCGTTGTCCGCCGGCTGCCCGGTGACCGCGATCTCGTTGCCCCGGACGTGCACGTCGGCGGCGAGCTCGCTCTCGACCAGCCGGAGGAGCTCGTCGCCGGAGCCGAGGAGCGCGACCATGGAGACGGTGGCAGGGACGGTGATGGAGGTGCGGACGGCGGCCGGGACGGCCTGATCGTCCGCGGCGCCCTCGGTCGCCGCCGCGGCGCGAGCGGAGAGCTCACGCGCAGAGGCGGTACCGGTCGGGACGCCTGGTGAGGTGTCGGGCAAGAACGCTCGACCCTGCCTTCCGTGACGGGGCTGTGACCCGGGCGAGTCTACGCGCCAGGGACCGTTCCCGGCCCCGCTCGCGGTGACCGGGCTCCCGGGCCACCCGGCCGGGTCAGCCGGGCGGCCAGCCCAGGCCGCGGCCGCCGAGGACGTGCAGGTGCACGTGGTGGACGGTCTGACCGGCGTCCGGGCCGCTGTTGACCACCAGCCGCCAGCCGGGCTCGGGGGCCGATCCGGTGGCCAGCCCCTCCTGCACGGCGACCGCCTGCGCGGCGGCCAGCAGCTCGGCGGCCAGGCCCGGGTCGGCGGCGGCCAGGGCGCCGATCGTCGCGTGATGGGTCCTGGGCACCACCAGGACGTGGGTGGGCGCCTGCGGGTTCACGTCCCGGAACGCGAGCGTGGTGGGGGTCTCGGCGACGACGTCCGGGGTGATGTCGCCGGCGACCATGCGGCAGAACAGGCAGTCGGGCGCGGCCTCGGTCATGGCGGAGACCCTAGTGGCGGGTGGGTAAACGGAACCAGGAAGTACGCGGCCGATCGCGCACAACCCGGTCGTTCGGTGCGAGACGCCGGTCTCATTGCCGAGAGAGACGGGGAAGGACGGTCGAACCGACGGCCGAGCCCACCCCGAAGGACGCCCACCGTGCGCATCACCTCACGCCGCCCCGCCGTCGACACCAGCGCCGAGCTCGCCGAGGCGCGCTCCGACGTCACCGCCGTCACCCGGGTGCTCATGGCGCTGGACGGCGCCGTGACCGAGGAGGAGGTCGCGCGCGCCGCCCTGGACACGGTGCGGCAGTGCTTCGGCTGGGCCTACGGGTCCTACTGGAAGATCGACACCGGCGACCGGGCGCTGCACTTCGCCGTCGAGTCCGGTGACGCCGGCCGCGAGTTCCGCGAGGTGACGCTGACGGCCTCCTTCGCCGAGGGCGTCGGGCTGTCCGGCCGGGCGTGGAGGTCCCGCGACCTGTTCTTCGTCGCCGACCTCGGCGAGATGACCGACTGCGTGCGCGCACCCGCCGCCCAGCGGGTGGGCGTGAAGTCCGGCGTCTGCTTCCCGATCATGCGCGGCAGCGAGGTCCTCGGGACGATGGACTTCTTCACCACCGAGACGCTGAGCCCCACCCAGGAGCGGCTGGACGCGCTGCGCGCGGTCGGCAAGCTGGTGTCCCAGGCCTTCAGCCGGGTCACCACCGCCGCGGACCAGAAGCGCGCCGCCGGCGACGTCACCGCGATCAACATCCTGCTGCGCGAGCTGAGCAAGGCCACGACGGTGGAGAACGCCGTCAGCACGGCCCTGGACACCATCCGCCGCGAGTTCGACTGGCACTACGGCTCCTACTGGACCGTCGCCGAGTCGGAGCACGCGCTGACCCTGGAGCTGGAGTCCGGGGACCTCGGCCCGCAGTTCCGCGAGGTCAGCCGGACGGCGTCCTTCGCCGAGGGCGTCGGCGTGGCCGGCCGCACCTGGAAGGCCCGCGACCTGGTGTTCGTCGAGGACCTCGGCGAGGTCAGGGACTGCGTCCGTGCCCCGGCCGCCCAGCAGGCCGGCGTGAAGTCCGGCGTCTGCCTGCCGATCATGATCGACGGCCGCGTCATCGGGACGATGGACTTCTTCGCCAAGCGCACGCTGATCATGGCCGACAGCCGGCGCGACGCCCTGCGCAACACCGCCTTCCTGATCTCCCAGACCATCCAGCGGATGCGCGCCTCCGAGCGGGTCGCCGTCGCGGCCCGGGAGATGGTGGCCTCGATCCAGGAGGTCGAGCGCAACGTCGCCGAGGCCACCGCCGTCGCCGGCGAGGGTCAGCGGGTCGCCGGGCAGGCCGCTGACTTCGTCGCCCACCTGGGCACCTCCAGCGCCGAGATCGACAAGGTCGTCCGGGTCATCACCGGCATCGCCGAGCAGACCAACCTGCTCGCCCTCAACGCCACGATCGAGGCCGCGCGGGCCGGGGAGGCCGGCAAGGGCTTCGCGGTGGTCGCCGGCGAGGTCAAGGAGCTGGCCCGGGAGACCGCGCTGGCCACCGACGAGGTCAGCAACCGGGTCACCGCCATCCAGGACGACGTCCAGCGGGTCGTCGGGGCACTGGAGTCCATCCGCGAGGTCGTCGACCGGGTCAACGAGACCCAGCACCTGATCGCCGGTGTGCTCACCGAGCAGTCCGCGGTCACCCGCAGCATCGTCGAGATGTCCTGACCTCCCGGCGGGCCGCGTGGACCGACGCAGCCCGGCGGGGCCCCACCCCCCGGCCCGACGGGGCACGCGGCGTGGGCGACGATGGGCGGCGTCCACCCCCCTCGTCCTCCGGAGGTACCGCCATGCCCGCTCTGCAGCCCCGCACGAGGACGTAGTGAGCACCCGTCGCGCCGTCCGGTCGGGTGGTCGAACAACAGCACAGCTGACCCGCCGCGGGTTCCTCTCCGCCGGTGCGGCAGCCGCGGCGGCCGCCGCGCTCGCCGCCTGCGGCCGCACCTCCCCCGTGTCGTCCCCGGGGTCGGCGCCCACCTCCGGCCGGGGCGCCCTGCGCATCGGCGCCATCCCCGACCAGGACCCCGAGGTCCTCCAGCGCCTGTACGGCACGGTCGCGGACTCGATGTCCGCCGCGCTGGACCTCGACGTCAGCTACTCCCCGGTGACCGACTACGGCGCCGCGGTCTCCCTCTTCCGCACCGGCGACCTGGACCTCGTGTGGTTCGGCGGGCTCACCGGCGTGCAGGCCCGGCTGCAGACCCCCGGCGCCCAGCCGGTCGCGCAGCGCGACATCGACCAGGACTTCCACTCGGTCTTCGTGGTCAACAGCTCGACCGGCCTCACCCCGGCCGACGACCTCACCGCGCTGGCCCCGCTGCGCTTCACCTACGGCAGCGAGACCTCCACCTCGGGCCGGCTCATGCCCGCCTACTTCCTGCAGCAGGCCGGCGTCGACCCGCAGGGCTTCCCGGGCGGCCCGGGCTTCTCCGGCTCGCACGACGCCACGCTGGCGCTGGTGGCCGCGGGCACCTTCCAGGCCGGCGTGCTCAACGAGCAGGTCTGGGAGAGCCGGACGGCGGCCGGCACGGTCGACCCCGCGGTGGTGCAGTACGCCCGCACCCCGGCCTACTCCGACTACCACTGGCTGCTCGGCCCGCGGGCGGTGGAGCGGCTGGGCGCCGACCTCGGCGACCGGGTGCGCGCGTACCTGACCGGGCTGCCCGCCGGCGACCCCGTGCTGGAGCTGTTCGGCGCCGGGGCGTTCGTGCCGGCCGCCGCCGGCGACTACGACCAGATCGAGGAGATCGGCCGCTCCCTGGGACTGGTCAGCTGACCGCCGTCCTCCGGCTGCACGGCGTCTCGGTCACCTACGGCACCACTCCCGCGCTGGACGGCGTCGACCTCACCGTCGCCGCCGGCGAGCGGGTGGCCGTGGTCGGGGCGTCGGGCGCCGGCAAGTCGACGCTGCTCGCGGTGGCCAACGGCTCGGTGCCGGCCACCGCGGGCACCGTCGAGGTGCTGGGCGCCGCCCCGGGTGCGCTGAGCGGCCGGGCGCTGCGGCAGCTGCGGGCCCGGGTCGGCACGGTGCACCAGCACCTGGAGCTGGTCGGGCAGCTGCGCGTGGTGCACAACGTCAACGCCGGGCGGCTGTCGGCGTGGCCGGCGTGGCGGGCCGCCTGGTCGCTGCTGCGCCCGCAGGGCCTGCCGGAGGTGCTGGCCGCGCTGGCGGAGGTGGAGCTGGCCGACCGGGTCTACGAGCGCACCGACCGGCTGTCGGGCGGGCAGCGGCAGCGGGTCGCCGTCGCCCGGGTGCTGGTGCAGCGCCCGGAGCTGGTGCTCGCCGACGAGCCGGCGTCCGCGCTGGACCCGGTGCTCGCCGAGCGCACGCTGCAGCTGCTGGCCGGCACCGGCAGCGCGCTGGTGGCCTCGCTGCACGACCCGGCGCTGGCGCTGCGGCACTGCACCCGGGTGGTCGGGCTGGCCGCCGGGCGGGTGCTGCTCGACTCCCCCACCGACGCGCTGTCGCCGGCCGACCTGAGCGCCTTCTACCGCCGGTGACCGTGCTGCAGCGCGACCGGGTGCGCTGGGCGTGGGGACTGGGCGCGCTCGTCCTCCTCGCCTGGTCGCTGGCCGGGGCGGGGCTGTTCTCCGGCGCGGTGGTGAACGGGGCCGGCGTCCGCCAGTTCGGCCGCTTCGCCGCCGGGGCGCTGTCCCCCGCCACCGACGGCGCGTTCCTCGGCGTGCTCGCCTCCTCGGTGCTGGTCACCGTCGCCTACGCCGCGCTCGGCGCCGCGCTGGCCGTCGGCCTGGGCGCGGTCGGTGCGCTGGCGGTCGCCCGCACCACCTGGGGACGGCGCCGGCTGGGCTGGGCACTGGCCCGCGGCGCGCTCGCCGTCCCCCGCGGGCTGCACGAGGCGGTGTGGGGGCTGCTGCTGGTCAACGTCGTGGGGTTGGACCCCTGGGTGGGCGTGCTGGCGATCGGCGTCCCGTACGGCGCGGTCACCGCCAAGGTGTTCGCCGACCTGCTCGACGAAGTGCCGCGCGGCCCGTACGACGCGCTGGTCGCCGCCGGCGCCGGGCCGGTCGTCGCAGCGCTGTACGGGCTGCTGCCGGCGGCGTCGGGCGGGCTGCTGTCGTACTCGTTCTACCGGCTGGAGTGCGCCGTCCGGTCGGCCGTGGTGCTCGGGTTGATCGGCGCCGGCGGGCTGGGCTACCAGTTGTCGCTGTCGTTCAGCTCGCTGCGCTGGCCGCAGGTGTGGTCGTGCGTCTACGCGCTGTCGGCGCTGTGCGTGCTGGCCGTGGTCGCCGGCCGGGCGGTGCGCCGCCGGGTCGCCGACCCCCGACCGGCCGGTGACCGGCTGCGCCGCGACCCGCTGCTGACCGGCGCAGTGCTCACCACGCTGGCCGCGGTCGTGTGGTCGTGGTGGTACCTGGCGGTCTCCCCCGCGACCCTGGTCTCCGACCGGACGGCTGCGCAGCTGCGCTACCTGCTCGCCGCCGCCTGGCCGCCGGACGTCGACGGGCCGCTGCTGTCGGCCGTCGCCTCGGCCGCGGTCGACACCGTGCAGATGTCGGTGATCGCCATCGCCGTCGCCACCCTCGGTGCGGTGCTGCTGGCCGGGGTGGCGGCGCACCCGGAACGGCCCTCGGTCCTGCGGCGGGTCGCGGGCGCCGTCGTCCGGGCGGGGCTGTTGCTGCTGCGCGCCGTCCCGCCGCCGGTGTGGGCGCTGGTGCTGCTGTTCGTGCTGCTGCCCGGCGTCCTGCCGGGGGCACTGGCGCTGGGCGTCTACACCCTGGGCGTGCTCGGCCGGCTGGCCGCCGAGGCCGTCGAGGAGCTCGACCCCCGGCCCCGCGCAGCGCTGGCCGCGCTGGGCGCACGGCCGGTGGCGGGCTGGCTGTACGGCGTGCTGCCGGACGCGACCGGGCCGGTGCTGGCGTACGCGCTCTACCGCTGGGAGGTGGCTCTCCGCGACTCGGTGCTCGTCGGGTTGCTGGGCGCCGGCGGGCTGGGGGCGCTGCTGGCGTCGCGGCTGGCGGTGTTCGACTGGGGCGCGGTGACCACCGTGCTCGCCGCGCTGGTGCTGCTGACCGCGGCGGTCGACCTGGTCAGCGCCCGCGCCCGGGCCGCCCTGCGCTGACCGTCCCCGTCTTGATCATCGGCGTCTCGCCCGCGGACACGCCGTCGGTCGGCATGTCGCCGGCAAGACGCCCATGATCATCGGCGGGTGGCGGCTGGCGCCGGTGTGGCGAGCGGCCACTCGCCGATGATCGACTGCTGGTGGGGCCTCAGGCCCAGCGGGTGCGGGCGCTCAGGGCGGCGAGGGCGGCCGCCCCGGCCGTCGACGTGCGCAGCACCTCGGGGCCCAGCCGCACCGAGTGCGCGCCGGCCGCGCGGAAGGCGACGACCTCGCCGTCGGTGATCCCGCCCTCGGGGCCCACGACCACCACGACCGTGCCCTCGGCCGGGACCTCGACCTGCGCGAGCGGACGACGGGCCTGCTCGTGCAGCACCAGGGTCAGGTCGACGTCACCGAGCAGCCCGATGACCTGCCGGGTGCTCATCGGCTCGGTCACCTCGGGCACCCGCGGACGGCGGGCCTGCTTGCTGGCCGCCCGGGCCGCCGCGCGCCACTTGGCCAGGCCCTTCTCGATGCGGTCGTCGCGCCACTTGGTCACGCAGCGGGCCGCCGTCCACGGCACGATCCGGTCGACGCCGAGCTCGGTGGCCAGGTCGACGGCGAGCGGTCCGTGGTCACCCTTGGGCAGGGCCTGCACGAGCACGAACGCAGGCTCCGGAGCGGGGACGTCGTGCCGGGCGAGCACCTGCACCCGCAGCGTCGACCCCTCGGCGGCGGTGACCGAGCCCTCGACGAGCAGACCGCGCCCGTCGGACACCCGCACCCGCTCGCCGGCGCCCAGCCGCAGGACGTCGACGGCGTGCCGCCCCTCGGCGCCGGCGACGGTCAGCACGTCGCCGGCGGGCACCTCGTCGAGCAGGAACAGCGGGGCGCCGTCGGCCTCAGGACCCGCCCCGGCCTCGCTCATCGGCCGTTGAACGCGTCGCGCACCCGGGTGAACAGGCCGCCGTGGTTGGCCTCGCTGCCCTTGGTCAGGTCCTCGTTGCGCAGCCCGGCGAGCTCGCGCAGCAGCTCCTGCTGGCGGCCGTCGAGCCGGGTCGGGGTCTGCACGTCCAGGTGCACGAGCAGGTTGCCCCGGCCGGTGCCGCGCAGCCGCGGAGCGCCGTGCGCGCGCAGCGTGAGCACGCTGCCGGACTGGGTGCCCGGCTTGATGTCGAGGTCCTCGGCGCCCTCGAGCGTCTCCAGCTTCAGCGAGGTGCCCAGCGCCGCGGCGGTCATCGGCAGGGTGACGCGGCAGTGCAGGTCCTCCCCGTCGCGGGTGAACACGTCGTGCGGGCGCTCGTGCACCTCGACGTAGAGGTCACCGGCCGGGCCGCCGCCCGGGCCGACCTCGCCGTAGCCGGCCAGCCGGATGCGCATGCCGTCCTCGACGCCGGCCGGGATCTTCACCGGGATGGTGCGGCGGGCGCGGACCCGGCCGTCGCCACCGCACTGGCCGCACGGGCTGGGGATGACCTGGCCGGTGCCCGCACACGTCGGGCAGGGGCGGCTGGCGATGACCTGGCCGAGGAACGAGCGCTGCACGCTCTGCACCTCGCCGCGGCCGTTGCAGGTCGAGCACGTCTCGGGGTGGGTGCCGGGGGCGGTGCCGGCACCGGTGCAGACGTCGCACAGGACGGCGGTGTCGACGGTGATCTCGGTCGTCGTGCCGAACACCGTCTCGTCGAGGTCGAGGTCGACCCGGATGAGGGCGTCCTCGCCCTCGCGGGTGCGGCTGCGCGGCCCGCGGCCACCGCCGGCGCCACCGAAGAAGGCGTCCATGATGTCGCCGAGGCCGCCGAAGCCCGCGGCGTTGCCGAACGGGTTGCCCCCGCCGCGGCCGCCACCGGTGTCGAAGGGGTCACCGCCGAGGTCGACGATGCGCCGCTTCTCCGGGTCGGTCAGCGCCTCGTACGCGCGGCTGACCTGCTGGAACTGCTCCTTGGCGCTCTCGTCGGGGTTGACGTCGGGGTGCAGGTCCCGGGCCATCTTCCGGTAGGCGCGCTTGATGTCGGAGTCGCTGGCCCCTTGCTTCAGGCCCAGGACGCCGTAGTAGTCGGTTGCCATAAGTGAGTTCTCAGTCCTCAGCTCTCGGCCAGCAGGTGGCCGACGTAGCGGGCCACGGCTCGTACCGCGGCCATGTTGCCTGCGTAGTCCATCCGGGTGGGGCCGACGACGCCGAGGCCGCCGAGGGCCTCGTCGCCCGAGCCGTACCCGACGGAGACGAACGAGGCACCGGTCAGCGCCTCGTGCTGGTTCTCCTCACCGATGCTCACGATCACCGCGCCGGGGTCCACCTCGGCCATCAACCGCAGGACCACCACCTGTTCTTCCAGCGCCTCGAGCAGCGGCCGGACGGTGCCCGGGAAGTCGAGGGCGCTGCCCTGCGCGAGGTTCGCCGTCCCGCCGATGACCAGCCGGTCCTCGGAGGGCTCGACGAGGGTCTCCAGCAGGGTGGCGCTCACCGCGGCGACCAGCGGGCGCAGGTGCGGCGGGGCGTTGTCGACCAGGCCGCCGACCTTGTCGCTGGCCTCGGCGAGCTTGGCGCCGGTGAACGCGGCGTTGAGCGTGCTGCGGAGCTCGGCGACGGTGTCGGGCTGGGTGTCGGCCGGCACCTCGACCACGCGCTGCTCGACCCGGCCGGTGTCGGTGATCAGCACCATGAGCAGCCGGGACGTCGACAGCGGCACCAGCTCCAGGTGCCGGACGGCGCTGCGCGACAACGTCGGGTACTGGACGACGGCGACCTGGCGGGTCAGCTGGGCGAGCAGCCGGACGCTGCGGCCGAGGACGTCGTGCAGGTCGACGGCGCCGTCGAGGAACTTCTCGATCGCCGCGCGCTCGGCGGCCGACAGCGGCTTGACCGCGCTGAGCCGGTCGACGAAGAAGCGGTAGCCCTTGTCGGTGGGCACCCGGCCGGCGCTGGTGTGCGGCTGGGTGATGTACCCCTCCTCCTCCAGCACCGCCATGTCGTTGCGGATGGTGGCGGGTGAGACGCCCAGGTCGTACCGGGCGGCCAGGGCCTTGCTCCCCACCGGGTCGTTGGTGGAGACGTAGTCCTGGACGATCGCCCGGAGGACGCGCAGGCGGCGGTCGTCGTGCGCCACGGCTGACACCTCCCGTACCGGTCGACGGGCCGCTCTGGCACTCCAGCGGTCCGAGTGCCAGCATACGGCGGGCCACGGCCGCCGTCCTCCGGCTCGCACGGGTCCCGGGCCCGCCGGAGGTGGGATCGGTCCCGCGGGAGGGGCCCGGCGGCCGTCGGGCGAATCACACTAGTGTGATTCGCAGTCGACGGACCTCCAGCCTCGGGGGCCCGGGGAGCGGGAGGCTCGGCCCTGATCTTCAAGGCAGTACGGGACGGACGCCCCTATCCCGACCACGGCTTCTCCACCCGCGACTGGGCGATGATCCCGCCCCGCCAGATCCGGCTGGACACCCTGGTCACCACCAAGCGCGAGCTGGCGCTGGACGCGTTGCTGGCCGACGACTCGACCTTCTACGGCGACCTGTTCCCGCACGCGGTGCAGTGGCACGGCGAGACCTACCTCGAGGACGGCGTGCACCGGGCGCTGCGCGCGGCCCTGCAGCAGCGCAACGTCATCCACGTGCGGGTGCTCGACCTCGACGCGCTCATGCCCGCCGACCAGGACTCCGCCGCCGACGCACCCTGACCCTCCGGCCCCCTCGTAGGGACCCGACCGCGAGGGGCCGGGGGGCGAGGGGGTCCTTCTCACAGCCAGCCCTTCTCGGCGGCGACCCGGGCGGCCTCCACCCGGGTGCGCGCGCCGGTCTTGCCGATCGCGGCGGACAGGTAGTTGCGCACCGTCCCCTCGGACAGGAACAGCCGCCCGGCGATGTCGGCGACCGTCGCGCCGTCGGCGGCCGCCCGCAGGACGTCGGCCTCCCGGCCCGACAGGGGCGTCGCCCCGAGCGCGAGCGCCGCGGCGGCCAGGTCGCGGTCGATCACCCGCTCGCCGGCCACGACCGCCCGGATCGCCCGGGCCAGCTCGGCCACCGGCGCGTCCTTGACCAGGAAGCCGGCCGCGCCGACCTCCATCGCCCGGCGCAGGAACCCCGGCCGGCCGAAGGTGGTCAGGACGACGGCGCGCACGCCCGGCAGCTCGGCGGCCAGCGCGCGGGCGGCCTCGATCCCGTCCTGCCCGGGCATCTCGATGTCCAGCAGCGCGACGTCGGGCCGGTGCTCCTGCGCCGCGGCCACCACCAGGTCGCCACGGCCCACCTCGGCCACCACCTCGATGTCGGGCTCGAGGTCCAGCAGTGCCCGCAGCGCACCGCGCACCAGGGCCTGGTCCTCGGCCAACAGCACCCGGATCGTCACGCGTCCACCGTGGCAGACGTCAGCGGCACCGAGGCGCGCAGCCGGTAGCCGCCGCGGTCGCCGGGCCCCGCGGCCAGCTCGCCGCCCAGGGCACCCACCCGCTCGCGCAGCCCGGCCAGCCCCGAGCCGGACGTCGTCCCGCGCATCGTCACGCCCGGCGCTCCCCCGCAGCCGTCGTCGGTGACGGTGAGCACCGCCCGCTCGCCGTCCTCGGTCAGCTCGACGGTGACCTGCCCGGCCCCGCTGTGCCGCAGCACGTTGGTCGTGGCCTCGCGCACCACCCAGCCCAGCGCGGCGTCCGGGCCCACCGGCAGCACGGGCACCCGCTCGGGCAACCGCACGGTGATGCCCGCGCCGGTCAGCGCCGCCCGCGCCTCGGCCAGCGCCTGCCCGACGGTCACCTGCCGGTAACCGCTCACCGCCTCGCGCACCTCGGCCAGCGCCCGGCGGGCGGCGTCCTCGACGTCGGCCATCTCCGCCCCGGCCCGCGCCGGGTCGACCGCGGCCAGCCGCCGGGCCAGCTCGCTCTTGAGCGCGATCAGCGACAGCGAGTGGCCGAGCAGGTCGTGCAGGTCGCGGGCGAAGCGCAGCCGTTCCTCGGCGACGGCGTGCCGGGCCAGCTCCTCACGGGCCTCCTGCAGCTCGCGGTTGACCGTCATCAGGTAGCCGGTGCCGCGGATCGCGAAGGCGGTCAGCAGGCAGATCGGCGGCAGGAACAGCAGCCCGGAGCCCTCGTCGGCCAGGATGACCGCCAGGCAGAGCAGGGCCGCGGCGACCACCGCGGGCCACACCCACCGCCACGGCAGCGCGGCGGCGGCCGCGGCGGAGACGTAGACCATCAGGCCCGACCAGTTGGCACCGAAACCGACGGCGAGCGCGGTGGCCAGCCCGGTCATCAGCACGAAGTCCGCCCGCAGCGCCCGCGGCCGGCCCAGCTGCCCGATCACCCGCAGGTAGACGAGGGTGAACGCCAGCAGCCCCACCGCCCCGACCCACCGGGCGGCCACCGGCCGGTCGGCGGTGACCAGGTCGCTGATCGGGAAGTACTGGAACAGCAGCCACGGCACGGCCCAGATCGCCTGTCCCCACCAGCTCGACCGGTCCACCCGCCGGACGCTAGCGCGCTGCGACCCCGCTGCAGGGCGCCCGCCGCGAGCGTGCGGGTGGTGGGCCGCGGCGTCCGTCATCACCCGGCGACCGCGTGCAGCGGGCGCCGCCGGGCGACGGCCACCGCGGCGGCGGAGAAGACGGCGGTGCAGGCCACCAGCACGAGGACCGCCTGCGTCGAGGGCGCACTGCCGGCGACGACGTCCCGGCCCAGCTGCGCGTACCAGTACGACGGCATGGCGTGCGCCAGGGCGACCAGCCCACTGGGCAGGATCTCGACCGGCCACCACAGGCCGCCCAGTGCTGCCAGCGCCGTCCCGAGGACGCCCATCGCCGCGCCGGCCGCCTGGGAGTCCAGCGCCGTGCCCAGCCCGATGCCGAGCGCGACGAAGACGACGGTGCCGGCCCACATGACGCCGACCAGCGCCAGCCAGGTGACCAGGCCCAGCTCGACGCCGTTGACGAACCGGCCGACCAGGGCGACGACGACCAGGCTGGGCAGCACGAGCAGGGCGCCGACGGCCACGTCGACGGCGAGCGCGGTGCCCGGCGGGACGGGGAGGACGCGCAGCTGGCGCAGCCAGCCCTGGGAGCGGTCGAAGGCCAGCCGGATGGTCGCGCCCAGGGCCGCGCCGATGGCGCCGTAGCCCATCATCGAGACCATGTAGAGCCGGCCGTGGTCGGTCCGCGCGCCGCCCGCGGTGGCCTGGGCGCCGAAGACCTGGGTGAACAGGACCGTGAACAGCGCCGGCAGCACGATGGTGAAGAAGACGTACTGCCGGTTGCGGCCCACCCGACGGAGCTGGAACAGCAGCAGGTCGGTCATCGGGGTGCTCCGTCCGGTGCGGTCGTGGTGGTGAGGTGCAGGAAGGCCTGCTCGAGGGTGGCGCCGCGGACCTCGAGCCCGGGCAGGGCGACCCGCCCGGCGAGCAGGGCCCGCAGGGTGGCCTCGGCGTCGGAGGTGGCCAGCTCGACGAGCTCGCCCACCCCGTCGACGGCGGTGACGCCGGGCAGGGCGGCGAACCCGTCCCACGGGCCGGGGCAGCGGAAGCGCACGGTGCGGCCGGCGATGCGCGACTTGACCGCCGCGGCCGAGCCGTCGGCGAGCACCCGCCCGGCACCGACGACCACGACCCGGTCGGCGACCGCGTCGGCCTCGTCGAGGTGGTGGGTGGCGAAGACGACGGTGTGCCCGCGGTCGGCCAGCCCGCGCATCGTCGTCCAGAACGCCTGGCGGCCCTCGACGTCCATGGCCGAGGTGGGCTCGTCGAGCACGAGCAGCGGCGGCGCCCCGGCCAGGGCGAGGGCCAGCAGCACCCGCTGCCGCTGCCCGCCGGACAGGGCGTCGACCTCCCGGTCGAGCAGCCCCTGGACGCCGGCGGTGGCCAGCAGGTCCTCCAGCGGCCAGGGGTCGGCGTAGCGGCCGCGGACCAGCCGGAGCACCTCGCCGACGCGGGTCTCGCCGGGCAGTCCGCCGTACTGCAGCATCGCCCCCACCCCGCCGGCGCGGACGGCGTCGGCCGGTGCCCGGCCAAGCAGCCGCACCTGCCCGGCCGCGGGGCGGAAGAGGCCGAGCGCGGCGTTGACGATCGAGGACTTGCCGGCGCCGTTGGAGCCGAGCAGGGCGACGGTCTGACCTGCCGGGATGCGCAGGTCGACGCCGTCGACGGCGAGGGTGTCGCCGTAGCGGACGGTGAGTCCCTCGACGTCGAGGGCGGGGGTGTCGGGCATGCGGCCAGCCTCCCGATCCGGGCCAGCCCGCCGGTAGTGCGGAACGTCGTCCACAGCACCTGACGGATGTCAGACGGCGGCGCGCGGCCCGCCTACCCTCGCTGTGTGGACGCGATCGAGGCCCCCGTGGACCCCGCGCTCGAGGTGCTGGAGCGGGTGTTCGGCTACGACGCCTTCCGCGGCCCGCAGCGCGAGGTGGTCGACCACGTCGTCGCCGGCGGGGACGCCCTGGTGCTGATGCCCACCGGTGGTGGCAAGTCGCTGTGCTACCAGGTGCCGGCGCTGCTGCGCGAGGGCGTGGGCGTGGTGATCTCGCCGCTGATCGCGCTGATGCAGGACCAGGTCGACGCGCTGCGGGCGCTGGGCGTGCGGGCCGGCTTCCTCAACTCCAGCCAGGAGCGGGACGAGCGCCGGACGGTCGAGGAGGCGTTCCTGGCGCAGGAGCTCGACCTGCTCTACGTCGCCCCCGAGTCGCTGGGCGGCGGCTCCTCGCCCACCGCGCGGCTGCTGGAGCGCGGCCGGATCGCGCTGTTCGCCATCGACGAGGCGCACTGCGTCGCGCAGTGGGGCCACGACTTCCGGCCCGACTACCTCGCGCTGTCGATGCTGCACGAGCGCTGGCCCGACGTGCCGCGGATCGCGCTGACCGCCACCGCCACCCGGGCCACGCACACCGAGATCAGCACCCGGCTGCAGCTCGACGACGCCCTCCACGTCGTCGCCGGCTTCGACCGGCCGAACCTCCAGTACCGCATCGCGCCGAAGGACTCCCCGCAGAAGCAGCTGCTGGACCTGCTGCGCACCGAGCACCCCGGCGACGCCGGCATCGTCTACTGCCTGTCGCGGGCCTCGGTCGAGAAGACCGCCGAGTTCCTGGTGGGCCAGGGCATCCCCGCGCTGCCGTACCACGCCGGTCTCGACCAGCAGGTGCGCGCGCGGAACCAGGCCCGGTTCCTGCGCGAGGACGGCCTGGTCATGGTGGCGACCATCGCGTTCGGCATGGGCATCGACAAGCCCGACGTCCGGTTCGTCGCCCACCTCGACCTGCCCAAGTCGGTCGAGGGCTACTACCAGGAGACCGGGCGGGCCGGCCGCGACGGCCAGCCCGCCACCGCGTGGCTGGCCTACGGCCTGGCCGACGTCGTGCAGCAGCGCAAGATGATCCAGACCTCGGACGGCGACGCCGCGCACCGCCGCGTGCTGTCGGCGCAGCTGGACGCGATGCTCGCGCTGTGCGAGACCGTCGACTGCCGGCGGGTGCGGCTGCTGGCCCACTTCGGGCAGGAGAGCGGGCCGTGCGGCAACTGCGACACCTGCCTGACCCCGCCGGAGTCCTGGGACGCGACCGTCCCGGCACAGAAGCTGCTGTCGACGGTGCTGCGCCTGCAGCGCGAGCGCGGCCAGTCCTTCGGCGCCGGGCAGTCGATCGACATCCTGCTGGGCCGGCGCACCGAGAAGGTCACCCAGCACCGGCACGACGAGCTGACCACCTTCGGCATCGGCACCGACCTCACCGAGGGCCAGTGGCGCGGTGTCGCCCGGCAGCTGCTGGCCCAGGGCCTGCTGGCGGTGCAGGGCGAGTACGCGACGCTGGCGCTCAGCGAGGCCAGCGGCCCGGTGCTGCGCCGCGAGCAGACCGTGCTCATGCGCCGCGACCCCGACCGCCCGGCCCGCTCCGGGCGCTCGGCGCGCAAGGACCGGGCGACCGCGGCACCCGAGCTCCCTGCCGCGGCCGCCGGCGCCTTCGAGCGGCTGCGGGCCTGGCGGGCGGCGGCGGCCAAGGAGCAGGGCGTGCCGGCCTACGTGGTCTTCCACGACGCGACGCTGCGGCAGATCGCCACCGAGGAGCCGACGACGCTCGCCGCGCTGGGCACCGTCAGCGGCGTCGGCGCGGCGAAGCTGGAGCGCTACGGCGAGTCCCTCCTCGCCGCCCTCCACGCCTAGGCCTTTCGGCCCCGCTGCCGGGGCCCACCGCGAGCTTGCGAGGGTGGGGGCAGCGGGGTCCTTCTTCAGTCCGTGAGGTCGCGGACGACGGCGTCGGCGAGCAGTCGGCCGCGGTCGGTGAGGACGGCGAGCCCCGCCTCGTGAGGCCCGGCCTCCAGCAGCCCCCGGACGACGGACTCGGCGGCCCGCGCCCGCCCCGCCGCCGACAGCGCGGACAGCGGCAGCCCGTCGCGCAGCCGCAGCCCGAGCATCACCCGCTCCAGCGCCTGGTCGTCGGCGTCCAGCAGCTCGGTGTCGGCGGCCGGGTGCAGGCCGGCGGCGATCCGGTCGGCGTAGGCGGCCGGGTGCTTCACGTTCCACCAGCGCAGCCCGCCGACGTGCGAGTGCGCGCCCGGGCCGATCCCCCACCAGTTGGCGTTGGCCCAGTACAGCTCGTTGTGCCGGCAGCGGGCGGCGCGGTCGCGGGCCCAGTTGGACACCTCGTACCAGCCCAGCCCCGCGCTGCCGAAGGCCCGGTCGGCCATCTCGTAGCGGTCGGCCAGCACGTCGTCGTCGGGCATGGGCAGCTCGCCGCGGGCGACCCGGCGGGCCAGCCGGGTGCCGCTCTCGACGATGAGCGCGTACGCGCTGACGTGGTCGACCGGCGCGGCCAGGACGGCGTCGAGGGAGGCCTGCCAGTCGGCGTCGGTCTCGCCCGGGGCGCCGTAGATCAGGTCGAGGTTGACGTGCTCGAAGCCCGCAGCCCGGGCCTCGTGCGCAGCCTGCACGGCCCGGCCGGGGGTGTGCCGGCGGTCCAGGACGGCGAGCACGTGCTCGGCGGCGGACTGCATGCCCAGGCTGATCCGGGTGAAGCCGCCGGCGCGCAGCGTGGCCAGCGACTCGGGCGTGACCGACTCGGGGTTGGCCTCGGTGGTCACCTCGACGTCCGGCGCGACCGGGAAGTGCTCGCGAACGGCGTCCATCACCGCGACCAGGTCGTGCGCCGGCAGCAGGGTGGGCGTGCCACCACCGACGAACACCGTCCGGACGGCGGGGAGGTCCGGGCCCAGCACCTGCGCGGCCAGCCGCAGCTCGGCGATCGCCGTCCCGGCGTACTCACTGCGGTTGGCGCCGGGGCCCAGCTCGTCGGAGGTGTAGGTGTTGAAGTCGCAGTAGCCGCAGCGCGTCGCGCAGAACGGCACGTGCACGTAGAGGCCGAAGGGCGTCGACTGCAGGCCCGCGCGCGACGACGCCGGCAGCATCGAGGGGTCGGCAGGCAGGGCAGGGGTCGCGCCGAGGAGCGGCAGGGTGGTGGTCATCGCTGCTCCCAGTGTGACCGTTCCCGGCGGCCGGCCGGCGGGCCGGGCGGGTGACCTCGGCGACGGTGTCCTGCCGACGCTCGTGCTCTGCTCACCCTGGTGAGCAGAGCACGAGCGTGCGCGGAGCCCTTGCCCGCCGTCGGCCGCGCCCCCACGCTGGGCCCATGACCGACCCGGAGGACCCGCGGGCGCGGTACCGGCAGCTCCCCGAGCGGGTGCGGCCCGAGGACGCCGTGGAGACGACGGACGCCGATCCGCCGCCGGTCGTCGAGCCCCCGCTGCAGGAGGCCTGGCGGACGGCGCTCCTCGGCCCCGTCCCCTGAGGCGGCTCAGCGCAGCCGGCGGGTGTTGTCCGGCTCGCGCACGGTGATGCCGCGCGCGTCGAGCCACTCGGCCAGCGGGACGGCGACCCGGCGGCTGGTGCCCCACGCCTGCCGGGCCTGGCTCAGGGTGAACGGCTGTGGCAGCGCGGCCAGCCGGGCGCGGGCCACCTCCGCCACCCCGGGCGCCAGGTAGATGCCCTCGCTGATCCGCACCAGCTGCTCGTCGCGCACGGCCGCGGCCAGCTCCCGCGCGCCCAGCCCCGCGGCCACCAGGTCACCGGCCTCGGGGGCGGCGAACGGCGCCTCGGCCAGCCGGGCGCGGATCCCGTCGACGGCCCGCTGCACCTCCGGCGGCAGGCCGGCGGACTCGGCGACGACACGGCCGTCGCGCAGCGAGAGCGGCGGGCGCACGAACGCCGGCACCAGCTCGACGTCGGGCAGCTCCAGCGCCGAGCGCAGCACGGCCACCGGCGGGCCGGGCTCCAGCGGCCGCAGCTGCCGGTAGCGGGCCACCACCTGCGGCACCCGTGCGGCCAGCTCGTCGGCCAGCGCGGGCGCGACCAGCCACGGCCCCACCGCGGGCACGCCGGCGGGCACCGGCCAGCCCATCGCCACGAAGTCCGCACGGCGCACGAACCGGCGCCGCGCCAGGTCGGCCAGCGCCCCGGCCTCACCGGTCGGCTGACCGGCCAGCTCGGCGGCGCGGCTGGCGGCGGCCCCGCGGCGGCGCAGCTCCGGCGGGTCGACGTCCCGCACGTCGGCGCCGAACACCCGGCGGGCGCCCGGGTCGCGCAGCAGCAGCCGGTCGCCCACCCGCAGCGGCAGCGGCTCGGTCAGCCGCAGCCGCAGCGCGCTGCCGTCGAGCGGGCGCACCCGGGCGGCCACCGTGGCCGAGCCGATGTGCACGACCAGCTCGGCCGGCAGCCTGTCCTCGAC
Source organism: Modestobacter sp. SSW1-42 (assembly GCF_046635825.1). NCBI lineage: Bacteria > Bacillati > Actinomycetota > Actinomycetes > Geodermatophilales > Geodermatophilaceae > Modestobacter > Modestobacter sp. SSW1-42. The sequence continues at coordinate 546,518 of NZ_JBISCA010000001.1, read as the reverse complement.
CGGCGCGACGAGCGAGACGTCGAGGTCGGCGGTGCGGCGGAAGGCGTCGGGGGTGAGCAGTGCCGCGCCGCGGGACAGCTGCTCGACCGCGACCCCGCGCAGGTTCAGCGCCACCCGCGCGGTCGCGGCGGCGGACTCGACCGGCTCGCCGAGGGACTGCAGGCCGCGCACCGTGACCGGCTCGCCGTCGAGGTCCAGCCGGTCGCCGGCGGCCACGGTGCCGGCGGCGAGCGTGCCGGTGACCACGGTACCGGCGCCCTTGATGGTGAACGCGCGGTCGACCCACAGCCGCACAGGCGCGGCCCGGTCGGGGGCGGGCAGACCGGCGAGCACCTGCTCCAGCAGCGCCGACAACTCCGGCAACCCGGCGCCGGTGCAGGCGCTGACGGCGACCGCGGGCAGCCGGCCCAGCGACGTCCCGGCCAGCCGCTCCTGCGCGTCGGCGAGGACGGGAGCGGCGTCGGCGAGGTCGGACTTGGTGACCGCGAGCAGCCCGTGCCGCACCCCGAGGGCGTCGAGCACGGCCACGTGCTCGGCGGTCTGCGCCGACCAGCCGTCGTCGGCGGCGACCACGACCAGGGCGGCGGGCACCGAGCCGACGCCGGCGAGCATGTTGCCCACGAAGCGCTCGTGCCCGGGGACGTCGACCACCGCGAGCCGGCGGCCCGAGGGCAGCGTCGTCCAAGCGAAGCCGAGGTCGATGGTCAGGCCGCGGCGGCGCTCCTCCTCCCACCGGTCGGGCTCCATGCCGGTGAGCGCGCGGACCAGCGTCGACTTGCCGTGGTCGACGTGCCCCGCGGTGGCGATCACGTCCACGCAGCTGCCACCTCCCGGACCGCGGCCACGAGCTGGCTGTCCTGGGCGGGCAGCAGACTGCGCAGGTCGAGCAGGGTGCGCCCGCCCTCGACGTAACCCACGACCGGGGTGCTGGCCGCGCGCAGCGGCTCGGCGAACCGGGCGTCCAGGGCGACGGCGGCGCTGGGCAGCTCGAACTCCGGCGCCCCTCCCCCACCGACCCGGGCGGTGGCGGCGACGGCGACCGCCTCGACCCCGGCCTCCTGCAGCGCCCCGGCGACCGCGGCGGCGCGGGCGGACAGCTGCGCCGGATCGGCGTCCAGCATCTGCCGCACCGGCGGCACCGGACCGCGCAGCGTGGCCTCCAGGGCGGCCAGGGTGGTCTTGTCGACCCGCAGCGCCCGGTACAGCGGGTGCCGGCGCAGCCGCTGCACGAGGTCCGCGCGGCCGAGCACGATGCCGGCCTGCGGGCCGCCGAGCAGCTTGTCGCCGCTGCACAGCACCAGGTCGGCGCCTGAGGCCAGCGTGGTCTGCAGGTCGGGCTCGTCGGGCAGCAACGGGTGCGGGCGCAGCAGCCCGCTGCCCACGTCGGCGACCAGCGGCACCCCGGTCCCGGCCAGCGCGGGCGCGAGCTCGGTCACCTCGACCGAGCGGGTGAACCCGCGGACGACGAAGTTCGACGGGTGCACCTTGAGCACCGCACCGGTGTCCGGGCCCAGGGCCGCGGTGTAGTCGGCGAGCGAGGCGCGGTTGGTGGTGCCGACCTCGTGCAGGCGGGCGCCGGTGGACACGAGCAGGTCGGGGATGCGGAAGCCGTCGCCGATCTCGACCAGCTCCCCGCGGGCGATGACCAGCTCCCCGCCCAGTGCGGTGGCCACCAGCGCGAGGGCGGCGGCGCAGTTGTTGACCACCAGCGCGGCCTCCGCGGCCGGGACCGCCTCCAGCAGTGCCCCGAGCGCGCCCTCCCCGCGCGGCCCGCGGCGGCCGGTGCCCAGGTCCAGCTCGACGTCGGTGGTGCCGCTGGCCGCCACGACCGCCTCGACGGCGGCGGCCGACCAGGGCGCGCGGCCGAGGTTGGTGTGCACCAGCACGCCGGTCGCGTTGAGCACCGGCGACAGGCTGCTCGCGGTACCGGGCAGGGCGGCGAGCACCGCCGGGACGACGCCGTCCGGCGCCAGCTCGCCGGCGCGCACCCGCTGCTGCGCCGACTGCACGAGCCCCTTGACCAGGTCCCGGCCCAGCCGGTCGACGGCCGCGGCCACCGGCGGCTCGGCCAGCACGGCGTCGGTGCGGGGGACGGCGCGGCGGGGGTCTCCGGTCATGACCGGACCAGCCTAGGTCGCCGGTGCGGAGCCGGCCGCGGGGCCGGCTCCGCAGCAGGCTGGCGGAGGCGGACGGGAATCGAACCCGCCTGACCGAGATGCTCGATCACGTCGGCTTTAGAGGCCGCGGGGGCCACCAGACACCCTGACGCCTCCACCGCCGAGCCTACTGGGGCGCGCGGGCGCAGGCGTGCGGGCCGGTCGTAGATTCGGGGCATGACCGCGACGGCCGTCCGCCTGACCCAGTTCGCCCACGGCGGAGGCTGCGCGTGCAAGATCCCGCCCGGCGAGCTGGAGGCGGTCGTCGCCGGCCTCACCCACACCGGCCCGCGCGACCCCTCGGCCGAGCTGGTCGTCGGCCTGGACGACGGGGACGACGCCGCGGTGGTGCGCCTCGCCGGCGGACAGGGCCTGGTGCTCACCACCGACTTCTTCACCCCGGTGGTCGACGACGCGTACGCGTTCGGCCGGATCGCGGCGGCCAACGCGCTGTCCGACGTCTACGCGATGGGCGGCACCCCGGTCGTGGCGGTGAACCTGCTCGGCTGGCCGCGCGACGTGCTCCCCGTCGAGCTCATCGCCGAGGTGCTGCGCGGCGGTCTGGAGGTCGCCCACGAGGCCGGCTGTCACGTGGGCGGTGGGCACTCCATCGACTCCCCCGAGCCCACCTACGGCATGGCCGTGACCGGCCTGGTCGACATCGACAAGATCATCCGCAACGACGCCGCGGTGGCCGGCACCCCGCTGTCGCTGACCAAGCCGCTCGGCGTGGGCGTGCTCAACAACCGGATGAAGAACACCGGCGAACCCTCGCCCGAGGCGATCGCGTCGATGGGCGCGCTGAACGCCGAGGCCTCGGTCGCCGCCGTCGCCGCCGGGATCCGCGCGGGCACCGACGTCACCGGCTTCGGCCTGCTCGGCCACCTCTACAAGATGGCCCGGGCCAGCGGCGTGACTGCGGTCGTCGACGCCGCCGCCGTGCCGTACCTGGCCGGTGCGCGGCAGGCCGTGGCCGACGGCTGGGTCTCCGGCGGCACCCGCCGCAACCTGGACTGGGTGCGCCCGCACACCGACCTGTCGCACGTGTCCGACGAGGAGGCGCTGCTGCTGGCCGACGCGCAGACCTCGGGCGGGTTGCTGCTGGGCGGCGAGGTCCCCGGCGCCCCGGTGATCGGCGAGTTCGTCGCCCAGCAGGAGTTCGCCGTCGTCGTCCGGTAGCCCCTGGGGGCCGAAGTCGCGACTTTGGCCGCCCCGGGGGCGGGAGTAGGTTCCCGGCATGCTGGCCGCGTTCGTCTCCACACCCTCCCCCGACGACCCGCTCTCGGTGCTGGAGGTCGGCGAGCGCCCGGAACCCGAGGCGCCCGAGGGCTGGACGACGGTGACGGTGGAGGCGGCGGCGCTCAACCACCACGACCTGTTCAGCCTGCGCGGCGTCGGGCTGCCGGCCGAGCGGATGCCGATGATCCTGGGCTGCGACGCCGCGGGCATCGCCGCCGACGGCACCGAGGTCGTCGTCCACTCGGTGATCACCAGCCCCGGGTGGACCGGCGACGAGACGATGGACCCCAAGCGCTCGCTGCTGTCCGAGCGGTACCAGGGCACGCTGGCCGAGCGGGTCGTCGTCCCGGCGCGCAACGTCGTCCCGAAGCCCGCCGCGCTGTCGTTCGCCGAGGCGGCCTGCCTGCCCACCGCCTGGCTGACCGCCTACCGGATGCTGTTCGTCCGTTCCGGGCTTCGGCCGGGGCAGACCGTGCTGGTGCAGGGTGCCAGCGGCGGCGTGGCCACCGCGCTCGTGCAGCTGGGGTCGGCCGCCGGCTACCGGATGTGGGTCACCGGCCGCAGCGAGCAGAAGCGGGCGGCGGCGCTGGCCCTGGGCGCGGACCAGGCGTTCGAGCCCGGCGCGCGGCTGCCCGAGCGGGTGGACGGCGTGATGGAGAGCGTCGGGAAGGCCACCTGGGGGCACAGCATCCGGTCGCTCCGGCCGGGCGGTGTCGTCGTGACCTGCGGCGCCACCACCGGTTTCGACCCCAGCGCGGAGCTCAACCGGGTCTTCTTCACCCAGCTGTCGGTGGTCGGGTCGACGATGGGCACCCGGGAGGAGCTGTCGGACCTGCTGCGGATGCTGGAGGTCACCGGGGTGCGGCCGCAGATCGACGTCGAGCTGCCGCTGCGTGAGGCCCGCGAGGGGTTCGCCCGGATGCTCGAGGGGCGCACCAACGGCAAGATCGTCTTCTCGGTCTGAGTCAGGCGCGGGCGCGCTGCTTCTCGATCTTCGCTGCGAGCACGGGCTGGTCCTTGAGCGGCATGTACGGCAGTGCGGGCTCCAGCTCGGGCAGCCGCGAGCGCTGGTTCATCACGATCCGGAAGGCGGTGGCCACGGTGATGCCGTGGTCGGGGCGGGAGACGACCTCGACGGCGTCGCCGGCACCGAGCTCGCCGGTCTCCAGCACGCGCAGGTAGGCGCCGGTGGCGCCGTGCGCGGCGAACCGCTTCACCAGGTCGGGCACGCCCCAGAAGCGGGCGAAGTTGGCGCAGGGCGTGCGCCAGGCGGTCACCTCGAGCAGCGCCGTCCCGACCTGCCAGCGCTCGCCGATGACCGCGGCGTCGAGGTCGATGCCGGACGTGCGCAGGTTCTCCCCGAACCGGCCGGGCGGCAGCTCGCGGCCGAGCTCGGCGGACCAGAAGTCGGCGTCGGCCTGGGCGTAGGCGTAGACCGCCTGGCCCTCACCGCCGTGGTGCTTCCTGTTGACCTGGACGTCGCCGTCCAGGCCCAGCGGGTGGACGGCGACCCGGCCGGCGACCGGCTTCTTGTCGATGCCGGAGCGGTTCGGGCGCCGGTCCGGCAGCGGCAGGAGGTCGGACCCCGAGACGCAGACCGCCTCCAGCCGCCCGGTCACTTCTTGGCGGCCGTGGACTCGTTGGTGGAGAGCGCGGCCACGAAGGCCTCCTGGGGGACCTCGACGCGGCCGACCATCTTCATCCGCTTCTTGCCCTCCTTCTGCTTCTCCAGCAGCTTGCGCTTGCGGGTGATGTCACCGCCGTAGCACTTGGCCAGGACGTCCTTGCGGATCGCGCGGACGGTCTCGCGGGCGATGACCCGGGCGCCGACGGCGGCCTGGATCGGCACCTCGAACTGCTGGCGGGGGATCAGCTCGCGCAGCTTGCCGGCCATCAGGACGCCGTAGCTGTACGCCTTGTCCTTGTGCACGATCGCGGAGAACGCGTCGACGGCTTCGCCCTGCAGCAGGATGTCGACCTTCACCAGGTCGGACTGCTGCTCGCCGGCCTCCTGGTAGTCCAGGCTCGCGTAGCCGCGGGTGCGGGACTTCAGCGCGTCGAAGAAGTCGAAGATGATCTCGCCGAGGGGCAGCGTGTACCGCAGCTCGACCCGGGTCTCGGACAGGTAGTCCATGCCGGTCAGCGACCCGCGGCGGCCCTGGCAGAGCTCCATGATGGCGCCGGTGTAGTCGCTGGGCGCGATGATCGTGGCGTTGACGACCGGCTCGTAGACCGCCGCCATCTTCCCGTGCGGCCAGTCGCTGGGGTTGGTGACGACCACCTCCGAGCCGTCCTCCATGACCACCCGGTAGACGACGTTGGGCGCGGTGGAGATGAGGCTGAGCCCGCCCTCGCGCTCCAGCCGCTCGCGGACGATCTCCAGGTGCAGCAGGCCGAGGAAGCCGACCCGGAACCCGAAGCCGAGCGCGGCGGAGGTCTCCGGCTCGTAGACCAGGGCGGCGTCGTTGAGCAGCAGCTTGTCCAGGGACTCGCGCAGCAGCTGGTACTCGCTGCCGTCGATCGGGTACAGGCCGGAGTAGACCATCGGCTTGGGGTCGCTGTAACCGCCGATCGGCTCGGCGGCCGGCTTGTGCTGCAGCGTGACGGTGTCACCGACGCGGGACTGGCGGACGTCCTTCACCCCGGTGATGAAGTAGCCGACCTCGCCGACGCCGAGCCCCTCGACCGGCTTGGGCTCCGGGGAGATGACGCCGATCTCGAGCAGCTCGTGGGCCGCGCCGGTGGACATCATCTTGATCCGGTCGCGGCCGGAGATGCGGCCGTCCATGACCCGGACGTAGGTGATGACGCCGCGGTAGATGTCGTAGACCGAGTCGAAGATCATCGCCCGGGCGGGGCCCTCGGCGTCGCCGACCGGGGCCGGGATCTTGGCGACGATCTCGTCGAGCAGCTCGGGGACTCCCACGCCGGTCTTGCCGCTGACCCGCAGCACGTCGGAGGGGTCGCAGCCGATGATGTTGGCGATCTCGGCGGCGAACTTCTCCGGCTGGGCCGCGGGCAGGTCGATCTTGTTGAGCACCGGGATGATCGTCAGGTTGTTCTCGATCGCCAGGTACAGGTTCGCCAGCGTCTGCGCCTCGATGCCCTGCGCGGCGTCGACCAGCAGCACGGCGCCCTCACAGGCGGCCAGCGAGCGGGACACCTCGTAGGTGAAGTCGACGTGCCCGGGGGTGTCGATCATGTCGAGGACGTACTCCTCGCCGTCGACCTCCCACGGCAGGCGCACGTTCTGGGACTTGATGGTGATGCCGCGTTCGCGCTCGATGTCCATCCGGTCGAGGTACTGGGCGCGCATCTGGCGCCCCTCGACGATGCCGGTCACCTCGAGCATCCGGTCGGCCAACGTCGACTTGCCGTGGTCGATGTGGGCGATGATGCAGAAGTTCCGGATCCGGGCGGGATCGGTGCTGGCAGGAGTCGTCACAGTGCGCCCATCGTCCCACGGACCGCGCCCCACTTCAGCGATCGCCCACGGCGAGGTCGTCCGCCGTGTGGCGGTCGACGGCCGATCGGCACGCAGGACCGGGCGCCGGACCGCGGCCTGCCCGCGGCTGTTGGGTGCGCAGCGCCGGGCTGGTATCTTGTGAGGCCGGTCCGCAGTGCGCTCCCCTGCGCCGCGGACGTGCGACTCAGCACGAGCACTGACCCAGACTCCCAGAGACATTCGAGGCTCACGCGTGGCGAACATCAAGTCCCAGATCAAGCGGATCAAGACCAACGAGATCGCGCGCAAGCGCAACGTCGCGGTCAAGTCCTCGCTGAAGACGACCGTCCGTCGTTTCCGCACGGCCGCCGAGGCCGGGGACAAGGAGACCGCCCTCACCGCGCTGCAGGTCGCCAGCAAGGCGCTGGACAAGGCCGCCAGCAAGGGCATCATCCACAAGAACCAGGCCGCGAACCGCAAGTCGGCGCTGGCCAAGAAGGCCGCCAGCCTCTGACCTCCCGAGCGCGACCGCGTGCCGGTCGCCTCGCCGACGAGCCCCTCTCCCCGCCGGGAGAGGGGCTCGTCGCCGTTGCAGGGGCCGACGCGCTGCCCGCGGGCGGCAGGTCAGCGGAAGGAACGGGCCCGCTCGCCGGCGCCGGCCGCACGGATCGCCACCAGCTGCCGGATCGCGCGCTCCAGCGCGTAGTCGGCGCTGGCCGCGGCGCCCTTGACGTCGGCGTTGAGCGAGGCCGCCACCCCGATGGCCTGCTGCAGCGCGTCGATGGTCCAGCCGCGGGCCTGTGACTGGGCCTTCTTCACCTTCCACGGCGGGAGCTTGAGCTGGCGGGCCAGCTCACCGATGTTGGTGGTGTTCAGCGAGGCGACCCGGGCCGCGGTGCGGACCCCGTCGGCCAGCGCGTCGGCGATGAGCACGTGCGCCACCCCGCGGTCGAGCGCCCAGCGCAGCATCTCGACCGAGCCGGCCGTGTCGCCCACCAGCACCCGCTCGGCGACGGTGAAGCCGGTGACCTCGGCCTGCCCGCGGTGGAAGCGGGCCACCGCGTCGGCGTCGATGGCGCCGCCGAAGTCCGACACCAGCTGGCCGGCCGCGGCCGACAGCCCGCGCAGGTCGTTGCCCACCGCGTCCAGGAGCGCGGTGACCGCGTCGGGGGTGATCCGCCCGCCGGCGTGCCGAACCTCGTTGCGCACGAAGGCGATCCGCTCCCCCGCCGAGCTGATCTTCGGGCAGTCGTCGATCGCGGCGCCGGCGGCCTTGAACGCCTTGACCAGCGCCTCGTTCCGCTTGCCGCCGTGGTGCACCAGCACCAGCGTCAGCTCCGGGTCGGGGTCCTTGGTGTAGCTGATCAGGGTGTCGGCCAGCGCCGCGGCCGCCTCGTGCACGCCGGTGACCACGACCAGCCGGTGCCCGCCGAACAGCGACGGCGCGAGGGCGTCGCTCAGCTGCCCGAGCGCGAGCCCGGCGGCGGCCAGCTCGTGCTCCTCGCTGTCGGGGTGGGCCTCGCGCACCGCGGCGCGCACGGCGCTCACCGCCCGGGCGCGCAGCAGCTCCTCCTCGCCGGCCACGACGCGCAGGCGGGACGTCGGTGCCGGGGGTGCTGCTGCCACGGCTCCATGCTGCCACGCGGTACCGACCGGACCGGGGCGTCGTCACCGACCCGGGGGCGGGAGCCGGCGCGGGCGCGGGGCCGGCGGCCGTGGCGCGCAGCACCGCGTCCGGGCCACGCACGGCCACGCCCCAGCTGCCGGCCCGGCCCACGACGGCGACGTCGCCGTCCCGGTCGGTGCGGTAGGTGCGCATGCCCGTCTGTGCCAGCCAGTCCAGCAGCCGGTCGGCGGGGTGGCCGTAGGTGTTGTCGGCCCCCACGGACACCAGGGCCACGGCGGCACCGCTGGCCGCCAGGAACGCCGGGTCGGCGTCCGCGCTGCCGTGGTGGGGCACCTTCAGCACGTCGGCGGACAGGTCGGCGCCGCCGGCCAGGACGCGCGCCTCGGCCGCGGCGCTGAGGTCACCGCTGAACAGCACCCGGAGCCCGCGCTGGGTGGCCTTGAGGACCAGGCTCAGGTCGTTGGGTTCGGCGCCGGCGGTGGCCCGTGCGGGGTCGGGCGCCAGCGCCTCGAACGCGGCGGTGCCCACGGTCCGGCGGTCGCCGGGCACGAGCACCGCCTGGCGGGCGCCGGCACGGGCGACCACCTCCGCGACGGCCGGCGCCCGGTCGTCGGTCGGGGCGAGGGCGCCGGTCACCACCTCGCCCACCTCGCGGCCGGACAGCGCCCCGGCCAGACCGCCCACGTGGTCGGCGTCCAGGTGGGACAGCACGACCAGCGGCAGCCGGCGCACCCCCAGCCGGTCCAGGCAGCCGTCGATGAGCACGCCGTGGGGCCCGGCGTCCACGAGCACCGCCTCGCCCGGCGCGGTGGGGAGCACCAGGGCATCGCCCTGACCGATGTCGCACGCGATGACCACCGTCTCCGGTGGCGGCCAGCCGCGGGTGACCTGGCGCAGCGGCCAGCCGACCAGCACCACACCCAGCAGCGCCGCCAGGGCCAGCGGCCGTGACCGTGGCCACCGCACCAGCGCCCAGGTGACGGCGGCGAGCACCGCGGCCAGCAACACCGCTCCCCCGGCACCCCGCGGCCAGCCGGTCGCCCCGTCGGGGACGGCCGCCGCCCGCTCGGCCACCAGCACCAGCCAGCGCACCGGCCAGCCGGCCAGCCAGGTCAGCCCGTCGGCGGCACCGGGCAGGACCGGCGAGACCACCGCGGCCAGCAGCCCGAGCACGGTCGCCGGGGCGACGGCCGGCGCGGCCAGCAGGTTGGCCGGCAACGACACCAGGCTGACCAGCCCGGACAGCGCCGCCACGAGCGGGGCGGTGACGATCCCGGCGGCCGCGCTGACCGCCAGCGCGTCAGCGACCGGCCGCGGGACGCCCCGGCGCCGCAGCGACCGGGACCAGCCCGGTGCCAGCAGCACGATCGCGGCGGTGGCCGCCACCGAGAGCATGAAGCCCCCGTCGGTCGCCAGCGCCGGGGAGACCAGCAGCAGCACCAGCACGGTCGCGGCCAGCGCGGGCACGGCGGCCCGGGCCCGGCCGGACGCCAGGGCGAGCACGCCGACCGCGCCCATCGCCGCGGCCCGCAGCACGCTGGCCCCCGGCCGGGCCAGGACGACGAACCCGACGATCGCCAGCGCGGCCACCAGGGCCTGGACCCGCCGGTCGCTGCCCCGGGCGCGCAGTGGCCACAGCACCAGCGCCACCACGATCGCCACGTTCGCGCCGGACACCGCGGTCAGGTGCGCCAGCCCGGCCCGCCGGAACTCGGCGGTGAGCGCCGGGTCCATCGCGGTGGTGTCGCCGACGACCAGCCCGGGCAGCAGCCCGGCCGGCCGCGCGGGCAGGGTACGCACCGCGGAGTCGGCGAGCCCCCGGCGGAGCGCACCGGCGACGTCCTGCGCCCTGCCCGGGCCGCCGACGGGCTCCGGTGGGGAACGGGCCGACAGCACCGCCCAGACGTCGTCGCCCGGCTCGGCTGCCCGGACCGCGGCGCGCAGCCGCACCGACTGCCCGGGCAGCAGACCGGTCCACTCGTCGGCGGGCCCGAACAGCAGCACCGGGTCCCCGTCCAGCGGCTGCCCGCCGGCCTCGCTGACGCTGCCCGCGACCAGCACCCGGGGCAGCCCGGCCCCGGCCAGCAGCCGCGGGTCGTCGTCCAGCTCGACCACGACGGGGACCACGGCGTCCCGCTCGGCGAGCCCGGCCAGCGGGGAGAGGTCACGGGCGTGCCCGCGCACCGCCGACGCGGCGCCGGCCAGCGTCACCGCTGCCAGACAGAGCAGCAGCACCGACGACGCCGCGCCCTGCGACGCCTCGTGCCGGGTGCGCACGAGGACCCCGGCGCCACCCAGCGCCGCCACGGCGGCGAGCGTGAGCAGCACCGGCACCGGCAGGTGGGGCGCGGCCAGCGTGAGCAGCCACACCGTGCCGGCGGCGGGGACCAGCCGCAGGTCCACCCACGTCCAGCGCTGCTCGGTGCGGGCCCGCCGGACCGGCGGCCGGGTCGACGGCACGTCAGACCCGGACCCGCCCGGCCAGCTCGGCGGAGACCGCCGGCCCGATGCCGCTGACGTCGTCGAGCTGGTCGACGGAGGTGAACGGGCCGTGCTCGGCCCGGTGGTCGACGATCCGCTGGGCCAGCACCGGACCGATCCCCGGGAGGGAGTCTAGGTCGGCGACGGTGGCGGTGTTGAGGTCCAGCAGCCCGCCGTCGGCGGCCGCGGCCGGGGCGTCGGCGGGCAGCCCGGGGACACCGACGGCGATCTGCTGGCCGTCGGTCAGCAGGGCGGCGGCGTTGACCGACGCCGGGTCGGCCTCGGGCAGCAACCCGCCGGCGGCGGCGAGCGCGTCGGCCACGCGGGAGCCGGCCGGCAGCGTGACCAGCCCCGGGGCGGCGACGAGTCCGACCACCGACACGACGACGCTCCCGGACGGCGGCGTGGGCCCCGCACCTGGTGCGGGCTCCAGGGCGTCCGACGGGGCAGCCGACGGGGCAGCCGTCGCCCCGGTGGCCGGGACCGGTTCGACCGCTGGGCGGCCCAGCCAGGTCCAGCCGATCATCGCCGCGGCAGCGACCACGGCCACCGCCCACACCGCCCAGGCGCCCCGCCGTCCCGGGTCGAGCCGGACCGCCCGGCCGGGAGCCCGGTGACGTCCCAGCCCGGCCGGCAGCGGCCCGTCCGGCGCGGCCTGCGGCTCCGGCACGTCGGAGGCGGGGTCGTCGTCCCACTCGTCGGGCTCGGGATCGTCCTCCGGCACCCAGCCCTCCCGCGCCCGGCCCTCGGCGAGCAGCACCCGCAGGCGGGCGCGGATGACGTCGGCATCGTCGCTGCGGCGGGCGGAGGAGCGCACCGCAGGGACGCTAGGAGCCCGCCGCCCGGCCCGGCGGCCCGCGGACGAGGTTGTGGACGGTCACCCGCGCTGTGGACGACGGCGCCCGCGGGACCGGTGGCGACGGGGACGGTGGGCGGCGTGCCCACCGACTGCTCAGCCCGGGGCGCCGGTCACCGGCGCCACCACGACGCCCACCGCACCGGGCCCCACGTGCGCCCCGACCGCGGCGCCCAGCTCGCTGACGAAGACCTCGGTCACCGACGGCAGCTGGGCCGCCAGCTGGTCGGCCAGCTTCTGCGCGCGCTCGGGCGCGGCCAGGTGGTGCACCGCCACCGCCACCGGGCGCTCGCCGGCCGCCTCCGTGGCCCGCTGCACGAGCCGGTTGAGCGCGCGGGCCGAGGTGCGCACCTTCTCCAGGGCGACGACCTGCCCGTCGGTCACGTGCAGCACCGGCTTCATCGCCAGCGCGCTGCCCAGCAGCGCCGCGGCCGAGCCGATGCGCCCGCCGCGGCGCAGGTGCTCGAGGGTGTCGACGACGAAGAAGGTGCGGGTGGCCGCGGCGGTGTCCCGGGCCGCCGCGGCCACCTCCTCGGCGGAGGCGCCGCGCTCGGCCGCCCGGGCGGCGGCCAGCACCGCGAAGCCGCTGCCCATGGCCGCCGAGCGCGAGTCCAGCACGGTCACCAGGTGCTCGCCCACCTGCGAGGCGGCGACCCGGGCGGCGTCCCAGGTGCCCGACAGCTCCCCGGACAGGTGCACCGACACCAAGCGGTCCGCGCCGCCGGCCAGCAGCCGCCGGTAGACCGCGACGAAGTCCCCCGGCGTGGGCCGGCTGGTGGTCACCTGCCCGCCGCGCGCGGCCAGCGACCGGGCCACCTCCGCGGACGTGACGTCGCTGCCCTCCCGGCCCGACCGCCCGGCCAGCACCACGTAGAGCGGCACCACCTCGATCCCGTGCCGGGCGACGAGGTCGGCGGGGAGGTAGGCCGTCGAGTCGGTGACCACGGCGACGGACATGGCGCGAGGCTAGCCGCGGTCCGGCACCGCGGTACCGGGACGTCGCTCAGCCGGCGGCGTCGGCGTCCGTCGCCGCGGTGTCGGCCGGGGGCTCTGCCACGTCCGGGACGTCGGAGGCCGACGGGCCCGGGAACGGCCCGCGGTCGCCGCTGGATCCGGCGCGACGGCCCTCGACGGTCGCCGGCGCGGCCAGGTTGTGCCGCATCAGCCGCCAGCCCGACGCCTGGAACGACAGCTCGCTCCAGTGACAGTTCCCCAGCGGGCCGAAGACCCGCCGCTGCTCGGCACCCAGCCCCAGGAGCGCCTCGATCAGCCGGCCGGCGGTGCCACCGTGGGTCACCAGCACGGCCACGTCCGCCGGCGGGAGGTCGGCCACGGCGGCCAGCGCCCGCGCCGCCACCTCGGCCTGCGCCTCACCGCCCCGGCCGGGCACCGGACGACCGGCGATCCAGTCGGCGTACTGACCGGGGTGACGCTCGGCCACCTCGTCGCGGGTCAGGCCCTCCCAGCTGCCCAGCCCGTGCTCACGCAGCCGACCGTCGACCTGGACGCCCACGCCCAGCAGCGGGGCCAGCGCACCGGCGGTGTCCCGGGCCCGGTGCAGGTCGCTGGAGACCAGCACGGTGTCCTCACCGCGCAGCAGGGCGGCCAGGTGCGGCGCGGTGCGGGCCGCCTGCGCCCGCCCCTCGTCGTCCAGCGGCGGGTCGAGCTGGCCCTGGAACCGCCCACCGGCGTTCCAGGCGGTGCGCCCGTGCCGCCACACCAGCAGGCGGTGCACCGGCGGGGCGGCCGGGCCTGCGGTCACCGGTCGGTCTCGTCCAGGTCCGCGTCGGCCGTGCCGTCGGTGGGCTCGTCGTCGTCCGGCTCGTCGGCCGCCGGGGCGGCTGCGGCGGCGGGCGGGGCCGCGCTGTCGGTGAAGGGGATCACCGGGCAGTCCTTCCAGAGCCGCTCGAGGGCGTAGTAGGCGCGCTCCTCGGCGTGCTGGACGTGCACCACGACGTCGACGAAGTCGAGCAGCACCCAGCGGCCCTCAGCCACGCCCTCGCGGCGGACGGGCTTGATGTCGTGCTCGCGCAGCCGTTCCTCGACCGCGTCGACGATCGCCTGCACCTGCCGCTCGTTGGGCGCCGACGTCAGGACGAACGCGTCGGTGATGGCCAGCCGGTCGCTGACGTCGACGATGGACACGTCGGTGGCGAGCTTGTCGGCGGCGGCCTGCGCTGCGATGAGCGCGGTCTCACGTGCCTCGGCTGAGGCGGTCATCGGGGGTTCTCCTGCGGTTCGGGGGACGCGTCGTCCCCGGGGGCTGGGTCGTCGGGCAGGGTGGGGCGGGCGGCGTCGGTGGCCCGGGGCCCACCTGCCGGGGGCCCGGGGAGCCGTGGCTCCGTGCCGGGCAGCACGGCACCGGTGGGCGTTCCCCGGTAGAGCCCGCGCTTCTCGATGTACTGGACCACGCCGTCGGGCACCAGGTACCAGACGGGCATCCCGCGCTGCACCCGGTCGCGGCAGTCGGTGGAGCTGATGGCCAGCGCCGGGACCTCGACCAGGCTGACCGCGCCCCGGGGCAGGTCGGCGTCGGCGAGCTGGTAGCCCGGCCGGGTCACCCCGACGAAGTGCGCCAGCCCGAAGAGCTTGTCGGTCTCGTGCCAGCCGACGATCTGGGCGAGCGCGTCGGCGCCGGTGATGAAGAAGAGCTCCGCATCGGGGTGGAGACGGTGCAGGTCGGCGAGGGTGTCGATCGTGTAGGTCGGGCCCTCGCGGTCGAGGTCGACCCGGCTCACCGAGAACCGCGGGTTGGACGCGGTGGCGATGACCGTCATGAGGTAGCGGTCCTCGGCCGGGCTGACGCCGCGCTCGGTCTTCTGCCACGGCTGGCCGGTCGGCACGAACACCACCTCGTCCAGCCCGAACAGGCCGGCGACCTCACTGGCGGCCACGAGGTGGCCGTGGTGGACAGGGTCGAACGTCCCGCCCATCACCCCGAGTCGACGTGCTGCCACCGACCGAGACTAGCCCGGTCCGGACGGAGCCGGTCGTCCGACCACCGGCTCCGGCGCCACCGGCACGCCGGGGAGGGCGGGCGGTGGTCGTCACCGACCCCCGCCCGCCGACCGGCCCCCCCGTGCAGCCGGTCGCCGACGGCTCCGCCCGCGCGCGCCCCGGAGAGCGCTCCCGCGGACCGGTGGCCGCCGTCCTGCACTGCACAACGTGACGGAACCGTCTCGGTTACGGGTGTGCGGCGACCAACTGCCGAGGACCGGCCGCTGGGCTCAGCGGACGTGGCCGCTGCCGGTGACGACATAGGTGGTGGAGGTGAGCTTGGGCAGGCCGAGCGGCCCGCGCGCGTGCAGCTTCTGCGTGGAGATGCCGATCTCGGCGCCGAACCCGAACTCGCCGCCGTCGGTGAACCGGGTGGAGGCGTTGACCAGGACGGCGGCGGCGTCGACCCCGGCGGTGAAGTCGGCGATCGCCCGCGCCGAGTCGGCCACGATCGCCTCCGAGTGGCCGCTCCCCCACCGCGCGATGTGGTCGAGTGCCTGCGGCAGGTCGTCGACCACGCGCACGGCCATGTCCAGCGACAGGTACTCGGTGGCCCAGTCCTCGTCGGTGGCCGGGACGACGGCCTCGTGCGCGGCCCGCGCCGCCTCGTCGCCGTGCAGCGTGACCCCGGCGTCGGCGAGGGCGGCCAGCAGCCGCGGCAGGAACGGGACGTCGCGGTGCACCAGCAGCGTCTCGGCGGAGTTGCAGACGCTCACCCGTGAGGTCTTGGCGTTGAGCACGATCGCCTCGGCCATCGCGGCGTCGGCGGAGGCGTCGACGTAGACGTGGCAGTTGCCCACGCCGGTCTCGATCACCGGCACCGTCGCCTCGGCCACCACGCGGGCGATGAGCGACGCCCCGCCGCGCGGGATCACCACGTCGACCAGCCCGCGGGCGTGCAGCAGCTCGCCCACCGAGGCGCGGTTGGCGGGCAGCAGCGCGATGCAGCCGGCCGGCAGCCCGGCCTTCTCGGCGGCCTCGGTGAGGACGGCGACCAGCGCGGTGTTGGTGCGGTGCGCGGAGGCCGAGCCCCGCAGCAGCGCCGCGTTGCCGCTCTTCAGGCACAGGCCGGCGGCGTCGACGGTGACGTTCGGGCGGGCCTCGTAGACGATCCCGACCACCCCGAGCGGCACCCGCACCTGCCGCAGCTGCAGCCCGTTGGCCAGCGTCGACCCACGGACGACGTCGCCGACCGGGTCGGGCAGCGAGACCAGGTGGCGGAGCGCGTCGGCGACCCCGGCCAGCCGTGCCGGGTCCAGCCGCAGCCGGTCGAGCACCGACTCCGCGGTGCCCTCGGCGGCGGCGGCCGCGACGTCGGCGGCGTTGGCGGCCAGCACCTCGTCGGCGCGCTCGCCCAGGGCCTCGGCCATCGCGGTGAGCGCGGCGTCCTTGGTCTCGGTGGGCAGCGTGCGCAGCACCCGGGCGGCCTCACGGGCACGGGCCGCAGCGGCCCCGATCAGCGGCAGGTCAGCGTCGGACACGGCCGCCAGGTTACGCGCGAGGGCACTCCCGTCCGAGCTCCGCGCGCGTCCTCACCGACTGCTGTCCGCTCAGCGCGCGTCCGGCTCACCGCCGTCCGGGCTCACCGCGCCTGCTCCTGGCTCACCGTGTGCGCTGAGCCAGGAGCACCGACGATCAGGTCACCTGATCCCGGCCGCGGACGGCGGTCAGCTGCGCAGCGCGCGGAGGACCCGCTTGCGGGCCTCGCCGGTGAGCCGGTCGACGAAGAGCCTGCCGTCGAGGTGGTCGACCTCGTGCTGCAGGCACCGCGCCAGCAGGCCGCTGCCCTCGATCCGCAGCGGCTCGCCGCGGACGTCGAAGCCCTCGGCGACGCAGTGCATGGCCCGCACGGTCGGCGCGTAGAGCCCGGGGATCGACAGGCAGCCCTCGTCGTCGTCCTGCGTCTCCTCCGACCGCTCGGTGATCACCGGGTTGACCATGTGCCCGATGACGCCGTCGACGTTGTAGGAGAACACCCGCAGGCCGACCCCGATCTGGGTGGCCGCGACCCCGGCCCGGCCGGGGTGGTCCACGGTGTCCTCGAGGTCGCGGACCAGCGCGGCGAGGTCCTTGTCGAACGCGCGGACCGGGTCGGCCGGGGTGCGCAGCACCGGGTCACCGATCTCGCGGATAAGGCGCACAGTCACCGGTGCATCCTGTCAGCTGCGAGCTGCGGTCAGCCGACCAGGACCATCTCGTCGCGGTGCACGACCTCGCGCCGGTGCTCCGGGTCCAGGTCGCCGGTCTTGCGGCCCAGCAGCGCGGGCAGCTCGCGGGCGTCGTAGGCGACCAGCCCGCGGGCGACGACCACGCCGTCCGGCCCGACCAGCTCGACCGGGTCGTCGGCGAGGAACTCGCCGGTCACCCCGGTGACGCCGGCGGCCAGCAGCGAGGCGTGCCGCTCCCGGACCGCCCGCACCGCACCGTCGTCGAGCAGCAGCCGCCCGCGGGGGCGGCTGGCGTACCGCAGCCAGAACTGCCGCGCCGAGGGACGCCGCCCGCTGGCGGCGAACAGCGTGCCCACCCGCTCCCCCGCCAGCGCGGCCGCGGCCTGCGGGGTCGAGGTCACGACGACGGGCACCCCGGCCTGGGCGGCGATGAGCGCCGCCTCGACCTTGGTGGCCATCCCGCCGGTGCCCACGCCGTTGCGGCTGGCCGAGCCCAGCGCCACCGCGGCGAGGTCGTCGGGGCCGTGCACGGTGTCGACCAGCTGGGCCGGTCCGGTGCGCGGGTCGCCGTCGTAGACGCCGTCGACGTCGGACAGCAGGACCAGCGCGTCGGCGACCGCGACGTGGGCGACCAGCGCGGCCAGCCGGTCGTTGTCGCCGAACCGGATCTCCTCGGTGGCCACCGTGTCGTTCTCGTTGACGATCGGCAGGACGCCGAGGGCCAGCAGCCGCTCGATGGTCTGCTGGGCGTTGCGGTAGTGGCTGCGCCGGGTGAGGTCGTTGGCGGTGAGCAGCACCTGCCCGACGGTCACCCCGTGGCCGGCGAAGGCGTCGGCGTAGGTCTGCACCAGCCGCAGCTGCCCGACACTGGCCGCGGCCTGCGCGGTGGCCAGGTCGCGCGGCCGCCCGGTGAGCGACAGCGGCGCCAGCCCGGCCGCGATCGCGCCGGAGGACACCAGCACGACCTGGCGGCCGGCGGCCCGCAGCGCCCCGAGGACGTCGACCAGCGCGCGCAGCCGGTCGACGTCCAGCCCCCCGGGCAGGGTGGTCAGGGACGAGGAACCGACCTTGACCACCACCCGGGAGGCGGCGGCGACGTCTGCCCGCGTGCTCACGTGGCGGCGTCGCCCTCGATGAGGTCGGCGTCGATCCACCCGTCGGCGTCGGCGAGCTCGTAGGGCAGCCGGCGGGCCTTCTTGGCCGCCAGCCGCTCGTCGGCGCTCGGCCGGGCGTTGTCCTCCAGGCGCACGTCGGTGCCGCGGCCGCCCAGGCCCGCGGTCTCCTCGATGGTGAGGGTGCCCGCGGGGAGGGTCGGCTCCCAGTCGAAGGTGACGTCGCCGACGGTGATCGCGTCGCCGGGGACGGCGCCGGCCTTGGCCAGCGCCTCCTCGACGCCGAGGCGGTTGAGCCGGTCGGCGAGGTAGCCGACGGCCTCGTCGTTGTTGAAGTCGGTCTGCTTGATCCAGCGCTCGACCCGGGTGCCCAGCACCAGCCAGCCGTCGGTGCGCGGGTCGGGCTGGACGGTGAAGCCGCCGTCGTCGACCGCACGCGGGGTGAGCGTGATGCGCACCGGCTCGACCTCGGGCAGCGCGGCGCGGTGCTCCTCGACGGCGCGCGCCAGGGCGTAGCCCAGCTCGGTGAGGCCCTCGTGGGTGGCGACGCTGACCGGGAACACCTGCAGCCCGCGCTCCTCGAGCGAGGTGCGCACCAGGTCGACCAGCTCACGGGCGTCGGGCACGTCGATCTTGTTGAGGACGGCGATCCGCAGCCGGCCCACCAGGTCGAGCTCCTCGCCGCCGTACTCGCGCAACTCGTGCTCGAGGGCGTCGATGTCGCTCTCCGGGTCGCGTCCGGGCTCCATGGTGGCCATGTCGACGACGTGCACCAGCACGGCGCAGCGCTCGACGTGGCGGAGGAACTGCAGCCCCAGGCCCTTGCCGGTCGACGCGCCGGGGATCAGCCCGGGGACGTCGGCCATCGTGTAGGTGACGTCGCCGGAGCGGACCACGCCCAGCTGCGGCACCAGCGTGGTGAACGGGTAGTCGGCGATCTTCGGCCGGGCTGCGGACATGGCGGCCACCAGCGAGGACTTGCCCGCCGACGGGTAGCCGACCAGGCCGACGTCGGCGATGCTCTTGAGCTCCAGCACGGCGTCGACGGACTCGCCGGGCTCACCGAGCAGCGCGAAGCCGGGGGCCTTGCGGCGGGCGTTGGCCAGCGCGGCGTTGCCGAGCCCGCCCTTGCCGCCGCGGGCCAGCACCAGCCGCGTGCCGGCGCCCACCAGGTCGGCGACGACCTCGCCCCCGATGGAGACCACCGTGCCCGGCGGCACCTTGAGCACGCGCTCCTCGCCGCGACCGCCGTTCTTGTAGTCACCGGCGGCCTGCCGGCCGTTGCCCGCCTTCTGGTGCGGCGAGTGGTGGTAGTCCAGCAGGGTGTGCACGTTGGGGTCGACCTCGAGGACGACGTCCCCGCCGTCGCCGCCGTTGCCCCCGTCGGGTCCGCCGAGGGGCTTGAACTTCTCGCGGTGCACGGAGCTCACGCCGTGCGCCCCGTTGCCGGCGGTCACGTGGACGGTCACCCGGTCGACGAAAGCGGCCATGGTCGCCGCCTCTCTCTGGAAGGACCCGGTCCACCCGACCCGCGGGCCGGGCCTCGGAACGGGGCTGGAATGGGAAACGGGTGGCGGCGCCGATGTCGGCACCGCCACCCGCTCAGTACTGGATGGCCTCCCTCACGGGGAGGCCCGTGCTCACGCGGAGACGGTCTCGCGGGCCTCGACGGCCGAGATCGCGATCTCGCGACGGCCACGACGGAACCCGAAGGTCACCGCGCCGGGGACGAGGGCGAACAGCGTGTCGTCCTTGCCGCGGCCGACGCCCAGACCCGGGTGGAAGTGGGTGCCGCGCTGGCGGACGATGATCTCGCCGGCCTTGACGACCTGGCCACCGAAGCGCTTGACGCCCAGGCGCTGGGCGTTGGAGTCGCGGCCGTTGCGGGACGACGATGCGCCCTTCTTGTGTGCCATGTCGTCAGCCCTTCGTGATGTCGCGGACCACGACGCTGGTCAGGGGCTGACGATGCCCCTGGCGCTTGTGGTAGCCCGTCTTGTTCTTGAACTTGTGGATGTGGATCTTCGGGCCCTTGCCGTGCTCGACGATCTCGCCGGTCACGGTGACCCCGGCGAGGGTCTGGGCGTCGGCGGTGACGGTGTCGCCGTCCACCAGGAGGATGGCCGGGAGGGTGACGGTGTCACCGGCCACCCCACTCAGGCGGTTGACGGTGAACGTGTCACCCACACCCACCTTGTGCTGCGTTCCACCGGCCTTGACGACTGCGTACACCACTGACTCCTCGATCGGTTCCTGTATCCAGCACTGTGTCCTGCGCACACCCCGGCGCGCGGCCGAGTGCTGGACGGTCGTCCGCCGACGCGACGCACCCACAGGTGGCCTGTCGTGGCGGAGCAACCCGTCCAGCGTACCCGAGCGGCGGTGTCCGGGTCGAACCCCTCCTGCCCGCCGCCCCGGCGTGCGGGGCGGCGGGCAGCAGGGTCAGCTCAGACGGCGGGCGGACCGGCCGGCCGCGAGGCCGCCCGGCGACGCCGCGGGCGGGCCACCGGCGGCGCCTCGGGGGCCACCGGCTCGGCGACCGCCAGCGGCGAGACCACCACGGCCGGCTCCGCCGGGGGCTCCTCGACCGCGGGCGCCCCGGTCGGGGCCTCCTCGGTCGGGACCTGCCCGACCGGCGCGTCGGTGGGCGTCTCCTCCAGCAGCGTCTCGCCGGTCAGCGACTCCACCGACACCGGCGGGGCACCGGGCTCGGTGCTCGCCTCCGACGCCGCCTCGGTCTCGGCGACCACCGCGGCCAGCACGGTGTCCGGCGTGGTGTGCTCGGCGGGCTGGTCGGCCGGCTGCTCGTCCGGGGCCGAGGTCACCGGGGTGTCCTCGGCCGCGCGGGCCTCGGCCGACTGACCGCGACCGCGGCGGCCGCGGCTGCGACGTCCGCTGCGCCCCTCGGTGACCGGCTCGGCGTCGGCGATCTCGGCCGGCTCGGCGGCGGGCTCCGCGGCGGGCTCGGCGACGGCCGTGCCACCGCCGAGGGCGAGGGCGTCGGCCAGCTCCCAGCCGGCGGCGGGGTCCTCACGGCGCGAGGGCTCGCGGCGCGACGCCCCACGGCGCCGCCCGCCGTCCCGGCGCTGGTCGTCCCCGTCGGTCCCGGCCGGGGCCTCGGCGACGACCGGCTCGGCCGGCACCTCGGCGACGGGTGTCTCGGCGACGGGCTGCTCGACGGCGGGCGTCCCGGCGACCGGGGCCTCGACCGACGGCGGCTCGGAGACCGGGCCGACGTCGACCGTGTCGACCGCGGCGGTCTCGGCGGCGGCGTCCTGCTGGCCGCCGTTGCGCCGGCCCTCGCCCTTGCCGCCGCGGTTGCGGCCGCCACCGCCGGCGTCACCGCCCCCGTTGCCGTTGCCGTTGCGCTTCTTGTCCTCCGGCTGGTCGAGGTGCACCAGCACCCCGCGCCCGCGGCAGTGCTCGCACGGCTCGGAGAACACCTCGAGCAGGCCCTGGCCGACCCGCTTGCGGGTCATCTGCACCAGGCCCAGCGAGGTCACCTCGGCGACCTGGTGCTTGGTGCGGTCACGCCCCAGGCACTCGGTGAGCCGCCGCAGCACGAGGTCGCGGTTGCTCTCCAGGACCATGTCGATGAAGTCGATGACGATGATCCCGCCGATGTCACGCAGCCGGAGCTGGCGGACGATCTCCTCGGCGGCCTCGATGTTGTTGCGGGTGACGGTCTGCTCGAGGTTGCCGCCCGAGCCCACGAACTTGCCGGTGTTGACGTCGACGACCGTCATCGCCTCGGTGCGGTCGATGACCAGCGAGCCACCCGAGGGCAGCCACACCTTGCGGTCGAGGGCCTTCATCAGCTGCTCGTCGATGCGCAGGTCGCGGAAGACGTCGCCGGTGCCGGTGTAGCGCTGCAGCCGCTGCGACAGCTCCGGGGAGACGTGGGCGACGTAGGCCTCCACGGTGTCCCAGGCGTCGTCGCCCTGCACGACCAGCCGCTTGAAGTCCTCGTTGAAGACGTCGCGGATGACCCGGATCGCCAGGTCGGGCTCGCCGTAGAGCAGCGTCGGGGCGGACGAGGTCGAGGCGGCCTTGGTCTGGATGACCTCCCACTGCGCCTGCAGACGGGACACGTCGCGGGTGAGCTCCTCCTCCGAGGCGCCCT
This sequence comes from Modestobacter sp. SSW1-42, assembly GCF_046635825.1. Lineage (NCBI taxonomy): Bacteria > Bacillati > Actinomycetota > Actinomycetes > Geodermatophilales > Geodermatophilaceae > Modestobacter > Modestobacter sp. SSW1-42. The sequence goes on along the minus strand of NZ_JBISCA010000001.1, from coordinate 524,314 downwards.
CCGCGGCCGTGCGGATGATCACGCCGGCGTCGTCCGGGACGATCTTCTTGAGGATGTCCTTGAGCCGGGTGCGCTCCTTGTCCGGCAGCTTGCGGCTGATGCCGGTCATCGAGCCACCGGGCACGTAGACCAGGAAGCGGCCGGGCAGGTTGACCTGCTGGGTCAGCCGGGCGCCCTTGTGCCCGATCGGGTCCTTGGTGACCTGCACCAGGACCTTGTCGCCGGACTTCAGCGCGGTCTCGATCGACCGGGACTTGCCGGACAGGCCGGCGGCGTCCCAGTTGACCTCACCGGCGTACAGGACGGCGTTGCGGCCCTTGCCGATGTCGACGAACGCGGCCTCCATGCTCGGGAGCACGTTCTGCACCCGGCCGAGGTAGACGTTGCCGGCGAAGGACGTCGACTGCGCCTGGGTCACGTAGTGCTCGACCAGGACGTCGTCCTCGAGGACGGCGATCTGGGTGCGCTCGCCCTGCTGGCGGATGACCATGGCGCGGTCGACGGCCTCGCGGCGGGCCAGGAACTCGGACTCGGACAGGATCGGCGCGCGCTTGCGGCCCCCGTCGCGGCCCTCGCGGCGGCGCTGGCGCTTGGCCTCCAGGCGGGTGGAGCCGGCCACGCCGCGGACGTCGTCGTCGCTGGAGGTGCGGCCGTTGCGGCCGGCCCGCTCCGGACGGTCGTCGGTGTCCTCGGGGGTGTCCTCGGCGCCGGCCTCACCCGCGCTGCCCCGGCGACGGCGGCGACGGCGACGGCGGGTGCTCGAGCCGCCGGCCTCCGCGGAGTCCTCGTCGTCGGACTCCTCGGCGTCGGTGGTCTCCTCGGGCTCCTCGGCCCGCTCGGCGCCGGCGTCCTGCGGCGTCTCGACATCGTCGTCCGCGTCGGTGTCGACCGCGTCGTCGCCGGTGCGGCCACGACCGCGGCCCCGGCGGCCCCGACGGCGGCGGCGGCTGCCCGAGGCACCACCGTCCTCACCGTCGCGGTCGTCGCGGTCGTCGCGGTCGTCGTCGTCGGCGTCGGTCTCGTCGGCGTCGGTCACCGTGAGGTCGATCGGCTCGACGTCCTCGACCTCGACGGTCTCGGCCACGACCTCCTCGACGACCTCGCGGCGCCGGCTGCGCGAACGGCGCGGCGGGGCGGGCTCGTCGTCGCGGTCGTCGGCTCCGGCGGGCGACTCGACCGGGGCCTCGACCGGGGACTCGGCGGCCGCGCGGCGGCTGCGCCGGCGGGGGGTGGCGACCTCGGGCTCGGGGGCCACGAAGGTCACGAACGCCGGCACGGTCGGGGTCACCGGCTTCGGCGGCTCGACGGAGTCCGGGTCGGCGGCCAGTGCGGGGCGGGTGGCCCGGCGGCGCGGCCGGGCGGTGACGGTGGTGGGCTCGGGCGAGCTGAACTGCGCGCCGAAGCGGGGCAGCTCCGGCTCGTGCTCGGGCTCGGGCCGGCGCACCGGCGGGGCCCAGGCGTCGGGCACCGGGAGCGGCTCGGCGTCCTCCGCGGCAGCCGGCTTCTCGGCGGTGGCCGGCTCCTCGACGGTGGCCGGACCGGCGACGTCGGCCGCGTCCTGCGCGGGGGCGTCCGCGGGGTCCTCCCCCGGCTCCTTCGGCAGCGCGGCCTCGTCGGCCGCCTCCGGCTCCTCGGCCGGCTCGGCCTCCTCGACCGGCGGCGCCGGGTCGGCGGCGGGCTCGGCGGTGCCGGCCCCGGGGCTGGGCGACCCGTCCGGGGCGCCGGCGGCGGCCGCTCCCGGTCCGGTCTGTGCGGTGGTCTCGTCGTCGACGTGGTCGGCCACTGAGGGCTCGCCTCCTGTGCGTCCCCGGGCGCCGATCGTCTCCGACTGGCGGCCGCGCAGGGACGCGGGTTGGGCGGTTCGGGCGGCCGCGGTGTGCGGCGCAGCCCTCCCCGCGAAGTCTTGGTCGCGCCCCGGCCGGTGCGGCAGGGGCCCGGTGGTGCAGCGTGCGCGGAGCAGGTGGTGCGGTGGTGCAGGTCTGCGGTGGTGCAGGTCTGCGGTGGTGCGAGTCTGCGGTGGTGCGGAGCTCGGGTGGTGCTGTGTCACGGCTGGCAGACGTGACGCGGGCACGACGTCCGGCGTCCGGCTCCGCCGGTCAGACCGGCGTGCTCTCCTCCTGGGGGGAGGAACGCACCGCGCGGTCGGGCCCGAGCGGATCGGCGACGTCACCGCTGTCGTCGAGCCGGCCCTGCGCCTCACGCACGGCCCGGGGGGGCAACGGCGGGCGCAGGTCGGCGACGACAGCCAGAGCGGCCATCACGTCGTCCGGTCGGACGGTCGGCGTGAGCTGCCGTACGACCACCGTGAGTATGGCACAACCTGCCTCCTCGGTGACCGCAGCGCCGACCACGGCCGCCCGGGCGTCGATGTCCTTGAGGCCGTTCTTGGTGCGCTTGGCGACCGTCACGACGTCGCGGGAGAGCAGCTCCTGCACCGCCGCGGCCAGCTCGCCGGTGTCGACGCCGGGCAGGTCGATCCGCCAGCGGGTGGCGTCGAGCCGGTCGGCCAGCGACCCGCTGCCCTCGACCGCCTCCACGCACTCGAGGACGTCGATGCCCGGCGGGAGCGAGGCGTCGAGCGCGGCCCGCACCTGCTCGGGGTCGCGGCGGGCCGACAGGCCGATCTCGAAGTACTCGGCCTCGGAGGCCGCGCCGGTGGGTGCGGCCCCCATGTAGGAGATCTTCGGGTGCGGGCTGAAACCGGCGGAGAAGGCCATCGGCACCTGCGCCCGGCGCAGCGCGCGCTCCAGGGCACGCGCCAGGTCGCGGTGCGAGGCGAACCGCAGCGGACCGCGCTTGGTGTAGCGCAGCCGCAGCTTCTGCACGGTCGGGGGCGGCGGCGGACCGTCGGGCGTGCGGGCCATCAGTGCGTGTGCACGGGGTCGGACACGGCCGCGTCGGCGTGCACGTCCACCTGGGGACGCGCACCGACGACGGCCAGCGGGATCAGGCTGCGACCGGTGGGGCCGATCTGGATCTCGGTGCCCATGGTCGGGCAGACCCCGCAGTCGTAGCAGCCGGTCCAGCGGCAGTCGCCCACCTCGTCCTCGGAGATGGCGTCCTGCCAGTCGTCCCAGAGCCACTCCTTGTCCAGGCCGGAGTCCAGGTGGTCCCAGGGCAGCACCTCGTGCTCGGTGCGCTCACGGGTCGTGTACCAGTCCAGGTCGACGCCGAAGGGGGCGAGCTCCTCGGTGGCCGCGGTGCGCCACCGGTCGTAGGAGAAGTGCTCGCTCCACCCGTCGAAGTGGCCGCCGTCGCGCCACACCCGCTCGATGACCCGGCCCACCCGGCGATCGCCGCGGGAGAGCAGTCCCTCGATCACGCCGGGCTTGCCGTCGTGGTAGCGCAGGCCGATGGAGCGACCGATCCGGCGGTCGGCGTTGATCGCGTCGCGCAGCACCTTCAGCCGGTGGTCGATGGTCTCCGCACTCGCCTGGGCGGCCCACTGGAAGGGGGTGTGCGGCTTGGGCACGAAGCCACCGATGGACACGGTGCAGCGGATGTCCTTGGAGCCGCTGGCCTCGCGGCCGGCGCGGATGACCTCGACCGCCAGCTCGGCGATCTCCAGGACGTCCTCGTCGGTCTCGGTGGGCAGACCGCACATGAAGTACAGCTTCACCTGGCGCCAGCCGTTGGCGTAGGCCGTGGTGACCGTGCGGACCAGGTCCTCCTTGGACACGGTCTTGTTGATCACCCGGCGGATGCGCTCGCTGCCGCCCTCGGGGGCGAAGGTGAGGCCCGACCGGCGGCCGTTGCGGGACAGCTCGTTGGCCAGCGTCACGTTGAACGCGTCGACCCGGGTGCTGGGCAGGCTCAGGCCGGTGTTGGTGCCCTCGTAGCGGTCGGCGAGCTCCTTGGCCAGCTGTCCGATCTCGGAGTGGTCGGCGCTGCTCAGCGAGAGCAGGCCCACCTCCTCGTAGCCGGTGGCCCGGAGGCCGGCGTCGACCATCGAGCCGATGCCGGTGATCGTGCGCTCGCGGACCGGGCGGGTGATCATCCCGGCCTGGCAGAACCGGCAGCCACGGGTGCAGCCGCGGAAGATCTCGACGCTCATCCGCTCGTGCACGCTCTCGGCGAGCGGCACCAGCGGCTGCTTCGGGTAGGGCCACTCGTCGAGGTCCATGACGGTGCGCTTGCTGACCCGCGGCGGGACGTCGTCGCGGGTGCGCAGGACCTCGGCGATCGTGCCGTCGGCGCCGTAGGTGACGGCGTAGAAGCGGGGGACGTAGACGCCCTCGACGCGCGCCAGCCGGGCCAGCAGCTCGACCCGCCCGCCGGGACGGCCCTGCTCCTTCCAGGCGGCGACGACGTCGGTGATGTCGCCGACGACCTGCTCGCCGTCACCCAGGACGGCACAGTCGACGAAGTCGCTGACCGGCTCGGGGTTGAAGGCGGCGTGCCCGCCGGCGACGACGACCGGGTGGCTCTCGTCGCGGTCGACCGCGTGCAGCGGGACCCCGGCCAGGTCGAGGGCCTCGAGCAGGTTGGTGTAGCCCAGCTCGGTGGCGAAGCTGACGCCGAGCAGGTCGAAGTCGCGGACCGGGCGGTGGGCGTCGACGGTGAACTGGCCGACGCCGGCCTCCCGCATCAGCCCGGCGAGGTCGGGCCAGACGGCGTAGGTGCGCTCGGCCAGGGCGTCGGGGCGCTCGTTGAGCACCTCGTACAGGATCATGAGGCCCTGGTTGGGCACCCCGACCTCGTAGGCGTCCGGGTACATCAGCGCCCAGTGGACGGCGACGGACTCCCACGGCTTGACCGTGGAGTTGAGCTCACCGCCCACGTACTGGATGGGCTTCTGCACCTGGGCGAACAGCGGCTCGAGGCGGGGGTAGAGAGACTCGACAGTCATGGCCCCACCAGGGTAGCCGCTCCCCCGGGGGGCCAAAGTCGCGACTTTGGCCCCCGGGGGGTCAGGACAGGCCGGGGAAGAAGAGCGCGATCTCGCGGGCGGCGGACTCGGGCGAGTCCGAGCCGTGCACGATGTTCGACTGGACCTCGAGGGCGAAGTCGCCGCGGATGGTGCCGGGAGCGGCCTTGACCGGGTCGGTGGCGCCGGCGAGCGCGCGGAACGCCTCGATGGCGCGCGGGCCCTCGACGACCAGGGCCAGCAGCGGCGCGCTGGTGATGAACTCGACGAGCGAGCCGAAGAACGGGCGCTCGCGGTGCTCGCCGTAGTGCTCCTCGGCGACCTCGACGGTCAGGGTGCGCAGCTCGGCGGCGACCAGGCGCAGGCCCTTGGCCTCGAGGCGGGCGACGACCTGGCCGACCAGGCCGCGGGCCACGCCGTCGGGCTTGACCAGGACCAGCGAACGCTCAGCAGTGGGTGCAGACACGCGGCGCAGAGTACGGGACGCGGAACGTCAACCTTGGTTGACAAGCTGGCGACGTCAACCTACGTTGACGTCATGGCCACCACCACCGACGTCACCACCGCAGCAGCGGCCGACGACCCGGACACCGGCCTGCGCGCCGTCCGCGCCCTGCGCGAGCTCGCCGACCGGCTCGAGGTGCTGCAGGTCGGCAGCGCCCGGGCCCGCGGCTGGTCCTGGCAGCAGATCGCCGACGCCCTCGGGGTCAGCAAGCAGGCCGTCCACAAGAAGCACGCCACCTCGAGAAGGGACCGCTGACGTGTTCGAACGCTTCACCGACGAGGCCCGGTCGGCCGTCGTCCGCGCACAGGAGGAGGCGCGCGAGCTGCACGCCGACCGGGTCGAACCGGTGCACCTGCTGCTGGCGCTCACCCGGGACCCCGGGCGCGGGGGCACGGCCCTGGCGAGCGCGGGGGTCGACCACGCGACGCTCCGCGCCGCGCTCGCCCCCGGCGCCCTGGACGCCGAGGTCCTGGCCGCGGTCGGCGTGGACCTGGACGCGGTGCGGGCCACCACCGAGGCCGTCTTCGGGCCGGGCGCACTCGACCGCGGCCGCCGGGCGGTCAGCGGCCACATGCCCTTCGCCGACGGCAGCAAGCGGGCGCTGGAGGAGTCGCTCCGGGCCGCGGTGCGCCGCAAGGAGCGGCGGCTGGACAGCGGGCACCTGGTGCTCGGCGTCCTGGCGGTCGCCGATCCGACCGTCGTCCGTCTGCTCGCCGGGGTCCCCGGCGAGGGCGCAGCGGTGCGCACCGCACTCGGGGACACCTCAGCGGCCTGAGCTCGGGGAACGGCCCCGCTGCCACGACCCGCGTCGAGCGTGCGAGACGGGGGGGCAGCGGGGTCCTCGACTAGGCCCGCTGACCCTCGGTCAGGTCGAGCCGGGCCATGTGCCGCCACAGCTCCTGGTCCCGGTCGCTGAGGCCGTTCCAGCAGTCGTAGCTCGCGCGGGCGTGCAGCTCACGGGCGTGCCGCTCGACCAGGTCGCCGTGCACCTGGTGGCGGGTGCGGGCGGCGTACTCGACGATCGCCTGGCTGACCGGGCCGGCCAGGCCGATGGGGGGCTCACCGGCCTTCCGCTTCGCCGGTCCCTCCTGCTTGTGAGCGCTCGCGCAACAGCCGCTGTGGTGCTTCATGCCTGCCTCCGCTCTCCGCGTCGACCCCGTCGCTGGGGACCCCGCACGCCCACCATCGACCAGGGCCCGCGGAGACCGGAGGCCGGCCGCCCCGCCGCCCCCCGGACGGGTGACCCCGGCGGGAGTCAGTCGACGGGCGGTGACGGGGGCGCGGCGGGCACCGGCCCGAGCGCGGAGCCGAGCAGGTCCTTGCGCACCTGCAGCAGGTAGGCCCAGATGAGCGCGAACAGCCCGCCGACCAGCCACATCGCCGCGCCGAAGAAGCCGGTGAGCACCAGCGGCACCTGCAGGACCGTGCCGATCAACAGCCCGCGCGGCTTCCGCTGGATGCCGCTGGCCAGGATGAACAGCACGGCCAGCACGATGAGCACGGTGAGCCGGAAGCCGGTCAGCCCGTCGCCGCTCTGCGCGATGCCGCGCGGCACGAACAGGACGGCGATCCCCTCCAGCAGCAGGATGGCCGCCGCCGCTCCCCCGAGGGCCTTCCCGGCGCGGGCCGGGTCCGGCGCGGTCACTTCCGGCCCCCGGCCAGCAGCGTGCGGGCCTCCCCCGCGGTGACGACGCTGCCGGTGACCAGCACCCCGGAGCCGCCCAGGGCGTCGTCCGGGCCGGCCTCGGCCAGCTCGATCGCGGCCTCCAGGGCGTCGAAGAGCTGCGGGTGCACGCTCACCCGGTCGGCGCCGAAGACGTCGACGGCCAGCGCGCCCAGCTCGTCGGCCGGGATGGCGCGCGGCGAGCTGTTCTGGGTGACCACCAGCTCGGCGCACAGCCCCTCCAGCTCGGCGAGGATGCCGCCGACGTCCTTGCCCTGCACGCACCCCACCACTCCGACCACGCGGGTGAAGTCGAAGGACTCCCGCACGGCGGCGACGGTCGCGGCCATGCCGCCGGGGTTGTGCGCGGCGTCGACCAGCACCGCCGGCGAGGTGCGCACCCGCTCCAGCCGGCCGGGCGAGCGCACCGCGGCGAAGGACTCGCGGACGACGTCCTGCGCGACCGGGCCGGTGGCCGAGCCCGCACCCAGGAAGGCCTCGACGGCGGCCAGCGCCACCGCGGCGTTCTGCGCCTGGTGGGCGCCGAACAGCGGCAGGAAGACCTCGTCGTACTCCCCGCCCAGGCCCTGCAGCCGCACCTGCTGCCCACCGACGGCGACCTTGCGCTCCAGGACGCCGAACTCGGTGCCCTCGCGGGCGACGGTCGCGTCCACCTCGATCGCCCGGCGGACCAGCGCCTCCAGCGCGCCGGCCGGCTGGTGGGCGAGCACGGCGACGACGTCGATGCCGGGCAGCCCCTCCTCGGTGGGCGGCGCGGGCTTGATGATCCCGGCCTTCTCGGTGGCGATGCTGGCGACGTCCGGGCCCAGGTACTCGGCGTGGTCCATCGACACCGGGGTGACCACGGCGACCCGGGCGTCGGCGACGTTGGTCGCGTCCCAGGTGCCGCCCATGCCGACCTCGACCACCGCGACGTCCACCGGCGTCTCGGCGAAGGCCGCGTAGGCCATGGCGACGGTGACCTCGAAGAAGGACATCGGGACGTCGCTGCCGGCGTCGACCATCTGCACGTAGGGGGCGATGTCGTCGAAGACCTCGACGAAGCGCTCGGCACCGATCGGCTCGCCGTCCAGGACGATCCGCTCGCGCACGGACTCCAGGTGCGGGCTGGTGAACCGGCCCACGCGCAAGCCGAACCCGCGCAGCAGCTCGTCGACCATCCGCGCCGTCGTGGTCTTGCCGTTGGTGCCGGTGACCTGGACGACGGGGAAGGCGCGGTGCGGGGAGCCCAGCAGGTCCAGCAGCGCGGTGATGCGGGTCAGCGACGGTTCGAGACGGCTCTCCGGCCAGCGGGCGAGGAGCGCCTGCTCGACCCGGGCGAGGTCACGGGAAAGGGAGGTGCTCACCGCTCCTAGGATGCCAGTCATGGCAGCCGACACTCCCCCCCTGGACAGCACGGCCCCGGGAGCGACCGTCGGCGTACCCGACAAGCCCTCCCTGGACGGGCTGGAGTCGACCTGGACCGCCCGCTGGGCCGCCGACGACACCTACGGCTTCGACCGGGACGCCGCGCTCGCCGCCCCCCGGTCGCAGACCTACGCGATCGACACCCCGCCGCCCACCGCGAGCGGGTCACTGCACGTCGGGCACGTGTTCAGCTACACGCACACCGACATCGTCGCCCGCTACCAGCGGATGCGCGGCAAGCACGTGTTCTACCCGATGGGCTGGGACGACAACGGCCTGCCGACCGAGCGCCGGGTGCAGAACTACTACGGCGTGCGCTGCGACCCCTCGCTGCCCTACGACGCGGACTTCACCCCGCCGGAGAAGCCGGGCAAGGACCAGCTGCCCATCTCCCGGCGCAACTTCGTCGAGCTGTGCGAGCAGCTGACCGCCGTGGACGAGGAGGAGTTCGCGAAGTTGTGGCGCCGGGTCGGCCTGTCGGTCGACTGGTCCAACGTCTACCGCACGATCTCCGAGACCTCCCGGGCCACCGCGCAGCGGATGTTCCTGCACAACCTGGCCCGCGGCGAGGCCTACGCCCAGGAGGCGCCGACCCTCTGGGACGTCACCTTCCGCACCGCCGTCGCCCAGGCCGAGCTGGAGGACCGCGAGCGCCCGGGCGCCTACCACCGCGTCGGCTTCACCGGCTCCGAGGGCCCGGTGTTCATCGAGACCACCCGCCCCGAGCTGCTGCCGGCCTGCGTCGCCCTCGTCGCGCACCCGGACGACGCCCGGTACCAGCCGCTGTTCGGGAAGACCGTCCGCACGCCGCTGTTCGGCGTCGAGGTCCCGGTGCTCGCCCATCGCCTGGCCGAGCCGGACAAGGGCTCGGGCATCGCGATGATCTGCACCTTCGGCGACCTCAACGACGTCACCTGGTGGCGCGAGCTGCAGCTGCCGACCCGCGCCGTCATCGGCTGGGACGGCCGGTTCGTCGCCGACGCCCCCGCCGGCGTCCCGGCCGAGGTGTACGCCGAGCTGGCCGGCAAGACGTCCTTCAGCGCGCAGCAGCGGATCGTCGAGCTGCTCCGCGAGAGCGGCGACCTCGAGGGCGACCCGCGGCCGATCACCCACCAGGTGAAGTTCTTCGAGAAGGGCGAGCGCCCGCTGGAGATCGTCACCACCCGGCAGTGGTACATCCGCAACGGCGGCCGGGACGCCGACCTGCGCGCCGCGCTGCTGGAGCGGGGCAGGGAGATCCAGTGGGTGCCCGAGCACATGCGGCACCGCTACGAGAACTGGGTCGAGGGCCTCAACGGCGACTGGCTGGTCAGCCGGCAGCGGTTCTTCGGCGTCCCCTTCCCGATCTGGTACCGGCTGGACGCCGAGGGCGAGCCGGTCTACGACGAGCCGCTGCTGGCGCCCGAGGCGTCGCTGCCGGTCGACCCGTCCTCCGACGTGCCCGAGGGGTTCACCGAGGACCAGCGGGGCGTGCCCGGCGGGTTCATGGCCGACCCCGACGTCATGGACACCTGGGCGACGTCCTCCCTGTCGCCGCAGGTGGCGTCGGGCTGGGACACCGACGCCGAGCTGTTCGCGCACGTGTTCCCGATGGACCAGCGGCCGCAGGCGCACGACATCATCCGCACCTGGCTGTTCTCCACCGTCGTCCGCGCGCACTACGAGCACGGCACGGTGCCCTGGACGCACGCCACCATCTCCGGCTTCGTGGTCGACCCCGACCGCAAGAAGATGTCGAAGTCGAAGGGCAACGCGACCACGCCGATCGACGTGCTGGAGCGCTACGGCACCGACGCGGTGCGCTGGCGGGCCGCCGGTGCCCGGCCGGGTGCCGACAGCCCCTTCGACGAGGCGCAGATGAAGGTCGGCCGCCGGCTGGCCATGAAGATCCTCAACGTCGGCAAGTTCGTGCTGGGCCTGGGGGCGTCCCCGTCGCTGACCGCCGCGGACGTCACCGAGCCGATCGACCTGGGGCTGCTGGCGTCGCTGGCGCAGGTGGTCGAGGAGGCCACCGCCGCGATGGAGGCCTACAACTACACCCGGGCCCTCGAGGTCGCCGAGACCTTCTTCTGGTCGTTCTGCGACGACTACGTCGAGCTGGTCAAGACCCGGGCCTACCAGACCGATGCCGCGGCGGTCTCCGCGCAGGCCACGCTGGCGCTGGCGCTGTCGGTGCAGCTGCGGCTGTTCGCCCCGGTGCTGCCGTTCGTCACCGAGGAGGTCTGGTCCTGGTGGCAGAGCGGGTCGGTGCACCGCGCCCTGTGGCCGACCGCGAGCGAGCTGCCCACCGGCGGGGACACCGCGGTGCCGGTGGTCGCCGCCGACGCCCTGGCCGCGGTGCGCAAGGCGAAGTCCGAGGCGAAGCAGTCGATGCGCGCCGACGTCGCCTCGGCCACGGTGACCGCGCCGGCCGCGCAGGTGCCGCTGGTGGAGGCCGTTCGCCCCGACCTGGTGGCGGCCGGCCGGATCGCCGAGCTGACCGTCGTCGCCGGCGACGGCCCGTTGCGCGTCGACGTCGTCCTCGCCGAGGTGCCGGCCGAGGCCTGAGGTACTGAACGCCGGCGGCCCAGGACCCTCGTGGTCCTGGGCCGCTCGCGTTCACGGGTCAGCTCTGGGCGTCCGCCGCGGGCGCGAAGGTGACCGTGACGGTCGGGACGCCGAAGCTCGCGCCGAGGGCGGTCAGCATGTCGCGGGTGTTGTCCTCCGCGCGGGTGCGCAGGTCGCTCTGGGCCGCCGCCGCGGCCATCTGGTCGTTCGCGGCGGCGTAGAGCGCGGTGTCGTCGACCGGCTCGTCGGCGACCGCGTCGCCCACCCGGTCGAGCAGGCCGCGGTCGCGGTCGAGCACCCGACTGTTGGCGACGTCGACCTGCGGGGTGTCCAGGCGCGGCGCCGGCAGGGTGATCGTCGCGGACGTGCCGTCGGCGGACAGCTGCACCCCGTCGGTCCCGAGGTCGGTGAAGTCGACATAGGCGTCGACGCTGCCGGTGGCCAGCAGGCTGGTGCGCTCGCCGCTGATCGCCGAGGGCACGTACGGGGTGTCCCGCTCCTGGTCGACGACGACCTGGAAGCTGCCGGTCGCGGCGTGGTACTCGTCGAGGTCGTCGAGGGCCAGCAGCAGCGGCGGGGTGCTGCGGTCGACGACCTGCTGCTCCAGCGGGTCCCAGCCGGTCACGCGGTCGTACACGACCCCGGCCAGCGGGACGACGACCGCGGCCCCGATCCCGGCGGCCGCGAGACGGCGGCGGAGCCGGCGAGGACGGCGGGCGGCGACGGGAACGGCGGGGGCCTCGGGGCGCTGGAGCAGAGCGGGCATCGGCGGTGATCTCCTGACTCGGTGGGCGTCCCCGCACAGAGCACCCACAGTCGCCACGCTCTTCCCCCGCCCGGCGTGTCGCGCGCGGCGTCCCGGCGCCGGCGGGCATTGAACGTGCGCGGCCCAGGACCGGGACAGCTGTGGGCCGCCGGCGTCCACCGATCTGCGGTCTCGCGGCGCGGCGCGGGGCGGGTACCGCACCTGTGCACCGCTCTGACCCAGGAGCTGGGCGGTCGTGGGCCGCTGGCGTTCACCGCCTCGTGGTCGTCCACAGGCAGCCAGCGCGGGAGCTGCGCTGACCTGCACTCTCCGCTGGTGCACGCGCTGACCGACCTCCTCCCCCCACGGCGCCGGCCGACGCGACCCCTCACGCTGGCCAGCAGTTCGAGCAGCGTCAGCCGGTGGCTGCGTCGGGTCATCCACGTGCTGCGGGTCCCGGGGCTCCCGGCCCCGGTCCAGCAGCACCGGGTGGTCCTCCCCACCGGCCGGCACGTCGACCTGGACGCCGCCTACGTCCAGGCGCGGGTCGCCGTCGAGCTGGACGGGGCCGCGTTCCACGGCAGCGCCGAGGACCGCGAGCGCGACACCCGGCGGGACGCCGCCCTGGCTGCCCTCGGCTGGACGAAGGACCCTCGTGCCCCCCACCACTCGCAGGCCCGCGGCGGACCCCTGCACGAGGGCCGGGGCCGTCGTCCGGCGACGACTGGAGCGTTGAACGCCAGTGGCCCGGAACCGAGTCGGTTCCGGGCCACTGGCGTTCACTGCCCCGTCCCTGCGGACAAGGCGCCGAGGGTCAGGCGGACTTCTCGCGGGGGGCGCGGGCGGGCTTGCGCGGGACGATCGTCGGGTTCACGTGCTGCAGGACGACGTCCTGGGTGATGACGACGGTGGCGACGTCCTCGCGGCTGGGGATGTCGTACATCACCGACTGGAGGACCTCCTCCATGATCGCCCGCAGGCCACGGGCGCCGGTGCCGCGCAGGATCGCCTGGTCGGCGATGGCCTCGAGCGCGTCGTCGGTGAACTCCAGCTCCACCCCGTCGAGCTCGAACAGCCGACGGTACTGGCGCACCAGGGCGTTCTTGGGCTCGGTGAGGATGTTGATCAGCGCCTCACGGTCGAGTTTCTGCACGCTGGTGATGACCGGGAGCCGGCCGATGAACTCGGGGATCATGCCGAACTTGAGCAGGTCCTCGGGCATGACCTGCGCGAAGGCGTTGGCCTCCTCGATCTCGGCCTTGCCGCGGACCTCGGCGCCGAAACCGATGCCCTGCTTGCCGGTGCGGGCCTCGATCACCTGGTCGAGACCGGCGAAGGCGCCACCGACGATGAACAGCACGTTGGTGGTGTCGATCTGGATGAACTCCTGGTGCGGGTGCTTGCGGCCACCCTGCGGGGGCACCGAGGCGGTGGTGCCCTCGAGGATCTTGAGCAGCGCCTGCTGCACGCCCTCACCGGAGACGTCGCGGGTGATCGACGGGTTCTCGCTCTTGCGGGCGATCTTGTCGACCTCGTCGATGTAGATGATCCCGGTCTCGGCGCGCTTGACGTCGTAGTCGGCGGCCTGGATCAGCTTGAGCAGGATGTTCTCGACGTCCTCGCCCACGTAGCCGGCCTCGGTGAGCGCGGTGGCGTCGGCGATGGCGAAGGGGACGTTCAGCATCCGGGCGAGGGTCTGGGCCAGGTGCGTCTTGCCGCAGCCGGTCGGGCCCATCAGCAGGATGTTGGACTTGGCGAGCTCCACGCCCTCGTCGCGGGAGCCGCGGTCGCCGCCGGCCTGGATCCGCTTGTAGTGGTTGTAGACGGCCACGGCCAGCGTGCGCTTGGCCTGGTCCTGGCCGATCACGTACTGCTCGAGGAAGTCGTGGATCTCCTTGGGCTTCGGCAGCTCGTCGAACTTGAGGTCCGAGGACTCCGAGAGCTCCTCCTCGATGATCTCGTTGCAGAGGTCGATGCACTCGTCGCAGATGTAGACCCCGGGGCCAGCGATGAGCTTCTTGACCTGCTTCTGGCTCTTCCCGCAGAACGAGCACTTGAGCAGGTCGCCGCTCTCACCGATACGTGCCACCTGGCTGACCTCCGCCTCGAGTGGGACGGCGCTGCCGTCGTCCCGTTGGTACCTGCTGTGTGTGCCCGTCGACGCCCCGTACGAGCCGGCGTCCGTCGTCCCTGCGGTGCTGACCGGGGAGCCGGGCGTCCATCGAACCTACCCGCCGGGTACGACCTTCCCGGGCAGGAACTCACCCGGTTCGTCCGGCCCGTAACACCCGTCTCGCACCCCTCCCGTGACCCGGTCGGGTTGCGCCGACGGTGGGGGCCGGGAGCGCGACGAGCGCGCCCCCGACCCCACCGATCACGCCGGGATGGGCGGCAGTGCGTTGAGCTTGCGGCTCTGGATCACCTGGTCGACGATCCCGTACTCCATGGCCTGCTGGGCCGTGAGGATCTTGTCGCGGTCGATGTCCTTGCGGACCTGCTCCTGGCTCTGGCCGGTGTGCCGGGCCAGGATGCTCTCCATCTGGGTGCGCACGCGCTCGATCTCCGCCGCGTGGATCTCCAGGTCGGTCACCTGACCGCCGGCCTCGCCCGAGGGCTGGTGGATGAGGACCCGCGAGTACGGCAGCGCCAGGCGCTTGCCCTTGGTCCCGGCCGCGAGCAGGACGGCGGCGGCCGAGGCGGCCTGGCCCATGCAGACGGTCTGGATGTCGGGGCGGACGAACATCATCGTGTCGTAGATCGCCGTCAGCGCGGTGAACGAGCCACCGGGCGAGTTGATGTACATGGTGATGTCGCGGTCGGGGTCGTTGGACTCCAGCGTGATGAGCTGCGCCATCACGTCGTTGGCCGACGCGTCGTCCACCTGCACCCCGAGGAAGATGATGCGCTCCTCGAAGAGCTTGTTGTAGGGGTTGGACTCCTTCATGCCGTAGCTGGTGCGCTCGACGAAGGAGGGGAGGATGTACCGGCTCTGCGGCATCTGGAAGTCGCTCATGGTCACTTCTCCGGTCCGTCGGTGACCGGGTTGTCGGTCGCGGTCATGGTGTCGGCGCGGGTCACCACGTGGTCGACGAAGCCGTACTCGAGGGCTTCCTGCGCGGTGAACCAGCGGTCGCGGTCGGAGTCCTCGTTGATGCGCTCCGGCGTCTGCCCGGTGTGCAGCGCCTGCAGCCGGTTGAGCTCCTGCTTGGTGCTGCGGAACAGCTCGGCCTGGATGGCGATGTCGGAGGCGGTGCCGCCGACGCCGGCCGAGGGCTGGTGCATCAGGATCCGCGTGTGCGGCAGCGAGTAGCGCTTGCCCTTGGTGCCCGCGGTGAGCAGGAACTGCCCCATGGAGGCGGCCAGGCCCATCGCGTAGGTGGCGACGTCGCAGTCGATGAACTGCATCGTGTCGTAGATCGCCATGCCGGCGGTGACCGAGCCACCGGGCGAGTTGATGTACAGGTGGATGTCGCGCGTCGGGTCCTCGGCGGACAGCAGCAGCATCTGCGCGGCGAGCTGGTTGGCGATGACGTCGTCGACCTGGCTGCCCAGGAAGATGATCCGCTCGCGCAGCAGGCGCTCGTAGACCGAGTCGTTGAGGTTCATCATCGACCCACCGCCACGCAGCATCGGCGTGCCGGGGGTGATCAGGGCTGGGTTGCTCACGGGTGCGGTGACCTCCGTAGGACTGCGGTGCAGTCGGTCTCGTGGAACGGGTTGCCGGTGGTCGGGGGCGTTCGCCGGGACCGCGGACGACCGTCGTGGACGGCCGCCGTGGGGTGCGGTCCCGATGACCGTCTCGGTGTCACGACGACCCTAACGCGCACCCCCGACCGGTTCCTCCCGGTGCGGGCCGGTGTTCGCCGTGGGCGCAGCGGGGGCGGGACGGAGCGGCTCCCGGCCGGTAACGACAGCGCCGCCCGCACCCCGGGGAGGGTGCGGGCGGCGCGGTGTGCCCAGTGGTGTCAGGCCTTGTCGGTGCCGCCCTCGGCGTCGTCGACGGCGGCCTCGGAGTCGGTCACGACCGCCTCGGCGGGCGCGTCGCTGGCGACCTCCGGCTTCGGGGCGTCGGTCACGGCGTCCTCGGTCGCGACGTCCTCGGCCTCGTCCGCGCCGTGGTCGTGACCGGCGTGGTCGTGGTCGTGCCCGGCGTGGTCGTGGTCGTGGTCGTGACCGGCGGAGACGGTCTGCGGGCGCAGCGCCTCCAGGTCGACGACGGCGCCGGACTCGTCGGTGATCGTCGTCTGCTCCAGCAGCTGGGCCAGCGCCTTGGTGCGGCGCACGTCGGCGACGAAGTCGGCGATGTTGTTGCCCTGCTGCAGCTGCTGCGCGTACTGCTCCGGGCTGACCCGGTTGCGCTGCGCGGCGGCCATGACCTGGGCCGAGAGGTCCTCGTTGTCGACGGTGACCTCACGGGCGTCGGCGACGGAGTCCAGGATGAACTGGGTCTTGACCGCCTTCTCGACGTTCTCCCGCAGGTCGGCGTCGTAGGCCTCACGGCTCTCGATCCCGGCCATGGAGAAGTAGGAGTCCCAGTCCATGCCGGCCTGCTGGAGCTCGCGCTCCATGGCCTGGCTGCGCCAGCTGAGCTCCTGCTCGACCAGGTTCTCCGGCACCGGGACGTCGGTGACCTCGAGCAGGTGCTCGACCAGCTTGTCGCGGGCCTGGGCACCCTGCTGCAGCACCTTGGTGCGGGCCAGCCGGGTGCGGACGTCGGAGCGCAGCTCGTCGAGGGTGTCGAACTCGCTGGCGATCGAGGCGAACTCGTCGTCGAGCTCGGGCAGCTCCTTGGCCTTGACCGAACGGACGGTGACGGTCACGTCGGCGACCTCGCCGGCCTGGTCGCCGGCCAGCAGGGCGGTGGAGAACGTGGCGCTCTCGTCGGCGGACAGGCCGCGGACGGCCTCGTCCAGGCCGTTCATCAGGTTGCCGGAGCCGACCTCGTAGGACATGCCGGTGGTGCTGCCGTCCTCGAGGACCTCGCCGTCCAGCGTGGCCTCCAGGTCGATGGAGACGTAGTCGCCGTCCTGGGCGGCGCGGTCGACACCGGTGAGGGTCGCGAAGCGCTCGCGCATGACGTCGACCTGCTGGTCGATCTCCTCGTCGGTGACCGCGACGTCGTCGACGGTCACGGCGAGGGCGTCGAGCGGGGGCAGCTCGACCGTGGGCGCGACGTCGACCTCGGCGGTGAACTCCAGGACCTCGCCGTCCTCGAGGCGCGTGACCGACACCTCGGGCTGGCTGATGACGCGGACCTGCTTCTCGCGGACGGCCTCGGAGTAGACCTCCGGGACGGCGTGCTGGACGACCTGCTCCAGGACGACGGGACGCCCGATCCGCTGGTCGAGCACGCGGTTCGGGACCTTGCCGGGGCGGAAGCCGGGGACGCGCACCTGGCGGCCGAGCTCCTTGTAGACCTCACCGAAAGCGTGGTCCAGGTCGCTCCACGGCACCTCGATCGCGAGCCGGACCCGGGTCGGGCCCAGGTTCTCGATGGTGCTCTTCACAGGGCAGCGCTCCTCTTGGGGGACAGACGGGACCCGACGCCGGCGGCGTCAGGTCGACCACGAGTCTAGAGACGTCGCGGACGGCGGTTGACGTGAGTCGGGGTGGCGGGATTCGAACCCACGGCCCCCCGCTCCCAAAGCGGGTGCGCTACCAAGCTGCGCTACACCCCGTGGCCCGCCGCTGAGTCTAGGCACTGGCGGCGACCGGTACTGTGTGCAGGCACCTCTCGGGGTGCACCGCGGGTGTAGCTCAATGGTAGAGCCCCAGCCTTCCAAGCTGGCCATGCCGGTTCGATCCCGGTCACCCGCTCCACCGGCCACCTGCACGTCCCCGGGCCCGCCGGCCCGGGGACGCGGGCGCTCAGCCCGTGACGGCCAGGGCGTCGATCTCCACCAGCATGACCTCGTGCGGCAGGTCGACGAACACCGTCGTCCGGCAGGGCAGCTGCCCGCTGGGCACGTTCTCGGCGATGAACTCGCCGTAGACCTCGTTCATGGCGGCGAAGTGCTCACGGGTGGTCAGGTACACCCGGAACATCAGCACGTCCTCCACGCCCGCTCCGCCGGCGACCAGGATCGCCTTGACGTTCTCCAGCGTCCGCCGGGTCTGCACACGGACGTCGCCCTCGCCGATGTAGGTGTTCGTCGCGGGGTCCATCGGCCCCTGGCCGGAGACCTGCAGGAAGCCGCCCTTGGCGACCCCCTGGCTGAAGGTGTGCGCGGGCGCGGGGGCGTCGGTGGTGCGCAGGACGGTCTTGCCGCTCATGCGGGGGTTCCTCTCGTGGTGCGGGTGGGGGGTTCGCGCCAGCCGCAGTCCGCGGAGATGCGGGCGGTGACGTCGAGCAGCGCGGGCAGCAGCCCGAGCAGCTGGTCGTAGTCCAGGACGACCGCCGGCACCGAGACCGAGACGGCGGCGACCGTGGTGCCCGCCGCGCCGCGGACGGGGGCGGCGATGCAGTTGATCGAGGGCTCGTTCTCCTCGCGGTCGTGCGCCCAGCCCTGCCGGCGGACGACGGCCAGCTCGGCGAGCAGCCCCTCGGGGTCGGTGATCGTGTTCGGCATCGACGGGGTGAACTCGATGCCGGCCACGATGCGCTGCAGCTCCGCCGCCGGGAGGTCGGCCAGCAGCACCTTGCCCACGGCGGAGGAGTGCAGCGGCGCCCGCAGGCCGATCCGGGAGTACATCCGGATGTGGTCGTGGGACTCGAGCTTGTCGATGTAGATCGCCTCGCCGTCCTCCAGGACCGCCAGGTGCGTGGTGCGGCCGTGCACCCGGTTGAACTCGGCCAGGTGCGGCGCCGCCGTGCCGCGCACCGACCGCTGGTCCAGCGCGCGGGAGGACAGCTCGAACACCCGCGAGCCCAGGTGGTAGCGGTGGTCGGCGTCGTGGAAGACGAACTGCTGCTCGGCGAGGGTGCGCAGCAGCCGCAGCACCGTCGTCTTGTGGACGCCGATCGCCGCGGCCAGCTCGTCCAGACCGGCCGGCGCCTGGCCCAGCTCGCGCAGCAGCTGCAGCGCCCGGCTCACGCTCTGGCTCACCGCACCCCCTCGGGCAGCCGGACGCCCGTGCGGTCGACCGTCGTGGCCGCCCACTCCTGCGCCGACGCCGCCAGCAGCGCGGCCACGGTCGCCGGGGGCGGCAGCGGCGCGGAGTCCCCGGGCGCGGTGAGGACGGCGGCGGCGCTGACGTGCCCGAGCCGCAGGCACCGGGCCACGTCCTCCCCGCGGACGGTCCCGGCCAGGAAGCCGGCGGCGAACGCGTCGCCGGCGCCCACGGGCTCCACGACGTCCACCCGCAGCGCCGCCTGCTCGACCACCCCGCCGTCCCGGTCGATGGCCAGGGCCCGCCGGGCGCCGTCCTTGAGCACGACCCACGCCGGCCCGGGCAGCCGCCGGCGCAGCGCGGCGGGGTCCTGCGTGCCGAACACCCGCTCCGCCTCGTCGCCCCCCACCAGCACGATGTCGGCCATCCCGGCGAGCTCGGCGACCGGTGCGGGGTCCCCGGAGGGCCAGAGCTGCTCGCGCCAGTTGACGTCGAAGGAGACCGTCGCCGGGGAGCGGCGCGGACGGCGCAGCAGCGCGTGCACCAGCGCGGCGCAAACCGGCGACAGCGCCGGGGTGATGCCGCTGGTGTGCACCAGCCGCGACCGCGCCAGGACGGCGGCGACCGCGGGCTCGTCGAGCAGCTCCGGGCCCATCGCCGCGGCCGCCGACCCCGCCCGCCGGTAGTGCATCCGGCTGCTGGGCTCCTCGTCGCCGGCGACGACGGCCTCCTTGGCGTACCAGCCGGTGGGCCGGCCCGGGTCGCTGCCCAGGGCGCGGACGTCGACACCCCGCGCGTCCAGGGCGGCGTGCAGCAACCGGCCCGCGGGGTCGGCCCCCACCCGCGACACGTAGGCCACCGGGACGCCCATCCCGGCCAGGCCGGCGGCGACGTTCGCCTCCGCCCCGGCCAGCGTCGCGGCGGCCAGGTCCGGCGAACCCTCACCGAGCGCGCCCGACGCCGGGAACGGGACGAGCACCAGGGGCTCCCCCAGGCAGCTCACCGCCACCGCGGCGCCGTCGTCCGGGACGGCCGTCCCCGTCGCTGCCCCCACGCGCTCCCCCTCCGCTCACCGGCCGTCGGCCGCACGGCGCGGCGCCGACCGGCCGTTGACGCCTGTCCTCGGCCGATGCTAGACATCGGCACCGCAGTATTGCAACGAGCGTTGCACCATGCGCAACGCACTTGAGCAGCGACTGGTCCGCACGGTGGCGGACCCGGAGGGAAGACGATGACCCGCTCCGCCCGGCGCACCGGCCTGGACCCGCGAGCTCTCGGCGAACTGGCCACCCAGCGGCTCGGGTCCTGCGAGAAGGCCCTCCCCGACGCGGCCGCCGGGCTGACCGTCGCCGAGTTCCTCGCCACCGCGCCCCGCCTGTCGTCCTTCCTCACCCCGCTGTTGGTGCTGGACGGCGCCGCGCTCGGGGCCAACACCGCCCGGCTGGCCACCTGGTGCGCCGAGCAGGGCGTCGACCTGGCCCCGCACGGCAAGACGACGATGGCCCCGGCGCTGTGGGAGCGGCAGCTGCAGGCCGGCGCCTGGGGCATCACGGTGGCCACGCCGAGCCAGCTGCGGGTCGCCGTCGCCCACGGCACCCCGCGCGTCCTGCTGGCCAACGCCCTGGTCGACCCGGTCGCCCTGACCTGGCTGGCCCGCGCGCTGGACGGCGACCCGGAGCTCGACGTCGTCGTCTGGGCCGACTCGGTCGAGACGGTGGCCGCCATGGACGCCGTCCTGGCGCCGCTCGCCCCCCGCCGCCCGGTCGACGTCGTCGTGGAGCTGGGCGCCGCCGGTGGCCGCACCGGCGCCCGCACGCCGGAGACCGCCGACGCCGTCGCCGCCGCGGTCGCCGCGAGCCCGTGGGTCCGGCTGCGCGGCGTCGGCGGGTACGAGGGGTCGCTCGCCCACGATGCCTCCGCGGCCGGGCTGGCCGCCGTGCGCGGCTACCTGGCCGACGTCGCCGCGCTGCACCGCCGGCTGGTGGCCGCCGGCGCCTACGTCGAGGCCGGCGAGGCGCTGGTCACCGCGGGGGGCAGCGCCTACTTCGACGACGTCGTCGCCGCCCTCGGTCCGCTGGCCGACCCGGACGGCGGCTCCGGCCTGCCCACCCGCGTGCTGCTGCGCTCGGGTGCCTACCTCGTCCACGACGACGGCTTCTACCGCGGCATCTCCCCGTTCTCCCGGTCCGGCGGGTCGCCGTTCACCTCCGCCATGCACGCCTGGGCCCGGGTCGTGTCCTGCCCGGAGCCGGGGCTGGCCCTGCTCGACGCCGGCAAGCGCGACGTCCCCTTCGACGAGGGGCTGCCCGAGCCGCAGCTGGTCGCCGACGCCCTGGGTGCCCCCGCCCGGCCGCTCCCCGGCGCGCACGTCAGCGCCGTCAACGACCAGCACGCGTTCCTGCGCACCGACCCGGCCTCGGCGGAGCAGGTGCGGGTCGGCCAGGTCGTCCGGCTGGGGCTGTCCCACCCGTGCACGGCGTTCGACAAGTGGCGCTGGATCCCCGTGGTCGCCGACTGGTCGGAGCCCGACCCGGTCGTCGTCGACCTGGTCCGGACCCTCTTCTGATGACCACCCTGATCACCTCCGCCGACGTCGTCGACGGGACCGAGACACCCCGGTACCGCGCCGACGTCGTCGTCGACGGCGACCGGATCGCGGCGGTCGAGCCGGCGGGCTCGGTGCTGCGCACCGGCCACGAGCGGGTGCTCGACGCCGACGGGCTGGTCCTGGCCCCGGGCTTCATCGACATGCACGCCCACTCGGACCTGCAGCTGCTGCTCGACCCGCCGCACCTGGCCAAGGTCAGCCAGGGCGTCACCACCGAGGTGCTGGGCCAGGACGGCCTGTCCTACGCCCCCGTCGACGACGACACCCTCGCCGTGCTGCGGCGCAAGATCGCCGGCTGGAACACCGACCCTCCCGACTTCGACTTCTCCTGGCGCTCGGTCGGTGGGTACCTGGACCGGCTGGACGCCGGCATCGCCACCAACGCCGCCTACCTGGTGCCGCACGGGGTCGTGCGCGCGCTGGTGGTCGGCTGGGACGACGTGCCCGCCGACGCCGCCGCGATCGCGGCGATGCAGCGGATCGTGGCGACGGCGATGGCCGAGGGGGCGGTGGGTCTGTCCGCCGGGCTGACCTACACCCCCGGCATGTACGCCGACTCCGCCGAGCTGCTCGCGCTGTGTACGACGGTGGGCGAGCTGGGCGGCTTCTTCGCCCCGCACCACCGCTCGTACGGGAAGAACGCGCTCGAGGCCTACGCCGAGATGGTGGACGTGACCACCCGCGCCGGCTGCGCGCTGCACCTGTCGCACGCCACGATGAACTTCGCGACCAACAAGGGGCGGGCGCCGGAGCTGCTGGCCCTGCTCGACGCGGCGCTCGCCCGCGGCGCCGACGTCAGCCTCGACACCTACCCCTACCTGCCCGGGGCCACGACGCTGTCGGCGGTGCTGCCCAGCTGGTCCTCGGCCGGCGGGCCGGAGGCGACGCTGCGCCGGCTGACCGACCCCGCGGCGCTGGAGCGGATCCGGCACGACCTGGAGGTGACCGGCTCCGACGGCTGCCACGGGGTGGTCGCGGAGTGGGAGACGCTGGAGATCAGCGGCGTCGCGCACGCCGAGCTCGACGGCCTGGTCGGCCGCACCGTCGCCGACATAGCCGCCGCCGAGGGCCGCGAGCCGTTCGCGGTGTTCGTCGACGTCCTGGTCCGCGACGAGCTGGGCACCGGCATCCTGCAGCACGTCGGCCACGAGGAGAACGTCCGCGCGATCATGGCGCACCCGCGGCACACCGGCGGCAGCGACGGCCTGCTCGTGGGCGCCAAGCCGCACCCGCGGGCCTGGGGCACCTTCCCCCGCTACCTCGGCCACTACGCCCGCGACCTCGGGCTGTTCTCCCTGGAGGAGTGCGTCGGCCACCTCACCGGCCGGGCGGCCCGCCGGCTCGGGCTGCGCGACCGCGGCCTGGTCCGCGCCGGGTACGCCGCCGACCTCGTGCTCCTCGACCCCGACCGGGTGGCCGACACCGCCACGTTCGACCAGCCGCGGCAGGCCGCCGCCGGCATCCCCCACGTCCTCGTCAACGGCGTCCTCGCCCTGGACGACGGACACCGCACCGACGCACTGACCGGCCGGACGCTGCGTCGCCGAGCACCAGGAGACGTGGCATGACCGAGCTCGACCCCCTCGAGGCGCTGCACCGGGACCGCGTGCTCGCCGTGGTCCGCGCGCCGGCCATCCCCGACGCCGCCGACCTGTGCCAGGCGCTGGCCGACGGCGGCATCCACACCGTGGAGCTGACCTTCACCACCCCCGACGTCCTCACCCACGTCCGGCGGGCCGCGGAGGCGGCCGGGACGACGGGGACGCTGCTCGGCGTCGGCACCGTGCTGACCGGCGACCAGGCCCGGGCCGCGATCGACGCCGGGGCCCGCTTCCTGGTGACCCCGGGGCTGCGGCCGGAGGTGGCCGAGGTCGCCGTCCGCGCCGGGGTGCCGGTGTTCCTCGGCGCCTTCACCCCCACCGAGGTCGCGCAGGCCGTCGACCTCGGCTCGGCCGCGGTGAAGCTCTTCCCCGCCGGGCAGCTCGGCCCCGGCTACCTCAAGGACCTGCGCGGTCCCTACCCGTCGGTGCAGCTGCTGCCCTCCGGCGGCGTCAGCGCTGCCAACGCGGCCGACTGGCTGGCCGCCGGTGCACTCGCCGTGTGCGCCGGCACCAGCGTCGTCCCGCCGACCGGCGTGGCCGACGGCGTCTGGCCCGAGATCACCCGCCGGGCCGGCGAGTTCGTCACCGCCCTGCACTCCCCCGCCTGACCACCGCCCACCCACCACGACAGGAGTCGAGCATGGCCTCGATGATCGACTGGCTGCAGAACGACACAGCCGGGCTCCTCACCCTCGCCGCCGCCAGCATCGCCGTGCTGCTGCTGGCGATCATCAAGTTCAAGATCGAGCCGTTCATCGCGCTCTTCGTCGTGGCGATCCTCGTCGCCCTGGTGGCCGGGTTGCCGGTCAACGACCTGGTCGGCACCCCGACGACGGCCAGCAAGTCGCTGCTGGAGACCGGCTTCGCCGGCATCCTCGGGCACATCACGCTGATCATCGGCCTGGGCACCGTGCTCGGCGCGATCATGGAGCGGTCCGGTGGCGCCGACGTGCTGACCACCCGGCTGCTCAAGCTGTTCGGGCCCAAGGGCGCGCCGCTCGCCATGGGCCTCACCGGCCTGATCCTGGGCATCCCGGTCTTCTTCGACATCGGCATCTTCGTGCTCGCCCCGCTGGTCTACGTCGCCGCGAAGCGGGGCGGCCGGTCGCTGGTGCTCTACGCGATGCCGATGCTGGCCGGTCTGTCGGTCACCCACGCGTTCCTGCCGCCGCACCCGGGGCCGGTCGCCGCGGCCGGGCTGTTCGGGGTGGGGCTGGGCTGGATCATCATCATGGGCCTGATCTGCGGCATCCCGGCCTGGCTGGTCGCCGGTGTGTGGTGGGGCTCCTTCATCGGCAAGCGCGTGCACGTCGAGGTGCCCGACGAGTTCCTCACCGGTGAGGTCGAGGGCCCGCAGGGCGGCACCGGCGCCCGCCGGGACGGCGACCTGCCGGGCGGGCCGGGCTCCGGCGGCAGCTCCGCGGCCGGTGGGACCGGCGGCCAGACCGTGCTGACCGAGTCCCCGACGTCGCTGGCCGACCGGCCCGGACCCACGACGGCGCCGCCGTCCCTCGGGCTGGTCAGCCTGGTCATCGCCGTGCCGATGCTGCTGATCCTGGCCGCCACCATGGGCAGCGTCGCGCTGGCCGACGGTTCCGCCGTCCAGCAGGTGGCCTTCTTCCTGGGCACCCCGGCCATCGCGCTGGGCATCGCGGTGCTGCTGGCGCTGTGGCTGCTGGGCACCCGCCGCGGGATGACGACCGCGGACCTGGGCAAGGTCACCGGCGAGTCGCTCAAGCCGATCGGCATGATCCTGCTGGTCGTCGGCGCCGGCGCGTTCTACGGCGCGGTGCTGCGGGCCACCGGCATCGGCGACGCGGTCGCGGGCTCGATGCAGGCCGGTGGCCTGCCGGTCATCCTCTCGGCCTACCTGATCAGCTGCGCCCTGCGGCTGGCCCAGGGCTCGGCGACGGTGGCCATCGTGACCACGGCCGGCATCGTCCAGCCGCTGGTCACCGAGGGCGGCTTCTCCCAGCCGCAGATCGCCCTGCTGGTCATCGCGATCTCGGCGGGCTCGATCATCGCCAGCCACGTCAACGACGGCGGCTTCTGGATCGTGGCGAAGTACTTCAACATGTCGGTCAAGGACACCCTCAAGACCTGGACGGTGCTGGAGACGATCCTGTCGGTCGTCGGCTTCGCGATGGCCGGACTGGTCTGGCTGTTCCTCTAGTCGCCCCGCACGCACGCGGCCCCCTGCGGCTCCTCCGGGAGCGGCGGGGGCCGTCGTCGTCCCGGGGTCAGCAGCGGACGCGGTGGTGCAGGTGGACCACGCCGCCGGCAGACCGGCGCTCGCCGACCAGCTCGAGGTCCAGCCGCGGCCCCTCGGGCCGGGTGCCCCCGCCGACGACGACCGGGTCGAGGAACAGGTGGAGGTCGGCGACCAGGCCGGCCGCCACGGCCCGTCAGCGCTGCTCGATGACCGAGAAGACGTTGCCCGCCGGGTCGGTGAACCAAACGATCAACGGGCCACCGGTGCGCATCACCCCGGTGGGGTCGGTGGGCGGCTCGTCGTACTGCAGGAACCGGACCCCCCGCCCGCTCAGCTCGGCCACCGCCGCGTCGACGTCGGGCACCGGGAAGTTGAGCGCCGTGTACGAGGCCGGGGTGTGGGCCGTGCCCTTGGCGTAGACGAGCACGTCGCGACCGCCGCCCAGGTGCAGGTGTGCGATGCCGGGCATCGTCGGCTCGGCGCTGGTGCGCAGCCCGAGGACCTGCTCGTAGAAGGTGCACGCCGCGTCGAGGTCGTCGACGGAGAGGCCGCTGAAGGCGGGGCTGTCGCTGAGTGGTCCCGTGGTGTCGGTCATGGGGTGAGGACTCCCAGGACCGGCGGAGTTCATCGGCCCGGCTCGGGGTGCAGCGGCAGCCCGAACGCCTCGAACAGCCGGGGGCCGAGGAAGGCGGTCATCCGGGTGACCCTGCCGTCGGTGAACTCCAGCGCGTGCACCGCCCACGGCTCGAACGACCCGCCGGGGCCGCTGGGCCGCCACTGCGCGAACGCGGGGTTGCCGCCGACCCGCAGCGGGACCACGTGCGACCCGCGGCACTCGGCGCCCGGGCCGAGGAACCAGGTGGCGATGTCGGCAGAGCTGCGCAGCCACATGGCGAACGGCGGCATGTCCATCACCGCGTCCTCGTGCAGCAGCGCCACCAGGGCGTCGATGTCGTAGCGGGCGAAGGCGTCGAGGTAGCGGGCCAGCAGCTCGGCCTGGTCGTCGGCCACCTCGCGCGCCGGGGCGTCGGGGGTGCCCTGCTGCGCGGCGAGCGTGGCCCGCGCCCGCTGCAGCGCGCTGTTGGCCGCGGCGACCGACGTGCCCAGCAGCTCGGCGACCTCGTCGGCCTTCCAGCGCAGCACGTCCCGCAGCAGCAGCACGGCCCGCTGGCGGGGCGGGAGCAACTGCAGCGCGGCGATGAACGCCAGCCGCACCGAGTCCCGCTGGACGGCGATCTCGGCCGGGTCGCCTCCGCCGGAGGGCAGCACCTGCCGGTCCAGCGCCGGCTCGATCCACGCCCCGTCGGCCAGCACCCCGGCCAGGGAGGCCGGCACCGGCGCGGACGGCTCGTCGGACAGGTCGACCGGCAGCGCCCGGCGCTTGCGCCCGTCCAGGGAGTCGAGGCAGACGTTGGTGGCGATCCGGTAGAGCCAGGAGCGCAGCGCGCCGCTGCCCTCGAGCTTGTCCAGGGACCGCCAGGCCCGCAGCATCGTCTCCTGCACGGCGTCCTCGGCGTCGAAGATCGACCCGAGCATCCGGTAGCAGTAGCCGGTCAGCTCGCGCCGGTGCTCGGCCAGCCGCGGCTCCAGCTCCGCCACCTGACCCGGGGTGGGCCGATCACTGATCACACCGGTCATGGCTGGCTCCCGCGGTCGTCGACGTGGTGGCCGATGGTGCCCGAGGGCACCGACGGAACCAAGGCCCACGGCCCTGCGGTCGCTACTGGTAGGTGACCAGCTCCGGCGTCGGCAGCACCTGCTCGACGGTCTGCCCGGGGGTGAGCATCGGCAGGTCCTCGTCGATGAAGTTCTTCCAGCCCCAGGACAGCTCCTCCTGGGCGCCCTGGTGCAGCACCCGCCAGGTGTCCTGCTTGGCGGACTGCCCGCCCTGGCCGTCGACGTGGACCATGATCGCCAGCTCGTCCCGGGAGACGTCCAGCCGCTCCCGGTCCACCACCATCCGCACCTGGAACTGGTGCAGCACCAGCAGCTTCTGCGGCAGCGCCTTCTCCCGGGTCAGGTCCGCCAGCCAGGTGACGACGGTGTTGACCTCGTCGATGCCGACCTGTCCGATCTTCTGCAGGGGCAGGCCACCGGGCTCCAGCCGCCACTCGGGGTCCAGCGCCAGGCCGACGAACGGCAGCTCCAGCAGCGGCTGGTACAGCTGCGCCTGGGACAGGAAGTCGCTGCGGCCCGGCTGCAGGTCCAGCACCACGTACATCCCGGCCGCGCCGGCGGCCTCGACCCACGGGCGGAGCGTCTCGACGTCCTGCTCGGCGGAGTAGTCGCCGTCCGCGCCGGCGCTGCTGGAGGCGACGGTGGCGATGATCTCGAACGTCGGGACGACGGTGGTGTCGACCAGCGGGCGGTACTCGTCGGCCAGCTGCTGCGCCCGCCGGATCGACCCCGGCAGGTCCTGCTCGCCCAGCAGCCCCAGGGACGCGCTGCCCGGGATGCCGTAGAGGGCGACCAGCATGTGCTCGGGGAACAGCAGCTGCCCGCCGCCGGGCAGCTGGGTGCCGGCGGCCGCGGTGGCGAGCTTCCAGTCCAGCCCGGGCTCGGCGGCCAGGTCGGCCCCCAGGACGACGACCGCGGGGTCGGCGGCCAGCCGGTCGACCAGCTCGCCCGAGGCCCGCGGGTCGGTGCCGCCGATCACCTGCACGTCGGCGCCGGCCGCCCGGGCGGTCGCCACCGCGGCGAGGCCGTCCGGGCTGCCGCTGGCCACCACGACGGTGCCGCCCAGCGCCGGCGGGCGGGTGACCTCCGGCAGCGGCTCGGGCAGGGCAGCACCCGGGGCGGACGACGCGGACGAGGGGGCGGACGACGAGGTGGCCGCGGCGCCGCCGGCCGGCTCCCCGGCCGCCGGCTCCAGCGCGGCGGGGGACGCCGGGTCCAGCGCCGCGACGGCGGCGACCTGCCCGTCGGCGGCGACCGGGTCCGCCGGGGCGAGGGCGAGACCGGTCACCGTGCCGACCGCCGCGGCGTCGGCGGGCACCGCGCGCAGGTCGACCCCCTCGGCCGCGGCGCCGCCGATGCCCAGGACGGTGGCGGTGCCCAGCCGCGCCAGCTCGGGGTCCAGCGTCGCCGCCGTCCCGGCGCCGCCGTCGAGCAGCAGCGGCACGCCCAGGCCCACCGCGGCGGAGGCGCCGAGCAGCTGCGCGGCCGGGTCGCCGGCCGGGGCGAGGACGACGACCGGCGAGCTCTGGAACAGCGCCCGGCTGGTCGAGACCGCGGCGGCGACCGGGTCGGCGTCGGCGACGAGCGTCTGCCGGGCAGCGGGCTCGGTCGTGGCCGGCTGGAGGGCGGCCGGCTGCCCGGCGGGGCTCTCGCCGGAGGCCCCGGCCGCGGGCTCGGGGTCACCGGTGCAACCGGCGAGCAGGACCAGCGCGGTGAGCGCTGCGGTGGAGCAGACGACGGGCCGCATGGGCCCATCCTCGCTGCCGCCCGACCGGCCCCGACCGGTCGGGGCCCCCGCCGGCGGGATCCGGGCCCCACCCGTCGCGGGGGCAGGGGGTGACACGCGGCCGCGGATGCCGGGACGATCACCGGTGACATGGACGGTGCAGGGGTCGGGAC
This sequence comes from Modestobacter sp. SSW1-42, assembly GCF_046635825.1. Classification (NCBI taxonomy): domain Bacteria; kingdom Bacillati; phylum Actinomycetota; class Actinomycetes; order Geodermatophilales; family Geodermatophilaceae; genus Modestobacter; species Modestobacter sp. SSW1-42. The sequence continues at coordinate 495,512 of NZ_JBISCA010000001.1, read as the reverse complement.
AGCCCGACGCGGCAGTGGCCAGCCAGCAGGCTGGAGCGGGCCCGACGACGCGACGAGGCTGGCTCCCGTGAACCCCTCGGAGGACCGTCCCGGCCGGCGCGGACGGTGGCGCCAGGCCGGCGTCGACGCCGCCTACGTGGTGCTCGGCTTCCCGCTGGCGCTGATCGCCTTCGTCGTGGTGGTCGTCGGGCTGGCCCTGGGCGCCGGGCTGCTCGTCGTCTGGATCGGCCTGCCGGTGCTGGTCGGCACGCTGTTCTGCGCCCGCGGCCTGGCGACCGTGGAGCGCCGCCGGCTGCCCGCCGTCCTCGGGCGGTCGCTCCCCCGGCCGGTCTACCGGCCCGTCGACCCGGGACAGGGGTTGCCGCAGCGGCTGGTGGCGCCGGTGCGCGAGCCGCAGTACTGGCTCGACGCACTGCACGCGGTGCTGCACCTGCTCGTCTCCGTCCCGGCCTTCGTCGTCGTGGTCACCTGGTGGGCCGGGGTGCTCGGCGGGCTGGGCTACGGCGCCTGGGGCTGGGCGCTGCCCGACGGACCCGACGACCGGGACCTGCCCGAGCTGCTGGGGCTCGGCGAGGGCCTGGGGGTCCGCATCGCCGGCTACGCCGTCCTCGGGGTGGTCCTGCTGGTGACGCTGCCGCCGGTGACCCGGGCGATGGCGCTGCTGGAGGCGCAGCTGGGCCGGGCGCTGCTGACCTCCCGCGCCGGCACCCAGGCCGAGATCGGCCGGCTGGCGCAGGGCCGGGACGCCGCGGTCGCCGCGGAGGCGGTCGCGCTGCGCCAGCTGGAGCGCGACATCCACGACGGCCCGCAGCAGCGGCTGGTGCGGCTGAGCATGGACCTGCACCGGGCCCGCCGGATGATCGACACCGACCCCGAGGGCGCCCGCGCGACGCTGACCGAGGCCGCCGAGCAGACCCGGGAGACGCTGGAGGAGCTGCGGGCGCTGTCCCGCGGGATCGCCCCGCCGGTGCTCGCCGACCGCGGGCTCACCGCCGCCCTGGCCGCGATCGCCGCCCGCTCCCCCGTCACCGTCGAGCTGGCCGTCTCCCTGCCGCTGGGGCAGCGGCTGCCGCCGGTCGTGGAGAACACCGCCTACTTCCTGGTCAGCGAGGCGCTGGCCAACGTGGCCAAGCACAGCGGGGCCACCGTGGCCCGCGTCGCGGTCGACCTGGAGGACGACCGCCTGCGGGTCGAGGTCGAGGACGACGGCGCCGGCGGCGCGGTCCTCGCCCCCGGGCACGGCCTGGCCGGGCTGACCGACCGGCTGCGCGCCGTGGACGGCGTGCTCACCGTGGACAGCCCCCGCGGCGGTCCCACCCGACTGATCGGAGAGGTGCCGTGCCGCTGAACCGGCCCATGCGCGTCGTGCTCGCCGAGGACTCCGTCCTGCTGCGCGAGGGCCTGGTCCGCCTGCTCGGCGAGGCCGGCACCGAGGTCGTGGCCGCCGTGGGCGACGGTCCCCACCTGGTGCGCGCGGTCGTCGAGCACCGGCCGGACGTCGCCGTCGTCGACGTCCGGATGCCGCCCACGCACACCGACGAGGGGCTGCGGGCCGCGGTCGAGGCGCGCCGGCTGGTGCCCGCGACGGCGGTGCTGGTGCTCTCGCAGTACGTCGAGGTCGCCTACGCCGACGAGCTGCTCGCCGACGGCGCCGGCGGGGTCGGGTACTTGCTCAAGGACCGGGTCGCCCAGGTGGAGCAGTTCCTGTCGGCCCTGGACGACGTGGTCGCCGGCGGCACCGTGCTCGACCCGCAGGTGGTGTCCCAGCTGTTCGCCCGGCGACGGCGCGACGACCCGGTGCGCTCGCTGTCGCCCCGCGAGCGGGAGGTGCTCGGCCTGATCGCCGAGGGCCACTCGAACACCGCGATCGCGCGCCAGCTGGTGGTCACCCCCGGTGCGGTGGAGAAGCACACCCAGCACATCTTCGCCAAGCTGGGACTCGCCCAGGACGAGGACCAGCACCGCCGCGTGCTGGCGACCCTGGCCTACCTCCGCAGCTGACCGCGCGCGGAACTGGTTGGCGGACCGTCGTCCCGGGCCGGTAGACACGACCCGTGACCGATCTCGCCGACCAGCTCCGCCCGATCACCGCCGAGGAGTGGCCGCGGTTCGTCCGCGCCATGCACACCACCTTCGGCGTCGAGTCCACCGGCCCGTTCCTGGACGAGCCGTCCCCGCTCGCCGAGCTGGACCGGACCCTGGCCCTGGTCGACGGCGACCGGGTGGCGGCCACCTCCGGCATCTACAGCCTGGAGATGAGCGTCCCCGGCGCCGTCGTGCCCACCGCCGGGGTCACCTGGGTCACCGTCGCGCCCGACCGCCGCCGGCAGGGCGTGCTGACCGCGATCATGCGGCGGCAGCTGACCCAGGTGCAGTCGGCCGGTCGGGAGCCGGTGGCGGCGCTGTGGGCCGCGGAGTCCTCGATCTACGGCCGCTTCGGCTACGCCCCGGCCACCTGGCGGGGCGGCTGGACCGGTCGCACCGAACGGCTGCGGCTGCGCCCGGACGTCGACTGCGGCACCGGCACGCTGGCGGTGGTCGACGTCGAGGCGTTCCGCCCGGCCGCCGTCGGGCTGTACGAGCAGGTCCGGCGGTCCGTCCCCGGCAACCTCGCCCGCGACGGGAGGTGGTGGGACCGGGTGCTGTTCGAGCACCCGGCCCAGGGCGGCACCGGGCGGCAGCACGTGCTGCACACGGAGGCCGACGGCACCGTCACCGGCTACGCGACCTACCGGGTGAAGGCGGAGTGGACCGACACCGGCGAGCCCGAGGGCGTGCTCACCGTCGGCGAGGTGCGGGCCGCGACACCGGCCGCGTACGCCGCGCTGTGGCGCTTCCTGCTCGGTGTCGACCTGGTGCGCACCGTCGAGGCGCCGTACGCCTCCGTCGACGACCCGCTGCGGCACCTGCTCGCCGATCCCCGCGCCCTGCACGCCCGACCGGTCGACGCGCTGTGGGTCCGGCTGGTCGACGTCGGCCGGGCGCTCTCGGCGCGGCGCTACCCGGCCCGCATCGACCTGGTCGTCGAGGTGCGTGACCGTTTCTGTGACTGGAACGACGGGCGCTGGCACGTCTGGGGGCACCCGTCCGGCGCCTTCTGCGACCGCACCGACCGCGACCCCGACCTGGTCGTCGACATCGAGGCGCTGTCCGCGGCGTTCCTGGGCGGGGTGTCGCTGGCGTCGCTGCAGGCCGCCGGCCGGGTCACCGAGATCAGCCCGGGAGCGGTCATCGCGGCCTCGACGGCCTTCAGCTGGCCGGTCAGCCCCTGGTGCGCCGACCAGTTCTGAGGGCGGACCCCGTCGCCCTCCACCACTCGCGGGCTCGTGGCGGGCCGCTGCGCCGGGGCCGCTCCGGCACGTCACCGAGGCCGGGTGCCGTCCCACTCGGAAAGGGGGGCGCAGTGCCAGCGCCAGGAGCTGACCGGGGCGTGGCCGGGGAGCTCGCCGCGGCCGGTGGCCCACAGCAACGCGGTCCACGGGTCGGCGTCGGCCGGCGCCCAGGGGAACAGCCGCGCCCGGGTCGCGGCGGTCAGCGCCGAGGGCGGCGTCCAGTCCAGGCCCTGGTCCTCGGCGACGTCGCCGGCGTGCAGCAGCAGCTCGGCGCAGCCCATCCCGGCGAACCCCGAGGCGTCGGCGGAGCCCCACGGGTGGAAGCCGCGCTCGGCGGGTGCGGCAGCGTCGACCACCCGGGCGAGCACCTCGGTCGCGGCGCGCAGCTGGGTGAGCACCTCGGCCAGCGACGCGTCGGGCTGGCGCACCAGCTGGAACGCCGTCGCCTCCTCCGCCCCGGCCACCAGGTCGGTGGCGTACCAGGTCAGGCAGGAGGTGATGTGCGTGGCCACGCCGACGACGTCGGTGCCCAGGGTGGGCACCGACGCCGCGCCGTCGGGCACGCGGGTGAACAGCTCCTGCACGGCGGCCCCCGCCGCCCGCAGGTCGTCACCGTTCACCGGCGCATCAGGGGGTCTAGGTGGGCAGCCCGCCGGCCGGGCGGTGCCGGTCGCGCTCGTAGTCGGTGAGCAGGCCGATCCGGCGGACGTGCCGGGACTCGCCGCTGAACGGCTCGCGCAGGTAGGTCAGCACCAGCTCGGTGGCCTCCTCGACGCTGTGCTGCCGGTTGCCCACGGCCGCGACGTTGGCGTCGTTGTGCTGGCGGGCGAGCCGGGCGGTGCTGCCGTTCCAGATCAGCGCGGCGCGCACGCCGGGCACCTTGTTGGCGGCGATCTGCTCGCCGTTGCCCGAACCGCCGATGACGATGCCCAGGCTGCCGGGCTCGGTGACGACCCGCTCGCCCACCTCGAAGCAGAACGGCGGGTAGTCGTCCTGCGGGTCGTAGTCGAAGGCGCCGCAGTCGACGGGCTCGAAGCCCTCGTCGGCGAGCACCTGCATCAGGTGGGCTTTCAGTTCCAGACCGGCGTGGTCGGTGCCGAGGAAGACGCGCATGGCCCGATCCTGCCAGGAGCGGTGGCAGGCTGGCCCGGTGGCGGTGCTCGGGGTGGACGGCTGGCAGCTGGGCTGGGTCGGCGCACGTCTGGACGGCCGCGCCGTCCAGCTGCTCGACCTCCGGACCGTCGCGGCGGTGCTCGCCGTCCCCGGCGTCGACGTGGTCGCGATCGACATGCCGATCGGGCTGTCGGAGGACGGCGTCCGGCGCTGCGACGTCCTGGCCCGAGACCTGCTGAGGCCCACCGGCGCGACCGGTTCGGTGTTCCCCGCGCCGGTCCGCGCGGTGCTGGCCACCGACGACTACGCCGAGGCCCGGGCGCTGTCCCGGGCGGCCACCACTCCCCCGCGGGCGCCGTCGGCGCAGACCTTCCAGCTCGTCCGCTCGATCCGCGCCCTGGACGACGCCCTCGGCGACCCGCCGACCGACCGGGTGGTCGAGGTGCACCCCGAGCTGGCCTTCCGCTGCGGGCTGGGCGGCGTCCGCGACCGCAAGGGCACCGCCCGCGGCACGGTGCAGCGGCTGGCCGCCCTGCGCGCCGTCATGGACGTCGAGGCGGCGCTGGCCGAGGCCCCGGTCGGCGTCCCGGTGGTGGACGCGCTGGACGCCTGCGCGGCCGCCTGGTCGGCGCAGCGGCTGGCCGACGGCGTCGCCGCGTGCGTCGGCGACGGAACGAGCGACTCCCGGGGCCGGCCGATGCGGATCTGCTGGTGACCGCCGGCTGGCGCGAGATCGGTGACCGGGTGTTCGTCCGCCGGCACCGCGAGCTCGACCTCAACTGCGGCCTGGTGGTGGGCGATGGCGCCTGCCTGGTGGTCGACACCCGGTCGCACCTGCGGGAGGGGCAGGCGCTGGCCGAGTCGGTGCGCGCGGTGACCGGCCACCCGTGGACGGTGGTCAACACCCACGCCCACCACGACCACTGCTTCGGCAACGCCGCGTTCCGCCCGGCCGCGGTCTGGGCCACCCGCCGGTGCGCGGAGGCGCTGGAGGCCACCGGCGAGCTGCAGCGGGCCGACGTGGTCACCGGCCTGCGCGCCGACGGCGACCCGGCGGCCGACCTGGTCGCCACCGCGCCGATCGACGGCCCCGACCACCTCGTCGACGGCGCAGCCGTGCTCGACGTCGGCGGCCGGGCGGTGGGCCTGCGCCACCTGGGCCGCGGGCACACCGACGGCGACCTGGTGGTCACCGTCGACGACGTCGTGTTCGCCGGCGACCTGGTCGAGGAGGGCGCTCCCCCGGCGATGGAGGACGCCTTCCCGCTGGAGTGGGCCAGCACCCTCACCGCGCTGCTGGCCGACGTCCGCGGCCCGGTCGTGCCCGGCCACGGCGCCGTGGTCGACGCCGCCTACGTGGCCGCGCAGCGCGACGAGCTGGCCCGGCTGGCGCGCTGGCTCACCGAGCCGGGCGCGCCGCCGGCGTTCGACGAGCGGACCCGCGCGGTCGCCCGGACCCGGGTCCGCTAGGCGAGCCGGCGGGCCAGCGGCAGCGGGAGGACGCGCAGCAGCCCGGCGACCGGACGCCACGGCCACTCGGGCACGTAGGCCCGCACCGGCTCGCGCTCGACGGCGGCGGTCAGCGCGGCCACCCCGGTGTCGAGGTCGACGGTGAACGGGCCGCGGCGGCCGGTGTTGATGTCGGTCTCGATGAACCCGGGGTGCACGGTGGTGACCCGGATGCCGCGGGTGGCGCGGTCGCCGAGCAGGTCGGCGCGGATGCCCTCGGCCAGCACCGCGTCGGCGGCCTTGGACGTCGCGTACGCCGTCCGGGTGCCCCGCATGCCGCGCACCCCGGCGACGGACGAGATCACCACCAGGTGGCCGGCGCCCTGCGCGCGGAACAGCGCGACGGCGGCCTCGCAGCAGGCGTGGGTGCCCAGCACGTTGGTCACCAGCACCTGCCGGTTGGGGCGCGGGTCGCCGCTCCCGACGGGCGTGCCCTTGCCCAGGCCGGCGTTGGCGATGAACCGGTCCAGCCCGCCGAGCTCGGCGGCCAGCTGCGGGACGACCGTGGCGACGGCGTCCGGGTCGTCGACGTCCAGCGGGGCGACCACGACCCGGACGCCGGGGTGCCGCGCGACCAGCTCGTCGCGCAGCGCCTCCAGCCGGTCGAGCCGCCGGGCGACCAGGGCCAGGTCGCGGCCCCGGGCGGCGAACCGCCGGGCCATGCCCGCACCGAGCCCGGAGCTCGCCCCGGTGATCATGATCCGCTGCCGGACCGGGGGCCTCGCCATCGACCCAGCATGCCGCCCGCGACGTCCCCACGCTCAGTGCCCGGCCCGCCAGCCGCCGGATGTGGGGGCCGAAGTCGCGACTTCGGCCCCCATCCGGAGGGGATCAGCGGGTGCCGAGGAGCTCCAGGGCGTCGGCGGGGACCGAGGACATGTCCGGGCCGGCGGTGCGGGTGCGCTTGAGCTCCCAGAAGTCGGGCAGGTTGGCCAGCAGCACCGCGCCGTCGAAGGCCTTGCCGGCGTCCTCGCCGGTGGGCACCTTGCTGATCACCGGGCCGAAGAAGGCGACGCCGTCGATGTGCATGACCGGGGTGCCGACGTCCTCACCGACCGGGTCCATGCCGGCGTGGTGGCTGGCCTCCAGCGCCTCGTCGTACTCGGTGGACGTCGCGGCGGCGGCGAGCTCGGCGGGCAGGCCCACCCGCTCCAGCGCGGGGGCGACGACGTCGCCGATGTCGAGCTGGTCGTGGTGCCGCAGCGTGCCCATCGCGGTGTAGAGGTCGGCGAGCACGCCCTCGCCGTGCTGCTGGGCGGCGGCGATCAGCACGCGCACCGGGCCGATCGCGTCGGCCATCATCTGCTGGTACTCCTCGGGGAGGTCCCGGCCGCGGTTGAGCACCGACAGGCTCATCACGTGCCAGTGCACGTCCAGGTCGCGCACCTTGGCCGCCTCGAGCACCCAGCGGCTGGTCAGCCACGCCCACGGGCACAGCGGGTCGAACCAGAAGTCGACGCGGGCCTGGGCGGGCGAGCTCTGCACGGTCTCGGTCATGGGGTGCCTCTCGTTCGGTGGACGGGGGCCCGCGGCGCGCGCGGGCCGGTCATCGGTTGCGGCAAGTCGGGTCGCCGTCCGGGCATTCCCGCGGCCCGTCGCGACCACACCGGGGAGATCGTCGGTGCCGCATGGGAAGCTCCGGGGCGTGGCAGTTCCCAACCTGACTCGTGACGACGCCGCGGCCCGCGCCGCGCTGCTGAGCGTCTCCAGCTACGACCTCTCCCTCGACGTGACCGACGGCCACGGCCATCCCGGTGAGGAGACGTTCCGCTCGGTCACCACCGTGCGGTTCGAGGCCCGCACCCCCGGTGCGGACACCTTCATCGACCTGGTCGCCGAGCGCGTCCGGTCCGCGACGCTCAACGGCGTCGAGCTCGACCTCAGCGGCTACACCGAGGAGGGCGGTCTCGCGCTGCCCGGCCTCGCCGCGACCAACGAGCTCGTGGTCGACGCCGACTGCCGCTACTCCCGCACCGGCGAGGGCCTGCACCGCTTCGTCGACCCCGAGGACGGGCAGGTCTACCTCTACACGCACTTCGAGCCGGCCGAGGCCGCGAAGATGTTCGCCTGCTTCGACCAGCCCGACCTCAAGTCGGTCTTCACCGTGCACGTCACCGCGCCGTTCGACTGGCAGGTCGTGAGCAACACCGGCGACCGCACCATCGAGGCGGGCGAGGCCGGCTCCCAGCTGGTGCACTTCACCCCGACCAAGCGGATCTCGACCTACCTGGTCGCCCTGGTCGCCGGCCCCTACGCCCGGGTCACCGACCTGCACGACGGCATCCCGCTGGGCATCTACTGCCGCGCCTCGCTGGCCCAGCACCTGGACCCCGACGAGATCTTCGCCGTCACGAAGGCCGGCTTCGACTTCTACCACCGGGTGTTCGACTACCCGTACCCGTTCGACAAGTACGACCAGCTCTTCGTGCCCGAGTTCAACGCAGGCGCCATGGAGAACGCCGGCGCCGTGACCTTCCTGGAGGACTACGTCTTCCGGTCGAAGACCAGCCGGGCCCGCTACGAGCGGCGCGCCGAGACGATCCTGCACGAGCTGGCCCACATGTGGTTCGGCGACCTGGTGACCATGCGCTGGTGGGACGACCTGTGGCTCAACGAGTCCTTCGCCACCTACATCTCCACGCTGTGCCAGGCCGAGGCCACCGAGTACACGACCGCCTGGACGACGTTCGCCAACACCGAGAAGAGCTGGGCCTACGCCCAGGACCAGCTGCCCTCGACCCACCCGATCGCCGCCGACATGGTCGACGTCGCCGCGGTCGAGGTGAACTTCGACGGGATCACCTACGCCAAGGGCGCCTCGGTGCTCAAGCAGCTGGTCGCCTACGTGGGCCGCGACGAGTTCCTCGCCGGCGTGCGCCGCTACTTCCGCAAGCACGAGTACGGCAACACCACCCTCGCCGACCTGCTCGGCGAGCTGTCCGAGGCCTCGGGCCGCGACCTGTCCGACTGGTCGGCGCAGTGGCTGCAGACCAGCCAGGTCAACACCCTGCGCCCGGTGTACTCCCTCGACGACGACGGGCGGTACGCCACCTTCGCCATCGAGCAGACCGCGGTCGCCGAGCACCCGGTCCTGCGCCGGCACCGGCTGGCCGTGGGCCTGTACAGCTCCGGCCCCGACGGGCTGACCCGCTCGCACCGGGTCGAGCTGGACGTCGACGGCGCCCGCACCGAGGTCGAGGAGCTGATCGGCCACCCGGCCGCGGACCTGGTGCTGGTCAACGACGACGACCTCACCTACGCCAAGCTCCGCCTCGACGAGCGGTCACTGGCCACCCTGCGCAGCCAGATCGGGTCGCTCCCCGACTCGCTGCCCCGTGCGCTGTGCTGGTCGGCGGCCTGGGACATGACCCGTGACGGCGAGCTGCCCGCCCGCGAGTGGGTGCAGCTGGTGCTGGCCGGCGTCGACGCCGAGACCGAGATCAGCGTCGTGCAGTCACTGCTGGCCCGGGTGCAGTCGGCCCTGGCCTCCTACGTCGACCCGTCGTGGGCCCCCACCGGCTGGGCGCTGCTGGCCGACAAGGCGCTGGCCTCGCTGTCCACCGCGGCGCCGGGCAGCGACGCCCAGCTGCAGTGGTCGCGCACACTGGCCTCCGCCGCGCGCAGCGACGAGCACGTCGCCGCGCTCCGCGGGCTGCTCGACGGCTCGCTGGTCGTCGAGGGGCTCACCGTCGACGCCGACGCCCGCTGGTCCTTCCTGCAGGGGCTGGTGGCCATCGGTGCCGCCGGGGACGCCGAGATCGACGCCGAGGCCGCCCGCGACGCCACCGCCACCGGGATCCGCCGCACCGCCACCGCGCGGGCGCTGCGGCCCACGGCCGAGTCCAAGGCCGAGACCTGGGAGCGGGCGTTCACCGACGAGTCGATCCCGAACGCCGTGCACGAGGCGATGGTCGCCGGCTTCTGGCACCCGGCCCAGCAGGAGCTCACCACCCCCTACGTGCAGCGGTACTTCGCCGACATCAGCGGCCTGTGGGACCGCCGTCCGGGTGAGATCGCGAAGAACGCCGTCGAGTACCTCTTCCCGAAGGTGATCGCCGACGAGACCCTCGCCGCCGCCGACGAGTGGCTGACCGACGAGTCCGCGCCGCCGCCGCTGCGCCGGCTGGTCAGCGAGGGGCGCGACGGCGTGGCCCGCGCACTGTGGGCCCGCAAGCGGGACGCCTCCGCCTGAACGCCGGACGACGGGCCCCGGGACGCAGCTGCGTCCCGGGGCCCGTCGCCGTTCCGGCACCCCGCGCTGGTGTCCCGGGATCAGGTCACCTGGTCGTGCGTGCTCCGGGCTCACGGCACACGCCGAGCCAGGAGCACGCACGGGGAGCCAGGACGGCACCCGACCGGCAGCGCGGCCGAGAACGGCGCAGGCCCCACCCCCGGGGTCCGGGAGCGGGGCCTGTCGGCTGGCCCCCTTCCAGGGGCCCGCCGCGAGCGTGCGAGTGGTGGGGAGGAAGGGGGTCCTTCGTCAGTGACCGCCGCGGCGGGCCGGGTGGCCGGCGGAGTCGGACAGCTGGCGGAGGCCGTGCACGATGGCCCCGACCAGGTCGCCGGAGCCGAGCCGGTTGGTCATGGACAGCACGGCAAGAGCGCACGCGCGGTCGGGCAGCCGGCGGGCCGCGGCCGTGCCGGTGACGATCTCCAGGACCCGCTGCCCGGGCGAGATCGCGACCAGCACCGCGTTGCTGACGTCGCCGCCGGAGCGCTGGTGCAGGTCCTCGGCGGTGGCGCGGGTGTCGCGGCCCAGGTCGCCGATGTAGAGGGTGAACCGGAGGCCGGTCTCCTTCGACGACATGGTCAGCGCCTCGTCGACGCGGGCCAGGTCGCGGAAGGAGAAGATCCCGCGCTGGTTCTCGTCGACGACCGAGTTGACGGTGTCGTGCGTGGCGCCGTCTCCGGTGGTGTGGTGCTCGGACATCGGGGAGGGGTCTCCGGAGGACGACGGGGTGGAGGACAGTGCGGTGCTCATCGGGTCACCACGTCCCGCGCGCGCCGCCGGCGGCGCTGCGCCGCGGTGCGTCGGCCTCGTGGGTGGTGTGCGGGTGCTCGCCGAGCGCCAGCGCCGCGGCGGTGGCACCGATGCCGGCGGTCAGCGCGCGGGCGCCGGTGTGAGCGGCGACGGCGTGGCCGGTGCCGTGGTCGTCACCGTGGCCGGGGACGCCGGGCACGTCGGGGTGCGGCTCGTACCAGACCGCCTCGTGCTCCCACGGCTGGCCGGGCCGGTACCTGGTCTTGTCCTTCCCGCGGCCGGGGAGGAGCGTCAGGACGGCCAGGATCAGCACGGCCGCCAGCGGGACGACGCCGTAGATGAGCACGGTCTCGAGCACGGGCATGGCCGCAATCTACCGGGACCGCTGTGCACGGGCCCGGCAGGATCACCACAGGGCGGGGTGTCGATCCGCCCACGGGCGCGCGGCCTCCAACTGCGCCGACAGCGAGATCAGCGTGGCCTCGTCGGCCGGCCGGCCCACCAGCATCGTGCCGATCGGCAGGCCCTCCGGGGTCCACCACAGCGGCACGCTGACCGCGGGCTGGCCGGTGACGTTGTAGACGGCCGGGAAGGCCGCGTACTCCACCTGCCGCGCGAAGTCCGTGGCGCCGTCGTCGCCGAACCAGCCGACGGGCCGGGGCGGCATCGTGCAGACCGGCGCGAGCAGGACGTCGAACCCGCTGGTGGCCTGGACGAACCGGCGCGAGAACAGCCGCAGGGTCGCCATCGCCTCCATGACCTCCCGGGCACCCAGTGCCAGCCCCCGCTCGCGCAGGAACCGGGTCAGCGGCCGCAGCTGCCCGACCTGCCCGGGCCCGACCGGCAGGGTGGTCGCCGACAGTGCCCACACCACCTCGAAGGCCGGGAACACCTCCGGGGTCAGCGGGGTGGCCGGCAGGTCCTCCACGTCGTGGCCCAGGTCGGCCAGCAGCGCCGAGGCGTCCTCGAAGGCCGCCCGCACCTGCGGGTCCAGCTCGACCCCGCTCATCCCCGACTCCAGCTGACGACCGATCCGCAGCCGCCCCGGCGCGCGGTCGGCGGAACCGAGGAAGGTCTCCCCCGGCGGCAGCGGCGCGGCCCAGAACGGGTCGCCGCTCACCGGGCCGGCCATCGCGTCGAGCATCGCCGCGGCGTCCCGGACGGTGCGGGCCAGCGGACCCTGCACCCCGAGGCCGGTGGTCTCGCTGCCCAGCGGCGCGTTGCTGACCCGGCCCCGGCTGGGCTTGATGCCGAACAGCCCGTTGATGCCGGCCGGGATGCGGATCGACCCGCCGCCGTCGGAGCCCTGGGCGAAGGGCAGCATCCCGGCGGCCACAGCGACGGCGGCCCCGCCACTGGAGCCACCGGCCAGCAGCGTCGGGTCCCACGGGGACCGGGCGGGGCCGGCCAGCGCGTTGTCGGTGTAGCAGGGGAAACCGAACTCAGGGGTGTTCGTCTTGCCCAGGCTGATCGTCCCGGCCGCGGCCAGCTTGGCCACCACGGCGTCGTCGAACGACGGCACGAAGTCGGCCAGCACGGCCGACCCGAAGGTCGTGCGCACCCCGGCGGTGTTGTTCAGGTCCTTGATCGCGGTGGGCACGCCGTGCAGCGGCGGCAGCTCGCCGCCCTCCAGCACCGCGCGGTCGGCGACCGCGGCCGCGGCCAGCGCCCGCTCGGGCGTGACGGTCAGGAAGGCCCCCAGCGCGGCGTCCAGCGCCTCGATCCGGGCCAGGCAGTGCTGCACCAGCTCGGTCGGGCTCACCTCCCGCGCCCGGACGGCGGCGGCCTGCTCCAGCGCGGTGAGGTCGTGCAATTGCGTGCCCACGGACCGGGACGCTAGCCGTCCCCACCGACGGCGCGAGGACGGCCGGGACGTCGGACATCATGGCCGCGTGGACCTCACCCGCGCCGCCGCCGTCGCCGCCGACGCCACCGACCCGCTGGCCGGCTTCCGCGCCCGGTTCACCGGCACCGACGACGACGGGCCGGACCGGCAGCTGTACCTGGACGGCAACTCGCTGGGCCGGCTGCCGGTCGACACCCCGGCGGCGGTCGCCCGCGTGGTCGAGCAGGAGTGGGGCCGCGGGCTGGTGGGCTCCTGGGCCGGCTGGGTGGAGCAGTCCCGCCGCATCGGCGACGTCCTGGCCGCCGGGGTGCTGGGGGCCCGGCCCGGTGAGGTGCTGGTGGGCGACACGACCAGCGTCGACCTCTACAAGCTGCTGGTCGCCGCCGTCGACGCGCGCCCGGGCCGCGACGTGCTGGTCTGCTGCGCCGACGACTTCCCCACCGACCGCTACATCGTGGCCGGGGTGGCCGAGCAGCGCGGGATGACCGTGCGCTCGGTGGAGGCGCACATCGACGAGGGACTCGACCTGGGGGTGCTGGCGCAGGCGCTGGACGAGCGGGTCGCGGTCCTGGTGCTGTCGCAGGTGGCCTACCGGTCCGGCGCCCTGGTCGACATGGCGGCGGTGACCCGGCTGGCCCGCGAGCACGGCGCGCTGGTGGTCTGGGACCTCAGCCACGGCGCCGGCGCCGTGCCCGCCGAGCTGACCGCCGTCGGCGCGGACCTGGCCGTGGGCTGCACCTACAAGCACCTCAACGGCGGCCCCGGCGCCCCGGCCTTCCTCTACGTGCGCCAGGAGCTGCAGGACTCCCTGCGGCAGCCGATCTGGGGGTGGTTCGGCCAGCGCGACCAGTTCGCCATGGGCGCGGCCTACGACCCGGCCGAGGGCGTCGACCGGTTCGCCGTCGGCACTCCCCCGGTGCTGGCGATGGCCGCGGTGGAGGTCGGAGCCCGACTCACCGCGGAGGCCGGCATCGAGGCGATCGCGGACAAGGCGCGGGCGCTGACCGACCTGGTCGTGGCGCTGGCCGACGGCTGGCTGGCCGGGCACGGCGTCGCGGTCGCCAGCCCCCGGGACGCCGCCCGCCGCGGCGCGCACGTGTCACTGGCCCACCCCGCCGCCTGGCAGCTGACCCAGGCGCTGATCGACCGCGGCGTCGTCCCGGACTTCCGCACGCCGGACCGGCTGCGGCTGGGGCCCGCGCCGCTGTACACCCGGTTCGTCGACGTCTGGGACGCGATGGACCGGCTGCGCACCGTGCTCACCGACCGCTCGTACGAGGCGTACCCGGTCGAGCGCAGCCGGGTGACCTGACCGCAGGTGGGTCAGCGGGCGGTGGCGAAGACGACCAGGTCCTCCGTCGTCGCGCCGGAGCCCAGCGGGGTGAGGCAGGTGATGAGCACCAGCCGGCCCGGCACGGCCTCCCACACGTCGGTCGCCCCGGCGAGGTCGTCGGCGTCGTAGCGGGCGGTGCGGTCCACCGTGTAGTCGACCGTGCCGCCGGGGGTGCTCACCGAGACGACGTCCCCGGGGCCCAGGGCGGAGTCCCGGTGGTCCGGGGTGAGCAGCGGGTCGAAACCGGAGCTGCCCCGGCTGGTCGAGTGCGCCGCCAGGTAGATGGTGTTGTCGGCGTCCTCCGCCGCGCCGACGGGCTCGCCGTAGGGCTGCACCCAGTAGGCGGCGGTCAGCAGCGGCGGGTCGATCACCCCGTCCGGCGCCGACAGCGGCAGCACCGGCAGGTCCAGCCCGACCGCGTCGACCCGGACGTGCACCGCCGAGGACGGCGTCGTCCACGCCGTCGCGGTCGTGCGGGGCAGCGCGGTCGCCGCCGGCGGCGCACCGGAGGGCAGGGCGGTCACGCCGGCCGTCGCAGGACCGGCGGCCGCCAGCGTCCCCGCTCCGGACAGCCCGGCCCCGAGGACGACGGCCCCGGCGACCCCGAGGACGGCGCACCCGGTCAGCGCCGCCGTCCGTGGGCCCGGCCGCCGCACGTCAGTCCTGCGCGGCCGCGGCCGGACGGCGCCGCGGCCGCAGGACCACGGCCGCACCGAGCCCCGCGACCAGCAGCGCCGCTCCGCCCAGCGCGACCAGCAGCGCCGCTCCGCCCAGCGCGACCAGCGGCACCGAGGCGCCGGCGGCCGGGTCGGTCCAGCCGGTGTTGGACGCCAGGCCCGGGTTGAGCACCGGGACGGCCGCGGGCTGACCCGGCGCCGCGACGACGGGGACGACGGCGGCCGGTGCGGCCACCACGTCGAGGGCCAGGTAGACGGTCCACGAGGGCCCCGTCGGGTCGGAGCCGACGGCCAGCAGCAGCGCGTGCTCCCCGGTCGAGGAGTCCGCCGGCACGGTCAGCTCGGCCCCCGCGGCCGTGACGGTCACCGGGAGGAGCCACTCGGGGTACGGGCTGCCGCTGACGACCTCCTCGTCGGACTCCTCCGCGGAGTCGGGCGTGGGCTGCTCCGCGGGGTCGGCGGCGCCGTCGTCGACGGCCGACACGTCGTCCACGGCCCGGGCGGCCGCGGCGACGCGGGCCATCGCCGCCGCGGCGACCGACTCCGCCGGCGCGACCTCGGCGGGCGCGCGCTGACCGGCGAGCGCGCCGACGAGGACGCTCCACACCGTCGTCCCGCCGTCCTCGTCGGCGCCCGGGTCGACGTACGTCGCCTCGTACCAGCCGGAGGCGTGCCCCTCCTCGTAGCCGTCCTCGTAGCCGGAGTCCGCACCGGCCCGGGCGGCGTCGAAGGACGGCCCCTGCGCCGGGACGTGCTCCGTGTCCGGCCCGGCCTGCAGACCGGCCGCCCGGCCGTCGGTGTACCCGGCGTCGTACCCGGCCCAGAAGCCGTCGTCCGGTTCCGGTTCGCTGGGGATCAGCGTCGCGGTGACGTCGGTGAACGCGTCGAACCCGACGGTGCGCAGCAGGGACTCCGGCGGCAGGGTGAGACCGATCGTCGTCCCGGCGGTGACCGCGTAGGGCGCGCAGTCGGCGTCGTCGGCCGGGTCGCCGGCCGGCCACAGGTCGGTGCAGGGCAGCCCGGCGAAGGTGTGCGGCACGGGCGCCAGCGGGACCACCGAGCTGCCGGTGCCGGTGAACTCGAGCAGGTAGTACAGGTCCTCACCGGCGTCGACACCGGCCGCGGTGCCGGTGAGCCCCGCGACGGTGAGCAGGCCCAGCGGACCGCTGGTGGCATCGGTCGGCAGCGTGATGCGGACGCCGCCACCGGCGGGCTCGGCGACGTCCAGGTGCCCGGCCCCGGGCTCCTCCGACGACAGGCTGCGGGTCGGCTCCTCGTCGGTCTCGGCACCGGTCTGCAGCAGGTAGGTGGCCGCCGAGCCGTCCACACCCGAGGGCAGCTGCAGGTCCACCGCGCCGCCCCACGCGACCTCCACGGGGACGAGCTCGCCCCCGCCGTCCTCGGTGAAGGGTGCCCGGTTCTCCTCCGCCGACAGGTACAGCTCGACCCGGGACGGGGACAGCGGGATGGTCGGGCCGGTGGCCGCGCCCGCCGGGGTCACGCCCAGACCCAGGGCGACCAGGACGGCCAGCGCGCCGACGGCGGCGCGGGGCAGGGTGCGCATCGACACGAGGACGCCTCTCGACAGCGGCGTCCAGCACGCCGACGCGCCGAAAGGTAGGGCACGACCGGCCGCACCGGACGCCGCGACGCACCTGTGGTGCTGCTGTGACGAGGCGACCGCGCAGGTCAGGCGCTGACCGGCTCCGCCATCCCCAGCCACTCGCGCCAGCGCGGGTCGACCGTGCGGTGGCCGAGCAGCCGCCAGGCCGCGCCGCTGGGCGCGCCGGGCGGGTGCGGCAGCGACCAGCCCATCTCCGCCAGCGACCGGTCGGCCTTGACGTGGTTGCAGCGGCGGCAGGCGGCGACGACGTTGTCCCAGGTGTGCGTCCCGCCCCGGCTGCGCGGCACCACGTGGTCGATGCTCGTGGCCGACGCCCCGCAGTAGACGCAGGTCGAGGAGTCGCGGGTGAACACCGCCCGGCGCGACAGCGGCACCTGCACCGGGAACGGCACCCGCACGTAGCGGGTCAGCCGCACGACGACCGGCACCGCCAGGGTGACCCGTTCGGCGTGCACCTCGTCGTCGCCGACGTCGACGCTCTCGGCCTTGGCGGCGAGCACGAGCACGATCGCGCGCCGGCTGGAGACCACGCACAACGGCTCGTAGGTGGCGTTGAGCAGCAACGTGGCGCCGGTGGTGGCCGCCGGCTGCGCGGGTGGGGCGACCGGGTCACGCCGGGGAGCGGCGCGGACGGACGCGGACGGGAGTGCGGTGAGCGACACGGGACACCTCCGGGTGCCCGCCGCCACCGACGGCTTCGACAGCCCACGGGCACCCCCATCCTGCACCGGAATCGGCCACGGCGGGCGGCGGGCGTCACACCCCGGCACTACCGTCGCCCTCGTGCGCTACCCCGACGCTCCCCGCCTGGACCTGGTCGAGAACCTGCACGGCCACTCGGTCGCCGACCCCTACCGCTGGCTGGAGGACGCCGCCGACCCGCGCACGGTCGCCTGGGCCGCCGCCCAGGACGAGCTGGCCGCCGGCCTGCTCGGCTCGCTGCCGACCCGGCCGGTGTTCGCCGAGCGGCTCGAGCGGCTGGTGCACGCCGGCGCCGTCGGGGTGCCCGTCTGGCGCCGCGGCCGGGCCTTCTCCACCCGCCGCGACCCGGGCCAGGAGCACGCCGTCCTGCGGGTCACCGAGCCCGACGGCACCGTCCGGGTGCTGGTCGACCCCACCGCGCTCGACCCGGCCGGCACCACCACCCTCGACGCCTGGCAGCCCTCCTGGGAGGGCGACCGGCTGGCCTACCAGCTGTCGGTCGGCGGTGACGAGGAGTCGCAGCTGTTCGTCCTGGACGTCGCCACCGGCGAGGTCGTCGAGGGCCCGGTCGACCGCTGCCGCTACTCCCCCGTGGGCTGGCTGCCCGGCGGCGAGGAGCTGTTCTACGTGCGCCGGCTGGCCCCGGAGCTGGTGCCGGCCGGGGAGGAGCAGTTCCACCGCCGGGTGTGGCGCCACCGGGTGGGCACCGACCCCGACACCGACGTCCTGGTGCACGGCGAGGGCAGCGACCCCTCCACCTACTTCGGCGCCCGCACGAGCGCCGACGGCCGCTGGCTGGTGGTCTCCGCCTCGGTGGGCACCGCCCCGCGCGACGACGTGTGGCTGGCCGACCTGGCCGGCGACGGACGGCTGCGCGAGCTGCAGGTCGGCGTCGACGCGCAGACCGCCGCCTGGGTCGCCCGCGACGGCCGGCTGTGGCTGCACACCGACCGCGACGCCCCGCGCGGCCGGCTCGTCGTCGCCGACCCCGCCGACCCGGCCAGCTGGGCCCCGGACGCCTGGCGCGAGGTCGTGCCGCAGCAGCCCGACGGCGTGCTGACCGACGTCGCCCTGGTCGACGGCGTGGACGGCGCCCTGACCGTGCTCGCCGTGCACGCGGTCGACGCCACCGACCGGCTCTCCCTGTGGGCCGGTGACGGGAGCGGCGCACGCGGGCAGGTGACCGACCTGCAGCCGGGGAGCATCTCCGCCGTCAGCGCGCCGCCCGAGGGCGGGACCACCGCCTGGGTGGGCTTCACCGACTACTCGACCCCGCCCTCGGTGCTGCGCTGGGACGCCACCGAGCCGACCGCGCTGACCGAGCACGAGAAGGCGCCGACCACGGCCACGGTCCTGTCGGTGCAGGTCGTCGAGGCACACGCGACCTCCGCCGACGGGACGCCGGTGCACCTGTTCGTGCTCTCGCCCTCCGGGATGCCCGACACCCCGCGCCCGACCGTGCTCTACGGCTACGGCGGCTTCAACGTCTCCCTCACCCCGGCCTACAGCGCGCAGGCGCTGGCCTGGGTCGCCGCCGGGGGCGTGTGGGTCGTGGCCAACCTGCGCGGCGGCTCTGAGCACGGCGAGGAGTGGCATCGCGCCGGGATGCGCGAGCACAAGCAAAACGTCTTCGACGACTTCGCCGCCGCGGCGCAGCACCTGGTCGCCGCGGGCTGGACGACGCCGGCCCAGCTGGCCGTGATGGGCGGCTCCAACGGCGGTCTGCTCGTGGGGGCGATGGCCACCCAGCACCCCGACCTGGTGGCCGCGGTCGTCTGCAGCGCACCGCTGCTGGACATGGTGCGGTACGAGCTGTTCGGCCTGGGCCGCACCTGGAACGACGAGTACGGCACCGCCGCCGACCCGGTGGAGCTCGGGTGGCTGCTGGGCTACTCGCCCTACCACCGGGTGGTCGAGGGCACCGCCTACCCGGCGGTGCTGTTCACGACCTTCGAGTCCGACACCCGGGTCGACCCGCTGCACGCCCGCAAGCTGGCCGCGGCGCTGCAGCACGCCACGTCGGCGGAGGCGCCGATCGTGCTGCGCCGCGAGCTGTCGGTGGGGCACGGGGCGCGCGCGGTCAGCCGGACGGTCGGCCTGGCCGCCGACCAGCTGGCGTTCCTCGCCGCACACACCGGCCTCGCGCCGGCACCGGCCTGACCGGAGCCCAGCCCGCCGGCCCCGCCGGGGTCCGGCGGGCCGCGCCGCGCCGCGCCGCGCCCGGGCCGGACCGGCCGGTCCGGTTCCACCTGCCAGAATCCCCCGCCATGGGGGGTGCACGATCGGTCACCGACGGCGAGGACACGACGGCCGGCGCGGAACGCGGATGAGCGGCGACCGTCCGCCGGGCGACCGGCCGGCCACCTACGGGCAGGTCTTCGCCGTCCGCGAGTTCCGGCCGCTGTTCGGCTCCTACCTGCTGTCCACGATCGGCGACGAGCTCGCCCGGGTGGCGCTGACCGTGCTGGTCTACCAGCGCACCGACTCGGCGCTGCTGGCCGCGCTCACCTTCGCGATCAGCTACCTGCCGTGGCTGCTGGGCGGGCCGGTGCTCTCCGCGCTGGCCGACCGGCTGCCCCGGCACCGCGTGCTGATCGGCAGCGACGTCGCCCGGGCGGTCCTGGTGGCCGCGATGGCCGTCCCGGGCACGCCGCTGCCGGCGCTGCTGGCCCTGCTGCTGGTGGTCTCGCTGTTCGCACCACCGTTCGAGGCGGCCCGTTCCGCGCTGATGGCCGACGTCCTCGAGGGCGACCGCTACGCGGTGGCCACCTCGCTCACCGGCATCACCGGCCAGGCGGCCCAGCTGATCGGCTTCGGCCTCGGCGGCGCGCTGCTCGCCCAGTTCTCGGCCTCGGCCGCACTGCTGATGAACGCGGCCACCTTCGCCGTCTCCGCCGGCTGGCTCGCCCTCGTCCTGCAGCGCCGGCCCGCACCGGTCCAGGACGCCGCCGGCCCGCCGCGGTCGCTGCTGCAGGACACCGCCGTCGGGCTGCGCCTGGTCGCCGGGGCACCGCGGCTGCGGGCGATCGTCGGGGTGCTGTGGGTGGCGGCGCTGTTCGTCAACGCCCCCGAGGGGATCGCCGCACCCTGGACCCTGCAGCTGCAGGACGCCGTCGGAGCCACCGGTCTGCTGCTGGCCGCCAACCCGGCCGGCACGGCGGTCGGTGGGGTGATCGTGGGCCGGTTCTGCCCACCGGCCCTGCGCGACCGGCTGCTCACCCCGCTGGTGGCCCTCTCGCTCGGCGGGGTCCTGCTGGCCGGGCTGGTGCCGCTGGTGCTCGACCGCGGCACCACGTCCTTCGTCGTCGTCCTGGTCCTGCTCTTCGTCGCGGGACTGGGCGGCGCCTGCTCGATCCCGCTCAACGTCGCCTTCGTCCAGGCGGTGCCCAGCGCCTACCGCGGCCGGGCCTTCGGGGTGGCGGTGGCCGGGCTCTACGGCGTCCAGGGGCTGGGTGCGGTGCTGGCCGGGGCGGGCGCCGACGTGCTCCGGCCCAGCACCGTGGTCGCGCTGTCGGGGGCGATCGGGCTGGTCGCCGTCGTCGTCCCGCTGCTGGCGCTGCGCCGCTCGTCGCCGGTGGTGGGAGACGCTGCCCACGTGGCCTCGGGCCCGGCGGCTGGGGGACCATCGCAGGCATGACCCAGAGCGCGTCCCCGTCGGAGGCCGAGACCTTCTACGCCCAGATCGGCGGCGAACCCGCCTTCCGCGCGCTGGTGGCCCACTTCTACGCCGCCGTCCGCGAGGACCCCGTCCTGCGCCCGATGTACCCCGGCGACGACTGGGACGGCGCGGAGACCCGGCTGCGGATGTTCCTGCAGCAGTACTGGGGCGGGCCGCGGACCTACTCCGAGGAGCGCGGGCACCCCCGGCTGCGGATGCGGCACGCGCCGTTCGCCATCGACGACGCCGCACGGGAGGCCTGGCTGACCCACATGCGCGCCGCGGTCGACTCGCTGGGGCTCACCGCCGAGCAGGACGCCACGTTGTGGGGTTACCTGGAGATGGCGGCGCACAGCATGCAGAACCGGTGGCCCGAGGGGGCCGGCGGGACGCTGTCCATCTGACCCGGCGCCGTTCCCGCGCCCACACCCGCAGGAGACCCCGCTGAGCGAGCACCCGACGTCCGCGACCGCCACGACCGCCGACTGGTGGCGGGAGGCGGTGTTCTACCAGGTCTACATCCGCAGCTTCGCCGACGCCTCCGGCGACGGCGTCGGTGACCTCGCCGGCATCCGGACGCGGTTGCCGCACCTGGTCGACCTGGGCATCGACGCGCTGTGGATCACGCCGTTCTACCCCTCGCCGATGGCCGACCACGGCTACGACGTCGCCGACCCGCGCGGCGTCGAGCCGACGTTCGGCGACCTCCCCGGCTTCGACGCCCTGCTCGCCGACGCGCACGCCGCCGGCCTGAAGGTGACCGTCGACCTGGTGCCCAACCACAGCTCGTCGGCGCACGTCTGGTTCGCCGAGGCGCTGGCGTCGGCGCCCGGCTCCCCGGCGCGGGCCCGGTACTTCTTCCGCGACGGCCGCGGCGTCGACGGCAGCGAGCCGCCCAACAACTGGCCCTCGGTGTTCGGCGGCCCGGCCTGGACCCGCGTGCCCGACGGCCAGTGGTACCTGCACCTGTTCGCCCCCGAGCAGCCCGACCTGGACTTCGGCCACCCCGAGGTCGTCGCCGACCTCGAGGAGACGCTGCACTTCTGGCTGCGCCGCGGGGTCGACGGCTTCCGCATCGACGTCGCGCACGGCATGGCCAAGCCCGACGGGCTGCCGGACATGGTGCCGGCCGAGGACACCGGCCTGTTCGCCGACGACGGCCCCGGCGACCTGCGCTTCGACCAGGACGGCGTGCACGCGCTGCACCGGCGGGTGCGGGCCGTGCTCGACCAGTACGACGACCGGATGGCCGTTGGCGAGGTCTGGGTGTTCGACGACGAGCGGCTGGCCGCCTACCTGCGCCCCGACGAGCTGCACCTGGCGTTCAACTTCCGGCTGCTGACCGCCGACTGGGACGCAGCGTCGCTGCGCTCGGCCGTCGAGCACTCGCTGGCCACCGTCGAGCCCACGCCGGCGCCGGCCTGCTGGGTGCTGTCCAACCACGACCGGCCGCGGCACGTCACGCGCTACGGCGGCGGCGAGCTGGGCACCCGGCGCGCCCGGGCCGCGGCGCTGCTGCAGCTCGCGCTGCCCGGCGTCGCCTACGTCTACAACGGCGACGAGCTCGGCATGCCCGACGTCGACCTGCCCGACGAGGTGCTGCAAGACCCGATCTGGGAGCGGTCCGGGCGCACCGAGCGCGGCCGGGACGGCTGCCGGGTGCCGGTCCCGTGGGCCGGCGACGCCCCCGCCTACGACTTCTCCGCCGCCTCCGACACCTGGCTGCCGATGCCGGCCGGCTGGGGCCCGCTGACCGCACAGGCACAGGCCGGCGACCCGGCCTCGATGCTGTCGCTCTACCGGACGGCGCTGGCGCTGCGGCGCACGTCGCCGGTGTTCGCCGGCGCCGACGTGCAGTGGCTGCCCGCACCCGAGGGCTGCCTGGCCTTCCGCCGGTCCGGCGGGCTGGTGTGCCTGGTCAACCTCTCCGGCGCGCCGGTGCCGCTGCCCGAGGGTGAGGTCCTGCTGTCCAGCGAGCCCGTCACGGACGGCGCGGTGCCGGTGGACGCGGCGGTCTGGCTGCACGGCTGACCGACCCGGCGGGCGCCTCCCGGGACCAGCCGTCCCGGGAGGCGGACCCCCCGTCGGCAGGTAGCATCCGATTGATCACTCAGCGTCGCGGGACGCTGCTCCACCGTCCGCCGACCTGGCGCGGACCCGCACCCGGGAGGCCCGCCATGACGTTGTTGCAGGTCGAGGGTCTGCGGAAGTCCTTCGGCGCCCGGCACGTCCTCAAGGGCGTCTCGTTCAGCATCGGCGAGGGCGAGATCGTCGGGCTCGTCGGCACGAACGGCGCGGGCAAGTCGACGCTCGGCGACGTGCTCGCCGGCATCACCGCCGCCGACGCCGGCACCATGACGTTGCGCGGCCGGCCCTGTGCCCCGCTGTCGGCCGAGGACGCCCGCCTGCTGGGCATCGGCGTCGTCGAGCAGCTCGTGCGCATCGACCCGGCGCTGACCGTCGCCCAAGCGGTGTTCCGCGGCACCGACCAGGCCGGGCGCCCGCAGGCCGAGCTCCGCGGGCCGGCGGCCGCGCTGCTCGCCGAGGTCACCCTGGACGTCGACCCGGACACCCCTGTCGGGGAGCTGCCGCACTTCGTGCACGGGCTGGTGGAGATCGCCCGCGTGCTGGCCGAGGACACGCAGGTGGTCGTCCTCGACGAGGTGTCGGCGGCGCTGCTGCCGCTGGAGGTCACCAGCCTGCACGCCGTCGTCGGCCGGCTCCGCCGGCAGGGCCGGGGCGTGCTCTACATCAGCCACCGGCTGCCCGAGCTGCTCGCGGTGGTCGACCGCGTGCTGGTGCTGCGCGACGGGCGGATCGCGCTGGACACCCCGGCCACCGAGCTCGACCCCGTCCGGCTGGCCGCCGAGACCGTCGGTGAGCCCGTCGCCCTGCCCCCGGCCCGCGTCGCTCCCCCGGTACCGGCCCAGGCCGCCGCGCGCCCGCCGGCGCCGCGGGCCGGCGACGACGAGGTCGCCCTGCAGGTGCGCAACCTCCGGGTGCCCGGCGCCGTGGACGGCGTCGACCTCCAGCTGCGCCGGGGTGAGGTGATCGGCCTGACCGGACACCGGTCCTCCGGCGTCCGGGAGATCGCCGGCGCGCTCTCCGGCGAGCTGCCCGCCGTCACCGACGAGCTGCTCCTGCACGGCGAGCCGCGGCGGCTGGGCACGGCGGCGGGCGAGGACGCGCTGCAGCTGCCCGTCTACCGCGCCGACGACGACGCCTACGGGGTCGACCCCGGCGAGACGATCGCCCGCACCCTCACCCAGGAGGCGTGGGGCACCCTCAGCGACCTGCACAAGGAGATCGCCACGCTGCGCGGCGTGATCCGCACGGTGCACCAGATGGACGTCAAGACCCTGAGCATCCGCACCGTCTTCGGCGCGCTGTCCGGCGGCGACCAGCACAAGCTCGCGCTGGCCCGGTGGATGTCCTCGGCCCGCGACGTCGTCGTCCTGCACGAGCCCACCCGCGGGCTGGACGTGCGCGCCCGTCAGCAGGTGCGCCAGCTGCTGGACGACGCCACCGAGCACGGGACGTCGGTGGTCGTGGTGTCCGTGGACCCCGACGAGCTGGCCGAGTGCTGCGACCGCGTGGGCATCGTCTCCGGCGGCCGGGTCACGCGCTGGATCGAGGCCGGAGACCTCGCCGTCGACACCGTCCGCGACCGGATCCTCGAGGCCGCCACCGCCGCGTGAGGGCGGTCTCCGGCGGTGCCACCCGTGCAGGCGGCACCGCCGGTGGGTGTCAGACCGCCACGCCGGCGGCGACCGAGCGCAGCTTGTGCCGCGCCAGCGCGAGGTTCGCCGTCGTCCGGTTGAGCACCAGGTAGATGAACAGGCCGGCGTTGCCCTGGCCGCGGAGCACGTTGATCAGGTGGTACTGGCCCTGCAGCGTGATCAGGACGTCCTCGATCTCGTCCTTGAGCTCCAGGTCGGTGATCGTGCGCAGCTTGGCGCGGACCACGTTCGAGTTCCCGGCGGCCGCGACGTTGAGGTCGAAGCCGGGGTTGCCGCCGGTCGCGAGGGCCATGCCGCTGTCGATGTCGACGATCGCGGCGCCGGTGGCGCCGTCGATGGCGAGCAGGTCGGCGATGACGTTGTCGAGCTGGGCCACGGTGGGGGCTCCTGTCGTTGTCGGGGAGGTGCGCGGCGGACTGCTGCGCACCGGTTCGGGACGTTCGCCGGGTGGCGGGGCCGTCTCGTCGGGGGCGGGCGCGGCAGGGGCACGGCCGGGTCCGGAGCTGTCGTCGGGCGCCCGGTCCGGTGGCCGCAGGGCTCCCGGGTGGGGGTCCTGCGGTGCGGGGCGCCCCCACGAGAGGAGCGACGCCCACCACCCGGTTGCCATGCTGTGATCCACCTTCGCCGAGGGGCTCCGGACCTCAGCGAACACGTCCGCGGCGGCCCGGGCAAACCGGCGGGCGTATCTGCAGGTGAGCGGGCAGGCACGTACGGCAACCGGTCGGAGGCCCTCCCCGGCGCACCACGCGGGCCCGGGACCGCGCTCCCGACCGGCGGGCCGGGGCAGCGAGGGGTAGGGCAGACTCTCTGCCGATCGACGGCGCGCTGCGCCGTCCCGCTCCCCCAGGAGGACCCGTGGCCACTGCCTCGATGCCCGCGCTGCCGGCGCGCACGCTCGTGCTCGCCGACCTCGTCCCGGCCGTCCGCGCCCGCAACGCGGGGCTGGTCGCCCTCGGCGTGCTGTTCACCGCACTGCTGGCCCAGGTGTCCGTGCCGGTGCCGGGTTCGCCGGTCCCGATCACCGGCCAGACGCTGGCCGTGGTGCTCACCGCCGCCAGCCTCGGCCCGGTGCGCGGCGTCGCCGTGCAGGCCTCCTACATCCTGGCCGCGCTCGTCGGGCTGCCGTTCTACTCCGAGGCCACCGGCGGTGTCGACGTGGTGTTCGGTGCCACCGGTGGCTACGTGGTCGGCTTCATCCCGGCCGCCTGGCTGATCGGCCTGGCCGCCCGCCGCGGCATGGACCGCGAGCCGCTGAAGGCCGCGCCGCTGTTCGTCGCCGGTCAGGCGGTCATCTTCGCCGTCGGGGTCCCGTGGCTGGCGGTCAGCGCCGGGATGTCGGCGGGGCAGGCCCTGGACGCCGGCTTCTACCCGTTCATCCTCGGCGGGCTGGTCAAGGCCGCGATCGCGGCCGGCGTGCTCGCCGGCGCCTGGCGGCTCGCCCGGCGCAGCTGACGCACCCGCACCCCGACCGCCCCGCTGCCGTGCACCTGGCAGCGGGGCGGTCGTCGTCCCGGCCCCGGACGACGGCAGGCGCCGGGGCCGTCCACGACGTGGGACCTAGGCCTGGACCTCCGCGTCGTCGCCGTAGCGCGCGAGGAAGACCTTCTCCTCCGGGGTGAGCCGGCGCGGGCGGTTCGTGGCGAAGTCGTAGGTGACCAGCACCGTGCTGCCCGTGACCGCGAGCTGCCCGTGGTCGAACAGCTCGTAGTGGCAGGTGAAGGCGGCCGACCGGACGCCGGACACCCAGACCTGCACCTCCAGCGGCGCGGCGTCGTAGACCACCGGCCGCTTGTAGGTGACCTCGTGCGAGGCCACGACGATGCCGCGGCGCAGGCCGGTCTTCTCGTCGTGGGTGGGGTGGTCGAAGAACAGGTCGACCCGGGCGGTCTCGAAGTAGCCGAGGAAGGCCACGTTGTTGACGTGCTGGTAGGCGTCCATGTCCGACCAGCGCATCGGGACCGCGACGGTGTGCCTCACCCGCGCCAGCCTGCCAGCCGTGCCCGGTGACCCCGCACGACGGGTCCGACCCGGCCCGTCCTGCCCTCAGGCACCGGGTCCCGGACGCACCGGCGAGGCGGCGTCCCCGCGTCGGGCGAGGGACCATCGACAGGGGATCGCGGTGCACGGGCCGCAAGGACCCCGGGCCGGAGGGCGGCGAGGGAGGACGGGTGCGTGACGGGGCGGGCGTGCACGAAGCGGCGGTACCGCGACGAGGAGACGGCGCGGCTCGCCCTGGCCCGTATCCACGACGCCGGGGACGCGCGGGAGCGGACCCCGCAGCGCGCCTACCGCTGCCCCCGGTGCCGTGGCTGGCACCTCACGTCCTGGCCGGCCACCCTGCCCGGGTCACCGACGGCCCGGTGACCTGCCCGGCGCACCCGCTCGCGATCGCCGGCCGGTCCGCGTGACCGGGAGCTGGAGCGACGGCGCGCCCGGCGTGCTGCCCCTGCCGTCGGGACGCCGCGTGCGCGGCCGGGGTCTGGGCGCCCCGCTGCCGGCCGGCCCGCCGCCGGACGTCGGGCTGTACCTGCTCGGCCGCCGGCCGGAGCCGGTGCCGTGGGAGCAGCACTGGGTCCGCTGGCCGGACTTCCGGCTGCCGCGGGACCCCGCACAGCTGCGGGCCGAGCTCACGGACCTGTGGGAGCGCGCGGCCGGGGAACGGGTGGAGGTCGCCTGCTCCGGCGGGACCGGCCGCACCGGCACCGGGCTGGCCTGCCTCGCCGTCCTGGACGGGGTCCCGGCGAGCGAGGCGGTGGCGTACGTGCGGGCGCACTACCGGCCCCGCGCGGTGGAGACCCCGGCGCAGCGCCGGTTCGTCGCCCGGTTCTCCCCGTGACAAGCCACAGGCCGGCCGGAGCGGGTGCTCCGGCCGGCCTGCGGTGCACGGCCCCGTCGCAGGGGCCCGCGCCGAGGAACGAGGCGTGGGAGGCGACGGGGTCCTTCGTCAGTCGCGGGTGAGCTTGCGGTAGGTGGCGCGGGTCGGGCGGAGGGCGTCGACGCCCAGCCGCTGGACCTTGTTCTTCTCGTAGTCGTCGAAGTTGCCCTCGAACCAGAACCACTTCGAGTCGCCCTCGTAGGCCAGGATGTGCGTCGCCACCCGGTCGAGGAACCACCGGTCGTGGCTGACCACCACGGCGCAGCCGGGGAACTCCAGCAGCGCGCTCTCCAGGCTGGTGAGCGTCTCGACGTCGAGGTCGTTGGTGGGCTCGTCGAGCAGCAGCAGGTTGCCGCCCTGCTTGAGGGTCAGCGCCAGGTTCAGCCGGTTGCGCTCACCACCGGAGAGCACGCCGGCCTTCTTCTGCTGGTCCGGGCCCTTGAACCCGAAGGCGGAGACGTAGGCGCGCGAGGGCATCTCGACGTTGCCGACCTTGATGTGGTCCAGACCGTCGGAGACGACCTCCCACAGGCTCTTGTTCGGGTCGATCCCGCTGCGGTTCTGCTCGACGTAGCTGATCTTGACCGTCTCGCCGACCTTCACGTCGCCGTCGTCGGGCTTGTCCTGGTCGACCAGCATCTTGAACAGCGTGGTCTTGCCGGCGCCGTTGGGGCCGACGACGCCGACGATGCCGTTGCGCGGCAGCGTGAAGGACAGGTCGTCGATCAGCACCCGGTCACCGAAGCCCTTGGTGAGGTGCTTGGTCTCGATGACGATGCTGCCCAGCCGCGGGCCCGGCGGGATCTGGATCTCCTCGAAGTCCAGCTTGCGGAACTTGTCGGCCTCGGCCGCCATCTCCTCGTACCGGGCCAGCCGGGACTTGCTCTTGGCCTGGCGGGCCTTGGCGCCGGAGCGCACCCACTCCAGCTCGTCCTTGAGCCGCTTGGCGCGCTTGGCGTCCTTCTGCCCCTCGACCTTCAGCCGGGTGGCCTTGGTCTCCAGGTAGGTCGAGTAGTTGCCCTCGTAGGGGTAGGCGCGGCCGCGGTCGAGCTCGAGGATCCACTCGGCGACGTTGTCCAGGAAGTACCGGTCGTGGGTGACGGCGACGACGGTGCCGGCGTACTTCTCCAGGTGCTGCTCCAGCCACGCGACGCTCTCGGCGTCCAGGTGGTTGGTGGGCTCGTCGAGCAGCAGCAGGTCGGGTGCCTCGAGCAGCAGCTTGCACAGCGCCACGCGGCGGCGCTCACCACCGGAGAGGACCGTCACGTCGGCGTCGCCGGGCGGGCAGCGCAGCGCGTCCATGGCCTGCTCGATGCGGTTGTCGAGCTCCCAGCCGTCGGCGTTCTCGATGACCTCCATCAGCTCGCCCTGCTCGGCGAGGAGGGCGTCGAAGTCGGCGTCGGGCTCGCCCATCGCCTCGCTGACCTGCTCGAAGCGGGTCAGCGCGGCACGGAGGTCCTTGACGGCCTCCTCGACGTTGCCGCGGACGTCGAGCTCCTCGTTGAGCGGCGGCTCCTGCTGGAGCATGCCCACCGTGGCGCCCGGGGCGAGCACGACGTCGCCGTTGGAGGCGGTCTCCATCCCGGCCATGATCTTGAGGACCGTCGACTTGCCGGCGCCGTTGGGGCCGACGACGCCGATCTTGGCGCCCGGCAGGAACGCCAGGGTGACGTCGTCGAGGATCACCTTGTCGCCGTGCGCCTTGCGCGCACGGACCATCGAGTAGATGTACTGAGCCACTGGGGGTCGGTGCCTTCCGTCGGTGAGGGGGCAGGGCAGGGCAGCCGTCGCCGGCGTCTCCCGGCCCCGCCCCCTGCGTTCTCAGCTCCGATCCTCCCAGTCCGGGAGGCTCACGTCAGCGTCGGCACCGCGGCACGGTCGCCGGTGAGGTCGGAGTCCGCCTCGTGCAACGCCCCCTCACCCTCGATGTAGTCCGTGGGCCGGTCGGCCCACGGGTCGTCGGCCGGCGGCTCGGCGGCGGTGTCGTCCGGGACACCGGTGGGCCCGGCCTGCGCGGCCGGCCGGGCGGTGCGGCGGAACTCGGCGGTCCCCCGGGCCAGGTCCGGGGCGACGTGCGCTGCGCGGATCTGCGGCCGGCTGCGCCGCCCCTGCTCGGTGTCCCACGAGTGCGTGTAGAGCTCACCGCGCACCACCACCGGGT
Organism: Modestobacter sp. SSW1-42; assembly: GCF_046635825.1. Lineage (NCBI taxonomy): Bacteria > Bacillati > Actinomycetota > Actinomycetes > Geodermatophilales > Geodermatophilaceae > Modestobacter > Modestobacter sp. SSW1-42. The sequence goes on along the minus strand of NZ_JBISCA010000001.1, from coordinate 465,961 downwards.
CGCCCTTGCTCAGGGTGTGCGAGACGTTGCCGCCCAGCTCACCCCAGCACTCGACGTCGACCCAGAGGGTGCGGTTGTCGGTCCAGGCCTGCGTCTCCCGGTCGAAGCGGCGGGAGGTCGAGGCCATGCGGAAGTTGGTGACGCCGTCGCCGCTGGGCAGCCGGCTGCGCTGCGGCGGGGTGACGATGTTGCCGACGACGGTGACGAGGCATTCGTTCACGGTGCTCCTCCGGTGTTGGGCCGCGGCGACCTGCCGCGGTGCGACCACCGTCGCGCCCGGGACCCCCGGCGGCCCAGGCCTCCGCCGGACCTGTGGACCCGCGCTCCCGCTGTGGAGGGCGGCCGGCACCGGGGACGCGGTCCGGCTACGGCACCAGGCCGCGGACGGTCCACGCCCGGGCGGTCAGCGCGATGCTGCCGTCGTCCCGCACCGGCAGACTGCGCCGCAGCTCCTCCCGGACGGCGTCCCGGACGTCCTCGGTCAGCGACGCGACGTAGACCGGCGCGTGTCCGGTGCCGCCGAGGAAGGGGGTCCACAGGTCGTCGAAGTCCGCGAACACGGTCGGGACGTCGATCGCGCCGGTGACCACGTCGGTGAGCCCGGCGCCGGTGAAGACGGCCTCCAGGGGGCCGGGCGCGCAGATCGGGAAGCGGGCGCCCTCGTCGTGCCCCGCGCCCGCCGGGTCGACCCGGGCGGCGGCGGCCCAGAACGCGCGCATCATGTCCATGCCCCCGGCGTAGTCCCACACGTAGGCGGCGACGGTGCCACCGGACACCGCCGCGCGGCGCCAGTCGGCCACCGCCGCGCCGGGGTCGGGCAGGAAGTGGAGCACCAGCCCGGCGACGACGACGTCGGCCGACCCGTCGCCGACGGGGAGCGCGGCGGCGTCCCCCGTGCCGAACGAGGCGCGCGGGTCGAGCACGTGCGCGGCGGCGTGCCGGACGAACGCCGGCGACCGGTCGATCCCCCGGACGCCGGCCGGCTCGGCCAGCTCCAGGACGGTCTCGGTGAGGGCGCCGGTACCGCAGCCGACGTCGAGCCACCGGCGTCCGGCCGGGACGCCCAGCCCGGCGACGAACTCCCGGGCCACCGGTCGGCCCCACCTGCCGATGTACGCCTCGTACCGGTCCGCGTCCGACCACGACGCGGTCACCGCCGTCCCGTCCGGCATCCCCCACCTCCCCCTCGTCCCGGTGATGGTGCCCCAACCGGTCGAGCCGATGGGATGATGCGGGCGCGAGCGCCCGTAGCTCAGTGGACAGAGCAGGTGCCTTCTAAGCACTTGGTCGCAGGTTCGATCCCTGCCGGGCGCGCTCACGGCGCCGGCGCCGGCGCACCCGGGGAGACGCGCTCGCACCGACCCGTTCGGTGGACGACGCGAACGCTGGCCGGGCCGGGACGTGCGAGGAGGGCCCTGTCACACCCCCGGCTCGGCGGGCCCCGGAGCAGGTGGGACGACCACGCAACGGGTAGGGCGCACGGCATGACCACCCCGACCCCCTCCCCTGCCGGCCACACCCCCGAGGGCGGTGTGCTGGTGGGCAGCGACAACGCCCGCCGGAAGCTCGTCGTCTTCGAGGACCCGCAGTGCCCCTACTGCCGCCAGTTCGAGGACGCCTCCGGCGACCTGCTGCGGCGTGAGGTCTCCTCCGGCTCGGTCTCCGTCGAGTACCGGATGCGCAGCTTCCTCGGCCCGGAGTCCGTGCGCGCGGCCAACGCGCTGGCGCTGGCCGCCGAGGCCGGGCACTTCGACCAGCTGCGGCGGGAACTGTTCGCTGACCAGCCGGCCGAGCAGACCGGCGGCTTCACCGCCGACGAGCTCGTCGAACTGGGCCGCAGGGCCGGCCTGACCAGCCCGGACTTCGTGTCCGGCGTGCGGGAGGGCCGGTACGCCGACTGGGTGGTCGAGCGGGAGGCGGCGTTCCTGGCGCAGGACCCGGAGGGCACGCCGCAGGCGCAGCTCGACGGTGAGTGGGTCGACGCCGAGGTGCTCTACGACCCGGAGGCCCTCGGGGCGCTCGTCCGCGGCTGACCCGCCGAGGCCGGCTGACGCGCGGTCAGCCGGCCTGGGCGGACACGGGCACACGATCCAGCGGCGTGGGCACGGGACGCCGGGCCAGGATCCCAGCCGACTGCCAGCACGTGCAGGCAACTCCCAACGGGGACACAGCGTCTCCTGGGGCACGGGCGGTCCACTCGTCCTGTGAACGACGAGACGACCCCGCTCCCCCCGGCCACCACCGACGCCCAGCCGACCCCCGCGGCCCTCCCCACCGCACTCACCACCCGGCGACGACGCGGTCTCCAGGCCGTCGCAGCCGGCGCGCTGGCGGCGACGGGCATCGCCACGGGTGTGGTGATCGGCGCCCACACCGGGAGCGCGAGCGCCGCGGTCGCCGCGCCGTCGGCGGGGACCGAGCCGGTGGTCACCTTCGGCCGCGGGCCCGGCGGCTACGGCGGCTACGCGACCCCGCCCGGCTACGGCGGCAGCAGCTCGACGGCCACCGCCGCCGGCACCGCGACCGCGGACCAGGTGGTCGGCGTCGTCGACATCGTGACCGAGCTCGGGTACTCCGGCGGCGAGGCGGCGGGCACCGGCATGGTGCTCACCGCAGACGGCGAGGTCCTGACCAACAACCACGTCGTCGAGGGCGCCACCGGCATCACGGTGACCGTGCTGTCGACCGGCGAGCAGTTCACCGCGACCGTCGTCGGCACCGCCCCCACCGCGGACGTCGCCGTCCTCCAGCTCTCCGACGCCTCCGGGCTGGACACCGTGCAGCTCGACAGCGACGGCGTCGAGCTCGGCGAGGCGGTGACCGCGGTCGGCAATGCCGGCGGCGACCCCACCTCGACCAGCGCCGCACCCGGCACCGTGACCGCCCTCGACCGGTCGATCACCGCGAGCAGCGAGTCGGGCACAGACCCCGAGCAGCTGACCGGGCTGATCGAGACGAACGCCGACGTCCAGGCCGGGGACTCCGGTGGCCCGCTGTTCGACGCCGACGGCGAGGTCGTCGGCATGGACACCGCGGCCTCCAGCGGTGGCGCCGTCCAGTCCTACGCCATCCCGATCGACACGGCGATGGACCTGGTCGGGCAGGTGCGGGACGGCGTGGACGACGCGACGGTGCACCAGGGTCTGCCGGCGTTCCTCGGCGTCTCGGTGGCCGACGGCACCGGCGGCGCGACGATCGCCGGGGTGGTCGCCGACGGCCCCGCCGACCAGGCCGGGATCGGCGCCGGCGACGTGGTCACCGCGGTCGGCGGGACGCCGGTGGGCAGCGCCGACGACCTGACCACGGCCCTGGCCGCACAGGACCCCGGCGACGAGGTCGGCGTGACCTGGACCGACGCCGCCGGGACGTCGCAGACCGCCGCCGTCACCCTGGTCGCCGGCCCCGCCGACTGACCGGCCCGCGGGTGTGCGCCGGTGGTCGTCTCCCGGACCGGGGAGCGACCACCGCGCACACCCGTGTGCTCAGCGGCGGCGCAGCGAGGCGTCGGTGAGCGAGGGCGGCTGGTAGCCGGCGTCGTCGGCGCGGATGTTCGTGCCGGGCGGGACGATCGCGTCGATCGCGTCCAGCACCTCCGCGGAGAGGACGACGTCGGCGGCAGGCAGCTGGCTGGTCAGCTGGTCCATGGTGCGCGGGCCGATGATCGCCGAGGTGACGCCCGGGTGGTTGACCACGAACGCGATCGCCAGCTCCACCAGCGACATCCCGTTGTCCTCGGCCAGGGTGGCGAGGGCGTCGGCGGCGTCGAGCTTGCGCTGGTTGACCGGGTCGGAGAGGTCGTAGCGGGCGCCCATCCGGGCCGACCGGCTGCTCTCCGGGGCGTCCTGGCCCTTGCGCCACTTCCCCGACAGCCAGCCGCCGGCCAGCGGGCTCCACGGGAGCACGCCCATGCCGTACTGCTGGCACACCGGCAGGACCTCGGCCTCGATGCCGCGCACGAGCAGCGAGTACGGCGGCTGCTCGGTGACGAAGCGGCCGGTGTGCCGCCGGTCGGCGGCCCACTGCGCCTGCACGATCTCCGACGCCGGGAACGTCGAGGAGCCGAAGTAGCGGATCTTGCCCGCCCGCTGCAGGTCGGTCAGCGCGTCGAGGGTCTCCTCGACGTCGGTGTCCGGCGAGGGGCGGTGGATCTGGTAGAGGTCGATCCAGTCGGTCTGCAGCCGGCGCAGGCTGGCCTCGACCTCGCGCACCAGCCAGCGGCGGCTGTTGCCCTGGTGGTTGGGGTCCTCGCCCATCGCGCCGTGCGCCTTGGTGGCCAGCACGACGTCGTCCCGCCGTCCGAGCAGCGCCTTGCCGATGATCTCCTCGGACTCGCCGCGGGCGTAGACGTCCGCGGTGTCGACGACGTTGATCCCGGCGTCCAGCGCGGTGTGGACGATCCGGACCGAGTCCTCGTGGTCGGGGTTGCCCCAGGCGCCGAACATCATCGCCCCGAAGCAGAGCGGGCTGACCTTGACGCCGGTGCGGCCGAGCGTGCGCATCTCCATGCGCGCCCCCTGCCCGCGGGCGCCCCCGCCGAACCGTGTCCGGCGGGGGCACGGGGTCAGCGCTTGTCGGGGTGGACCCAGCCGATGGCGGGCGCCACGTGCTCCGTCACGATCTCCAGCAGCCGGGCGTTGTAGTCGACGCCGAGCATGTTGGGGATCGTCAGCAGCAGGGTGTCGGCCTCGCGCACGGCCATGTCCTTGGACAGCTGCTCGGCCAGCTCGTCGGGCTCGCCGGCGTAGCTCTTGCCGAACCGCGACCGGACGCCGCCGAGGATGCCGACCTGGTCCTCGCTCCCCCGGTCGGCGCCGAAGTACGCGCGGTCCTCGTCGGTGGTGATCGGCATGACCGACCGGCTCACCGACACCCGCGGCTCACGCTCCCAGCCGGCCTCGGCCCAGGCGGCCCGGTACAGGGCGATCTGCTCGGCCTGCAGCTCGTCGAAGGGCACCCCGGTGTCCTCGGACAGCAGCGTGGAGCTCATCAGGTTCATGCCCTGCTGGGCGGTCCACACCGCGGTGGCGCGGGTGCCCGAGCCCCACCAGATGCGCTCGCGCAGGCCCGGCGACTGCGGCTGGACGGCGAGCCGCGCGCTCCCGCGGGTCATCCGCGGGTCGGCGTCGACCACCGTCGCGCCGCTGATCGCGGCGAGGAACAGCCCGGTCTTCTCGCGCGCGAGCTGGCCGTCGTCGGCGCCGGCCGGGGGCACGTAGCCGAACGCCTCGGAGCCGCGCAGCGCGGTCTCCGGTGACCCCCGGCTCACGCCGAGCTGCAGCCGCCCGGCGCTGATCAGGTCGGCCGCGGCCGCCTCCTCCGCCATGTACAGCGGGTTCTCGTAGCGCATGTCGATGACGCCGGTGCCGATCTCGATGCGCCGGGTGCGCGCGCCGATCGCGGTCAGCAGCGGGAACGGCGAGGACAGCTGGCGGGCGAAGTGGTGCACCCGTACGTAGGCGCCGTCGACGCCCAGCTCCTCGGCGGCCTCGGCCAGCTCGACCGTCTGCAGCAGCGCGTCAGCCCCGGTGCGCACCTGCGAACCCGGGATGGGCTGCCAGTGCCCGAAGTTGAGGAAGCCGATCCTCTTGTCCACTGCACTCACCTCTCGTCGTCTGCCCCGCTGAGCGTCCCGGACGCCCGCGGTGTTCCCGCGCCTCACCCGGCGGGATCACATCGGGGGGTCCGCGCGTTGGCCCCGACGTGTCGGGCGGCACACCCGCCGCCCGCGGACCCCAGGAGGACCCATGCGCGCCACCGTGGACGGCACCGTCATCGCCGAGGCGACCGAGGACGAGCTCGTGGAGATCGAGGGGAACTGGTACTTCCCGCCGTCGGCGGTCACCCCGGGCGCACTCACCGAGAGCGCGACGCCCTACACCTGCCCGTGGAAGGGCGCGGCGCAGTACTGGGACGTCGTCACCCCCGAGGGCACCCGCAAGGACGGCGCCTGGAGCTACCCCGACCTCAAGCCCTCCGCCGTCGAGCGCGTGGGCCGCGACTTCGCCGGCTACGTCGCCTTCTCCCCCGGCGTCACCGTCTCCTGACCTCCCGCGGCGGGCCGGCGGCGCACGTCGCCGGCCCGTCGCCGGTCACCGGTGGTGCACGACGAGAACCGCGTGACCCGAGGGACGACGTGTCACCGAACGTGACGGCACGAACACGTGATCACGGGCCAGGTTGCGCGGCTGGAGCGCCCTCATGGGCGACGCTGTCCAGGTGACCACCTCTGCTCCCGAGTCGCCGCGCGCCGTCGGGCCCGACGGCACGGCCGGGCAGCGGCTGCGCGCGGCCGACGTGCTGCTGGCCGACCGCGGCCAGCTCTTCCGGGCGCTGTTCCTCTCCGCGCCCGTCGCCCAGGCCGTCGTCGACGCCGGCGGCCGGCTGCTCGTCGTGAACCCCGCGCTGTGCGAGCTCACCGGCCGCACCTCCGGCGAGCTCGTCGGCCGGCACCTGGACGTGCTGACCCACCCCGACGACGTCCCGCTGACCGACCTCGCCGGCGAGCACCTGCCCGGCACCACCCTGCTGGACCCGCAGCTGGAGGTCGTCGGCGAGCGCCGGCTGCAGCGCGCCGACGGCGAGAGCATCTGGGTGGAGCAGAGCCGCGAGCTCATCCACCGCAGCACCGGCGAGCTGCACTTCGTCGTCCTCTCCCTGGTCGACGTGACCGACCGCCGCCGGGCCGAGGACGACCTGGTCCGCCGCACCTTCATCGACCCGCTGACCGGCCTGCCCAACCGTCGTGCGCTCACCGAGCGCCTGCAGCACGCGCTGGCGGTCTCCGGGCGCCGCGCCACCTCGGTCGGCCTGCTGCACCTGGACCTCGACCGGTTCACCGCGGTCAACGACTCCCTCGGCCACGAGGGCGGCGACCAGCTGCTGTGCCAGGTCGCCGACCGGCTGCGCTGGAGCACCCGGGTCGAGGACACCGCCGTCCGCTTCGGCGCCGACGAGTTCCTCGTGCTCGCCGAGGACGTCGAGGACGTCGAGGCGCTGCGCACCCTGGCCGACCGGCTGCTCGGCGTGCTCGACGAGCCCTTCCACGTCGCCGACCGCGAGGTCACCCTGTCGGCCAGCATCGGCATGACGCTGGGGTCGGACATCTCCCCCGAGGCGCTGCTCCGCCAGGCCCACAGCGCGCTCGCCCGGGCCAAGGCCAGCGGCGGCCGCGGCCGGATGGAGCTGCACGACGGCGCGGTCACCGAGGCCTACGTCGACCAGCTGCAGCTGGAGACCGACCTCCGCCACGCGCTGGAGGCCGGTGAGCTGCGGCTGTTCTACCAACCGATCGTCGCGCTCTCCGACGAGCACCTGCTGGGCTACGAGGCGCTCATCCGCTGGCAGCACCCCACCCGCGGGCTGCTGCCCCCGGGTGCGTTCCTGGCCGCGGCCGAGGACAACCGGCTGACCTCCCGGCTGGGCGCCTGGGTGCTGCACCAGGCCTGCTGGGACGCCGCCGGCTGGGACAGCGACCTGCGGGTGCACGTCAACATCTCCGCCCGGCACCTGGCCGAGCCGGGCTTCAGCGAGCTCGTCGCCGACGCCCTGGCCCAGTCGGGGCTCGCCCCGGAGCGGCTGGAGCTGGAGATCACCGAGTCGACGGCGCTGTTCGCCGCCGACGCCACGCTGCACGCCGTCGACACCGTGACCGAGACCGGCGTGACGCTGGCCCTGGACGACTTCGGGACCGGCTACTCCGCGATCACCGCGCTGCACCGGCTGCCGATCCACACGCTCAAGATCGACCGCTCGTTCGTCGCCGACGTCGTCGCCCAGCCGGCCACCGCCGCGCTGGTGCAGGGGCTGCTACAGCTGGGTGCGGGCATGGGCCTGCAGGTCATCGCCGAGGGCATCGAGGACGGCGAGCAGGCCCGGTGGCTGCGCGAGCACGGCTGCTCGATGGCCCAGGGGTACGCCTTCGGCCGCCCGGCGCCGCTGCCGGCCCGCGAGCACGAGGACCTCGACACCCCGCCGGACCTCAGCCGCCTGGACGGCCCGCCGTCCGGGCCGACGCCCGCCGGCCCCGGCTCGCTGGCCTTCGACACCCCGTTCGCGCTGCCGGCCGACGTCCTCAGCGACGTCGACGAGCTGGACGAGGTCGAGCTCGGCGAGCAGCGTCCCGACGACCGGGGCAGCGCCCGCTGGACGCCGGAGCCGGCGCAGGGCACCGCCGCCGTCCCCGAGCTCGACGCCTTCGCCCTGCCCGAGACCGGCGCGTTCCCCGCCCCCGAGGCCGCGCCGGCCGCCGAGGTCGACGAGCCCCCGGTCGCGGACGCCGACTTCGACCCGTCGGTGTTCCGGCCCTCCCGCGCGTTCCTGGAGCTGCGCGAGCTGCTGGCCGCCAACGGCGTCCAGGACCCGTTCGTGCCCGAGCCGCGGGAGGCCGCCGAGAGCGGCGACCTGCGCAGCCTGGGCGACCTGGGCGAGGACCCCGACCTGGCCGGGCTGCGGCCGTGGCTGGAGTCCTTCCAGCAGCGCCTCGGCCCCCGCACCGGCGACCTGCCGGAGGTCGGCCGGGCCTGACGTCCGGTCCCGGCGGGCCGGCTCAGCCCACGCGCTCCCCGGCGTGCACGGGCCGCAGCCCCGGCCGCTTCGGCGTCCGTCCGTCGCCCGAGGACCGGCCGCGCAGCCGCCGGCCGATCCACGGGACGACGAACCCGCGCACCCACGCGGCCTCCTGCGCCAGGACCTCGCGCGTGGGCAGCGGCGGCGCCGGGTCCAGCGGCGTCGACCAGTCGGTGTCGTCGCCGGCGACCGGCACGCCGAGGGCCGCGGCCGCTGCCAGGGCGGTGCGCCGGTGGCCCTCGGCGGTGAGGTGGATGCGGTCGCCCTGGTCCCACATGCGGGCGTCCTGCACCCACGCCGCACCCCACTGGTCGAGCACGACCGCGCCCTGCCGGGAGGCGATCGACCACAGGTGGGCGTTGAACACCGCGACCCGGCCGCGGGTGCGCCGGATGATCGGCGTCTGCCGTGGGTCGACGCCGGTGGCCAGCAGCACGTCGGTGCCCGCGTCCCGGAACCGCACGACCGCCTGCTCGAGGTCGGCGGCGAGACGGTCGGGGTCGGCGCCGGGGCGGAGCAGGTCGTTGCCGCCGGCGACCAGGCTCACCAGGTCCGGCTGCGCGGCCAGCGCCGCCGGCACCTGCTCGCCGAGCACCTGGGCCAGCAGCCGGCCGCGGATGGCCAGGTTCGCGTACTCGACCGTGCCCGACGGCGCCGCGGCCGCGAGGTGCCCGGCCAGCCGGTCGGCCCACCCGCGGAAGGCGTCGGGGGCGGTGGGGTCGGGGTCGCTGAGCCCCTCGGTGAAGGAGTCCCCCAGCGCGATGTAGCGCTGCCACGTCCGTCGGTCGCTGCCCGGCTGCACGCCCCTACTGCACCACGACCGGGACGGCGGCACCCGACGAGGGTCCGGTGAGCCCGTGCCGGGTCGGTGGCCGAACCCACAACGCCGCCGTCTCCTGCCCGACACATGCGACCGCCAGGATCTGCGGTCATGCACACCGACGTGGCCTGCACGCTCACCGTCTCCTCGCCCGCGCCGGCGACCGCCCTGCTGCAGGTCGCCGTGGCCGCGCCGCTCACCGAGCAGCTGACCGTGGTCGGGCGCGGTCAGCCGGTGCCGGTCGAGGAGATCGCCGTCCCCGGTGCCCGGGTGCACCGGCTGCAGCTGCCCGCCGGGGAGACGACGATCGCCTACACGGCGCAGGTCGAATCGGCGGGCAGCCCGCGGGAGGTGACGCCGGCGGAGTGGGCGGAGTTCGTCCGGCCCAGCCGCTACTGCCCCTCCGACGAGCTCGAGGGGTACGCCGGCACCGAGTTCGACCGGTCACTGCCGCGGGCCGCGCTGGTCGCCTCGGTCGCCGCCTGGGTGGCGCGCCGGCTGCTGTACGTCTCCGGGTCCAGCCGCTCGGTCGACACCGCGGTGGACACCCTGCTGCTGGGCCGGGGCGTGTGCCGCGACTACGCGCACCTGACCATCACGATGCTGCGCGCCTTGGAGGTCCCGGCCCGGCTGGTCGCCGTCTACGCCCCGGGGCTCTCGCCGATGGACTTCCACGCCGTGGTCGAGGCCGACGTCGACGGCGTCTGGCAGACCGTCGACGCCACCCGGCTGGCCCCGACGTCGGCGCTGGTGCGCATCTGCTCGGGCCGGGACGCCGCCGACACCGCGTTCCTGTCGCTGTTCGGCGGGCAGGCGGTGCTGGAGCGGATGACCGTCACCGCCACCGTGGACGGCGACCTGCCCGCCCCCGACGACGAGCCCTTCCCGCTGCCGTAGCGCGCCCGGTCCCCGCCGGACGTGGATCAGGTCCCCTGATCAGGATCTGTCCTACCGCAGCAACGTCGGTGCAGTAGGACAGTCTTCGATCAGGTGACCTGATCACCGTCCGAGGGGTCCGGGCGGCGGACGGACGGCGTGGTCGAGGAGGTGCTGCCCGGGGGCGTCACGCCTCCCGGCTGGCGGCGGCGCAGCTCGTCGGGCAGCAGCTCGGCCAGCTCCTCGGGCAGCAGCGGCAGGTCCAGCAGCGAGAGCTTCACCCGGCTGCGGTCGGCGGCCAGCCAGTCGTCGAGGCGCACCAGCAGCCCGGCGTCGGCGCGGGTGGACACGTGCAGCTCGTCGCCGGGGCCCAGACGGCCGACCACGAGCCCGTCGACCTCCACGGCCGGCCGCCCGGCGTTCTCCGGCAGCGCCAGGTGCAGCGGCTCGTGCGGCCCGAGCACCAGGGTGCGGTCGATGCCGTTCAGGGGCGCCGACGGGGTGACGAGCACGCCCTCGGCGCCCGGGGACATGACCGGCCCGCCCGCGGCGAAGTTGTAGGCCGTCGACCCCATCGGGGTGGCGATGATCAGCGCGTCGCTGCGGTAGTGCCCGTAGCGGCGGCCGGCCACCGACAGGGTCGCGTCGACCATCCCCTCCCCCGGCACGCGGGCGACCACGACGTCGTTGAAGGCCACCGTCTCCCAGCCCGGACCGCGCACCACCAGGCAGCTGCGCGACTCCAGGGTCGAGCGGCCCTCGGCCATCGCGGTGAGCGCGCCCTCGAGCTCACGGCCCTCGACCTCGGTGAGGAACCCGAGCCGGCCGAAGTTGACGCCCAGCACCGGGACCGGGTCGGCCACGACCAGGCGCATCGCGCCGAGCAGCGTGCCGTCGCCGCCCAGGGCGATGATGCCGTCGACGCTGGTCGCGAGCTCCTTCACACCGACCGGGGTCACCCCCTGCAGGTCGAGCCGGGCCACGTCCTCGGCGCTCGCGACCAGCTCCACGCCGTGCGTCGTCGTCCAGGCGGTCACCTGGTCGACGGCGCCGGCGCAGTCGCGGAACGGGTGCAGCACGAGCCCGATGCGGCTCCCACCGTGCACGGTCAGCCCCGGTAGGTCTCGAGCAGGCGCAGCCAGATCTCGCTGATCGTCGGGTAGGACGGGACGGCGTGCCACAGCCGGGCGATCGGCACCTCACCGACCACCGCGATCGTCGCCGAGTGCAGCAGCTCGGCCACGCCCGCGCCGACGAAGGTGACGCCGAGCAGCACCTCGCGCTCGGTGTCGACGACCGCGATCGCCGTCCCGGTGTAGCCGTCGGCGTGCACCGCGGCGCCGGCGACGCTGCCGATCGCGTACTCCACGACCCGGTGCGGCAGCCCGGCGTCCTCGGCCTGCGCCGCGGTCAGGCCGACCGCGGCCACCTGCGGGTCGGTGAACACCACGCTGGGGGTGGCCCGGCGGTCGGCGGTGGCCACGAACGGCGACCAGTCGGAGAGGTCGACCTGCTCGCCGCGGGCGCGGGCGACGATCGCCGCGCCGGCCTGGCGGGCCTGGTACTTGCCCATGTGGGTCAGCTGCGCACGCCCGTTGACGTCCCCGACGCCGTAGAGCCACGGCGTGCCGGGCACCTGCAGCGACTCGTCGACCTCCAGGTGGCCCGACGGCTCCAGGCCGACGGTCTCCAGCCCGACCTGGTCGGTGTTGGCGGCCCGGCCGACGGCCACGAGCACCTCGTCGCCGCGGAACTCGCCGTCGGAGCAGGTGAGCACGACCTCGCCGTCCTCGCGCCGGACGGCCTGCACCTCGGTGCCCAGGTGGACCTCGACGCCCAGGTCGCGCAGCGAGGCCTCGACCGCCTCGCCGGCGGCGGGCTCCAGGTGCGGCAGCAGCCGCTCGCCGTGCTGGAACAGCGTCACCGACGCGCCCAGCTGCTGCCACGCGGTGGCCATCTCGCAGCCCACGTACCCGCCGCCGATGACCAGCAGCCGGCCCGGCACGACCTTCGCGCTGGTCGCCTCCCGCGGGGTCCACGGGTCGACGTCGGCCAGCCCGTCGACCGGCGGGACGGCGGCGCGCGAGCCGGTGCACAGGGCCACGGCCTCCCGGGCGACCAGCACCTGCTCGGTGCCGTCGGGCGCGGTCACCACGACCCGCTTCTCGCCGTCCAGCCGCCCCTTGCCGCGCACCAGCGCGATGTTGCTGCTCTCGACCCAGTCGACCTGGCTGGCGTCGTCCCAGTTGCTGGTGAACGAGTCGCGCCGGGCCAGCGTCGCGGCGACGTCCTGCTCGCCGGTCACCGCGGCCGCCGCACCCGACACGGCGCGGGCCTCGGCCAGCACCTCGCTGCCGCGCAGCAGCGTCTTGCTGGGCATGCAGGCCCAGTACGAGCACTCCCCGCCGACCAGCTCGCTCTCCACGAGGACGGCGGTCAGCCCGCCCCGCACGACGATGTCGGCGACGTTCTCGCCCGTCGACCCCGCTCCGATGACGATGACGTCGTAGCTGTGCTCACCAGTGGTCACGACTGCATTGTGGTCGACTGACCCCCGTGCCTGTCGATGCTCGGGAGTACGCCGCCGCCCTGCGCCAGTACGCGGCCGGGGTGGTGCTGTTGACCGTGCGCGACGACATCGACGACGTCGGGACGACGGTGACGTCGCTGATGAGCGTGTCGGCCGACCCGCCGCTGGTGGCGATCGGGCTGGCCGCCGAGGGGTACCCGGCCGAGGTGCTGCAGGCGGTCGGGTCCTGCGCGGTGAACGTGCTGGCCTCCGCCGACGCGATCCTGGCCAGCCGGTTCTCCTCCGCGGGGCGGCCCAGCGCCCGGCACCTGCTGGAGTCGGTGCCGTGGCGGCGGGGCCCGGTCAGCGACGCGATCGTCCTCGACGGCGCGCTGGCCGCGCTCGACTGCACGGTGGCCTCGGTGGTCGAGGCCGGTGACCACGTCGTCGTGCTGCTGCAGGTCGAGGACGTGCCGGTGCTCGGGGACGGCGACCCGCTGCTGCGGCTGCGCGGCCGCTTCACCGACGGCGCCGGCCAGCCCCTCCGCCGTCCCTGAGGGCCCGGGCAGGGTGAGCCGCCCCGCGGTGGGGTGAGCCGCCGTCCACCGCGGCTCACCCCGCTCCTCGAGCGCGGCCAGGTAGTTGTCGATCTGCCGGATCGGGCACCGCGGCTCACCCCACCGCGAGACGGCCGCGCCGAGGGCGAGAGTGGCCACTTCCGCCCTCGGGAACGCGGGTGTCACCTGCCGGGTCTAGCGTCGTGCCTGCGATGACTGGTTCCCTCCCCGCCCCGTCCGCGTCCGCCCTCAACCGAGCGCTGGTCCGCGCCGAACGCGGCGTGACCCTCGACGCCACCGAGGCCGAGACCCTGATGCACGCCCGCGGCCTGGCCGACGGCGAGCCGCTCGACCGGCTGCTGACCACCGCCTCCCGGGTGCGCGACGCCGGCCTGGCGTCGGCCGGCCGCCCCGGGGTGGTCACCTACAGCCGCAAGGTGTTCATCCCGCTCACCCACCTGTGCCGCGACCGCTGCCACTACTGCACGTTCGTGACCACACCCGGGCAGCTGCGCGCCGAGGGCAAGGCCCCGTTCCTCTCCCCCGACGAGGTGCTCGACATCGCCCGGGCCGGCGTGGCGCTGGGCTGCAAGGAGGCGCTGTTCACCCTCGGCGACCGCCCCGAGGACCGCTGGCCGGTCGCCGCCGAGTGGCTGGAGGCGCACGGCTTCGACTCCACGCTGGGCTACCTGCGGGCGATGGCCGTCCGGGTGCTGGAGGAGACCGGGCTGCTGCCGCACCTCAACCCCGGCGTGCTGAGCTGGGAGGAGATCCAGCGGCTCAAGCCGGTCGCGGCGTCGATGGGCATGATGCTGGAGACGACGGCCACCCGGCTCTGGTCGGAGAAGGGCGGGCCGCACTTCGGCTCCCCCGACAAGGAGCCCGCCGTCCGGCTGCGGGTGCTCGAGGACGCCGGCCGCTCCGCCGTCCCGTTCACCACCGGGGTGCTGCTGGGCATCGGCGAGAACTACGCCGAGCGGGTCGACGCGCTGGCCGAGATCCGGGCGTCGGCGCGGCGGCACGGTCACGTGCAGGAGGTGATCGTGCAGAACTTCCGGGCCAAGCCGCGCACCGCGATGGCCGGTGCCGACGACCTCGCGCTGCAGGAGTACGTCGCCGCGGTGGCCGTCAGCCGGCTGGTGCTCGGCCCGGCCGCCCGGGTGCAGGCGCCCCCGAACCTCTCCGACTCCACCGAGCTCGGCCTGCTGCTGCGCGCCGGCGTCGACGACTGGGGCGGGGTCTCCCCGCTCACCCCCGACCACGTCAACCCCGAGCGCCCGTGGCCGAACATCGACAAGCTGGCCGAGCTGACCGCCGACGCCGGGTTCACCCTGCGCGAGCGGCTGGCCGCCCAGCCCGGCTACGTGCTGCAGCCCGAGCCGTGGCTGGACCCCCGCGTGCGCCCGCACGTGTCGGCGCTGGCCGGCCCCGACGGGCTCGCCGTCGAGGGGCGCGTCCCGGTCGGCCTGCCCTGGCAGGAGCCGGACGAGGCCTGGACGGCGTCGGGCCGGGTCGACCTGCACACCGAGATCGACACCGTCGGGCGCACCGGCGACCGGCGCAGCGACTTCGACGCGGTCTACGGCGACTGGGCCGAGCTGCGGTCGCGCACCCAGGGCGCCCGCGACGGCCACTCCACCGCGATCGCCGCCGGCGACCCCGCGGTGCACGCCGCGCTGCGGCACGCCGAGACCGACCCCGCGGGGCTGTCGGACGCCGAGTACCTGGCGCTGCTGGGCGCCGACGGCGCCGACCTCGACGCACTGGCCGCGCTGGCCGACGCCGTCCGCCGCGACGTCAACGGCGACTCGGTCACCTACGTGGTGAACCGGAACATCAACTTCACCAACGTCTGCTACACCGGCTGCCGGTTCTGCGCGTTCGCCCAGCGGCGCACCGACGCCGACGCCTTCACCCTGTCGATGCAGCAGGTCGGCGACCGGGTCGACGAGGCGTGGGCGGGCGGCGCGACCGAGATCTGCATGCAGGGCGGCATCCACCCCGACCTGCCCGGCACCGCGTACCTCGACCTCGCGCGGGAGGTGAAGTCCCGCCGTCCCGGCATCCACCTGCACGCGTTCTCGCCGATGGAGGTGGTCAACGGGTCGGCGCGCACCGGGCTGAGCTACCGCGACTTCCTCACCGCCGCCAAGGAGGCCGGCGTCGACTCCCTGCCCGGGACGGCGGCGGAGATCCTCGACGACGACGTCCGCTGGGTGCTGACCAAGGGCAAGCTGCCCGCGGCGGCCTGGCTGGAGATCGTCCGGACGGCGCACGAGGTGGGCCTGCCGACGACGTCGACGATGATGTACGGCCACGTCGACACCCCCGCCCACTGGGTCGCGCACCTGCGCACGCTGGCCGCCCTGCAGGACGAGACCGGTGGTTTCCGGGAGTTCGTGCTGCTGCCGTTCGTGCACCACAACTCCCCGATCTACCTGGCCGGCGTCGCCCGCCCGGGGCCCACCAACCGGGAGAACCGGGCCGTGCACGCGGTCGCCCGGCTGCTGCTGCACGGGCGGATCGACAACGTCCAGACCTCGTGGGTGAAGCTCGGCGACACCGGCACCCAGGCGATGCTCAACGGCGGCGCCAACGACCTGGGCGGCACGCTGATGGAGGAGACCATCAGCCGGATGGCGGGCTCGGGCAACGGGTCGCTCAAGACCATCGCCGAGCTGGAGGCCATGGCCGCCGGCATCGGCCGCCCGGCCCGCCAGCGCACCACGGAGTACGGGACGCCGTCCGCGGAGCGGATGGCCACCGCCCGCTCCGACGCCGGCCGGCAGGCGCTCACCCTCAAGCTCGTCTGAGCCGCCCACGGGCCGGCCGGTCCGGCAGGATGTCCTCCCGCCGGGCCTCGACCCGGCTCGGCGGGAGGAGCGGGCGTGCCACGGGTGACCAGCGCGGACGTCGCGCGGGAGAGCGGGGTCTCCCGCACCACGGTGAGCTACGTCCTCAACGACACGACCGGCACGGTGATCTCCGAGGAGACCCGGCAGCGGGTGCGCGCCGCCGCCGAGCGGCTCGGGTACGCCCCGTCGGTGGCCGCCCGCACCCTGCGCAGCGGACGCAGCGACCTCGTGCTCTGCGTCGTCCCCGACTGGCCGGTCGGCCCCGTGCTCGATGCCCTGCTGGACCACCTGACCCGCGAGCTCGCTGCCCGTGACCTGTCGGTGCTGGTCCACCACTCGCGCGGGGACCGGCCGCTGTCGGACCTGTGGCGGGCGGTGACCCCCCGGGCGGTCGTCGGTTTCACCGGCTTCTCCGACGAGGAGGAGGCGGGCATGCGCCGGGCCGGCGTCCCGGTCGTCGCCACCGTCCTGGACGAGGAGCAGCGGCGACCCGGGGCGTTCGCCGCCGGGCAGGCGCAGGTGGGGCGGCTGCAGGTCGAGCATCTGGCCGGTGCCGGACATCGGGTGCTGGGCTACACGACGACGACCGACCCGCGACTGGCCGGCTTCGCCGCACCCCGGCTGGCCGGTGTCCGCGAGGAGTGCCGGCGGCTGGGCCTGCCCGACCCGCGGGTGCAGCCCGTCGAGGTGTCCGTGGAGTCCGGCCGGACGGCGGTGCGCGCCTTCCGGGCCGGCGACGAGCCGGTCACCGCGGTGGCCGCCTACAACGACGAGGTCGCGCTCGCCGTCCTCGCCGGGGCCCGCGCCGAAGGGGTCCGGGTCCCCGGCGAGCTCGCCGTCATCGGCGTGGACGACGTCCCGGCCGCGGCGCTGGCCGCACCCCCGCTGACCACCGTCTCGCAGTCGGCGGAGCTGCAGGCCCGGTTCCTGGCGGCCTCGGTGATCGCCGCGCTGGACGGCGACCCCGCGCCCGCGCACCCCGCCGACGTCCTGCGGCTGGTGGTGCGCGACTCGGCCTGACCGGGACGGGCAGGGCGCCGTCCCGAGGTGATGTGCGCCGGCGGCGCACGGCTCGGCTCGAGAGTGGCCAGGGGTGCACGTCACCGCTGGCCCGATCGGGGCCGGACGTGCCGGTGGGCCGGAGCGCGTGCGCTCCGGCCCACCGGGTCCTGCGGTCCTGCGTCGGGTCAGCGCGCCGGGTGGTCGACGACGTACCGCGGCGTCCCGGCGGTGCTGCCGTCGGAGCGGCCGCCCACGTCGTTCACCACGTGCTCGATGACGCCGAGCCCGTCGAGGTGCACGGTCATCACGTGGTGCAGCTGCACGCCCGGGGTCGTCGGGACCTCGAAGCCCATCTGCGTGGTGATGCCGGGGCCGGCGTTGCGCTGGTAGCCGTAGACGCCACCGCCGTCCAGCCGGTGGGTCGTCACCCCCTCCCCGACCTTGTAGCCGGCCCAGCCGAGCGTGCCGTCCGGCTCCTGCCAGTCGGCCTGCGACGGCGGGTCGTACGGGATCTCGTTCTGGTACAGCACGACCCGGCCGCGCTCGCCGTTCCAGACGGTGTTGTGCTGCTGGAAGTGCTCGACGAACAGGCCGGTCGCGGTGACGTCGGCGCCGTTGACGACCACACCGGTGCGGCCGGTGTTGGTGCGCCAGCGGTCGGTGTCTCCGTTGACGCCGGCGGTGAAGCCCTCGACGCCGTGGTCGGCGCGCCACACCCAGGTGTGGTCGATCAGCACGTGGTCGCTGTTGACCACCAGTGCCGTGTCGGCCTTGCCCACGTGCGGGCCACCGACGCGGAAGAAGACGTCCGACAGGGTCGTCGGGTTGGTCGCCCCGCTCTTCCCCGGGCTGTTGTTGCCGTTCGTCTTCCCGACCTCCAGCAGCACCGGCGACTCCGTCGTGCCGGCGTCGATGGTGACGCCGGCGACGACGACCCCGGGGACGTCGGCGACGGTCATCGGCACCGCGCCGTCCACGGCGGTCAGCGTGGCCAGCCCGAGCCCCAGGACGACGGTGTCGGCGCGCTTGACGGCGATGGTCCTGGCGACGTCGTAGACGCCGGGGGTCAGCAGCAGGTGCTTGCCGCGGGCCAGCTGGTTGTTCATCTCCTGCACGCTGGTCGACGGCTTCGCGATGAAGAAGTCGGTCAGCGGGACGGTGCGGCCGGCGGTCGTGCCCTCGTCCCAGCTCACGCCGCGGGTGTTCGTCTGCGCCGCGGGGACGCGGACCTGCCAGGCGCCCTTCGCGTCGACGAACAGGTACGGCTTCTCCCGGCTGACCGGGGTGTTCTCCACCGTGGTGTACGGCGGGGTCGGGAACCCGGCCTCACCGGGCGCGCCCTCGACGCCGGAGAAGACCTGGTTCCACACGCCGTTGGACCAGCTCGTGATGGTGCTGTTGCGGGTCAGCCACTGCTGCTGCGAGCCGTTGACGACGTCACCGGCCAGCGTGTCGGCGATGAAGCCACCGCTGGCGTACTGCGGGCCGGCGGTGCAGTAGTCCATCAGCGACAGGGTGCCGCCGGTGACCTCGACCCGGCGCATCGGCGAGGCCTGGGAGACGGCGAAGAAGTTGGCCGACTGCCGGCAGCCGTCCTGGCCGGCGGCGTTGACGTTGAGGTGGAAGTTCGACACCGACCGCCAGAAGTTGTCCAGCGCGATGCAGTTGGGCGTGCCGTCGGCGTTCGGGCGGCAGCGGTTGTAGACCTCGACCTTGCCGTTGATCGTGACGTCGCGCGGGGAGGCACCCAGGCCGGCGATCTCGGTGTAGTAGCCGACCTTGAGCTGCAGCGGCTGCGTCGCCGTGCCGTAGGTGCCGGGCTTGAACAGCAGCGCGTACCGCTGCGTGCCCATCTCGTTGGCCACCTGCTCGGCGTAGATCGCATCGGCCTTCGCCTGGATCTGCGCGACCGGCGTGCTGGGGTCGAAGACGGTGACGTTCACGCCCAGGTCGGGCTGGGTGGCGTCCACCTGCTGCGGCGGAGCGGCCGTCGCAGCACCCATGGCCGTCGGGGTGACGGACAGGGCGAGGGTCAGGGCCAGCAGGCCCGGGAGGCGGCGGAGACGGCGGCGCCGGGGCACCAGGGTCTCCGTGGGGGTGGCGGGGGCGTCCATGCGCGTCCTCTTCGTCGAGTGCGGCAGCAACAGAGGTGACTCGTGTCACCCCGCGCCCAGGCTAAGCGGCCGCACAGGCTTGTCAAGGCGCGCCGGCCGACCCGCCGGTCGGCCGGGCGCCGCGCGGCTCAGGCGGTCCAGCGGGGCGCGGTCCGCCCGGACACCGCCCCGGCGGCGGTGCGCCGCCAGGCCTCACGCAGCACCCCGACGAGCTCGCCGGCGCCCTCTGCGGGCACCGACAGCGGCAGCCGCAGCCAGCGGTCGGCGGTGCCGTCGACGGTGAACCGCGGCCCCGGCGTGACGCGCAACCCCAGGTCGAGGGCGTGCCCGGCCAGCCGGGTGGAGCTGCCGCCGGGCAGTTGCACCCACAGCATCGCCCCCGCCTGCGGCCGGGTGGCGCGCCAGTCGGGCAGCTGGTCGGCCAGCGCGGCCAGCAGGGCGTCGCGGGCCGCGGTCAGCCAGGCGACCCGGTCGGCCAGCACCTCGTCGGCGACGGCGAGCAGCCGGACGGCGACCAGCTGCTCGAGCACCGGGCTGCTCAGGTCGACGGTCCCCCGCGTCTGCGCCAGCCGGGCCAGCAGCGGCGGGTCGGCGCGCACCCAGCCCACCCGCAGCCCCGACCAGAAGGCCTTGCTCATCGAGCCGAGGGTGACCACCCGCCGGTCGAGCACCGCCAGCGGCGTCGGCGGTGCGCCGTCGAGCACCAGGTCGGTGAACGTCTCGTCCGCGGCGACGACGGGGGCGTCGACCGCCGCGAGCAGCGCGCGCCGCTGCCGGTCGTCGGCGAGCAGCCCGGTCGGGTTCTGCCCGTCGGGGGTGAGCAGCGCGACGTCGGCCGCTCCGGCGGGCAGCTCCCAGCCCTCCGCGGTGACCGGCAGCGGCACCGGGCGCAGGTGGGCCGCCACCACCGCGTCCAGCGCGGACGGGTAGGTGGGCTGCTCGACCAGCGCCCGCTGACCCGGGCGGGTGACGGTGCGCAGCAGCAGGTCCCAGCCGGCCAGCGCGCCGTTGGTCACCATCACCTGCTCCGGCACCGTCGGCAGCCCCCGGCGGGTCAGGTGCGCGGCGACGCCGGTGCGCAGCGCCGGCAGCCCGTAGGGGTGCAGCCCGTGCCCGGACAGCAGCGGCCGCAGGTCCGTGGCCGCCTGTGCCACCGCGTCGAGGAGCTGGGCCGGGGCGGGCGTCGCGGCGACGGTCAGGTCCCGGACGACGGCCGGCTCCCCCGGGTCGGCGTCCGGCCGCTCCGGCGCGGACGCCGGCAGGGTGACCCGGCTGCCCGCCCCGCCGGCACTGACCAGGTAGCCCTCGGTGCGCAGCACGTCGTAGGCGGCGGTGACCGTCGTCCGGCTCAGCCGGAGGGCTGCGGCCAGGGTGCGCTCGCTGGGCACCCGGGTGCCCAGGGCGAGCCGGCCGTCGAGCGCCAGGCCGCGGATCCCGGCGGCGACGGCGGTGTAGGCCGGCCCCGCGCCCAGCCAGGGGCCGAGGAGCTCGGCGAGTCGGTCGGTGCCCACCGGGCCATCGAAGCGGACTTGGCCCTTCTCCGACAAGGCCAAGGCGGGAGAGGCTGCGGCCATGCACCTGGTCGACCCGATGCCGCCGGACCGCCGCCCCACCCGCCTGGCGCTCCTGCTCGCCGGGCTGGTGCTCTACGGGTCCAGCTGCGGGCTGATGCTCGAGGCCGGGCTCGGGCAGATGCCCTGGGCCGTGCTGCACCAGGGCCTGTCACGCACCTTCGGCCTGTCGATCGGCACGTGGACCATCGCCGTGGGCGTGCTCGTCCTGCTCGCCTGGGTGCCGCTGCACCAGCGGCCCGGCGTCGGGACGCTGGCCAACGTGCTGGTGCTGGGCCTCGCGCTGGACGCCACGCTCGCCCTGGTGCCGGCGCCGACCACCCTCGGGCTGCGCATCCCGCTACTGCTGGTGGGCATCGTGCTCAACGGGGTCGCGACCGGCGCGTACATCGGCGCGGGGCTGGGGGCCGGGCCGCGCGACGGGCTGAGCACCGGCCTGGCCGCCCGCGGCCTGTCGCCGCGGGTCGTGCGCACCTCGATCGAGCTGGGCGTGCTCGGGGTCGGCTGGCTCCTGGGCGGCAACGTGGGCGTGGGCACCGTGCTCTACGCGGCCACGATCGGCGCGCTCACCCACGCGACCATCCCGGCCCTGCGGCTGCGGGACCGGGCGCCGGCGGGCACCTGACCCCGGCGGTCGACCGGTGCGTCCGGCCACCGGTCGGGCTCCACGACGGTCGGACCCGGCGGCTAGCGTTCCCGGCGTGAGTGAGCCCGTGCGTCCGCCGTCCCAGCTCGACCTCCTCGCCGACCACGTCGTCGCCGAGTACGCCGCCTCGATCCCGGAGGTGGCCACCTACATCGGCGTCCCCGGACACGACGACCGGTGGTCCGACCTCACGCCCGAGGGGCACGGCGCCCACGCCCAGCTGCTGCGCACCGCGATCGGCATGGCCGGGCGGGTCCGGCCCGCCGACCACCGCGAGGAGGTCGCCCGCGCGGCGATGACCGAGCGGCTCGGCGCCGAGCTGGCCCGCTACGAGGCCGGCTGGGCGCAGGCCGCGCTCAACACCGTGGACAGCCCGCTGTCGGAGTTCCGCATCACCCTCGGCCTGATGCCCACCGTGACCGAGCAGGACTGGGCGATGATCGCCCGCCGGCTGGCCGCACTCCCCCGCGCGCTCGACGGCTACCTGGCCGGCCTGACCTCGGCGGCCTCGCACGGGCGCGCCCCCGCCGCCCGGCAGGTGCGGATCGCCGCCGCCACGGCCCGCCGGTGGGCCGGCACGGCCGAGCGTCCCGGCTACTTCGCCGAGCTGGCCGCCTCGGCGCCGTCCGGGCCGGCCGGCCTGACCCGCGACCTCGCCCGCGCGGGCGGGGCGAGCTCCGCCGCCCTGCTCGACTTCGCCGACCGCCTCGAGGCCGGGCTGCTGCCGCTGGCGCCCGAGCGCGACGCCGTGGGCCGCGAGCGCTACGCCGTCGAGTCCCGCTTCCACGCCGGTGTCGACCTCGACCTCGAGGAGACCTACGCCTGGGGCTGGCAGGAGCTGGCCCGGATCGTGGCGGAGAAGGAGGCGGTCGCCGAGCAGATCGCCCCCGGGCAGGGCGTGGCCGGTGCGGTCGCCGTCCTGGACGCCGACCCGGCGCGCCAGGTGCACGGTCGCGAGGCGCTGCAGGCCTGGCTGCAGGAGACCGCCGACCGGGCCGTCGCGGCCCTCGACGGCGTCCACTTCGACATCCCGGCCCCGGTACGGCGGATCGAGGGGCTGCTCACCCCGACCTCCGGCGAGGGCGTCTACTACACCGGCCCGACCGAGGACTTCAGCCGCCCGGGCCGGATGTGGTGGTCACTGCCCGAGGGCGTGACCTCGATGACCACCTGGCGCGAGACCACCACCGTCTTCCACGAGGGCGCCCCCGGCCACCACCTGCAGATCGGCCAGGCGGTGCACAACGCCGCGCTGCTCAACCGGTGGCAGCGGCTGCTCGCGAGCTGCTCCGGGCACGCCGAGGGCTGGGCGCTGTACTCCGAGCGGCTGATGGCCGAGCTCGGCTTCCTCGACGACCCGGGCGACCGGCTGGGCATGCTCGACGCGCAGGAGCTGCGCGCGGCCCGGGTCGTCCTCGACATCGGCCTGCACCTGGACCTGCCCATCCCGCCCGGGCAGGCCACCGGCGAGCGCTGGACCTACGACGTCGCCCTGGCGTTCCTGCGCGCGCACGTCGACATGGAGGACGCGATGCGGGTCGACGAGCTGCACCGCTACCTGGGCTGGCCCGGCCAGGCGCCGGTCTACAAGGTCGGCGAGCGGGTGTTCCTCGCCTGCCGCGAGGAGGCCCGCCGGCGCGCGGGGGCCGACTTCGACCTCAAGGACTGGCACCGCCGCGTCCTCGACCTCGGCCCGTTGGGCCTGGGGCCGCTGGCCGTGGAGCTCGCCCGCTCCTGACTCGGCCGTCACACCGGCCCCGGGGGCTGCCGATGACCTCCCGGGCACCGGACCGGGCCGCGCGGACGACGCGCGGCACCGCGTCGACCGCGCTGGTCGGACCACCCCGCGATCGTCCAGAGCCGGGTCCGTGGGCCGTTCTCGATCTGGACGAACTCGGCGGGCCCCGTGGGCAGAACCTGACCCCCGGTGCGGCGTGTCGGGAGCCTTCCCGCGTGCGGCAGTGGCACCTGTGCTCCGTGGTGCCCATGTGACTCGGCGTAACACGGACGACATTTGACCCCCCGGAACAGCACCCGTGTAATTCATCCCGTGCTCACAGCAAGTGAGCACACGGCAACCGTGACGAACGGACGCCGGACCGAGACGCAGGGGGACGAATCGCGATGGCCGACGTGACGTGGATGAGCGAGTACCGCACCGCAGCCGCCGAGGTGGCGCCGGTGGCCTACCAGCAGGACGTGCTCGGCATGGCCGACGTCTACGACGCCGGCTTCGGCACGCTGGACGCCGAGGACGGCGGCTGGCAGGAGCGCGCGCTGTGCGCCGAGACCGACCCCGAGGCCTTCTTCCCGGAGAAGGGCGGCTCGACCCGCGAGGCGAAGAAGATCTGCACCGGCTGCGAGGTCCGCAACGACTGCCTCGAGTACGCGCTGGCCAACGACGAGCGCTTCGGCATCTGGGGCGGCCTGTCCGAGCGCGAGCGTCGTCGCCTGCGTCGCCGCGCGGTCTGAAGCAGGGACTCCTTCACCCGCACCCTCGCAAGCTCGGGGGGCCCCTGCGAAGGGGCCGACGATCAGGGTGGGGAACTGCTGGGTAGAGGGCGCGCGTGAGAGCCATCACCTACACCCAGCCCGGCGGCACCGACGTCCTGCAGCTCGTCGACCGCGAGACCCCCGAACCCGGGCCCGGGGAGGTCCTGGTCCGGCTGGCCTTCTCGGGGGTGAACCCCACCGACTGGAAGTCCCGCAGCGGTACCCAGCCCGGCCCCGGTGGCCAGGTGCCCGACCAGGACGGCGCCGGCACCGTCGAGGCCGTCGGCCAGGGCGTCGACCCGGTCCTCGTCGGCGAGCGCGTCTGGATCTGGGAGGCCGCCTGGCAGCGCCCCCACGGGACGGCCGCGGAGTACACCGTCGTCCCGGCGCGGCAGACCGTGCTGCTCGGCCCCACCCCCTCCCTCGAGCTCGGCGCAGCCCTGGGGATCCCCTTCCTCACCGCGCACCGCTGCCTCACCGTCGCCGAGTCGCTGCCCGACCGGCTGTCCCCCGGCTCGCTGGACGGCCGCACCGTGCTCGTGCAGGGCGGTGCCGGCGCCGTCGGCAACGCCGCCATCCAGCTCGCCCGCTGGGCCGACGCCACCGTCATCGCCACGGTCAGCTCGCCGCGCAAGGCCCAGCTGGCCGCTGCCGCGGGCGCGAGCCACGTCATCGACTACCGGCAGCAGGACGTCGTCGCGGAGGTCCGGAAGATCGCGCCGGACGGCGTGGACGCGATCGTCGAGGTCGCCCCGGGACCCAACGCCGCGATCGACGCGCAGGTCATCGCCCGGCACGGGTCGATCGCCGTCTACGCCAACGACGGCGGCGACGAGGTCACCATCCCGATCCGCTCCCAGATGGGGCCCAACGCCCGCTGGCAGTTCGTGCTCGTCTACACCGAGCCGGCCCGGGCCAAGGAGATCGCCGTCGAGGACGTCAACGCCGCGGTGCTCGACGGCGCCGTCCGGGTGGGTGAGGACGCCGGGCTGCCGCTGCACGTCTTCCCGCTGGCCGAGACCGCCGCGGCCCACCAGGCCGTCGAGGACGGCGTCACCGGCAAGGTGCTCATCGACGTCACCGCCTGAGGGCGCGGAGTGGATCCGTCGAGGTCCCGTCGACGGATCCACTCCGCCCCGGGCTAGCGGCTGCTCTTGGCCAGCACGGCGTCGGCCTTGCCGACCTTCACCAGACGGCGCTTCTTGACCGTGTAGCCCGGCGGCAGCGTGCCCTCGGCCAGCGCGCGCAGGGGGCAGCGCCCGCACCTCGGCTTGTCCTCGCAGCACTTGCTCTTGGGCATCCGCGCCGACTTCGCCACGTGGTGAGGTTAGCCTGACCTTGCTGACCGGTCCACCGGTGGGGTGCGACGCCCGCTACCGTCGACCAGACCCCGTCCCCGCACCGACCAGGAGTCCCCGATGGCCGCCGATCCCTTCATCGACCTGCTCAACGCCCAGATCGGTCACGAGTTCGCCGCCCACCAGCAGTACGTGGCGATCGCCATCTACTTCGACGACCTGACGATGCCGCAGACCGCGCAGCTGTTCTTCGACCAGGCCGCCGAGGAGCGCAACCACGCGATGATGATGGTGCGCTACCTGCTCGACGCCGACGCCCGCGTGCAGATCCCCGGGATCGCCGCCCCGATCAACGAGTTCCCCGACGTGGTCGCCCCGGTCGCGCTCGCGCTGGAGCAGGAGAAGCGGGTCACCGAGCAGATCAACCAGCTCACCGCGCTCGCCCGCCAGCACAACGACTTCGCCTCGGACCAGTTCATGCAGTGGTTCATCAAGGAGCAGGTCGAGGAGGTCAGCAAGATGAGCGACCTGCTGGCCATCGTCCGCCGGTCCACCCACGACCTGGAGACGATCGAGGACTACGTGCTGCGCGAGGTCAAGGCCGAGGCCACCGACCCGACGGCTCCCTCGATCGCCGGCGCCGCCCGCTGACCCCGGCTCCCGCCCGGTGCTCCGACCGGGCGGGAGGCCCCGATCAGTTCGAGCCGGCGCCGTCCTGGCCGAGGGCGAGGGCGGAGCCGGCGAGCTCGTCCAGCGCCTCGGCCGAGCCCGGCTCACCCACGTAGGACGTCTCCACGATGGTGACCACGTCGTTCTGCTGGCTGCTGTCGTACTGCGCCGCCGACAGCCTGGTCGGGCCGTCGGTGTAGCGGACACCCTCGCGCAGCAGGTCGTTGACGTTGCCGCTGCCGTCGGTGTCGGCCAGCGCCTTGAGCGAGGCGGCCAGCGCGGCGTCGGGCATGGTCACCCGCGCCAGCGACACCACGGCCGGCCGGCCGTCGACCTCGGCCGACCACAGGGCCCGGTCCAGCGCGGTGCAGTCGGTGCCGGCGAGGAAGTCGGCGACCGCGCCGTAGGCGTGGCCGGCGCAGCTGCCCTCGCTCGTCGTCGCCTCGAGGGTCACCGTGGTGCCGTCGACGACCTCCGTGTCCCCCGGGGCCGGCCCGGACGGCGCCGTGTCGGGAGCCGCGCTGGTCGCGGGGTCGGCGAGCGGGGCGGCCTCCCCGGCGTCGCGGTCACCCAGGGCCAGGACGAGGACGGCCACCAGGGCCGCGACGACGACCAGCGCCGCGGCGGCGAGCACGGCCCGCCGGCGTCCGGGAGCGGCGCTGCCGCCGGAGGCACTGCTGCCCCCGGGGGCGACGGTGCTGGTGCTGCGGGTGGGCGGCACGGCGCCGACCGCGGTGCGCGGCCGCAGCTCCGGCGGCAGCTCGCGGCGCGGCTGCGGCGCGACCTCGACGGTCTTCGCGGACCCGAACAGCCCACCGAGGCCGCCGCTGTCCTCGAGGCCGGGGGGCTCCTCGGCCGGCGCGCGGTCCGGCGTCAGCGCCTGGGTCTGCTGCGCCCGCGCGGGCTCGACCGGCCGGGACGTGCGCACGTCCTGGGTGTGCTGCACCCGCTCCGCACTGCCGCGCTCGGCGTCCTCCTGGGCCTGCACGGCCGCGGCGGCCACGCGGGCGGCGGCGGCCGGGTCGACCAGCGGCGGCGTGCGCTGCTGCGGGGCGGCCGGCGGAGCGGCGGGCTCCGGCGCCTGCGGGGCCAGCGGGGCGAAGCGCGGCGGGGCGGCGTTGAGCGCGGCGGGGGCGAGCAGCTCCTGCCGGCGCAGCACGTAGGGCGAGTACGGGAAGCCCTCCCCGTTGAGCTCCTCGACCGACGGGGTGCGCCCGGCGACGCCGAGGGCCTCGATGCCGGCCCGGACGTCGGCCGTCGTCCAGAGCCGGGGGTTGTCGGTGCCGGCGTGCCGGGCGGCCCGGGCCACGCCGAGCAGCAGCGACTGCTGGTCCAGGGTGGCCACCTGGTCGCCCTCGCCGAGGTCGCCGTCGGTGGGGACGATCCCGGTGACCGCGCCGGTGAGCACGGTCAGCCGGGCGATCCGCCCGGGCTCCAGGCCGGCCGCGCGCAGCGTCACCGCCGCGTGCATCCCGGCCCGCATGAGGCCCTCCAGCGGCGTGGAACCGCCACCGGCCAGCTGGACGACGTCGCCGGGCCCGTCGCCGGTGCCGATGGTCCAGGCGCCCTCCGGCGTGGCCGTGACGACGCCGGACCGGCGCTCCACCTCCACCACGCGGACGACGGCCAGGCCCTCGGGCACGAAGAGCACCGCGTCGGCCTGCCGCCGGTTCATCGGCCCCTCGACGACGGGCAGCGAGGCCATCACCGCCCCGCGCACCCCGCTGCCGGTGTCCCAGCCGGCGAGCTCGGCGAAGAACGCACGCTCGGCGGCCGTCTGCAACGGCGTCGGCGTGAGGATCAGCACGGGGTCTCCAGGGGCAGGCGGCAGGTGACGGCGCGGGACGCGGCGGTTCCCGCGGCGAGACGGCGGCGGTCCGCTCCGACGTTACGTCATCGACGGGCCCGCTCCGGGCTCACCGGAGGGACGCGCCGCCCTCTCCGGCGGCCACCGGCGTGTCCGCGGCCGGGCCCACCGGGGCCTGCCAGCGGCCGGCGGTCAGCCGGTCCAGCGCCGTCCAGAGGACGGCGAGGGCGAGCGCGACGACCGGCAGGGCCGACCAGTCCCACGGCGGGATCACGGCGACCACCGACTGCGCCCAGGCGGCCAGCGCGACGCCCCCGGTGACGACGGGTCCGGCCAGCCACCCGGGCACCCGGGCGAGGACGGCGAGGTCGACCAGCACCGCGCCGGCCAGCAGCATCACCGGCAGCACCGAGGGCGGGAAGCCGGTGATGGTGAGCAGCAGCCAGCAGACGCCGCGGTAGGCCAGGTAGACCGCGGCGAGGGTGGTCGCGGTCCAGCGCAGGCCGACCGCGCGGCGGGCGACGAGGAGCGCGAGCAGCCCGGCGCACACCAGCCAGGCCGGGTGCACCCAGGGCGGCACCGGGAGCATGAACTGGGTCGGCGTCTGCCCCTGCGAGGCGGCGAAGTCCAGCAGCGAGGGCTCGGCGGTGGTGCGCCCGGCCTCGTAGGCGGCCAGGGACAGGACCCCGTACTCCTGGTGCTGATTGGGGAACAGCACGTTCTCGGCCGCGAAGAACCACAGGCCCAGGCCGATCAGGTCGCGGTGCCGGCCGGGGGCGGCGTACCGCCACCAGCCGCGGGCGGCCCCGGCGAGCATGACCGCCGTCCCGAGGTAGAGCAGCGCGTGGCTGGGGCTCCAGCTGGTGATGTCCAGGCCGTTGATGCGGTGGTTGAGCAGGTCCAGCGGGATGGCGACCAGGAACGTGCCGATGCCGGCCTGCATCAGCCGCAGCGCCGTGCGGTCGACGCCGTACCCGCTGTAGCTGGCGAAGACCACCAGCGCGACGACCATCAGGGTGCCGGCGGAGTTGAGCAGGTGCGGGGGCGCCAGGTCGTCGCGCAGCCACTTGAAGTGCCAGGAGACGTCCCAGGTCGAGCCGACCATCTTGAGGGCGAAGGCGACCAGCCAGGCGGTGTAGATCCAGCGCAGCTCGACCGGGCTGGTGGCGCGCCCGGGCAGGCCGGGGGTCATGTAGGCGTGCCACAGCCAGCGCAGCAGGGCGACCGGCCGGCGCAGCCCGGCCCGCAGCGAGGCGGGCGCCGACGGGACCGGCCGGGACGGCGGTGCGAGGGACGTGCTGGAGGACACGAGCGGCTCCGCGGGGTCGGTGCAGGAGCCCGGAGCCAACCACAGGCGGGGGCCGCCGACGGACGGTCCCGGGCCGCGACCGGCGGGTCTGGGGCGGGTGTGGCAGGTGGGCCGCCGCGGTGGTGCGTAGGGTCGCGGACGTGGCGGACAGTGCAGCGCACAACCTGGTGTGGATCGACTGCGAGATGACCGGGCTGGACCTGGTGGACGACAAGCTGATCGAGGTCGCGGTGGTGGTCACCGACTCCCAGCTCAACGTCCTCGACCCCGGCCTGGACGTGATCATCCACGCCGAGGACGCCGACCTGGACGGCATGGTCGAGGTCGTGCGGAAGATGCACGCCCACTCCGGCCTGACCGAGGAGGTGCGGGCCTCGACGGTCACGCTCGCCGAGGCCCAGGAGCAGGTGCTGGCCTACGTCAAGCGCTTCGTCCCCGAGCGCCGCACCGCCCCGCTGTGCGGCAACTCGATCGGCACCGACCGCGGCTTCCTGGCCCGCGACATGCCCGAGCTCGACGACCACCTGCACTACCGGATGATCGACGTCAGCTCGATCAAGGAGCTGTCGCGCCGCTGGTTCCCGCGGGTCTACTTCGCCCAGCCGCCCAAGGGGCTCGCGCACCGGGCGCTGGCCGACATCCTGGAGTCGATCCGGGAGCTGGCGTACTACCGGCAGACCCTGTTCGTGCCCGACCCCGGCCCGACCAGCGACCAGGCACAGGCCGCCGCGGCCGACGTCGTGGCGGCGTTCGCACCGGTGCTGGAGGCCGGCGCGGCCGGCGACGGGACGGCGTCCGCGCAGGCCTGACCGCGCGTGGTGACCCCGGCCTCGCGGAGGCGCTGAGGGTCTCCGGTATCGTGGACGCGTCCGCCGGGCCGGCTCTCGCCAGCCGCCCGGTGTACATGGTGGGTGTAGCTCAGCTGGTAGAGCGCCAGGTTGTGATCCTGGATGTCGCGGGTTCAAGTCCCGTCACTCACCCGACGAAGGGCCTCGGTCAGGACGCTGACCGGGGCCCTTCTGTCATCCCGCGGTCGTACGCATGCCGAGGAGGCCCCGGCCGGCGGACCGACCGGGGCCTCGGCGTCATGACGGGGTCACGGTCATGACGGGGGTCCGGCTCCCGCCTCAGCGGGCGGAGACGACGACGCCGGTCGGGCCGCGGGCCCCGGCGTCGTAGCGGCCGCCGCGGGTGATCAGGCGCAGCTCCGGGCCGCGGGTGCTGCCGTCGACGGCCAGCGTGGGGACCCTGTCCCCGGGCACGACGCGCACGGCGTAGACGGTGAAGCCGGCCATCGTCCCGTCGGCGCGGGTCACCTCGACCTGGTCGCCGACCTCCACCTCGGCCAGGTCGGAGAAGACCGACGGGCCGTGGGTGACGCTGGCGACGTGCCCCTCGAGCACGGCCGCGCCGCGCTCACCCGGTCGCGGGGAGCCGGTGAACCACGCGGCCTTGTCGTGGTCGGGACCGGGCGCCGGCACCGCGATCGTGCCGTCGTCGTCCGCGCCGAGCAGGAGCAGCTCGGACTGGACGCCGATCGCCGGGATCTCCACCGAGACGGGCAGCTCGACCGGCGCCGCCGTCGGCAGGTCGGCCCCGGCGGGGACGGCGCCGGACGGCGGGGCGCTGCCCGGCGCGGCGGGCAGCGCGGCGACGGCGTCCCGGCCGGGGAGGCCGACCGCCACGGCCGTGCCACCGCCGAGGAGGAGCAGCGCCGTGACGACGGCGGCCGCCCGCACGGTGCTCGCGACGGTGGCCTCCGCTGCTCGCCCTCGACGCCGGCCGCGGTGCACGCGCAGGCCGCTGCGTGCCCCGCGTCCGCGGAGCTGCCCGGGGTTCGCGGCGAGGGGGCGGTGCGGATGGGTCGGCCCGCGACCGCGCCCGTCGACGGCCGCGGGGCGCCGTGCGTCCGTCGGCACCGTGGGGCATCGTCGGTGGGTGCCCTTCGACTCCCGCACGATCACCGTGCGCCGCACCGGCGAGGAGACCTGGGAGGTGCTGGATCCGCTGGTCTACCGCGGCCGCCGCGACACCTTCGTCGTCCCGGCCGGCTTCCGCACCGACTTCGCGACCGTGCCGCGGGTGGTGGTGTGGCTGATCCCCCGCTTCGGCCGGTACACGCTCGCCGCGGTGCTGCACGACTGGCTGGTCACCGTCGGTCTGCTCGCCGGGGTGGTCAGCTCCCGGGACGCCGACGGGGTCTTCCGCCGCGTGCTCGCCGAACTGGACGTCCCGCCGGTGCGGCGCTGGCTGATGTGGTGCGGCGTGCGGTGGGGCGCGCTGGCCAACCCGCTGCGCCGGCCGGGGTGGTGGCGGGACCTGCCGCGGCTGCTCCCGCTGTCGGTGCTGGCCGCGCCGCTCGTCGTCCCGCCGGCGCTGCTGATCAGCGTCGCCCTGGCCGTCTACACCGCGGTCGAGGCCACGGTGACCCGGCTGCTGCCCGGCGCCGGGCCCCGGGTGGACCGGGGCCTGCGGCTCTGAGACGACACAGCGGCCGCGCCCCGGGAGGGGGCACGGCCGCTGGAGGTCACGGGGTCAGGACAGCGCGCTACCGGCCTGCCACTGGTCCCACGGGACGGCCCAGTCGTAGATGTCGCCGTCGGCCGGGCCGAGCGTGCCGCCGATGGAGTCGACCACCTCGACCACGTCCCCGGGCTGCGAGAACTCGTAGAACCACCGCGCCCGCTCGTCGGAGAGGTTGATGCAGCCGTGGCTGACGTTCGACGAGCCCTGCTGGCGCACCGACCACGGCGCCCCGTGCACGAACTCCCCGTTGTTCGAGATGCGGGTCGCGTACTTGACCGGGGTCCGGTAGCCACCGGGGGCGTCGGCGGCGAGGCCGAAGGTCGAGGAGTCCATGGTGATGTCGGCGAACTTCTCCAGCACCACGTGCGCGCCGTTGTGCGTCGGGTTCTCCGCGCTGCCGGCGCTCATCGGGTAGGTCTGCAGCACCTGGCCGCCGCTGGTGACGGTGAGCGTGTGGGCGGCCGCGTCGGCGACCGAGACGTGCGCCTCGCCGACGTGGAAGGACACCGTGCGGTCGACCTCGCCCCAGACCCCGTCGCCGAGGTCGACGCCGAACAGGTCGGCCTCGACGGTGACGTCGGTGTCGGCCGGCCAGTAGGTCGAGGGGCGGAAGTGCACCTCGCTGTCGGTCACCCAGCTCCAGACCCCGTCGGTCGGGGTGGAGGAGGTGACGGTCAGGTTCCGCTCGGCGGCGGCCTTGTCGGCCACCGGCTCGTCGAAGAAGACCCGCACGGGCATGCCCACCCCGACGGTGGTGCCGTCGAGCGGGCCGATGTCCGGCTTGTCCTGCGACCGCGGGGTGACCGTGGTGAACGTCGAGGTCTCGGTGGTCACCTGGTCACCGGCGCCGGCCGCGGTCGCCGTCACCGTGTAGCTCGTGCCGTAGGCCAGGTCCGCCGCCGGCGTCCAGACCGCCGTGCCGGCGTCCTCGGCCGAGGGGGCCACCTCGCCGGGGACGGGGGCGCCACTGCCGTCGGTGACCGTGACGTCGTCGAGCTCGCCGGCGGTGACGTCGATCTCCAGCGGCTGGGCCGGGGACACGTCGGCGGCGCCGTCGGCGATGCTCAGGGCCACCTGGGCGGGCGGTGCGGCGGGCGCGGAGGAGGACGGGGACGACGTCGTCCCGCCGGTCGCGGAGGCGTCGGACGACGTGCCGGTGCAGCCGGCCACGAGCGCGAGCACCGCGGCGACGAGCACCGGAGCGGGCCTTCTCCCCTGCTGGGACCTCACGACGACCTGCCTCCCCGTGCGCGCACCCGGCCCGGGACCCTCCCGGCCGCTGGTCCGCGTCCGCCCACCAGTGTCCACGCGCCGGCCGGCCGTTGGTTGGCTCCGGACAACCGGTGTGTCCGACCCACCGGACGGGGCCCGACCCCCGCCCGACGCGTGCCCGGACCGGCGTGTACAGTTCTCTCCTGTTGCCCGGTCCTGCCGAGCAGCACGCGCCATTAGCTCAATTGGCAGAGCAGCTGACTCTTAATCAGCGGGTTCGGGGTTCGAGTCCCTGATGGCGCACCACCCACGAAGGGCCCCGTCCACCAGGACGGGGCCCTTCGTCGTCCCGGCCGGGTGCCGGTGCGGGGCAGCCCGGTGGCCGTGTCCTCGACCACCGGGCCTGGAACCGTCAGCGTGCCGGCACGTGGCGGGTCCTGCGCCGTCCTGTTCCCGCTCCGCTGCGCGCGCAACCGGCGCGGGCCACGGCGGGGCGGTCAGCTGGGTCGGTCGAGCTGGAACTCGCCGGTGCGCACGAGTTGCTCGGCGACGTCGCGCAGCTTGCGGTTGGCCCGCATCGACACCGCCGCCATCGCCTGGAACGCCTGGTCGGGGGTGAGCTTGTGCCGCTCCATCAGGATGCCCTTGGCCTGGTCGATCACCGCCCGCGACTCCAGCGCCACCTGCAGGTGACCGGCCATGTCCCGCGCGGTCTCGTAGGCGTGCATGTTCGCCACGGCCACCCCGGCGTAGGGGGCGAACCGCTGCGCCGCCTGCCGGGCCTCGTCGTCGAAGGCGTGCGGCTCCCGGGCGTAGATGTTGAGCGCCCCGGACAGGCCCTCCTGGATCGGCAGCGGCACCGACAGCGAACTGCCACTGCCCCGCTCCCAGGCGCTCTTCCCGTAGTCGGGCCAGCGGGGGTCGGTGCGGGCGTCGTCGATCTCGGTCAGCTCACCCGTCGACGCGGCGTGCAGGCAGGGGCCGTAGCCGCGGCCGTACTGACTCTCGTCGAGGTCCATCGCCAACCTGCCGGTGAAGACGGTGGTGCTGGCCTTGTCGTTGGACAGCAGGGAGATCGAGACCTCGGGATCGCCCGGCAACACCTCCTTGGCCAGGTCGGCCACGGTCTGGAGGACCGTGGCCATCGACTGGTCGCGGAGGGCGATCCTGCCCAGACGCTCGAGGGCGTCCGTCGCGTGGGCGTGACGGGACTGGGGGTCCTCCGACATGGCGTTGCTCCGGTTCGGCTCACCGGGGCGTCCACCTCGGCAGGAGCCCCGCGGTGGGGCCCCGCTCTCACGCCCGCCGATGTCTGACGCGCGACGCACACGACCGGGTCGTGCTCGCGAGCCGACGGTACCCAACCGGGCAGGCCGTGGACGTGGCTGTGACGCGGGGCCACGGCCGGTCGCGTGGCGACCGGCCGGCGCTGGCTATGCTCGGCGGGCCAACGCGTCACACAGCCGGCGTGCGGCAGCAGGGTCCCGACCTCTGCATCCCGCTCGAGCCCACGGGCCCGATCTCCGCCGGCACGAGAGCTGTCCGGTGCCATCTGACGCCGGAGCACCCTTGACGCGCCCCACCCCCGACGACGACCTCGCGCAGATCGCCTTCGACGAGCTCGGCCGGATGTCCTTCGCCGAGCACTCCCTGCAGTCGGTGCTGCAGAAGGTCACCGACCTGGCCGCCCGGGTGCTCCCCGGCGAGCCGGCCACCTCGGTCACCATCGTCGACGGCGGCCGCGCGACCACCGTGGCCGCCAGCGACCTCCTGGCCCGGCAGCTCGACCACGTGCAGTACGCCCAGGGGTCCGGCCCGTGCCTGCAGGCGGCCACCACCGGCGTCGTCGTCGAGCTGCTCGACACCGCCACCGAGCAGCGGTGGGCCCCGTTCCCCGCGGTGGCCGCCCAGCGCGACTGCCGGGGCGTGATGTCGTTCCCCCTCCCGCCGCAGGAGCTCATCCGGGGTGGGCTGAACGTCTACTCGCGCACCTCGCAGCCGCTGGACGAGCGCACCCGGGAGGTCGCCGCCCGGTTCGCCGCCTACGCGGTGGTGCCGGTGTCGAACATGTACCTCTACGAGAGCGCTGTCGAGCGGGCCGAGCACCTGCGCACGGCGCTGGACTCGCGGGCGGTCATCGACCAGGCCAAGGGCATCCTCATGGAGCGCTTCAAGCTCTCCGCCGACCAGGCGTTCTCCGCGCTGGCCAAGCTGTCGATGGAGTCCAACACCCGGGTCCGCGACATCGCCGAGCGCTTCGTGGAGACCGGCGAGCTGCCCCCGGCCTGACCGGTCGGGTTCGGCGGGCACCCCCGGACGGGCACGGTGCGACCATGACCACCCCCTCCGAGAGCACGGCCGCCCTGGGCGCCCGCCGCGCGCGCCAGCACCTCGCCCTGGCCGACGCCGGTCACGGGGAGCAGGCCGACTTCCTGTTCGCCGTCCTGCGGGACCCCGGCGAGCTGGTGGCCGTGGGGGCGGGTCTGACCGCGCTGGCCCGGATGGGCGCCCGCATGCTGCCCCCGGCGGCGCGCGCCCACGCCGGCGCCCGGCAGCGGGAGCTCGGCCGCGTGCGCGATGCCGCCGGGTCCGACGTCGACGCGCTGCGGGACTGGCTGCGGCAGGCCGCCGCCGAGACCCTCGCCGTCGCCCGGCTGGCCGAGCCCGACCCGGTGGCGCGCCGCGCGCTGTTGTCCTGACCAGGCGGGGGCGCGGTGGTCCGGGCCGCGATCGGCAGGGACAGTGGAGGGGTGACCGCACCCTCCGAGTCCCCCGCCGACCTCGGCGCCCGCCGCGCCGACGAGTACCTGCAGCTGCTGGACGCCGGCCGCACCGACGACGCCGAGGCCCTCCTGGCCGGGCTGTCCGACACCCGCGAGCTGGTCTTCGTCGGGGCGGGCTTCACCGCCCTCGCCCGCCGCACCGGGCGCACCCTGCCCACCGCGATGCGCGCTCAGGCCAGCACCCGTCAGGTACTGCTCGGCCAGCTGCGCGACCGCAGCCGCGGTGACGTCGAGGGGCTGCGGCGCTGGCTGCGCGAGGCCGGCGAGGAGGTCCGCACCGTGCACCGGCTGGCCGAGGCGGCCCGTGCCCG
This sequence comes from Modestobacter sp. SSW1-42, assembly GCF_046635825.1. NCBI lineage: Bacteria > Bacillati > Actinomycetota > Actinomycetes > Geodermatophilales > Geodermatophilaceae > Modestobacter > Modestobacter sp. SSW1-42. The sequence goes on along the minus strand of NZ_JBISCA010000001.1, from coordinate 430,038 downwards.
GCTGGGCGACCAGGCCGCCGTCAGCTGAGCCGCGGCACCCGGGCCACGGCGACGGCGACCGGCAGCACCACCGCCAGGAGCGCGGCGACCAGCAGGTAGGTCGCCGGCAGGCCGAGCCCGGCCGCCACGGCGCCCACCGCCAGCGCCCCGATCGCGGTCCCGGTGTCGAAGCTGGCGTTCCAGACCGCGCTGACCGTGGCGGTGCTCCCCTCGCCCGCCCGGGCCAGCGAGACGACCAGCGTGAGGTTCTGCACCGCGCCGTAGGCCACGCCCAGGCCCAGGCTGCCCAGCAGCAGCGCCGCGGTGCCGGCCGGCCCGGCGGTGGACAGCCCCAGCGCCAGCAGCGCGAGGCCCACCACGCCGGCGCCGAGGGCTGCGGGCAGCAGCACCCGGGCACCGATCCGGTCGACCAGCACGCCGACGCGCCAGCGGCAGACCGCCGTGCTGACGCCGAACAGCAGCAGCGCGGCGGTCGCCAGCACGCCGTCCGGCCGTTCGATCGGCAGGAAGGTGACCAGCCCGCCGCCGGCCAGGGTGACCGCGAGCAGCACCAGCGACGGCGCGGCGGAGGCCCGGACCGCGGCCCGCGAGCCGCCCGGGCCGGCGTCCGCGGGCAGCGGCCCGAGGTGGCGCACCAGCCCGGGCGCGAACGGCAGGGCGAGCACGGCCGAGGCGCCGAGCACCGCGACCCACGCGAAGTGCCCGGCCAGGGTCAGCGCGGCGCCGCCGGGCACGGCGACCAGCGTGGGCAGCGCCGCGGCCAGGCCGTAGATGCCGATTGACTCGCCGCGCCGCGCCGCGGGCACCGCCTGCGCCGCGATCGTCGAGCCCAGCACGGTCAGCACGCCGAAGCCGATCCCACGGACGGCGGAGACGGCGAGGATCCACCGGACGTCGTCCCCGGCGAGGTACAGCGGCGCCGGGGCACCGAGGGCGACCAGGCCCCCGGCCAGCACCGGCCCGAGGCCCCGGCGATGCACCAGCGCGGGCACGGTGCCCTGCGCGAGGACGGTGACGACGAGGAACACGGTGGTCGCCGAACCGGCCGCGACCAGCCCGGCCCCCGTCCCGGCCGCGTACGCCGGCAGCGCGGACAGCAGCACCGCGTAGCTGGTGAGCCCCAGCAGCGTGACGGCGAACATCGCCCGCACGGCCGGCAGCCGCCAGAGCGAGACGCGTTCCGCCGTCGGCACGACCGTCCCCCGTTCCGGGCACTCGCTGGTGGTGGCACAGGGGCGTTGCCTACGGTCACCCCATGACTTCTCCCGTCAGCATCCCGGCGACCACCACGATCGTCGTCATGGGGGTGTCCGGGGCCGGCAAGACCAGCGCCGCCCAGGAGATCACCCGGCAGCTGGGCTGGGCCTACATCGAGGGCGACGACCTGCACCCCGCGGCCAACGTGGCCAAGATGGCCGCCGGCACGCCCCTGGACGACGAGGACCGCTGGCCGTGGCTGCGGGAGATCGCCGCGGTGATCGGCGAGCACGAGGCGGCCGGCACCGACCTGGTCATCACCTGCTCGGCGCTCAAGCGCAGCTACCGCGAGCTGCTGCGGGAGGGCCACCCCTCGGTCTGGTTCGCCCACGTCGACGTCGCGCGCGAGGTGCTGGCCGAGCGGCTGGCCCAGCGCACCGGCCACTTCATGCCGCCGTCCCTGCTCGACAGCCAGCTGGCCACCCTCGAGCGGCTCGGAGAGGACGAGCCCGGGGACGTCATCGACGGCAACGCCCCGCTGGCCGAGACCGTCGCCCAGGTGCTGGGCGACCTCCGCGAGGAGCGCCAGCTGCAGAGCTGACGGAGCGGTCCCGGGATCAGCTCAGCTCACCGCCCGTGCTCCTGGCTCACCGCACACCGTGAGCCAGGAGCAACGACGATCAGGCCACCTGATCCCGGCCCCGTTGCAGGGGCCCGCCGCGAGCTTGCGAGTGGTGGGGGGCAAGGGGGTCCTCACTCCATGTGCGGGTAGCGGTGGTCGGTCGCGGGGACGAACGTCTCCTTGATCGACCGCGCGCTGGTCCAGCGCAGCAGGTTCTGCGCCGCACCCGCCTTGTCGTTGGTGCCCGAGGCCCGGCCCCCACCGAAGGGCTGCTGGCCGACGACGGCGCCGGTGGGCTTGTCGTTGACGTAGAAGTTGCCGGCGGCGTGCCGCAGGAAGCGCTGCGCGTGCGCGATGGCGACCCGGTCCTGGGCGATGACCGAGCCGGTCAGCGCGTACGGCGCGACCGACTCCATCTGCCGCAGCACCGTGTCGTAGTCGGCGTCGTCGTAGACGTGCACGGCCAGCACCGGGCCGAAGTACTCGGTGCTGAACACCTCGTGCCCGGGGTCGGTGCCCTCGATGACCGTGGGCCGCACGAAGAAGCCCTCACTGTCGTCGGCGGTCCCGCCCGCCACGACGGTGAGCGCGTCGTCGGCGTGCGCGGCCTCGAGCACCTTCGACAGCTTGGTGAACGACCGCCGGTCGATGACGGCGCCCATGAAGTTGGAGAGGTCGGTGACGTCGCCCATCGGGATCGCCTCGACGGCGCCCACCAGGTCGTCCTTGATGCGGCTCCACAGGCTGCGCGGCACGTAGGCGCGGGAGGCCGCCGAGCACTTCTGGCCCTGGTACTCGAAGGCGCCGCGGATCATCGCGGTGCGCAGCACGTCGGGGTCGGCCGAGGGGTGGGCGACGATGAAGTCCTTGCCGCCGGTCTCGCCCACCACGCGCGGGTAGCCGCGGTAGGAGGCGATGTTCTCCCCCACCGTGCGCCACAGGTGCTGGAACACCGCGGTCGAGCCGGTGAAGTGGATGCCGGCCAGGTCCCGGTCGGCCAGCACGACGTCGGAGACCGGGATGCCGTCGCCGGGCAGCATGTTGATGACGCCGGCCGGCAGACCCGCGGCCTCGAGCAGCCGCATGGTCAGGTGCGCGCCCAGCTGCTGGGTGGGTGAGGGCTTCCAGACCACCGTGTTGCCCATCAGCGCCGGCGCGGTGGGCAGGTTGCCGGCGATGGCGGTGAAGTTGAACGGCGTGACCGCGTAGACGAAGCCCTCCAGCGGGCGGTGGTCGACCCGGTTCCACACGCCGGGGCCCGAGACCGGCTGCTGGGCGATGACCTCGCGGGCGAAGTGCACGTTCCACCGCCAGAAGTCGATCAGCTCGCAGGCGGCGTCGATCTCGGCCTGGTAGGCGGTCTTGCTCTGCCCCAGCATCGTGGCGGCGTTGAGCGTCTGCCGCCACGGCCCGGCCAGCAGGTCGGCGGCCTTGAGGAACACCGCGGCCCGGTCGTCGAAGGACAGCTCCGACCAGCCCGGCGCGGCCGCCTTCGCCGCTGCCACCGCGGCCTGCGCGTCGGCGGTGGTGGAGTGCGCCGACGTCCCGAGCACCTGGGCGTGCCGGTGCGGGGCGACGACGTCGAACGGCTCGCCGCCGGGCATCCGCTGGACGCCACCGATGGTGGCGGTCAGCTCGTGCGGGGTGGCGGCGAGCTCGGTGAGCCGCTGCTGCAGCTCGGCGCGCTCGGGCGAGCCGGGCGCGTAGTCCTTCACGGTCTCGTTGCGCGGCGGCGGGACCTGGGTGACGGCGTCCATGGGGTGCTCCTCGGATGAGGGGCCAAAGTCGCGATTTTGGCCCGGAAGGGGGTCAGGAACGGGTGGCGAGGGAGCGGAGGAAGAACTGGAGGTTGGCGGGGCGCTCGGCCAGCCGGCGCATGAAGTAGCCGTACCAGTCGGCGCCGTAGGGCACGTAGGCGCGCACGGTGTGCCCCGCCGCGGCCAACCGGACCTGCTCCTCGGGGCGGATGCCGTAGAGCAGCTGGAACTCGTAGCTGTCGGCGGCCCGCCCGGTCTCGGCCACCAGGGCCAGCAGCCGGTCGATCATCGCCGGGTCGTGCGTGCCGGCCATCGGGTACGCACCGCCGCGCACGAGGGTCTCCAGGCAGCGCGCGTACGCGGCGTCGACGGCCGCCTTCTCCTGGTGGGCCACGGTCGCGGGCTCCCGGTAGGCGCCCTTGACCAGCCGCACCCGTGACCCGGGGACGGCGAGGGCGCGGGCGTCGTCCTCGGTGCGGTGCAGCATCGCCTGCAGGACCGCGCCGGTGCCCGGGTGGGCGCGGCGCAGCTCGGCCACGATCGCCAGCGTGGAGTCGACGGTCGAGGAGTCCTCCATGTCGAGGGTGACCGTGGTGCCCAGTGCGGAGGCGGCCTCGACGACCGGGCGCACGAGGGCCAGCGCGACGTCGTCCCCGCCGACCGGCAGCGCCTGCCCGAAGGCCGACAGCTTGACCGACACCTCGGCGTGGCGGCCCAGCCCCAGCGGGGCCAGCCCGTCGAGCGCGGCCAGGTAGGCGTCGCGGCTGCGGGTGGCCTCGGCGCGGTCGCTGACGTCCTCGCCGAGGTGGTCGAGGGTGACCGCGATGCCGTCGGCGGCCAGCGCCCGGACGGCGGTCAGCGCGTCGGGCAGCGTCTCGCCGGCGACGAACCGGTCGACCACCCGCCGGCTGACCGGCGTGCCGGTGACCACCCGGCGCAGGCCGGGGCGGCGGGAGGCGGTGAGCAGGGCCTTCTGCAGGACGGGCACGACACAGACGCTAGGGACGGCGGCCCCCCGCGCACCACCGACAGATGTCCGGACTCGTGACCCGCGCCTCGTACGATCGTCTGAACGGCGAGGAGGACCGGCGTGCGCGACGACCTGCAGGAGCTGGTGGACGACGTCTCCCGGGTGCTCGGCGCCCCGGCGACGCTGGAGGACCGCGACTTCACCCTGCTGGCCTTCTGCGCCCACGACGACGACCGGACGACGACGATGGACGCCGTCCGCACCCGCTCGATCCTCGGCCGCAGCTCCACCCCCGAGGTGCGCGCCTGGTTCGAGAGCCACGGGATCGCCGAGGCCACCGACCCGGTGCGGGTGCCGGCCGACCCGGCCGCGGGGATCCTGACCCGGCTCTGCCTGCCGGTGCGCGCCGGCGGCGAGCTGCACGGCTACCTGTGGCTGCTCGACGAGGGCCGCACCGACCTCACCGACCCCGCCGCGCCCGGCCTCGCCGCGGCGGTGGACGTGGCCGCGGCGGCCGGCCGGCTGCTGGCCGAGGAGCGCCCCGGCACCGCCGACCTGTCCGCGGCGCTGCGGGCGGTGCTCACCGGCACCGCTCCGCGCGCCGCCCGCCAGCTGGACACCGCCCTCGGCGCCGGCGCACCCGTCACCCTCGTCGCGCTGCGCGTGGCCGCACCCGGGCTGCCGGCCCGCTGGACGCCCCCGGCCGCGGGTGCGGTCCCGGCCGTGCTCGCCGACGGCGCGGAGGTCGCCGTCCTGCTGCCGCTGCCCGCCGGCGGCGACCCGCGCCCGGCCGGGGCGCTCGCCGCCGCCGCGCTGACCGGCCTGCCGGCGGGCAGCACCGCCGGGGTGGCCGCCGCCCGCCGGGGCTGCGGCGACCTGCCGGCGCAGTGGCACGAGGCGCGGACGGCGGCCCGGGTCGCCGCCGTGGACCCGCGGCTGGCCCCGGCGGCGTCCTGGCCGGAGCTGGGCGCGTGGCGCCAGGTGGCCGCGCTGCCCGGGCCGGACCCCGCGCTCGCCGCCCTGCTGGCCGACCCGGTGCTGACCGCGACGGCGGAGGTGTGGCTGGACTGCGCGGGCAGCCCCCAGCGGGCGGCGGCCCGGCTGTGCATCCACCGGCAGACGCTGTACTACCGGCTGGGCCGGATCGAGGAGCTGACCGGCCTGGACCTCGCCGAGGGCGCCGACCGGCTGCTGCTGCACCTGGGCGTGCGTGCGGCGCGTCTCACCGGTTCGTTCGCCGGGGCAACGGTCGCGGCTACCAACAGTGACCTAAACTCGACGGGCTCATGACTGCAGCACGAGGCGCGTCCTCCTCCGGGGCGGGTGCGCGGGACGGTGAGGTGCGGGTGGTCGACGAGGACCGCGGGGCCGACGAGGTCGACGTGCTGCGCAGGCTGCGCACCGAGACCGCCGCCGAGCACCAGGCCGTCGAGGACACCCTGGACCTGCTGTCCCCCACGCTCACCCGCGACCGGCTGGTCGACGTCCTCACCCGCATGCACGGCTTCTGGCTGGCCGCCGAGGCGTCGCTGGACGCCTGGGCGCGGGACGAGCCGGCCGACGCCGCCGGGGTCGACTGGCCGCGCCGCCGCCGGGCTGCGCTGTTCGCCGCTGACCTGGCCGCCCTGGGTGCCGCCGGACCGACGCCGCAGCCGGCGCTGCCGGCGACCGTGGGCACCGACGCCGCGCTGGGGCGGATGTACGTCCTGGAGGGCTCCTCGCTGGGCGGGGTGTTCATCGACCGGCACCTGGCCACGCTCCCCCAGCTCGCCGCCGTGGGCCGGCTGTCGGCCTTCTCCCCCTACGGCGAGCAGACCGGCGCGATGTGGCACGCCTTCCGCACGGCGACCCGCGCGCGGATCGCCGACGGCGGGAATGCCGACCGGCTGGTTGCTGCTGCCCGGGAGACGTTCGGTGCCCTGGCCGGTTGGTGCGGCGCGCCGTCACCCGCGGGGGCACCCTGGTCCCCGGCCCGCCCGGGGCACCGCTTCACCCGAGGGAACGAGGTCGTCGCGTGACGGACCAGTTGCAGTCCGGCCCGTGGCTGGCCCCAGGCGAGCCGGTCGACCTGACCAACTGCGAGCGCGAGCCGATCCACGTCCCGGGCAGCATCCAGCCCCGCGGCGTCCTGCTGGCGGTCAGCGAGCCGGACATGGTCGTGCGCCAGGTGTCCCGCAACCTCGCCGACGTCACCGGCGTCGACTGGGACGACGCCCTGGGCCGCCCCCTGTCCGAGGTCGTCGGCATCGTCCCGGCCGGCGCGGTCGCCCGCTCGGCGAGCGCCTTCGGCGACCTGCGCGAGCGCAACCCGGTCGAGCTGATCCTCGACCGCGACGGCGACCCGTCCCCGGTCGACGCGATCCTGCACCGCGTGCCGCACACCGCGGCCGCGCCCGACGTCCCGAGCGCCAGCACGCTGGTCGTGGAGCTGGAGCCGGCCTACGGGCCGCGCCCGTTCAGCTTCCCGAACACCTACCAGGCGGTGCGCGGCACGATCACCGAGCTGAACCGGGCCGGCTCGCTGCAGGAGCTCTACGACATCACCGCGCAGGCGGTGCGCAGCCTCACCGGCTTCGACCGGGTGATGGTCTACCGCTACGACGCCGACTACAACGGCGAGGTCGTCGCCGAGGCCAAGCTGCCCGAGCTGAACTCCTTCCTCGGCCTGCACTACCCCGCCTCGGACATCCCGGCCCAGGCCCGGGCGCTGTACGAGAAGAACTGGGTCCGGCTCATCGACGACGTCACCTACACGCCGTCCCGGCTGGAGCCGGTCGACCTGCCCGCCACCGGGCAGCCGCTGGACCTCACCTACTCCACGCTGCGCAGCGTCTCGCCGATCCACTGCGAGTACCTGCAGAACATGGGCGTGGCGGCCTCGATGTCGATCTCGCTGCTGCGCGACGACAAGCTGTGGGGCCTGATCGCCTGCCACCACTACACGGGTCCGCACGCCCCGCCGTACGCCACCCGCGCCGCCGCGGAGTTCCTGGGCTCGACGCTGTCGCTGCGCCTGGTCGACCGCACCGAGGACGAGGAGCACCGGCGCGCGCTGCGGGTGCGCTCCACGATGGCCTGGCTGACCGCGGCCGCGATGGACGAGGAGCGCCCGCTCGCCGAGACCATGCTCGGCCGCCCCGGCCTGCTCGACGTCGTCCCGGCCGACTCGGTCGTGGTCGACCTGCAGGGCTCCACCGGTGGCGCCGGCGTCCCGCTGCCGCCGGAGGTCACCGCCGCGCTGGCCGCCTGGGTCGCCGCGCAGGGCGGCGACGTGGTGAGCACCGACCGGCTGCCGCTGGTCGCCCCGCAGCTGGGCATCCCCGGCGACCTGGTCTGCGGCGTGCTGGCGCTGCCGCTGGCCGAGGGCCAGCACGTGATCTGGACCCGCGCCGAGCAGGTGCACTCCGTCGACTGGGGCGGCGACCCGCACAACAAGGCGATCGCCGAGCGCGAGGGCGACACCGTCCGGCTCTCCCCGCGGAAGTCCTTCGACCGCTGGCGCGAGACCGTGCGCAACCGGGCCGAGCCCTGGACGCCGGCCGAGCTGGCCGAGGCCGGCGAGCTGCGCACCAACCTGCTCGAGGCGCTCTACGCGCGCTCCCGCCGGGTGGCCCGCACCGCGATCACCCTGCAGCGCAGCCTGCTGTCCGAGCCGCCGGACCCCGACCACCTGGACTTCGCGGTGCGCTACGAGCCCGCCGCGCGCGACTCCCAGGTCGGCGGCGACTGGTACGACGTCTTCCAGCAGCCCGACGGCGCCACCGTGCTGGTCATCGGCGACGTCGTCGGTCACGACACCGAGGCCGCGGCCACCATGGGCCAGCTGCGCGGGCTGCTGCGCGGCATCACCTACGACAGCGCGGACGCCCCCTCCGGGGTGCTCAGCCGGCTGGACCGGGCCATCGCCGGCCTCGAGCTCGACGCGATGGCCTCGGTGCTGGTCGCCCGGCTGGAGCAGACCCCGGCCGAGGTCGAGCAGGGCGTCACCCGGCTGCGCTGGTCCAACGCCGGCCACCTGCCGCCGGTCGTGGTGGACGCCGACGGGGAGATCCAGGTGCTGGACGGCGCCCGGGCCGACCTCCTGCTCGGCGTCGACCCGGCCGCCCGGCGGCGCGACCACGTGCTCACCCTGTCCCGCGGGGCGACGGTGCTGCTCTACACCGACGGCCTGGTCGAGCGCCGCGACCAGCTCTTCGACACCGGGGTCGACCTGCTCCGCGAGGAGATGCGCACGCTCTGGCGGGCCCCGGTCGACGAGATCGCCGACCAGCTCCTGGCCCGGCTGGTGCCCGACCGCGCCGAGGACGACGTGGCGCTGGTGGCCGTGCGCCTGAACCGGCAGCTGCCGCCCGGCGGAGGACCCGTCAGCGGTCGGTGAACCGGGCGTCCAGCCCGTCGTCGTTGCCGCCGGCCACCTGGGCGCTGGGCAGCGGGGCGTCGTCGGCCACCGCCGCGGCGACCTCCGGGGAGTCCTCGACGGCCGGCTCGGCCTCCCCCTTGGCCTTCTGCAGCTTCTTGAGCAGCTTGCGCTCGTCCTCGGCCAGCGGCCGGCTGTCGGGGTGCCCGAACTCGCCCTGGTCGTTGCCGGTGGCCATCGCGGTGTCGGGCAGTGTGCTGTCGGAGGTGTCGCTCTGCTCGCTCATGCCCCTGTCCTACCGAGGGGGGCGGCCGGCGAACCCTCGGCCAGCTCGCGCATCAGTTCCCGCACGGCGCTGCGCCCGGCGCGGTTGGCCCCGATCGTGCTCGCCGAGGGGCCGTAGCCGACCAGGTGCAGCCGCGGCTCGGCGACCACCCGGGTGCCGTCCATGACGATGCCGCCGCCGGTGGCGCGCAGGTGGAGCGGGGCCAGGTGGTCCAGCGCCGCCCGGAACCCGGTGGCCCACAGCACCACGTCGGCCGGCACCGACCGGGGCGGGGAGTCCCAGGCGACGCCGTCGGCGGTGAGCCGGTCGAACACCGGCAGCCGGTCGAGCACCCCGCGGGCCCGGGCGGCGAGCACCGCGTCGGTCTCCATCAGGCCGGTCACCCCGACCACGCTGACCGGCGGCAGCCCGGCCCGCACCCGCTCGTCGACCAGGGCGACCGCGGCGCGGCCGGCGTCCTCGTCGAAGGGGCCGGTCCGCCAGACCGGCTCGCGGCGGGTGACCCAGGTGGTGGCCGCGGCGACCTCGCTGATCTCGATGAGCTGCTGCACCGCCGAGGTGCCCCCACCGACGACGACCACCCGCTGCCCGGCGAACTCGGCGGCGCCCCGGTAGTCGGCGGCGTGCAGCTGGCGGCCGCGGAACAGCTCGCGACCGGGGTAGGCGGGCCAGAACGGGCGGGTCCACGTCCCGGTGGCGTTGACCAGGCCCCGCGCCGTCCACTCCCCCACGCTCGTGTCGAGGACGAAGCCCTCGCCGGTGGCGTGCACCGCGCGGACGGCGACCGGGCGCCGCACCGGCAGCTCGAAGTGCCGCTCGTACTCGGCGAAGTAGGCCGCGACGACCTCGCTGGCCGGTGCGGCCGGGTCGGCGTCGGGCAGCTCCATCCCGGGCAGCGGCGCGATGCGGTGCGCCCGGTCCAGCCGCAGCGAGGGCCACCGGTGCTGCCACGCCCCGCCGGGGCCCGCGTCCCCGTCGAGCACCACGAAGTCAGCGCCCCGCCGGTGCAGCTCGTAGGCCGCCGACAGCCCGGCCTGACCGGCCCCGATGACCACCACGTCGTTGCGCACGCCTCGCCAACACCGCCGCGCCCCCCGGCATGCCGCAGCGATGATCAGGTCACCTGATCGGACACTGTCCCCCTGCACCAGCGTTGGTGGCGGGGGACAGCCGTTGATCAGGGGACCTGATCCACGTCTGCCACTCAGGAGCGGACGGCGGACAGCAGGCGGGGCCGCAGGGCGCCGGAGCCCAGCAGCGCGCCCACGCGGCCGGACTGCTCCTGCGCCTCGGCCCACCGCGGATCCTCGCCGTGCCGGCGCTGCACCTCGGCCTCGACGGCGTCGGCGCGTGCCTGCCACTCCGGCGAGCTGTCGGACAGGTCGGCCTCGGCGGTCGCGGTGACGGTGAAGCCCGCGCCGGCCAGCAGCGCGTCGACCTCCGCCGACGACGGGAAGCTGTTGCCCTCGGGCAGCGGCGGCGGCAGCGGCTCGTCGGCCACGAAGACCAGCAGCCCCAGCCGGCCACCGGGCACCAGCACCCGGTGCAGCTCGGCCAGCAGCGCGGGCTTCTCCTCCGTGGTGCACAGCACGCCCAGGCACCAGGCGGCGTCGAAGGACCCGTCGGCCAGCGGCAGCGACTGCGACAGCGCCACCACCGACGGCAGACCGAACAGCGTGGCGCTGGCCCGCACCGCCTCGGCCATCGGCTCGACGCAGACCGGCCGGACGCCGCGCTCGGCGGCCAGCCAGCCCGCCGGGCCACCGACCCCCGCGCCGGAGTCGAGCACCCGGGCGCCGCCGGCCACGTCCAGGGCGTCGGCCAGCCAGCGCAGCGCGCCCTCGCTGCCGCTCCCCCGGCACCCGGCCGGGACGGCGTGCTCCGGGCCGAGGGCGCGCACGGCCTCGGCGGTCCAGCCCGCCACCGTCCCGAACTCGGTCTCCATCGCCTCGCTGGCGATCTCGCTCATGCGCCCTCCCGGACCCTCGTGGCCACCTCGGCCTTGACCGCGGCGGCGGTCTCCTCACCCCGTGACGAGGCCGGCCCGGACAAGTTCACCCCGATGACGCCGGGGACGGCGAGCAGCGCCCGCGCCTCGGTCACCGCGGCCACGATGCCCGCTGCCACCGGATCGGGCGCGGCGAGCACCTGCTCGACGGTGGCGTCGTCGAGGTGCAGGCCGGGGAACCGCTGCAGCACGCGGGCCGACCGCTCGTCGGTGTAGACCGCCACCGCGGCGATGTACGGCACGGTGGCGCCGGCGGCCCGGGCGGCGGCGGTGAAGGCGGCCAGCCGGGCCGCGGACGCCACGTGGTTGAGCACCACCAGCTGGGCGCCGGCCCGCTCCTTCTCCGCCACCCGGGCCGGTCGCAGCGCCAGCGGGGGCGCGTCCGGAGACTCGGGCACCGCCGCGGTCAGCCCCGCCTCGGCGGCCAGCGCGGCCAGCCGGGTGCCGTCGAGGTCGAACACCGAGGTGACCCCGGGCCGCACCCCGGGACCGCGGGCGTCACCGGTCACGCACAGGACGCCGTCGACGCCCACCTCGGCGAGCCCCGCCAGCTCCTGCTCCAGCACCAGCCGGTTGCGGTCGCGGCAGGCCAGCGTCGTCCAGGGGCGTCCGCCGGCAGCCAGCACGTCGGCGGCCATCAGCGTGGGCGGGAGGTCGGGGCGCCCCTGGTGCTCACCGATCAGCAGGCCGTCGCTCACCGGCCCCAGCGCACGCACCACGGCCCGCACCGACGCCCGGTCGAAGGGCCGCACGGTGAGGTCGGAGAGGACGACGGGACCGCGGCGGGCCCGGTCCAGCAGCCCGTCGGCGGCCGGCGCGGGACGGGGCGGGGCCGGCGCGGTCCAGCGCGGCAGCGGCGGGTCCAGGAACACGCACGGGTGCGGGGCCACCTCGCAGGCACCGTCGTCCCGGACGCCGCCGCAGGGGCCGAAGACCATCCGCTTCGGGCAGCCGGTACGAACACCCTCCGGGGGCAGCTCCGGCTCGGTCATCCCCCCACGCTGTCCGCGCACGGCCGGGGCGAAACGCCGGCAGTGTGACGTGCGCGGGAGATGTGTTCCCGGCGCGTTCTCCGGGCAGACACGGACAGACGTCGAACAGCCGGCGCAGGAGGTGGTGGTCCCGTGAAGCACAGCATCGAGGAGCACCAGGGATACCGGCACGTGGGGCACGTGCTCGGGGTCGATCTGGACATGACCGCGGTGGTGGGCCCGGTCCTGCGCCGCGCCGTCGCCGCCGGCGAGCCCGTCGTGGTGGCCTGCCCCGAGGCGGTGGCCGCCGCCGTGCTCGCCACGCTCGAGGGCGTCGGTGACGTCTTCGTGGCCCCCACCGACCCGCTGGACGACCGTCCCCCGGCCGCACTGGCCGCGATCGCCGACCTGGTCGACGCCCGCGCGCCCGGTGAGGGACGACGGCTGCACCTGGTCACCGGCCCCGGCGGACCGCACACCGACCCGGCCGTGTGGATGCAGACCGAGGCGCTGCTCAACCACGTGCTGGCCGAGCGCCCGGTCGACCACATCTGCCTGCTCGGCCCGGTCGGCACCACCGGCACCGAGGTCGACTCGCCCGTCGACGCCGACGCCGTCGTGCTCGCCACCCACCCGTGGCTGCTGACCGGGGCCGGCACCGTGCGCAACCCCGGGTTCCGGGACCCCGCCGAGCTGCTGCGCGAGGTGCAGCGCGCCTCGGTGCCCGACCCGCTGGAGGACACCGAGCCGACCCTGTCGATGGTCGACCTCGAGGACCTGCGCGCCCTGCGCCGCGCCCTGACCCGGGTGCTGGCCGAGAGCTCGCTGTCCGAGGACGCCGCCCAGGACTTCGTGCTCGCCATCGACGAGGTCACCTCCAACGCCTCCGAGCACGGCATCCCGCCGGTCGACGTGCGGCTGTGGTGCACCCCGGAGCGGCTGCTGTGCGCGGTCACCGACCGCGGCGCGGCCTTCGACGACCCGCTGATCGGGTACGGCCCGGCGCACGGCGACATGGCCGTGGGCGGCATGGGCCTGTGGCTGGCCCGGCGGTCGGTCGACAGCCTGACCGCCGCCCCCGCCGACGACTCCGGCGACGGCTGCACCGTCCGCCTCGTCGTCCACGCCTGACGGCCCCACCGCGAGCGGCGGGGCCGCTAGGCCGGCAGGAGCCCGTTGGCCTCGATGAGCCGGGCCTGCTCGCGGCACCACGGTGACCAGGCCTCGTACTCCTGGGTCTCCTGGCGGTCGCGGAAGGCCGCCCAGTCCAGCAGCTCCCACTCGCCGACCTCGGTCGGGTCGGGGCGGGGCGTGCCGGTGAAGCGGCCCAGGTAGACCGGGCAGATCTCGTTCTCGACCACGCCACGGAACTCCGCCCGGTAGCGGTAGGACGGCAGGGCCGGGCGCAGGTCGGCGACGCCGAGCCCGAGCTCGTACTCCGCGCGGCGGGCGATCGCGTCGGCGTCGGCCTCGTCGGGGCCGGGGTGGCCGCAGACGGTGTTGGTCCACATGCCGGGGAAGGTCGACTTCGACTCCGCCCGCCGGGTCACCAGCAACCGGCCGTCGTCGGCGAAGAGGTACGCGGAGAAGGCCCGGTGCAGCGGGGTCTCCCCGGTGTGCACCAGGGGCTTGGGCATCGTGCCGATCGCCGTCCCGTGGTCATCCACCAGCACGATCAGCTCTGTCGTCGGAAGGGCCACCACCACCCCATCCTCCCCCGGCGGTGAACGCGGCTCCGGATGGGTCCCCGGGCAGGGTGCACCTCGAACGGGTGAGCGGTCGTCGTGACGGTGCGCAACTTTCGACACACTCAGCGTCGTCACCACGGACGGGGACCACGAGAGGCAGGCACGGACCGCATGACCACGACCTCGACGTCCCCCCTCGCGCGCCCGGAGGGCGTGCTGCAGGTGGCCTTCTCCGCGGACCTGACCGGCCCGGCCTCGGAGCCGACGCTGGGTGAGCTGTCGCAGCCGGCGCACCTGCTGCCGGCGACGGCCACCATGGCCGCGGTCGACCTGCTCTTCCGCCGGGACGCCGCCCTGCGCTGGGTGGTCGTCACCGCCCCGGGCGCGCCGCAGCTGGTCAGCCGCTCCTGGTTCGAGCTGGCGATGACCGGCCGGCTCGGGTACGGCCGGCTGCTGCTGCAGCGCCGTCCGGTCCTGGACGCAGCGCCGCCGACGACGCTCGCCTTCGCCTTCGACTGCCCGATCGCCACGGTGGCCGCGGCCGTCATCGCGCGCCGGTCCGGCGGCGACGCCCTCCTGGACGCCGTGCTGGTGACCGGCCCCGACGGCGCGCTGTCGGTCGCCCCCGTCACCGCCGTGTTCGAGCAGCTGGCCCAGCGCTACGCCTACCAGGCCCTGCACGACCCCCTCACCGGCCTGCCCAACCGGCTCTTCCTGCTCGAGCGGCTCCGCCAGGCCCACGCCGCCGGGACGACGGGCGTGCTCTTCTCCATCGACCTCGACCGGTTCAAGGACACCAACGACCACCTCGGCCACGCCGCCGGGGACGACGTCCTGGTCGAGTTCGCCGCGCGGCTGCGCACCGTGGCCCGCACCGGCGACCTCGTCGTCCGGCTGGGGGGCGACGAGTTCGCGGTGCTGACCGAGGCGCCGCTGAGCGCCGCGCAGAGCACCGCGCTGGCCGAGCGGATCGTGCTCACCGCAGCCGCGCCCTACGTCGTGACCGCCCGCACCGGCCCGGGCGGGGAGCACCTGGTCAGCCTCGGGGCCAGCGTCGGCGTCGCCGGCGCGTCCGGTGCCGGCGACCTCACCCCCGACGCGCTGCTGCACCAGGCCGACCTCGCCGTCCACCAGGCGAAGTCGCTCGGCCGCGGCCGGGTCGCCCACTTCGGGGCGGAGCTGCTCGAGGACGCCGAGCCCTCCGACGCCGTCCGCGCCCAGCACGCCATGGAGCGCCGGCTGCGGCAGGCGATCGAGTCGCAGGCTCTGCAGCTGCACTACCAGCCGGTCGTCAGCCTGCCCTCGGCCCAGGTCATCGGCGTCGAGGCGCTGGCCCGGTGGGAGGACGAGGAGCTCGGCCGGGTCGCCCCGGACCGCTTCATCCCGCTCGCCGAGCGCACCGGCCTGATCGTCGACCTCGGCCGGTGGGTGCTGCAGACCGCCTGCCGGGAGGCCGCGGGCTGGGCCGCGGGGCCCTCGGGCCTGCTGCCGACCGTCGCGGTCAACGTCTCCCCCGTGCAACTGGCCCAGCGCGGCTTCATCGACGACGTCACCGCCGCCCTCACCGACAGCGGCCTGGCCCCCGACCGGCTCTGCCTGGAGATCACCGAGACCGCGGCCATCACCGACCTCGACGCCACGGCCGCCCGGCTCGCCCAGGTGCGCGACCTGGGCGTCCGGTTGGCGCTGGACGACTTCGGCACCGGGCACTCCGCGCTCAGCCTGCTGCGCGCCCTGCCGGTGCACCTGGTCAAGATCGACCGCTCGTTCATCGAGCAGGTGGCCAGCGACACCGCCGACGCCGTCCTCGCCCGGCTGGTGATCGAGGCGGCGCACAGCCTGGGCCGGCGGGTCTGCGCCGAGGGCGTGGAGACCGCCGAGCAGGCGCAGCAGCTGGTCGCCATGGGCTGCGACTCCGCGCAGGGCTGGCTGTTCGGCCGGCCCGAGCCCGCCTCGCCCCGGCTGGCCGCCCTGCTCACCTCCCGCGCGCTGTCCGAGCCGCTGGCCGCCGGCGCCGTCCTGCCGCTGGGCAACGACGAGCTGGTGCTGGTGACCACCCCCGGCCGCATCGTCACCTACGCCTCGGCCACCAGCCAGGCGGTGCTCGGGTGGCTGCCGCAGGAGATCACCGGCACCGACCTCACCAGCTCCTTCTACCTGGACGACCCCGCACCCACCGGTCCCTGGGACGACGGCACCGCGGTGCATCGCGTCCGGCACCGCGACGGCAGCGTGCGGTGGCTGGAGAGCACCACCCGGCAGCTGACCGACGACGCCGGCCGGGTGCGCGAGGTGCTGTCGGTCTCCCGCGACGTCACCGCCACCGTGCAGGCCCGGCGGGCGCTCACCGACAGCGAGTTGATGTTCCGGCACGCGTTCGACGACGCCCCGATCGGCATGCTGCTGGCCCGTACCGACGGCACGCTCCTGCGCGCCAACCGGGCCTTCTCCGCGCTGCTGGGCACCGGCACCGAGGCGCTGCAGCACCGGCGGGTGCAGGACCTCACCCCGGTGGCGGACCGGGCCGGGCAGTTCAGCGCCGTCCGCGCGCTGTTCGCCGTGGCCGACGGCCGGACCGAGCTGTCGACCAGCTTCCGGCACGCCGACGGCTCGGACGTGCCGGTGACCGTGCGGGTCTCGGTGGTCCGGGACGCCGACGGCGCTCCGACGTCGGTGTTCGCCCACGTGCTGCCCGAGCCCGCGCGGGTCGCCGTCCCGGTCTGAGCGTGGCCCGGCCCCGCAGCGGGCAGACACCGGCCATGGACACGTTCTCCCGCGATGGGCTGGTCTTCGACGTCCGCGACTCCGGGCCCGGCGACGGGGAGCCCGTCGTCCTGCTGCACGGCTTCCCGCAGGACTCCGGAGCCTTCGACCGGATGGCCCCGGCGCTGCACTCGGCCGGGCTGCGCACCCTGGCCCCCGACCAGCGCGGCTACTCCCCCGGTGCCCGGCCGGCGGGCCGTGCGGCCTACCGCCTGCGCGAGGGGGTCGACGACGTCCTGGCCCTGCTGGCGGCCGCCGGGCTGCCGAGCGCGCACGTCGTCGGGCACGACTGGGGCGGCGTCGTGGGCTGGGCGCTGGCCGCCTGGCACCCGTGGCGGGTGCGCACCCTCACCGCCCTGTCGGTGCCGCACCCGGCCGCGATGGCGCAGTCGCTCGGGCACAGCGACCAGGCGGTGCGCAGCAGCTACATCGGCTTCTTCCAGGTGCCCGCCGTCCCCGAGGCGGTGCTGCTGGCCGGCCGCGGTGCGGTGCTGCGCCGGATGCTGCGCCAGGGCGGGCTGCCGCCCGAGCTCGCCGACCGCTACGTCGAGCGGATGCGGGAGCCGGGCGCGCTGACCGCCGCGCTGAACTGGTACCGGGCGCTGCCGCTGGCCGGCGGCACCCCGGTGGGCACGGTGCGGGTCCCGACGCTGCACCTGTGGGGCGACGGCGACGCGTTCCTCGGCCGGACGGCGACCGAGGCCACGGCGCCGTTCGTCGCCGCCCCCTATGCGCTGGAGGTGCTCGAGGGCGTCGACCACTGGATTCCCGAGCTCGCCGCCGAGCGCGCCGCGGAGCTGGTCACGGCCCACGTGCGCACCGCCTGAGCCGGCCACCGCCGACCGGCCGGCCTTCGGCAGACTGTGCGGGATGGCGACGGACGGCAGCACCCCCGCGTCCACGGGCCGCCCCGACGAGCTGACCACCGTGCAGGCCGAGCTGTCCCGCGCGCTGCAGCTGACCGAGCGGGTGCTGGACAACACCGCCGACGGGATCTACGGCCTGGACACCGAGGGCCGGGTGGCCTTCGTCAACCCGGCCGCGGCCCGGATCACCGGCTGGCCGCGGCAGGAGCAGACCGGCCGCGACCAGCACGCCCTGATCCACCACTCCCGGGCCGACGGGTCGCCCTACCCGGTCGAGGAGTGCCCGGTCCGGCGCGCGCTGCGGACCGGGCAGACCGTCGTGGCCCCCGACGAGGTCTTCACCCACCGGTCCGGTGCCGCGGTGCCCGTCGAGCTCACCGCGGTCCCGGTCGTCGAGGACGGCGCCGTCACCGGGGTGGTCGTGTCCTTCCGCGACCTGACCGAGCGCCGCGCCGCCGAGGCGCAGGCCGAGGAGCTGCGCCGGCTGACCCTGCGGGCCGCCCAGGAGCGCGCCCTGTCCGACCGGCTGCAGCAGGCCCTGCTCACCCCGCCGCCGGAGCCGGACCACCTCGAGGTCGCGGTGCGCTACCAGCCGGCCGCGCACGAGGCGCACGTCGGCGGCGACTGGTACGACGCCTTCCTGCAGCCCGACGGCGCCACGGTGCTCGTCATCGGCGACGTGGTGGGCCACGACAGCCGGGCCGCGGCCGCGATGGGCCAGCTGCGCGGGCTGCTGCGCGCCCTGGTCTACGACAACGACGAGCCGCTGGCCGACACCCTGTGCCGGGTGGAGCGCGCGGCGCGGGGGCTGGCCGTGAGCGCGCTGGCCACCGCGCTGGTCGCCCGGGTGGAGCGGGAACCCGACGTCCCGGTGACCGGCCCCCGCACGCTGCGGTGGACCAACGCCGGGCACCCACCCCCGGTCCTGCTGGCGCCCGACGGGACGGCGACGGTGCTCGACACCCGGCCCGACCTGATGCTCGGCGTCGACCCGGACACCGCGCGGCAGGAGCACACCGTCCCCCTGCACGACGGCGCGACGCTCCTGCTGTTCACCGACGGCCTGGTCGAGCGGCGGGACAGCGACCTCGACGAGGGGCTGGACCGGCTGCTGACCGCGCTGTCCGGGCTGGCCGGCCGGCCGCTGACCGAGCTGTGCGACGAGCTGCTCGCCCGGTTGGCGCCGGCCCACCGCGCGGACGACGTCGCGCTGGTCGCCGTCCGCGCCCACCCGGAGGACCGCCCCCGCCCACCCGAGGCAGGACCCAACCGGCTGCCGCCGGGCATCGACTGACGTCGACCCCCTCCCGGGTGCAGGCCGGCGGCCCTACCGTGACCGCATGCCGCAGGTGACCCGCGCCGACGTGCTGGCCTTCCGCGTGCGCGCCCACCAGCTGGACCGCACGGCGGGCACCCTCGCCGACACCGCCGTCCTCGACCTGGGCGTGCAGGACACCGGCGCGGACGCCGCCCGGTGGGCGCTGGCGGTCCGCGGCGTCGACGACGTCCCGGCCGGTGCGCTGGCCCTGGTCTGGACGCTGCGCGGGGCCCCGCACGTGTACCGCCGCACCGACCTGCCCGGGGTGGCCGCGGCGACCGCGCCGTTCTCCGAGGCCGACGCCGCCAAGCGCGTGTTCGACGCCGCGAAGCCGCTGCGGGACGCCGGCATCCCGGTGCTGACCGCGCTGGACACGGTGGCCGCGGCGATGCGGGCGGTCGTCACCGCCCCGACGGTCAAGGGCGAGATGTCCCGGCAGCTGTCCGCCCGGCTGGAGGCCCCCCACCTGCGGTACTGCCGCCCCTGCGACGCCGTGCACGTGCACGAGCAGCCCTTCCGGCTGGCCGCGCTGCGGGCCGGGCTGGAGCTCCAGCCCGACACCTCGCCCCCGGTCCTCCAGCCGGTGCCCGGGCTGACGCCGGCGCCGGAGGTGCCCGCGCACCTCGACGTCGTCCGCGGGTACCTGCGCCTGCACGGCCCGGCCACCCCGCAGCAGGTGGCGGCGTACCTCGACGCCCCGGTGGCCGACGTGCGGGCGCACTGGCCCGCGGACGCGGTCGAGGTCGAGGTGGACGGCGAGCGGCGCTGGCTGCTGGCCGCCGACGTCGACCGGCTCGGCGGGGGCCCGGCCCGCGCCACCCGGCTGCTCATGCCGTTCGACCCCTGGCTGCAGACCCGCGACCGGACCCTGCTGGTGCCCGATCCCGCGCGGGCGAAGGACCTCTGGCGCGTCCTCGGCCGGCCCGGTGCGGTGCTCGTCGACGGCGAGGTCGCCGGCACCTGGCGCCCGCGCAAGGCCGGCCGGCGGCTGTCGGTGGAGGTCGACCCGTGGCGCGCGCTGCCGACCGGTGCGCTGGAGGAGCAGGCCGAGCGGCTGGCCGCCGTCCGCGGCACCGCGCTGGCCGGCATCGCCGTCGGCGGTTGAGCGGTGCGCGGATCCGGGTAGCGCCCGGGCATGGCTGAACCCACCGGCTCGTCCACCCTCCCCGGCCTGACCGTCGCCGTCACCGGCGCCAGCGGCAACGTCGGGACGGCGCTGCTGCGCGCCCTCGCCGACGCCGGCGTCACCGAGGTGCGGGGCCTGGCCCGCCGCCGTCCTCCCGAGACCGCCCCCTACGCCGGGGTGCGCTGGTCCACCGCCGACCTCGGGACACCGGAGAGCGAGCCGGTGCTGGCCGAGTTCCTCGACGGCGTCGACGCGGTCGTCCACTCGGCGTGGGCGCTGGTCCCCGACCGCGAGCCCGACCTGCTGCAGCGGATCAACGTCGACGGCACCCGCCGGGTGCTGGACGCCGCGGCCGCGGCCGGGGTCGCGCACGTGGTGCACCTGTCCTCGATCGGCACCTACGCCGCAGGCCCGCAGACCCACCCGGTCGGCGAGGACTGGCCGACCACCGGCATCCCCAGCTCGCAGTACAGCCGGATGAAGGCCGAGTGCGAGCGGATGCTGCGCGCGTTCGACGCCGCCAACCCGGCGACGACCGTCACCGCGATCCGCCCGACGCTGGTGCTGCAGCCCGACGCCGCCAGCGAGATCGGCCGCTACTTCCTCGGCCCGGTGCTCTTCCCGGCCGCCCGCGCACTGCCCGCCCCGGTGGCCGGCGTCGTGGCCAAGGTGCTGCCGCTGCCGATCCCGGACCTGTCGATCGGCCTGGTGCACGCCGACGACGTGGCCGACGTGATCGCCCGGGCCCTCGACCGGCGGGCGGGTGGCGCGTTCAACGTGACCGCCCCGCCGAACTTCGACGCCGCCGGGCTGGCCGGGGCGCTGGGCATGAAGCGGGTGGCCGTGCCGGCGGTCGTGCTGCGCACCGGCATGCAGGTGGCGTTCCTGTCCCGGCTGCTGCAGATCGAGCCGGGCTGGCTGGACCTGGGCCTGGGCGTGCCGCCGATGGACACCACCCGGGCCCGCACGCTGCTGGGCTGGCGGGCGAAGCACAGCGGGGGCGACCTGCTGCGCGAGTTCGTCGCCGCGCTCGGCAGCGGCCACGGCGGCGCCGGGCCGCTGCTGCACCCGGGCACGGGCCCGGACCACACGCCCGCCTGACGAAGGACCCCCTCGCCCCCACCGCTCGCGAGCTCGCGGTGGGGGGCGAGGGGGCCGGAGGCGGCCGGGCGCTCAGGACGCCCGGCCGCTCTCGTCGATCAGGCCAGGGCGTCCAGCTTGGCCATGTCGTCGGCGGACAGGGTCAGCTGCGCGGCGCCCATGTTCTCGGTCAGGTGCTCGATCGACTTCGTGCCCGGGATGGGCAGGATGACCGGCGACTTCTGGAGCAGCCAGGCCAGCGCCACCTGCGACGGGGTCGCGTCGAGCTCGCGGGCCACCTCGGCCACCGGGCTGTCGGGCTTGGCCAGGTCACCGGTGGCGATCGGGAACCACGGGATGAACGCGATGCCCTCGGCCTCGGCGTAGGCCAGGACGTCGGCGGACTGCCGGTTGGTCAGGTTGTAGAGGTTCTGCACCGACACGATCTCGGTGATCCCGCGCGCCGCCTCGAGCTCGTCGACGGAGACCTCGGAGACGCCGATGTGGCGGACCTTGCCCTGCTCCTTGAGCTCGGCGAAGGCGCCCAGCTGGTCGGCCAGGGGCACCTCGGAGTCGATCCGGTGCAGCTGGATCAGGTCGATGCGGTCGACCTTGAGGTTGCGCAGCGACAGCTCGACCTGCTGCTTGAGGTAGGACGGGCGGCCGACCGGCGGCCACTCGCCGGGGCCGGTGCGGGTCAGGCCGGCCTTGGTGCCGATGACCAGGCCGTCGGGGTACGGGAACGCGGCCTCGGCGATGATCTGCTCGCTCACCTGCGGGCCGTAGGAGTCGGCGGTGTCGATGAAGTCGACGCCCTGCTCGATCGCGGCCTTCACCACGGCCAGCGCGCCCGCGCGGTCGGCCGGCTCGCCCCACACGCCCGGGCCGGTGAGCTGCATCGCGCCGTAGCCGAGGCGGTGGACGGTGAGGTCACCGCCGAGGTCGAAGGTGAGCGGGGTGGTGGGGGTCGTCATGGTCCCTCCAGGGGTCCTGTGTCGAGTGCGCGGTGTCGGGAGGACCCGCGGCTGCGGCCTGCCGGGGTCTCCTCCTGCACAAGTGCCCGGGACCGCCCGGGCTTCCCCGCGCCCGCGCATGTGAGGGTCGGCACAGTCGCCGTCCTGGTGCCGGGAGTCGGCGGCGCGTGGGGGAAGGTGGTCCGGTGCAACGGACACGGCGGGCGGGGACGACGGCGCTGCCGGTCCTGTTGCTGGCCGGGGTCCTGCTGGTCGCGCTGAACCTGCGCGGGCCGCTGGTCGCGGTCGCCCCGGTCGTCGACGACCTGCGCCGCGACCTGCTCGTGGGTGCGGGCACCATCGGCCTGCTGACCAGCATCCCGGTGCTCTGCTTCGGCCTCGCCGCCCCACTGGCGTCACTGCTCATCGCCCGCAGCGGCGTGCACCGGGCAGTGCTCGTCGCGCTGGCCGGGGTGCTCGCCGGCACGGTGCTGCGCTCGCTGGGCAGCCCGGCCGCGGCCATCGCCGGCACGGTGGTCATCGGGCTGGGCATCACGGTGGGCAACGTCGTCGTCCCGGTGGTCATCGGCCGCGACTTCCCGGGCGCCACCAACATCGTCACCGCCGCCTACACCGCCGCGCTCAACGTCGGCGCGACGCTCACCTCCGCGCTCACCGCGCCGCTGGCCGACGTCGTCGGCTGGCAGGCCGCGCTGGCCGCCTGGGGGCTGCTGGTCGTCGTGGCCGCCGCCGTGTGGACGACCGCGCTGCGCCGCCAGGTGGCCCGCGCCGCGGCCGCCGAGGCCGCCGGCACCGCCCCCGCTCCCCTCCCGCCCGCCGCGCCGGGGGCCTCGGTCTGGCGCAGCCCGGTCGCCTGGGGCCTGACGCTGGCCTTCGCCGGCCAGGCGTTCAGCTACTACGGCGCGACGGCCTGGCTGCCCACGCTGCTGGCCGACGAGAACGGGCTGTCCCGGGCGACCGCCGGGGCCAGCTCCTCGCTGTTCCAGGTGCTCGCGGTGGTCGGCGCGTTCTCCGTGCCCGCCCTCGTCGCCTGGTGGAAGCGCCCCGCGCTGGTGCTGCTGGCCGTGACCGCGCTCTGGGCGACGCTGCCGGTCGGCCTGCTCGTCGCCCCCGGGCTGTGGCCGCTGTGGTGCTGCCTGGCCGGCGCGGCGCAGGGCGGCGGCATCACGGTCATCTTCATCGCGATCGTGCGGCGCTCACCCGACCTCACCCGGAGCCGGCAGCTGTCGGCCATGGTGCAGGGCGGGGGCTACGTCGTGGCGGCCACCGGGCCGCTGGTCATCGGCGCCGTGCACGACGCGACCGGTGGTTGGACCGCACCGCTGCTGGTCATCTGTGGCTCGGTGGCCGTCATGGCCGTCGCCGGCGCCGCGTCGACCGGTGGACGGACCGAGACAGCACGAGAGGCGGGGCCCGCCGTGGCGCCCGCGGAGGAGGCACGTCGTGGGTGAGATCGTCGTCGTCCGGCACGGTGCGACCGAGTGGAGCACGAGCGGGCAGCACACGGGGCTGACCGACCTGCCGCTGCTGCCCGGCGGGGAGGACGACGCCCGCAAGCTGCGGGCGGAGCTGGGCGAGCGGGAGATCACGCACGCCTTCGTCAGCCCGCTGACCCGGGCCCGGCGCACCGCGGAGCTGGCCGGGCTGTTCGACCACGGCATCACCGCCGAGCTGGAGCCGGACCTCGTCGAGGTCGACTACGGCCGCTGGGAGGGCCGGACCACGCCGGAGATCCGCGAGGAGCTCGGGCACCCGTGGTCGCTGTGGGAGGACGGCACCGAGCCCGGCGACACCCCCGGGGAGACCCTGGCCCAGGTGGCCGAGCGGGTCGACCGGGTCCTGGAGCGGGTCCGGCCGCTGCTCGACGGCGGCGACGTCGCGCTCGTCGCGCACGGGCACGTGCTGCGCGTCCTCACCGCCCGCTGGCTGGGCTTCGGCCCGGAGCGCGGAGCGCTGTTCCCGCTGGCCACCGGCCGCTACGGCGTCCTCGGCCACGAGCACGACTGGCCGGCGCTGACCGGCTGGAACACCGGCTGCCCCTGACCTCCGCCGGGATCAGCTGAGCTCACCGTGCGTGCTCCTGGCTCACCGCCCACCGTGAGCCAGGAGCACGCACGACCAGGTCACCTGATCCCGGACGCCCCCACCGCGACGGACGACGGACGGCGGAGCGCGGTCAGGCGAGGACGAGCTCGGACTCGGACTCCGGCTCCGGGCGCACCGGGCGGCCGAAGAGCCACCCCTGGCCCAGGTCGGCGCCCACGGCCCGCGCCCGGTCGGCCATCAGCTCGGACTCCACGCCCTCGGCGACGACCGTGCCGCCGTGCAGGTGGGTGAGCTCGCTCAGCGCGCGGGCGATCGCGTTCGGCCCGGGCTCGTGCAGCCGGGCGACCAGCGCCTTGCTGAGCTTGACGACGTCCGGGCGGACCACCGACACCAGCGCCAGGCTGGACCAGCCGACGCCGACGTCGTCGAGGGCGACCCGCCAGCCCAGCGAGCGGTGGTGCTCCAGCACCGACAGCAGGTGCTCCCGGTCGGTGACCGCGTGCGAGGCGACCACCTCGAACACCAGCTGGCGCGGGTCGATCCCGGCCTCGTGCACGGCCCGCTCGGTGCTGGCCAGGCAGACCGAGGGGCGGGAGATCGCCGCCGGGTCGGAGTTCACGTACAGGTCGGCGCCGCCCAGCCAGCCGGCGGCGGAGGCGATCGCGGCCTCGCGGGCCAGCCGGTCGAGCCGGCGGGTCCACCCGGCCCGCTCGGCGAGGAAGAACAGGTCGCCGCCGCCGACCTCGCGGCCGTCGACCCGGCCACGCAGCAGCGCCTCGTGGCCGACCATCCCGCCCGAGGTCAGCGACATGATCGGCTGGTAGACCGGCCACAGCTCGGCGCCGGTGAGCAGGCCCATCTCCACGGTGATGCCGCGGCGGGCGAGTTCGACGGCCAGCGTCGGCGCGGTGAGCAGCCGGGTGGCCAGGGCGACGCCGTCGGCGGGCGGGTCGGTGGTGACCCGCACGGCCTCGGTCTCGGCCGAGGTGAGCTCGCGGGCCAGCCGCTGCAGCAGCCGGTCGATCCGCCGGCCGCCCTCGTCGTCGACGACGTCGAGCAGCCCCGGCGCCGTGCCGATCCGCAGGCCCATCGCACCGGCCACCCGGGAGATGCTGGGCAGCACGTGGCCCAGCGTGCTGGCCAGCAGCAGACGGCGGGCAGACCGCGGGGTCTCCCACGAGGGACGCACGACGTCGACGGGGCCGGTCACGGCAGCAGGATGACCGTCCGCCCCGGCGGCACCCGGCAGGCGCGCGGCACCGCGGGCCGCCGTGGTGCAGATGAGGGCCGAGTCACAGCCGTGACGAAGATCAAGACGACTACAGTCCGGTTGTGTCCGAGCTGAACGTCCCTGACGGCGACCGACCGGGTCGCGGTGGTCGCCCCCGCGACCCCTCGCGGGACGGCGCGATCCGCTCGGCGATCCTCGAGGTGCTGACCGAGGCCGGCTTCGCGGGCCTGACCATGGACGCCGTGGTGGCCACCGCCGGGGTGGGCAAGGCGACGATCTACCGGCGCTGGCGCACCAAGTCCGACCTGGTCGCCGACGCCGTCGCCGAGCTGAGCGCCCTGTCGATCACCCTGCCCGACACCGGGTCGCTGGAAGGTGACCTGCGGGAGCTGCTGCACGGTCTGGTCGGGGCGGTCAACGGCCCGCTCGGGGCGGCCACCCTGTCGCTGATGTCGGCCCTGCCGCACGAGCCGGCCCTGCGCGACGCCTTCCGCAGCGGCCCGATGGGCCTGTGGTCGGACATGTACCGCCAGGTCTGGGGCCGGGCGGTCGCGCGCGGGGAGGTCGACGACCAGGTGCCCGGCAGCGCGGTGTCGTCCTCGGCGAGCGCGCCCATCCTGCAGCGATGGCTGTTCAGCAGCGAGCCGGTGACCGACGCCTACGCCGACGAGGTCCTCGCCGACGTCGTCCTGCCCCTGCTCGCCGCCCGGCGGGCCGGCTGCCCCGGCTGATCCGCCGGGGCGGCCGGCTCAGGCCGACGGGCGGAAGCGCCGCAGCCGCAGGCTGTTGGTCACCACCAGCACCGAGGACGCCGCCATGGCCAGCCCCGCCAGCAGCGGGTTGAGGAACCCGAGCGCGGCCAGCGGCACCAGCGCCACGTTGTAGGCGAACGCCCAGAACAGGTTGCCCTTGATGACCGCGAGGGTGCGCCGGGCCAGCCGGACCGCGTCGACCGCGGCGTCGAGGTCGGCGCGCACCAGGGTGAGGTCGCTGGCCTCGATCGCCACGTCGGTGCCCGAGCCCATGGCCAGCCCGAGGTCGGCCTGGGCCAGCGCCGGGGCGTCGTTGACGCCGTCGCCGACCATGGCGACCACCCGGCCGCGGGCCTGCAGGTCGCGGACGACGTCGACCTTGCCGGCCGGCAGCACCCCGGCGACCACCTCGTGGGGACCCAGCCCGACGGCCCGGGCCACCGCGGCGGCGGCGCCGGGGTTGTCCCCGGTGACCAGCACCGGCGACAGCCCCAGCGCGCGCAGCCGGACGATGGCCGCGGCGCTGGTGGGCTTGACGGTGTCGGCGACCACGACCACGCCGCGCACCTCGCCGTCCCAGGCGACCCGCACGGCGGTGCGCCCGGACGCCTCGGCGGCCGCCACCACGGCGGCCAGCTCGGCCGGCAGGTCGCCCCGGCCGTCGACGACCACGGCATGACCCTCGACGGTGCCGGTCACGCCGACGCCGGCCTGGCTGGCGAAGCCGGTGACCGGGGCGAGCGGCGCGCCGGCCGCGGCGACGACCGCGCGGGCGATCGGGTGCTCGGAGCCGGCCTCGACGGCGGCGGCCAGCCGCAGGGTGTCGGGGTGGCCGGCGACCTCGACGACGCTCATCTGCCCGGTCGTGACGGTGCCGGTCTTGTCCAGCACCACCGTGTCGACCCGGCGGGTGCTCTCCAGCACCTCGGGGCCCTTGATCAGCACCCCCAGCTGCGCGCCCCGGCCGGTGCCCACGAGCAGGGCGGTGGGCGTGGCCAGGCCGAGGGCGCACGGGCAGGCGATCACCAGCACGGCGACGGCGGCGGTGAAGGCGGCGGTGACGTCGCCGGTGGTGAGCAGCCAGACCAGGAGGGTGCCCAGCGCGATCACCAGCACGACCGGCACGAACACCGCCGAGACCCGGTCGGCCAGCCGCTGGACCTGCGCCTTGCCGCTCTGCGCCTGGGTGACCAGCCGGCCGAGCTGGGCCAGCGTGGTGTCGGCGCCGACCCGGGTGGCCTCGACCACCAGTCGGCCGCCGACGTTGACGGTGGCGCCGGTGACCCGGTCGCCCTCGGCGACCTCGACCGGCACGCTCTCCCCGGTCAGCATCGACAGGTCGACCGCGGAGCTGCCGGAGACCACCAGTCCGTCGGTGGCCACCTTCTCCCCCGGCCGGACGACGAACCGGTCGCCCACGGTCAGCTCGGCGATCGGCACGCGCACCTCGGCGCCGTCGCGCAGCACGGCCGCGTCGCGCACGCCGAGCTCGAGCAGGGCGGTCAGGGCGGCGCCGGAGCGGCGCTTGGCGCGGGCCTCGGCCCAGCGGCCGGCGAGCAGGAAGACGGTGACCGCGGAGGCCACCTCCAGGTAGATCTCGTGCGTGCCGGCGCCACGCTCGGGCAGCAGGGTGAAGCTCATCCGCATCCCCGGCATCCCGGCGTCCCCGAGGAACAGCGCCCACAGCGACCACAGGTACGCCGCGGTGATGCCGATGGAGACCAGGGTGTCCATGGTGCTGGCGCCGTGCCGGGCGTTGACGACGGCGGCGCGGTGGAACGGCCAGGCGCCCCACACGACGACCGGGCTGGCCAGGGTCAGCGCCAGCCACTGCCAGTTCGCGAACTGCCAGGCCGGCACCATCGACAGCACGAGCACCGGCAGCGTGAGCGCGGCGCTGACCAGCAGGCGCTGCCGCAGCGCGGCCTCGGGGGCGGGGGCGTCGGCGACGGGCGCGTCGTCGACGGCCGGCGGGGCGGGCAGCGCCGCGGAGTACCCGGCCGCCGACACCGTGGCCAGCAGCCGGTCGGTGTCGACCCGGGCCGGGTCGAACCGGACGGTCGCGGCCTCGGTCGCGTAGTTGACGCTGGCCTGGACGCCGTCGAGCTTGTTGAGCTTGCGCTCGATCCGGTTGGCGCAGCTGGCGCAGGTCATCCCGGTGATGTCGAGGCGGACCTCGTCCAGCGGCGCCTGCGCGTCGGACCGGGCCGCCTCCGGCCCGGCGGTCATGCCGGCTGGGCCGTGTAGTCGCCGGCCTCGGCGACCGCGGCCTGCACCTGCTCGGCGGTCACGTCGCCGACCACGTGCAGCCGGCCGGTGGCCAGGTCGACGTCGACCTCGGCGACGCCGAGCTCGCTGACCTCCTCGGTGACCGAGGCGACGCAGTGCTGGCAGGTCATGCCGGTGACGGTGAAGTCCAGGGTCTGCACGTTCTTGCTCCTGTCGTGGGGTGGGTCAGGACCGGACGAGCCGGGCGATGGCGGCGGAGGCCTCGGCGATCTTCGCGTCGGCCGCGGCGCCGTCGTCGGCGGCGCTGCTGGCCACCGCGTCGCGGACGCAGTGGGCGAGGTGGTCGTCGAGGAGGCCGAGAGCGACCGCCTGCAGCGCCTTGGTGGCCGCGGAGACCTGGGTCAGCACGTCGATGCAGTACGTGTCGTCCTCGACCATCCGCGCGATGCCGCGGACCTGGCCCTCCACGCGCTTGAGGCGCGCGAGCAGCTGGTCCTTCTCCCCCACGTAGCCCGTCATGCCTGGAAGAGTACCCCCCGGGGGTACCCGTCCGCCAGGGTCAGTCGACGGAGACGCAGATCCCGCCCGGACCGTCGAGGCAGGACGTGAGGGGCGCCCTGGCCACCTCCCACGGGGTGTCGACGCCCGAACCTCCGGCCGAGGTGTCGTGCAGGCCGGCCAGCTCCACGGTCAGCCCGGCGAAGGCGTCCTCGGGCGCGTCCGGACCCACGACCAGGTGGGCCGTCACCGTGGTCACCGTCCCGCTGGCGCCCAGGACCAGGCGGTCGGCCTCCGGTGTCCGGTCACCGTCCTGGCAGTACCGGACGTCCACGGCCGAGGACTCGACGACCAGCGCCAGCACGTCGGCGTCCACTGCGGGCCCGGACACCGAGATCCGGGTGGCGACCACCGAGGTCGCGCCGGAGCGGTTGGTGAAGGTGAGGTCCAGGTCCAGGTGGCGCGCCGTCGCGGCGTCCAGCCCGCAGTCGGCCGCGAAGCCGTTGCCCAGCTGCGGGAGCCCGGCCGACACCGGGTGCGCGCTGACCTGCAGGGCGCCGCGGTAGGGCCCGCCCGGGACCGCCGCGTCGTGCGACAGCTGCGTGGCGAGGACGACGCGAGGGGGCTGCGCCACCGGCGACGGGGACGCGCTGGCCGACGCCGGTGCGGCCGTGGCCACGGGGGCCGGCGGCGGGTCGGCCAGCTCCTCGAGGAAGCCGCACCCCGTGAGCGCCGTGAGGGCCACCAGCCCGGCCGTGACCTGTCGAACGCCCCGTCGCATGGCCGGGCAGCATGGCAGGTCACGCAGCCCCGGACCAGCACCCCGGTCACCAGCCGCGGGTGCCCGGCTCCCCCTTGAACGGCCCGACGACCTCGCCGGTGATCCAGCCGCCGTAGAAGTCCCCCGCCTGCGCGCGCACCGGCTCGCCGTCGACCGTCGCGCCGTCCACCCGGCTCGGGTAGAACGCCAGCGCGCCGCGCAGCTGCTCGTAACCGGCGGTGGGCCGCTCGTAGGACCACGCGACCGACGGGTGCCGGACGCCGTCGACGACGAGGTCCCAGTAGGTCGCCTGGCCCTTGAACTCGCACCACGACGAGCCCGCGCCCCGCTCCAGGACGCCGTCGACGACGTCCTCGCGCGGTACGTAGTAGACCGGCGGGTGGCTGGTCTCGCAGACCCGGACGGCGCGGCCGGTGCTCGCCACCACCCGACCGCCGACGGTCACCTCGACGCGGCGGTCGGTGACCTCCGCCGACGGGGGGCGGGGGTAGTCCCAGACGGACTCCTGGCCGGGACCTGCGGGATCAGGGGTGGGGTGCAGCACGGACCCGAGTGTGCCCCTGCCGGGCACCGTGCGCGGGTGGTGTCGTCCGGCGGCCACCAGCCACGGGTGGGCCGCCGGGAGGCGTTCAGCGGCGGCGGGTCGACCCGACGACGGTCTTCACCCGGCGGCGGCTGCGGACGCGGCGGACGACCTTGGTGGTCACCACGAGGGTGACGACCAGGCCGAGGGCGCTCTCGACGGCGATGCCGGTCGGGCTGGCCAGGAAGGCCTGCGCCTTCGCCTTGCCCTGCGCCTTCAGCCGGGTCGGGTTGGTGCGGAAGGCCAGCTCGTCCAACGTGGACCCGAGGGACTCACGGGCGGCGTCGATCTCCTGCTGGATCTGCTCGGGGCTGCGTGGCACGGGCGACAGCCTGCCAGATGACGGCCGTCTCGGCCGATCGACCGCCCCCGGGCTCCCCCGATCGCGGGACGCAGCCCCGATCAGGACGACGACAGGCCGATGACCCCGGTCACCAGGGCGTCCAGCACGGTGGTCGCCGCCGCGAGGTCCGGGGCCCGGGCCACCATGACGTCGGAGTACAGGAACGACTCCGCCAACCGGACGACGGCGAAGGCCAGCACCGGCAGCGGCACCTGCGGCACGAGACCCAGCTCGTCGACGTCCCGCTGGAACAGGTCGGTGTAGGCCTCGACCAGCCGCGGCTGCACCCGGCCACGCGGGTCCGTGACGATGCGCAGCGTGGTCGTCGGCTCCTCCGCGATGAGCCGCTGGAGCGCCGGGGCGATGCTCACCAGGTGCCGGAACTCCTCGGCGATCTCCAGCAAGCGCAGCCGGCGCGGCGGCTCGGCGCCCGGCGGCCGGGCGTCGTGCACCTCGGTGGCGATCAGGAGCGCGCCGCGCGCCATCACCCAGAGCGCCTCCCCCAGGATCGCGTCCCGGTTGCCCACCCGCCGGTACAGCGTCACCCGGGAGATGCCCAGCTCGGCGGCGAGCGTCGAGGTGTCCAGCCGCTCGCCGCGCAGCAGCGTGTACGCGGCGGCCTCGACGACCTCCTCCGGGGACGCGATCACGGCCGGCAGCGTAGGCGAGCGACGCGTCGGAGGGCGGCCGCCGTGTCCCCACGGCGGCCGCCTCCTCAGCGACGTGCGCTCACACCGGGCACGTGGACCGGCTGTCGGAGACCGGACCGCTCAGCGTGACGCTCGGGCCGGGGCACAGGAACTGGCTGTACCGGGTGTCGGCGTCGACCCACCGCTTCAGCCAGGCGATCGACTGGGCGGCGATCGTGGTGTTCGCGCTGTTCGGCGCGAAGTGGCTGGCGTCGTCCAGCTCCACGTACGCCCGCTCGGGGGCGTTGGTCAGCGACTCGTAGAACGGGATCGAGTGGCTGTCGACCGGGGCGACGCTGTCGTCCTCCGCGCCGATCACCAGGGTGGGCGTGCGCACCTCCGGCCAGGTTTTGTCGGTGTTCCACCCGGTCAGCGGGATGGCCGCGTCGAGGGTGGGCCGGTCCTTGGCCGCCTCGAGCGTGCCGCCGCCACCCATGGAGTGGCCGATGACCGCCAGCCGGTCGGGGTCGACCCGGCCGCGCACCGAGCTGGAGGTGGTCAGGTGGTCCAGCGCCGCCAGCAGCTGGTCGCCCCGCGCGGCGGGCTGGTCGTACCGCGAGTTGGTGTCGAACACGATGACCACGAAGCCCTGCGACGCGATCCGCGGCCCCAGCCACGCGACGGTGGACCGGGCAGCGGTGTAGCCCGGCGCGATCGCCACGCCCCCGAACGTGCCCTGGGTGGTGGAGGTCGGGTAGTAGATCGTCGCCGCACCGAAGCCGCGGGTCGAGTAGTCCGAGACCGTCGTGGACGTGGTGGCGAAGGGGCCGGTCGTGGCGCTGATGCTGGCCGCGGTCGGGGCGGGGCCCCGCCACCAGGACGGATCGGCGCTGGCGGTGCCGGGCGCGGCGAGGAGGGTCGTCGCAGCCAGGCCGAGCACGGCGAGCGCGCTCGTCAGGAGACGTGGAACGGGCATCGAGGTCCTCTCGGAGACCGTGGGGACGCGACCGCACCACGGCATGGACGAAGGAGGTGCCGGCACCGGCGCCGTCGATCGGGATGGCCTGCGTCACGTCGGTGCGTGATCGGACCGTGACCATGTGGCTGTGAGCGGGTCAACGGTCCGGCGAAACAAATGGTCGATTCGTTCCACGCTCGTCACCTGGCGGTCGCCCGCCCCGCCGGACGGCTCGATCCGGCTCCCGCCCACCCTCCTAGACTCGGGACCACGCGGGAGTGGTGTAACGGCAGCCACGCCAGGTTTAGGTCCTGGTGCCCTCGGGCGTGCGGGTTCGACTCCCGCCTCCCGCACTCAGCCCAGCTCGACCGCGAGCTCCAGCAGCGCCGAGGGGGCGGCTGGGTCGTCGGCGTCCACCACGGCCAGCAGGTGGGCCCACCCGACGCCCGACGAGCGCAGCGCCAGCCCCTCGACCTTCGGCACCCGGCCGGCCACCGCGGGCAGCGCGGCGACCGCCAGCACGCCCGCGCCGTCGACCAGCACGAGGGCCGCGGCCACCACGGGTCCGTCGTCGACCGCGTTCGGGGTGTCCTCCGCCGCGGCGCTGAGCAGCAGCCGCCCGTCGGGCAGCGCCACCGCGTCGGTGACGGCCAGACCCACGCCGGCCACCTCGCCCAGGTCGTGGACGCGGGGCGCGGTCACCGGCACCACGGCGGGGTCGGTGCCGCCCAGGACGGCGTCGACCAGCGCCGCCAGCGGGACCGCGACGCTCGCCGAGGGCACCCCGGCGGCGAGGTTGCCGCGCTGGAACCAGCGGACCGTGTCGGCCGAGAGGCTGGCGCCCTCCAGGTTCAGCTGGTCGACCGGCGTGCCCAGGAGCTCGGCGACCCGCGTGTACAGCGGTCCGAGCTCCGCGGCCGCGACGGCCGGCGCACCGTCCACCAGCCGGACCAGCACCCCGCGCATCCGCCGAGCCGTGGAGCCCGAGCCCAGCAGCAGCACGGCCGGCCCGCCGTCGACCTCGGCCGGGCAGGCGACCTCGAGGTCGGGCTTGAGGTGCTTGGTGCCGGCCACCTCGCCGAAGCGGTCGTGGCCCTCGACCGCCGGCAGCAGCCGCACCGGGACGACCCCGCCCGGGCGCATCCAGGCCGCGGCCGTGGCGTCGTCCTGCGCGACCAGCCACCCGTCGCCCAGCGGCGCGATCGCCGAGGCGGCCGTCACCGGGCCGCCGTCGTCGAACCGCAGCTCCCGGACGCCGTCCACCGTCACGCGCATGGCGCCACTGTGCCGCCCCGGCCCGCCGGGCGCCCGACCGGTCAGCGTCCCCGGCGCCCGGGACGCCGACCGGGGCGCACCCACTCGACCACCAGCGTCTCCCCCGGCGGCAGCCCGGCCCACGACCGCTGCGCCGCGCGCAGGGCCGCCGCCGCGGCGTCCAGCCGGGCCGCCGGGTGCCCGGCCCCCGTGACCTCCGTCGGCAGCACCTCGGCGCCTCGCGCCAGCCGGGCGACCACGTCGGCCAGCAGCTCCGCCTGCTGGATGCGGCTGCCCCGCTCCCGCTTCAGCGCCACCGACCGCTCCGCCGCGTGCGGCGGTTGCCGACCCGAGACGTGCCGCATGCTGTTCCACACCACGCCCTCGGCCACGCAGTCCCAGATGCCCTCGGGCACCTGCAGCTCCCGCTCCACCAGCGCGTGCACGAGGTCGTGCGGCAGGTCGGCGCCGCCGCCGGCGCCGCGCATCTCGAAGACGACGCCGTCGTCCCGCTCGACCCGGGTCTCCACGGGACGCCGGTCGGCCATCCGCCGGAAGATCAGTCGCACGAGTCGATTGTCGGGCCCCGGTCAACCGCTTTGGGGGCCCGACCACCGGTCAGCGGCCGCCCAGCACCTCGGCGACCACCGGCAGCAGCGCGGTGAACGCCTGACCGCGGTGGCTGCGCGCGTCCTTCTCCTCGGGGCTCAGCTCCGCGGCGGTGAGCTCGAGACCGTCGGGGACGAACACCGGGTCGTAACCGAAGCCGTGGGTGCCCCGCCCCTCGCCGATGACCCGGCCCCGCCACTCGGCCCGCAGCACGTGCTCGAACCCGGCGGGGGTGACCAGCGCCGCGGCGCACACGAACGCCGCACCGCGCCGCTCGGCCGGGACGTCGGCGAGCTGTCCGAGCAGCAGCGCGGTGTTCGCCGGGTCGTCACCGTGCCGGCCCGACCAGCGCGCCGACAGCACGCCGGGCATCCCGTTGAGCGCGTCGACGGCGATGCCGGAGTCGTCGGCGACCGCCGGCAGCCCGGTGTACCGGACCGCCTCGCGGGCCTTGAGCAGCGCGTTGTCCTCGAACGTCGCGCCGGTCTCCGGGGCCTCGGGGTACTCGTCGACGTCCCGCAGGCCGAGCACCTCCACCCCCGGCACGGCGGTGGACAGCAGCCGCTGCAGCTCGGCGAGCTTGCCGGCGTTGCGGGTGGCGAGCAGCAGCCGGCTCATGCCGCGAGCGCCTGCTGCTGCAGCGTGGTCAGCTCGGCGCAGCCGGCCACGGCGAGGTCGAGCAGCTGGTCGAGGGTCGGCCGGTCGAACACCGCGCCCTCGGCCGTCCCCTGGACCTCGACGAAGTTCCCGTCGGCGGTGCAGACGACGTTCATGTCGGTGCCGGCGCGCACGTCCTCCTCGTAGGCGAGGTCCAGGCGCGGCTCGCCGTCGATGACGCCGACGCTGACCGCGGCGACCGACTGGGTGATCGCGGTGGGCCGGGCCAGCTTCCCGCGTCCGCCCAGCCAGGAGACGGCGTCGGCCAGCGCGACGTAGGCGCCGGTGATCGCCGCGGTGCGGGTGCCGCCGTCGGCCTGCAGGACGTCGCAGTCCAGCGCGATGCTGTTCTCGCCGAGCGCGGACAGGTCGATGCTGGCCCGCAGCGAACGGCCGATGAGCCGGCTGATCTCGTGGGTGCGGCCGCCGACCTTGCCCTTGACCGACTCGCGGTCGTTGCGGGTGTGGGTGGCGCGCGGCAGCATCGAGTACTCGGCGGTGACCCAGCCCAGGCCCGAGCCCTTCCGCCAGCGCGGCACGCCCTCGGTGACGCTGGCCGCGCAGAGCACCCGGGTGCGGCCGAACTCCACCAGCACCGAGCCCTCGGCGTGGTCGAGCCAGTTGCGGGTGATGGTCACCGGGCGGAGCTGGTCGGCGCTGCGGCCGTCGGGGCGGGTCACGCCGTCCGAGCCTAGTGCCGCCCGTCCGGGCAGGGCTCGCGGTCCGGTGGACCACGCAGCGGCTCACCGCGAGTCGGGGACGGCAACTGGCCGCGGTGTCGCCCGGAGGGAGACGATGCAGCAATGCGATCGGAGCTGCGAGCCGTGCGGACCGGGGGCGTCCCCTCGGTGGTGGACCTGACCGACGAGTGCGCGGAGTTCGTCCGCCACGAGGGCGACGGCCTGCTGCAGGTGTTCGTCCCGCACGCCACCGCCGGCATCGCGATCATCGAGACCGGGGCGGGCAGCGACGACGACCTGCTGGCCCAGCTCGACGTGCTGCTCCCCCGCGACGACCGCTGGCGCCACCGGCACGGCGCCGCCGGCCACGGCCGCGACCACGTGCTGCCGGCCTTCGTGCCGCCGCACGCCACGGTGCCGGTGCTCGAGGGGCGGATGACGCTGGGCACCTGGCAGCGGATCTGCTTCGTCGACACCAACATCGACAACCCGACCCGGCACGTGCGGTTCACCTTCCTGGCGGGCTGACCGGCCGGTTCGGTCCCCGCCGCGGGCATGCGGGAAGATGCGGCCATGTCCGAGACGAGCGCCGCCCCCGTCCGCCTCGCGCCCGGTGACCCGGCGCCGGAGTTCACCCTGCCCGACGCCGACGGCACCCCGGTCTCGCTGGCCTCCTACCGGGGCCGGCGCGTGATCGTCTACTGCTACCCGGCGGCGCTGACCCCAGGCTGCACCACCCAGGCCGTCGACTTCACCGCCGCCGCCGGCGACCTCGCCGAGGCCGGGCTGGAGATCATCGGCGTCTCCCCCGACGCCCCCGACAAGCTGCGCACCTTCCGCGAGAAGGAGGGGCTGCACATCACCCTCGTCTCCGACCCGGACAAGGCGGTGCTCGGGGCGTACGGCGCCTACGGGCCCAAGAAGCTCTACGGCAAGGAGGTCGTCGGGGTCATCCGGTCGACCTTCGTCATCGACGCCGAGGGCCTGGTCGAGAAGGCCGCCTACAACGTCAAGGCCACCGGCCACGTCGCCAAGCTGATGCGCGACCTCGGCATCGCCTGAGGGAGGACCCTCCTGCCCCTCGCGGCGGGGCCCTGCAGGAGGGCCGGACGGCGCTGCCGGGGTGCGGCAGGGCCTGGCAGGACGGCGCCGGGTCGGGCAGGGTCGCGGCATGAGTGATCAGATCGGCGTCACCGGGCTCGCCGTCATGGGCGCCAACCTCGCCCGCAACCTCGCCCGGCACGGCCACCAGGTCGTCCTCCACAACCGCAGCCAGGCGCGCACCGACGCCCTGCTCGACGCCCACGGCAGCGAGGGCGACTTCGTCCCGACCGGCTCCGTGGCCGAGTTCGTCGGGGCCCTCCAGCGGCCGCGCAAGATCATCGTCATGGTGCAGGCCGGCGCCCCGACCGACGCGGTCATCGACGAGATCGCCCCGCTGCTCGACGAGGGCGACGTGCTGATGGACGGCGGCAACGCGCTGTTCACCGACACGATCCGGCGCACCGAGGCGCTGTCGGCGCAGGGCCTGCACTTCGTCGGCACCGGCATCAGCGGCGGCGAGGAGGGCGCGCTCAACGGCCCGAGCATCATGCCCGGCGGGTCGGCGGAGGCCTACGAGCTGGTCGGCCCGCTGCTGGAGTCGATCGCCGCCGTCGTCGACGGCGAGCCGTGCTGCACGCACGTCGGCGAGAGCGGCGCCGGGCACTTCGTGAAGATGGTGCACAACGGCATCGAGTACGCCGACATGCAGCTGATCGCCGAGGCCTACGACCTGCTCCGCCAGGGGCTCGGGATGACCCCGGCCGAGATCGGCGACGTCTTCGCCGACTGGAACACCGGCGACCTGTCCAGCTACCTCATCGAGATCACCGCCCAGGTCCTGCGGCACACCGACGCCGAGACCGGCGGGCCGTTCGTCGACGTCGTGGTGGACGAGGCCGAGCAGAAGGGCACCGGCCGCTGGACCGTGCAGTCCGCGCTGGACCTCGGCGTCCCGGTCAGCGGCATCGCCGAGGCCGTGTTCGCCCGCGCGCTGTCCGGGCACCGCGAGCAGCGGCAGGCCGCGCAGGCGGTGCTGCCCGGCCCGGACCGGGAGTGGGACGAGCAGGTCGCGGACCGGGACGCCTTCGTCGAGTCGGTCCGCCAGGCGCTGTACGCCTCCAAGGTGGTCGCCTACGCGCAGGGGTTCGACCAGATCACCCAGGGCGCCGACCAGTACGGCTGGGACATCGACCGGGCAGCGCTGGCCCGCATCTGGCGCGGTGGCTGCATCATCCGGGCCGACTTCCTCGACCGGATCGCCCAGGTCTTCACCGACGAGCCCGACGTCACCACGCTGCTCACCAACGCGTACTTCCGCGATGCGGTGAGCGTGGGCCAGGAGGGTTGGCGGCAGGTCGTCGCCGGGGCCGCACGCCACGGCGTCCCGGTGCCCGGCTTCGCCAGCGCTCTGTCCTACTACGACGGGCTGCGCGCCGAGCGGCTGCCGGCGGCGCTGATCCAGGGGCTGCGCGACCTCTTCGGCGCGCACACCTACCGGCGCACCGACAAGGAGGGCTCGTTCCACACGATGTGGGGCGAGGACGGCCGCGAGGTGCAGGTCTGACCTGATGCCTCCCTCGGCAGGGCCCGCCGCTCGCGGCGCGGCCCTGCCCGGGGGTCAGGCGCCGGCCTCGCGGGCGGCGCGGGCCCGGCGCCTGCCCTCGTGCATCGCCGCCACCCGGGCGACGGGGATGGTGTGCCCCTCGGCGACCAGGTCGGCGGGCAGGGCCTGCGGCTCCGGCTGCGCGTCGGCCCAGGGGTCGGTGCCGGCGAACCGCTCCGCCGCGTCGCGCACGGTCACGTCGCCGGGCCGGACCCCCGACGCGTCGTCCCACCTCTCGAGCTCGATCCAGCCCACCGGGGCCGACACCGGCAGACCGGGCCGGACCCGCGGGCTGTACGCGACCGCGATCGTCCCCCGCCCGGACCGCGTCGAGTCGACGAACACCCGGCCACCGCGCTCGGCCACGACGTAGGCGGTGGTGGCCAGCCCCGGGTCCAGCGCCGCGGTGCGGGCGGCCAGCGCCCGGGTGGCGGCCGCGACGTCCTCGGTGGGCGCGCCGTGCACCGGGACGACGACGTGCAGGCCGGTCGACCCGCTGGTCTTCACCGCCCCGGCCAGCCCCGCGTCGGCCAGCGCGCGGCGGGCGAGCAGCGCGGTGGCCACGACCACCCCGAAGTCCGCGCCGTCGGGTGGGTCGAGGTCCAGCACCAGCCCGGTGGGCTCGTCCTCCCCCACCCGGCTGAACGGCACGTGGAACTCCACGGCCCGCTGGTTGGCCAGCCACAGCAGCGTGCGGCGGTCCTCGCAGAGCACCTGGTGGACCTCGCGGTGCGCCCGGTCGCTCCAGGTGGGCACGGTGCGCACCCACTCCGGCGCCCCCTTGGGCACGTCGCGCTGGATGAACGGCGCGGCTCCGGGGCGCACACGCGTGACCGTCAGCGGCCGGCCGGCCAGCAACGGCACCAGCCGGTCGGCGAAGGCGTCCAGGTGGTCGACCAGGTCGCGCTTGGCCACCTCGAGCCCGTCGCCCAGCGGGGAGTCCAGGCTGCTCAGCCGGACGCCGTCCCGTTCCTCGTCAGCGGTGGCCACCCGGTCACCGTCCCGCGCCCCCGGGTGCACGGCAACCCGCGGCCCCGCCTCCGGCCTCCTCGCAGGGGCCCGCCGCGGACCTGTGAGCGGTGGGGGGCGAGGGGGTCCTCCGCCTGGTCCCGGAGGCGCGCACGTCAGATGTCGTAGACCCCGGCGTGCCGGGCGAGCTCGCTGGCCGGGAACACGGCGCGGGCGGCGGCCAGCTGGGCGTCGGCGTCGACCCAGGCCGGCACGTGCGTGACGAGCAGCCTCCCCACCCCGGCCGCGGCGGCGTGCTCGCCGGCCTGGCGACCGGTCAGGTGCAGGCCGTCGGGCAGGCCCGGGACGTCGGGGTGCGCGGCCTCGGCCAGCAGCACGTCGGCACCGCGGGCCAGCTCCACGACGTCGGCGCTCGGGCCGGTGTCACCGGTGTAGACCAGCGACCGGCCACCGGCGTCCAGCCGCACCGCGTAGCACTCGACGGGGTGCGCGGTGCGCACGGTGGTGACCTCGAAGGGGCCGATCGCCCAGCTGCCGGCGCCGATCGCGGTGACGCCGAAGACGTCGTCGATCGGGCCGCCGTCGGGGTCGTAGGCGGTCGCCAGCCGCCGGTCGGCGCCGACCGGCGCGTACAGCGGCACGGTGCGGCCGTCGGACCGCCCGGAGTAGCGGTGCCACACGACGAACGGCGCCACGTCGAGGCAGTGGTCGGCGTGCAGGTGGCTGAGGTAGACGGCGTCGACCATCGCCGGGTCGAGGACCGCCTGCAGCGCGCCGAACGCACCGTTGCCGAGGTCGAGCAGGAGCGCGAACTCCTCGTGCTCGACCAGGTAGCAGGACGCCGGGGACGCCGGCCCGGGCGCGCTGCCCGAGCACCCGACCACGGTGAGCCTCACGCCGCCGCCCCCGACCCGGCGTGCAGCACCTCGTCGACCTCGGGGCCGAGGAAGCGGCGGCCCAGCCGCGCGAAGGGCTCCGGGTCGCCGGTGGCCAGGAACCGGTGCACCGGTGGCGGCCCGTCGGGGTCGCGCAGCAGGTCGGTGCGGGTGAGGACCCGGTAGACGTCCTTGGCGGTCTCCTCGGCGCTGGAGACCAGCGTGACGCCCTCCCCCAGCACGAGCGAGAGCACGCCGGTGAGCAGCGGGTAGTGCGTGCACCCCAGGACGACGGTGTCGACGTCGGCGGCCAGCAGCGGGTCCAGGTAGGACTGCGCCAGCCCCACCAGCTGGCGCCCGCTGGTGGTCCCGCGCTCGACGAAGTCGACGAAGCTCGGGCAGGCGGCGCTGGTGACGGTGACCTGCGGGGCCGCGGCGAAGGCGTCCTCGTAGGCGCCGCTGGTGATCGTCGCCGTCGTGCCGATGACCCCGATCCGGCCGGTGCGGGTGGCCGCCGTCGCGCGGCGCACCGCCGGCAGGACGACCTCGACGACCGGCACGTCGTAGCGCTCGCGGGCATCGCCCAGACAGGCCGCGCTGGCGGAGTTGCAGGCGATGACCAGCATCTTCACCCCCGCGGCGACCAGGTCGTCCATCACGGCGAGGGAGTGCCGGCGGACCTCGGCGATCGGCAGCGGCCCGTACGGGCTGTGCGCGGTGTCGCCGACGTAGCGGATCGACTCGTGCGGCAGCTGGTCGAGCACCGCCCGGGCGACGGTCAGCCCGCCGACGCCGGAGTCGAAGATCCCGATGGGCGCGTCCGCCCCTGCCGTCGTCCCGTGGTCTCTCATCTCGCGCGCCAGGCTAGCGAGCCGGTCCGACGGTCCGCTCAGGCGCGGAGCAGCCCGGCAGCGGGGAGCAGCAGGCCCGCACCGGTCCAGCGGACCCCGGTGAGGTCCCGGACCACCGCCGTCGCCGCGGTCTGCAGCGCCAGCTCGCCGATGCCGAGCACCGCACACCCCGCGGCGAGCCCGGCGGCCACACCACTGGGGCTGTCCTCGAGCACGACCAGGTCGGCCGGCGGCAGGTCCAGCCGGGCGGCGCCGGTCAGGTACGGCTCGGGGTGCGGCTTGCCGGCCGTGACGTCCTCGGCGGTGACCAGGACGCCGGGCAGCGGCACCCCGGCCGCGGTCAGCCGCGCGCCGGCCAGCTCCCGCACCCCGGACGTCACGACCGCCCACGGCACGCCGTCCAGCTGCGGGACCAGCTCGAGCACCCCGGGGACGGCGGCGGTGCCGGCCACGTCGTCCAGCTCGAGCCGGGTGATGCGGTCGACCGCGGCGGGCACCGCGTGGGCCGCGGTGAAGAGCGCGACCGTGTCGGCGGCCCGGCGGCCGGGGACGGCGAGCATCACCTCGACCGGGTCCAGGTCGTTCTCCACCGCCCAGCGGGTCCACGCCCGCACGACCCCGGCCTCGGAGTCGACGAGCACGCCGTCGTTGTCGAACAGGAGTCCCCGCGCAGGGAGCAGGAGGTCGTTCACGCCCAGAGCTGGCCCTCGAGCGCGGCCGAGGCCTCCTCGAGGGTGCCGGCGTAGGCGCCGGTGGACAGGTACTTCCACCCACCGTCGCAGACGATGAAGACGATGTCGGCCTTGCGGCCGGCCGCGACCTCCTTGTCCGCGATCCCCAGCGCCGCGTGTAGGATCGCCCCGGTCGAGATGCCGGCGAAGATGCCCTCGCGCTCCACCAGCTGGCGGGTGCGGTGGACGGCGTCGTCCGGGCCGACCGAGAAGCGGGAGTCGAGCAGGTCGGCGTCGTAGAGCTCGGGGATGAAGCCCTCGTCGATGTTGCGCAGCCCGTAGACCAGCTCGCCGTAGCGCGGCTCGGCCGCGATCACCTGGACGTCGGGCTTGTGCTCGCGCAGGAAGCGGGAGACGCCCATCAGCGTGCCGGTGGTGCCCAGGCCCGCGACGAAGTGGGTGATCGAGGGCATGTCGGCGAGGATCTCCGGGCCGGTGCCGCTGTAGTGCGCCTCGGCGTTGGCCGGGTTCCCGTACTGGTAGAGCATCACCCAGTCGTCGTGCTCGGCGGCCAGGCCCTTGGCCACCGCGACCGCCTGGTTGCTGCCCCCGGCAGCCGGCGAGCTGATGATCTGCGCGCCGTACATCTCCAGCAGCTGGCGCCGCTCGATCGAGGTGTTCTCCGGCATCACGCAGATCAGCCGGTAGCCGCGCTGGCGGGCGACCATGGCCAGCGAGATGCCGGTGTTGCCGCTGGTCGGTTCCAGGATGGTGCTGCCCGGGTTCAGCCGCCCCTCCTTCTCCGCCGCGTCGATCATCGCGATGGCGGCCCGGTCCTTGATCGAACCGGTGGGGTTGTGGTCCTCGAGCTTGGCCCACAACCGCACGTCAGGGGTGGGCGACAGCGACGGCAGACCCACGAGCGGGGTGTTGCCGAGCGAGTCGACGAGGGAGGCGAAGCGGGCCATGAACAGGTCTCCTGGGAGTGGGTGCCGGGCGGGGAGGCCCGGTCAGCAGCCGCCGGCGACCGCGGGGAGGATCGTCACCGAGTCGCCGTCCTTGACGGCGGTGTCGAGGGCACCGGTGAAGCGCACGTCCTCGTCGTTGACGTAGACGTTGACGAAGCGGTGCAGCTTGCCCTCCTCGGTGACCAGCCGGTTCTTGATCCCGGGGTGCTGCGTGTCGATGTCGTCGACCAGGGCGCCGAGGGTGGCGCCGTTGCCCTCGACGGTCTTGTTGCCGCCGGTGTGGGTGCGCAGGATGGTCGGGATGCGGACCTGGATGGCCATGGGGGTGCTGCTCCTTCTGTGACGGGGTGACGAGCGGCGCGCGGCGCGCGCGGATGTGACGACTGTGCAGGGGAACGCCGAGCCCCGGCCGACGATTCCGGCGGCCCCGGCCCCCTCGCAGGGCCCCGCGGCGCGCGGAGCGCGTCGTGGGGGGCGAGGGGGTCCTTACTCGTAGACGACGGTGGTCGGCGTGTGGCCGAACAGGTAGGACTCGACGACGTCGACGTCCTCCTCGGTGACCTGACCGTCGACGATCCGGAAGCTGCGGAACTCGACGTCGTCACCGGCCAGGCCGGTCTGCGTGCCGTGCTCGCGGGTCGAGACCAGCACGTAGTGCGCCTCGGGCTCGGAGGCGTAGCTGATGTCGGTGCGCGAGGGACGGGCCTCGGTCGCGGTGTGCGAGTGGTAGATGACCACGGGCACCTCGTCCCGGTCGTCCATGTCGCGGTAGAGCCGGAGCAGGTCGGCGCTGTCGAACTCGTAGAACGTCGGCGAGCGCGCCGCGTTGAGCATCGGGACGTGCCGCTGGGGCCGGTCGCTGCCCTCGGGGCCGGCGACGACGCCACAGGCCTCGTCCGGGTGGTCTTCCCGGGCGTGGGCCACGATGGCGTCGTAGGTCGCGCGGTCGATGCGCAGCACGGCACCAGTCTAGGCGCCCGGGCCGGCGGCCCCGCCGCTCCCCTCCCCGGAGGGTGAG
The DNA here is from genome assembly GCF_046635825.1 of Modestobacter sp. SSW1-42. Classification (NCBI taxonomy): domain Bacteria; kingdom Bacillati; phylum Actinomycetota; class Actinomycetes; order Geodermatophilales; family Geodermatophilaceae; genus Modestobacter; species Modestobacter sp. SSW1-42. Next base: position 386,806 of record NZ_JBISCA010000001.1, on the reverse strand, counting down.
GCCATCCCGCCGAGGACGCCGGAGCCGGTGCCCGGGCGCTAGCGTCGGCGCCCGTGGTGGTCCAGGCGCTGATGGCGGCGGCGGTGGTCCTGCTGCCGTTGCCCGCGCTGGTCCTGGGGACCGCACGGGTGCGCCGCCGTACCGGCCGGTCGAGCCTCCACGAGCGCACCGACCGGGTGGAGCTGGCGCTGCTGGTCCTCGGCCGGACGCTCGCGCTGCTGCTGCTGCTCGCGATGTCCGCGGTCACCCTGCTGGCCTGCATCGGGGGGCTGGTGCGGGACCGGACGCTGCCGAGCCTGGTCTACGTGTTCTTCGTCGCCGACCTGCTGGTGGCGGTGCTCGTGCTGCTCACCTTCGGCCGCCGCGGCCCGCGACCAGCGCGTCGATCAGCGAGCCCTGCACGGCGGTGAGCCAGTAGTAGACGGCCAGCTGCGAGCCCTCGTCACCGGCGGGGTCGGCCGGCGGCTCGGTCTCGGCGGTCACGCCCAGCCGGGTGCCCAGCGCCAGCCGCAGGTCGTTGGTGGTGCGCAGCCAGGCCCGGGCCTGCTCGGCGTCCAGCCGCACCTCCCCGCCCTCCAAGGGCAGGGTCGCCCGCACGAGAGCCAGGTCGTCGGCCTTGCCGCTGCGCAGCCCGGCCTCGGTCAGGTCGCGGTAGTCCGCGGCGATCTCGGGGTCGCCGACGTGGCCGGGCGGCAGCAGGCGCTCGACCACCGGGTCGCCGCCGGTGTCGGCGGGGTCGGCGGCCAGCAGCTGCTCGAGCTGGTCGAGCAGCAGGCTCACGATGCCGACCTCGGCGGCCACGAGCTTGGCCACCAGCACGTCGCCCTTGCGACGGAAGGGCCGCACCTCAGGCGTCCTTCTGGTACGTGGCCCACAGGCCGTAGGCGTGCAGCCGGTTGGTGTCGTGCTCCATGCGCTCGCGCGGGCCGGAGCTGACCACGGCCTTCCCCTCGTTGTGGACCTGCAGCATGAGCTTCGTGGCGGTGGCCTCGTCGTAGCCGAACAGCTCCTGGAGCACGAAGGTCACGTAGGTCATCAGGTTCACCGGGTCGTCCCAGACCACGGTCACCCAGGGGCGGTCGAGGTCGGACTCCTCCCGGCTGACGGTCTCCGGCGTCCACACCGGCGCGAGCGGTCCGGCCACGTGATCACTCTAGGACGACTCCCCCGGGCGGCGCAGACGGTGGCCACCTATCGTCTGCGTCCATGTCGCCGAGCCCGCTCAGCCCCGCGCTGCTCACCGACCGCTACGAGCTCACGATGCTCGCGGCCGCGCTGGCCGACGGCACGGCCGAGCGCGACTGCGTCTTCGAGGTGTTCGCCCGCCGCCTGCCGCACGGCCGCCGCTACGGCGTGCTGGCCGGCACCGGGCGCCTGCTGGAGGCGCTGCCGCACTTCCGGTTCGGCGACGCCGAGCTGGCCGCGCTGGTCGAGCAGGGCGTCGACGACCCGCGGTTGCTGGAGCACCTGGCCGGGTTCCGCTTCACCGGCGACGTCGACGGCTACGCCGAGGGCGACCTGTACTTCCCCGGCTCCCCGGTGCTCACGGTGCGGGCACCGTTCGGCCAGGCGGTGCTGCTGGAGACCCTCGCGCTGTCGGTCCTCAACCACGACAGCGCCATCGCCGCGGCCGGTGCCCGGATGATCGGTGCCGCCGCGGGCCGACCCTGCATCGAGATGGGCTCCCGGCGCACGCACGAGGAGGCCGCCGTCGCCTCGGCCCGGGCGGCGTCCCTCGTCGGCTTCTCCGCCACCTCCAACCTGGCTGCCGGCGCCCGGTACGGCATCCCCACCACCGGCACCAGCGCGCACGCGTTCACCCTGCTGCACGACGACGAGGCCGCGGCCTTCCGCGCCCAGGTCGCGACCCTCGGCACCGGGACGACGCTGCTGGTCGACACCTACGACACCGAGCAGGGCATCCGGACGGCGGTCGAGGTCGCCGGGCCGGAGCTGGGGGCCGTGCGGCTGGACTCCGGCGACCTGGCGATCGAGGCGACGCGGGCGCGCGCGCTGCTGGACTCCCTGGGCAACACCGGCACCCGGGTCATCGTCACCAGCGATCTCGACGAGTACGCGATCGCCGCCCTGGCCGCCGCCCCCGTCGACGGGTACGGCGTGGGCACGTCGCTGGTCACCGGGTCGGGCTCCCCCACCGTCGGGATGGTCTACAAGCTGGTCGAGCGCGACGGCGTCCCGGTGGCCAAGAACTCCGAGGGCAAGCGCTCGGTCGGTGGGCGCAAGACCGCCGTCCGCCGGCACGACGCCGACGGGACGGCGACCGCCGAGGTGGTCAGCGCCGGGCCGGTGTCCGCCGCCCCGCACGACCGGGAGCTGCTCGTGCCGCTGGTGCGCGACGGCGAGGTGGTCGACCCGCGCAGCCCCGCCGACGCGCTGGCCACCGCCCGGGAGCTGCACGCGCGGGTGCGGGACACCCTGCCCACGGAGGCCTGGTCGCTGTCCCGCGGCGAGCCGGCCATCGACACCGTCCTCGCCTGAGGGTGCACCCCCGCGCGCGCGACGGTCGCGGGCGGTGTGCTGGACGGGCAGGATGGGCGGATGACGCGCGCACTGGTGATCGTCGACGTCCAGAACGACTTCTGCGAGGGCGGCAGCCTGGCCGTCGGTGGGGGTGCCGCCGTGGCACGGGCGATCAGCGCCCACGTCGCCACCGCCGGGTACGACCACGTGGTGGCCACCCGCGACCACCACGTCGACCCGGGGGCGCACTTCTCCCTCACCCCCGACTTCCTCGACACCTGGCCGGCGCACTGCGTGGTCGGCACCTCGGGGGTCGAGCTGTACTCCGACCTGGACCGCCGGCCGATCGAGGCGGTCTTCGACAAGGGCGAGTACGCCGCCGCCTACTCCGGCTTCGAGGGCTCCTACGACGGGCAGCGCCTGGCCGACTGGCTGCGGGCGCACGACGTGGACGCCGTCGACGTGGTGGGCATCGCCACCGACCACTGCGTGCGGGCCACGGCCCTGGACGCGGTCGGCGCCGGGCTGTCCACCCGGGTGCTGCTGCACCTGACCGCCGGGGTCGCCGAGGGCACCACCGCGGCGGCCCTGGACCAGCTCCGCTCTGCCGGGGTCCAGCTGGAGGGCACCGTCGCCCAGGCCGGGTGACCCTCAGCCCGCGTCGAGGACCTCGTCGCGGGTGAAGCCGAGCACCTGCAGCACGGCGTCCAGGTAGGGCTGGTTGAGCGCGGCGTTGGCCTGCTCCCGCACCACGGGCTTGGCGTTGAACGCGATGCCCAGACCGGCGGCGGCCAGCATGTCCAGGTCGTTGGCGCCGTCGCCGACCGCGACGGTCTGCTCCAACGGGATGCCGTGCGTGGCGGCGAACCGGGCCAGTGCCCGCGCCTTGCCCGCGCGGTCGACGATCTCCCCCACCAGCCCGCCGGTCAGCCGGCCGTCGGCCACCTCCAGGGTGTTGGCGGCGGCGAAGTCGAGCCCGAGTGCCGCGGCCAGCGGGTCGGTGATCTGGGTGAACCCGCCGCTGACGATCCCGCACCGGAACCCCAGCCGCTGCAGGGTGCGGATCAGCGTACGGGCGCCCGGGGTGAGCACCAGCTGCTCGCGCACCTCGTCCAGGACGCCGACCGGCAGCCCGGCCAGCAGGGCGACACGGGCGCGCAGCGACTGCTCGAAGTCCAGCTCGCCGTTCATCGCGGCCGCGGTGATCCCGGCGACCTCCTGCGCCCGCCCGGCCCGGGCGGCCAGCTCGTCGATCACCTCGCCCCGCACCAGCGTCGAGTCGACGTCGAGCACGATGAGCCGCTTGCTGCGCCGGACGAGCCCCACCTGCTCGACGGCGACGTCGGTGCCGGTGCGCGCCGCGACCGCGCCCAGGGCGGTCCGCAGCTCCGTCGACCCGGCGCCGGAGACGGTCAGCTCGAGGCTGGTGACCGGGTAGTCCGACAGCCGGCGGACCGCCTCGATGTTGCCCCCGACCCCCGCGATGGCGTGGGCGGTCCCGGCGACGGCGGCCGGCGGCACGGGACGGCCGAGCACGGTCACGTGGTGGCGCGGGCCGCGTTCGGGGCTCTCGCTGGCGGCGGCCGGCTCGACGGTGACGGTCATGCCGGTGGCGGCGGCGACCTGCTCGGCGGTACCGGCGAGCCGGTCGGCGAGCGTGCCCGCGCCGTGCGCCCCCGGGCCCCGCACGACGACGCCGAGCACCAGCTGACCGTGCACGACCACCTGCTCGACGTCGACCACCTCCAGCGCCTCGGCCCGCAGGTCCTCCAGGGCGGCGAAGAGCATCGCGGTCACCCCGGGGCGGTCGGTGCCGGTGACGGTCAGCAACGCGCCCTCGGGCGCGGGCGGCGCCGTCGGGCCCGTGGGCAGGTCGATCGGCGCGGGGGCGGCGGCACGGTCGGTCACGCGGTCATCGTGCCGGACCCACCGGGCGGGCGGTCGGGGCCCCCGCCCGGGCACACCCGGCCCCGGACGCGGGAACGCCCCGCCGGCCAGTGGCCGACGGGGCGTTCCGTGCTGTGGGACGACTTACGTCGGGTCCTTGTCGTTGGCGCCCTGACGGCTGCCACCGGTGAGCCCGGCCTCGCCGGCGTAGGGCCCGTGGCCCTTGCCCGCGTGGGCCTCCATCTCCATGCGGTCCCGCAGGTGCGGGTAGTGCAGCTCGAACGCAGGGCGCTCGGAGCGGATCCGCGGGATCTCGACGAAGTTGTGGCGCGGCGGCGGGGAGGCCGTGGCCCACTCCAGCGAGTTGCCGTGACCCCAGGGGTCGTCGCGCAGCGCCAGCCGGCCGTGCTTCCACGACTTGACGACGTTGTAGACGAAGGGGATCACCGAGGCGCCGAGGATGAACGACCCGATCGTGGAGATCGTGTGCATCGTCGTGAAGTTGCCACCGGCGTCGATGTCGAGGTAGTCGGCGTACCGACGCGGCATGCCCTCGTTGCCCAGCCAGTGCTGGATGAGGAAGGTGGCGTGGAAGCCGATGAAGGTCAGCCAGAAGTGCAGCTTGCCGACCCGCTCGTCCATCATCCGGCCGCACATCTTCGGGAACCAGAAGTACAGGCCCGAGTAGGCGGCGAACACCACGGTGCCGAAGACGACGTAGTGGAAGTGGGCCACGACGAAGTAGCTGTCGTTGACGTGCCAGTCCAGCGGCGGGCTCGCCAGGAGGACACCGGTCAGCCCACCGAGGAGGAAGGTGATCAGGAAGCCCACCGCGAAGAGCATCGGCGTCTCGAACGTCAGCTGGCCGCGCCACATGGTGCCGATCCAGTTGAAGAACTTGATGCCCGTCGGGACGGCGATCAGGTACGTCAGGAAGGCGAAGAACGGCAGCAGCACCGCGCCGGTGGCGAACATGTGGTGCGCCCACACCGCCAGCGACAGGGCGGTGATCGCGATCAGCGCGAAGACCATGCCCTTGTAGCCGAACAGCGGCTTGCGGCTGAAGACCGGGATGACCTCGCTGATGATGCCGAAGAACGGCAGCGCGATGATGTAGACCTCGGGGTGACCGAAGAACCAGAACAGGTGCTGCCACAGCATCGGCCCGCCGTTCTCGGCGGTGAAGACCTGCGCGCCCAGGTGACGATCGGCCAGCAGCGCCATCAGCGCGGCGGTCAGGATCGGGAAGGCCAGCAGGATCAGGATGCTGGTGACCAGCGACGCCCAGGTGAAGATCGACATCCGGAACATCGTCAGGCCGGGTGCACGCAGGCAGATGATCGTGGCGATGAAGTTGACGCCACCGAGGATCGTGCCCAGACCACTGACGGCCAGACCGGCGATCCACAGGTCACCACCGGCGCCCGGGCTGTGCGCCCCGGTCGACAGCGGGGTGTAGGCGTACCAGCCGAAGTCGGCGGCACCACCGGGGGTCAGGAAGCCGGAGACCGCGATCGAGGCCCCGAAGAAGAACAGCCAGAAGGAGAAGGCGTTCAGCCGGGGGAAGGCGACGTCGGGCGCACCGAGCTGCAGCGGCATGATCAGGTTCGCGAACGCGAAGAACATGGGCGTCGCGAAGAACAGCAGCATGATCGTGCCGTGCATCGTGACCAGCTGGTTGTACTGCTCGGGCGAGAGGAACTGCAGCTCCGGGCGGGCCAGCTCACCACGCATCAGCAGGGCCATGAACCCGCCGACGAAGAACCAGATGAACGCCACCGTGGTGTACATCAGGCCGATGGTCTTGTGGTCCGTCGTGCGCAGCAGGCCGAGGAGCCGCGAGCCCTTCTCGGCCTCGTGTGCCGGACTGGGCCGGCTCACGATCGGGGCAGGTGCGATCGTCACGACCGGAGCTTAGACGGTCCTGCAGGGCTTGACACGGCGGGTCGAGGGGTCGGTGCGGCGCGCCCCGCCCGGCACGCCGGGACGGCCACCGCCGCCACAAGATCGTGCACCACCGATCCGCCGTCCCGGCCCTGGTCACGCGGGTGCGGCCGGCGGCGGACCCCCCGGTTCCGAGACCGGGTCGTGACGGTCGACGCGTTTGCCCGTTGATCAGCCCGGGCACAGATGATCTTGCGCTGGACAGTCCAGCGCTCGACGGCCACGGCCGTCAGGCACAGGAGGTCTCACATGAGCCTTGGTGGAATCCTTCTGACGATCGTCATCGGCTTCATCGCCGGACTGATCGCCCGCGCCGTGGTCCCCGGCAAGCAGGACCTCGGCCTCGTCGCGACGCTGGTCCTCGGCCTCATCGGCTCGGTGGTGGGCAACGGCATCTACAACCTGATCGCCAACGGCAACCTCGAGTTCGCCCTCGGCGGCTGGTGGGCCTCGATCCTGGGCGCCATCGTGGTGCTGTTCGTCTACGTGCTCGCGACCGGCAGCCGCCGCCGCGTCACCCGCTGACGCACCGCCCGCAGCCGCGGGCACCGCTCCACCCGACGAGGGCCCAGCCGATCCGGCTGGGCCCTCGTCGCGTCAGCCGGCCCGCCGGCCGGCCTCCCAGGTGCCGACGTCGACCGCGAGGGTGACCGGGACGACGTCCGGCAGCGCGGCCACCCGGCCGGCCAGCTCGCTCTCGGCCAGGTGCCGGGCGTGCGGTCCCATCCCGACCAGGGTGCGCACGGCGGCGTGGTCCAGCGCCAGCACCTCCCGGTGCCCGGCCGAGGCGACCGGCTGCAGGTGCGGCTCCAGGGCCGCCGCCAGCCGGTCGGACTTGGCCGGGTCGACGGTGAGCAGCCCCAGCGGGCCGACCAGCTCGGCGAGGTGGTCGGCCGCCGGGGTCACCACGACCAGCCGGCCCCCCGGCGCGAGCACCCGGGCGGTCTCCGCGCCGTTGCGGGGGGCGAAGACGACGAGCACGCGGTCGAGGACGGCGTCGCGCACCGGCCAGCGCGCCCAGGAGTCGGCGACCACCGCCATCGCCCGCGGGTGCGCCCGCGCCGCCCGGCGGGCCGCGTAGCGGGAGGCGTCCAGCACCACCCCGACGGCGTCCGGCACCCGGTCGAGCACGCCGGCCAGGTGCGCGCCGGTGCCGCCACCGAGGTCCAGCAGCGTGCGCGGTGCCGGGCCGGCGAGCACGGCGTCGGCCAGCGCTGCGGTGATGCCGGCGTAGTGCCCGGCGGCCAGGAAGTCGGCCCGGTCGGCGACCATCGCCGCGGAGTCCCCGTCGTGCGGGGTCCCACCGGGCGGGAGCAACGTCACGTGACCCTGCCGGGCCCGGTCGAAGGCGTGCCCGGCCGCGCAGCGCAGGCCGGCGCCGTCGGCGGCCAGCCCCTGCCGACAGACCGGGCAGGCGAGGACGGCGACCGCGGCGGCCGGCAGCTCGGGCGGCGTCACCGCGTGCGCACCGGCAGCCGGTGCAGGGTGAGCTCCGCGATCCGGCCGGCGTCGAGGACCGCGGTCAGGTAGGTGGGGTGGGGCTGCCGGCGCCGGTCGGTGGGCGAGCCGGGGTTCAGCAGCCGCAGCCCGCCGGGCGCGGTGGTGTCCCAGGGGATGTGGCTGTGACCGAACACCAGGACGTCGGTGTCCGGGAACCGCTCGGCGCAGCGGCGCTCCCGGCCCGCGGCGCCCCCGGTCTCGTGGACGACGGCGAGGCGCAGGCCCGCCAGCTCGACCCGCGCGACCTCCGGCAGCCGCTCGCGCAGGGCGCCGTGGTCGTTGTTGCCGTACACGCCCACCAGCCGCCGGGACCGCTGCTCCAGCTCGTCGAGGAGCGCGACGTCCACCCAGTCACCGGCGTGCACGACGACGTCCGCGTCCTCGACGTGCCGCCAGAGCTCGGCGGGCAGGTCGCGCGCCCGCTTGGGCACGTGGGTGTCGGAGATGAACACCACGGAGATCGGCACGTCGGCATCGTCGCAGCCCGCTACCTTCGACCATCGGCCGACGACCCGGCCGACCGGTTCGACGATCGAGGGAACCCCGTGAGCAGCCCTGCCCCGAAGACCCCGGGCTCCGGCCCCGTCCTGGGCGACGAGCCCTATCCGAAGCGGTGGCTGGCGCTGGCCGTCATCGCGGTGACGGTGCTGATGATCGTGCTCGACGCGACCATCGTGAACATCGCGCTGCCGGCGGTCTCCACCGATCTGGAGATCACCGCGGCCAACCAGCAGTGGATCGTCACCGCCTACACGCTCACCTTCGGGGGCCTGCTGCTGCTCGGTGGCCGGATCGCCGACTTCTGGGGCCGCAAGCGCACCTACCTGGTCGGCGCGGTCGGCTTCGCCCTCGCCTCGGCCCTCGGTGGCCTGGCGGTCAACGAGGAGATGCTCTTCGCCGCCCGCGCGCTGCAGGGCGCCTTCGGTGCCCTCCTCGGGCCGGCGTCCCTGGCGCTGCTGACCGTGCTGTTCACCGACGCCGCCGAGCGGGCCAAGGCCTTCGCCGTCTACGGCGCCATCGCCGGCGGTGGCTCCGCGGTGGGCCTGCTGCTGGGCGGGGTGCTCACCGAGTACGCCGACTGGCGCTGGTGCTTCTGGGTCAACGTGCCGGTGGCCCTGTTCGCCGTGGCGGCCGCGATCCGGATCGTCCCGGAGAGCCGGGCGCCCGGGGACGCGAGCTACGACGTCCCGGGTGCGGTGCTGGTGACGCTGGGGCTGGCCTCGCTGGTCTACGGCTTCACCAAGGTCGCCCAGGCCTCGCAGGAGGACCCGCAGCAGAACGCCTGGACCGACGGCACGGCCCTGACCTTCATCGTCGTCGGCCTGGTGCTGGTCGCCGCCTTCGTCGTCGTCGAGTTCCGGGTGCGCAACCCGCTGCTGCCGATGCGGCTGGTGCTCGACCGCAACCGCGGTGGCGCCTACCTGACCTCGACGCTGGTCGGCGCCGGGCTGATCGGCTCGTTCTTCTTCCTGAGCCTGTACTTCCAGGAGGTGCTCGGCTACACCCCGGTGGCGACCGGGTTCGCCTCGCTGCCCACCACCCTGGGCGTGCTCATCGCCGCCGGTGCCGCCAGTGCGCTGGTGCCGCGGATCGGCCCGAAGCCGCTGATGGTCCTCGGCGGCGTGCTCGCCGCCGGCGGGCTCTTCCTGCTGTCCTTCCTGGACGTCGGGACGGGGTTCTGGGCCATCCCCTTCCCCGGCCAGCTGCTGCTCGGCCTCGGCCTGGGCTTCACCTTCGTGCCGCTGTCGAACCTGGCCCTGGTCGGGATCGGCGCGCACGACGCCGGCGCCGCCAGCGCGGTGCTGCAGGCGGTGCAGCAGATCGGCGCTTCGATCGGCACCGCGCTGCTGGCCACGCTGTCGGTGGGCGCGATCACCGCGGCGCTGACCGACCGTCCCGCCACGCAGGAGGACCCGGTCGCCGGGCTCGAGGCCCAGGTCGCCGGCTACACGACCGCCTTCACCTGGGCCGCCGTCCTGCTCTTGATCGGGGCCGTCGTCTCCGCGGTGCTGATCAAGGCCACCAAGGACGACCTGCCGACCGACGCCCCCGTCCACGCCGGCTGACGCTCCGCACCGAGGCCTGACCCGACGCCCGTCTCCCCCGCGGGGAGACGGGCGTCCGTCATTCGTGGACGGCCGACTCGTGGCCGCGGTGCGCGGGCGACTCGAGCTGGAACGTGCAGTGCGACAGGTCGAAGTGGCCACCCAGGCACGCCGACAGGGCGTCGAGCACGCGCCCCCCGTGACCCTCGGCGAGCACGTCGTCGTGCACCACGACGTGGGCGGACAGCACGGGCAGGCCCGAGGTGATCGTCCAGGCGTGCAGGTCGTGCACCTCCAGGACGCCGGGGACGGCGAGCACGTGCACCCGCACGTCGTCCAGGTCGACGCCGCGCGGCGCCGCCTCGAGCAGGACGTCGAGGGCCTCGCGCAGCAGCGACCAGGCCCGCGGCAGGACCAGCGCACCCACGGCCAGCGAGGCGACGACGTCCGCGCCGGTCCAGCCGGTGGCGGCGATGACGACGGCGGCGACGATGACCGCGACCGAGCCGAGCGCGTCGCCGACGACCTCCAGGTAGGCGCCGCGGGTGTTCAGCGACTCCCCCTGCTGGGCGTGCAGCAGGGCCAGCGACCCGACGTTGACGGCCAGGCCGACCAGGGCGACCCCGAGCATCCAGCCGGAGTGGATGTCCGGCGGGTCACCGATCCGCCGGATCGCCTCGACCACCACGTAGACCCCGACCCCGAGCAGCAGCAGGCCGTTGGCGACCGCGGCGAGGACCTCGAGCCGCTGGAGGCCGAACGTCCGGCGGCCGCGGGCGGGCCGCTGGGCGAGGGTGACCGCGCCCAGCGCCATGCCGATGCCGAGCGCGTCGGTGGCCATGTGGGCGGCGTCGGCGAGCAGGGCCAGCGACCCCGAGATCAGTGCGCCGACGACCTCGAGGACGAAGACGCTGCCGGTGGCGACCAGGACGACGGCCAGCCGGCGCCGGTGCCCGGCCGCCGCGGTGCCCGAGCCGTGCCCGGCACCGTGGCGGTGCCCCGCCCCGTGGTCGTGCCCCATCGCCTGCTCCCTCGCCGTCCGGACGTCTGACATGCAGGATGCCGCATGTCAGACCGGGACGCCAGGACGCCGGACCCGCCCGTCGTCCGCCTAGAGGGCGACGCCGCGCTCGCGGAGCCACGGGACGGGGTCGACCCGGGCGCCCTCGATGCCGCCGACGTGCACCTCGAAGTGCAGGTGCGGCCCGGTGGACTGGCCGCGGTTGCCCAGCAGCGCGATCGTGTCGCCGGCGCGCACGCGCTGCCCCTCGGCCACCAGGATCTCCTGCATGTGCCCGTAGACGGTGACGTCACCGTTCTCGTGCTGGACGTAGACGGCCAGCCCGAACCCGCTCGCGGCGCCGGCGCGGACGACGACGCCGTCCATCACCGCGTACTCGGGGGTGCCGATCGGCGCGGCGAAGTCGATGCCGGCGTGCAGCGTGCCCCAGCGGCTGCCGAACCCGCTGGTGAACCGGGCGCCCTGGACGGGCAGCACGGCCTTGGGCCGCGCGGCCTCGGCGGCAGCAGCGGCGGCGGCGGCCGCGGCATCGGAGGCGATCCGGTCGGCGTCGGCCTGGACCCGGGCGGCGGCGGCCTGCTCGTCCTCGCGCTCGGCCCGGCTGGCCAGCAGCTGCTGCAGGCGGGAGGCGGCGAGGTCCTCGGTCAGCGCGGGCCGCTCGGCCTGCAGCAGGCCGAGCTCGGCGGCGACGCTGACCGGCTGGGCGGCGTCCGCGGCGCGCGCGACGTCCACCGGGCTGCCGGCGGCGGTGAGCGCGAGCCCGGCCACGCCCAGGACGGCGGCGGTGACGAGCAGCCGCGGGCGGCCGAGCGGCGTGCGGGGACGGTGGTGCCGTCCGCCGGCGACCACCTGCTCCCGGGTCCGGCCCGCACGCCCGGGCGCGGCCGGGTCGGGAGCGCCGGCCGCGAGCAGGGCGTCGACGTCGAGCGCGAGCGGCCAGGCGTCGACCGCGGTGCGGCCGGCCGGGCAGGCCGTGGAGCCGCCCAGCGGGGAGGTGCCGCACAGGCGGCGGGGGCGCCGGGTCAGGCTGCGGACGGGCGCCGGCGCCGGCACCTCGGGGCTCACGGGTGACGGGGCGGCAGCGGTGCCGCCGGTCCGGACGGTGGCGTCGTGGCGCTCCGTCCCGTCGTCGTCGAGCCGGGCGAGATGTTGCGGTTCCATGCACCTGTCTTCCGTCGGCGTCGTGCTGGGGCGAGGCCCATGTAAACACGATGTGATCAGTTCGTGATCTACGAACCGGGGTATGCACATCGGGTCAAGTGGTCAGCGTCACAACAAGTACTGCCAACTGGGCACCGTCCGTCACGGCATGACTGCCGGCGGTTCATGAGTCAGACGCGCCGGTCCGGGTAGGTCCGGAGGACACGCGCCGAGACCGTCCCCGCTGACCACGTCGCGGACCTCCCGGCGCTCCCCCGAGACCGAGGAGCTCCCCCCATGCGCGCAGTGACCTGGCACGGCCGGGACGACGTCCGCGTCGACACCGTCCCCGACCCGATCATCCAGGACCCCACCGACGTGATCGTCGAGATCACCTCGACCGGCATCTGCGGCTCCGACCTCCACCTGATCGAGGTGATGGCCCCCTTCATGACCGTCGGCGACGTGATGGGCCACGAGCCGATGGGCGTCGTCCGCGAGGTGGGCGCCGGGGTGACCGAGCTCAAGGCCGGCGACCGGGTCGTCGTCCCGTTCAACATCTCCTGCGGCACCTGCTGGATGTGCGCCCAGGGCCTGCAGAGCCAGTGCGAGACCACGCAGAACCGCGAGCAGGGCTACGGGGCCTCGCTCTTCGGCTACACCAAGCTCTACGGCCAGGTGCCCGGCGGCCAGGCCCAGTACCTGCGCGTCCCGTTCGGCAACACGCTGCCGATCAAGGTGCCGCACGGCCCGGCCGACGACCGGTTCGTCTACCTCTCCGACGTCCTGCCCACCGCCTGGCAGGCGGTGCAGTACGCCGACGTCAAGCCCGGCAGCACGGTGCTCGTGCTGGGTCTCGGCCCGATCGGCGACATGGCCACCCGCATCGCCAAGCACCTCGGCGCCGCGCAGGTGCTGGCCTCCGACGTCGTCCCGGAGCGGTTGGCCCGGGCCCGCGCCAACGGCATCGACGTCCTGGACTCCACCGACCAGGCCGACGTCGTCGCCTGGGTCCGGGACAAGACCGACGGCCGCGGCCCGGACGCCGTCATCGACGCCGTCGGCATGGAGGCCCACGGCTCCCCCGGCGCGCGGATCGCCCAGAAGGCGAGCGCGATCGTGCCGGACGCGATCATGGAGCGGGTCATGCAGGTCGCCGGGATCGACCGGATGGCCGCGGTGAACACCGCCATCGAGGCCGTCCGCCGCGGCGGCACCATCTCGCTGTCCGGCGTCTACGGCGGCGCGACCGACCCGATGCCGCTGGCCCAGATGTTCGACAAGCAGGTCCAGCTGCGCATGGGCCAGGCCAACGTGTGGCGCTGGGTGCCCGACATCCTGCCGCTGCTCACCGACGCCGACCCGCTGGGCGTCGACACGTTCGCCACGCACCACGTCCCGCTGGAGCAGGCGTCGCAGGCCTACGAGACCTTCCGCCAGAAGCAGGACGGCGCGGTCAAGGTGCTGCTGCAGCCCTGACCTGCGGTCCTGCGGGCCGCGCACGGGACCCTCGTCCCGGCGCGGCCCGTGGCGCGTGGGGCGACGTGACCAGCCTCATGTGCGCCAGGGGCAGCGGAACCGGCCGCACTGCTCTTGTCTGGGAGTGGGCACCTCGTGTCCTCTCCCCCCGCGCAGCCCCTGAGGAGCCCCGCCGTGCCCCGCGCCCTGCTCGCACTCGCCATCGGCGCCTTCGGCATCGGGACGTCGGAGTTCGTGATCATGGGCATGCTGCCCCAGGTCGCCGACGAGTTCTCCGTCTCGGTCGCCGCGGTCGGGATCCTGATCAGCGCCTACGCCCTGGGTGTGGTCATCGGTGCACCGACGCTCACCGCGCTCGGGGTGCGGTTCACGCCCCGGCAGACGCTGATCGGGCTGATGGCGGTGTTCACCGTCGGCAACGCGCTGTCCGCACTCGCGCCCAGCTACGAGACGCTGATGGCCGCCCGGGTGGTCACCGCGCTGGCGCACGGCTCGTTCTTCGGGGTGGGCGCCGTGGCGGCCCGCGCGCTGGTGCCCCGGGAGAAGGGCACCCAGGCCATCTCGCTGATGTTCGTCGGGCTGACGCTGGCCAACGTCGTCGGCGTCCCGATCGGGACGTTCGTGGGCCAGGAGCTGAGCTGGCGGCTGGTGTTCGGCGGCGCCGGGGCGATCGGGCTGCTGACCATCGTCGGGCTGGTCGCGTGGATGCCGCGGGTCGCCGGCGCGCCCACCGACCTCCGGCAGGAGCTGGGCGCCTTCCGCCGCCGCCAGGTGTGGACGACCCTCGCGGTCACGACCATCGGCTTCGCGGCGCTGTTCTCCGTGTACAGCTACATCACCCCGATCCTCACCGACCTCTCCGGCGTCCCCGAGGGCGCGGTGCCCTACCTGCTCGCCCTCTTCGGCGTGGGCACGACCGTCGGCACGCTGCTCGGTGGCCGGCTGGGCGACCGGTACGGGTTCGTCTTCGTCACCGTCGGGCTGCTCGCGACCGCGGCCCTGCTGGTCGTCTTCACCTTCGTGGTGGTCGTCCCCGTCGTCGCCGTCGTCCTGCTCGTGGTCTTCGGCGCCATCACCTTCTCCGGCGGGCCGGTGGTGCAGAACCGGGCCATCGAGGCCGCGCAGGTGCAGGGCGGCAGCCTGGTCTCCGCGGCCAACCAGGGCGCGTTCAACGCCGCCAACGCGCTGGGCGCCGCGCTCGGCGCGGCCACCCTCGACGCGGGCTGGGGCTACCGGGCACCGATGTGGGTCGGCGCCGTCCTGGCGCTGCTGGGCGCCGTCCTGTCGGTGGCCGTGGTGCGCGACCAGCGGGCGGAGGCCGCGCGCGAGGCTGCCCGCGCCGAGCCGACGACCACCGCCGCGGTCCGCGCCGCCTGACCGTGTGCACGCCCGCCGCGCGCGGGTAGGCACCGGCCATGACCACTCCGACAGCCGAGAAGTCCGGCCAGTTCGCCCTCGGCGACCGCACGGTGCACCGCATCGGCTACGGCGCCATGCAGCTCTCCGGCCCGCACGTGATGGGCCCGCCCGCCGACCGGGACGCCGCGGTCGCCGTGCTGCGCCGCGCGGTGGAGCTGGGCGTCGACCACATCGACACCAGCGACTACTACGGCCCGCACGTGACCAACGAGATCATCCGCGAGGCGCTGCACCCCTACGGCGACGACCTGACGATCGTCACGAAGGTGGGCGCCCGCCGGACGCCGGACGGCGAGTGGCCCGAGGCGCTGGGCGCCGACGAGCTGCGGCAGGCCGTGCACGACAACCTCGACCACCTCGGCGTGGACGCCATGGACGTGGTCAACCTGCGGATGCCCGGGTTCGCCGAGCCGGTGCAGCGCTCGCTGGCCGAGCCGATGGAGACCCTCGCCGCGCTGCAGCAGGAGGGACTGGTCAAGCACATCGGGGTCAGCAACGTGACCCCGCAGATGTACGCCGAGGCCACGTCGATCGCCCCGGTCGTCTGCGTGCAGAACCACTACAACCTGGTCAACCGCAGCGACGACGCCCTGGTCGACGCCCTCGCCCGGGACGGCGTGGCCTACGTGCCGTTCTTCCCGCTCGGCGGCTTCAACCCGCTGCAGTCCGCGGCGTTGGAGACCGTGGCCCGCACGCTGGAGACCACGCCGATGCAGGTCGCCCTGGCCTGGCTGCTGGCCCGCTCCCCCAACATCCTGCTGATCCCCGGGACGAGGTCGGTGCAGCACCTGGAGGAGAACCTGACCGCCGCCTACCGGGTGCTCGGCCCGGTCGAGATGGCCGAGCTGGACCGCATCGGCGGCGACGGCACCCTCGACCCCGACCTCTGACGGGGTCGCTCCGGGATCAGCTCAGCTCAGCGTGCGTGCTCCTGGCTCACCGCACACCGTGCGCCAGGAGCAACGACGATCAGCTGACCTGATCCCGGGGCGCGGGCCGGACGTCCCTCAGCGGGCGCGCTGGACCCGGCCCTCGTCGAACACCGGCTCGGGCGTCTCGCGCACCTGCCCGTCGGAGCCGAACACGAGGAACCGGTCGAAGGTGCGGGCGAACCAGCGGTCGTGGGTCACCGTGATGACCGTGCCGTCGAAGGCACCGATCGCGGCCTCCAGCGACTCGGCCGACAGCACGTCGAGGTTGTCGGTGGGCTCGTCCAGCAGCAGCAGGGTCGCCCCGGACAGCTCCAGCAGCAGCACCTGGAACCGGGCCTGCTGCCCACCGGACAGCGACCGGAACAGCTGGTCGCCCGACGGCGCCAGGCCGTAGCGGCGCAGGGTGGCCATCGCCCGGCCGCGGTCGACGCCGGGGCGCTCGCCGTCGCCGCGCCACAGCAGGTCGACCAGCGTCTCGTCCAGCCACTCCGGGTGGGCGTGGGTCTGGGCGAAGAACCCCGGGACGACGCGTGACCCGAGCCGCCAGCCACCGGTGTGCGCGACGTCCTGACCGGCGAGCAGCCGCAAGAAGTGCGACTTGCCGGCGCCGTTGGAGCCGAGCACCGCGACCCGGTCGCCGTACTCGATCTCGACGTCGAAGGGCTTCATCAGGCCGGTGAGCTCGAGCTGCTCGGCCATCACCACCCGGACGCCGGTGCGCCCACCCCGCAGCCGCATCTGCACCTGCTGCTCCGGCGGCCGCTCCGGGGGCGGACCGGCGGCCTCGTACTTGGCCAGCCGGGTCTGCATGGCGTGGTACCGCGCGGCCATGTCGGGTGAGTTCTTCGCCAGCTGCTGCATCGTGCGGGTGAGGTCGATGAGCCGCTGGTGCTCCTCGTCCCACCGCCGGCGCAGGTCGGCCATCCGCTCGTGCCGGGCGGCGCGCGCCTCGGGGTAGGCCGCCCACGTGCCGGCGTGCACCCACGCCGTCCCGCCCTCGACGGTGACCACCCGGTCGGCGACCCGGTCGAGCAGCTCCCGGTCGTGGGTGACGAACAGGACGGTCTTGCGGGTCTCCAGCAGCCGCTCCTCCAGCCACCGCTTGCCCGGGACGTCGAGGTAGTTGTCCGGCTCGTCGAGCAGCAGCACCTGGTCGGGGCCGCGGAGCAGGCACTCCAGCGCCAGCCGCTTCTGCTCACCGCCGGACAGGCTGTTGAGCCCGCGGTACTTGCACCCCTCGTACGGGACGCCGAGGGCGGCGACGGTCACGGTGTCCCAGGTGACCTCGACGTCGTAGCCACCCACGTCGCCCCAGGTGGCCAGGGCGTTGGCGTAGGCCATCTGGGTGGGCTCGTCGTCGTCCTCCATCATCGCCAGCTCCGCGGCCTCGACGGCGTCCCAGGCCGCCCGGACGGCGGGCGGGGCGAGGTCGACGAGGAAGCGCTGCACCGTGGTGTCGTCGCGCACCGACCCGATGAACTGGCGCATGACGCCCAGCCCGCCGACCAGCGCGACCGAGCCCGCGTCGGGCACCAGGTCGCCGCTGATGATCCGCAGCATCGTGGTCTTGCCCGCGCCGTTCTCCCCGACCAGGGCCGCGATCGCGCCCTCACCGACCCGGAAGGCGACGTCGTCGAGCAGCACCCGCCCGTCGGGGAGGGTGAACCGGACACCGGTGACGTCGAGGTAACCCACGCCCCCATCCTCCCGGACGGGGCAAACGGCTCCGCGCTCCCGAGTCGATCATGGGCGTCCGGCCACCGACGCAGCCCGCCACCCGCGCGACCGGCCGACGAGCCGATGACCGACGGGCCGAGGGCCTGCCCGGGACCGCGGTCAGCCGCTGTAGCCGTTGCGCCCGTCGGCGGTGCTGGACACGGCGTCGCGCACGAGCTGGTCCAGCGCCACGGTGTCGACCCGGTCGAGCGAGGTGAACCGGATGCAGCTCTTGCCGCAGGAGACCCTGCCCAGCTGCGCCGCCCGGGCCTCCGCGAGGTACTGCCCGTCGACGACGGCGCACACGTAGAGCGACAGGTGCCGCTTCTGCGCGGCCAGCGCGATCAGCGGCCACGTCGTCGTCTCCCGGGCCGACCGCGGCCGGTAGGGCATCAGCCCGTACCCCAGCATCTGCCCCGACCCGACCGGCACCAGCTGGCGGTCGATGCCCGGGGCCGCCGCCTGGACGAGGGCATCGACCCGGCGCAGCTCCCCGGCGCGGTCACCGGCGGCGGCGAACCAGGCGTCGACGTCGGTCCCGTCGCCGGCCATGGTCAGAGCACCGACCCCAGGAGGACGGCGCCGGCGGCCAGCAGCATCGCGGCCACGATGATCCCGGCGACCAGCCGCTGACGACGTCGTCCGTCCGGCCCGAGGTTGCCCATCCCCATCACGCCGACCACGGTAGTGCTCAGCCCACGGCGAGCGACCCGGCCCGCTCACGCCGGTACTGCCCGGCGGTCACCGGGGCGTGCCGCGTGGGCCCGGCCGCCGCGGTGGGCAGCCGCTCGACGACCACCCGCGAGTCGGGCTCGACGCGGTGCACCAGCGACAGCAGCTCCTCGGCAGGCGCCTCCACCGGCGGCGGCAGGACCCGGTGCGGTGCCGACCGCCACCGGTCACCGGTCCACCGGGCGAGCAGGTCGCCGGCGGTGACGGTCAGGGCGCCGGGGACCGCCGGGACGTCGACCCACCCGCCGTCCAGGGTCTGCACCTGCAGGCAGCCCAGGCCCGGCTCGCGGTCGGCGAGGACGAGGGTGCCCGGTTCGGTGTGCGCGGCGACCCGCATCTGCCCGGGCGCCACCGACCCGACGGCCCGCCGCGCGGGGTGCCAGGTCAGCTCGGCGTACCAGGCGCCGTCGGCGCAGCGGGAGACGAAGAAGTCGGGGTCCAGGTCCAGCGCGAGGGCGAGCACCCGCAGCAGGTCCCCGGCCACGGCCGCGCAGCACCGCGTGAACGCGGTCGCCGACGCGCGCAGGCAGGGCGTCCCGGCCGGCCAGACGTTGGGCTCGAACCACTCCGCCTCCGGCGTCCCGCGCACCGCGGCCGGCGCCGCCTCCGCCCCGAAGCCGAAGGACTCCACCAGGTCGGCCGCCGCACCACCGCCGGGCGGCACCCAGCCGCGCCCGCCGGGGAAGGTCGCCAGCCCGGCCTTGACCACGGCCGGCTCGGCGAAGAACAGCCGGGCCTCCTCGCGCAGGCAGTGCGTGAGCGGCGGGCTGAGCGGGTGCCCGGTGACGAGCAGGACCCCGACCTCGCACAGCGCACGGTCGACGTCGGTGGCCACCTGCCGGCGCCCCTGCGGCCCGCCCGCGTACCAGGGCGCCAGGTCGACCAGCGGGACCGCGGTCATCGTCCTCCTGTCCGGAACGGCTGCGCCCCGAACGGTAGGGACGACGCGTTGCCGCCGGATGACGCCGCTGTGACACCTCGCACTGTCGGACCCGGCTGCCAGTCTGGGCCCGTGGACGAGCTCTCGATGCTGCGGATGGCCGCCCAGCGGCTGGTCGGCCCGCCGGCGGCCTCCCCCGTCGAGGCCGTGCGCCTGCTGACCGCCGTGCAGGGGCAGGAGCTGCCCGGTGCGCTGCTGTCGGTGGCGCTGCGCAGCGGCAGCACGCGAGCACAGGTCACCGCGGCGCTCGACGACGGGAGCGTCGTCCGGTCGTGGCCGATGCGCGGCACGCTGCACCTCACCGCCGCCGACGACCTGCCCTGGCTGCTCGACCTGCTGGCCGAGCGGGCGGTCCGGGGTGCGGAGAAGCGCCGCGCGGTCGTCGGGCTCACCGGGGCCGACGTCGAGCGGGCCCGCGAGGTCGCGGTCGCCGCGCTCACCGGCGGCGGCGCGATGAGCCGGGCCGAGCTGCTGGCGGTGCTGGACGCCGGCGGGGTGCCGACGGCCGGGCAGCGCGGCTACCACCTGCTGTGGTGGCTGTCCCAGACCGGCTCGCTGGTGATGGGCCCGACCCGGGACGGCGACCAGCTGTTCGTGCTGCTCGACGAGTGGGCGCCCGCACCCCGCCGGCTGGACCGGGAGGAGGCGCTGGGCGAGCTGGCGCTGCGGTACTTCTCCGGCCACGGCCCGGCCACGGTCGCCGACCTGGTCCGCTGGGCCGGCACCACCGTCGGCGACGTCCGGGCCGGTCTGGCGCTGGCGCGGCCGCACCTGGAGACGCTCACCGTCGACGGCACCGAGCACCTGATGGACCCCGGCACCCCGCAGCGGCTGGCCGCGGCCCGGGCCGAGGCGGAGGGCGTGCACCTGCTCCCCGGCTTCGACGAGCTGGTGCTGGGCTACGCCGACCGCAGCTGCACGGTGCCCGCCGAGCACGCCGCGCGCATCGTGCCCGGCGGCAACGGCGTCTTCCGGCCGACGGTCGTCTCGGCCGGCCGGGCGGTGGCCACCTGGCGCACCGGCCGCGGGAAGGGCCGGCCGGTCGAGGTCGAGCCGTTCGGTGAGCTCACGCCCGCCGAGGCCGCCGCCGTCGACGTGCGGTACGCCGCGCTCCCCTGAGGTTGCAGCGGACAACACCCGGGAAGGGAGCGGTCATGGAGTACACACGCCTCGGCACCACCGGCCTGCAGGTGTCCCGCATCTGCCTCGGGATGATGAGCTTCGGCGACGCCTCGAGGGGCGGCCACCCGTGGGTCCTCCCCGAGGACGAGAGCCGGGTCCTCATCGAGAAGGCCCTGGCCGCCGGGATCACCTTCTTCGACACCGCCAACGTCTACTCGGCCGGCTCCAGCGAGGAGATCACCGGCCGCGCGCTGAAGGACTTCGCGCACCGCGAGGACGTCGTCCTGGCCACCAAGGTGAACGGCCGGATGCGGCCGGGCCCCAACGGCGCCGGACTGTCCCGCAAGGCGATCATCGCCGAGCTCGATGCCAGCCTCACCCGGCTGGGCACCGACTACGTCGACCTGTACCAGATCCACCGCTGGGACCCGGCCACGCCGATCGAGGAGACCCTCGAAGCGCTCGACTCCGCCGTCCGCTCGGGGAAGGTGCGCTACCTGGGCGCCTCGAGCATGTGGGCCTGGCAGTTCAGCAAGGCGCTGCACCTGGCCGGCGAGCACGGGTGGCACCGCTTCGTCTCGATGCAGGACCACTACAACCTGCTCAACCGCGAGGAGGAGCGGGAGATGCTGCCGCTGTGCGCCGACGAGGGCATCGGCGTCATCCCGTGGAGCCCGCTGGCCCGTGGCCGGCTGACCCGGGACTGGGACGAGGCCACCAACCGCTCGGAGACCGACGAGTTCGGCAGCAAGCTCTACAACGACGGGGACCGGGTCATCGTCGAGCGGGTCGCCCAGGTGGCCGAGGCGCGCGGCGTCCCGCGGGCGCAGGTCGCGCTGGCCTGGGTGCTGAGCAAGCCGGTGGTGTCGGCCCCGATCGTCGGCGTCACCAAGGACCGGCACCTCGACGACGCGGTCGCCGCGGTCGACCTGCAGCTCACGCCCGAGGAGATCGCCACCCTCGAGGAGCCCTACACCCCGCACGCGGTGGTCGGCTTCCAGTGAGGCAGCTCGCGCGCCGGGCGTGATCCGCGTCCACGACGGCGGGGGCGGGTGTCGGTCACGATGGACGTCGTGGCCGGCACCCCCTCCCCCCTCCGCCGGGTCGCCCCGCACCTGCTCGGCCCGCCGGTCCCGCCGCTCGCCACGCTGTGGGCGGCCAACGGGCGGCGGGCGCTGTCGGCGGCCTGCTGCGTCGGCGTGCCGCTCGCGCTCGGGCTGGCGCTCGGCCACCCCGGTCCCGGGTCGGCCGCCGCCCTGGGCGGGTTCACCGCCGTCTACGGCCACGCCCTCCCCTACCGCCGCCGCGCCGGGGTCTCCGCGGGCGTCGCGCTGGTCGTCGTCGCCTCGGTCGCCCTCGGCGGGCTGACCGGCGCGCACCCCGTCGTCCTGGCCGGGACCCTGGGCCTGATCGCCGCGGCGGCCACCGCGGTTACCGCCGTGTGGCGGATCGGGCCGCCCGGGGCGCTGCCGCCGGTGCTGGTCGCCGGCAGCGCCAGCGCGCTGGGGTCGAGCGCCGAGGCGGTGGCCCAGCACGTGGCGGCCGCGACCGCGGCCGCCGTGCTCAGCTGGCTGGTGGTGATGCTGCCGTGGCTGTGGGACCCGGCCGGTCCCGAGCGCCGCGCGCTGCAGGCCGCCGACGCCGCGGTCACCCGCGCGGAGGCCGGCGTCGCCCCCGGCCAGCGCGGCGCCCTCGCCCGGGCGGTGCGGGTCGCGGTCACCGCGGCCGCCGGGGGCAGTCGCCGCCGTCCGTCGCTGCTGCCGGCCGCCGACGACGTCGAGGCCCGCTTCTTCCGCGCCCTGCCCCTGGTCGACCCGGCGCCCGGTCCCCGGACCGGCGCGCCGGCACCGGTGGCGCCGCCGCGGGCACCGCTGTGGACCGAGACCGCCGCCCGGATCGGCCTCGGGGTGGCCCTCGCCGGCCTGGTCGCGGCCGCGGCCGGCCTGCCCAGCCCCTACTGGGCGGCGACGTCGGCGGTCGCGGTGCTGCTGGGCACCGACGCCCGGCACACCCGGGCCCGCGCGTTCCACCGGGTGACCGGCACCCTGGCGGGCACGGCCATCGCCGCGCTCGTCTTCGCGGTGCAGCCACCGACCGCGGTCACCGTCGTGCTGGTCGCCGTCCTGCTGGTGGGCGTCGAGCTGCTCATCGCCTCCCAGTACGTCCTCGCCGTCACCTGCCTGACCCCGGTGTCGCTGCTGCTGGTGCACCTGGGCGCGCCCGGCGCCCCGGAGTCGACGCTGATCGCGGCGCGGATCGAGGAGACCGTGCTGGGCATGGCGGTCGCGCTGGCCGTCGGGCTGCTGCTCTTCCCGCGGGCCGGCAGCCGGCGGCTCCCCCGGGCGGTCACCGCCACCGCCGACCGGGCGGTCGCCGCGGTCCGCGCCCCGGCCGGGGCGGGCGCCGACCGGGAGCTGCACGACGAGCTGGTCGCGCTCACCGACGTGGCCACCGCCGCGCGGGCCGAGCTGTTCTCCGCCCGCGGCGCGGACGCCTGGCTGCAGCGCTCCCGCCAGGTCGCCGACCTCGGCTGGGCGCTGCTCGGCGCCCGGGCGCGGGCGGACGACGTCCTCGCCGAGGCGGTCGCCGTCCGGATCCGCCGCGATCTGGGCGGCCGCTGAGCTCAGGCGGGCAGGCCGACCAGCCTCGCCGACAGCTCCCACAGCTCGGCCGCCCGGACGTCGTCCCGCGCCGAGCGCGCCGTGAGGGTGCGGCTGCGGTGGGCGTGGTGGGCGCCGTTGCGCCAGCCGTCGGCGGCCGTGGCCAGCCAGACCAGGGTGTCGGCGCCCTGGGCCGGGGTGCGCAGGAACGCCACCAGCGGGCTGCGGAACAGCAAGCCGGTGGCCCCGCCCGCGGCCCGGCCGAACGAGGTCGCCACCCCGCCGGGGTCGAAGCAGGTGGCGGTCACGTCGGGCGCCCACCGGCGGGCCAGCTCGCGGGTGAACAGGACGTTGCACCACTTGGCCCGGGCGTAGGCGCGGGTGGCCAGGTAGGGCGGGCGCGACTGCACGGCCCCGGCCAGGTGACCGCGCCGGGTGACCCCGCCCCAGTGCGCGAACGACGACGTGGTCACCACCCGGGCCCGGCTCGCGCGCAGCTGCGCTTCCAGCAGCCGGGTGAGCAGGTAGGGCGCCAGGTGGTCGACCTGGAAGGTGCGCTCGTGCCCGTCGACGGTGAGCTCGCGGCGCGGGAACGAGGCGCCGGCGTTGTCGGCCAGCACGTCGATCCGTGGCAGCTCGGCCAGCTGCGCGGCGAGCCGCCGGACGTCGTCGAGCCGGGCGAAGTCCGCGGTCAGCGCCCGGGCGCCGTCGAGCTCGGCGGCGACGGCCGCGGTCTTCTCCGGCGACCGGCCGACCACCACGACCTGCGCCCCGGCCCGGTGCAGCCGGCGGGCGGCCGCCGCCCCGATGCCGTCGCTGGCCCCGGTGACGACGACGACCGGCCCGTCCGGGGTGCTCAGCTCGCGCGCTCGACGACGAAGACGGGGATCTCCCGCACGGTCTTCGCCTGGTAGTCGGCGTAGTCGGGGTAGGCCGCCACGGCCCGCTCCCACCAGACGGCCTTCTCCTCGCCGGTCACCTCGCGCGCCACGCCGTCGATCACCGTCTCGCCGTCCTGCACGGTGACCTGGTCGGGGTGCGCCTTGAGGTTGTGGTACCAGGTGGGGTGGGTCGGCGCGCCGCCCTGCGAGGCGACCATCGCGTAGACGCCGTCGTGCTCCACCCGCATCAGCGGGTTCTTGCGGACTTGTCGCTCTTGGCCCCGCGCGTGGTGAACACCACCACCGGCTCGGTGCGGCCCGGCAGGGTGTTGCCCTCGCGCCCGCCGGTGCGCTCGTAGAGCTCGACCTGGTCGCGGACCCACTGCTCCGGGCTGGGGACGTACTCACCGTCGAGAGGCATGCCCCGACCCTAGGACGCCCGTCCGGCGCCCGCGCGACACGTTGCCGACCGTTCGTTCTTGAACGACCGGTCAAGTACCGCTACGGTCGTCGCATGGGCCGGCCGCGGAGCTTCGACGAGGAGGTCGCGGTGGCGCGCGCCGGCGGGCTGTTCGCCGAGCTCGGCTACGAGGGCACCAGCATCGACGACCTGGTGCAGCGGCTGGGCGTCCACCGCGGATCGCTGTACTCGACGTTCGGCAGCAAGCGCGCCCTGTACCTGCGGGTGCTGCGCGAGCACGTCGACACCCTGGACCACCCCGCCGCTCCCGAGACCGACCTCACGCTGCTGCTGCGTGCGGCGGTCGAGCGCGCACCGGTGGACGCCGAGGCCGCCACCCTCGTGCACCGCGGGCTGGTCGCCCTGCGGTCCCAGCTGCCGTCCGGCACCGGCGAGCAGCCCGAGGCTGCACTCGCCCGGCTGCTCGGCGAGCACCTCGTCCGTCGTGCCACCCGTCCGCAGGAGGAGACATGACCGCTGTCGAGATCGTCGGGGACGAGCTCGTCGTCACGATGCAGGGCCTGGACCGCTTCTGGGCGCTGCGCCGCCGGATCACCGTCCCACTGGCCCACGTGCGGGGCGCGACCGCCGACCCGGGGGTGGGCCGCGAGTCCGCCGGCATCCGTTCCCCGGGCACGCACGTGCCCCGGGTGATCACCGCCGGCAGCTACCGCAAGGACGGCGCGCGGGTCTTCTGGAACCTCCGCGCCTCGCAACAGGCGGTCGTGGTCGAGCTGACCGGCGAGCGGTACCGGCGGCTGGTGCTCGGGGTGGACGACGCCCGCGCCGTCGCCGAGCGGGTGGAGCGTGCCCTGACCCGGCGGTGACGCCGCCGGGGTGCGGCCGGAGCGGGACGACGGCAGAGTGCTCCGGGACCCCGCCGGACGACGCACCACGAGGAGGCCCCCGTGCAGCCGGCACCCGCCGCACCCCGCGTCGTCGTCCGCGGCGAGGCCGTCGCCGAGGTGCTGCCCGACGCCGCCGACCTGACCGTCACCGTCGAGGTCCGCGACCGCCGCCGCGACACCGCGCTGACCCGGCTGGCCGAGCGGCAGCAGTCGCTCACCGACCTGCTCGAGGCAGCCCGCGGTGACCTGGCCGGGGTGGCCACCGACACCGTCGCCGTCTACCCGGAGGCCGGTGACGGCAGCCGGGTCAGCGGGCACGTCGCCGTGACCACCACCCGGGTGCGGATGGCCGACGTCGCCGCGGCCGGAGAGCTGGCGGTGGCCGTCGCGACGTTGCCGGACACCGCGCTGCACGGACCGCACTGGCGGGTCAGCCGCGGGCACCCGGTGCACCAGCAGGTGCGCGGCGAGGCGGTCGCCGACGCGGTGGCCCGGGCCCGGGCCTACGCTGCGGCGCTGGGCTGCCGGCTCACCGGACTGGTCGAGGTGCGCGACGTGGACACCCACGGCGGCGGCCCGGCCCGCTTCGCCCTGGCGGAGAGCAGCCCCCGACTGGACCTGCAGCCGGCACCGCAGGAGGTGCACGGGCAGGTCGAGGCCACGTTCACGATGTCCGTCCCCGACCAGGAGGTCTTCACCCGATGAGGTTCCGCGAGAGCGGCCGGCTGG
The DNA here is from genome assembly GCF_046635825.1 of Modestobacter sp. SSW1-42. Classification (NCBI taxonomy): domain Bacteria; kingdom Bacillati; phylum Actinomycetota; class Actinomycetes; order Geodermatophilales; family Geodermatophilaceae; genus Modestobacter; species Modestobacter sp. SSW1-42. The sequence continues at coordinate 360,930 of NZ_JBISCA010000001.1, read as the reverse complement.
ACACCTCCGGCGTCCAGGACCGGCGGGGCGGTGGCGGCGGTGGCCTGGGTGGCGGCCGCGGCCTGGCGGTCGGCGGCGGCGGGCTCGGCGTCGTCGGGCTGATCGTCGTCGTGCTGTTCCAGGTGCTCGGTGGCGGCGGGGGCGGCGGCACACCCCCGATCGGCGGCTTCAGCGGGTTCGACGCCGGGCAGGGCGCCGGGAGCGCGTTCGACAACAGCGAGCTCGCCGCCTCCTGCGACGAGGTGGCCGACGCCAACACCTCCGCGGAGTGCGCCGTCGTCGCCAGCATCGACTCCATCCAGGACTACTGGGGCGCCACGCTGGGCGCGGACTACCAGCCGGCCGACACCGTGTTCTTCTCCGACCAGGTGCAGACCGCGTGCGGCGGGGCCACCAGCGGCACGGGCCCCTTCTACTGCCCCGGCGACTCGCTGGTCTACATCGACCTCACCTTCTTCGACGACCTGCAGACCCGGTTCGGGGCCGAGGGCGGCGCGTTCGTCAACGCGTACGTGCTCGCCCACGAGTACGGCCACCACGTGCAGAACCTGCTCGGCATCAACCGGCAGGTGCAGCCCGGCGACGCCGGCCCGACCAGCGGCAGCGTCCGCCTGGAGCTGCAGGCCGACTGCTTCGCCGGCACCTGGGCCGACCACGCCGAGACGGTCCCCGACGAGACCGGACAGCCGCTCATCGTCGACATCACCGACGACGACGTCACCCGCGCCCTGGACACCGCCGGGCGCATCGGCGACGACTTCATCCAGGAGAACCTGGGCGGGGGCACCGTCGACGAGGGGTCCTTCACGCACGGCTCGTCGGAGCAGCGGCAGCGGTGGTTCAGCACCGGCTACTCCACCGGCGACCCGAGCCAGTGCGACACCTTCGCCACCGACGACCTGGGCTGAGCACCGGACACGCGGGGGAAGCCGCCGGGCCCCCGCCGGGTTGTCGACGGGCATGACGACTCTCGGCATCATCGGCGCCGGCCACATCGGCACCGCCCTCGCCCAGGCAGCCCTCGACGCCGGTCACGACGTCGTGATCAGCAACTCCCGCGGCCCGGAGACGCTCACCGACCTGGTGGCCGCCCTCGAGCAGCGGCCCGGCCGACGGGGCGAGGTGCGCGCCGACACCTCCGCCGGCGCGGCCGCCGCCGCCGACCTCGCGGTGGTGACCATCCCGCTCACCGCCGTCCCCGACGTCCCGGTCGAGCCGCTGGCCGGCAAGGTCGTGATCGACACGAACAACTACTACCCCCAGCGCGACGGCCAGATCGCCGAGCTCGACGACGAGTCGACGACCACCGCGGAGCTGCTGCAGGCCCACCTGCCCACCTCACGGGTGGTCAAGGCGTTCAACCACATCGGCGCCGCCGACATCCCCACGGCCGGCACCCCGGCCGGGACACCGCACCGCCGCGCCCTCGCCGTCGCCGGGGACGACGAGGCAGCCAAGGCCGCCGTGGTCGCCTTCATCGACGCGATCGGCTTCGACACCGTCGACCTCGGCCCGCTCGCCGAGGGCTGGCGCATCCAGCGGGACACCCCCGGCTACGGCGTGCCGCTCGACGCCGCCGGCCTGCGGGCCGCCACCGACTCCGCGAAGCGCTACCGCGACATGTGAGCCGCCGGCGCCCGCGGCCGGTCAGCCGGCCGCGAGCGCCTGCTCGGCCGCCTCGACCTCGGCGTTCCACTCCGGCTTCTCGGCCTGCCAGCGGTCCTCGGTGCGGCCCTGGCGCCAGTAGCCGGAGATCGAGGTGAACGCCGGGTCCAGCCCCCGCTCGGCCCGCAGGTGCAGCCGCAGCTCGCGCACCAGCCCGGCCTCGCCGTGCACGAACACGTGCCCGGTGCCCTCGGGCAGCGTCGCCGCGCGGACGGCGGCGACCAGCGACCGCCCCACCGGCGCCGGTCCGCGGTGGACCCACACGACCTCCACGCCCGCGGGCAGGTCGAGGTCGGCCTGCTCCTCGGACCGGTCGGCCACCTCGACGACCACCAGCGCCGGGGCGCCGGCCGGCAGCCGGGTCAGCGCCGCGCCGATCGCCGGCAGCGCGCTCTCGTCGCCGACCAGCAGGTGCCAGTCGGCGTCCGGGCTGGGTGCGTACGCGCCGCCGGGGCCGAAGAACTGGATCCGGTCACCGGGCTGCGCGGCCGCGGCCCACGGTCCGGCCAGCCCGGTGTCGCCGTGGTGCACGAAGTCGATCGTCAGCTCGCCGGCCGCGGCGTCCCACGAGCGGACCGTGTACGTGCGGGTGACCGGCCACTGCTCCGGCGGCAGCTCGGCGCGCAGCTGCTCGACGTCGAACGGGACGCCGTAGGCCGCACCGGGGGGCGGGAAGAGCAGCTTGACGTAGTGGTCGGTGAACTCCCCGGCCGGGAAGCCGGTCAGCCCCTCCCCGCCAAGGACGACGCGGATCATGTGCGGCGTCACGCGGGAGGTGCGCAGCACCTCACCGACCCGGGCCACGCGGGCGCGGCGCGGACCGCTCCTGGTCGGACTGCTCACTGCGGACCTCCTGACCGAGGAAGGCGAGCCTTGCCTTCGCCCGCAGGCTACCCGCCGGCCGTGCGCTCCCTGGAACACGAACGTCATCGCGAAAGATCGAACTCGCGGTTTACACCGTAGCGACGGCCGGGTACCAGGACTCCAACGGAACGGCGTCCCACCGAGGCCACGGTGGAACCCCCCAGTGTCAGCGCCGCGGAGCCTCGCGGCGCACGCGCCGTCCCGCTCCAGCACCTGCACCCGGTCCCTGCGGTCCGGCGATGGGGCATGCCCTGGAGCGGCCGGTGGACCACCGGGCACGGATGCCCAGTTCTGCACAGTCCACGTACCGCCCATGCACGACGAGGAGGAACGATGACGCACTCCATCGACACCCCGACGCCCTCAGCCCAGAGCGGCGCGACGAACGTGACCGGCACCCCGTCCACGGGCAGCCCGTCCACCAAGGACGTCGCCAAGGACCAGGCCGGCAACGTCGCCTCGACCGCCGCCTCGGCCGGCAGCCAGGTCGCCTCGACCGCCGCCGACCAGGCGAAGCAGGTCACCCAGGAGACCAAGCGCCAGGCGCAGGACCTGATCAACCAGGGCCGCACCCAGGTCACCAGCCAGCTCCAGGAGCAGGCCCGCACCGGTCAGCAGAAGGCCAGCCAGGGGCTGACCGACATCGCCCAGCAGCTGCGCACCATGGTGCAGGGCGGCGAGACCCCCACCGGCCCCGCCGCCGACCTGGTCAGCCAGGCCGGTGACAAGGTCGAGGAGCTCGCCACCTGGCTGCAGTCGCGTGAGCCCGGCGACCTGCTCGTCGAGGCCCGCAACTTCGCCCGCCGCCGTCCCGGCGCCTTCATCTTCGGCGCCGCTGTCGCCGGGATCCTCGCCGGTCGCCTGACCACCGGCGTCGTGGCCGCCCACAAGGACGCCGCCCCGAGCAACGCGGGCACCACGCCGCTGCCGGCCACCCCGTCCTACGGCACCACCAACTACGCCACGGACACCACCGTCACCGGCTACGCGGACACCACGTACGCCGACGCCGGCTACGCGGGCACCACCCCGGGCTACGGCACCACGGGCACCACCGGCAGCGTCCCGCCGCCGCCGTACGGCACGGCCGGCACCACCGGCACCACCGAGGGCTTCGACGACCCGGCCCGCACCTCGGGTCAGGGGCGGCTGTGAGCCACCCGGCCGGTGGCCCGGTCGGCGGGGGCGCCACGCCCTACGGCCAGCCGAGCACCGGGTACACCCAGAGCGGGGCGACGGGCTACGCGCCCCCGCCGAACGCCGGTGAGTACGACGCCCAGCACAACCAGGCGCAGTACCTCGACGACCAGCCGATGACCGCTGACGGGCACCCCGACGTCGAGGGCACCTCGGTCGGCACGCTGATCAGCGAGGTGACCCGCGACCTGTCGACGCTCATGCGCCAGGAGGTCGAGCTCGCCAAGGCCGAGATCAAGGCCGAGGCCAACAAGGCCACCGCCGAGGTCAAGGCGCAGACCGGCAAGGCCGGCAAGGGCGTGGGCATGCTCGTCGGCGCCGGCGTCGCCGGGCTGATGGTCGCCGTCTTCCTCAGCTGCGCCATCTGGTGGGGCCTGGAGAACGTCATGGACGCGGGCCTGGCGGCCCTCATCGTGACGGTCCTGTGGGTCGTCATAGCCGCCGTCCTGGCGTCGATGGGCCGCAAGCAGCTCAAGACGATCGACTTCTCCAGGCTCAAGCAGCTCAACCCCAAGCCGGAGCAGACCGTGGAGACCCTCCAGCAGGTCCCCGGCGCTCTCAAGCCCAACTGACCCGGACAGGAGACCGACATGACCAGCAGTGACCCGGACGTCATCCGTCGCCAGATCGAGGAGACCCGCGCCAACCTCAGCTACGAGGTCGACGCGCTCAACGAGAAGGTCAACCCCTCCCGGGTGGTCGACCGTCGCGTGGGCAAGGTCAAGACCAGCGCCTCCGGCCTGAAGGACCGCGTCTTCGGCGCGGCCCACGAGACCGGCAACCACGCCGGTGGGGCGGCCCACAACGCCGCCGGCACCGTGCAGGGCGCCGCCTCCGACGCCATGGGCGCCGTGCAGCAGGCTCCCGGCCAGCTCAAGAACCAGGCGCAGGGCAACCCCCTGGCCGCCGGGCTGATCGCCTTCGGCGTCGGCTGGCTCGTCTCCTCCCTGCTGCCCACCAGCGAGAAGGAGAAGCAGCTGGCCCAGCAGGCCGAGACCGCCGTGAAGGACCACTCCCAGCCGCTGGTCGACCAGGCCAAGAACGTGGCGCAGGAGATCGGCGACAACCTCAAGCCCGCCGCCCAGGAGGCCGTGCAGTCGGTCAAGGCGACCGCGCAGGACGGTGTCCAGACGGTCAAGTCCGAGGGCCAGTCCGCCGCGCAGGACGTCCAGGGCACGGCCCAGGACGCCAAGCAGACCGTGCAGGGTCACGCGTCCGCCTGATCCACCCGCAGTCCCCGTCGGGCCCCGGTGCACACCGCACCGGGGCCCGACGTGTGTCCGGGTCCGGATCACCTGCCCGGGTGACCGCTGCCCGGGGCCTGCTCCAGCTCCGGCCGTCGCGCGCCGTTCCCCGACGGGACGGACTCCGTCCCCGACCGGGACGGCGACGCCACGACCCGGAGGAGAGCGCCCCGTGGACGCACCCGCGCGCGTGCTGGTGGCCGACGACGAGGAGGACATCCGCCTGCTCGTGACCCTGGCCGTCCGAAAGGCCGGGTGCTCGGTGGTCGCCGCGGTCGCCGACGGTGCGCAGGCGCTCGCCGCCACCCGGACCGAGCGGCCGGACCTGGTCGTGCTCGACGTCTCGATGCCCGAGGCCACCGGCCTGGAGGTCTGCGCCGCGCTGCGCGCCGACCCGGGCACCGCCGGGTGCCGGGTGCTGCTGCTGTCGGCCGGCGCCTCCCCCGACGACGTCGCCGCCGGACTGGCCGCCGGGGCCGACGCCTACCTGCCCAAGCCCTTCACGGTCGCCGGCCTGGTCGCCCAGGTGCGGCAGCTGACCGCCGGGACCCCGACGTGACCGCGCCGGCCCACCCGATGCAGGTGCAGCCGGTGCCCGCGCCGGGCCGCGCGGTGTCCACCGCACTGGCCGGCGTCGCCCTCGCCGGCGTCGTGGTGCTGCTCGGCCGGCCACCGCTGGCGCCGGCCGTCCTCGCCGCGGTGGCGGTGCTGGCCGCGACCGGCGAGCTGGCGCGGCGGCTGCACCGGCTGCTCACCGCCGCCGAGGAGCTGGAGGCCCAGCGTCGCGACCTGGTCACCCGCGGCCGGTCGACCGCCGAGGACCTCGAGGTCGCCACCCGGATGATGCGGGCCCGCGCGCAGACCATGACCAGCGTGATCGACGCCGTGACCGAGCAGTCGATCATCGGCACCGACCGCGACGGGCTCGTGCGGGTGTGGAACCCCGGCGCCGAGCGGATGCTCGGGCTCCCCCGCGCCGACGTCGTCCGGCTGCGCCCGATCACCGACTTCCACGCCCTCGAGGAGCTGGACGCCGAGGCCGGCACCGGCGAGGGGTCCGCCGCCCGGTTCGCCGCGCTCGTGCGCGGAGCGCGCGAGCGCGGCAGCGACGTCCGGGACTGGACCTACCTGACCGCCGACGGCCGCCGGCTGACCGTGTCGGTCGCGATCACCCCGCGCACCGACGACGAGGGCGAGATGGCCGGCTGGAACTTCGTCGGCACCGACATGACCGAGGTGCGGGCCACCGAGCGGCTCAAGGACCAGTTCGTCAGCCTCATCTCCCACGAGCTGCGCACGCCGCTGGCCTCGGTGCTGGGCTACCTGGAGCTGGTCATGGACGACGAGGAGCAGCCGCTGCCCGCCGACCACCGCCAGTACCTGGGCATCGTCGAGCGCAACGCCCAGCGGCTGCTGCGGCTGGTCGGCGACCTGCTGTTCACCGCCCAGGTCGACGCCGGCCGGCTCACCCTCACCCCCGAGGACGTCGACCTGGCCACGATCGTGCGCGCCGCGGAGGACACCGCCCGGGTCACCGCCGCCGCCCGCGGGGTCGACGTGGCCGTGGAGGTGCCCGCCGGGGGCCTGGTCGCCCGCGGCGACGCGCTCCGGCTCGGGCAGGCCTGCGACAACCTGGTGTCCAACGCGGTCAAGTTCACCCCGTCCGGCGGACGGGTCACCCTGCGGCTGCGCCGCGCCTGGCGGGACGCCGATGGCACGACCACCGACGTGGCCGGCCTCGGTCGCGCGCCGGTGGCGCTGCTGTCGGTCAGCGACACCGGCGTCGGCATCCCCAGCGGCGAGCAGGGCCAGCTGTTCACCAGCTTCTTCCGCGCCTCCACCGCACGGCGCAACGCCGTCCCGGGGGTCGGGCTGGGCCTGACGATCACCAAGGCCATCACCACCGCGCACGGCGGCACCCTGGACGTCGAGAGCGCCGAGGGCCGCGGCACGACGTTCACCCTCACCCTCCCGCTCTAGCCGGCCCGGCCCCGTTCTTGCGGGTTTCTTGCGGAACGCTGGCGGGTGGCCTGCGGATCGGTCTCCAGAGTCGTACCTGTCGCCGGGAGCACCCGCCGACACGGGACTCCAGAGGAGACGCAGCCATGACCGCCGCCACCACCACCCGCAGCCGCAACGCCCGCAAGGTCCTCGGCTCGCTCGGCGTCATCGGTGCCGCCGCCGCCGTCGCCGGCATGGGCACCTTCGGTTCCTTCACCGACAGCACCGCCCCGCTGGCCGCCTCGGTCTCCTCCGGCACCCTGTCGCTGGACCTCACCGGCGCCAACGGCCTGACCATGGGCGGCAAGGACCTGGTCCCCGGCGACTCCGTCTCGACCCGGGTCCAGCTGGCCAACAGCGGCGCGCTGGACATGTCGGCCATCGGCCTCGCGGTCACCGCCCCGACCTCCAGCGTGCTCGACACCGACAAGGTCAACGGCCTGAAGCTGTCGATCGACTCCTGCTCCGTCGCCTGGGCCACCGACAACACCTGCGCCGGCACCACCGCCACCGTGCTCGCCCCGATCGCCGCCCGGGACGCCGTCACGCTGACCAACCTGACCAGCACCACCGCCTACAAGACCGACAACCTGCTGGTGAAGCTCACCCTCCCGGCCGCCGCCGGCAACGAGTTCCAGGGCAAGTCCAGCGTCCTGAGCCTGGTCTTCACCGGCACGCAGAAGACCGGCACCAACCGCTGACCTCGCGGCCCCGACCACCCGCCCGACCAGCCTGACGCACGCCCGAGAGGACCCCCGATGACCACCGCACTCGCCACGGACTTCGCCCCCACGTTCCGTCCGGCGCGGCAGCTGACCCAGACGCCGCGGCTGTCCGCCGGCCTGGGCACGCGCGCGGTCGCCCTGGTCCTGCGCTGGTCGGTCCGCCTGGTGGTCACCGCCGCCGTCCTGGCCTTCGGCCTGCTGGCCGTCGGGCCGCACGTGTTCGGCTACCGCACCATGACCATGCTGACCGGGAGCATGACCGGCACGATCGACGTGGGGGACGTCCAGGTCGTGACGCCGCTGCCGGTGTCCGAGGTCACCGAGGGCATGGTCATCGCGTACCACATCCCGATCGACGACCACCACCTCGTCACCCACCGGGTCATCGCCGTCGAGACCGCCGCCGACGGCACCGTCACCGTGCAGACCAAGGGCGACGCCAACGAGTCGGCCGACCCCTGGAAGGCCCAGCTGCAGGGCGACACCGCCTGGCAGGTGCAGGCGGTCGTGCCCGAGCTCGGCCACGTGATCCAGGCGCTGCGCACCCCGGTGGTCGGCCAGGCGCTCCTGTACGGCGCCCCGGCCCTGCTGGCCGGCTGGCTGCTGCTGTCGATCTGGCGCCCCACCGCCCCGGCCGAGGGCGAGCGCACCCCGGACGGCGACGCGTGACCCGCCTGCGCCGGCGCGCACTCCTGGTCGCCGTCCCCGCCGCCGTCGTCCTGGGCCTGGGCGCTCCCGCCGCCCAGGCCGCGTTCACCGTGACGACCACGCTGCCGGTCACCGCCGCGACCACCACCGTCGCCCCGCCGGCGGACCTCTCCACCGCCGGGACGCGCTGCACCACCACCACCTCCGGCTGGTACTCGACCCGGACGATGCACGCCACGGTCAGCTGGACCCCCAGCGCCACCCGCGGGGTCACCGGCTACCGGATCTCCGCGCTGCTGGCCGACGGGACGACCTACCCGGTCGGCACCGTCCCGGCCACCACGACGAGCGTCTCGCAGAGCGAGGACGCCGCGCGCGCCCAGGGCGCCCGGGTCAGGATCACCACCCTCACCAGCTACGGCTGGACCTCCACCACCGCCCAGACAGGAGCCCTGACGTGCTGACCGCACTGGTGATCGACGAGTCGCCCGCCGCCCGCGCCCAGGTCACCGGCCTGCTCGAGCTGGCCGGCTGGGGCGTCCACGAGGCCGGCGACGCCGAGGACGCCCGCTGGCTGAGCGCCGCGCTCGCCGTCGACCTGGTCGTCACCGCCGGCACCGTGCTGGGCGCCGCCTCCGGCCCCGCGCTGCTGTCCGACCTGCGCAGCGCCGGGAGCACCGCCCGCTTCCTGGTGGTCGCCCCCGAGCCCACCGCCGAGCTGCGCGCCGCGGCCGCCGCGGCCGGTGCCCTCGCCTGCCTGACCGCGCCGCTGGACGTCCGGCTGCTGCTGGACCTCGTCGCCCGCCGCGGCACCGGGGCCCCGACCGCGCTGGTCGACGCCGACGACCTGCACGACGCCGACCAGGACGACGAGCTGACCGAGCGGCTGCAGGCGGTCTACGACGCGGCCCTGCCCGGCCGGTTCTCCGCCATCGACCGCGGTGCCCGCGCCGGTGACCCGCAGGCCCTGGCCGACGCGGCGTTCACCCTGGCCGGGACCTCCGGTCAGCTCGGCCACCCCGAGGTCGCCGACGTCTGCCAGGCCATCGCCGCCGACGCCCGCCGCGGCGTCCTGGCCCACGCCCGGGTCTCCCAGCTGGCCGGGCTGGCCGGCGTCGAGCGCCGGGTCGCCGACCGCCGCCGCGCCCCCGGCACCCGGCACGGCGACCGCGCCGAGCCCCGCGGTGCCCGCGACCGCCGCCGCGCCACGGCCGACCGGCGCGCCCGGTCGGTGGCCGCGCTGTCCGCCGGCGCGGCGACCGACCTCCTCGCGCAGGCCGCCGACGCCGCGGTCGGCCGGTTCGCCGCCCACCGCCGCCCCGCCGGGCAGTAGCCCGGCCCGGGCACGACACGACAGACGGCCCGGTCCCCTGCGGGGCCGGGCCGTCCGTCGGATGCAGCAGGTGCGTCTAGGCCACCAGCCGGTAGCCCACTCCACGCACCGTCCTGATCTCCGGGCTCTGCAGCCCGGCCGCCGTCAACTTCCGGCGGAGGTTGGACATGTGCGCCTCGACGAGGCGCAGGTTGCCCTCCCAGTCCGTCTGCCAGACCTCGCGCAGCAGGGTCTCCCGCTGCAGCACCCGGCCGGGCCGGGCGACGAGGGCGGCGAGCAGGTCGAACTCCGTGCGGGTCAGGTCGACGGCCGCGCCGTCCACCCGCACCTCACGGCTGTCGGGGTCCACCTCGAGCTCGGCCAGCCGCTGGACGCTGTCCTCGAGGGGGGCGCGCGGCTCGGGGACGGGGACCGTCCGCGGCCGGCGCAGCATGGTCTGCACCCGCGCCACGAGCTCGCGCGGGGAGAAGGGCTTGGCCATGTAGCCGTCCGCGCCGACGGCCAGCCCGATGAGCAGGTCGACCTCCTCGGCGCGGGCGGTGAGCATCAGGACGTAGCAGTCGGTCTCGGCGCGCAGCTGCCGGCAGACCTCGGTGCCGTCGGCGTCGGGCAGCCCCAGGTCCAGGACGACGACGTCCGGCGCCTCACGGCGCACCTCGGCCAGGCACCCGGCCCCCGAGACGGCCTCCCGGACGTCCATGCCGGCGCGGCGCAGCACGGTGACCACGAGCTCACGGATCTCGTCGGTGTCCTCGACCACGAGCACGGACTGACCCGGCACGACCCCTCCACACGACACCTGCGGCACGCCGCGGTGGCGTCCACCCAGGTCATCGTCACCGCGCCACCGGATCCCCACCCGGCCGCCGGGTCCGTCACCCCGAGGGGTGAGGGACCCGGCGCCCGCCCTCAGGCGAAGGCGCTGAGGCCGGTGATGGAGCGGCCGACGATGAGGGTGTTCATCTCCCGGGTGCCCTCGTAGGAGTAGAGCGCCTCGGCGTCGGCGAAGAACCGGATGACGTCGTGCTCGAGCACGATCCCGTTGCCGCCGAGCAGCTCGCGGGCCCAGGCGACGGTCTCCCGGCCGCGGCTGGTGACGTAGCTCTTGGCCAGCGCCGCCTGGTCGTCGCGCAGCAGCCCGTCCTCCTGGAGCTGGGAGACGCGGACGGTCATGCCGATGCTGGCGGTGATGTTGCCCAGCATCCGGGCCAGCAGGTCCTGGACCAGCTGGAAGCCGCCGATCGGCCGGCCGAACTGCTCCCGCTCCTTGGCGTAGCGGACCGCGACCTCGTAGGCACCGACCTGGCAGCCCACCCCGGCCCAGGCCACGCCCGCGCGGGTCTCCTTGAGCACCTTGTTGACGTCGCGGAAGCTGTTGCAGTTCTCCAGCTTCGCCGACGCCGGGATGCGGCAGTCGGTGAAGGTGAGGTCGGCGTTCTGCACGGTGCGGAGGGCGAACTTGTCCTCGATCTTGGCGGCGGAGAAGCCCGGCGTCCCCTTCTCGACCAGGAAGCCCTTCACCTGGTCGTCGGCGACGTCGCGGGCGAAGACCACCAGGACGTCGGCGAAGGTGCCGTTGCCGATCCAGCGCTTGGCACCGTCGAGCACCCACTCGTCGCCGTCGCGGCGGGCGGTGGTGCGCATGCCGCGGGCGACGTCGGAGCCGCCCAGCGGCTCGGTCAGCCCGAAGGCGCCGATCTTCTCCATGCGGCGCATGGCGGGTACCCACCGGGCCTGCTGCTCGGCGGAGCCCAGCAGCATCAGCGAGCCGAGCGCCAGGCCGTTGTGCACGCCGAAGAAGGTGGCCATCGACGGGTCGACCCGGGCCAGCTCCATGGCCTGGAAGCCCTCCAGCAGCCGGGAGATCCGCGGGCGGCCCTCGTACTCGTAGGAGCGGCCGACGAGGTCGGCGTCCACGAAGCGCGGGATGAGGTCCATCGGGAACTCGGCGGCGGCCCAGGCGGCGTTGACCCGCGGCTGCACCTCGGCGGCGAGGAACTCGCGGAGGGCCACGAGCTCCTTCTGCTCGCCCTCGGTCAGCAGCAACTGGAACGCGAAGAAGTCCGCGGGCAGCTGGTCGGCGGTCATGGCAGCGCCTTCTCTCTCGTCATCGTCGACGTCGTGCTCGATGATGACGAAGTTACCCCTCGGTAACAAGAGGCTGCCGGCACGTCCTCCCTCAGTTCAGGGAGCGCGTCCCCTCGGGCAGGGTGCCGCCGCCGACCATCGCGGTGACCGCGTCCTGCAGCGCGGTCAGCGCCACCCGCTGGGTGAACGGGCCGGTGGAGACCCGGGCGACGCCCAGCTCCTGCAGCTCGCGGGCCGGCAGGGAGGCCCCCGGCACGCTGATCACCGTCAGCCGGCGGGGCCCGAACGCCTCGGCCAGGGCGGCGATCTCGTCCCGGGCGACGACACCGGGCACGAACACGACCGGCGCCCCGGCCTCCAGGAACGCCCGGCCGCGGGTGGTCGCCTCGGCGAGCACCGCCGCCCGGTCGGCGTCCGGCCCGGCCTGGAGGAAGGCGTCGGTGCGGGCGTTGAGCACGAAGTCGATCCCGGCGTCCCGGCCGGCGCGCAGCACGGCCTCGACCGCGGCGACCGCGTCGTCCAGCGGCCTCATCCGGTCCTCGAGGTTGCCTCCGACGACGCCGACCTCGATCGCGCGGCGCGCGGTCTCCCCCGCGTCCCCGTAGCCGGCCTCGAAGTCCATGGTCACCGGCACGTCGACGGCGGCGACGATGCGGCCGACCATGTCCAGGTGCAGCCCGAGCGGGATGTCCTTCCCGTCCTCGTAGCCGAAGGTGGCCGCGATCGAGTGGCTGGCGGTGGCCAGGGCACGCACCCCGGGCGTGCCGGCGACGACGGTGGCCGACACGACGTCCCAGACGTTGGTGAGCGTCAGGATCTCCGGCGCGGTGTGCAGGTCGAGGAGGGTGCGGGCGCGCGTGGCGAGGTCGGTCACGGCCCCAGCCTGCCGGACCCCCGCAGACGCCACGAGGCCGCGCCGGGGGTGTCTCTAGCCTGGGCGCATGGTCTCCCTGGGCACCCCACTGTCTCCCTCGGCCACCCGCGTGATGCTGCTGGGCAGCGGCGAGCTGGCCAAGGAGGTGCTGATCGCACTGCAGCGCCTGGGCGTGGAGACCATCGCCGTCGACCGGTACGCCGACGCCCCCGGGCACCAGGTCGCCCACGCCGCCCGCACGATCACCATGAGCGACCCCGACCAGCTGCGCGCACTGATCGAGGCCGAGCGCCCCGACGTCGTCGTCCCCGAGATCGAGGCGATCGCCACCGGCACGCTGGTCGAGCTGGAGGCCGAGGGGGTGCGCGTCGTCCCGACCGCGCGCGCGGCGCAGCTGACCATGGACCGCGAGGGCATCCGGCGGCTCGCCGCCGAGACCCTCGGGCTGCCCACCAGCGCCTACCGCTTCTGCGACTCGCTCGAGGAGCTGCGGGCCGCGGCCGCCGAGGTCGGCTTCCCGTGCGTGGTCAAGCCGGTCATGTCGAGCTCGGGCAAGGGGCAGAGCAAGCTCGACGGCCCGGACGACGTCGAGGGCGCCTGGCAGTACGCGATGGCCGGCGGCCGGGTCGCCGGCACCCGCGTCATCGTCGAGGGGTTCGTCGACTTCGACTACGAGATCACCCTGCTCACCGTGCGCTCGGTGCGTGCCGGGGAGACCGTCACCGGCTTCTGCGCGCCGATCGGGCACCGCCAGGAGGCCGGCGACTACGTGGAGAGCTGGCAGCCCCAGCCCATGTCCCCCGTCGCGCTGGACCGCGCGCAGGCCATCGCGGCCGCCGTGACCGCCGACCTCGGCGGGCTGGGCCTGTTCGGCGTCGAGCTGTTCGTCCGCGGCGACGACGTCTGGTTCTCCGAGGTCAGCCCGCGCCCGCACGACACCGGCATGGTCACCATGACCACCCAGTGGCAGGACGAGTTCGAGCTGCACGCCCGCGCCCTGCTCGGCCTCCCGGTCGACACCGCACTGCGCAACCCCGGCGCCTCGGCCGTCGTCTACGGCGGCGTCGAGGCCGCCGGCACCACCTTCGACGGCGTGGACGACGCCCTCGCCCTGCCGGGCGTCGACCTGCGACTGTTCGGCAAGCCCGAGAGCTCCCCCCGCCGCCGGATGGGCGTGGCGCTGGCCCGGGCCGAGGACGTCGACACCGCGCGGGCCACCGCCCGGGACGCCGCCGCGCGGGTGCACCCGCGCGCCTGACGCGCTCGCCACCGTCCCCAGCCGGGGGCCGGTTCCACAGCCCTCACCTCACGGCCCCGCCGTCCGCCGGCGCCGGGGACGATCACCGCATGCCCCGCCGCACCCAGGAGGACCCGATCAGTCAGGACCCGATCCCGCTGCTGCTGGTCGCGGGCTCCCGGCTGGCCGGGCAGCCCGGCGTCCAGGCCGCCGAGCTCGACCCGCTGGTGCGCCGGCTGACCGCCCTGGACGACGGCGTCGACACCGACGGGCACGCCCAGCGCGCACTGGCGCCGCTGCTGCCCTTCCTGTGGGAGGCGGGCTGGCAGCCGGCCGACGTCGTGCACGCCGTGCGCCGGCGCACCAACCAGCGCGGCGGCCGACTGGTCGCCGCACTGGTCCGGGCCGATGCCGCGGCGGCCACCGACCGGGCACCGGCGGCGTGGACCGCCCAGCTGTCCGGCCTGGAGGGCACGGCCGGTTCGGTCGCCGAGTGGTGGCGTGGCGAGGGCGTCGACGCAGCCAGCGGCTGGCGCGACGTGCTGCGGGTGCTCGGCGTCGTCCGCGAGCTGCCGCCGCTGGAGCAGCTGCTCGCCCCGCCCTCGGCCTGGTCGGCCGACACCCGCGCCGAGGTCGACATCGACCCGGGCGTCGACCCGAAGCTCGTGGGCCGGGTGCGGGCACTGCTGGCCAAGGCGGAGTCCACCGACTTCCCCGAGGAGGCCGAGGCGCTCAGCGCCAAGGCCCAGTCGCTGATGGCGCGGCACCGGATCGACACCGCGGTGCTGGCCCGGCAGCCCGGCGGGGCGGCCTCGTCGGTGGTCGCCCGGCGGCTGCACCTGCAGGACCCGCACGTCGACGCCCGGGCCGCGGTGGTGCAGGCGGTGGGCGCGGCGAACGGCGTGCGCGTGGTGCTGCTGCCGGCGTTCGGGATGGCCACGCTCGTCGGGGCGGCCGACGACCTGGACCTGGTCGAGCTGCTGGTGGCCTCGCTGCTGCTGCAGGCCGACCGGGCGCTGACCGCGGCCGCGCAGGCCGGCGGCACGCGCGTGCGGTCGACGGCCTACCGCCGCGGGTTCCTCTACGCGTTCGCCCAGCGCATCGGCGAGCGGCTGGAGAGCGCCCGGGAGGCGGCGACCACCGCGGCGATGGCCACCTACGGGTCGGCGCTGCTGCCGGCGCTCGCCGAGCGGGAGCAGGCCGTCGACCGGCTGGTCGGCGAGCTGTTCCCCCGGCTGCGCAAGCGCACCGGCCGGGCCGTCGACGCGGCGGGCTGGCACGCCGGCCGCCAGGCGGCCGACGCCGCCGACCTGGGCACCGGCCAGCGGGCACTCCCGGGCTGACCGCCCGGCGGTTACAGGAGGACGTCGAAGGAGGAGCCGAGCTCGGCGATCAGCGTCGCCTGGTGGGCCAGGTCGACCGCGGTCGTGATCCAGCCGGCCACGAACATCAGCTGGTCGGCCGAGGACTCGTCCAGCGACGCCGTCGTCGCCGACAGACCCGCCCTCGCCACTGCAGTGCACGCCAAGGTCATCATGACCGGCCCCTTTCGTCGTGGGAGAGGAGTCGGCAGACCGGCGCGGGTGCTGGAGCACCGGCGCGCGATCGGCGCGGACCCCACCCGCAGGGGTGAGGTGCGCGGGGTCAGCGCAGCCCGTCGAGCAGCATCTGCAGCAGCGCCTCGTAGTTCGCCGCGGGGTCGGCGGTCTGCAGCACGCCGCTGAGCTCGAGGCTCACCGCGCCGTGCACCGAGCTCCAGATCAGCTGCGCGGTCTCGCGGGGGTCGCCGGGGCGCAGCGCCCCCCGGTCCATGCCGTACCGCACCCGGTCCACCAGTGCGGTGAACGCGGCGCCGGCCCGGTCGATGAGCTCCTCGGTGGGGGCGGCCATCGACAGCCCCGGCCCGAACATCGCCGCGTAGTGCTGGGGATGGGCGAGGGCGAACCGGCGGTAGTTGCGCCCGCAGGCGCGCAACCGGGCGGTGGGGTCGACGTCCTGGTCCTCGCTGGTGGCCGCGGCCAGCCCGTCGAACCCGCGGGCCAGCACGGCGGCGAGCAGCCCGTCCTTGTTGCCGAACCGGTTGTAGACGCCCATCGGGGCCACCCCGGCCTCGGTGGCGACCGCGCGCACGGTGAGGCCGGCGAGCCCGTCGCGCACCAGCACCCGTTCGGCGGCGTCGACCAGCGCCTGCTCCACCGCCCGGCTCGGCGTCCGCCCGCCCGCGCTGCTCCTCGTCACGTCCCCATCCTCCCCGTTGACCTTACCTAGAACGCTGTTCTACTGTTGTGGCACATCGTTCTACCCGCGGAGGCCACCGTGACCGTCCCCGTCGCTCCGCCCGCCACCCGTCGGTGGTGGGTCCTCCTCGCCCTGTGCCTGTCGGTGCTGCTGGTCAGCGTCGACAACACGATCGTCAACGTCGCGCTGCCGACCATCGGCCGCGAGCTGTCGGCCACCACCAGCGACCTGCAGTGGGTCGTCGACGGCTACACGCTCGCGTTCGCCGCGCTGCTCCTGCTCGGCGGCGCACTGGGCGACCGGTTCGGCCGCCGGCGGGTGCTGGAGGTCGGGCTGGTCCTGTTCGCCGCCACCTCGGTGCTGGCCGCGACCGCCGACACCACCACCCAGCTCGTCGCCGGCCGGGTCGCGATGGGCGTGAGCGCCGCGGCCGTCTACCCCGCCACGCTGGCCCTGCTGGTCTCGACCTTCACCGACCGGCGCGAGCGCGCCACCGCCATCGGCATCTGGTCGGCGGTCACCGGCCTGTCGGTCGCGATCGGGCCGGTGAGCGGCGGCCTACTGCTCGAGCACTTCGCCTGGGGGTCGGTGTTCCTGGTCAACCTGCCGCTGGCCGCGGTCGCCGTCGTCGCGGGCCGGGTCCTGCTCACCGAGTCCGCCGATCCCCGGCCGCGCCGCTTCGACCTCGTCGGGGCCGCCGCCTCCATCGCCGGCATCGGGCTGCTCGTGCTCACCACGATCGAGGCGCCGGACCGCGGCTGGTCCTCGGCGGCCACGGTGGGCGGCTACCTGGCCGCGGTCGCCGCGCTGGCGTCCTTCGTCGTCTGGGAGCTGCACCGGCCGGCCCCGATGCTCGACGTCCGGCTGTTCACCGACCGCCGGGTCTCGGTGGGCAGCGGCGCCATCGCGCTGGCCTTCTTCAGCCTGTTCGGGTTCATCTTCCTGATCACCCAGTACTTCCAGGCGGTGCGTGGCTACGGCACCCTGACCGCCGGCCTGGCCACGCTCCCCTTCGCCCTCGTCATCGCCCCGGTCAGCCCGCTGGCGATCCTGGCCCTGCGGGCGGTGGGCACCAAGCTCGTCGTCGCCGCCGGGCTGCTCACCATGGCCGCGGGCTTCGTGGTCGCCGCCGGCAGCACGCTGGAGTCGGCCTACTGGGGCCGGATCGTGGTCTCGATGGTGCTCATGGCCGCGGGCCTCGGCCTGGTCACCGGCCCCGCGACCGAGGCGGTGATGGGCGCGCTGCGCAGCGCGGAGGCCGGCGCGGGGTCCGCGGTCAACGACACCGTCCGCGAGGTGGGCGGCACGCTGGGTGTCGCCGTCGTCGGCTCGGTGCTGAGCACCGTCTACGGCCCCGCGGTGGTCGACGGGCTGACCGGCGCCGGCGCCCCCGCCGAGGCCGCCGCGACCGCCGCCGACTCGGTGTTCGCCGGCCTCGCGGTCGCCGGGTCGGTGCCGGGTGAGGCCGCGGTCGCCGTCCAGCAGTCGTTCCTCGACGGCGTGAGCGCCGGCTCGTGGGTCTGCGCCGCGACCTCGGCAGTCGGCGCGCTCGTCGTGCTCGCCCTCCTGCCCGCCCAGCACCGCACTGCCGAGGCCGCTCCCGTCCCGGTGCCCCCGGTGGCGGTCAGCTGACCGACCGGACGCCGTCCTCCCCCACCTACGACTGTCCCCCCGCACCAACGCTGGTGCGGGGGGCCAGACGATGATCAGGTCACCTGATCACCGTCGGGGGTCAGCCGCGGGGGTCGAAGGGCTCGCGTCCCGGGGGCAGGTTGGACCGGTCGGGGGCGATCACCGTGGCCTCGTTGGAGTCCGGCAGCGCGACGGTCGGCGGGGCGGCCTCCAGCAGCAGGTCGCCGGTGCCGTGCAGCATCGTCCGACCGCGGAAGAAGGCCGGCGCGGCCACGTTCCAGGCCAGCATCAGCAGCACGCCCAGCAGCAGCGCCCCGACGCCGATGACGAACACCCCACCGACGCCGTGGAAGACCGTCTCGCCGTACTCGGGGTCGGCGTACTCGATGCAGGCCAGCACGAAGACCACGAGCATGAACAGCCCGCCCAGGCCCGGCAGCACGCAGCGCATCAGCACGTCGCGCACCGAGCGCAGCGACCGGCGGAACTCCCAGGCGCAGGCGAAGCCGGTGAGCCCGTAGTAGAAGGCGATGAGCATGCCGGTGGCGGTGATCGAGTCGATCAGCACGTTCTCGCTGACCAGGGTCAGCCCGACGTAGAAGGCGATCGAGACCAGGCCCATCCAGACCGTGGAGACCGTCGGGGTGAGGTACCGCGGGTGGATGCGGGCGAAGCTCTTGGGCAGCGCGCCGTAGGCGGCCATCGACAGCGACCCGCGGGCGGTCGGCAGGATCGTGGTCTGGGTGCAGGCCGCCGCCGAGGTGAGCACCGAGACGATCAGCAGCGCCTCGAAGACCCGGCCGAGCGCGCCGTCACCGAACACCGCCGGGCCCAGCGCGTTGAACACGTCGTCGGCGTTGGCCTCGTTGCCCAGCCCCAGGCCCTCGGTGCCGACGCCGGCGAAGGCGACGGTGGCCACCGAGACGACCGTGTAGATGCCCACCAGCAGGACCGTGGAGATGATCGCGGCGCGGCCGGGCGAGCGGGTCGGGTTGGCGGTCTCCTCGTTGACCGCGACCGCGGAGTCCCAGCCCCAGTAGATGAAGATCGCCAGCAGCACGGCCTCGGTCATCGCCGTCCAGCTGATGCCCGAGGGCACCAGCCACGACAGCGAGGGCGTGAGCGAGCCCGCCGGCGCCGTCCCGCCGTAGACCCGCACCAGCGCGTAGACGGCGAAGGCGACGAGGACGACGACCTCGACGGTGAGCAGGACGTTCTGCGTGCGGGCCGTGGGCTCGATGCCCCGGTAGCAGATCCAGGTCATCAGCGCGATCCACACGACGCCGGCGACGGTGGTCCACAGCGTGCTCTCGGCCAGGGAGTCCAGGCCCACCAGCCGGTAGCTGTAGGCGCCGGCGATCTGGGCCAGGTTCGCCATGACGATGACGTCGGCGGCGATGATCCCCCAGCCGCCCATCCACCCGGTGCGCGGACCGAAGGCCCGCGCGGCCCAGGTGAACGTCGTCCCGCAGTCGGGCTCGCGCTTGTTCAACTCGGCGTAGGCGACCGCGATCAGCCACATCGGCACGAAGGCCAGCAGCATGATCGCCGGCGCCTTGACCCCGACGGCGATGACGACGAAGCCGAGCGTCGCGGCCAGGGCGTAGGCCGGGGCCGTCGAGGAGACGCCGAGGACGATCGAGGAGACGAGCCCGAGGGCGCCCCGCTTGAGGCCCTTGTCGACGGCCTCGCCCTCCACCCGGGGAGGCGCGAGCGGCGCCGGGGACGAAGCGGTCATGCCGGAGCCGTGCGCGCGTTCATGCACACGGTTATCGCACAGGTGGGTGGCCCACCGCCGGACGGGGGGCGACCGGGCCGGTCACACGTGCGGCTGGCCGGTCGAGGCGGTGGTGCCGCCGTCGACGGGCAGGACGACGCCGGTGACGTAGCGGGCGGCGTCACTGGCCAAGAAGAGCACCGCGGGGGCGACGTCCTCGGGCTCCCCCGGCCGGCCTAGCGCGATCCTGTCCACGAACGGCGCCAGCGACGCCTCGTCCCGGCCGACGCCCTCGGTGAGGTCGGTGAGGGTGAACGCCGGCGCAACGGCGTTGAGCCGTACGCCCTGCGCGCCCCAGTCCAGCGCGAGCGAGCGGACGAAGTTGCTGATCGCGGCCTTGGTGGCGTTGTAGGCCGCCTGTCCCCAGTCGCCGCGCTCGCCGGAGACCGAGGAGACCGCGACCAGCGACCCGCCGCTGGTGGCCAGGTGCGGCAGCGCGTGCTTGGCCAGGTGGAAGAACGCGTCCACGTTGGTGGCCCGCAGCCGCTCCCACGCGTCGTCGGCGAGCTCGGTGACCGGCCCGGCCTCGTAGCCGGCGGCGTTGCTGACCACGACGTCCAGTCGGCCGAAGCGCTGCACCACCTGCTCGACCAGCCCGGCCACCTGCGCCGGGTCGGAGACGTCGGCCGGGACGGCGGCGGTGCGCTCGCCGGGGGCACCGGCCAGCGCCTGCTCCAGCCGGTCGGCGCGCCGTCCGGTGACCGCGACGGTGGCGCCGGCGTCCAGGAAGGCCCGGGTGATCGCCAGCCCGATGCCGCTCCCGCCTCCCGTCACCAGGACGACGGAGCCGGAGAAGTCGAACGTCGCAGCAGAGGTCATGGACCGCTTCTCCCCCGCCGGGAACAGCCCGACACCCGAGTTGGTTGCGTGCACCGAGCAATCACCTGGGGCACGCTGAGCCCAGGCGTTCGCACGCCGGCGCGACGACGCGCCCGTCCACTCCCCGCTCGTCGATGCCGGAGACCACCGTGTCCCATCCCGCTCCCCCGCCCAGCACGGGCGCACCCACCACCGGACCCGAGCAGACCGCAGAGGCGAAGGCCGCCGCGGCCGCCCGGGCCGACCACGACCACGGACGCCGCTGGTGGACCCTGGCCACGCTGGGCCTGGCCCAGCTGATGGTCGTCCTCGACGCCACGATCGTGAACATCGCGCTGCCCAGCGCGCAGGCCGGCCTCGGGTTCTCCGACGCCGACCGCCAGTGGGTCGTCACCGCCTACTCGCTGGCCTTCGGTGGCCTGCTGCTCCTCGGCGGCCGCCTCGCCGACCTCTTCGGCCGCCGCCGCACCCTGATGATCGGCCTGGCCGGCTTCGCCGTCGCCTCGGCGCTGGGGGGCGCGGCCACCGGGTTCGGCCTGCTGGTCGCCGCCCGCGCGCTGCAGGGCGCGTTCGGCGCGCTGCTCGCCCCGGCGGCGCTCTCGCTGCTCACCACCACCTTCAGCGACCCGAGGGAGCGCGGCAAGGCCTTCGGCATCTTCGGCGCGATCGCCGGCGCCGGCGCCGCCATCGGGCTGCTGCTGGGCGGGGTGCTCACCGAGTACCTCAGCTGGCGCTGGTGCCTCTACGTGAACGTGCCGATCGCCGTCGTCGCCGGGCTCGGCGCGCTGCGGTTCATCCGCAAGGTCGCCCCGGCGTCGGGCGTCCACCTGGACGTCCCCGGTGTCGTCACCGCCGTCCTGGGTCTGTCGGGCCTGGTCTACGCCTTCGCCCGCGCCGAGCAGGAGGGCTGGTCGGACCCGGTGACGATCACCCTGATCGTGGTCCCGGTGCTGCTGCTGGTGGCCTTCGTGCTGATCCAGCAGCGGGTCGCCCACCCGCTGCTCCCGCTGCGGGTCGTGCTGGACCGGCGCCGCGGCGGCGCCTACCTGGCGATCGGGCTGGCCGCGATCGGCATGTTCGCCGTCTTCCTCTTCCTCACCTACTTCCTGCAGCAGACCAAGGGGTTCAGCCCGCTCCGCAGCGGGTTCGCCTTCCTGCCCTTCGTCGCCGGCATCATCACCAGCTCCACGGTGGTCGTGCCCCGGCTGCTGCCGAGGATCGGCCCGCGCTTCCTGATCACCGCCGGGCAGCTGCTCGGCGCGGCCGGGCTGGTCTACCTGTGGCGGCTGGAGGCCGACAGCGGCTACCTCGCCCACGTCCTGCCGGCCCTGTTCGTGATGGGCCTGGGCATGGGCCTGATCTTCGCCTCGTGCTTCAACACCGCGACCTCCGGCACCCAGCCGGCGGACGCGGGGGTGGCCTCGGCGCTGGTCAACACCGGCCAGCAGGTCGGCGGCGCCCTGGGCACCGCCCTGCTGAACACGATCGCCGCCACGGTCACCGCCTCCTACGTGCGGGCCAACGGCCAGACGCCGGCCGCGCTGGCCGAGGCCGCGGTCGCCGGTGAGACCCGGGCGTTCCTCGTCTCGGCCGGGGTCTTCCTGCTGGGCGCGGTGCTCAGCCTGCTGGTCATCCCCAGCGGACCGAACCCGGTCAGCCACCGCGGCGCGCCGGTCCCGTCCGGGCACTGCGCACCACCGTCGTCCCCGGTCACCGCCCTGTGGTGACCGGGGACGACGCGTTCCGGCTCCACCCCGCCCGTTGCGGCGCGACCACGGTCGACCACACTGGGCAACCGGCAGTGGACCCCGGCAGGACGCCGGCCCGGACGTGGAGGTCAGCCGTGGCGGAGCCGTCGGACGTCGGCGGCCTCGAGGGCACCGACCTCGAGGGCGCCCGGGTCCGGGCCCAGCTCGCGGTCGACGCGGCCGGGATCGGGACCTTCGACTGGGACCTGCGCACCGGCCGGCTGCTGTGGGACGAGCGGCTGATCGCGCTGTTCGGCTACGCGCCGGAGACCTTCGGCCGCAGCATCGACGCCTTCAACGCCCGGCTGCACCCCGACGACCTGCCCCGGGTCACCGACGCCCTGACCGGCGCCATCGACTCCGTGGGCGAGTACGAGGCCGACTACCGGATCGTGCTGCCCGACGGGGAGACGCGCTGGATCTCCGCCCGGGGCCGGGCGCTGCCCGGCCCGGACGGGACGGCCATCCGGGTGATCGGCGTCGCCTACGACGTCACCGCCGAGGTGGCCGGCGAAGCGCGGGTCACCCGCCTGCTGGAGGCGATGCCGGCCGGCTTCTACTCCCTGGACCACGACTGGCGCTTCGTCCACGTCAACGCCCACGCCGAGCGGCTGCTGGGCCACAGCCGCGAGGAGCTGCTGGGCAAGCAGGTGTGGGACGCCTTCCCCGGCACCGCCGACAGCGTGTTCGAGGAGAACTACCGGCGGGCCGTCGAGCACGGCCAGCCGATCTCCTTCGACGCGCACTACCCGGCACCGCTGGACGGCTGGTACGAGGTGCGCGCCTGGCCCACGCCCGACGGGCTGTCGGTCTACTTCATCGAGGTCACCCAGCGCCGCGCGGCGCAGGAGCGGGCCGAGCTGGCCACCCGCCGGCTCACCCTGCTGGCCCGGGTCAGCACCGAGCTGGCCGGCACGCTCGACGTCCAGGCGGCCACCGCGCGCCTGCCCCGGCTCGTCGTCCCCGCGCTGGCCGACTACTGCATCCTCACCGTCGTCGACGACGACGGGCACCCGCGTGACGTCGGCAGCTGGCACGAGGACCCCGCGGGCCGGGCCCTGCTCGAGCGGTACGCCGAGGTGCGGCTGGACGCCATGCCGCTCACCGCCCCGGTGGGCCGGGCGCTGCACGCCAACGAGGCGGTGACGTTCTCCGGCGACGAGGTGCTCGAGCTGCTCCCCCCGGGGCGGGCCAAGGAGCTGCTGAGCCTGCTGGCGCCCAAGACCGAGGTCGCGCTGCCGCTGCGCGCCCGCGGCCGGACCCTGGGCCTGCTCACGCTGTTCTTCTCCGCCGGCCACGTGCCCACCCCCGAGGACGTCTCGGTCGCCCAGGACGTCGCCGACCGGGCCGGGCTGGCGTGGGACAACGCCCGGCTGTTCGGCCAGCAGCAGCAGATGGCCGAGACGCTGCAGCGCAGCATGCTCACCGAGCCGCCGGAGCCCGACCACGCGGAGATCGTGGTGCGCTACATGCCCGCCGCCGAGGCGGCCCGGGTGGGCGGCGACTGGTACGACGCGTTCCTGCAGCCCAACGGCGCCACCATGCTGGTCATCGGGGACGTCGTCGGCCACGACACCGCCGCCGCCGCGGCGATGGGCCAGGTGCGCAGCGTCCTGCGCGGGATCGCCGCCTACAGCGACGCCGGGCCGGCGGAGGTGCTGCGCGGGCTGGACTCGGCGATGACGGTGCTGCAGCTGGACACCCTGGCCACCGCCGCCGTGGCGCGGTTCGAGCAGACCCCCGACGAACGGTCCCGCGGCGTCACCCGGATGGTGTGGGCCAACGCCGGGCACCTGCCGCCCCTGGCGCTCAACCCCGATGGCAGCACCACCGTGCTGGCCGACTGGAAGGCCGACCTGCTGCTGGGGGTCGACTCCTCGGTGACCCGCACCGAGAACGTGGTCACCCTCGACCGCGGGAGCACGGTGCTGCTGTACACCGACGGCCTGATCGAGCGCCGGGACGCCGACCTGGACACCGGGCTCCACCGGCTGCGCGCCTCGCTGACCGACCTGGCCGCCCTGCCGCTGCAGCAGCTGTGCGACGAGCTGATCGAGCGGCTGGTCGACGGCAAGCCCGAGGACGACGTCGCCCTGGTGGCGGTGCGCCTGCACCCGCAGGACCGCCCGCGCCCGCCCGAGGCCGGCCCCAACCGGGTGCCCGACGGCGTCCCGCCCGACCCGGGGACCCCGTGAGCGGGGCAGCCCGGGGAACCGGGCCCACCCCGACCAGCGACCCGAGCGCGTTCGGCCTACCGTGGGCACGCCCCGGCACAGGTCGGACCCCATCGACCGGAGGGAGATCCCCCGTGCCCGCGACGACCGAGCGGACCTCCTCCACGCACGTGCACGAGCTGCTGCTGCACGACTCGCCCGACGAGCTCGTGGCCGCCGCCGTCCCGTTCCTGCGGGCCGGGCTCGATGCCGGCGAGTCCGCGGTCATCGCCACCGGCGACGCCTCCTGCGCCCTGCTCCGGGAGGCGCTGGACGACGACGAGCGGGTGGTGGTGATCCCGCGCAGCGAGGTGTACCGGATCCGCACGCCCACCGCCCTGACCACGGTGCGGCGCCTGGTCGAGCAGCAGGTCGCCGCCGGGAGCACCCGGGTGCGCGTGGTCGGCGAGACCGACTTCGGGACGACGCCGCGCGACTGGCTGGAGTGGCAGCGCTACGAGGCCGTGGTCAACGAGGCGCTCGCGCCGCTGCCGCTGTGGGGGCTGTGCGCCTACGACACCGGCCGGCTCGCCGACGAGCTGATCACCACCGGCCTGCGCACCCACCCGTTCGTGCACACCCCCGCCGGGCGCAGCGCGAACCCGCGCTTCGTCGACCCGGCCGACTTCCTGCGGTCGCTGCCGGTGCCGGTCGAGCCGCTGGAGGACACCGCACCGCTGCTGCGCGTCGACGACGTCCGCGAGTTCAGCGGGCTGCGCCGCGCGGTGGCCGGGGTGCTCGCCGGGCTGGGCGGCGACCACGACCTGCTCGAGGACCTGCACCTGGCCATCGACGAGATGAGCTCCAACGCGGTCCGCCACGGCGGCCCGCCGGTCACCCTGCGGTTGTGGGCCGGCCCCGACCGGGTGGTGTGCCGGATCAGCGACGGCGGCACCGGCATGGACGAGCCGTTCGCCGGCTACGGCCCGGCCCACGGCGAGGACCTCTCCCGGGGCGGGATGGGCCTGTGGCTGGCCCGCCAGCTGTGCGACCACGTCGACGTCATCGACGACGGCGGCGGGCTCACCGTGCGCCTGACGACGTCCCTGCACTGACCCACCCGACCGAGAGGCGACCTGCGTGGACCTGCCCGAGAGGCTGCTGGACCTGCTCCGCCGGCCGAGCCCGTGCTTCCTGGCCACGACGATGCCCGACGGCTCGCCGCAGCTGACCCAGACCTGGGTCGACACCGACGGCACGCACGTCCTGGTCAACACCGTGGCCGGGTTCCAGAAGGTGCGGAACATGGAGCGCGACCCGCGGGTGGCGCTCAACGTCGCCGACCCCGACGACGTCTCCAGCTACTACGCGGTGCGCGGCCGGGTCGTCTCGATCAGCCCCGACGGCGCCGCCGAGCACATCGACCGGCTCGCGCAGAAGTACATCGGTGGCCCCTACCCCTGGTACGGCGGCCGCGACCAGGTGCGGCTGACGGTGCGCATCGCCGCCGACCGGATCAGCTCGCCGCAGGGCTGACTCCCGGTGCGGCCGGGACGGCTGTGCGTGCTGTGATCAGTGCGGCGCGTCACGGCGCATCTTCCGGTCCACGACCGTCCGGCACCTAGCATCGTGCCGCGTACTGCTGCCCGACCGGCCGGACCCGGCCGGTACGTGGCACGGGGGACGGTGCGCGTCCGGAGGAGGAGTCGAGTCGTGGGCTGGTCGAGCAAGGGCAACACCGCGGTGGGCGCAGTCGGCACCGCCGCCGTCCCGCAGCCCGCCGCGCCGCCGGTCCCCCGCCCGCGCCGCAAGGTCGAGCAGGACGCCAGCCTCGAGCACGCCGCCCAGCAGGCCGGCGTGCTCACCCAGGCCAGCCGGGAGGTCTCGGACACCTCGCAGCAGGCCGCGGAGTCGCTGACCGAGCTGCGGTCGGCCATCACCGACATCTCCGCCAGCACCAGCCGTGCCTCCTCGATCGCCGAGGACGCCGTGCGCGACGCCCGCGCCGTCGACGAGCGGATCGCCGCCCTCCAGCAGGCCAGCGAGTCGATCACCGAGATGGTGCGGCTGATCTCCGCCATCAGCCAGCAGAGCCGTTTCCTCGCCCTCAACGCCTACGTCGAGGCCGCCCGCGCCGGTGACGTCGGCCGGGGCTTCGCCGTCGTCGCCGACGAGGTCAAGCAACTGGCCAGCCGCACCGCCCAGGCGGCCGAGGACATCGGCGCGCAGATCGAGGCCGTCCAGTCCGAGACCCGCCAGGCGGTCAGCGCCATCCAGCGGATCAGCGGCACCCTCGGCTCGATCGCCGACGCCCAGGACGCCATCGCCGCCGCCGTCGAGCAGCAGCGCGCGGCCACCGACCGGGTCGTGGACAACGTCGACCGCGCGGCCAGCGGCTCGGCCCGGATCAGCCGGGCGGTGGCCGAGCTGGCCGACAGCCAGCGGCTGGCCTACGTGCGCCGCGCGCTCACCCTCGCCCAGGACCTGCTCGACGACGCCGGCGGCCTGTCGCTGGGCTCGAGCACCCGCTCCACCAGCGTCACCGACCAGGCGACCTCCACCAGCTCGCGCGCCGACCTGCCCGAGCTGCTCCTCGGCGGGACGCCGCTGGCCTGGGTCGACGACCCGCGCCGCCCGGCCCCGCTGGTCGACGACGTCGTCGCCCAGGTGGGCGGCACCTGCACACTGTTCCAGCGGCTGGACGACGCCGGGGCCATGGTCCGCGCGGCCACCACCGTCGTCACCGCCGCCGGTCGGCGCAACATCGGCACCTTCATCGCCCCGGTCAACGCCGACGGCACCCGCAACCCGGTGCTCACCGCTGTGCTGGCCGGGCAGCTCTACACCGGCCCGGCGACCGTGGCCGGCAAGCCGTACTTCACTGCCTACGCCGGCGTGCACGCCCCCGACGGCGCACTGGTCGGCATGCTCTACGTCGGGCTGCCGACCGAGTCCCTGGGCTGAGCCCGCCGCTCACTGGCGGACGGCGAGCACCAGCCAGCGGTCCTCGGCGTCGTCGACCAGCGTCGCGGTCCAGCCGGCCCGGCTCAGCAGCGCGCTGATCCGCGGCTGACCGCGCACGTCGTCCGGGCGCAACGCGGAGCCGTGCCGGCGGGCCAGCGCCTCCCGGCCGATCGGCGAGAACAGCGCCAGCCGGGCCCCGTGGGCGGCGACCCGGCCCAGCTCGCGCAGCCCGGCCTCGGGTTCGGCCAGGTGCGAGACCAGGCCCGCGGCGAGGACGGCGTCGAACGTGCCCGCGGCGAACGGCAGGGCGTGGACGTCGCCGCGCACCAGCCCGGCCAGCGCGGAACGGCCCCGGGCGGCGGCCTCGGCGAGCATCTCGGCGGTCAGGTCGACCGCGACCACGGTGCCGCCCGGGCCGGTCGCCGCGCGCAGCGCCGGCAGCGCCCGGCCGGTGCCGCAGGCGGCGTCCAGGACGGCGTCCCCGGGGCGCACCCCGAGCTCGGCGACCGCGCGGGCGAACCGCGGCCCGTCGTCGGGGAAGCGCTCCTCCCACCCGGCGGCCCGGGCGCCGAAGAACGCCTGGGTGTCCCGGGCACCGCCGTCCGAACCGCTCACGACCGCTGCCTCAGCAGGGCAGGCCGGTGAACGCCCGGACCGCCTCGACCAGGGCGGCGGAGTCGTCGGCGCCGAGCACCAGGGTCACGTGCGCACCGGCACCGGCCCGCAGCAGGCCGGTGGCGCCCAGCACCTCCGCCAGCCGCTCCGCCCGCTCCCGGTCGGCCTCGGCGAACTCGATGCCGGAGGTGGCGGCCTCGCCGGGGGTCACGGTGCCGACGGTCAGCCCGCCGTCCCGCAGCTGCTGCGCGACCGTCTCGGCCAGCGCCGGGTCACCGGTCCCGTCGAGGACGTCGACGGTCGTCTCCGCGGCCGGCTCGCAGGAGTCGGTCGGCGGGGCCGGGCTGGGCTCAGGCGTCGGCGTCGGCGTCGGCGTCGGCGTCGGCGTCGGCGTGGGCTCCGGCGTTGGAGTGGGCTCCGGCTCCGGCTCCGGAGTCGGCGTCGGGGTCGGCTCCGGAGTCGGCGTCGGGGTCGGCTCCGGAGTCGGCGTCGGGGTCGGCTCCGGAGTCGGCGTCGGGGTCGGCTCCGGAGTCGGCGTCGGCGTCGGGATGGGCTCCGGGGTCGGCGTCGGGGTGGGCTCCGGCTCCGGAGCGGGGGTCGTCCCCGGTCCGGGCGTCGGCGGCGGCTCCGGGCTCGGCGTCACGTCCGGGGCCGGCGGAGCAGGCGGCGGCTCCGGGCTGGGCGTTGCGTCCGGGGCCGGCGTCCGGGTGTCCGGAGCCGGCTGGGCGACCAGGTCCGGGCCGGGGGTCTCCGCCGGACGCGAGGACGGCGCGGTGGGCGCCGACGTCCCGCGAGGCGGCCGCGGCGCCTCCACCGGGCCCTGCCCGATCGCCGGGGGCCGGGCCGGGTCGGCCGGCGGCACGGTCGGCGCGGGGCCGGCGGTCGTCGGGACGCGCGGCGGCGGGGTGCCGGCGTAGGTGGCGGCCAGGCCCAGGACGCTGGCCACGTACTCGTCGGAGTGGTTGTAGGCGAACACCGCGCGGGCGCGGCCGGACTGGGTGCTCAGGTCGCCGCCGGCGGCGCAGAGGTACTTCCCGGTCGCGGCGGCCGCGTCGTTGATGTTGAACGGGTCGCGGCGGCCGTCGCCGTTGCCGTCGGCGCCGTAGACCGCCCACGTCGTCGGGATGAACTGCATCGGCCCGACGGCGCGGTCGTGCACCGTGTCGCCGTCGAAGCGCCCTCCGTCGGAGTCGAGGATGCGCGCGGTGCCGTTGCCGGTGAGCGGGATGCCCACGATCGGGGGCGTGGAGAGCCCGTCGGTCGACAGCACCGCCCCGGCGAACCGGCCGTGGTCGGACTCGACCCGGCCGATCGCCGCGATGAGCGTCCAGCTGATGCCGCAGTCGGCCAGCTCGGCCGCGCGGGTGTACGCCTCCATCGCGGTCGTGGGGATGCCGCCGGTTGCGAGCGACGACCGCGCGGCGTCCGGCGAGCCGGGCGCGGTGGTGCCGGGCGCGGCTCCCCCCGGAGCGGCCGAGGAGGCGGCCGCCTCCTGCAGCGCGGCGCCCTCGAGCACGGGCGAGGCCAGCAGGTCGGGGTCGGCGGCATGGAACGACAGCCGGTCGACCGACGGCACCGCGGTGCTCGTGGAGCCACCCTCCGACACCGGCGCGCCGGCGGCGCCGACCGTCGGGGCCGCGGAGGCGCCGGGCAGCAGCGCGACCAGCGCCGTCGTCAGGCCCGCGGTCAGCACGACGCCCTGACCAGGCCGTCCGCCCCGGCGGTGGCGCCCGGTCACGCGGCAGCCTTGCGATCGTCGTGCGGCATTGACTCAGGCACCCTGTGTTCCCCCCGGAGCGTCCACCGTGCGGTCGTCCCGGGCCGCGCGCGGTGAGCTGGCGCACACGACGACGGGACGATGTCGACCGTAAGCCGAGCGAACCGTCAGCGCCATGGCCCGGGGTGAACTCTCGGCCGCCACCGGCGGGTCCGGCCCGGCGGCCACCCGCACGGGGGCCACGGGGTTCCGGAACACGACAGCGCGGGACCATGATCGAGGGGCACGCCGGTGCGCGGCCACCGCCGCGCCACCAGGTGTGCGGTCCCGCCGGGAGGGGTGCTGGTGCTCGCGCGACAACGACAGGAACGGATCCTCGAGGCGGTCCGGGCGCACGGTGGCGCCCGCGTCTCGGAGCTGGTGGGGCTGCTCGGCGTCTCGGAGATGACCGTGCGCCGTGACATCGCCACCCTCGCCGACCGCGGGCTGGTGGCCCGGGTGCACGGCGGCGCCACCGCGCTGGACGGGCGCAGCGCCGACGAGCCCGGCTTCCAGGCCAAGTCGGCGATGGCGCTGGTGGAGAAGCGCGCCATCGCGCGGGTGGCCGCGGGCCTCGTGCAGCCCGGCGACTCGGTCGCGCTGTCGGCCGGCACCACGACCTTCGCGGTGGCCGAGGCGTTGCTGGGCGTCCCCGGGCTCACCGTCGTCACCAACTCGCTGCCCGCCGCCCGGCTGCTGCACGACAACGCCCGGGAGGACCAGACGGTCGTGCTCACCGGCGGCGAGCGCACCCCGTCGGACGCGCTCGTGGGCCCGGTCGCGGTCGCGGCGCTGCGCGTGCTGCACGTCGACTGGCTGTTCCTGGGCGTGCACGGCATGGACGAGGAGGCCGGGCTGACCACGCCCAACCTCGTCGAGGGCGAGACCAACCGGGCGCTGCTGGCCTCCGCCCGCCAGGTCGCCGTCGTCGCAGACTCCTCGAAGTGGCGGGTCGTGGGGCTGTGCAGCATGGCCGCCCTCGACGAGGTCGACGTGCTGATCACCGACTCCGGCCTGCCCGACGTCGGGCAGCGGGAGCTGTCCGCGCGCACCGGCCGGCTGGTGATCGCCCCCCTCCCAACGCCCTGAGCTGCACGGACGTCCGGGCGACCGGGGTCCGGACGGGCGCGGGGGACCCCCGGGGCATGCGACGTTGCAAGACCGTGATGTGATCTTCCTTGCGCTCAAATGTCCGATCCTGTTCGATCCGGATGAGCGGGACTGCGGGCCCGCACCCAGGCAACGACGCCTAGCAAGGGAGTTCGACATGACACCCATCACCGCCCGACGGCGCGCACCGCGCCCGTCGCGCCTCCTCGTCGCCGGTGCCGCCGCTGCGCTCGCGCTGACCGGCTGCGCCAACAGCGGCGAGACCGAGACCCCCGCAGCCGCGGGTTCGGCCGGGGACGGCGGCGCACAGACCACCCGCTCGGCCAGCGCCCCCGCCGGCGAGGGCTGCACGCTGGAGAAGTACGGCCTGGAGGCGATCGACCTCAAGGGCGCCAAGGTCGGGTTCTCGCAGTCCGAGCCCGACACGGCCGCCTTCCGCGCCGCCGAGACCCAGTCCATCAAGGACGAGGCCGCCAAGATCGGCGTCGGCGAGCTGCTGGTCACCAACGCCAACGCGCAGCTGACCAAGCAGATCTCCGACATCCAGGACCTGCTCAACCAGGGCGCCCAGGCCCTCATCGTCGCCCCGGTCAACTCCGACGGCCTGGACCCGGCGCTCGCCGCGGCCAAGGCCAAGGGCGTGCCGGTGCTGACCATCGACCGCAAGGTCACCAACACCGCGTGCTCGGACTACCTGGCCTTCATCGGCTCGGACTTCGAGGAGCAGGGCAAGCGCGCCGCCGACGCGATGGCCGAGGCCACCGGCGGACCGGCCAAGGTCGCCATCCTGCTGGGCTCCTCGGGCAACAACGTCACCGACCTGCGCACCTCCGGGTTCGTCGACCAGGTCGCGGCCGAGCACCCCGAGCTGGAGATCGTCGCCCAGCAGACCGGTGACTTCGAGCGGGCCAAGGGCCAGTCGGTCGCCGAGCAGCTGCTGCAGTCCAACCCGGACATCAACGCCATCTACGCCGAGAACGACGAGATGGGCCTGGGCGCGGTGCAGGCCGTGCTGAGCGCCGGCAAGCAGCCGGGCACCGACGTCAAGATCGTGTCCATCGACGGCACCCGCAACGCCGTGCAGGCGATCGTCGACGGCCAGTACAACGCCGTCATCGAGTCCAACCCGCGCTTCGGCCCGCTGGCGTTCTCCACCCTCCAGGACTTCATGGACGGCAAGGAGATCCCCGAGGACATCATCATCGAGGACGACGAGTACGGCCCCGACAACGCCGAGGCCGAGCTCGCCAACGCGTTCTGACCCCAGCCCTGGGTCGGCCCCGCCCCACCTGACCGGCGCCCCCGTCCCCCGCGGACGGGGGCGCCGGCTCAACACCGCTCGACGAGGAGTCCGGTGTCCCACCCCCTCTCCACCGCCCCCGGCCGTCCTCCGGGCCGGCCGCACGACGGCCCCCTGCTCAGCGTCTCGGGGGTGACCAAGTCCTTCGCCGGGGTGCACGCCCTGCGCGGGGTCGACTTCACCCTCGAGCCCGGCTCGATCCACGCCCTCGTGGGCGAGAACGGCGCCGGCAAGTCCACCTTCATCAAGGTGCTCACCGGCGTGCACGCCGCCGACGCCGGCGAGGTGCGCTTCCTCGGCGACCCGGTGTCCTTCGGCCGCCCCGCCGACGCCCAGGACGCCGGGATCTCCACGATCTACCAGGAGATCAACCTCGTCCCGCTGCTCACCGTGGCGCAGAACATCTACCTCGGCCGCGAGCCCCGCCGCTTCGGCCTGGTCGACACCCGCAGCCTCAACCGGCAGGCCGCCGAGCTGGTGCAGCGGCTGGGCATCGAGGTCGACGTCCGCGCCGAGCTCGGCTCGCTGGGCCTGGGCGTGCAGCAGATGGTCGCCCTGGCCCGCGCCGTCTCCATCGACGCCCGGGTCGTGATCATGGACGAGCCGACGTCCTCGCTGGAGGTGCGCGAGGTCGAGACGCTCTTCGGCGTCGCCCGCACCCTGGCCGCCTCCGGCGTCGGGCTGGTCTTCGTCTCCCACCGCCTCGACGAGCTGTGGGCGCTGTGCGACACGGTGACCGTCCTGCGCGACGGCCGGGCCGTGCACACCGGCCCGATGGCCGACCTCGAGCGCGTCCGCCTGGTCTCCCTCATGCTCGGCCGCGAGGTCAGCGACGTCCGCGCCGAGGGGACGACGGACTTCGGCGCCTCGCACGCCCAGGGCGACGCGCCGCTGCTGGCGGTGTCCGGGGTCGACGTCCCCAACCGGCTGCGCGGCGTCGGGCTCACCGCCCGGCCCGGTGAGGTCGTGGGCCTGGGCGGGCTGCTGGGCTCGGGCCGCAGCGAGACGCTCAAGGCCATCTACGGCGACCTGGCCACCAGCGCAGCCGACGTGACGGTCGGCGGGCAGCGGGTGAAGGCCGGCTCGGTGAGCCGGTCGCTGCGCGCCGGGATCGCCCTGCTGTCGGAGGACCGCAAGGCCGAGGGGATCATCCCGGACATGTCGGTGCGCGACAACATCGCGCTGGCCGTGCTGCCGAAGATGGCCCGCGGCGGGATGGTCTCCGACGCCCGGATCGACGCCCTCGTCGACACGTTCATGCGCCGGCTGCGGATCAAGGCCTCCAGCCCCCGCCAGAAGGTGCGCGAGCTGTCCGGCGGCAACCAGCAGAAGGTCCTCATCGCCCGGTGGCTGGCCACCGAGCCCAAGGTCTTCCTGCTCGACGAGCCCACCCGCGGCATCGACGTCGGCGCCAAGCGCGAGGTGCAGGGCCTGATCGACGAGCTCGCCGACCAGGGCCTGGCCGTGGTGCTGGTCTCCAGCGAGATGGACGAACTCGTCGAGGGCAGCGACCGCGTCGTCGTCCTGCACGACGGCGCCGTCTCCGGCGAGCTGGACGGCGACCGGCTCACCTCCGCCGAGCTCCTGCGGGTGCTCGCCGGCGGCATCCCCGACGAGGCCCACACCGAGGCCCCCACCGGCACCAGCACCGGCGCGCACGCCGCCGGCTCCCGCCCCACCGCCCCGGAGGGGGACCACCGTGGCTGAGCACACCGCGACCGCAGCGGGCACCGCGCCCGCTTCCCCACCGGCGTCCCCGCCCGGCGCGGACGCCCCGGCGTCCCGGCGCCGGCTGGACGGCGAGTGGTTCCGCCGCAACGGCGTCTACCTCGGCCTGGTCGCGCTGGTCGTGGTCAACCTGGTCATCACGCCGAACTTCGCCAGCACCGGGTCGCTGCGCCTGCAGATGGTGCAGGTGGCCCCGATCATCGTGGTCAGCCTCGGCATGGCGATGGTCATCGGCACCGGCGGCATCGACCTGTCGGTCGGTGCGGTCATGGCGATGACCGCAGCGGTCATCCCGCTCTACATCGGCTACGGCACGCTCGGCGCGATCTCGGTCGGGCTGATCGCCGGCGTGCTCTCCGGCGCACTGGCCGGCAGCGTGGTCGCCCGGATCGGCGTGCAGCCGATCATCGCGACGCTGGCGATCATGGTCGGCCTGCGCGGCCTGGCCAACATCTTCGGCGGGCAGATCAAGAGCATCCGCGACCCCGGCTTCCGCGAGCTGGGCAGCGGCGACCTGTTCGGCATCCCGTGGGTCGTGCTGGTGGCGGTCGTCGTCGCGGTGCTGGTCTGGGTGCTGATGTCCCGGACGACGTTCGGGCGCCAGCTGGTGGCCATCGGCGGCAACGCCCGGGCCTCCCAGCTCGCCGGGCTGCCGGTCAAGCGGGTGCTGACCACGGTCTACGTGATCTCCGGGCTGCTGGCCGCCCTGGCCGGCGTGCTGCTCGTGGCGCGCAACCAGGCCAGCGACCCGACCCAGCTGGGCCGGCTGGTCGAGCTGACCGCGATCACCGCGGTGGTCGTCGGCGGCACGCCGCTGACCGGCGGCCAGGTGCGGGTGCTGGGCACGGTGGCCGGTGCGCTGCTGATGCAGCTGATCACCTACACCCTCGTCGCCCACGACATCACCAACTCCGTCGCCCAGATGGTGCAGGCGGTCATCGTCGTCCTGGCCGTGTACGCCCAGGTGGGCACCCGGAAGCGGCGGAGGTCGCGCGCATGAGCACCATCGAGAGCACTCCCCAGGCCGCCGGCACCGACGTCACCGCGCGCCGGCTGAAGTTCGTCCAGCGGGTGCAGCGGCAGGGCGCGCTCGCCGTCCTGGTCGTGCTGTGCCTGGTGGCCAGCTTCCAGTTCGACGCGTTCGCGACCGGCGCCAACATCCGGTCGATCGGCCTGCAGGCCTCGTTCCTGGCCGTCATCGCCCTGGGCATGACCTTCGTGATCTTCACCGGGGGCATCGACCTGTCGGTCGGCTCGGTGTTCGCCCTCGGCGGCGTGCTCGCGGCCTGGGCGGCGCAGGAGTACAACACGCTCGCCGCGGTCGTGCTGCCGCTGGCGGTGTGCGGGGCGATCGGCCTGGTCCAGGGTCTGGTGATCGCCTACGGCAAGCTGGCGCCCTTCATCGTGACTCTCGCCGGGCTGCTCTTCGCCCGCGGTCTGCTGCTGTTCATCAGCGACGAGGGCGCCACGGTCAACAAGGTGCCCGCCGACAGCGCCTTCCGGAACCTGGCGCAGGGCAGCCTGCTGGGCATCCCGTACCCGATCTGGATCGTGGTGGTGTTCTTCGGCCTCGGCGCCCTGGTGCTGCACCGCACGTCGTTCGGCCCGACCGTGCTGGCGATCGGTGGCCAGGAGGACGCTGCGGACCTGATGGGCCTCCCCGTCGCGCGCACCAAGGTGATCACCTACACCGCCAGCGGCCTGCTGGCCGGGTTCGCCGGCGTGCTCATCGCCAGCTACACCTCCTCGGGCGTGGCGATCATCGGCGTGGGCACCGAGCTGCAGGCGATCTCCGCGGTCGTGCTGGGCGGCACCCTGCTGGCCGGTGGCGCCGGCACCGTGTTCGGCACGCTGGTCGGCGTCCTGCTGCTGCAGGTCATCGCCAACGTGATCAACCAGGTCGGCTCGCTGAACTCCAACTGGCAGGACCTGGTCAGCGGCGGCATCCTGCTCGCCGTCGTCGTCCTGCAGCGCTACCTCGCCGGGACGGTCCGCAGATGACCGGCGTGACCAGCTGGACGATCCGGTCGGGCGGGCACGAGGCGGTCATCGGCCGCACCGGCGCCGGCGTGCGCGGCTACCGCGTCGACGGCGTCCCGGTCGTCGACGCGCTCGGCGAGCGCGAGGTGGCCTCGGCCTACCACGGCCTGGTGCTCGCGCCGTGGCCCAACCGCGTCCCCGACGGGCGCTGGAGCTGGGCCGGGCAGGAGCTGGAGCTCCCGGTCAACGAGGCGTCCTCCGGCTGCGCGCTGCACGGGCTGGTCGCCTTCTCCGCCTGGCAGCTGCTCGAGCGCACCGAGGACGCCGTGGAGCTGGGGGTCTCGGTCGAGCCGCAGCCGGGCTACCCGTTCGCCCTGGACCTGGCCGTGCGCTGGTCGGTGGGCGCCGACGGTCTGCGCTGCGCGATCAGCGTGGTCAACACCGGCTGGGAGGCCGCGCCCTTCGGGGTCGCGGTGCACCCCTACGTCGTGCTGCCCGGATGCGGGGTCGACGACCTGCAGCTGATCCTGCCGGCGGCGAGCTGGCTGGAGACCGACGACCGGCTGCGGCCGGTGGCGCTGCACCCGGTCGACGGTGGTGCCCGGGACTTCCGCGCGGGGGCTGCACTGCGCGGGCGGTCGCTGGACACCGCGTTCACCGACGTC
Source organism: Modestobacter sp. SSW1-42 (assembly GCF_046635825.1). Lineage (NCBI taxonomy): Bacteria > Bacillati > Actinomycetota > Actinomycetes > Geodermatophilales > Geodermatophilaceae > Modestobacter > Modestobacter sp. SSW1-42. Next base: position 324,569 of record NZ_JBISCA010000001.1, on the reverse strand, counting down.
ACCGGCGACCGGGCGCGGGTGAGCGGCGGCGACCGGGCGGTCGAGGTGTGGGCGGACCCGGCGTTCGGCTGGTGGCAGGTCTACACCTCCGACTACTTCCCGCCGGGGTCGGAGCGGTACCGGCACGCGCTGGCCGTGGAGGCGATGACCTGCGGGCCGGACGCCTTCAACACCGGCCGCGACCTGCTCGTCCTCGAGCCGGGCGCGCGCTGGGGCGCGGCGTGGGGCGTGCGCGCGAGCTGAGCTCAGCTGCTCTCGCGGACCACCAGGCGGTGGCCGGCGGTGTGCACCCGGGCGGGGGTGTCGTCGCCGGCCAGCCGGGCGCGCAGCACCTGCAGCGCCAGCGTGGCGATCTGGTCGCGGTCCGGGGAGACGGTGGTCAGCCGCGGGACGGAGTACCGGCCGTCCTCGATGTCGTCGAAGCCGACGACGGCGACGTCGTGCGGCACCCGCAGGCCGGCGTCCACCACCGCCCGCAGCGCACCGAGGGCCAGCTGGTCGCTGAAGCAGAAGACGGCGTCCGGCGGCTCGGTCGAGTCCAGCAGCTCGGTCATCGCCCGGTGCCCCTCGTCGCGGTGCAGCGAGCCGACGGCGGCCTCGCGGTCGGGACGCTGCTCCATCCCGGCGGCAGCCAGGGCCCGGCGGTGCCCGAGCAGGCGCTGGTGGGCCGTCGCGTTGCCCAGCGTGGGCCGGACGCCGATCGCGGCGATGGCGGTGCGGCCGCGGGCGGCCAGGTGCCCGACGGCCTCCTCGGCGGCGCGCACGTTGTCGATGACCACGTGGTCGACCGGGGGCGCGCCCTCGTGCTCGCCGAGCAGCACGATCGGGGTGGCGTCGGACCGGCTGGCCAGCTCCTGCGCCGGCACCGACCAGGGGCTGAAGACGACGCCGTCGACGAGCTGGCTGCGCTCGCCGTGGAGCAGGCTGCGCTCGCGGGCCGGGTCGCCGTCGGTCTGGTCGATGAGCACCGTCCAGCCCTCGGCCTCGGCGATCCGCACGGTGCGCGCGGCCAGGTCGGAGAAGTAGGGCGAGTCGATCTCGGGGACGACGAGGGCGAGCAGCCCCGTGCGGCCGCGGCGCAGGTTCCGGGCGGCCATGTTGGGCCGGTAGCCCAGCGCGTCGATGCTGGCCTGCACGCGGGCCCGGGTGTCCGGGGCGACGTGGCGGAAGTCGTTGACCACGTTGGAGACCGTGCGCACCGAGACGCCCGCGTGCACCGCGACGTCGCTCAGCCGCACCATCTCGTCCCCTCCCGAGGTCGTCCCGACTTTCTCGACGCTACCTCTTGCATCGTGGCATGCAACGTTGCAAACTGAGTTCACCCACTGCGAGGGAGAACACGATGACGACCACGACCCCGGCCATCACGGACACCGACGTCCAGGCCATGCGCGACCGCATCTACACCGACGGCATCGTCGGCGTCCCCGGCGCCTTCTCGACCGGATGGGCCGACCAGCTCAACCGCGACATCCAGGTCGCCTTCGAGGAGGCCCGCTCCCGCGAGAACGGCGCCATCGGCCGCGGCCCCAACCGCTGGTACGTCGAGGTGCACCCGGAGCAGATCAGCGGGTTCCTCGAGCTGGTCACCCACCCCGCCGTCACCGGCGTCTGCGAGGCCGTCCTCGGCCCCGACTACGAGATCGTCGAGATCGGCTTCGACATCCCGTTCGAGGGTGCGATGAACCAGCCCTGGCACCGCGACTTCCCCAGCCCCGAGCTCACCTACCGGGACAAGAAGCTGAACTCGCTGGCCATCAACGCCACCGCGGTCGACACCGCCGAGGACATGGGCCCGTTCGAGGTCGCCCCGGGCACCCAGTTCGACCACGACCCGTCGTTCAAGCACGACATGTTCCCGCCGAAGGACCTCTGGTCGCGGTACGAGGAGCGGGCGGTGCGCAAGTACCCCAAGCGCGGCGACATCTCGATCCGCTCCGCGCTCACCATCCACCGGGGCACGGCCAACCAGTCGGCGAAGTCCCGCCCGGTGCTGGTGCTCGGCGTCGACGCCCCCGGCGCCGGCCACGGGGCCCTGCACGACCTGGCCGTCACCAAGGGCTTCTGGGAGACGCTGCCGGAGTCGGTGCGCGCCCACCTGAAGTGCCCGGTGGTCGACGAGCTGACCCCGATCACGCAGAAGCACGACATCGAGGGCCTGGTGATGGGCGAGGCCTGACCTCCCCCGCACCCCGACGCGCGCCCGCCCCTCCCCGGGGCGGGCGCGCGTCGCGCGTTCACGGGATGACGCCGTCCTTCGCCAGCGTCGGGACGTCCACCGGGACGGTGTCGGGGTAGAGCAGCCCGGTGCCGGTGTTCAGCACGACGACGTCCTCGGTGCCGTCGAGCCAGCCGGACTCCCGCAGCTGCCCGACGGCGGCGAAGCAGGCCGCGCCCTCGGGGCACACCCAGGTGCCCTCGTCCTGGGCCAGCGCGACCTGGGCGGCGAGCAGCTGCTCGTCGGTCACCGCGATCGCCGTCCCGCCGGTGGAGCGCACCGCGTCCAGCACCAGGAAGTCGCCGAGCGCCTTGGGCACGGTGATGCCGAAGGCCACCGTGTACGGGTCGGCCGGCGGGGTGCTCTCGGTCAGCCCGGCGTCGAACGCGTCGACGATCGGCGCGCACCCGGCGGCCTGGACGGCGACCAGCCGCGGCAGGTCGCCGGTGATCCAGCCCAGCTCCTGCAGCTCCAGCAGCGCCTTGTGGATGGCGATGATCCCGACCCCGCCGCCGGTCGGGTAGAGGATGACGTCGGGGCAGCGCCAGCCCAGCTGCTCGGCGATCTCGTAGCCCATCGTCTTCTTGCCCTCGATGCGGTACGGCTCGCGCAGGGTGGCGGTGTCCTGGTAGCCGGTGCGGCGGGCGACCGCGGCCTTGACCAGCGCGCCGGCGTCGCCGATGAGCCCGTCGACCAGGTACAGCTCGGCGCCGGTGACGACGCACTCCCGGCGGGTGATCTCCGGGGCGTCGACCGGCATGGCGATCAGCGCGTCCATCCCGGCCCGCGCCGCGTAGGCCGCCCACGCCGCACCCGCGTTGCCGTTGGTGGGCATGGCGATGCCCCGCACGCCGAGCTCCTTCGCGCGGGAGACGCCGACCGCCGCGCCGCGCGCCTTGAACGCACCGGTGGGTACCAGGCCCTCGTCCTTCATCCGCAGCCGCGGCACGCCCAGCCGGGCGCCGTGGGTGGGCAGGTCCAGCAGCGGCGTCAGGCCCTCGCCCAGGGTCACCACGTGCGCGGGGTCCCGCACCGGCAGCAGCTCGTGGTACCGCCACAGCGTCGGCGGGCGGGCCGCGATCTGCGCCGGCGTCACGGTGTCGGCGACCTGCGCCAGGTCGTAGCGCGCCAGCAGCGGGGCGCCCAGCGGCGAGGTGCCCTGGACGACGTCCGCGTCGTGCCGCGACCCGTCGCGCGAGCACTCCAGGTGCGAGAGGGAGGAGAACGTCACCGGCCCAGTCTGCCCACCGGCCCCCGCTCCCCGGCCAGGACGCCGATACTCGGCGGCATGACCCTCCCCGCCGGCCGCCGTCCAGAAGGCGCGCCGGTCGGCCGGCGGGTGTTCCTCGGGCTGCTGGGCCTGGGCGCGGTCGGAGTCGTCGGCGGGGCGGCGCTGCAGGAGCGGCTGACCCCGCTGGTGGCCGAGCTGCAGATGCGCGACCCGACCGGGCTGATCGCCTCCCTGCCCGCCGGCGAGGGCTTCCGCTTCTACTCGGTCACCGGCGCCGTGCCCGAGGTGACACCCGACGCCTACCGGCTGGCGGTGTCCGGGCTGGTCGAGCGGTCCGCCGAGCACACGCTGGCGGCGTTGCAGGCGATGCCGCAGACCGAGCTGGTGCGCGACTTCCAGTGCGTCACCGGCTGGCGGGTGCGCGCGGTGCCGTGGGTCGGGGTGCCGCTGTCGCACCTGCTCGACCTGGCCGGCCCCACGGGCGGGGCGACCGCGGTGCGGCTGACCTCCTCCGACGGCGAGTACACCGAGAGCCTCACCCTCGAGCAGGCCCGCCGCCCCGACGTCCTGGTCGCGCTGCGGATGCTCGGCTCCCCGGTCACCCACGACCACGGCGGCCCGGTGCGGCTCTACGCCGCGCCCATGTACGGCTACAAGAGCATCAAGTGGCTGGACCGCATCGAGCTCACCGCCGAGGTGCGGCCCGGCTACTGGGAGGCGCGCGGCTACGACCTCGACGGCTGGGTCGGCACCACGAACGGGCGCGACGATGACCCGACCGCCTGACGCACCGCTGTTCCGCTTCGCGCCGGCGGTGCGCTGGGTGCACGGTCTGGCCGGCGTCCTGGTGCTGGTGCTGATCGCCACCGCGGCGGTGCTCTACAACAGTGAGCTGCAGGTGCTGGTCGGGCACCGGCCGGTCGTCGAGGCGGTGCACGTCTGGACCGGCTTCGCCCTCCCCGTGCCCGTGCTGGCCGGGTTGGCGTTCCGCAGCGTCCGCGCCGACGTCGCCGAGCTCGACCGCTTCACCGCCCGCGACTGGCAGTGGCTGCGGTCGCGGACCCGGCGTGACGGCACCATTGCGGTCGGCAAGTTCAACGCCGGCCAGAAGCTCAACGGCTCGCTCAGCGCCGGGGCGGGCGCCGTCCTGCTGACGACCGGCGCGGTCATGTACCTCACCGACCTCACGCCGCTGGCCTGGCGGACCGGGGCGACCCTCGTGCACGACTGGACGGCGCTGGCGTTCGGGCTGCTGGTGGTCGGCCACCTGTACCACGCGCTGCGCGACCCCACGGCGATGCGCGGCATGCGCACCGGCACCGTCCCGCTGTGGTGGGCGCGGCACGAGCACGCCGCCTGGGCCGCCGAGCTCGCCGGCCCCGCGGAGCCGCCCGCCCGCCGCTGACCGGGCTCAGACCTCGACGTCGCTGCCCATGGTCACGGTGCTGTCCGGCGGCAGGCAGAAGTAGGCCGCCGGGTTGGCCGCGCCCTTGGCGAGGGCGACGAAGAGGACCTTGCGCCAGGGGGCCATGCCCGGCGCCGCGGTGCGCCGGATCGACCCGCGGGACAGGAAGTAGGAGGCCTCGTCCAGGTCGACCGGGTCGGGCTTGAGCAGGTGCTCGCGCTGCGCCTGGCGGAGCGCGGCGGGGAGGTCGGGCTCGTCGGCGAAGCCCAGCCGCACCGACAGGTGCTGGATCCCGTCGTCGGCGTAGCCCAGGTCGTCGACGGTCAGCCGTTCCGACGGCGGCACGTGCGGCACGCTGGCCGAGGCCATCGACACGATGATCACGGTCTCGTGCAGCACGTGGTTGTGCTGGGTGTTGGCCCGCAGCGCCAGCGGGGCGGTCTCCTTGCTCGGGTGCGGGAAGACGGCGACCCCGCGGACCCGGGCCCCGTGGTGCCGGCGGGCCTCGACGACGAAGTCGACCATCGAGCCCTCCATCCGCCGGCGGTTGGCGCTGACGATCTCGCGGCCCCGGCGCCAGGTGGTCATGACGGTGAACACCACGGCGGCGATGAGCAGCGGCAGCCACCCGCCGCTGAACACCTTGGACAGGTTGCCGGCGAGGAACACCAGCTCCACGCCGCCGAACCCGACCGCGGCCAGCGCGAGCTTCCACGGCTGCCAGTGCCACAGCACCCGGGCGACGAGCAGCAGCAGCACGGTGTCGACGACGAGCGCGCCGGTGACCGAGACGCCGTAGGCGGTGGCGAGCCGCTCGGAGGAGCCGAAGCCGAGCATCAGCACGAGGACGCCGACGAAGAGCATCGCGTTGACCCCGGGCAGGTAGATCTGCCCGCTCTCCTCCTCCGAGGTCTGCCGGACCGTGAGCGGCGGGAGCAGGCCGAGCTGCATTGCCTGGCGGGACAGCGAGAAGGCCCCGGAGATGACGGCCTGGCTGGCGATGACGGTGGCCGCGGTGGCCAGCACGACCATCGGGATGCGCGCCCAGTGCGGGTAGAGCAGGAAGAACGGGCTGTCGGCCGCGCCCGGCACGTGCAGCACCAGCGCCGCCTGGCCCAGGTAGTTGAGCACCAGCGCCGGGAAGACGAAGAAGAACCAGGCCCGCAGGATCGGCCGGCGGCCGAAGTGGCCCATGTCGGCGTACAGCGCCTCCGCCCCGGTGATGACCAGGACGACGGCGCCGATGGCGACGAAGGCGATGCCCGGGTGGTCGACCACGAAGAGCACCGCCCAGGTGGGCGAGAGACCCTGCAGCACCTCGAGGTGCTGCACGACCTGGCCCAGCCCGCCGAGCGCGAGGGCGGCGAGCCAGGCGGCGGTGACCGGGCCGAAGAGCCGGCCCACCCGGCCGGTGCCGAAGCGCTGGGCGGCGAACAGCAGCGTGAGGATCACCGCGGCGATCGGCAGGACGACGTGGCTCAGCGCCGGTGCGGCGACCTCGAGGCCCTCGACCGCCGACAGCACGCTGATCGCCGGGGTGATGAGGGAGTCGCCGTAGAACAGCGCCACCCCGACCACGCCGACCAGCAGCAGCCAGGTGGTGGGCCGGCCGCGCTCGGCATGGAGCCGCCGGGCGAGGGCGGCGAGGGCCATCACGCCGCCCTCGCCCTCGTTGTCGGCCCGCATGACGACGCCGATGTACTTGACCGAGACGATCAGCGTGATGGACCAGAACATCAGCGAGATGACGCCGTAGACGTCGTCCGGGGTCGGCCGGACGGCGCCGTCGTCGATGGCGAACACGGTCTGCAGGGCGTAGAGCGGGCTGGTCCCGATGTCGCCGAAGACGATGCCGAGCGCGGCGAGCACCAGCCCCTTGCGAGCGTGCGTCCCCCTCGGTGCGCGGGACGCGGCGCCACCCTCGACGTCCGGCGTCAGCACGGACTCGTTCATCGGACACCCCTGGGCTGCACGACGAGCCAGTGTCGTCGCGTCCGCCACACCCCGCTGCGCGAGGTGGGTCACCAGGTCCGGGAGCGGGCCGGCCGCTACGCCGCGAACCGCTCGAGCCGGAACGCCGCCAGCAGCGGGCTCGGCCCCTCGCCGAGGACCTCACCGGCGAGCAGCTCCCCGGCGATGAGCCCGAGCGTCGCCCCGCTGTGGGTGAAGGCGACGTGCAGCCCGCCGACCCCGGGCACCGGCCCGAGCACCGGGTGCCCGTCGCCCGGGATCGGCTTGCGCCCCACGCCGTACGACTCCACGGTGAGCTCCGGCCGGCCGGCGAGCACCGCCGCCGCCTCCTGCAGCAACCCCGCGACGGTGGAGTCGTGGACGTCGAAGCCGCCGTCGTCCCGGCGGACGACCTCGGCCTCCGACCAGCCCGCGTCCATCACCAGCGCCCCTCCCGGTGCTGGCCGCAGCGCCACGCGCGGGGTGTTGAGCACGGCCGCGAGCGGGGTGTCGACCGGTGCAGTGCGCACCAGCAGGGCGTCGGAGGTGGCGTCGGGGAGGTGCACGCCGAGCCCGGCCAGCGCGCCCGGCACACCGGCGCCGGTGGCCAGCACCACGGCGTCGGCACCCACGACCGCGCCGTCCCCGGCGCGGACACCGGTCACCCGGCCGCCGGTCATCACCGGTGCGCAGCGGCCCACCCCCGTGCGCACCTCGCCCCCGGCGGCGACCAGGTCGCGGGCCAGCCGGTCGACCAGCGCCGGCAGGTCGACCCAGCCCTCGTCCGGGTTGAACAGCGCGCCCTCCTCCGGGACGGCGGCCGGGTCGACCCCGGGCACCCGCGCGGCGACGTCGTCCCGGGTCAGCCACCGCGCCGGGTAGCCGATCGCCGACTGGTGCTCGTACGAGGCCCGGACGCCGTCGCCCCAGCGCAGCCCGCCGCGGAAGGAGACGTGCGTGCCGAGCGCGCGGTACCGGTCCAGGCCGAGCAGGCGCAGCCGGTGGTACGCGGGCGGGAAGTCGCCGGCGGAGTTCAGCCACGACAGCGACCGCCCCGACGCCTCGCTGGCCAGGCCCGCCTCGGTCAGCAGCGTGACCCGCGCTCCCCGCTGCGCCAGGTGCGCGGCGGCCGAGACCCCGAGCACTCCCCCACCGACGACGACCACCTGGCTCATGCCCTCCAGGCTGCCACCCCCGGCGCCCCCCGCTGTGAGCAAGGTCGTTCGTTGTCCTCAGCACCGTGCGCGCGGAGCGAGGACGATGTACCCCGTGACCACGGAGACGGCGTCAGCGGGAGTCGGCTTCCGGTCCGAGCGGGGGCCGGTGCTCATCGGCGTCATGCTCTCCACCGCCCTGGTGGCGATCGACTCCACCATCATCGCGACCGCGGTCCCCTCGATCGTCGACGACGTCGGCGGTTTCGCGCAGTTCCCGTGGCTGTTCTCCATCTACCTGCTGGCCCAGGCGGTCACCGTCCCGGTCTACGGCAAGCTCGCCGACGTCTTCGGCCGCAAGCCGGTGATGCTGTTCGGCATCGGGCTGTTCCTGCTCGGCTCGGTGCTGTGCGGCTTCGCCTGGAGCATGGGCGCGCTGATCGCCTTCCGCGCCGTCCAGGGCATCGGCGCCGGCGCGGTCCAGCCGATGGCCATGACGATCGTCGGCGACCTCTACTCGCTGTCCGAGCGCGCCAAGGTGCAGGGCTACCTGGCCGGTGTGTGGGCGGTCAGCTCGGTGGTCGGGCCGACACTGGGCGGGGTGTTCAGCGAGTACGTCAGCTGGCGGTGGATCTTCTTCGTCAACGTCCCGCTGTGCGTGCTGGCCGCCGGGATGATCTGGCGGCGGTTCGACGAGACCGTGACCCGCAGCCGCCCGCAGATCGACCACCTGGGCGCCGCGGTGCTCACCGCGGGGCTGACCCTGCTGGTCCTCGGGCTGCTCGAGGGCGGGCAGGCCTGGGTCTGGACCGACCCGCGGAGCATCGGCGTCCTGGGCGCCGGTGTGCTGCTGCTGGCGGTGTTCGTGTTCGTCGAGCGGCGCGCTGCCGACCCCGTCGTCCCGCTGGCGCTGCTGGGCGACCGGCTGGTCCTCACCACCAGCCTGGTCTCCGCCTGCGTCGGCGCCGTCCTGCTCGGGCTCACCTCCTACGTGCCCACCTACGTGCAGGAGGTGCTCGGCACCGGCCCGCTGGTCGCCGGCTTCGCGCTGGCCGCGCTCACCCTCGGCTGGCCGGTCTCGGCCTCGCAGGCCGGGAAGCTGTACCTGCGGTTCGGCTTCCGGGCGACGGCGCTGCTGGGCTCGGTGGTGGTGGTCGGGGCGACGTCGCTGCTGCTGCTCCTGGACGAGACCTCGAGCGTGGCCCAGGTGGGGGCGACCTGCTTCGGCATCGGGCTCGGCATGGGCATCACCGCCGCCCCCACGCTGATCGCCGCGCAGACCGCCGTCGGCTGGCAGCGGCGCGGGGTGGTCACCGGCACCAACATGTTCTTCCGCTCGATGGGCAGCGCGCTGGGCGTGGCCGTGTTCGGCGCGGTCGTCAACGCGACGATCGGGGCGTCGTCGCTGGAGGGGGCGGGGGTGGACGCCGGGGCGCTGACCGGCGCCGTGCACCACGTCTTCCTCGCCACGGCGGGCACCGCGGTGCTGCTGCTGGTCGCCGTGCTGTTCATGCCGCGCGGTGACCGCCCCACTGCGCCCTGACCTGGGCGGCCCGGTGGCCTAGGCTCAGGGTGCTCGGCGTGTCACACAGACGGCGCGTGTACGTGGGGTTCCAGCGTGGAGCTCTCGCCGTGGTCGCCACCCCGGTGCACCCGACCGGAGCTGAGCCATGTCGCGTCCCGACACACCCCCGCACGCCGACGCCGTCCGCGCCCTCGAGGAGCTCGGCAGCATCTCGCTGCGCGAGCACTCGATGGAGTCCCTGCTGCAGGCGGTCGCCGAGCTGTGCACGTCGGTCATGCCCGGCGACGCCGAGGCCTCGATCTTCATGCAGGACCGCCGGCGTCCGGTCACGGTCGTGTCCACCGGCCAGCTCGCCCTGGACCTCGACGAGGTGCAGTACGCCGACCACCAGGGGCCCTGCCTGCACGCGGCCGCCACCCGGGAGCTGACGGAGATCACCGACACCCGGACCGAGACGCGGTGGCCCGACTACGTGCGCCGGGCGGCCGCGCACGGCAACCGCAGCTCGCTGTCGGTGCCGCTGCGCATCGACGACGACGTCTCCGGCGCCCTCAACATCTACGCCCGCGAGCCCGACGCCTTCACGGAGGAGACCCGGGCCGCCGCCGTTCGCTTCGGGCCGTACGCGGCGGTCGCGGTCGGCAACATGCGCGACTACCAGTCGGCGCAGTCGATGGCCGCGAACCTGCAGGTCGCGCTGGAGTCCCGGGCGGTCATCGACCAGGCCAAGGGGATCCTCATCGAGCGGCACAAGCTCACCGCCGACCAGGCCTTCCAGCTGCTCACCGACCTGTCCAGCCGCACCAACACCAAGCTCCGCACGATCGCCGAGCACCTGGTGCGCACCGGCGAGCTCCCCCCGCCGCCCGCGCGCTGACCCCGGGCGGCGGGGAGCTCCCGGAGCTCAGCCGTCGGTGGCCGGCGCGGTGTCCCGCTGCCGCCGCACGTCCGCGAGCCGGGCCTCCAGTGACCCGGTGATCGCCGTCCACGCGTCACTGCCCAGGACCAGCCGCAGCGGCGCGGGGCTCTGGTCGACGCTGGCGATCATCGCGGCGGCCATCCGCCCGGGGTCACCGACCACCCCGGGCGGGCCGCCGTCCCGGAAGGCCCGCACCGCGGCGGCCGGCGAGACGTCGTAGGCGGCCAGCGGCTCGGCGAACCGCAGCCCGCCGTGGCCGAAGTCGGTGCGGGCGCCACCGGGCTCGACGATGGTGACGCCGATCCCGAACGGCGCGACCTCGGCGGCGAGGGCCTCGCAGAAGCCCTCGACGCCCCACTTGGTGGCGTTGTAGAGCGACGAGCCGGGCCACGCGGCCTGCCCGGCCGAGGACGACAGCTGGAGCACCCGCCCGCCACCGGCGGCCCGCAGGTGCGGCAGCGCGGCGCGCACGAGCTGGACCGAGCCGAGCAGGTTGGTGTCGAGCTGGTGGGTCACCTGCGCGTCGGTGAGCTCCTCGGCGGCGCCGAACAGCCCGTAGCCGGCGTTGCTGACGACGACGTCGAGCCGGCCCCAGCGGGCCGCGGCCTCGTCGACCACCCCGCGGATGCGGTCGGTGTCGGTGAGGTCGAGGACGTGGACGGAGAAGGTGCCGCCGTGGACCTCGCGGAGGTCGGCGACCGCGTCGGGTCGCCGGACGGTGCCGGCGACCCGGTCGCCGCGGGCCAGCAGCTGCTCGGTGAGCCTGCGGCCGAAGCCGCTGCCCACCCCGGTGATGAGCCAGGTGCGTGTCATGGGCCGAGCCTCGGTCCGGCGCGCGCCGCCAGCCAGGTCCCTGCCGAGGGGGGTGCCGGCGGGGCCAGGTACGACGGCGCGCGCGGCCCTACGGTCGGGTCATGACGGAGAACCTGGTCGGCGAGTACCTGCGCGCCCGGCGCGAGCAGGTGCGCCCGGAGGACGTCGGGATCACCGTGACCGGCGCCCGCCGGGTGGCCGGGCTGCGCCGGGACGAGCTGGCGATGCTGGCCGGGATCAGCACCGAGTACTACACCCGGCTCGAGCAGGGCCGGGACCGCCACCCCTCGGCGCAGGTGCTGGACGCGGTCGCCCGCGCCCTCGGCCTGGACGCCGCCTCGACCAGCCACCTGCACGACCTCGCCGACCCCGCACCCCGCCGCCGGCGCACGTCCCGCCGCACCGAGCGCGTCCGGCCCAGCGTGGCGCAGCTGCTCACCGCCTGGGACCGGACGCCGGCCTTCGTGCAGGGCCGCCACCTCGACGTGCTGGCCGCCAACCCGCTGGCGGTGGCCCTGTCGCCGCTGTTCCGGCCGGGCACCAACCTGCTGCGCGCCGTCCTGCTCGAGCCCGGCCTCGTCTCACCGGGCCCCGAGCAGGAGGCGACAGCGGCCGAGCTGGTCGCCGTCCTGCGCAGCGCGGCCGGCCCGGACGTCGACGACCCGCACCTGGCCGAGCTGGTCGGTGGGCTCTCGGTGCGCAGTGAGCTGTTCCGCCGGCTCTGGGCGCGGCACGACGTGCGCCGCCACCCCGGCGGCGGGGTGTACCGGCTGGCGCACCCGCAGGTCGGCGACCTCGAGCTGCGCTACGACAAGTTCACCGTCGCCGACGCCGAGGACCAGGTGCTGGTCGTCTACCAGGCCGCCCCTGGCTCGCGCTCCGCCGAGGCGCTCCGCCTGCTGTCCGCGCTGACCCCGGGTCAGCCGGGCGCGACCTCGACCGTGCCGAGCGTGCGGACCAGGTCGAACCGGGACGCGTCCTCGGTGCCCGGCTCGGCCGTGTAGGCGACGATCCGCAGGTCGGTGCCGATCGCGGTGAAGACGTCGCAGTCCAGCGTCAGCTGCCCGACGAGCGGGTGCACGAACGTCTTGGACTGGAACCGGTGCTCGACGACGGTGCCCTCGTCCCACAGCTGCCGGAAGCGGTCGAAGGACTGGCACCGGGCGAGCACCGCCCGCACCGACGGGTCGTCGGGGTAGCGGATGAGGGCGGTCCGCAGGTCGGAGACCAGCGCCCGCTCGTGCCGCTCGCGGTCGCCGTCGGCCCACACGACCTCCGGCTCGCGGCCGGCGAAGTGCGCGACGACCAGGTTGGTGCCGGGGCTGATCTCCCCCAGCAGCGAGCGCCAGGCCGCGTTGGCGGTCAGCAGCGTCCAGTGCGCCGTCCACACGCCGACGGCGACGTCCGGGAGGCGGGCGAGCAGCCGCTGCACGCTGGCCGGGATGTGCGTCGGGACGGCGGTGGGCAGCGGGGCCGGCAGGCCGGCGGCCAGGTGCAGCTGGTCGCGCTCGAGGTCGGACAGCTGCAGCACCCGGGCCAGCGAGGCGACGACCTGCACCGAGGGCCGGTCGGCGCGGCCCTGCTCCAGCCGCACCAGGTAGTCGACCGAGACGCCGGCCAGCAGCGCGACCTCCTCGCGGCGCAGCCCGCTGGTGCGACGGTTGCCCGCCGGGAAGCCCACCGCGGCCGGTTGCAGCCGTTCCCGCCATGCGCGCAGCAGCGCCGCGAAGTCGCCTCGATCCGCCATGCCGCCCATCGTCGTCCAGCGTCGGCCGCCTGGGTGGTACCGGCAGTCATACGGTCGGACGCGCCTACCTGACCCCACCCGGACGGGCGCACCGTTCTCGCCATGACGACGACACTGATCACCGGCGGCAACAAGAGCCTGGGCTACGAGACGGCCCGGCGACTGAAGGAGCACGGGCACCGGGTGGTCATCGGCGCCCGCGACCCGCAGCGCGGGCAGCAGGCGGCCGAGGAGCTCGGCGTGGAGTGGGTGGAGGTCGACGTGACCTCCGACGCGTCGGTGGCCGCGGCCGCCGAGACGGTCCGCGAGCGCTTCGGCGGGCTGGACGTGCTGGTCAACAACGCCGGCATCTCCGGTCCGTTCGCCGGCGTCGACGAGCTCGACGGCCCGGCGGTGCTGGCGGTCCTGGACACCAACACGGTCGGCATCGTCCGGACGACGCACGCGTTCCTGCCGCTGCTGCGCGAGTCGGCGGCGCCGGTGGTCGTCAACGTGACCAGCGGGCTGGGCTCCTTCACCGTGCGCGGCGACGAGACGCGGATCGAGCACTCGCTGCCCACGTTGGGCTACTCGGCCAGCAAGGCGGCGGTGAACATGCTGACCTCGGTGTACGCCCAGTTCCTGCCCGAGCTGCGGGTCAACACGGTCGACCCCGGCTACACGGCGACCGACCTCAACGGCCACTCCGGCCCGCAGACGGTCACCGAGGGGACCGACGCGATCGTGGCGATGGCCACCATCGGCGCCGACGGCCCGACCGGCACGTTCACCGACCGGCACGGCGCCGTGGGCTGGTGACGCCGTCAGGGGCGGTCCGCGTGCTCGGCGAAGAACCCGGCGAGCACCGCACCGTCCTCGTAGCCCAGGGTCATGCCGCTGATCTCGGCGGGTGAGAACAGGCGTACGGCCTGCCCCTCGGTGAGCACGATCGTCGCCGGGTCGACGTCGAGAGCCGCCCACCAGGTGTGCTCGTAGTCGTAGGACCGCTCCCGCGACACGACGTGGTGCAGCGCGCTCGCCGGCAGCTCGAGCCCCATCTCCTCGCGGAGCTCCCGGACGGCGCACGCCACCGGCAGCTCGCCGTCCTCCAGGTGCCCGCCGGGCAGTGCCCACACGCCCGGGAAGGGGATGGCGGGGTCGTCGTCCCGCAGTTGCAGGAGCACGTGCCCGGCCGGGTCCCGCAGGATCACCTGCACCCCGGCCGGGCCCGGCGTCCGAGGGCTGCGGCGCCCGACCAGGACGAGGGCGCCACCGGCCGCGGCCAGCGCCAGCGCGGCGAGCACCCACGGGATGGTGGCGGCGCCGGCGCCCTCGGCGACCGCGCCGATGACCGGGGAGGTGACGAGCGGACCGGCCAGCCCGACCGCGAACACGAGGGTGGCGCCCCGCCCGCTGGGCACCCGGTCGGCGTGCCAGGCGATGACCGCCGGGAAGACCGGGGCGAGGCACAGCCCGGCCAGCGCGTAGGCCGCCACCGCGAGCGGGGCGGAGGAGGCCAGGGCCAGCGCCAGGCCGGCGCCGACGAGCGAGCCGACCACCAGCCGGCTGGGGTGGTGGCGCAGCGCGAGCGGTGCGGCGAGCAGCCGGCCCACCGTGAGGCCCAGCCAGAAGAGCGCGACGGCCCGGGCCGCCTGACCGTCGGTGAGGTCGGTGGTCGCCAGCAGGTGGGTGGTCTCCCACCCGGCGACGCCGCCCTCCACCGCGACGTAGCCGAGCAGCACCGCGGCCAGCAGACCGACCACCACGGCCTCCCCGGCCGGGTGCCGACGGGCTGCTCCCCCCGCCGGCGCCGGTCGCCCGGCCGTGCGCAGCCGGGCGGCGAGGACGGCGAGCGCGACGGCGCCGACCGCACAGACGCCGAACGGCGCGACGAGGTCCTCGGGCGCCGCCCCCACGAACACCGGGGTGAGGACGGCGCTGACGCCGAAGGCGGCGCTGACCGCCATCAGCACCGCGCCACTGCCGGCGCCGAACGACCGCGCCAGGGTGAGGTTGAGCAGCAGGTCGACCACGCCGAACCCGACGCCGGCCAGCAGCAGCGCCCCGGCCACCGCTCCCCCACCGGGCGCGAGCGGCACGGCCGCGCAGCCGGCGCCCAGGGTGAGCGCGCCGCCGGTGAGCAGCGGCGCCAGCGCCCACCGGCCCCGCAGGACGCCGGCCAGGCCCACGCCCAGCGCCGACCCGGCCGAGAACGCGGCCGGCAGCCAGGAGGCCGCGGCCGGGCCGAGCCCGTGCTCCGCGCGCAGCCGCGGCAGCGTCGGCCCCAGGACGCTGGCCAGCGCGCCCAGCACGAGGAAGCCCACGACGCCGGCGACGGCGAGCGTGACCGGCGAGGTGGTCCGGACGACAGATCCTGCTGGTCCTTGCATGAGCGGCAGTGAATCGGGCAGACTCCAGCACAGTCAAGCAAGACTCAGCAGACGTCAGAACGGAGCGTGCATGTTCGCGCGGGAACGCCAGGCGCGGATCCTCGACGAGCTGCACCGCAACGGCCGGGTGCAGGTCGGTGAGCTGGCCGCACTGCTCGCGGTGTCGGAGGACAGCGTCCGCCGCGACCTGCGCGTCCTGTCGAACGCCGGGCACCTGCAGAAGACCCACGGCGGCGCGGTGCTGCTGGACCCCGCCCGGATGGCCTGGGCCGACCGTGCGGACGTCTCCGCCGCCGCGAAGGACGCCATCGCCACGACCGCGGCCACCGCGGACCTGGTGCAGCCCGGCGACACGCTCGTCCTGGACGCCGGGTCGACCGTGCTCGCCTTCGCCCGGGCGCTGACCGTGCGCCCGCTGTCGGTGGTCACCACCTCGCTCGACGTCGCGCTGCTGCTGGAGGCCGACCCCGAGGTCGACCTCACCGTGGCCGGCGGGCAGTGGAGCCGGCACTCGCGCTACTTCAGCGGCTCGGCCACCGTCGCGGCCCTCGCCCGGCACCGCGCCGACTGGGCGTTCCTCGGGGCGTGCGCGCTGGACCCCGAGGCCGGCGCCACCTCGGTCAGCGCCGACGACGCTGACGTCAAGACCGCCATGGCGCGGGCGGCCCGGCGCACCGCGGTGCTGGCCGACAGCAGCAAGCACGACAGCGTCGCCCCGCACCTGGTGCTGCCGCCGTCCGGGATCGACCTCCTCGTCACCGAGGACGGGCCCGACACCGCGCGCTGGCGCGCGCAGGGCGTCGAGGTGCTGCTCGCCGCAGCCGACGAGCAGGACGCCGCGGTCTCCTGACCGGGGAGCTCAGCCGCGCCGGACGCCGAGCAGGGTGACGTCGTCGCCGGTGGTGGGCGCGAGCGCGGCGAGCACCCGGTCGACCAGCGCCCGCGGGTCGGCGTCGCCGGCGGCGGCCTCGCGCAGCGCGGCGAGCCGGTCGGGCAGGTCGGAGTCGCGCTGCTCGACGAGGCCGTCGCTGTAGAGCAGCAGGCAGTCCTGGGCGGCCAGCTGCAGCTCGGTCTGGCGGTAGTCGGAGGTGTCGAGCAGCCCGAGCGCCGGCCCGCGGGGGACCTCGGGGTGCACCGCGCCCGCCGGCGTGACGTGCAGCAGCGGCAGGTGCCCGGCGTTGGCCACGGTGACCCGCCCGGTGGCCGGGTCGACCTCGGCGATCACCGCGGTCGCCATCTCGCCGGGCAGCAGCGCGGCGACCAGCTGGTTGAGCCCGTTCAGCGCCGCCGCCGGTCCCAGGTCGCGGAGCAGGTGGGCGCGCAGCGCGTGCCGCAGCTGGGCGGTGACGGCGGCGGCGCCCAGCCCGTGGCCGGCAACGTCGCCCAGCACGACCGCCACCGCGCCACCGGGCAGCAGGACCAGGTCGTACCAGTCGCCGCCGACGACGTCCTGCTCGCTGGGCGTGTAGCTGGCGGCCAGGCCGAGCCCGGGGACCTTGGGCAGCTCCTCGAGCAGCAGCGCGCGCTGCAGCACCGCGGCCAGCCGGCTGTCGCGCTCGACGCGGTGCAGCACGGTGTCGCCCACGGTCGCGGCGAGCGTGCGGGCGGCGGCCACCTCGTGCTCGCGCCACGGCCGGGAGGTGCCGCGCACGGTCTCGCTCCACCGGGCGAACGACCGCCGCGGGCTCAGCCGCGGGCCGGCGGCGCCGTCGGTGACCTTGGCGGTGTGCGGGTCACCGCCCCAGGTCACCTCCCGCAGCGTCTCGGGGCGGAACCAGGCCAGGAAGTCGCCGGGGCTGCCGGCGACCGCGACCGCGACGGCGCCGCTGGCGGAGTCGGTGAGGTCGGCGGCGCCGGGCACCACCCGGGAGACGACGTCGGTGGCCGGCACCTGCGCGGCGAGCAGCTGCTCGACGAGCGGCACGACCCGGTCGGCCGGCGGGGTCTCGCCGAGCAGGTGCAGCCGGCCCTGCACGCGCACCGCGGCGCCGGCGGCGGGCAGCAGGTCCAGCGCGGTGACCGGCCCGCTGGTGAGCGCGGCGGCCGGGTCACGCGGCGAGCGCCCCAGCGCGGCGACCAGCTCGGCCTGCCGCTGGGCCACGCTCACCCGGCGCTCGGCGTCACCGGCGCCGACCGTGGTGGGCAGCAGCAGGGACGCCGTCCGGCCGAGGAACTCCGCGGCGGTGCGGTCGGTGTAGGAGGGGCGGTGCGGGCCGCTGTAGTGGTGGCAGGCGATGAGCCCCCACAGCCTCCCGCGGTCGAGCAGCGAGACCGACATCGAGGCGACCACGCCCATGTTGGCCAGGTACTCGAGGTGCATCGGCGAGACGCTGCGCAGCACCGACCCCGACAGGTCGAGCGGTCGCCCGGTCGTCGGGGTGGCGGCCGGCAGCAGCGGGTCGGGGCGGTACCGGGCGTCGGGGATGAGCCGCAGCCAGTTCTTCTCGTACAGGGCGCGGGCCTGGGCCGGGATGTCGCTGGCCGGGTAGTGCAGCCCGAGGAACGGCTCGAGGTCGGCGCGGCGGCTCTCGGCGAGCACCTCGCCGTTCCAGTCGGCGTCGAAGCGGTAGACCATCACCCGGTCGAAGCCGGTGAGCGCCCGGACGTCGTCGGCCAGGACCTCGGTCAGCTGCTCCAGCGTCGCGGCGGCCGACAGCCGCTGCAGCACCGCGGGCAGCCGCCGGTGCCAGGCGACCCCGGCCTCCTGCGCACCGTTGACCGGCTCCCACTCGGTGAGCAGCAGCCCGTCGGCGCGGTGCAGCACCAGGTCGACGTCCCCGCCGCCGAGGTGGACGCGCAGCGGGTTGACCTCGGCGAGGTCGCCGGCCAGGCCGGCGCGCAGGCGGGCGAGGTCGGCAGGGTCCAGCAGGTCGGCGAGCGTCCGGCCGGCGGGGTCGGTGCCGAGCAGCCCGGCGGCGCCGGCGGAGGAGACGACGACCTGCAGGTCGGGCTCGGTGACCGCGAGCAGCGCGCCGTGCGGCTGGATCGCGCCCGGCACGGCGATCGGCTCGTCGGCGCAGGCGAGCAGGGCCTGCTCGGTCAGCTCATTCGCCACCGGTGCGTCCGTCCTGCCCGTCGGTGATGGTGACGGCGCTGTCGAGGCCCAGCAGGTCGAACACCCGCCACAGCCGCCGGTTCTCGCGGGGGCAGACGACGGTCAGCGCGGTGCCCGCCGCGGTGGCGCGCCGTCCGGCGAGGGCGAGCTCGCGGGCGCCGCGGGAGTCCAGGTACGTGGTCCCGGTGAGGTCGATGACCAGCGTCGCCGGCGAGAGGGCCAGCTGCCGCTCGACGCAGTGCCCCAGCTGCGGGGCGTTCTCCGTGTCGAGCTCGCCGTGCACGCGCATCACCGGTCCGCGCCCCGGTGGGGCCAGCACCTCGATCGAGAACTCCATGTCCGGCTCCCCCTTGGTGGGTGCGCGGACCGCTGGACACCCTCGACGCTCGTCTCGCCGCGACAGCCGCAGCGGCTGTGATCACGACCCGGAGAAGGTAGCAAGGCTCAGCACCGGCAGGGAGCCTCGCGGCCTGTCGCGCGCGCACGCCGGGGCCGGGTGCGGCGGTCAGTGCAGCAGGGGGCCGAGCAGGATCTCGGTACCGTCGGGCCGGTGGGTGCGCCATCGCCCGCCGGGATCTCGTTCGACGGTGAACCCGTGGTGGACCTTCGTGTGGTGCCGTTCGCACAGCAGCGCCGAGTTCTCGAGGCTCGTCTCGCCGCCGTGCGCCCAGTGGACCAGGTGGTGGACGTCGCACCAGTGCGTCGGGGCCTCACACCCGGCGAAGACGCAGCTCCCGTCCCGGCGTTCGACCGCCTTGCGCAGCCCGGGGGTGACCACGCGGTGGTCGCGGCCCAGGTCGAGTGGGACGCCGCCAGGCCCCATCACGATGCGGGAGATGCTGCCGTCGCAAGCGAGGTAGCGGGCCCGGGCGGCGGAGACGACCGCACCGAAGCCCAGGTCGGCGGCTCCCGGGCCGTCGGCGGGGTCGACCAGGTCGTCGAGGTCGATGGTCACCACGACGTGCGGCTTCACCGTGCGGAGCAGCGGCAGGCCGCCTGCGGCAAGTTGGTTGTCGCAGAGCTGCACGAGCGCGTCGGCGTTCTGCTGCGCACGCGTCCGCTCGTCGCCCTGGGGGCGGGCGGCCTGCACGATCGACTCGATCGCGGCCTGCACCTTCTCCCCGCCGACGGCGTCGAGGTCGAAGCGGCCGGTGACGCTGCCGTCGGCGTGCTTCGCGATCGACAGCCGGCGCCCCTCAGTGGGGTCCGGCTCCGCGCCGTCCGGGTCGAGGGCGTCCTCGAACGCCCGCACCGCCACCTTGAGCACGTCGTGCGGCGCCCCCGCCGCGATCGTCGCCCAGTCGCGGTCGAAGGCCGCCAGGTCGACGCCCTGCTCGGCGGCCCGGACCAGCTCGGTCGGGCCGACCGCGCCGACCACCAGGTCGACCTGCGCGGCGTTGACCTCGCCCTCGGCGAACCCGGCGGCGACGGCCGGGACGTGCTCCAGCCGGCGCGCCGAGCGCACGATCATCGACGCGTCCTTCGGCGCCAGCCGGGCGTGCCCGATCAGCCACGAGCGCATCGTGCGCAGCCCGTCGCGCTCGGCAGCCTGGGTCAGCTCGCCGTGCCGCACCGTGCGGGTGAGCTCGGCCGCCACCCGGTTGGCCAGCTGCACCAGCGACGCCGTCCGTTCGAGGGTCTGACCGTTCGTGAACGCATGGAGGTCCTCGGCCGCGAGCGCGTCCAGAGCCGACTGCAACTCGCTCACGACACCTCCCGACGCGTTCGAACACCTGTACGGAGGATACCGCTCGACCCCGGCCCGGACCACCTGAATTCGCAGGTCAGCGGCTTGTCCACAGATGTCGAACGGGTCTTGACATCGACGGGCCGACGACGCCACCGAGCCGGATGACCGGACGTCCACAGCACCCCGTTCCGCGTCGGCCGGCCGCCCGCAACCGGTTTCACTGCGCCACCTGACGGGCAGGCAGGCCACGCCCTGAGCAGGCGGGGCCCGCACGGCAGCAGAGGCTGGTCATGGACCGCATCGCGGACATCTGGGGCACGCGCACCCCGCACGCCATCGACACCCCTTGGCCGGTGCGGATCGACACCCACCTCGACCCCGCCGTCGGCACCGACGACGTCGACCACTGGGTGCAGGCCGGCTGCGTGCTGTGCAGCAACGGCTGCGCCGTCGACATCGCCGTCAAGGACGGCGAGATGGTCGGCGTCCGTGGCCGTGGCGTCGACCTGGTCAACCACGGCCGGCTGGGCCCCAAGGGCCTCTACGGCAGCTGGAACTGGAGCCGGTCCGGCGACCGCCTGACCCGCCCCCTCGTCCGCGAGAACGGCCAGCTGGTGGAGACCGACTGGGACACCGCGATGGGCCGCATCGTGGAGACGTCGAAACGGTTGCTGCAGGAGAAGGGGCCACTGTCGCACGGCTTCTACACGACCGGTCAGCTGTTCACCGAGGAGTACTACGCCCTCGCCGTCCTCGGGAAGGCCGGCGTCGGCACCCCGCACATGGACGGCAACACCCGGCTGTGCACCGCGACGGCCGGAGCGGCCCTGAAGGAGACCTTCGGCAGCGACGGCCAGCCCGGCAGCTACGCCGACATCGAATCCACCGAGGCCATCTTCTTGTACGGCCACAACATGGCCGAGACGCAGACGGTGCTGTGGATGCGGGTGCTCGACCGCCTGCACGGCCCGGACCGACCTGCCATCGTCTGCATGGACCCGCGGCTGACCCCGGTCGCCCGCGAGGCCGACGTCCACCTGGCCGTGCGGCCGGGCACCAACCAGGCGGCGATGAACGCGCTGGTCCGCGAGGTGATCCACCGCGGCTGGGTCGACGAGGAGTACGTCGCCGCGCACACGATCATGTTCGACGAGCTGGCGCAGATCGTGGAGCCGTACACCCCGCAGCACGCCGGCGACATCTGCGACGTCTCCCCCGCCGACCTCGAGCGCGCGGCCGAGGTGTTCGGCACCACCCACCGCGTGCTGTCGACCGTGCTGCAGGGCTTCTACCAGTCCAACCAGGCCACCGCCGCCGCCTGCCAGGTCAACAACCTGCACCTGCTGCGCGGCATGCTCGGCCGCCCGGGTGCGGGCATCCTGCAGATGAACGGCCAGCCCACCGCGCAGAACACCCGCGAGACCGGCGCGGACGGCGACATGTCGGCCTTCCGCAACTGGGGTAATCCGGCGCACATCGAACAGCTCGCGCAGCTGTGGAACGTCGAGGCCGAGACGATCCCGCACTGGGCGCCGCCGACGCACGCCTCGCAGCTGTTCCGCTACGTCGAGGAGGGCTCGATCGAGTTCTTCTGGATCTCCGGTACCAACCCCGCGGTGTCCATGCCCGACTCGGCCCGCATCCGCCGCGCGCTGGCCGGTGAGCAGACGTTCGTCGTCGTCCAGGACGTGTTCCTCACCGAGACGGCCCGGCTCGCGGACGTCGTCCTGCCGGCGGCCGGGTGGGGTGAGAAGACCGGCACGATGACCAACGTCAACCGCACGGTGCACATCTGCGACAAGGCGGTCGAGCCGCCGGGCGAGGCCAAGCCTGACTTCGACATCTTCCTCGACTACGCGCGCCGGATGGGCTTCACGAACCGGGACGGCGGCCCGCTGCTCACCTGGACGCACCCGGAGGAGGCGTTCGAGGCCTGGAAGGAGTGCACCCGCGGCCGGCCGTGCGACTACACCGGGCTCAGCTACGACCGGCTGCGCGGCGGCAGCGGCATCCCGTGGCCGGTGAACGACGAGCACCCCGACGGCACGCAGCGGCTGTACGAGGACGGCGTCTTCCCGACCGAGACCGACTACGCCGAGACGTACGGGCAGGACCTCCTCACCGGTGCCTCGGTGAGCGAGCAGGAGCACCGGGCGATGAACCCGGCCGGCCGGGCGATGCTCAAGGGGGCGCCGTACGTTCCGGCGCACGAGGAGCCGGACGACGAGTACCCGCTGCGGCTGACCACCGGCCGCACGGTCTACCACTTCCACACCCGCACGAAGACCGCCCGGGCTGAGCAGCTGCGCAAGGCGGCGCCGGAGGCGTGGGTGGAGCTGTCGGTGGCCGACGCCGGCGACCTGGGCATCGCCGAGGGCGACCTGGTGCGGGTGGAGTCCCGGCGCGGCGCGATCGAGGTGCCCGCCCGGATCGGGCAGGGCCGCACCGGCGTCGTCTTCGTGCCCTTCCACTTCGGCTACTGGGACTCCGACCGCTCCGGACCCGACGGCCGGGCGCGAGCGGCGAACGAGCTGACGCTCACCTCCTGGGACCCGGTGTCCCGGCAACCGCAGGTGAAGAACGCCTCGGTGCGGGTGACCCGGGTGTCCGCGGGCACCGGCCCCTCCCCCGCCCCGACGACGACGGCGTCCGCCCCGGCCGCCGGCATCGAGGTGCCGGCGACGGTGGGCGGCCCCGAGGCCGGCGTCGACGAGCAGGTCGACGCCCACGTGCCGCCGACGCTGGGTGGGGAGTGACCGTGCAGATCGCCACCTACCTCGGCCTGCTGTCGCGCAGCGAGGAGACCCTGGGCGCCGCGTTCGACACCGTCGGCCAGGGCCACTCGCGGGATGCCGGCATCTACTTCATCTGCCGGCTGCTCAGCGGCCAGTGCGCCGAGCACGTCGCCGACCTGGCGCCGGCGTGCGACCGGTACGGCCCCGGCGGCGACGTGGAGCGGCTCGACGTCCCCGGCGTCCCGCACGTGCGGGAGGGCGAGCTCGGGCTGCTGCGCGACCTGCAGGACCTCTACACGCTGGCGTCCTTCGTCGACTCGACGTGGCTGGTGGTCAGCCAGACGGCGCAGGGCCTCCGGGACGCCGACCTGCTCGCCCTCGCGCAGCGCTGCAAGGCGCAGACCACCGGGCAGACAAAGTGGGTGCAGAGCCAGCTGAAGAGCATCGCGCCGCAGGCGCTGATCATCGGGTCCGCGCCGCAGGCCATCGGGTGACCCGGCCGGGAGGCTCGCGGACGGCGGCGCTACACGCGTTCGCCGGCTGCGCGCTGGCGATGGTGGCTGCCGGGGCGGTCGCGCTGCTGACCGGGCAGGCGTGGCTGTTCCCGAGCCTCGGGCCCACCGCGGTGCTGCAGACCGAGCAGCCGACGGCGCCGTCCTCGAGCCCGCGCAACACCGTGATCGGGCACGCGGTGGCGCTGGCCGCGGGCTACCTGTCGCTGGTCGCCTTCCGACTCACCGGCGCGGGGACGGTGCTGGCCGAGGGCGCCACCTGGCCGCGCATCGGCGCCGCGGCGCTGTCTCTCGCGCTGACCGCGGGCGTGCTGGTGCTCATCGACCGGCCGCACCCACCCGCCGGCGCGACGACCCTGATCGTCAGCCTCGGCCTGCTGACGGCGCCGTCGGCGCTCGTGGTGGCGCTGGCGTCGGTGTGCGTGGTGACCGCGGTGGTGTGGGCCTACAACCGGGCCACCGGCGCCCGGATGCCGGTGTGGTCGTCGGCCCCCCGGCCGGACGGCGCCTGACGGGACCGTCCGGGTCGGGGGCGCGGAGGCCGCTACGGGCAGGTCTCCTCGAGCTTCACGACGCCGAAGTCGATGGCTCCCTCGACGTCTCCGGTGACCCGCTGACCGGCGGGGACGTTCTGGTCGCAGACCTGCCAGTTGCCGTCCATGACCTGGTTGCGCGTGCCCAGGAGATCGTGGGAGACGGAGTAGAAGACGTTGTTCGTCTGCATCGTGTTCTGGGCGACCTGCAGGTTGGTGCCGACCATGTCCGGCATGGCGAAGTCGACGACGACCGCCGCCGAGCTGGGTGCCGCGCTGGTCACCTCGACAGCGACGGGCGCCGGCGAGGGCTGGGCCGCAGACGTCGCCGGAGCCGGAACGGCCACCGTCTGGGTCACCGTCGCCGGAGCGGCGGTGGTGTCGTCGCCGGAGCCGGAGCAGGCAGTGGTGAGCGCGGCGGTCGCCGCGATGGTCATGACGAGGGTCTTGCGCATGACGGGACCATCGGCAGCCGCCGACCACAGCGAGACCGTTCCGGCCGGAACGGCGCGCACTGCCCGGGGAGATCAGCGCAACAGCGGGCCGAGGAGGATCTCGGTGCCGTCGGGCCGGTAGGTGCGCCATCGCCCGTCCGGTGGTCTCTCGACTCGGAACCCGTGGTGCACCTTCGTGTGGTGCCGCTCGCACAGCAGCGCGGAGTTGCCGAGGTTCGTCTCGCCGCCGTGCACCCAGTGGACCAGGTGGTGGACGTCGCACCAGTGGCTCGGCGCCTCGCAACCGGCGAAGACGCAGCTCCGGTCCCGCCGCTCGACCGCCTTCCGCAGGCCAGGGGTGACCACCCGGTGGTCGCGGCCCAGGTCGAGCGGCACGCCGTCGGGGCCCATCACCATCCGGGAGATGCTGCCGTCGCAGGCCAGGTAGCGGGCCCGGGCGGCGGAGATGGTGGCCCCGAAGCCCATGTCGGCGGCGCCCGCGCCGGTGGCGGGGTCGACCAGGTCGTCGAGGTCGATGGTCACGACGACGTGCGGCTTGACCGTGCGCAGCGTCGGGAGGCCGCCTGCGGCGAGCTGGTTGTCGCACAGCTGCACGAGGGCATCGGCGTTCTGCTCGGCGCGGGTGCGCTCGTCGCCCTTCGGCCGGTCGGCCTGCACGATCGACTCGATCGCCGCCTGCACCTTCTCCCCGGCGACCGCATCGAGGTCGAAGCGGCCGGTGACGGTGCCGTCGGCGTGCTTGGCCATGGTCAGCCGCCGCCCCTCGGTGGGGTCGGGCTCAGGACCGTCCGGGTCGAGCGCGACCTCGAACAACTCGACCGCGGCCTTGAGCACGTCGTGCGAGGCGGCGGCCGCGATGGTGGCCCAGTCGCGGTCGAAGGCCCCGACGTCGACGCCCTGCTCCTCGGCCCGGGCGACGTCGGCCGGCGCGACCTTCGTGGCGACGACGTCCACCTGCGCAGCGGTCACCTCGCCGTCCGCGAACCCGGCTGCCAGTGCCGGGAAGTGCTCCAGTGCCCGACCGGCTCGCACGATCGTGGATGCGTCCCGGGGCGCCAGCCGCGCGTGCCCGATCAGCCACGACCGCATGGTGCGCATGCCGTCGTGCTCAGCAGCCTGGGTCAGCTCCCCGTGCCGCACCGTGCGCGTCAGCTCGGCCGCCACCCGGTTGGCCATCTGCACCAGCGACGCCGTCCGCTCCAGCGTCTGCGCGTTCGTGAGCGCGTGCAGGTCCTCGGCCGCGAGCGCGTCGAGAGCCGACCGGATCTCGCTCACGGACACCTCCCGACGCATTCGAACTGGTGTACGAATGCTATCGACGGCGAGACGTCCAGGCAAGGCGAAAGCCCAGCTCAGACGCCTGTCCACAGATCCTTTGGGCCCTTGACAGGAGCTCACGCGTCGGCCTCAGCGGGCCGACTGCTGACCCTCGGCCAGGAGCCGCGCCAGCCGTCCGTCGGCGTCCAGTCCGGCCAACCAGGCCACTGCGCCGGCGTGGTCGGCGAACTCGCCGTCGTCCTGGGCCGCGATGGCCGCGCGCATGACCGGGCCGAACTGGCGTCCCGGCGCGATGCCGCGGGCGATCAGGTCGCTCCCGCGCAGCAGGGGGCGCCCCGGACGCTGGTGCACCTCCGCGGACGCGGCCACCTCCAGCCAGGACGTCGTCGGGTTGGGGCCGGAACCCACGCCGCGACCGGCGTGGTCGGCGCCGCAGACGAGCGACCACTCGCTGATCGAGGCGGGCTCCAGGCGGCGGGCGAGCCGGTGGACGGCGGCGGCGCTGGGCCGGCCGCCCGTGGTGATCGCCGTCATGTGCTCGCGCACGATCGGCGTGATCCGGGCGATCAGCGCGGCCGGCGCCCCGATCGAGGTCAGCAGCTCCTCGACCGGCGCCACCCCGCCCTCGGCGTGGCCGTGCGAGGTGATCCGCCCGTCGGCCCGGTGCTGCGTGTAGCGGGCCTTGCCCAGGTCGTGCAGCAGCGCCCCGAGGACGACGACGCTGCGGTCGTCGCCGGTCAGCCCCGCGTCGTCCGCCAGCGCTGCCGCGGCGTCGCCCGCCAGGCCCGAGTGCGTCAGGACGTCGCCCTCGGGGTGCCAGCGCGGGTCCTGCGGCAGCCCGGACAGCCGGGCCAGCTGCGGCACGGTGGCCAGCCACCCCGACTCGGTCAGCACCGCCAGCGCCGCGGTGAGGTGGCGCCCCTTCTCCGCGATCTTGCGCCACTCACCCCACACGCGCTCGCGGGGCAGTCCGTCGTAGGCGGGCAGCAGGTCGCGGCACAGCTCCGCCGTCTCCGGCGCCAGCCGGAACCCGAAGCGCGCGGCGAACTGGGCGCCGCGCAGCACCCGCAGCGGGTCCTCGGCGAAGGCCGGGCTGGTGTGCCGCAGGACGCCGTCCCGCAGGTCTGACAGGCCGCCGACGACGTCGACGACCTCCTCGGTCGCCGGGTCGTACATCAGCGCGTTGACGGTGAAGTCGCGGCGGTGCGCCGCCTCGGACAGCGACGCCCCCGGATCGGCGACCGGCGCCCTCCCGGACGAGGGGACGACCCGCGGCACGGAGACGTCGAGGTCCTCGCCGTCCCGGCGCACCTTGAGGACGGCGAACGCGCGACCGACCTCGTCGACCCGCCCGACCCGGGCCAGGGCCGCGGCCACCTGGTCGAGGTCGAGCCCGAACACCTCGACGTCGACGTCCGCGGGACGGCGTCCCGGTGTCAGCAGCGCGTCCCGCACGCACCCGCCGACGAGGAACGGCCGGCCACCCGCCGACCGGATCGCGTCGAGGACGGCGGTGACGGCGCTGCCGAGCTGCGCCAGCCCGGGTGCTGCCTGCCGCGCGTCCTCGTCACTCACGGCACGAGTATCTGCTGGCGGTGGCCGGTGTCGTGCTGACAACCTGGCGCCATGACGGCCGAGGCAGTGCGCAGCCAGGTGCCGGTCGTGCGCGGCGACACCAGCCTGCCTGCCGGCTACCCGCACCCGCACGCCTCCGAGGAGGCGCGGCGGATCGCCGAGCAGGGCACGATCCTGCGGGTCCAGGTCGGCTCCGGGGTGCACGGGACGTCGGTCACCGGCCAGGACGACCGCGACGAGATGGGCATCTGCCTCGAGCCGCCGGAGTTCGTCACCGGCGTCGCCCGGGTGCCGGCCGGGACGGGCGCGGACTCGGCGATGGTCGAGTTCGAGCAGTACCAGCGGCACACCGCGTGGGACCGCCCCGGCGGCCTGGCGAACCGGTCGGGCGCCGGCGACCTGGACGTCGTCATCTACTCGGCGCGCAAGTGGGCGCGGCTGGCGCTGGCCGGCAACCCGACCGTCCTGCTGCCGCTGTTCGTCCCCGACGGCGAGGTGGTGCACCGCGACGAGGCCGGCGTGGAGCTGGTCGAGAACGCCCACCGCTTTGTCTCGCAGAAGGCCGCCGACCGGTTCCTCGGCTACCTCTCCTCCCAGCGCGCCGCGATGACCGGCGAGGTCGGGGCGCACACCAACCGGCCCGAGCTGGTGGACGTGCACGGCTACGACACCAAGTACGCCATGCACGCGCTACGGCTGGGGCTGCAGGGCGTCGAGCTGCTGACGACGGGGCGGATCACGCTGCCGGTGCCCGAGCCCGACCGCACCTACCTACGCGCCGTCCGCCGCGGCGATGTGCCGCTGGTCGAGGTGGTCGCAGCGGTCGACGACGCCGAGCAGCGGCTCACCGCCCTGCGCGGCAGCGCGTCGATCCCCGCCGCACCGGACCACGGATGGGTCGACGGCTGGCTCCACCGCTCCTACGTGCGGCAGTGGGCGCAGCTGACGACTTAGAACGAACATGAGTTGCGGTCCCGGATGCACCTATTGCCTCGTCAGCCCCAGTTACATCGCCGACTCGGCTCCAGAGCGACGAACCTACGGTGGACGTCGTCATTGGCCTTATGAGTGCGCCGCTGCATATGCATCAGCGGCGCACTGGTGACGTCGACCTAGGTGTTAGCGCGGGTGCGCTTGGGATTGGAAGCGCTGGCCTCTGGTGTCAGCAAGACTCAGCCGCAGCCACTCGAGGGCGCCTCGGCCTTGGCTAGGCAAGGATTACGGCGACTCTGCGCAGGTCCTGCAGGGCTCGCCGACGCACTTGACATGTTCGACCGCCTCCTCAACAGATCGCTCAGCTTCCTCTAACCTCTATAGGCAATGACACAAGATGCCGCAAACTGGTTCGATAAGACCGCACGCCTGTCAACTGTCAGACAAGACCCAACAGCCCCAAGCCCACTGCGTCGAGCCCAGCTGGGGGCAGCGTGGGCAATAGCAGCTGCCTTCACATCCGGACGCCCCGAGGCCGCGCTGGCGGTGCTGCCGACTGGGACTGGTAAGAGTGCAGTGCTGACGCTCATTCCTCTACTGCATCCCCCCAGGCAGAAACTGCTCGTCGCGACCCCAAACCGAATCATCCGCGATCAGCTCGCCGACGAGTTTCGGTTGATGAGGCAACTTAAGGACGCGAACGTCCTTGATGCATCGACGACAGGCCCAGCAGTAAGGACCATCGACCACCGCCCGGGGTCGGTGGACGACTGGCTGACGATGACCCAAGGAGCCGACGTCATCGTCGGGACTATGGGTGTCCTGTCACCAGCACATCGAGATGTAGTAGCAGCGCCGCGCGGGCTGTTCGACTTGATCTTGGTTGACGAGGCGCACCACGTTCCAGCACCGACCTGGACGGCCCTCATGGAGTCCCTTCCGTCGGCGGCTAAGGGGCTACTCACTGCCACTCCCGTCCGACTGGACCAAGTGGAAATACCAGCAGAGCTGGTGTTCAGCTATCGACTCGCTGATGCACTCAGGGACGGCATCATTAGTCCAATCTCCTTCATTCCAGTTGAACAACAGCCCGACCAGGATCGCGACTCGTGTCTGGCTGCAGCGGCGGTCGAGCGACTGAACAGCCCGGAACATCTCGCCGGCGACAGTCGGCTGATCGTGCGCGCAGGCGGTCGACAGGAGGCAGACGACTTAGTGGCGCTCTATTCATCCCTCGGCGCGAGCCTCGACGTAGTGACCGCCGATACAACACCACGAGCCATGCGGGAAGTTCTACGGAGGCTTGATGTACGTGAGACAGTCGGCCTAGTCAGTATCGGCGTCCTCGGAGAAGGCTTCAACGAGCCTAGGGTCAAGATTGCCGTCTATCACCGAAAGCACAAGTCGCTACCCGCGACCCTTCAGTTCGTTGGCCGCATCAGTCGAACCAACAGTAATCTTGCCAGCGCCGAGTTCTTAGCTATCCGCGACGAAGACCTAACGGAGCAGACGCGCGAGCTATACGAGGTGGATGCGGACTGGTCAAAACTTCTACCGCGGGTCGCTGACGCAGCTCTTGAAGACGAAAGGGCCCGTCGACGCTTCATGCAGGACTTGCGAGACCTGACCGGTCTCCCCGATGCCTTGTCGGCCGCGGCCATTAGAGTGCCGCGCGACGTTTTGGCCTTCCGAGTCGATCCTTCGCTGGCCTCACATCGCTTGAACGATGCATTGCCCCGAGTGGGGGGCAAGGACGTCGTATTTGATCGTGTGAATGCTACCGGTCGACTTAGGGCGGTTGTAACTTACGAACGAACGAGGCCAGACTGGCTGGCGAGTGACGCCCTCGATTCAGAGGAACACCACCTGGCCGTCGCGGTTCTAGACGAGGTCAGTCCGATATTGTATGTGCACGCCAGAAGCGACGGCGCCGCACGGTCACTGGCTGAGGCCTTGGGATTCGCTGATCCTCAGCCAGCACGCGTTACTTGGCTCACTGCCGTGCTCGCCGGTATGGACGTCGACTCCTACTTCTCTGTCGGCATGCGGTCAGCTCGGCAGCCAGGCGGACTACTAGCCACTTACCGCATGATGGCGGGGACGTCAATCGGTGGGGCCATCACGCCAGCCGAGTCGCTCTCTTACGCGGCTGGCCATCTGATACTGCGTGCCAAGAACCCGTTTGGAGACCGCTCTGTTTCCATTTCTGTCGGATTCAGCATGCGCCGAGCGAAAGTGTGGTCACCTGGGCGACTCGATCTACTGGGTTTCTACGGCTGGTGCCAACGTCTGGGTAAGCTGTCTCGTTCACCTGCGACCGTCTCCCCGACTGGCAAGCCCTTAGCCCTGCGTCTTCCGCAAGAGCTCAAACAGTTTCCGGATATTCCTATCGCCGCCATGCCTGATCCTAGAATCTTGGCAGCCGACTGGAACGTGCACGTCGGCAAGGAGACGGTTCCTATAACGGCTATCGACTTTCGATGTTTCCGTACGTCACCCACCAACATTGAATGCATCGGCGAAGCGCGCGGCCTGGTGGCGCTGCATGCTTCTATCGGAACAGATGGACGCTTGACACCTGGCTCCAGTCACGATGCGACGACTTACTCGGTTCAAGGGTCATCCCACCGAAGCGATCTTCTTGACGGATTGAACGGTTCGCCGTTCATGTTATTTTTCAGTGATGGTTCGAGCAGCACGGGGGGCGTTCTCACTCCACCCTCACCAGCACCAATGTCTTTCCCCGAGGATAGCCTCAAGGTAATTAGCTGGGCCGGCGTTGACGTTAGGTGCGAAAGCAAGACACCTAAGCCCGGGTTGATCAACGTCAACACGCATGTCGCCAACCACTTCGCCAGCCAAGTGCGGGCGGGTTACAGCACCGCGGTCATCAACGACGACGGTGCGGGCGAGATCGCTGATCTCATAGTCCTACAAGTGCCAAATAAGCCCGCGCTGCCGATTTACGTGTCTCTGGTGCACTGCAAATTTGCTGGCTCTGACTCGCCTCGCCGCGACCTTCAGGACATCGAACAGGTGATCGGGCAAGCGACACGGAGCGCCCGCTGGGTGACCAACATGGCGCACTTCTGGCGAGAGCTGGACGCGCATCTGCAAAGACGCGCCAAAGTGCTATCGGATGGAACGGGCAGCATCAAGCAGAGGGTCAGTAGTTGGGCCTCCACACCGCCGGAGACACACGTGTCGGTGGCAATCGCGCAGCCTGGACTCAGCTGCGCGAGGGTGGCTGGCTGGCAAGCAGGAGAGGCCTTGCTGACCTACTGCCTTCTCGACCTCAGCACAGTCGACGCCGCCTTCGAGGTCATTGGTGCCGCATGACGGCGTGGGCTTTGGCGAATTCACGTCCTGGCGGCCAAGGGATGACACCCACCATCCAAACAAAGAGGGCCACTCCGGTGCGGAGTGGCCCTCTTTGCAAAAGTGGAGCTGAGGGGACTCGAACCCCTGACCCCCACACTGCCAGTGTGGTGCGCTACCAGCTGCGCCACAGCCCCTTGCCGACCCGGTCTGGTGTGTCCGAGCCGTGGAGAACACTACATCAGGGTGAACGGCGCCCAGCGAGGGGGTCCCCCACTGGGCGCCGTGTCGTCAGCCCGCGGTGCCGTACCGCTCGTCGAGCGCCAGGTTGAGCTCCAACACGTTGACGTACGGCGCACCGATGAAGCCCAGGTCACGGCCGTGCGTGGCGCCGTCCACCAGCGCCGTCACGTCGCTCGGCGACGCCCCGCGGGCCTCGGCCACGCGGGCCACCTGGAGCTCCGCGTAGGCCGGCGAGATGCCCGGGTCGAGCCCGGACGCCGACGCCGTCACCGCGTCCGCGGGCACCTGGTCAGGCGTGACGTCGTTGAACGCCGCCACCTGCTCCCGCCGCTCGGTGATCGCGCCCACCAGGTCGCTCGAGTTCGGCCCCAGGTTCGACCCACCCGACGCGGCGCCGTCGTAGTCCGACGCCGACGGCC
The DNA here is from genome assembly GCF_046635825.1 of Modestobacter sp. SSW1-42. Taxonomy (NCBI): domain Bacteria; kingdom Bacillati; phylum Actinomycetota; class Actinomycetes; order Geodermatophilales; family Geodermatophilaceae; genus Modestobacter; species Modestobacter sp. SSW1-42. Next base: position 292,492 of record NZ_JBISCA010000001.1, on the reverse strand, counting down.
GCGACTGGAAGTACTGCGGCAGCGCGTCACCAGCTTCCGACGTGAAGGCCTGGCCGACCAATGACGACCCGACGGTTGAACCGTCCCGGGTCACCAGCGAGCCGTCGGCACGAGAGGGCGCGATGAGCTGGGCGAGGCCCACCATCACCAGCGGGTAGACCAGCCCCAGCACGACAGTGGCCAGGAGGACGGCACGGACGGCGGCCACCAGCTGGCGGCCTGAACGCAGAGTGGGCATCACGCGATCCCGGGGATGAGGGAGACGAGCAGGTCGATGAGCTTGATCCCGACGAAGGGCAGCACCACGCCACCGACGCCGTAGACCAGCAGGTTGCGGCGCAACATCGCCGACGCCGACGAGGGCCGGTACTTCACGCCGCGCAGGGCCAGCGGCACCAGCGCCACGATGATCAGCGCGTTGAAGATGACGGCCGAGAGGATCGCCGACTCCGGAGAGGCCAGCCGCATCACGTTGAGCGTGTCCAGCCCCGGGAAGACCCCGGCGAACATGGCCGGCAGGATCGCGAAGTACTTCGCCAGGTCGTTGGCGATGGAGAACGTGGTCAGCGACCCGCGGGTGATGAGCAGCTGCTTGCCGATCTCCACGATCTCGATCAGCTTCGTCGGGTCGGAGTCGAGGTCGACCATGTTGCCGGCCTCCTTCGCCGCCGACGTCCCGGTGTTCATCGCCACCCCGACGTCGGCCTGCGCGAGCGCGGGCGCGTCGTTGGTGCCGTCCCCCGTCATCGCGACCAGCCGGCCACCCTCCTGCTCCCGGGTGATCAGCGCCAGCTTGTCCTCCGGCGTCGCCTCGGCCAGGACGTCGTCGATGCCGGCCTCGGCCGCGATCGCCCGCGCCGTCCGCTCGTTGTCGCCGGTGATCATCACCGTGCGGATCCCCATGCGGCGCAGCTCCTCGAACCGCTCCCGCATGCCGGGCTTCACGACGTCCTTGAGGTGGATGACGCCGAGGACCCGGGCCCGCTCCTCCACCGACTCGGCCAGCAGCAGCGGCGTCCCGCCGGAGGCGGAGATGCCGTCGACGGCGTCGGCGACGTCCGGGGGCACCGGACCGTCCAGCGAGCGCACCCACGCCTGCACCGCACCCGCCGCGCCCTTGCGCAGCTGCCGGCCGTCGGGCAGGTCGACGCCGCTCATCCGGGTCTGCGCGGTGAACGGCACGAACACCGCGTCCACGAGGGAACGCTCCCGCAGCCCGTACCGCTCCTTGGCCAGGACGACGATGCTGCGCCCCTCCGGCGTCTCGTCGGCCAGCGACGCGAGCTGCGCGGCGTCGGCCACCTCGGCCTCGGTCGCCCCGCCGACGGCGAGGAACTCCGCCGCCTGCCGGTTCCCCAAGGTGATGGTGCCGGTCTTGTCCAGCAGCAGGGTGTTCACGTCGCCGGCGGCCTCGACCGCGCGGCCGCTCATCGCCAGCACGTTGCGCTGCACCAGCCGGTCCATGCCGGCGATGCCGATGGCCGACAGCAGCGCCCCGATCGTGGTCGGGATCAGGCAGACGATCAGCGCGATCAACACCGTCACCGACTGCTCGGCGCCGGACCAGCTCGCCAGCGGCTGCAGCGTCACCACCGCGAGCAGGAACACGATCGTGAGCGAGCTGAGCAGGATGTTCAGCGCGATCTCGTTCGGCGTCCGCTGCCGGGCGGCGCCCTCGACCAGGGCGATCATCCGGTCGACGAAGGTCTCGCCGGGCTTGCTGGTGATCTGGACGACGATCCGGTCGCTGAGCACCGTCGTCCCGCCGGTGACCGCGGACCGGTCGCCGCCGGACTCACGGATCACCGGCGCGGACTCACCGGTGATCGCCGACTCGTCGACGCTGGCGATGCCCTCGACGACGTCGCCGTCACCGGGGATCACCTGGCCGGCCATGACGACGACCCGGTCGCCGGGGCGCAGGTCGGCGGCGGCCTTCTCCGAGCCGTCGAGCATGTGCGCGACGGTGGTCTGCCGCGCCTTGCGCAGCGTGTCGGCCTGCGCCTTGCCGCGGCCCTCGGCGACGGCCTCGGCGACGTTGGCGAACAGCACGGTCAACCACAGCCAGGCCGCGATCAGCCAGCTGAACACCGACGGGTCGGTGACCGCCAGCACGGTGGAGAACACCGAGCCGACCCACACCACGAAGACGACAGGCTGGCGCACCAGGCCGCGCGGGTCGAGCTTGCGCACCGCCCCGACCAGGGCCGGGCCCCACTCGATGCCGGCACGCTGCTGCGGGCGCGACTCGACGGGGGGACGTTCCAGGGTCGCGGTCATGACAGTCCTTCTTCTGCGGGACGGACGGCGGGCCGAAGTCGCGACTTCGGCCCTGAGAGGGGGCGGGCGGTGGTCATGAGAGGGCCTCCGCCAGGGGGCCGAGGGAGAGGACCGGGAAGTAGGTGAGGCCGACGACGACCAGGACGACGGCGGACAGCAGCCCGACGAACAGCACCTGTTGGGTGGGCAGGGTCCCGGCGGTGGCCGGGGTCTTCCCCTGCTGGGCCAGCCGGCCGGCCAGGGCGAGAACCAGCACGATCGGGACGAACCGGCCGAAGGCCATCGCCAGCCCGAGGGCGGTGTTGTAGAACGGCGTGTTCGCGCTCAGCCCGGCGAACGCCGAGCCGTTGTTGTTGCCGGCCGAGGTGAACGCGTAGAGCACCTCGCTCAGGCCGTGCGGGCCGTCGTTGAGCATCGAGCCGCGGCCGGCGTCGGTGGCCATCGCGACCGCCGTGCCGATCAGCACGGTCGCCGGGGTGGTGAGCACGTACAGCGAGGCCAGGGTCATCTCGCGGCGGCCGAGCTTCTTGCCCAGGTACTCAGGCGTCCGCCCGACCATGAGGCCGGCGACGAAGACGGCGATGACGGCGAGCACGAGCATCCCGTAGAGGCCCGAGCCGACACCGCCGGGCGCGACCTCGCCCAGCATCATGTTGGCCAACGTCAGCAGCCCGCCGGTGGGCGTGAAGCTGTCGTGCATCGCGTTGACCGCGCCGGTGGAGGTGAGCGTGGTCGCCGTCCCGAACAGGGCCGACAGCGGCCCGCCGAAACGCACCTCCTGGCCCTCGGTCGCCGCCCCGGCCAGCTGCAGCGCAGCACCACCGGCGCGGGCCTGCGCCCAGTTGCTCAGCGCCAGCGACGCGGCGAACAGCGCGCCCATGACGCCGACGATCGCCAGGCCCTGCCGCTCGTCGCCGACCATCCGGCCGAACGTGCGGGGCAGCGAGAACGGGATGACCAGCATCAGGAAGACCTCGAACAGCGAGATCCAGGCGCTGGGGCCCTCGAAGGGGTGCGCGGAGTTGGCGTTGTAGAAGCCACCGCCGTTGGTGCCCAGCTGCTTGATGACCTCCTGCGAGGCCACCGGCCCACCGGGGAGGAACTGCGTCGCGCCCGACAGCGTCGTGGCGTCGGTGCCCGCGGACAGGTTCTGCACCACGCCGCCGAGCACCAGCACGATCGCGCCCAGCACCGACAGCGGCAGCAGCAGGCGGGTGAGCGCGCGGGTCAGGTCGACCCAGAAGTTGCCCAGCCGGTCGGTGCGGGTGCGGGCGAAGCCGCGCACCAGCGCGACCGCCACCGCCAGGCCCACCGCGGCCGAGACGAAGTTCTGCACCGCGAGGCCGGCCATCTGGACCAGGTGGCCCATCGTCGACTCACCGGCGTAGCCCTGCCAGTTCGTGTTGGTCACGAAGCTGACCGCGGTGTTCCAGGCGGAGCCGCCCTCGACTCCCGCCATGTCGTTGCTCCACGGCAGCACCGCCTGCACCCGCTGGAGCAGGTACAGGAAGAGCACCGACACCAGCGAGAACGCCAGCACGCTGCGCAGGTAGGTGGGCCAGCGCTGCTCGGTGTCGGCGTCCACGCCGACCGCCCGGTAGACGACCTTCTCCACCCGCCAGTGGGGCGACTGGGGCCGGGGACGCGACTTCGGCCGCCCCGAGCCGAGGGGCCGAAGTCGCGACTTCGGCCCCTCGGGGGCCGGGGACGCGTCGGTGGTGAAGACGCGGGCCATCCAGTCGCCCAGCGGCTGGTGGACGGCGACCAGCGCCACCACCAGCAGGCCCGCCTGCAGCCAGCCGGCTGCGGTGGCGCTCATCAGAACCGCTCCGGGAACAGCAGGCTCGCCAGCAGGTAGAGCACCAGGGCCGCGGCCACGGCCAGTCCGACCCAGGTCACAGCTCCTCCACCCCGCGCACAGCCAGCGCCAGCAACCCGAAGACCGCCAGCGTGAGGAGCACGTAGACCACGTCGGTCACCTCGTGAGCACCTTCATCCGTCTCTCGCGGACGACCCGTCGTCGTCCACCTCGCGAGCGGCGACGCTAGGAGTGCTCCGGCGTCCTGCACCGGGTCTTGACGGTTCCCTGACGCGGGCGGACGGCGACCTTGACGCCGTCCTGACGCCGCGGACGAGCGGTGTTCTCCGGCTCACCGGGACGCCGGACGCTGGTCCACCCCCCGCGAGCAGGGACACTGCGGTGCATGGTGAGGGCGCTGCTGGACCAGGTGGGCGACTGGCCCGCCCTGGTCGTGCTGGCGGTCGCGGCGCTCGTGCTGGCCGTGGAGAGCAGCGTGCTGATCGGGCTGCTGATGCCCGGCACCACGACGCTGGTGGTGCTCGGCCTCTGGTCCGCGAGCTCCGCATGGCACCCGGCGCTGCCGATCGCGGTGGCCGCCACGGCCAGCGTCGGCGGCGCGCTGACCGGCTGGCGCCGCGGCCACGGGCGGCGGGCACTCGACCCCGGCTCGCACCGCCGGCTGCGTGCCCGGGTCGAGCCCGTGGTGCGCACCGCCCGCAGCTGGCTGACCCGGCTGGGCCCCGTGGGCACGGTCGCCGTCCTGGCCGGGTCGCACTGGATCGCCGGCACCCGCACCCTGACGCCCCGGGTCGCCGGTGGGGCCGGGGTGCCGCTGCGGCTGGCCGGTCCGGTGCTCGTGGTCAGCGGCACGGCCTGGGCCACCACCGTGATCCTGCTGTCCCGGGCTCTCGGGGAGCGGGTGGCGACCGGGGCGGGCTGGGTGGCCGCCGTCGTCCTCGGCGTCCTGGTCGTCGCGCTCGTCGTGCGCTCCGCGCGGGCGCACCACCGGCGCTCGGCGGCCACCGGCCCCTGACGCTGCCCGGACCCCGTGCGGCCGGGCAGCGTCCCCGCGTCGTCAGGCCGACGGCGGCGGGGTCATCTGGGCGACCCGGACGGAGTTGCCGAACGGGTCGCGGAAGCCGAAGTCGATGCCGTAGGGCTGCACGACCGGCTCCTCGGGCACGTCGACGCCGCGCTCCCGCAGCTCGGCGTGCGTCGTGTGCGCGTCGTCGGTGGTGAAGAACAGGTGCCCGCCGCCGGCGCCCTTGGTGACGGAGTCGCGCACCTGCTCGGCGACCTCCGGGCTCACCGACGGCGGCGCGGGCAGCTCCAGCAGGACGGCGTGCCCGGGGTCGGTGGGCAGCGCCACGGTCAGGAAGCGCATCGGCCCGAACTGCTGGTCGGTCTGGACCTCGAAGCCGAGCTTGCCGACGTAGAAGTCGAGGGCCTCGTCCTGGTCGAGCACGTACAGAGAGGTGATCGAGATGGTGTTCAGCATGCCGACGACGCTAGGGCCGCGCGGGCGCCGCGGGCTTCTCCGGAACTGCGGTCTCCGCCGGCCGCAGCCAGCGCATCCCGAAGCAGCTGGGCACCGGCGCGAGCGGCCCGCGCCGGCGGTGCACGCTCGGTGGCTCCCCGACGATCGCGCTGAACACCCGGCTGAAGGTGCCCAGGCTGGAGAACCCGACGGTCATGCAGACGTCGGTGACGCTGGCGTCGGTGCAGCGCAGCAGCCACATCGCCCGCTCCACCCGGCGGCGCTGCAGGTAGCGGTGCGGCGTCTCGCCGAAGGTCGCCTTGAACGTGCGGATGAAGTGCGCTTCGGAGACGCAGGCGATGGCGGCCAGCGCGGGGACGTCGAGGGGCTCGGCGTAGCTGCGGTCCATGGCGTCGCGGGCCCGCAGCATCCGCCGGTTGGAGTCCTCGCTCGCCCGGCTCACGCCCGGATCCTGGCAGCCCCGCCGGCGGTCGTGCCCTGCCGCCGTCCTGGCAGCAGAGCACGAGCTCCCGCCGACGACCGCGTGGCCGCGGCGTCAAGGACGGCGGCGGGGGCGTCAGGGCGGCGTCAAGGCGGTGGACCCGCCCCGCCGGCAGCCCGAGGCTGGGCCGGTGACCACGACCGTCCCGCTCCGCGTCCTCCCGCCCGCCGCCGCCCGCCCGAGCGCGCCGCCGTGCCCGATCGTGGTCGGCGTCTGCCGCGCCACCTGGCCGGCCCGCTGGCGGCGGGACCAGCCGCACCCGCTGCGGCACGCGGTCGAGGCGCACCGCTGCACGGAGGAGCTGGAGGGCGAGCCGGAGCTGGCACTGTGCGGCGCCTTCGTCGCCGTCACCGGGCTGACCTGGACGACGAACGACCCCGACCGCTGCCCGGAGTGCGACCAGCTGGTCCGCGCGGTGCCGGGTTGCTGACCCGCCCGTCCGGGTGGTCTTGACGCGTTCCTGACGCCCGGCGGCACCTCCCCCGCCGCGGGCGGGACGATCATGGGGCCATGGCCCGCGGCACGTTGCGCATCTACCTGGGCGCCGCTCCCGGCGTGGGGAAGACCTTCGCCGTCCTGGGTGAGGCGCACCGCCGCGCCGACCGCGGCGCCGACGTCGTCGTCGGGCTGGTCGAGACCCACGGCCGGCCGCGGACGCTGGAGCAGCTGCAGGGCCTGGAGGTGCTCCCCCGCGCCCAGGTCACCCACCGCGGGGTGACGCTGACCGAGCTGGACGTCGACGGCGTGCGCGCCCGCCGCCCCGACCTGGTGGTCGTCGACGAGCTGGCGCACAGCAACGCCCCCGGCTCCCGCAACGCCAAGCGCTGGCAGGACGTCGAGGAGCTGCTGGCCGCCGGGATCAGCGTGCTGACCACGGTCAACGTGCAGCACCTGGAGAGCCTGACCGACGTCGTCGCCCAGATCACCGGCGTCGTCCAGCAGGAGACGGTGCCCGACGAGGTGGTGCGCCGCGCCGACCAGGTCGAGCTGGTGGACATGTCGCCGGAGTCGCTGCGCCGGCGGATGGCGCACGGCAACGTCTACCCGGCCGAGCGGGTGGACGCCGCGATGGGCAACTACTTCCGGGTCGGCAACCTCACCGCGCTGCGCGAGCTGGCCCTGCTGTGGCTGGCCGACCGGGTCGACGAGGGGCTGCGGCGCTACCGCACCGAGCACGACATCGACCACGTCTGGGAGGCCCGCGAGCGGGTCGTCGTCGCGCTGACCGGCGGCCCGGAGGGCGAGACGCTCATCCGCCGCGCCGCCCGGGTCGCCCGCCGCTCGGGCACCGGCGCGCTGTTCGCCGTCCACGTGCTCAGCTCCGACGGCCTGGCCGGCGCCTCCCCGGAGGCGCTGCACACCCAGCGCGCGCTGGTCGAGAGCCTCGGCGGCACCTACCACCAGGTCGTCGGCGACCAGGTGGCGGCGACGCTGCTGGAGTTCGCCCGCGGCGTCGACGCCACCCAGCTGGTGGTGGGCACCAGCCGGCGGTCCCGCTGGGCGCGGGCGCTGCGCGGCGGCATCGGCGGGGAGGTGATCGCCGCCTCCGGCGAGATCGACGTGCACATCGTCACCCACTCCGCCGCCGGCTCCCCCGGCCTGCGGCTGCCCCCGCTGACCGGCGCGCTGACGGCCCGCCGCCGGTGGTTCGGCGTCGCGCTGGCGCTGCTCGGCGTCCCGCTGGTCACCCTGGCCTGCCTGGCCGCCGACGCCGCGCTGTCGCTGGCCAGCGTGCTGCTGGTCTTCCTGCTGCTGGTCGTCGCCGTCGCCCTGGTCGGCGGGCTGCTGCCGGCCGTGCTGGCCGCGGTCACCAGCGGCCTGGCCGAGAACTGGTTCTTCACCCAGCCCACCGGCCGGCTCACCGTCGGCCGGGTCGACGACGTCGTGGCCCTGGCCGGCTACCTCGTGGTCGCCGTCGCCGTGGCCACCGTCGTCGACCGCTCGGCGCGGCGGGCGACCGCCGCGGCCCGGGCCGGCGCGGAGACGGCGATGCTCGCCTCGCTGTCCCGCTCGGTGCTGGCCGGTGACCGGGCGCTGCCGGCGCTGCTGGAGCAGGTGCGCGAGGCGTTCGGGCTGCGGTCGGTGACCATGGTCGAGCAGACCGCCGACGGCGACCGCACCGTGGGCACCTGCGGCGCCCCCGACGGCGAGCAGCCGGAGGAGATCGAGGTGACCGACTCGCTGACCCTGCAGCTGTGCGGGCGCACCCTGCCGGCCAGCGAGCGGCGGGTGCTGGTCGCCTTCGCCGAGCAGGCCGCGGTCGCGCTGCAGCAGGGCCGGCTCGCCGCGCAGGCCGCCGAGGTCGACCGACTGGCGGCCGGCAACAGCATGCGCACCGCGCTGCTCGCCGCGGTCAGCCACGACCTGCGCACCCCGCTGGCCGGCATCAAGGCCGCCTCCTCCGCGCTGCGCTCGACCGACCTGGCGCTCACCGACGACGACCGCACCGAGCTGATCGCCACCGTCGACGAGTCCGCCGACCGGCTCACCGGCCTGGTCGACAACCTGCTGGACATGAGCCGGCTGCAGTCCGGCGCCCTCACCCCGGTGAGCGCGCCGGCCGACCTCACCTCGGTGGTGCACGCCGCGCTGTCCTGGCTGGACGAGGAGCAGCGCTCCCGCGTGCGGTTCACCTCCCCCGACGACCTGCCCCCCGCGCTGGCCGACCCCGGGCTGCTGGAGCGGGTGGTCGCCAACCTCGCCGACAACGCCACCCGGCACGCGGCCACCGGCCCGGTCGACGTGCGCGCCGGTGCCGCCGCGGGCCGGGTCGAGCTGCGCGTCGTCGACCGCGGACCCGGGGTGCGCCCGGCCGACCGCGAGCGGGTGTTCGCCCCCTTCCAGCGGCTCGGCGACGCCCCGGCCGGCCAGGGCGTGGGCCTCGGGCTGGCCGTCGCCCGCGGGCTCACCGAGGCGATGGGCGGCACCCTGACCGCCGAGGACACCCCGGGCGGCGGGCTCACCATGGTGGTCTCGCTGGCGCCGGCCGACGTCCCGGTGGCGGTGGCCTCGTGAGCCGGGTGCTCGTCGTCGACGACGACGTCCAGCTGCTGCGGGCGCTGCGGATCAGCCTGCGGGCGGCCGGGCACGAGGTGGTCACCGCCCCCGACGGCACGACCGCGCTGCGGGAGGCCGCCGCGGCCCACCCCGACGTGGTCGTGCTGGACCTCGGGCTGCCCGACCTCGACGGCACCGAGGTGCTCGCCGGGCTGCGGCCGTGGTTCACCGGGCCGGTGCTGGTGCTGTCGGCCCGCGCCGACAGCCAGGACAAGGTGTCCGCCCTCGACGCCGGCGCCGACGACTACGTGACCAAGCCCTTCGACATGGCCGAGCTGCTGGCCCGGCTGCGGGCCGCCGTGCGGCGCGGCACCGCCGAGCCCGGGCAGGCCGTGGTGGTCACCGACCACTTCACCGTCGACCTCGCCGCCAAGCAGGTGCTCATGGACGGCGTCCAGGTGCGGCTGACGCCGACGGAGTGGGCGCTGCTGTCGGAGCTGGTCCGCTCACCGGGCCGGCTGGTCGGGCAGAAGCAGCTGCTGCAGTCGGTCTGGGGCCCGGCCTACGAGCGGGAGACCAACTATCTGCGCGTCTACCTGGCCCAGCTGCGCCGCAAGCTCGAACCCGACCCCGGGCACCCGCGCTACCTGCACACCGAACCCGGCATGGGCTACCGCTTCACGCCCTGAGGGCCATGTTCGCGAACATGGCCCTTAGAGGGTCCCGGCTACAGCTCGACGCCGCGGGCGGCGAGCCACTGGACGGGGTCGACGCGCTTGCCGTCCATGCCGCCGCGGTGCACCTCGAAGTGCAGGTGCGGGCCGGTCGACTGGCCACGGCTGCCCAGCAGCGCGATCTTGTCGCCGGCCTCGACCACGTCACCGGCCTTGACCAGGAGCTTCTCCATGTGGCCGTAGACGGTCACGTCGCCGCTGACGCCCAGGATGTACACCGCCTGGCCGTAGCCGCTGGCCGCGCCGGCGCGCAGCACGACGCCGTCCTCGGCCGAGTACTCCGGGGTCATCATCGGGGCGGCCAGGTCGATGCCCCAGTGCATGGTGCCCCAGCGCTGGCAGAAGCAGCTGGTGAGCCGGGCGTTCGCCACCGGGGAGACGGCCTTGGGCCGGGCCGCCTCCGCCTCGGCCTCGGCGCGCGCCTCGGCGGCGGCCTGCTCCTCCTGGGCCCGCTTGGCGCGCTCGGCCCGGTTGGCGGCCACCTCGTCGAGGCGGGCGCGGGCCTCGACCTCGGTGATGGCGTCGTGCGGGTTCATCTCGACCTCGAACATGCCCTCGGCGTCCGAGCCCAGCAGCATCGCCACCGGGATCGTCTCCTCGGCGACGGCGCTGGAGGGCGCCTGCGCGCCGATCAGTGCGGCGGCCAGGCCACCGACGACCAGCGCGGCCAGCAGGGCGGCCGGACGGCGACGGGCGACCGCGGCGTGGGCGTTCCGGCCGGGGCGGGAGGTGGTGCCGGTGGTCGGGGGCTCGACCTCGCTGCTGCGGATGGTCGTGCCGGCGATCATCGAGCCCACGCGCCTGCCCCTCGGTATGTCCGGTGGCCCCCGCTGGCACCGGCTCGGTTCGGCAGTCATCGAAACATCGAATGCCAGACTTGTAATTCGATACTCGGCGTGTTCGCCGGGACACGCCGAGTTGCCACCCGGGACTGGTCGATCCGGTCACCGATCGACCACCGTCCGCATCGACGTCCCGCGGTGTCGACACGTCGACATGACGACCCGAGGACGGCTCAGGCGCCGGCTGCGACCGCCGGTGCGGCCTCGCGGTCGGGGTCGCGGAAGCGCCGGACGGCACCCACGCCGCCCAGCACCAGCCCCAGGCCGCCGGCGACCAGCACCGCGACCGCAGCCCGGGCCAGCAGGCCGGGGCCCGCGCTCAGCGCGTGCGCGGTCCAGAGCACGTCGACGTCGGGCACGCCCTGCACCAGCAGCAGCCAGCCGGCCACCACCGCCATCAGCCCGGTCAGCACACCCCGCCCGCGCCGCGCGGCCCGCACCCCGAGCACGGCGACCAGCAGCACGAGCAGCGCCAGCAGCAGCGCGGCGACCAGCGCCCCGGCGTGCGAGGAGACGGTCGAGGCGGGTTCCGGCGTGGTGAGCGCGTGGTACAGCGAGGCCGCCGCCCCTCCGGCCAGCGCGACGGCGAGCGGACGCGGCCCGCGGGCCCGCCAGCCCGCCAACACCGGCGCGGCCAGCAGCACCAGGTACACCGGCCAGACCAGCCCGGCCGGTGGCGGCGGGCTCCAGCTCAGCCGCCCGGCCACGGCCACTTCGGTGGCGCCGACGGTCAGCGGCACCGTCCAGTCGGCCACGGTGTGCGGCCGTCCCGGGTCGGCGGCGACCACCGGCGGCAGCAGGTCGGTGCTCATCCAGTGCGTGCGGTGGTCGTGCCAGGCGTACCGCGGTTCGGTCGACACCTGCTCCCACTGCGGCGGGGCGGTGATGCTGCTGGTCTCGGGCACCCGCGTGCGCCCGTACCGGTCGAGGTTCAGCCAGGTCGCCGGGCTCAGCGCGTTGCGCCAGACGCCGTCCGGGCCGATCCGCAGGTAGGGCTCGCCCGAGTACCCGGGGACGGCGAGCTCGGCGCCGCTGTCGTTGACCACCTCGAGCTGGTCGCCGAACTCGAGCACCCGCACGGTCACCCCGGCCGGCTGCGGGGTGACCGACAGCAGCTGCGCGGAGAAGTCGCTGCCGGCCGCTCCCCCGCCGACGTGCGCCGCGGCCGGGCCGGCGACCGCCAGCACGGCCAGGACCCCGACCAGCACCACCAGCAGCCGGCCTGCGGCCGCCCGGGCGGCGCACACCCGGCGGCTCACTCCGCGGCGACGACGGCCAGGTCGTGCGCGATGTCGGTCGCGGTGTTGCCGCCGTTGAAGGCCACGTCGGCCTGCCCGTCGGTGCCGTAGAGCAGCAGCATCGCCGAGTGGGTCCTGCCCTCGTCACCGGCCAGCGGCACACCGGCGGCCAGCTGCGCCTGCTCGATCTGCGCCTGGTCACCGGTGAGCCCGACGAACGACGTCCCGAGGTCGGCGTCGAAGCGGCCCAGGTACTCCTCGAGCACCTCGGGGGTGTCCCGCGCCGGGTCGGTGGTCACGAAGACGACGGTGGTCGCGGCGACGACGGCCGGGTCGGTGGTGCGCAGCGCGATGGCCACGTCGGCCATCGTGGTCGGGCAGACGTCGGGGCAGTTGGTGTAGCCGAAGAACAGCAGTGTCGGGCCGGCCGCGGTGCGGGCGGCGAAGTCGTACGCGGCGCCGGTGCCGTCGGTGAGGGTGAACTGCGGCTTCTGGTACGGGTCGCGCAGGTGCAGCCCGGAGTAGGGCGAGTCGGTGCCGCCGTCGGCCACGGTCGCCGGGGCCTCCATGGCGCCCATGTCGTGCCCGTGCCCGGAGGCCGCCGCGGTGCCGGCGTCGGCCTCGGCGTCGCCGCCGCAGCCGGCCAGCAGCAGCGCGGCGGACAGGGCGAGGGCGGTCAGCCCGGTGCGGGTCGCGGAGCTCACGAGCCCACGGTACGTCGACGCGCGGCCAGGCCGAGGAAGAGCCCGCCCAGCCCGGCCAGCAGCCCCAGGACGCTGAGCACCAGGGCGGTCACCGCCGTCCCGTCGCCCTCGTCGACGGTGCCCGCCGCGGGCGTGCCGGCGTCGCTGGACACCGGTGCGGCGTCCGTGGACGTCAGCGCCAGCACCGGCGCCGGGTACTGCGGCTCGGCCTGCCCCGCGACGGTCGGCTCGATCCAGGCGGCCTCGCTGCCGTCGCTGTAGGTCTGGACGGCGTTGAAGGTCAGCGCGTCGGTCTCCGGGAACGGGCCGCCGGACAGCGCGAACTCCTGGAACTCCCCCGGCGCGATCCCGCCGCCGGCCTCGGCCCGGAACTCCACGACCGAGACGGCGGTGTCGACGGGCTCGCCGTGCACCTCGACCGGTGGGTCGATGGTGGTGGGGGTGAGCGTGATCGTCCAGCCCGGCACCGGCTGCGCGCGCAGCGAGGTCAGCGGGGTGTCGGTGGGCAGCTGGACCCGCAGCGCCACGGTGCTGGCGGCGTCGCTCTCGTTGGGCACGCGGAAGGTGATCTTCCCGTAGCCCCCGGGGGTGGCGTCGGCGGAGCCGACCGTGACGTGCGCGGAGGCGACGCCGGCGCCGAGGGCCAGCGAGCTCGCCACCGCCGCGACGGTGACCAGCGCGCAGCGGCGGGCGGTGCGGGACAGGGACAACGACTCTCCTCGTTCGGGGGTGGTCAGCGGACCGGGAAGACGGTGCTGGCCGTGACGGCGGTGAACTCGTCCAGGCGGACGGTGACGCCGAGGGTCCAGGTGCCGCTGGTGGGCAGCACCGGGTCGCCGACGTAGTGGCCGGGGCCGGCGGCGGCGAGCTCGACGTCCAGCGGGCCGATCTGCCGGGCCGGCTCGGTCAGGCCCACGGAGATCTGCCGCGGCTGGACGAGCGTCCCGGCGGCGTCGAAGAGGTAGACGTGCAGGACGGCCGGCCCGGGGCTCGCCGGGTCGAGGCTGATCTGCACGCTGCCGTTGCCCGCGGTGCCCGAGGCCGACTGCAGCGGCAGCGTGACCTCGACGGACTCCGCGACCGCGGCGCGGGCCGGCGGGGTGCCGACCAGGACGGCGGACAGCGCCAGGACCACGAGCGCGCCGACCAGCTCGACCAGCACCGACCGGCGCAGCACGCCCGGCGCGGCGGTCTCCGCGATCGGCGGCTCGGCCGCGGCGGGCGCCGGCTCGGCGGGCTCGTCCGCGGACGGGCCGGGCGCGGCGAACGCGTGGGCGACCACCCGGCGCGGCGGACGGCGGCGCCGACCACCGCCGGGGTGCCCGCTCCCCTGCTGGACGACGTCCCGGCTGACCAGCGCGGCGACCAGCACCACCGCCACCAGGGCGAGCTTGCCCACCAGGACCCAGCCGTAGGTGGTGGAGGTGAGCGCGGCGAAGGAGGACACCTCGCGCAGCGACTGCCAGACGCCGGTGAGCACGATCGCGCCGACGTAGCCCGTGGCCAGCCGGGACCAGCGGGGCAGCGCCGCGGCGAGCTCGCCGGCCGGGGTCGCGGGGCGCAGCGCACCGGCGAACAGCGCCACCAGCCCGCCCAGCCACGCGCTCATCGCCGCGACGTGCACGGCGGTCGCGGCCACCGCGAGCAGCGGCAGCGACCCGGCGACGGCGTGCCCGACCGCGGCGACGCTGACCATCAGCAGCGCGGCCACCACCCCGGGGACGGGCAGCAACGACCGCTCCGGCGCCCGGCCCGGGCGCCAGGTGCGCACGAGCACCACCGCCAGCGCGACGGCGAGACCGGCGCGCAGCAGCACCGTCTTGCCGTAGGCGGAGTCCAGCGTGCTGTCGACCAGCGCGCCTTCGAACAGCGACCCGAGGCCGCCGCCGGAGGCGTAGGGCCCCTGGAGCAGGGCGAGCAGCCCGGCGGTGGCCGCCACCACGGCGAGCCCGGCCAGGGTCAGCCGGCGCATCAGCCGCACGGACCAGCCGCCGGGCCACACCGTCGCCAGCGCCAGCGGCACCCCGACGCCGAGGACCAGCCCGACGTAGCCCAGCGAGCGGGTCACCGGCAGCGCGACGGCCACCACCGGGTCGGCGTCGTCACCGCTGCCCACCGAGCTCGCGGCGATCGGCTCGCCGTCCCCGACGACGAAGGAGAAGGCCCCGGAGATGGGGTGCGAGTCGGCGGAGACGACCCGCCAGGTGACCACGTAACCGGCGTCGGGCAGGCCGGGGCGCAGCGGCACGGTGAGGGTGCCGTCGCGCACCTCGGCGGCGCCGGTGTCGACCCGCTCCCCCGCTCCGTCGAGCACCCGGGCGTAGCCGGCGCCCAGCGAGACCGCCTCGTTGAAGTCCAGGCCCACCTCGGCCGGCGCGGTCGGCACCCGGGCGCCGTCGGCCGGGGTGGTCGTCGTGAGGGCCGCGTGCGCCGACGCCGGCCGGGCGGTGAGGACGTCGACGCCCACGCCGATGCCGAGCAGCGCGCACAGCAGCAGGACGGCGGCGGAGAACCGCCTCACGCGGGCACCGGGACCCGGGAGCACCGGGAGGAGAGCTGTCGCACGGGGAGAGAGTCGTCGGCGGGAGCCGTCCAGTTCCCGGCGACGGCGACCATCCCGTGAACGGGAGGTGAACGGCAGGTCCCTATGCTCCCCAGGGTCGCCGATCCAGCCCGGGCGCCGACCCCCGTCGTCACCCCGGAGCACATCGTGGCCTTCCGCCTCACCCCCAGGGACACCAGCTTCTACGACATGTTCACCGCCTCGGCGGAGAACCTCGTGCAGGCCACCGACGTCCTGAGCGTGTTCGTCCACGAGCACACCCGCCGCGCGGAGCTGGCGGTGCGGCTGCGCGACCTCGAGCACGCCGGCGACCAGCTCACCCACGCCGTCTTCCGGCAGCTGAACTCCAGCTTCGTCACGCCGTTCGACCGCGAGGACATCTACGCCCTGGCCAGCGACCTCGACGACGTCATGGACTGCATCGAGGCGGCCGCGGACCTGGTGGTGCTCACCGGGCTGGGCACGCTGCCGGCCGAGATGGGCCAGCAGGTGGCGCTGCTGCAGCGCTGCGCGACCGTCACCGCCGAGTCGCTGCCCCGGCTGCAGACGATGAAGGGACTCGACGAATACTGGATCGAGGTCAACCGGCTGGAGAACGAGGCGGACAAGCTCTACCGACGGCTGCTGTCGCGGCTGTACTCCGGGGAGTTCGAGGCGCTGGAGATCCTCAAGCTCAAGGAGGTGGCCGACCAGCTGGAGGAGGCCGCCGACGCCTTCGAGCACGTGGCCAACGTGGTCGAGACCATCTCGGTCAAGGAGTCCTGACCGCACCGTGGACGGGATGCTCCTGGCCCTGATCGGCATCATCGTCGTTGCGCTGGCCTTCGACTACACCAACGGCTTCCACGACGCGGCCAACGCCATCGCGGTGGCGGTCTCCACCAAGGCGCTCACCCCGCGGGCGGCCCTCGCCCTGGCCGCGGTGGCCAACCTGGTGGGTGCGCTGATCTCCACCGAGGTGGCCAAGACCGTCGGCGCGGGCATCATCGACGCCCCCTCGGGCAGCACGGGGCTGCAGCTGGTCTTCGCCGCCCTCGTCGGGGCGATCGCGTGGAACCTGGTCACCTGGTACTTCGGGCTGCCCTCCTCGTCCTCGCACGCCCTGATCGGCGGCCTCGTCGGCGCCGCGCTGGCCGCTGCCCACTCGGTGCAGTGGCTGGGCATCCTGGACAAGGTCGTCATCCCGATGGTCGTCTCGCCGCTGGTCGGCTTCGGCCTGGGCTACCTGTTCATGCTGGCCGTGCTGTGGTCGTTCCGGCGGGCCAACGCGCACAAGGCGCACCGCGGCTTCCGGCACGCGCAGATCGTCAGCTCGGCGGCGATGGCGCTCGGGCACGGCATGCAGGACGCGCAGAAGACGATGGGCATCATCACCCTGGCCCTGGTCACCTCCGGGCACCTCGACGGCTTCGACGTCCCGCTGTGGGTGGTGCTGGCCTCCGCGCTGGCCATCAGCGCCGGCACGTACGCCGGCGGATTCCGGATCATGCGCACGCTGGGACGGCGGATCATCCAGCTGACGCCGGCCGGTGGGTTCGCCGCGCAGACGGTCGCCTCGGGCGTGATGATCGCCACCGCCACGGTGTTCGCCGTCCCGGTGTCCACGACCCACATCACGACCACGTCGATCATGGGCGTCGGCGCCACCCGGCGGCTGTCGGCGGTGCGCTGGGGCGTGGCCGGCAACATCGTCGTCGCCTGGGTGGTCACGCTGCCCGCCGCCGGCCTGGTCGCGGCGGCGGCCTTCGTCGTCACCCACGCCCTGGTCGGATAGCGTCCGGTCGTGACGGCGACCGGACAGCCCTCCGGCCCGGTCGCCGCCGACCCCGTCCGGCTGGGCACGCCCGCCGGCCGCTGGGTGCTGCTGGCCACCGTGCTGGCCTCGGGCATGGCGATGCTCGACGCGACCGCCGTGAACGTCGCGCTGCCCGCGATCGGCGCCGAGCTCGGCTCCTCGCTGGCCGGGCTGCAGTGGACGTTGTCGGGCTACACGCTCGCGCTGGCCGCGCTGATCCTGCTCGGCGGCGCGCTCGGCGACCGGTACGGACGGCGCCGGGTGTTCCTCGTCGGCGTCGTGTGGTTCGCGGTCACCTCGCTGGGCTGCGGCCTGGCCCAGACCACCGGCCAGCTCGTGGCCGCGCGGGTGCTGCAGGGCGTGGGCGGGGCACTGCTCACCCCCGGCAGCCTGGCGATCATCCAGTCGGCCTTCCCGCACGCCGACCGGCCGCGGGCGATCGGCGCGTGGTCGGCCCTCGGCGGCATCTCCGGGCTGATCGGGCCGTTCCTGGCCGGTGCGCTCATCGACGCCGTGAGCTGGCGCTGGGTGTTCCTGCTCAACGCCCCCGTCGCGGTCGTCGTCGTGCTGGTCGCCGTCCGGCACGTGCCGGAGAGCCGGGACACCGGTCGCAGCGGCCGGTTCGACGTCCTCGGGGCGGTGACCGGTGCACTGGCGCTGGCCGGGGTCACCTACGCGCTCATCGCCGCCGGCGACGGCCCCGGCTCGGCGCAGGTGTGGGTGTCCGCGGCCGTGGGCGTGGCCGCCGGGACGGCGTTCGTGCTGCGCGAGCGCTCGGCCGCCGCCCCCATGCTGCCGCCGGGGGTCTTCGCCGACCGCGAGTTCACCGGCGCCAACCTGAGCACGCTGCTGGTCTACGGCGCGCTCGGTGGCTACTCGTTCTTCCTGGTGCTGCAGCTGCAGACGGTGCTCGGCTACAACGCGACCCAGGCCGGTGCGGCGATGCTGCCGGCGATCGTGGTGATCACGCTGCTGTCGGCCCGCGGCGGCGCGCTGGCCGCGCGGGTGGGCGCCCGGCTGCCGATGACGGTCGGCCCGGTGGTCGCCGCGGCCGGCGTGCTGTGGTTCGTGCGGGTCGGGCCGGGCAGCTCCTACTGGGTCGACGTCCTGCCCGGCTCGCTGCTCAACGGCCTGGGCATGGCGCTGGTCGTCGCGCCGCTGACGGCGACCGTGCTGGACGCCGCCCCCGACCACCTGGCCGGGGTGGCCAGCGGGGTCAACAACGCCGTCGCCCGCGCGGCGAACCTGCTGGCGGTGGCGGCGCTGCCGGTCGCCGTGGGGCTCGGCGGCGACGACTACGCCGATCCGGCCGCGCTGACCGGTGGGTTCCACGTCGCGGTCGTGGTCTGCGCGGTCGTGATGGCCCTCGGCGGGCTGGTCGCCTGGCGCACCGTGCGGCGGGACACCCTGCGCGTCCACGACTGACCGCCCGGCGTGCCGCGCGCTCGACACGCGGGTGGTGTGAGCGGGGCCACCCGACCGGTTGCCCACAATCCGCACCGGGATGGTAGGAATGTCCCCGTGTCGACGTCCGCGGTGCGCCCGCACCAGCTCCCGGGGGCCTTCCTGGTGAGCCGCATCCACGTCGACCTGCTCCGCGTCTGCACCGCCTGCTGTCCCGGCTGCTGACCGCCCGCGCCCCGCGCGCCCTCCCCGTCAGCCCTGCGGTGCCCGCGCCCTGTCGCGCGCCCGCGCCCCCAGCCCCGGAGTCCCCCACGTGAAGACCCTGATCGTGCTCGCCCTCGCCGGCCTCGGCGCCCAGCTCGTCGACGGCAGCCTGGGCATGGGCTACGGCGTCACCTCCACGACGCTGCTGCTCGCCCTGGGCACCAACCCCGCCGCCGCCTCCGCCACCGTCCACCTCGCCGAGATCGGCACCAACCTCGCCTCCGGCGTCTCGCACTGGCGCTTCGGCAACGTCGACTGGAAGGTCGTCGGCAGGATCGGCGTCCCCGGCGCCATCGGCGCCTTCGCCGGCGCGACGGTGCTGTCCAACCTCTCCACCGAGGTCGCCGCCCCGGTCATGCAGGTGATCCTGCTGGCGCTGGGCATCTACCTGCTGGTCCGCTTCACCCTGCGCGGCATCGACCGCCGCCACCTCGGCAAGCCGATGCGCAAGCGCTTCCTCGCCCCGCTCGGCCTGGCCGCCGGCTTCGTCGACGCCACCGGCGGTGGCGGCTGGGGCCCGGTCAGCACCCCGGCGATCCTGGCCAGCGGCCGGATGGAGCCCCGCAAGACCATCGGCTCGGTCGACACCTCCGAGATCCTGGTGTCGCTGTCGGCCAGCCTCGGCTTCCTCTTCGCCCTCGGCAGCCAGGGCATCGACGTCGCCTGGGTGGCCGCACTGCTCGTCGGTGGCCTCATCGCCGCCCCCGTCGCCGCCTGGCTGGTGCGCTACGTGCCGCCGCGCCTGCTGGGCGCCAGCGTCGGCGGGATCATCATCCTGACCAACGCCCGCAGCCTGCTCAAGAGCGACTGGATCGACGCCGACACCGGTACCCGGTACGCCGTCTACGCCGTCATCTACCTGCTCTGGGCCGCCGCCGTGGCGTGGTCGGTCCGCGAGTACCGCAAGGACCGTGCGCAGGAGTCGGCCGCGGCGGTGACCGCGGCGGCCGAGCGCCGGGCCGAGGCCGAGCGGCTCGCCGACCCGAACCAGGTCGCCGAGGTCGACGGCTCCGTGACCGCCGGACGCCCCAGCGCCCCGACGAACTGAACGACCGCCCCGCGCGTGCGGGGTGGGCGACGAGGGCCCCGTCCGGCTGCTGCCGGGCGGGGCCCTCGCACGTCCGCGCCGAGGGCCTTTGCCGTTGCGGCAAGGATGTTTGTGCCCTTGGCGAGACCGGGCCCATGCTCGGAGCCGCCGTCCGGACCCCCGGACGCCGGCGAGCGGAGGAGCACGAGCATGGACGAGCAGTACGACGTGGTGGTGGTCGGCGGCGGGCCGGCCGGGCTGAGCGGCGCGCTGGCCCTGAGCCGGGCCCGCCGCTCGGTGCTGGTGGTCGACGGCGGCGCCCCGCGCAACGCCCCGGCCGGGCAGGTGCACAACTACCTGGGCCGCGAGGGCACGCCGCCTGCCGAGCTGCTGGCGGTCGGGCGGGCCGAGGTGGCCTCCTACGGGGGCGCCTTCCGGCACGGGGAGGTGCGGGCGGCCGAGGTCGTCCCCGGCGGCTTCCGGCTGCGGCTGGACGACGGCGGGACGCTGCGGGCCCGGCGGCTGCTGGTGACCACCGGGCTGGTCGACGAGCTGCCCGACGTCCCGGGGGTGCGCGAGCTGTGGGGCTCCGACGTCCTGCACTGCCCGTACTGCCACGGGTACGAGGTGCGCGACCAGGCGATCGGGGTGCTGTCGACCAGCCCGTTCGGGGTGCACCAGGCGCTGATGTGGCGGCAGTGGAGCGCCGACGTGACCTTGTTCCTGCACACCGGGCCCGAGCCCACCGACGAGGAGTGGGAGCAGCTCGCCGCCCGCGGCGTCAGCGTGGTCAGCGGCGCGGTGACCGCGCTGGAGACCAGCGGCGACCGGCTCTCCGGGCTGCGCCTGGCCGGCGGCCGCGTGGTGCCCCGCAACGCCGTGGTGGTGGCGCCGCGGTTCACCGCCCGCTCCGCCGTCCTGGAGTCGCTCGGGGTGGCCGCGGCCGACCTGGAGATGAACGGGCACGTGGTCGGCCGGGCCGTCGCCGCCGACCCGAACGGCCTGACCGCCGTCCCCGGGGTCTACGTCGCCGGCAACGTGACCGACCTGCGCGCCCAGGTGATCAGCTCGGCGGCGGCCGGCCTGAGCACCGGGGCGATGATCAACGCCGACCTCATCACCGAGGACACCCGGGACGCCGTCACCGCGCGGCGCCGCGCGGCGTTCTCCCCCGCGTCGGAACGTGAGCTGTGCGAGCAGGTGCTGGGCGACCGGCGCCACGGGATCTGAGGAGACGACCATGACCGAGCACCAGCACGAGCAGCCCGGGAGCACCGGTCTGGACCGGGCGTCCTGGGAGGACCGCTACCGCGAGGCCGCGGCGCTGTGGAGCGGCCGGGTCAACCCGCCGCTGGTCGAGCAGACCGCCGGACTGACCCCCGGGCGGGCGCTGGACGTCGGCTGCGGCGAGGGCGGCGACGTCCTGTGGCTGGCCGGCCACGGCTGGCAGGCGACCGGCCTGGACTGGTCGACGGTCGCCCTGGGCCGCGCCGCGGAGCACGCGGCCGCCGCCGGGCTCACCGACCGGGTGGCGTGGGTGCAGGGCGACGTCGAGTCGTGGCAGCCGCCGGAGGGCGCCTTCGACCTGGTGACCGCGCACTACCTGCACCCGACGGCCGAGCAACTGCCGGGCGTGCTGGCCCGGCTGACGCCCGGGGTGGCCACCGGCGGCACGCTGCTGTGGGTCGGGCACGCGGTGGCCGAGGAGGCCGCGGCCCGCTGGGGCGCCGACCGCTTCGCCCGCGCCGCCGACGTGGCCGCCCACCTGGACCCGGCCGGCTGGGAGGTCGTCGTCGCCGCCCAGCGTCCGCGCCCGGACGGCGAGGGGCACCACGCCGCCGACGAGGTCGTGCGGGCCCGCCGCCGCTGATCTCCGGCCACCCGCCCGACCGTCCAGCCGCGTCACGGCCCGGCTGGACGGTCGCCGGGGCGGCTGGACCCCACCCGGCGTCAGCCGGCGCGGACCCCGGTGATCGGGACGACGACCTCGGGGCGCGACCAGGAGCCGGCCGTGGCCAGCACGCGCTCCGGGGTCCCGGACTCCTCGCGCTGCCCGGCCGCCAGGCGCAGCGCGCGCACACCGGTCAGCGCGTCGGCCTCCGGCGGCACCACGAGCAGGTCCAGCCGGCGGTCGCCGTCGACGGTCAGCGAGACGAGCGCGGGGTCCATGCTGCGGAAGGCGCCGGTGCGCACCGTGCGACCGGAGACGGTGACCTTGCGCTCGATCGGCGTCCAGGCCTGCTCGGGGTAGGTGAACCGCTCGACGCGGACGCCCAGGGTGTCGAGCGCGGCGACCAGCTCGGGCAGCTCGGCGCCCAGGTCGTGGCTGCGCGGCCACCAGGCGCCGTCGAACGCGGCGTCGGACCCGGACCCCGTCCGCCGCAGGCGCACCCGCACGTCGATGCCGTTCCGGAAACCCGCTGCTCGCTGGACCGCCATCGGTACCCCGACCACCCTCTCCTGCTCATCCCCCAGGTGGCACCCGGCCGACATCGCCGCGCTCCACCTCTCCCGACCGCACCGTAGGTCGGGGTGCCCGACGGCACGGCGCGGCACGAGGGAGCCCCGGCGAGTCACCCACCCTCCTCGGCCGGTCATCACCGAACGTGTCCGATCGACAACAGTCGCCATCCGGGCCCCACTGATCTCAGCGGATCTCGTCGGCGTGCCGGAACGACGAACGCCGCCGTCCCCAGGGGGGACGACGGCGTTCGGCCTGGCCCCACTGCAGGGGCCCGCCGCGAGCTCGCGAGCGGCGGGGGGCAGTGAGGTCCTTTCTCACGGCTTGGGCTTCCGGTTCTTCGAGCGGCCGCGGATGGTCTGGTCGAGCTCGACCTTGCGGACCCGGACGAAGCCCGGGGTCACCTCGACGCACTCGTCCTCGGCACAGAACTCCAGCGCCTGCTCCAGGTTGAGGATCTTCGGCGGGATCAGCCGCTCCAGCTCCTCGGAGGTGGACTTGCGCATGTTGGTGAGCTTCTTCTCCTTGGTGATGTTCACGTCCATGTCGTCCGGACGGGAGTTCTCACCGACGATCATGCCCTCGTAGACCTCGGTGCCCGGCTCGACCATCATCTGGCCGCGCTCCTGCAGCGAGAACATCGAGTACGTGGTCGCGACGCCGGAGCGGTCGGCCACCAGCGAGCCGGTCGGACGGGCGCGCATGTCGCCCAGCCACGGCTCGTAGCCCTCGAGGTTGTGGTTCAGCACGCCGGTGCCGCGGGTCTCGGTGAGGAACTCGGTGCGGAACCCGATCAGGCCACGCGACGGGACGATGTACTCCATCCGCGCCCAGCCGGTGTCGTGGTGCACCAGGTTCTCCAGCCGCCCGCGACGGGTGGCCAGCGCCTGGGTGAGCGTGCCGACGTACTCGCCGGGGGTGTCGATGGTGACCCGCTCGACCGGCTCGTGCAGCTTGCCGTCGATCTCCTTGGTGACCACCTGCGGGCGGCCGACGGTCAGCTCGAACTCCTCGCGGCGCAGCTGCTCGACGAGGATGGCCAGCGCCAGCTCGCCGCGGCCCTGCATCTCCCAGGTGTCGGGACGCTCGGTGGGCAGCATGCGCACCGAGACGTTGCCGACCAGCTCCTGGTCGAGACGGTTCTTGATCAGGCGGGCGGTGAGCTTCTTGCCCGACTTGCCCGAGATCGGCGAGGTGTTGATGCCGATGGTGATCGAGATCGACGGCTCGTCGACGGTGATCGCCGGCAGCGGGCGCGGGTCGTTCGGGTCGGCGAGGGTGTCGCCGATCATGATGTCCTCGATGCCGGCGATGGCGATCAGGTCGCCGGGGCCGGCGCTGTCGGCCGGGGTGCGGGTGAGGCCCTCGGTGACCAGCAGCTCGGTGATCTTGGTGCGGGTGATCGTGCCGTCGGCCTTGCACCACGCGACCTGCTGACCGCGCTTCATCTCACCGGAGTGGATGCGCAGCAGGGCCAGGCGGCCCAGGAAGGGCGAGGCGTCGAGGTTGGTGACCTGCGCGCGCAGCGGCTCCTCGGCGTCGTACTCCGGGGCCGGCACGGTGTCCAGCAGCGTCTTGACCAGCGGGCCGAGGTCGGGGCTGTCGGGGACGGTGCCGTTCTCGGGCTTGTTCAGCGACGCCTGGCCGGTGCGGCCGTTGCAGTAGACGATCGGGAACTCGAGGGTGTCGGCGGGCAGGCCGGCGTCCTCGAGCAGCTCCATGAACAGCTCGTAGGTCTCGTCGACGACCTCGTCGATGCGGGCGTCGGAGCGGTCGGTCTTGTTGACCGCGAGGATGACCGGCATCCCCTTGGCCAGCGCCTTGCGCAGCACGAAACGGGTCTGCGGCAGCGGGCCCTCGGAGGCGTCGACGAGCAGGACGACGCCGTCGACCATGGACAGCGCGCGCTCCACCTCGCCACCGAAGTCGGCGTGGCCCGGGGTGTCGACGATGTTGACCACGACGGGGTTGCCGTCGTCGTCGTGCAGGTGGATCGCGGTGTTCTTGGCGAGGATGGTGATCCCGCGCTCGCGCTCCAGGTCCATGGAGTCCATGACCCGGTCCTGGGTGGAGTCGTTGTCGGTGCCCTCACCCTTCGAGCGGCCCAGGGCACCGGCCTGGCGGAGCAGGGCGTCGACCAGGGTGGTCTTGCCGTGGTCGACGTGGGCGATGATCGCCACGTTTCGCAGGTCGTTGCGAGTGGGCATGCGGAGAGGCACCTCAGGAGTTCAGTGGGGGTCTGCGCGCTACGGCGCGCGACACGAACAACGGCGCGGAGCGCCGAGACCATCCCATGGTAGACGGACGACGAGCCCGCGAAGAACCCGTTGTGACCGGTCTGCCACTCAGGCGGCGGACGCCGGCCGGTCCACGACCACCCAGGAGAGCGCCGCGACGGCGGCGGTGACCAGGCCGACGGCCAGCCAGGACGGCCAGTCCAGGCCCAGCGCGAGCACGTGCGCGAGGGCGAAGGCGGCCAGGTAGGCGACCGCCAGACCGGCGGCGACGGCGGCCCCGCGGCGCGACCACCACAGCCACCCGGCGACCAGTCCGCCCGCGGCCAGCACGACCCCGCCCAGCGCCCGGACGCCGGTCGCCTGGGCGATTCCGAAGCCCACGGCGAGCCCGATCGCGGCGGGGACGGCGGAGGGCAGGCGGGTGCGGAAGCGCGCGAGGGTGGAGGTCGTCATGCCCTCGAGTGTCCCTCGCCGGCCGGTCAGGTGGCCGGGGCCGCCCAGGGTGCGATGTTCCACGCACCGCCGTCGGCGATGTCGAAGGGGGCGGCGCCCGACCCGGCCACCTGGGCGGACACGAGCGTGGTCGAGGCGTCCAGCGCCACGGTCACCGCCTGCGGCGTCTCCTGGTCGGCCCACCCGCCGTAGCTGCGCCAGGTCAGCACGGACACGGCCGTCCCGCCGGGGGCGATGCCGACCCGCTGCGCCTCCGGGTCGCCCCCCTCAGGCGCCTGCCCCTCCTCCACCTGGAGCGCCAGCGGCCGCCCACCCTGCAGCAGGACGACGACCGGCACGCCCTCGACCCAGCACGGCCCCGCGCCGGTGTTGGTGGCGACCAGTCCCGCTCCCCGGGCGCCCATCGCCGCGTCGAACCCCTCGACCCGGAACGTGAGGTCCTGCTGGGCGCAGGGGACGTCGGCCTCGACCGGCTCGGGTGTCGGCGTGGGCGTCGGCACCGCTGCAGGCGGCGTGGGTCGCGGGGTCGGCGTCGGCGTCGGGACGGGCAGCGGCTCCGCCTGCGGCACCGGCGACGCGGTCGGCACGGGGCGGTCCTCGGGGAGCAGCAACGCGCCCACCACCAGCAGACCCGCGGTGAGGACGGCCAGCCCGGCGGCGACCGACGACCAGACCGGCGGCCGACCCAGCCTGAGCAGGGACCGCTGGCCCAGCACGGCGACCGCCACCATGACCGCGTCGACGACCGGCAGCGGCGTCAGCGACCCGTCGGCGGACGCCTCGTAGGCGGCGATCACCGCCCCGACGCCCAGGCCGCTGACCACCAGCGCGGTGAGCCACTCGGCGCCCGGCGCCAGCGCCGTACGGCTCAGCCGGCCGGCAGCCAGCACCAGACCGGCCTGGGCGAGCCAGACGGAGGTCAGCCCGACGGCCAGCCCGTGCGCTCCGCCGAACGAGGCGAACAGGAGCGGGATGCCGGCGACGAAGGCACCGCCGAAGGCGAGGAGCCCGGCGACCAGGGCGTGCACGGGTGCGGGCAGCGGCGGCTGGGTGGACGGCGTGCTGCGCCGGGGCGGGAGGGTCCAGGCCAACAGCACGGCCGCCACCGCGAGGATCCCCAGCCCGGCGCCCACCCACCACCACGACCACTGGAGGGCCGCGTCGATCTCGGCGGGCGAGCACGCCCCCGCGAGCTCGCAGGGGGCCTCCGACTCGAGCCACACAGGCGTGTACTCGCCGGTCGACTGCACACCCCCGAAGGCGACCAGCCAGCCGAGCAGGCCGGTCGCCAGGACGGCGGTGCGCGCGCGGGTCACCGGCGCAGACTGCCGTACGGAACCGTTCCGGAGGGGGAGGTCAGCTCCCGGCGGCGGCCTGGACGGCGGCGGTGATGCCCTCGGGGGTCAGGTCGGCGTTGTCCAGCTGCGTGCCGTCGACGAACACGGTCGGGGTGCCGGTCACGCCGTCGGTGCTCGCCCGGTCGGTGGCCGCGGCGACCCAGTCGCCGTAGCGCAGGTCGCGGATGCCGGACTCGACGGCGGCACCGCTGGCCCCGGCCTGTGCGGCGTGGGCGATGAGCTGGTCGTCGGACAGCCCCGCGGTCCCCTCGGCCGGCTGGTCGGCGAAGAGGAGGTCGTGGAAGGTGCGGTACGCCTCGGTGCCCGACTCGGCGACGACCGCGGCGGCGTTGAGCGCGCGGGTCGAGTACTCCGTGGTCGAGGCCCGGTCGAGGAAGGCCATGCCGTGGTACCGCAGCTGCACGGTGCCGGCGTCGACCAGCGAGGTCAGCGTGCCCCCGCTGGTCTCCTCGAGCTGGGCGCAGACCGGGCACTGGAAGTCCTCGTAGACGTCCACGGTGACCGGGGCGTCGGCCGCACCGACCGCGAAGGCGTACCCGTCGACCGTGCCCGGCGGGGTGGCCGCGGCCGCGTCGGTCGACGTCCGGTTCGTCTGCACCAGGACGACGGCGACCAGCGCCACGACCAGGACGACCGCGGCGACGACCGCGCCGACCACGGTGCGGCGGCGACGCTCGGCGGCGGCCTGCGCAGCGGCCTCGGCGGCCCGGCGCTCGGCGATGCGTGCCCGGGCGGCGGCCTTCCGCGACTGCGGGGGCGAGGTGTCAGTGGGCACGGGCGGGCTCCGTCCGGGAGGGGGTGGGGGTCGTGGCCGAGCCCAGCGCCAGCCGGGACGCGGGCCAGCGGGCGAGGGCCAGGGCGACCAGCAGCAGCGCGGCGTCGCGGGCCACCTCCGCCGGGTAGGCGGTGTCGGCGGCGGCGACCGTCCCGCCGCCGCCGAAGCAGCCGCAGTCGATCTGCAGCCCGCGCGCCCAGGCCGCGACGATGCCGACGAGGAAGACGACCATCAGCGCGGCGGCGGCCAGCGCGGCGGTGCGCACGAAGACCCCGGCCAGCAGCGCCAGCCCGACGGCGATCTCGAGCACCGGCAGCCCGAAGGCGACCGGGCCGACCAGCCCCTCGGGCAGCAGCCGGTAGGCCCGCACCGCCCGCTCGGCGGCGGCGGGGTCGGGCAGCTTCAGCGCGCCGGCCACGACCAGGACGACGCCCAGCAGCAGCCGGGCCCCGGTCGCGGCCCACGGGCGCACTCTGCTCATGCCCCCACAGTCGCCCCGGCGACCTCGGCGGTTCCCGCGCGGCGGCTGGGAGTTCGCTGGCAACCGGCCCCGGACGCGCCGAGGGCCCCGGCGCCGAAGCGCCGGGGCCCTCCACGGCCCCCTCGCAGGGTCCCGCCGCGCGCGGAGCGTGGGGCGGGGAGCGAGGGGGTCCTTCGTCAAGCGGCCCGGAGGACGCCCTCGATCTCGAGCTCGACGGAGATCTTGTCGCCGACGACGACGCCGCCGCCGTCCATCGGCATGTCGATGTCCACACCGAACTCCTTGCGGGAGATCTCGGTCTTGCCGGAGAAGCCGGCGCGCGTGCCGCCGTAGGCGTCGGGGCCGAAGCCGTTGAGCTCCAGGGCCAGGGTGACCGGCTTGGTGATGCCCTTGATGGTCAGGTCGCCCTCGACGACCCAGTCCTCGCCCTTGTTGCGCACGCCGGTGGAGCGGAACTCCATGACCGTGTGGTTGCCGGTGTCGAAGAAGTCGGCGGACTTGATGTGCGCGTCGCGCTGCTCCTGCCGGGTGTCGATCGAGTCCATGTCGATGGTGGCGTGGACGGTCGAGGCCGACGGGTCGGCGGCGGTGACGATCTCGCCGGAGAACTCGCGGAAGTAGCCGCGGACCTTGCTGACCATCATGTGGCGCACGGAGAAGCCCACGGTGGAGTGGGAGGCGTCGATGTCCCACGTGCCGACGACGTAGCCAGGGATCTGGGTGGTGCTGGTCATGGTGACCTCCGGGTGGTTGAGCGTTGTACTGCTTGCGTCGTCCCGGAGCGTAGTTGAGCCTTTGACTATTCCGCCAGTACCCTGGAGGGGTGACTTCACAGGTGTCGCCCAGGCCGGATGACGACGTCCTCGCTCCCGCTGACGGTGCTGCTCCCGCGCAGACGCGCTGGCTGGACGCCGAGGAGCAGAAGGCCTGGCGGGCGTGGCTGTACAGCACCACCCTGCTGCAGGACCGGCTGGAGCGGGACCTCACCCACTCCGCCGGCGTCTCGAGCGCCTACTACGAGATCCTCGTGCAGCTGTCCGAGGCGCCCGACCGGCGGATGCGGATGAGCCAGCTCGCCGACCGGTGCCTGGCCTCGCGCAGCCGGTTGTCACACGCGGTCTCGCGGCTCGAGGAGCGCGGCTGGGTGGCCCGCGAGGTGTGCGTCGAGGACGGCCGCGGCCAGCTCGCCGTCCTCACCGACGAGGGCATGACCGCGCTGGAGGAGGCCGCGCCGGTGCACGTGGCGAGCGTGCGCGAGCACCTGTTCGACCAGCTGTCGCCGGCCCAGATCGCGGCGATGCGCGACATCGGCGAGACGCTGCTGCGCCACCTCGACCCCCGCTGACGGCGCCGGCTCAGCCCGCCCAGACCTGCGCGACCCGCTCCAGCACCGCCGCCGCCTGCGCCCGGCCGGCGCGGGCGGCGGGCCCGCGGGCGGCGGGGTCGAGCACGTTCCGGCCGATGGCCGCCCGGCTGGCCCGGTCCGGCGACACCACGGCGACCCGGCCGGCCAGCCCGGCCACCTGCGCGTCCACGCCGGTCATCGGCCCGGCGCCGCGCGGCAGCGGGGCGATGACGACGACCCGGTCGCACCGGGCGGCGAGGTCGGCGTTGGCCGGGGACCGCATGCCGCCGTCCATGTACCGGTGTCCGTCGATGGTGACCGGCGGGTAGACGCCGGGGACGGCGCAGCTGGCGCCGACGGCCGCGACCAGCTCGACGCCCGAGGACCGGGTGAAGGTGGTGAACTCGCCGGAGTCGGCGTCGACCGCGGTGACGACGAGCGGCCGCTCGGGCCACGCGGACGAGTGCAGCGCCGCCGCGATGGCGGCCCGGCGCTCGGCCTCCGAGGGGGTGCGCCCGCGGTCGGCCGCGGTGCGGGCCACCCGGCCGACCCGCCGCCGGAAGGCGGCGTCGTCCTGGCGGGCGAGCACCATCGCCAGGCCGTACCGGGCGAGCGTGGCGCGGCCCAGCCGGGCCACGGGCGCAGGCGCCGGCGGCTCCAGCTGGCCGGCGAACAGCGCCTCGACGGGCGTGCCGCTGCGCAGCGCCGCGCCGACGACGGAGCCGGCCGAGGTGCCGACGACGAGGTCGGCGGTGCCCAGGTCGACCCCGGCCTCGGCCAGCCCGGCCAGGACCCCGATCTCCCAGGCGATGCCGGTGATGCCGCCGCCACCGAGGACCAGGGCCGTGCGCTGCGCGCTCACCACCCCATCCTCGCCCACGCCCCGGTCAGCGCGCCGGGCGCGAGAGGCGGGCCGGCCACCACCAGTTCGCCCGCCCGAGCAGCGCGACCAGCGCCGGCGTGAGCACCCCGCGCACCACCGTGGCGTCGAGCAGGATCCCCAGCGCGAGCGTGGTGGCGAAGATCTTCACGTCGACCACCGGCACCGTCGACAGGGCGACGAACGCGAGGAACAGGATCAGCGCCGCGGAGGTGACCAGCCGGCCGGTGTAGGCGATGCCGTGCACCGTCGCCTCCGGGGTGTCCATGCCCTCCTCGTGGCCCTCCCGGATGCGGGACAGGATGAAGACCTCGTAGTCCATGGACAGCCCGAACAGGAACGAGAAGGCCGCGATCGGCACCCAGAAGGTGAGCGTGCCGGTCGCCGTGGCGCCGAACAGCGTCTCGACCAGGTGCCCCTCCTGCCAGATCCAGACGGTCATCCCGTAGGCCGCGGCGACCGACACGACGTTGAGCACGAGCGCCTTCACCGGCAGCCACACCGACCGCAGCGCGCGGGCGAGCAGCACGAAGGTGATCGCGACGATGAGCAGCAGCACCCACCAGGCGTTGCCGTAGATCGCCTCGACCGAGTCGACGTCGCCGGCGGCGGTCCCGCCGACGACGGTGCCGGGCACGCTCGCGACGGCCGCGCGGACGGCGGCCAGGGTCTCCCGGCCGGTGTCGGTGGACGGGTCGCCGGCCAGGACGACGTCGACCAGCCCGGCGCCGCCGGCCTCCCAGCCCGGCCCGGACGGCGCGAGCACCGCGGCGACGCCCGGCACCCCGGAGACCGCGTCGGCGACGGCCGGGCGGTCGGCGGTGAGCACCTCCACCGGCCGGGCCACCCCGGCGGAGAGCCCGGCGTCGTCGAGCTGGCGGAACGCGGTCGCGGCTGGGGTGGACCCGGTCGCGGTGGCGGCCACCTCGGGCGAGCCGAGCCGGATGCCCAGGACCGGCAGCGCCAGCACGACCAGCACCGCGCCGGCCAGCACCGCGGCGACCACCCGGTGCCGGACGACGACCTCCCCCACCCGCCGCCAGGTGCGGCTCTCCGCGGCCGGCGGCCTCTTCCGCGGCCACTCCAGCCGGCGGCCGACCGTGACCAGCAGGACCGGCAGCAGGGTGAGCGCGACCAGCACGCTGACCAGCGGGATGAACAGCCCGCCGAAGCCGACGGTGCGCAGGAACGGCAGCGGCAGCACCACGAGCGACAGCAGGGAGATCGCGACGGTCACGCCGCTGAACACCACCGCCCGCCCCGCGGTGGCCATGGCGGTGCGCACCGCCTCCTCGTTCCCGGCCCCCGCGGCCCGCTCCTCGCGCCAGCGCATGACCACCAGCAGCGAGTAGTCGATCGCCACGCCCAGCCCGATCAACCCGACCAGGTACTGCACGATGAAGCTGACGTCGGTGACGGTGGTCAGCCCGAGCACCAGCAGGAACGTCGTGGTGATGGCGACGGCGGCCATCAGCAGCGGCAGCAGGGCCAGCAGCGAGCCGAACACCAGGGCCAGCACGACGATCGCACCGCCGGCGCCCAGCGCGATCTCGACGATGATCGGGCGCTCCTCGCCCCCGCCCTCGGCCAGCAGCGGGGTGCCGGTCACGACCGGGGCCCCGCCGGCGACGGTCACACCCGACAGCGCGCCCTCCAGCTCGGGCAGCGCGGCGGCGTACGGCGCGGCACCCGGGACGGTCGGCGGCCAGACCAGGGCGACCGCCGTCCGGCCGTCGGCAGCGACCAGCCCCTCGCCGCCGGGGTCGAGCGGGGTGGCCACCCGCCAGCCGGGCCGGGCCAGCCGGCCGTAGGCGGCGTCGAGCTCGTCGGCGGCGTCGGTGACCGTCGTCCCCTCGGGCAGGGCGACGGTCACCAGCAACGGGTCGACGGCGCCGCCGGTGCCCAGCTGCTCGGCGATGTCGACGTTGGCCTCGTACGCCGGCTGCCCCGGGGTGCTGAAGTCGAAGCCGAGCCGGCCCACGGTGGTGCCGGCCAGCGCGCCACCGGCGACGGCGAGCACGGCCCAGACCGCGATCACGAGCCGGCGGTGCGCGAGCACCCAGTCGGTGAGCCGGACCATCTGTCACTCCTCCACCGGGTGAGCATCAGGAGACTGATGCTCCTGCCACAACCTACGGTGTGCCCGTGGTCGGCGCACAGGCAGACCCGGCGCCCGAGCCGCCGGAGTGGGTGCCGCGCGACCCCGACCACCTCCCCGCCTACGCGCTGGCCCGCGCCGGCGCCGCGATGAACGACCTGTTCGCCCGGCACCTGGCCGCGGTCGGGCTGCGGCCGCACACGTTCGTGGTGCTGGTGCACCTGGTCCGGGCCGGGGCCGAGCCGCTGACCTCCGCGGAGCTGGCCCGCCGCCTGGAGATGACGCCGCAGAGCATGAGCGCGCTGCTCCACGGGCTGGTGGCGGCCGGCTGGGTCGAGCGCGACGAGGAGGTTCGCCGCGGGCAGCGGGTCGACGTCCGGGTCACCCCGGCCGGCCGGGACGCGCTGGCCTCGGCGACACCCGTGCTGGCCCACCTCGGCCGCCCGCAGACCCTCGGGCTGTCGGCGGAGGAGGCCGGGACGCTGCACGGCCTCCTGCAGCGGGTGCTCGCGGCCATCGACGCCGACCCCGGACCCGGAGCGTGAGCGGCCACGCCGCCCCTCGGGTCACTACTGTGCGTCCGGTGACCTGCGAGCCGCCGCCGTGCTGAGCGACGACCACAGCGGCGTCGCCCTGCCGCACCGCGAGGAGTCACCGGCCCGCCAGGTGGGGCGCCGGGTGTTCATCGCCTCGCTGACCCTGATCGCGACCGTGCTCATCGTCTACCTGGACCGCGACGGCTACCGCGACAACAACGGCGGCGAGCTCAGCCTGCTGGACGCCACCTACTACGCGACGGTCAGCCTCTCCACCACCGGCTACGGCGACATCGTCCCGGTATCCCCCAGCGCCCGGCTGATCAACATCATCGTGATCACGCCGCTGCGCGTGCTGTTCCTGCTCATCCTCATCGGGACCACCCTGGAGGCGCTCACCGCGCGCTCCCGGGAGGAGTTCCGGGTCCGACGCTGGAGGTCTCGCGTGCGCCAGCACGTCGTCGTGTGCGGCTACGGCACCAAGGGGCGCAGCGCCATCCGCGCCCTGCTCAGCACGGGCACCGACGCCGACCACATCGTCGTCGTCGACCCCGACCCGCGGGCGGTGGAGGAGGCGACCTCGGCCGGCCTCACCGCCGTCCTCGGCGACGCCGGACGGCGGGAGGTGCTGCGCCGGACGTCGGTGGAGAAGGCCCGCGCCGTCGTGGTCGCGGCCGACCGCGACGACGCCTCGGTGCTGATCACCCTCACCGTGCGCCAGCTCAACCCGACCGTGCCGATCACCGCGACGGTGCGCGAGGAGGAGAACGCCAGCCTGCTGCGGCAGTCCGGGGCCGACACGGTCATCACCTCCTCGGCGACGTCGGGCCGACTGCTGGGCCTGGCGACCGACTCCCCCGCCGTCGTCTCGGTGGTCGAGGACCTGCTGACCAGCGGCCGCGGACTCGACCTGCAGCAGCGCGCGGTCACCCAGCACGAAGTGGGCCTGGGCCCGCGGCAGCTGACCGACGTCGTCCTGTCCGTGGGGCGTGGCGGGCGGACGCTGCGGTTCGACGACCCGGTGATCGGCACGCTGCAGAGCGAGGACGTGCTCGTGGTGGTCAAGGCCCACGGACGGGGCGTCCCGGGCGTCTGAAGGTGCCGCCCCACCGGGTGGGACACCACTGGAGTTGCCGCGTGCACCGGCCCGCCGAAGACTCGCCGGGTGAGCGAACAGGTCAGCGACACCACGGCAGGCAGCGAGGGCACCGCCCTCGAGCGGGCGATCAGCGGCAGGCTGCTCTACGTCTTCATCCTCGGCGACGTGCTCGGCGCGGGGATCTACGCCCTGGTCGGGGAGATCGCCGGCGAGGTGGGCGGTGCGATCTGGGTGCCGATGCTGGTCGCCCTCCTGCTGGCCCTGCTCACCGCGGCCAGCTACGCCGAGCTGGTCACCAAGTACCCCCGCGCCGGCGGCTCCGCCGTCTTCGCCGAGCGGGCCTTCCGGCGCCCGGTGGTCTCGTTCCTGGTCGGCTACTGCATGCTCGCCGCCGGCGTCGTGAGCGCGGCCGGGCTGGCGCTCGCCTTCGCCGGCGACTACCTGTCGGTGTTCCTCGACGTGCCCGCCGTGCCGGCGGCACTGGTGTTCCTGCTGGTCGTCGCGCTGCTCAACGCCCGCGGGATCAAGGAGTCCATGCGGGCCAACCTGGTGATGACCGTCATCGAGGTCTCCGGGCTGGTGCTGGTCGTGGTGCTCGGCGCCATCGTGTTCGGCCGCGGCGACGGCGACGTCGGCCGGGTCGTGGAGTTCCCCGCCGGGGTCTCCGCCGGCTCGGCGGTGCTGGCCGCGGCGATCCTGGCCTACTACTCCTTCGTCGGGTTCGAGACCTCGGCCAACGTCGCCGAGGAGGTCCGCGACGTCAGCCGGGTGTACCCGCGGGCGCTGTTCGGCGCGCTGCTCACGGCGGGCGTGGTCTACGTGGCCATCGGGCTGGTCGCCGCGATCGTGCTGCCCACCGACGAGCTCGCCGGCTCGACGGGCCCGCTGCTGGAGGTCGTGCGGGCCACCGGGCTCGGTGTCCCCGACCAGCTGTTCAGCGCGATCGCGCTGATCGCCGTCGCCAACGGCGCGCTGCTGACGATGATCATGGCCAGCCGGATGGTCTTCGGGCTCGCCGAGCAGCGCCTGCTCCCGCCGGTGCTCGGCGCCGTCCTGCCGGGCCGGCGCACCCCGTGGGTGGCGATCGCGGTCACCACCGTCGTGGCGATGGCGCTGACCCTCATCGGCGACCTCGGGGCGCTGGCCAACATCGTCGTCCTGCTGCTCCTGCTGGTCTTCCTGAGCACGAACACCGCGGTGCTGGTGCTGCGCCGCGACCCGGTGGACCACCGCCACTTCACCGCCCCGGCCGTCGTGCCGGTGCTGGCGATCGGGTCCTGCCTGCTGCTGCTCTGGAAGCAGGAGGCGACGACCTGGCTGTGGGCCGGGGTGCTGCTGGCCGCCGGGGTGCTGCTCCACCTGCTGGCGCAGGCCCCCTGGTGGGGCGGCGACCGGTCGCGGCCGGGCGGGCGCGCCGCCGCCGGACGAGACTGAGGCGTGACGGTCAACGACCGTCGCGTGAAGAACTCGTGAACTGTGCCGGGCCGGGTGCCGGTGCCCCCCCTCTGCGGGGTGAGGATGCTGACCACCGGCGAGAGGAGCCCCGCAGATGACGCTGTCCCAGCCCAGCGCAGTCGAGATCGGGCTGATGTCCGGGCGTGCGGGCTACGTGCTGCGGGCCAACGACCGGGGCGCCTTCACGGTAGCCTCGCCCACCCTCTACCCGCACATGTGGAGCTGGGACGCCGGCTTCGTCGCCCTGGGCATCGCCACCGTGTCGGTGCCGCGGGCGCTCAACGAGCTGCGCAGCCTGCTGTCGGGCCAGTGGTCGACCGGGATGATCCCGCACATCCTGTTCCACCAGCCCAGCGACTACTTCCCCGGGCCCGAGCGCTGGCGCACCCAGGTGGCCGCGGCCCGCCCGGCCGGGGTGCTCACCTCGGGCATCTGCCAGCCGCCGATCCACGTGATCGCGCTGTCGCGGATCCTGCACGACGCCCGGCGCAAGGGCGGCGCGGACCAGGAGCTGGCCGAGGAGTTCGTGCGGGAGACCTTCGACGCGTGGCTGGCCTGGCACTCCTACCTGGCCACCGCCCGCGACCCGTACTCCTACGGCCTGGTGGAGATCCACCACGGCTGGGAGTCCGGGATGGACGACTCCCCGCGCTGGGACGCCCCGTACGCGAACGTGCACCCGCAGCCGGACATGCCGCCCTTCGTCCGCGCCGACCTCGCGCACGTCGCCGACCCCTCCCAGCGGCCCAGCGACGCCGAGTACGCGAAGTACCTGTGGCTGCTGGAGCAGAAGGTCCGGGCCCGCTACGACGACGCGGTCTACCGCGCGACCGGCGACTTCGTCATGGGCGACGTCCTGGTCTCCGCGCTGCTCGCCGCGGCCAGCGACCTGCTCGCCGACATGGGCGAGGAGCTGGGCATCGGCGGCGGGGCCGCCGGCGGGGTGGAGCAGTCGCGGGCGATCGCCCGCCGGTTCCGCACCGGCGTGCTGCGCTCGGTGAACCCCGAGACGGGGCTGGCCCGCGACCTGGACCTGCGCACCGGCACCTGGCTGGACGTCGAGAGCGCGGCCGGGTTCGCCCCGCTGCTGTGCGGCGGCGACGACGCGCTCACCCGCCGCCAGCGCGACCTGTTGCTGGGCCCCCGCTGGTGCGGCAACTCGCGGCTGCGCTGGCCGGTGGTGCCCTCGGTCTCCCCCGCCTCGCCCGCCTTCCGCGAGCAGACGTACTGGCGCGGGCCGCAGTGGCCGGTGCTCAACTGGCTGATGGCCTGGGCGCTCAACCGGTCCGGCGAGCCGGAGGCGGCCAACCAGCTGCGGCTGGGCGGGCTCAGCCAGCTCGTCGACTGCGACTTCGCCGAGTACTACCAGCCGGTCACCGGCGAGACCCTGGGCAGCCGCGACCAGTCCTGGACGGCGGCGATCGCGCTGGACTTCCTGGCCGCCCGCCGCCCCGCGCAGCGCCGTCCGGTGCGGTGGCTGACCAGCGAGCTGCCGCGGATCACCCCGGCCCAGCGGGCTGCCGACCTGACCGCCCGCCCGCCGCGCACCCGCGGCCCGGCGACGACCCCGGAGATGCCCCGCACGCCCTGAGGACCGGTACCCGTCGGCGGCACCGGGGACCGCCCGGTGACCACCTCGGGCTGGTGGGGGTCGTCCTGCACGGACGACCACCACCAGCCCGGGGTGGCGAGCTCAGGGGCGCGGGTTGGGGCTCTGGGTCAGCGCCGGGTCGGTGGCCGCCACCGGGGCGAGCACCTCGTCGATGCGGGCCTTGACGTCGGCGTCGAGCTTCACGCCGGCGGCCTTGACGTTGTCGGCGACCTGCTCGGGGCGGCTGGCGCCGATGATCGCCGCGGCGACGTTCTCCTCGGTGAGCACCCAGGCGACGGCGAGCGCGGCCATCGACAGGCCGAGGTCCTCGGCGATCGGCTTGAGCTCCTGCACGCGGGTCAGCACGTCGTCGTCGTTGGCCCAGCGGGCGATGAAGTTGGCGCCGCCGCCCTTCTCGTCGGTGGCCCGGGAGCCGGCCGGCGCGGGCTGGCCCGGTAGGTACTTGCCGGTCAGGATGCCCTGGGCGATGGGCGAGAACACGATCTGGCTGATGCCCAGCTCGCGGCTGGCCGGGATGACCTCGGCCTCGATGACCCGGTGCAGCGCGGAGTACTGCGGCTGGTTGGACACCAGCGGGACCTTCAGCTCGTCGGCCAGCGCCTTGCCGGCGCGGATCTGGTCGGCGGTCCACTCCGAGACGCCGATGTAGAGGGCCTTGCCGCTGCGGACGACGTCGGCGAAGGCGAGCATCGTCTCCTCCAGCGGCGTCTCGAAGTCGTAGCGGTGCGCCTGGTAGAGGTCGAGGTAGTCGGTGCCCAGCCGCTGCAGCGAGCCGTCGATCGACTCCAGGACGTGCTTGCGGGACAGGCCGCGGTCGTTGGCGCCCGGGCCGGTGGGCCAGTAGACCTTGCTGAAGATCTCGATGCCGCCGCGGCGCTCGCCGGCCAGCGCCTGGCCCAGCACCGTCTCGGCCCGGCCCCCGGCGTAGACGTCGGCGGTGTCGAAGGTGGTGATGCCGGCGTCGAGCGCGGCCCGCACGCAGGCGGTGGCGGCGTCAGCCTCGACCTGCCCGCCGTGGGTGATCCAGTTGCCGTAGGTGATCTCGCTGATCTTGAGGCCGCTGTGGCCCAGGTGTCGGAACTCCATGGGCTCTGTCTACCGCCGCCCGCTGGTCTCCACGAACGGAGGCCCGACACCGGATCGTGACCTGGATCTCGCCGACGTGCTGAACCGTTCGGTCGTCACGCTCCGAAGACTCTGCGTGACCACCACCGAGCAGTCGACGGCCCCCGCCGGAGGGCAGCACACCGCCCCGACGGCCGGCCGCGGCGTCCGCCGCCTCCTGGCCGCGCTCG
The DNA here is from genome assembly GCF_046635825.1 of Modestobacter sp. SSW1-42. Taxonomy (NCBI): domain Bacteria; kingdom Bacillati; phylum Actinomycetota; class Actinomycetes; order Geodermatophilales; family Geodermatophilaceae; genus Modestobacter; species Modestobacter sp. SSW1-42. The sequence goes on along the minus strand of NZ_JBISCA010000001.1, from coordinate 254,779 downwards.
CCGGGCTGCTCGCCGCCGGGGTCGCCCTCGGCATCGCCGAGCTGTTCGCCGGCTTCATCGGCGCGGCGTCCTCGCCGGTCATCGCGGTCGGCAACGCGGCGATCACGCTGACCCCCGAGCCGGTCAAGCAGTTCGCCATCAGCACCTTCGGCGAGGACGACAAGATCGCCCTGGTCGTCGGGACGCTGCTCGTCATCGCGCTGTACGCCGTGGTCATCGGCCTGGTCGGGCTGCGCAGCCGCCGTCTCGGCGTGGCCGGCATCGCCGTCTTCGGCCTGGTCGGCGTGGTCGCCGCGGTCACCCGCCCCGCGGGCGGCCTGTTCGACGCGGTGCCCTCCCTGGTCGGCGCCGTCGCCGGCAGCGTGGCGCTGCTGGCCCTGCTGCGGCCGCTCACCCTCCCGACCTCCCCGGTCACCCGCGCCACCACCGTCGAGCCCCAGGACGACGTCGCGGCCGACGACGGCCTGCTCGGCCGGCTGCGCGAGGTGCTGGGCTCCGGTGACCGCAAGGGCGCCGGGCTCGACCGCCGCGGGTTCCTGCTCACCAGCGGTGTCGCGGTCGGCGTGACCGCGGTCGCCGGTGGCGGCGGCCGGCTGCTGCAGCGGCGCTTCGACGTCGCCGGCGCCCGGTCCGAGCTGGCCCTGCCCACCCCGGCCTCTCCCGCCCCGGCGCTCCCGGCCGGCGCCGACCTGTCGGCGGGCGTCGAGGGCCTCACCCCGCTGTTCACCGACAACCGCGAGTTCTACCGCGTCGACACCGCCATCACGGTGCCGCAGATCCGGCCGGCGGAGTACTCGCTGGAGCTGACCGGGATGTTCGACAGCCCGCGCAGCTTCTCCCTCGACGACCTGCTGGGCCGCAGCGACCTCATCGAGCGGGACATCACGCTCACCTGCGTCTCCAACGAGGTCGGCGGCGGGCTCGCCGGCACCGCCCGCTGGCTCGGCGTCCCGCTGGGCGCCTTCCTCCGGGAGAACGGCGTGCAGGACGGCAGCGACCAGCTGGTCTGCCGCTCGGTCGACGGCATGACCATCGGCGCGCCCACCCGCTCGGCCCTCGACGTCCCCGACGCCATGCTCGCCATCGGCATGAACGGCGAGCCGCTGCCGGTCGAGCACGGGTTCCCGGTCCGCATGCTAATCCCGGGCCTGTACGGCTACGTCTCGGCCTGCAAGTGGATCACCGGCATCGAGGCCAGCACCTACAGCGCCTTCGACGCCTACTGGACCGAGCGCGACTGGGCGGCCCAGGGGCCGATCAAGGTCGCCTCCCGCATCGACACCCCCGCCCCGCTGCGCCGCTTCCCCGCCGGCCGGCGCGCCATCGCCGGCGTGGCCTGGGCCCAGACCCGCGGCATCGCGATGGTCGAGGTCAAGGTCGACGACGGCGAGTGGCTGCCCGCCGAGCTCTCCCCCGAGCTCGACGCCGACCTGTGGCGCCAGTGGGTCCTGCCCTTCGACTTCACCCCCGGGTCGCACTCGGTCACCGTCCGCGCCACCAGCGCGGACGGCGAGCTGCAGACCGACGCCCGCGCCACCCCGTTCCCCAACGGCTCCAGCGGCTGGCACCAGATCGTGGTCGTCGCCAGCTGATGCATCCGGATCGGTTGCGGGCGACGAACACCTCCTGACACCCGCAGACGACCCACCCCACAGACCGCGTCCCCGACACCCGCCGAGGACGTACCCGGCCGCTCCCTGCGGTCGGTCGCACCACACCGTGACGGCCCTGTCCCCGCCGTCGCACGACTGACGAGGAGCACCACCGTGAAGAGCAACCTCCTGACCCGCGGCGCCATGATCGCTGCCGTCTCCGGCCTGGCCCTCTCCATGAGCGCATGTGGTGGCGCCGAGGACGCGGCCTCCAGCGCGACGTCCGCCGCCAGCAGCGCCGCCGGCGGCATGACCAGCGAGTCGCCGTCCTCCAGCAGCAGCGCCCCCATGACCAGCGCCGCCGCTGACGCCGAGCCCTTCGGCCCCGGCTGCGCCCTGGTCCCCGCCGACGGCGCGGGCAGCTTCGCCGGCATGACCGCCGACCCGGTCGCCACCGCCGCCAGCAACAACCCGGTGCTCTCCACCCTGGTCCAGGCCGTCACCGCCGCCGAGCTCGGCGACACGCTGAACTCGGCCCAGGACATCACCGTGCTGGCCCCGGCCAACCCGGCGTTCGAGGCCGTCCCGGCCGACGCGCTCCAGGCCCTGCTGGCCGACAAGGCCCAGCTGACCACGGTGCTCACCCACCACGTCATCGAGGGTCGCCTGACCCCGGAGGAGCTGGCCGGCACGCACACCACGCTCGCCGGTGACGAGGTCACCATCGAGGGTTCCGGCGAGGAGTTCACCATCGCCGGCGCCGACACCGTCGTGAAGGCGGCCGACGCCAACGTGATCTGCGGCAACGTGCAGACCGCCAACGCGACCGTCTACATCATCGACCAGGTGCTCGCCCCGGCCGCCTGATCCACGGCGCACGAGAGCCCGGCAGGTCACCGACCTGCCGGGCTCTCGGCCGTCCGGGGCCGGTCGGGCGGGCCCGACCGCGCAGGTGGCGCCAGGGCCACCCCGGCCGGGCACCCTGCGGGATCGATCGGCACGAGTGGTGCGGACACGCTCGAGGAGTCCGCACCAGCCCCGCCGTGAGGAGCACCCCGTGACCCCCGCCCACCGCACCTCCGCCCGCCGCACCTGGGCCGCCCTCCTGGTCGGCGCCGCCGCCGTCACCGGTCTCGGCGTCATTGGCACCACCCCGGCCGACGCCACCGACGCGGCCCGGCCGCACCAGCCCGACGCCGTCCAGACCGAGCTCGACGCCCTGGTCGGCCCAGGCGGCTTCCCCGGTGCGCTCGCCGCCGTGCAGGACGAGCGCGGCCTGCGCGACTACACCGCCGGCGTCGGGGACCTCGCCACCGGCGCGCCCGTCCCGGTCGACGGGCAGGTGCGGGTGGCCAGCAACACCAAGACCTTCACCGCGGCCGTCGTCCTGCAGCTGGTCGGCGAGGGCCGGGTCGACCTGGACGCCCCGGTCGAGACGTACCTGCCCGGCCTGGTGCGCGGCGCGGGCGGCGACGGGCGGGAGATCACCGTGCGCCAGCTGCTGCAGCACACCAGCGGCCTGCCCGACTACGACGACGTCCTGGTCGCCGACTTCCTCGCCGTCCAGCACCGCTACGTCGAGCCGCACCAGCTGCTCGACGTCGCGCTCCCCCGCCCCGCGCTGTTCGCGCCCGGCACCAGCTGGGAGTACAGCAACACCAACTACGTGCTGGCCGGGCTGCTCGTCCAGGAGGTGACCGGCCGGCCGATCGGTGAGGAGATCACCCGCCGGGTCATCGAGCCGCTCGGGCTGACCGGCACCTACTGGCCGGGTGAGGGCGAGCAGGAGCTGCGCGGCGAGCACCCGCACGGCTACCACAGGGCCGCACCCGGCGACGAGTACACCGACGTGACGGTGCAGGACCCCTCGTTCGGCTGGGCGGCCGGCCAGCTGGTCTCCACGCCCCGCGACATGCTGGCCTTCTCCACCGGCCTCCTCGACGGCCGGCTGCTGAGCCCGGAGCTGCTCGCCGAGATGCAGACCGTCGTCCCCGCGCCCAGCGCCACCCCGCGCGGCGACGAGTCCTACGGCCTGGGGCTGCAGACGTTCACGCTCAGCTGCGGAGGCACGGCCTGGACCCACGGCGGCGACATCCCCGGCGCCGAGACCCGCAGCGCGGTGACGACCGACGGCCGCGGCGCGTTCGTCGCCGTCACCGCCCTGCCGACCGACCTCCAAGGCGTCACCGACGTCGAGGACGCCGTCGACGCCGCCATCTGCAACTGAGGCGCTCCGCGCCGTGTCGGCCCCGCTGCAGGGGCCCGCGGCGAGCTTGCTCGTCGTGGGGGGCAGCGGGGTCCTTCGTCAGGCCCGGGACCGGACGTCGTCGAGGTAGCGCAGGACGGCGGTGACGCGGCGGTCGGCGCTGTCGTCGGGGGGCAGGTCGAGCTTGGCGAAGATGGCGCGGATGTGCTTGTGCACCGCCCCGTCGGTGACCACCAGCCGCTCGCCGATCGCCGTGTTGCCCAGCCCCTCGGCCATCAGCGCCAGCACCTCCCGCTCGCGGGGGCTCAGCCGGTCCAGCCGCTCGTCGTGCCGGGTGCGGGCGAACAGCTGGGCGACCACCTCGGGGTCGATCGCCGTCCCGCCGCCGGCCACCCGGTGCAGCGCGCCGAGGAACTCCTCCACCCGGCCGACCCGCTCCTTGAGCAGGTACCCCAGCCGGGCCGCTCCCCCGGCGAGCAGCTCGGTGGCGAAGGACTGCTCGACGTAGGCCGACAGCACCAGCACCGCCAGGTCGGGGCGCCGGCGGCGCGCCTCGACCGCGGCGACGATCCCCTCGTCGGTGTGCGTGGGCGGCATCCGGACGTCGACGATCGCCACGTCGGGGCGCTGCTCGTCGAGGGCGGCGAGGAACTCCGCGGGGGTCGCCGCGGTGGCCACGACGTCCAGGCCCTCGGCGCGCAGCAGCAGGGCCAGCCCCTCGCGCAGCAGGGCGTCGTCCTCGGCGATCACGATCCGCACGGCAGCTCCGCGGTCAGGGTGGTCGGACCACCGGGTGGGCTGGACACGGTCATCGTGCCGTCGTGCGCCTCGACCCGGCGGCGGATGCCGACCAGCCCGGAGCCGCCGCCCTCGGTGGCGCCGCCCCGGCCGTCGTCGGTGACGCGGACGCACAGCCGCCCGTCGCGGGCGTGCACGGCGACCGCGGCCCGGGCGGCGCCGCTGTGCCGGGAGGCGTTGGTCAGCGCCTCGGCGACCAGGAAGTACGCGGTCGCCTCGACCGACGCCGCGCAGCGCACCGGGACGTCGACGTCGACCGTGCAGGGCACCGCGGAGGTGACGGCCAGGCCGGTGAGCGCACCGGCCAGCCCGCGGTCGGCCAGCACCGGCGGCAGGATCCCGCGGGCGACGGTGCGCAGCTCGGCCAGCGCCTGCTCGGCCGCCGACTGCGCCCGCTCGAGCACCTCCCCGGCGGCGGCCGGGTCGCGCACCGCCGCCCGACGGGCCGCGCCGAGCAGCACCGTGACGGCGACGAGCCGGTTCTGCGTGCCGTCGTGCAGCGCCCGCTCGATCCGGCGCAGCTCGGCGGCGTGCGCGTCCAGCGCCGCGGCGCGGGTGGCGGTCAGCTGGGCGACCCGCAGCGAGAGGTCGGCCGTGGGCGCGCTGTCGAGCAGCCGCCGCCCCCGCTCCTGCACGAAGCGGGCGGTCCGCGGGACCAGCACCACGATCAGCGCCGTCCAGCCGAGCCCGAGCAGCACGACCGGGTACAGGTCACCCCAGTCCTCGACGAGCCAGAAGGTCAGCGAGTCGGTCGGCTGCCCCGGCGGCAGCAGCCACCACCAGGCCGGGAAGCTCAGGTCACGGACGGCGTAGACCGGCAGCAGCACCCCGATCGCGGCCAGCAGCAGGACCCCGGTCGCGTGGCCGGCGAGCCAGTGCAGCTCGCGGCGGGTGGCCGGTGCGGCGAGCGCGTCGCGCAGCCGCTCCGGCGGCGGCCCGGGGCTGAGCAGCTCCCGCCCCCAGCGGCCCAGCCGCGCCCGTTCCCGCTCGGCCACCGCGTGCACGCCGCGCAGCGCGACCGGGACGGCGAGCAGCCCGACGCCGACCACGCTGGTGACCACGGCCAGCCACAGGAACACCAGCACGCCGAGGGCCAGCAGCGCGGTGCCCAGCACCCCGGGCAGCTGCTCGAGCGCCAGCAGGGTCGCGCCGGCGGTGCGGGTCACGACGCCCCGCTGCCCGCCCGACGTCCGCACGGGTCCGAACGGTAGGCGGCGGGTGGGCGGGAGGACAGCGGATCGGCGCAGGAGTACAGCCTGCTGTACCCCGGAGCCGCCTCCAGGTGCAGGATCGGGGCCGGACCACCCTCAGGAGGACCCGCATGGCCCGCTCGCTCCCGCCGCTGCCCACCACGGTCGTCGGCAGCCTGCCCCAGCCCGACTGGCTCATCGACCGTGACCGGCTCGGCCACCAGTTCCCGCCGCGGGTGCGGGCGGCAGAGCTGTGGCGGGTGCCGCCGGAGTTCCTCCGCGAGGCCCAGGACGACGCCACGCTGGCCACCGTGCGCGCCCAGGAGGTCGCCGGGCTCGACATCGTCGGCGACGGCGAGATCCGGCGGGAGTCCTACTCCAACCACTTCGCCACCGCGCTCGAGGGGCTCGACCTCGACCACCCGGGCAGCGTGCGCAACCGTTCGGGCATCGACATCCCGGTCCCCCGCGTGGTCGGCGACATCCGGCGCCCCACCGCGGTGCAGGTCGAGGACGTGCGGTTCCTGCGGGCGGCGACCGACCGCGCGGTGAAGATGACCGTGCCGGGGCCGTTCACGATGGCCCAGCAGGCGCAGGACGACCACTACGGCGACGACCGGTTGCTGGCCCTGGCCTACGCCGAGGTGGTGCGGGCGGAGATCGCCGACCTGTTCGCCGCCGGCGCCGACGTCGTGCAGCTCGACGAGCCCTGGCTGCAGGCGAGGCCGGAGGTGGCCCGGCGGTACGGCGTCGAGGTGCTGACCGCCGCCCTGGCCGACGCCCCGGGCCCGGTGCACGTGCACGTCTGCTTCGGCTACGCGGCCATGGTCGCCGAGCGGCCGGAGGGCTACTCGGTCCTGCCCGAGCTCGCGGAGCTGCCGGCCGCCGCCGTCTCGGTCGAGACGGCGCAGTCGCACCTGGACCCGGCGACGCTGCGGCCGCTGCGGGGCAAGGGCGTCGCGCTCGGCGTCCTGGACCTGTCGACGGAGGAGGTCGAGACGCCGGAGGTGGTCGCCGACCGGGTGCGGCGGGCACTGGACCACGTCGACGTCGAGAAGCTGGTGCTCTCCAGCGACTGCGGGCTGAAGTACCTCTCCCGCGCGTCCGCGGCGGGCAAGATGCGCGCGCTGGCCGACGCCGCGGCGGTGCTGCGCAGCGAGCTCTGACGGCGGCGCCAGCAAGGGTGCACAGGGCAACGTCCCAGCGCGGAACCGCCGGGCAGGCGATGATCGACCTCTCCTGACTGCCGACCGACCGGAGGCCCTCCCGTGGCTGGTGGACTCGTGGCCCTGCTCGACGACGTGGCCGTGCTCGCGCGCGCGGCCGCGGCCTCCGTCGACGACATCGGCGTCGCGGCGGGCCGCGCGAGCGTGAAGGCCGCCGGTGTCGTCGTCGACGACGCCGCGGTCACGCCGCAGTACGTGCGCGGCCTGGCCGCCAAGCGCGAGCTGCCGATCATCCGGCGCATCGCGATCGGGTCGCTGCGCAACAAGCTGCTGATCCTGCTGCCGGCGGTGCTGCTGCTCAGCCAGTTCGCCGACTTCCTGCTCACCCCGATCCTCATGCTCGGCGGCTGCTACCTGGCCTACGAGGGCGCGGAGAAGGTGTGGGGCCGGATCAGCGGCCACTCGGCCGGGCACGGCGCCGACTCGGCGGAGCCGCCGGACGAGGACACCATCGTCTCCGGCGCCGTGCGCACCGACTTCATCCTGTCGGCCGAGATCATGGTCATCTCGCTGAACGAGGTGGTCGACCAGGCCTTCGTCGCCCGGGCGATCATCCTGGCGGTGGTCGCGGTGCTGATCACTGCCGTCGTCTACGGCTTCGTCGGCGTGATCGTGAAGATGGACGACGTCGGGCTGGCGCTGGCCCAGCGGCCCGGTGCCGCGGTGGCCCGGTTCGGCCGCAGCCTGGTCACCGCGATGCCGAAGCTGCTGACCGTGCTCACCGTGGTGGGCACCGCCGCGATGCTGTGGGTGGGTGGCCACATCCTGCTGGTCGGCACCGACGAGCTGGGCTGGCACGGCCCCTACGAGCTGGTGCACCACCTCGAGGAGGGCGCGCACGACGCCCTGGGCGCGGTCGGCGGCGTGGCGGGCTGGCTGGTCAACACGCTGGCCAGCGCGGTGATCGGCCTGGTCGTCGGCGCGTTGATCGTCGTCGTCCTGACCTTCACGCTGCACCGCCGCAAGGGCCACGCCGCCGCCCACTGAACGCACGAAGGGCCCGGTCTCCAGACCGGGCCCTTCGTGGTGGTGCGGGGTGTCCTGTCACGCCGGCCCGCTCTCACGGGTCCGAGGTGGAGGTGGCGGGAATCGAACCCGCGTCCTCCGACGCAACACCAGGGCTTCTCCGAGCGCAGTCCGCTCTGTCTCTGCTCGACCCCACCGATCCCACGAACAGGTCGGTGTGACGGGCCCAGTCGCTGTTTGGTGTCCTCCACGCACCCGCGACCGGTGCGTGCAGTGAGCCATCTAGCTGATGCCAGGAACCGGGTCGATGGCGAACCCGGGCTGACAGACTCGCCTAGCTGCTGTTAGGCAGCGAGAGCGAAGTCGCGCTGACTGGAGTCGGCGCTTGTGTGTTGTGCAACGCATGGTTAACGAGCTCATCGTTGCCTTCCTCGGCTCGCTTCCCCTGGCCTCACGACCGAAGTCGAGACCAATCACCCCCTGTGCAGTTGTGCGAGCAGAGTAACGGCTCGCACCGCCGCCGTGTTCCCGGCATCCCACCGCGGCCCACCGACGTCCGTCGGCCCCGTCGCCGAGGGGGGCGACGGGGTCCTTCCTCAGATCCAGTCGCGGCGCTTGAAGATCACGTACAGCGTCACGCTGACCATGACCATCAGCGCCAGGGCGAACGGGTAGCCGTAGTACCAGTCCAGCTCGGGCATGTGGTCGAAGTTCATCCCGTACACACCGCCCACCAGGGACGGCGCGAAGAGGATGGCGGCCCAGGCGGAGATCTTCTTGACCTCCTCGCCCTGGGCGATGCTGGTCAGGGTCAGCTCGCGGATCTCGTCGTTCTGCCGCTGGGCGACCAGGGTCGCGTTGACGGTGAGGATCTCGCGCAGCTGCAGCCGGAACCCCTCCACCCGCTCGGTGACGCCGGTGACGTGGTCGGCGACGTCGCGCAGGTAGCTGCGCAGCTCCTCGTCCACGCCGTACTTCTCGAAGCCGGCGGTGATCGCGGCGAGGATGCCGGTCAGCGGCTGCGCGGCCCGCTGGAAGTCCACGACCTCCTGCGACAGTTCGTAGATGCGCCGGGACACGTGCGGGTCGCCGCGGAAGACCTGGACCTCGATCTCGTCGATGTCGTTCTCCAGTCCGGCGACCACGGGTGCGTACCCGTCGACGACGGCGTCCAGGATCGCGTAGAGCACGGCCTCGCTGCCCAGCGCGAGCAGGTCGGGCGAGCTCTCCAGCCGGCGCCGCACCCGGGACAGGTCCGGGGACTCGCTGTGCCGGACGGTGATGGCGAAGTCCTTGCCGAGGAACAGGTGCAGCTCGCCGAACTCCACCTCCTCGGTCGCGTCCAGGTACCGGGCGGCCTTGAGGACGACGAACAGGGTGTCGCCGTAGCGCTCGAACTTCGGCCGCTGGTGGGCCTGGATCGCGTCCTCGACGGCCAGGTCGGGCAGGCCGTACTGCTCGGCCAGCTCACCGAGCTCGGCCGGCTCCGGGCGGTAGAGGCCCAGCCACACCATCCGGTCGTCGAACCCGTCGGTCAGCCACTCATGGCTCTCCGCCGCCGAGGCGGGCGTGGCGATCCGGCGGCCGCCGGCGTAGACGCCGTTGTCGACCATCCGCGACTGGAGGGTGCGCGGAGCCTCGGCCACCGGCCCCTCCGGCGGGCGCGGCACGGCGGCGACCGGGCGGGGCCGGCGGGTGAGGGTGGAGAGGGCGGCGCGGGGCGCGATGCGCGCAGGACGGCGTTCGGTCACGACGGACTCCGGGAGGACGCTGGGGTGGGACGCCGGTCAGGTCCCCACGGCGCGCCACCTGCGGGTCGGACGGCGACCGGGTGCGTCAGCGGGCGGGGACCTCGGGACTGTGACTGGGGGGCTCGGTGCGCATCTGCCCGGTCACCTCCTGCAGTCTCCACGTCGGCCGGCGGCGGTCCGCGGGCCGTCGACCATCGTGACACCCCGGGCGGCTGCCCCGCACCTCACCCGCCCGGCCGGGGGGTGAACACCCGGTGGCCCGTCAGCCGCGGACCAGGTCCACCACGGCGTCGATGACCGTCCCGGCTGCGGCCCGCCGGGGCCCGGTCACCCGCCCACGCTGCCCAGGACCAGGTCGATCATCCCCGGCAGCACGATCACGATGAGCAGCGCGCCCAGCACGTCGAACGAGGCACCGCTGCGGATCATCTTGGTGATCGGCACGATCCCCGACCCGTAGACGATCGCGTTCTGCGGCGTGGACACCGGCAGCATGAAACCGAAGGACGCGGCGAACGTCGCGGCCAGCGCCGGCACGAACGGGTCGATCCCGGCCGCCATGGCCACCGGGATGACGATCGGCACGACGACCGCCGCGGAGGCGGTGTTGCTGGTGGTCTCGGAGATGACGATCGCCAGCAGCACCGCGAAGACCGTGATCGCGAAGGTGTTCGTGAGCCCGAGCAGGTCGGCCGACCCCTCGCCGATGGTGAGCGCCAGGCCGGTGTCGGCCAGCAGCGAGCCGAAGATGATGCCGGTGCCGAACAGCAGCACCGTACCCCAGTCGATCCGCGCGGCGTCGCTCCAGGCCAGGGTGAACTCCCGCTTCCCCCAGTCGGTGGGCAGCACGAACAGCAGCGAGGCGCCGAGCACGGCGACGATGCCCTCGTTCAGCCGGCCGCTGACGGTCTCGTAGAGGCTGGACTCGGTGCCTGCGGTGAGCGCGATGATGCCGGGGAAGACCCAGCAGAAGACGGTGGCACCGAAGGCGATGAGGGTGTTCCGCTCGGCCACGGAGAACCGGCCCAGCTCGGCGCGCTCGGCGCGGACGTACTCGCTGACCCCCTCGATCCGCCGGATCTCCGGCTTGTTGAGCACCAGCAGCACGAGGGCCAGCGCCACGAACATCAGCAGGCAGATCGGTGCAGCCATCAGCATCCAGTCCAGGAAGCTGATCCGCTCTCCGGTCGCCTCCTCGATCAGCCCGCGGCCGATCAGGTTCGGCGGCGTGCCGACCGGGGTGAGCAGGCCGCCGACGCTGGCGCCATAGGCGAGCATCAGCATCAGCGCGACCCCGATGCGCAGCCGCAGCGGGTCGAAGTCCGCCGCGACCAGGCCCTTGCTCTGCAGCAGCTTGGCGATCACCGACAGGATGCCGATCGCGGTGGGCAGCAGCATGGCCACCGTCGCGGTGTTGGACACGAACGCCGAGAGCAGCGCGGTGATCGCACCGAAGGCGATCACGACCCGGTAGGTGGACGCCCCGACCCAGCGCATCGACAGCACGAACATCGCGAACCGCCGGGCCAGCCCGTGCCGGAGCATCGCCTGCGCGAGGATGAACGCCCCGATGAAGGTGAACACCGTCGTTGACCCGAACGGTGCGAGGGCGTCGTTGGCCGGCACCACCCCGAGGACGACGATCGCGCCGATCCCGATCAGCCCGCCGATCGGGATCGGCACCGGCTCGGTGATCCACAGGACGATGACCCCGAGCAGGACGGCCGCCAGCAGGTGCTGGTCGCGGGCGAGGTCCAGCGGCAGCAGCGCGAAGACCAGCGTGACCGCCGGGGCCAGGAAGAGCCCGACGGTGCGGCGTCCCCTCTCGAAGCGCTCCTCCGCCGGCGACAGGGTCTGCTCGCCGAGGCTGCGGTAGGTGGCGTTGTCCAGGAACGCGGCGTCGACGTCGGTCGGCGGACCCGCCGGTGTGCTGTTGCGCTCGGTCGCGGTCATGCGGCCTCCGAGTGGCTCGTCATGTGATCTGGACCACAGTCAGCGACCCACCCTAGGACGGTCGACCCCCGATGGGAACCTCCGCGCGCAGCGTCCCCCGGAGCCGGATCGTCGCTGACGGGCACCGAACAGGTGAACACTGAAAGTCGGACGCAGTAAGAACTTGTACTGCGTTCAGGTTTGGGTCTACCTTCTCCCCCATGGCGAGGACAGGGCACACAGCGGGCACCCCGCGCTGCTCCATCTCCGCCGTGATGGGCCTGCGCGAGCGCAAGAAGCTCGAGGCCTGGCGCACGATCCGCGCCACCGCGCTCCGCCTGATCAGCGAGCGCGGGTTCGACGCGGTGAGCGTGGAGGACATCGCCGCCGAGGCCGGTGTCTCCCGGACGACGTTCTTCAGCTACTTCCCCAGCAAGGAGGCCGTCGCCTTCGACCTGGACCCGCAGTCCCTGGCCGAGTGGCGCACCCGGGTCGCCGACGATCCCGACGACCAGCCGCTGTGGCCGGCGCTGACCGACCTGTACATCGACATGGCCACCACGATCGCCGAGTGGCTGCCCGTCCAGAAGCGGGTGCTGCAGCAGCACCCCGGGCTGACCCAGTCCGCCCGGGCCACCTGCGACAGCTTCGCGCCCGACCTGTACCGGTGGATCAGCCGGCGCACCCCGGACGGCGACCGCCTGCGGACGAGCCTGGTGCTCAACGCGTCCATGGCCGCCTACATCACCGCCCTCGAGGTCTGGGACCCCGCCGACCCCCTCGACGTGCTCCTGGACTCCATCCGCGACTGCCTGCACCGCGTCGGTGCCGGCGTCGCCGCCCCGGAGCACAGCCCTCCCACCGCCTGACACGACCCGTCAGGCCCCTCCACTCCGCTCGACCGCGCAGCGCCGCCGGTCGCGCGTCCCCGCTCGTCCACATCCCTCACCACTGCGCCCTGCGCAGGAAGGACGGCTCAGTCATGGCCGCAGAGAGTCTCACCTCGCCGTCGGGGACCCCGGTCCCCGCGGCGCCGGCGTCCGGCCACCCGGCCGACGGCGGACCCGACCCCAAGCGCTGGCTGGCCCTCGCGGTCATCGCCATCGCCCAGCTGATGGTCGTGCTCGACGCCTCCATCGTGAACATCGCACTGCCCGACGCGGGCATCGACCTGGGCATCACCCAGGCGAACATCCAGTGGGTCGTCACCGCCTACACGCTCGCCTTCGGCGGGCTGCTGCTGATCGGTGGCCGGATCGCGGACTTCATCGGCCGCAAGCGCGCCTTCCTCATCGGCCTGGCCGGCTTCGCCTTCGCGTCCGCGCTGGGTGGCATCGCCCCCAACCAGGAGCTGCTGTTCGCCGCTCGCGCCCTGCAGGGCGCCTTCGCCGCGCTGCTCGCCCCCGCCGCGCTCTCGCTGCTGGCGGTCACCTTCACCGACCCCAAGGAGCGCGCCCGCGCCTTCGGTGTCTTCGGTGCCATCTCCGGCGGTGGCGCGGCCATCGGCCTGATCCTCGGTGGCGTCCTGACCGAGTACGCCTCCTGGCGCTGGACGCTGGGCGTCAACGTGCCGATCGCGATCGCCACGATGGTCTTCGCCGTCCCGCTGGTCCGGGAGAGCCGGGCCACCGGTGACCGTCGCTATGACGTCCCCGGCGTGCTGCTGTCCGCCCTCGGCCTGGTCAGCCTGGTCTACGGCTTCTCCAAGGCCGCCGAGGAGGGCGTGGGCTGGTCCGACCCGGTCACCCTGACCCTGCTGGCCGCCGCCGCGGTGCTGCTGGTGTCCTTCGTGCTCTACGAGCGTCGCGCCTCCCACCCGCTGCTGCCGCTGCGCGTGGTCCTCGACCGCAACCGCGGTGGCTCGTACCTGATCTTCCTGCTGGTCGGCGCCGGGATCTTCGCGATCTTCCTGTTCCTGACCTTCTACTTCCAGCAGACCCTCGGGTACTCGCCGCTGAAGTCCGGCTTCGCGTTCCTGCCCTTCAGCGGCGGCATCATCATGGGTGCGGGGATCGTCTCCCAGCTGCTCCCCCGCATCGGGCCCAAGCCGCTGATGATCGTCGGTCTGGCGCTGGGCGTGGCCGGCATGATCTGGCTGACCGGCATCGGTGAGACGAGCTCCTACGTCTCCGAGGTGCTCCCCGCCGAGCTGGCGATCAGCCTCGGCATGGCCGCGGTCTTCGTGCCGGCCTCCAGCACCGCGCTGGTGGGCGTCGGTGAGCACGACGCCGGCATCGCCTCGGCAGTGCTGAACACCGCGCAGCAGGTCGGCGGCTCGCTGGGCCTGGCCCTGCTGAGCACGTTCTACGCCTCGGCCATCACCGGCTACCTCACCGACAACCCGGGGGCCACGCCGAACGCGGCCTTCGTGCACGGCTACCACGTCGCCTTCATCGGTGGCGCCGTGCTCCTGGGCATCGCCCTGATCACGGCCGTGGTCGCCATCTCGGCCAAGAAGGACGACCTCCCCACCGAGGGCGCCCTCGCGGTCTGACCGCTCCGGCACCGCACGCACCGCCCCGTCGCGACCCCGGTCGCGGCGGGGCGGTCCGCGTCTCAGGACGCCGGCAGCTCGCGGACCCAGGACGTGCGGGTGTGCACCGTGCGGAAGCCGAGCCCCTCGTAGAGCCCGAGCGCGCCGCTGCCGTTCTCACTGTCGACGTCCAGCCCGGCCAGCTGGCAGTCGCGCACCGCGGCGCGGTGCAGCGCCTCGGCGATCACCGCCTTCGACAGGCCGCGGCCGCGCTGCTCGGGCACCACGCCGATCTGGCCGTAGTGGGCCTCCCGCCGGCCGGTGGCGGCGGTGTCGGACTCCCACACGTAGGCCAGCACGTAGGCCACGACCGCGCCGTCGGCGAGGGCCAGCACCGACAGGTCCGGCCGGAAGGACGCCGCGCCGGTGAACATCGTCTGCCAGGACACCTCGTCGCGTTCGCTGGACCCGTAGTGCTCGGTGAACGCCCGGTTGTGGGCCCGGCGCACCTCGTCGTCCCGGGCCGGGTCGAAGGCGACCAGCTCCACCCCGGCGACGTCCCGCGCTGCGGGCAGGTCGGTCAGCGGCCGGTGCATGGTGTGGAACCAGCGCGTGGCGGCCATCCCGGCCCGGCGCGCCAGCGCCTCGGCGTCGGGCATGGTCGTGGGCAGTGAGGCGGTGAGCCGGGCCGGGACCCCGGGGTGCCGCTCGGCGTGGACCCGCCCGCCGCGCTCCAGCTGCCAGGCCAGCAGCGACCGGCCGACGCCGCGACCGCGCCACCCCGGGTGCACCCGGCCGTCGAGGTACACCGACAGCGCGTCCCGGAAGGTCGGCGGCGCGACGACCGTGGCCCATGCGACGACGTCGTCCCCGGCGCGCACCAGCCGGCTGTCCCGCGGCAGGTCGACGAGGTCGTTGAGCCACTCCTCGGCCAGGTCGTCGGCGCTGGTGTGCTCCCCGGTGCGGTCCACCTCCTCCGCGGCCGCGAGCAGGGTGGCCACCGCAGGCAGGTCGTCGGCGGTGATCGGGGTGCTGGTCAGGCCGTCGGGCAGCTGCGGTTCGAGCACGCTGGGCAGGTTAGGCAACCGGGCCGCGCAGGGCCAGCGAGTTCAGACGCGGACGAACAGGCAGAAGGGGTGGCCGGCCGGGTCGGCGTAGACCCGCACCACCTCACCGTCCTCCTCGTGCCCGCCCAGGAGCCGGGCCCCGGCCTCCTCGGCCAGCGCGCAGGCCGCGTCGAGGTCGTCGACCTCCAGGTCGAGGTGCTGCTGCACCTGCTGGGTGCCCGGCGCCGGCGGCCACACCGGCGGCACGTGGTCGGCCTCCCGCTGGAACGACAGCCCTGTGCCCCCGTCGGCGGGGCGCAGCGTGGCCCACTCGGCGGTGTCGTCGCGGAGCGGCCAGCCCAGCAGCCGCTGGTAGAACCGCGCCAGCCCCGGCGGGTCCGGCGTCCCGAGGACGGCGGCGGTCAGGACGGCGCGCGGCATGGTGACCTCCGGGTCAGACGAGCGTGACGACGACCTTGCCGCGCACGTGCCCCTCGGCGACCAGGCTGTGGGCGGCCGCGGTCTGCTCGAGCGGGAAGGCCTTCGCGATCGCCACCCGCAGCTGACCGGCGTCGGACATCCGGCCCAGCTCCTCGAGGTCGTGCCACTCCGGCCGGACGAACACGTACCGGCCGCCCAGGTCGCGCACCACCGGGTCGACGATGCTGGCGATCCGGGTCGGGTCGACTACCTGGTCGGGGGCGTCGCCGAGCGCCGGGCCGCCGACCAGGTCGAGCACGGCGTCGACCTTCTCGGTGAGCTGCGCGGAGATCGGGCCGGCGTTGTGGTCGAGCACCTCGGCCGCGCCGGCGTTGGTGACGAAGCCGTGGTTGCGCGGGCTGGCGGTGCCGATGACGTGCGCGCCCAGCGCGGCGGCGATCTGCACGGCGAAGAAGCCGACGCCGCCGGCGGCCCGGTGGACGAGCACCCGGTCGCCCTCGCCGACGTCGAGCGCCTCGGTCAGGGCCTGGTAGGCGGTCAGCCCGGCCAGCGGCACCGCCGCGGCCTCGGTGAAGTTCAGCGACTCGGGCTTGCGGGCCAGGCAGCGCTGCGGGGCGGCCACGAACTCGGCCGTCGTCCCGTACTGGACGTCGTCGCGGCGGACGTAGCCGAACACCTCGTCGCCGGGGGCGAAGTCGACCACCGCGGGGCCGACGCGCTCGACGGTGCCGGAGACGTCCCAGCCCGGCACGATCGGGAAGTGGTGCGGGAAGAGCCCGGCCAGGTGGCCCTCGCGGATGCCGATGTCGACCGGGTTGACCCCGACGGCGTGCACCCGCACGAGCACCGTGTCCGGGCCGACGAGCGGCTCGGGCAGGTCGTCGCGGAGCCGGAGCACGGACTCGTCGCCGAACTGGTCGTAGGCGATGCCGCGCATGAGGTCAGCGCCGTCCCTTCACGTAGCGGCCGAAGGCGCGTTCCATCTCCCGGCGGGAGTCGCGCTCGGCCAGGTCCTGACGCTTGTCGTAGCTCTTCTTGCCCTTGGCCAGCGCGAGCGTGGCCTTGGCCCGGCCGTCCTTGAAGTACAGGTCGAGCGGGACGAGCGTGAGCCCGCCCTCCTTGGTCTTGCCGATCAGCTTCTCGATCTCCGCACGGTGCATGAGCACCTTCCGCTTGCGGCGCGGGGTGTGGTTGGTCCAGGTGCCCTCGGTGTACTCCGGGATGTGCACGTGGTGCAGCCACACCTCGCCGTCCTCGACCATGGCGAAGCCGTCGACCAGCGAGGCACGACCCATCCGGAGGCTCTTGACCTCGGTGCCGGTGAGCACCAGGCCCACCTCGTAGGTGTCGAGGATCGAGTAGTCGTGCCGCGCCTTCTTGTTCTGGGCGATGAACTTGCGCCCCTGTTCCCGCGGCATCGCCCCAGTCTAGTGAGCCCCCGCCACCCCGCCGACCGGGTTCTCGCTGGTGGACCGGCCCGCGGACGGCGACGGCCCCGCGACCGGGGTGGTCGCGGGGCCGTCGGCGGGGCGGACTACAGGCGGACGTACAGGCGCAGGGTGACGTAGGCGGCCACGGCGGCCAGCCCGACACCCGCGGCGGCGATGATCGGCGAGATCGCGATGATCGCCGACCAGTCGACCGGCGGGATGATGCCCGCCTTGATCGGCCCGGCCAGGGTCTTGTCCACGAACAGCACCTTGGTCAGCACGAGCCCGCCGATGGCCAGCAGCGCACCGATGAGCCCGGCGAGCGCGGCCTCGAGGATGAACGGCAGCTGGGTGTACCAGCGTGAGGCGCCGACCAGTCTCATGATGTTCGTCTCGTTGCGTCTGTTGAAGGCCGCGAGCTG
Source organism: Modestobacter sp. SSW1-42 (assembly GCF_046635825.1). Taxonomy (NCBI): domain Bacteria; kingdom Bacillati; phylum Actinomycetota; class Actinomycetes; order Geodermatophilales; family Geodermatophilaceae; genus Modestobacter; species Modestobacter sp. SSW1-42. Next base: position 237,306 of record NZ_JBISCA010000001.1, on the reverse strand, counting down.
GATCGTGTTGGAGATCAGCAGCAACGCGGCCAGGGCTTGCACGAGGGCCACCGCGATGGTGCCGTTGCGCGCGCCGTTGAGCAGGCTGAAGAGGCGGTCGAGGAAGTCGCCCTCGTCGCGCACCTCGTCCACGCCGTTCTGCCCGTTCGGGAACTGCTCGGCGATCACCGGGTAGCGCTGCGGGTTGACCAGCTCCACCCGGAAGCTCTCCGGGAGCGCGTCCTCCGGGGTGTTGGCGATCAGCGCGGGCTGCTCCTGGAACTGCTGGGTGAACCGCTGGTAGGCGTCGGCCTTGGACTCGTAGACGTAGTCCTTGACCTCCGGCGAGGACTCCAGCTGGGCCGCGATCGAGTCCCGCTGCGGGTCGGTGATGCCGTCGGCGAGGTAGATCGAGACCTGGATCTTGTCGTAGTAGATCTCCCGCATGTCGCCGATCATGTTGGCGATCAGCAGACCCGTGCCCATGAGGCCGAGCGAGATCCCGGTGGTCAGGATCATCGCCACGGTCATGGTCAGGTTCCGGCGCAGCCCGGCGGCCACCTCGGAGAGGACGAAGTTGACGCGCATCAGTTCCCTGTCGTGTGGTTCAGCAGGCGGGTCATCTCAACGGCCCAGGCCGTAGACGCCGCGGCTCTGGTCGCGGCTGAGGATCCCGTCGTTCAGCTCGATCACACGGCGCCGCATCGAGTCGACGATGTGGTAGTCGTGCGTGGCCATCACCACGGTCGTGCCGGTGCGGTTGATCCGCTCCAGCAGCAGCATGATGTCCTGGCTGGTCTCGGGGTCGAGGTTGCCGGTGGGCTCGTCGGCCAGCAGCACCAGCGGCCGGTTGACGAACGCGCGGGCGATCGCGACCCGCTGCTGCTCGCCACCGGAGAGCTCGCCGGGGAGGCGGTTCTCCTTGCCGTCGAGGCCGACCATCTCCAGCACCTCGGGGACCACGCGCTTGATCGTGCGCGAGGGCTTGTTGATCACCTCGAGGGCGAAGGCGACGTTCTCGGCCACCGTCTTGTTGCGCAGCAGCCGGAAGTCCTGGAAGACGCAGCCCATGGTGCGGCGGAGCTTGGGCACCTGCCACTTGCTCATCGTGTTCAGGTTCTTGTCGTTGACCTTGATGACGCCCTTGGTGGGGCTCTCCTCCTTCAGCAGCATCCGGAGGAAGGTCGACTTGCCCGAGCCCGAGGAGCCGATGAGGAAGACGAACTCCCCCTTGTCGATCTGCATCGAGACGTCATCCAGGGCCGGCCGGGGGCTGGTCGGATAGATCTTGGTGACGTGTTGCAATTCGATCACGAGGGACGACGGTACCTGCCCCGGACCGCATCATGACCGGTTCGCCCGGCGCGCCCCGGATCTGTGTGGGACCGGCGCGCGCCGGGACGCCTCACAGGTCGTCGGACTCGTGCTCCTGCTGGCGCCGCCACCGGATGCCGGCCTCGATGAAGGAGTCGAGGTCGCCGTCCAGGACGTTGGAGGGGTTGCCGCTCTCGACCTCGGTCCGCAGGTCCTTGACCATCTGGTACGGGTGCAGCACGTAGGAGCGCATCTGGTTGCCCCAGCTGCTGCCCTCGCCCTTGAGCGCGTCCATCTCCGCCCGCTGCTCGGCCTGGCGGACGACGAGCAGGCGGGCCTGCAGCACCCGCAGCGCGGCGGCCCGGTTCTGGATCTGGGACTTCTCGTTCTGGCAGGAGACGACGATGCCGGTCGGGATGTGGGTCATCCGGACGGCGGAGTCGGTGGTGTTGACGCTCTGCCCACCGGGGCCGGAGGAGCGGAAGACGTCGACCCGGATCTCGTTCTCGGGGATGTCGACGTGGTCGGTCTGCTCGACGACGGGCAGCACCTCGACGCCGGCGAAGGAGGTCTGCCGGCGGCCCTGGTTGTCGAAGGGCGAGATGCGCACCAGGCGGTGGGTGCCCTGCTCGACCGAGAGGGTGCCGTAGGCGTAGGGCTGCTTGACCGCGAAGGTCGCCGACTTGATCCCGGCCTCCTCGGCGTAGGAGACGTCGTAGACCTCGGTCGGGTACTTGTGCCGCTCGGCCCAGCGCAGGTACATGCGCATGAGCATCTCGGCGAAGTCGGCGGCGTCGACGCCACCGGCCTCGGAGCGGATGGTCACCAGCGCCTCGCGGGAGTCGTACTCCCCCGACAGCAGGGTGCGCACCTCCAGCTCGTCGAGCACCGCGCGGATGCTGGTCAGCTCGCGCTCGGTCTCGGCGAGGGTGGCCTCGTCGCCCTCGTCGGCGGCCATCTCGTGCATGAGGCCGACGTCGTCGATGCGGCTGCGCAGCTCCTCGACCCGGCGCAAGTCGCCCTGCAGGTAGGACAGCCGGGAGGTGAGCGCCTGGGCGGCCTCGACGTTGTCCCAGAGGTCGGGCGCGGCGGCCTTCTCCTCGAGGTCGCGGACCTCGCGACGCAGGTCGTCGACCCGCATCACGGCCTCGATGGACTTCAGGGTCGTGTCGAGTTCGTCCAGGACGACGGAGAAGTCAGCAGCCACAGCAGTTCAGGGTAGTGCGCCCCGCCAAGGGGTACCGCCACGCGACATGAGCACGCCACCGCCGGACGACCGCTCCACCCCCGACGACCTCACCGAGTACGAGCGCGAGGACTTCCCGCGGGGCATCCCCGACTCCGCGCGCACCCTCCAGGAGGGCGGCGCCGCCAACGCCCGCAGCGCGCTGACCCTGCGGCTGGTGCTGGCCGCGTTCGGGCTGGTCCTGTGCACGGTGCTGGGCGTGCTGGCGCTGGGCTCCGACGTCTCGCCGGCGTTCGCGGTGGTGCTGTTCGTGCTCGCGGCGGTCGCGCTGGTCGACCTGGTCGTCGTGGCCCGCCGCAAGCTGCGCGGCGAGCCGGGCTGACCGTCGCGCACCCCGCTCAGCCGGCTGCCGGCTGCTGGAGGTCCGAGGCACCCGACCAGTGCACCGGCAGGTCCGCGGTGCCGGCCGACGAGCCGCCGTCCACGCGCAGCACCGCACCGGTGGTGAAGGCCGAGGCCGGGCCCGCCAGGAAGACGACGGCCGCGGCGACGTCCACGGGCTCGCCAGCCCCGCCCATGGGGTTGCGTGAGGCCGCCGCCCGGTACTCCGGCGTGATCGGGTTGACGTCCTGGCTGCTGCCGGCGATGAAGCCGGGCGCGACCGCGTTGACCCGGACGCCGGCGGCGGCGAGCTCCACCGCGCAGCCGCGGGTCACCGCCTCCAACGCCGCCTTGGACGAGGAGTAGGCCGTCGCGCCGGGCCGGGCCCGGATCGCCGCACCGCTGGACACGTTGACCACCGAGGCTCCCCGCCCGGCGGATCGGGCCTGCCGGCCCAGGGCGACGGTGAGCAGCAGCGGCGCCCGGGTGTTGACCGCCAGCACGTGGTCCCAGCCGGCGGCGTCGAGGTCCAGCAGCGGCGCTGCGGGCCAGATGCCGGCGGCGTTGACCAGCACGTCGACGGGTCCGCCCGTCGCCCACGCCTCGTCGACGACGGCGCCGACGGTCGGTGCGGCGAGGTCGGCCACGACGACGCGCACCAGCGGGTCACCGGCCAGCGGCTCGAGCGCATCGGCTCGGGCGTCGACGGCGGTCACCCGGTCACCGAGCGAGCTGAAGGCGCTGGTGATGGCGCGGCCGAGGCCGCCTGCGGCGCCGGTGACGATCACGTGACGGGACATCGGGCTCCTCCGGTCGGGACGGGGTTCACGCGGCGACGGCCGCGGCGAGGCGGGACAGATGGGTCGGGCCGGTCCGCTGGTCGCCGGACTCCAGCCGCGCGTAGACGGCGAGCAGCTCGTCCAGTCCCGGGCAGGGCAGCCGGTGCCGCCGGGCCGCCGCCCGGACCGGGGCCAGCAGCGCGGGGACCTCGGTGGGACGCCGGCGCACGACGAGGTCCCGCCAGATGCCGGTGCGGTCCTTGGGCTGGGCGACCAGCCAGTCGCACATCCGGGTCAGCGCAGCGGAGTTCCTGGCCGCACCGGCGTCGGGGAGCAGGCCGTCGGCGTCCCACTCGTCGAAGGCCTCCGGGCGCACCCCCTCGGCCGACGCGACCCGGTACACCTCGTGCACCAGGGCGAGGACCACGTCCGCCGAGCCTCCGAGCGCGGCGCCGATCGGCTCGTCCGTCGTCGACCCGGCCGCCGCGGCCGCGGTGTAGGCGAGCTTGGACCACAAGAAGCCGGGGACGTTCTCGCTGAGCTGCACCGGCCTGCGGGCGGACAGCTCGGCGACGGCCCGCCGGGTGCGCTCCCGGGGCGGGCCGGTCCACTCCCCCACGACGACGGTGCCGCCGCCACCGTCGGCGACCACGCCGGGCTCGACGAGGTCGGCGAACAGGTTGACGAAGCAGGCCACGGTGCGGTCCGCGCCGACGGCGGCGGCGACCTGCTGCTCGCACAGGCCGTTCTGGGCGCTGACGACGAAGCCGTCGGCGGCCAGCCGGGGAGCCACCCAGCCCATGGCCGCCCCGGTGGCCTGGGCCTTGACGGCCAGCAGGACCCGGCCGAGCTCCCGGGGGCCGTCGGTCGGCTGGTCGGCCGGGACGTCGGCGCGCAGCTCGGTGCCGTCGGGCCGCCGGATCCGCAGCCCCCCGGCGCGGACGGCGGCGACGTGCTCGGCGTCCGTGTCGACCAGGCGGACCGGGACGCCGGCCAGCGCCAGCCCGGTGGCGAGGCTGCCCCCGACCGCGCCGGCGCCGACCACCGTCCAGCCGTCGCCGCTCACCGGGCCGCGTCCAGCCGGCCCGCGCGCAGCACGGCCTCGAGCAGGTCCACCGCCGGCGACAGCGCCGCCTCGTCCAGGTCGAAGTCAGGGGCGTGGTGGGCACCGCGGCCGGTGGAGCCGACCAGCAGGTAGCCGGCGACCCCGCCGGCGGCCTGGACCGCCTGCATCATCAGGGACGCGTCGTCGCTCGCGCGCAGGGACGCGCGCGCCCGGACGTCGGTGAAGGCGGGCAGCCCGGCGGCGGCGCCCCCGACGGCCTCGGCGACCCGGTCGTCGGTGTCGGCTGAGACGGCCCGCCCGGTGACCGCGGTGGCGGTGTCCACCCCGTAGGCGACCGCGCTGCCCGCCACGACCTCGTCGGCCCGCCGGTCCAGCTCGGTCTGCGCGGCCGGGTCGGCGGCCCGGGTCTCGTAGGCCAGCTCCGCGGTCGCCGGGACGACGTTGGTCGCCGTGCCGCCGCACAGCCGGCCGACGTTGACCCGGGTGCCCGCCGGCTGGGCGGCGGGCAGGGTGTGCAGCGCCAGGGCGGTGGCCGCAGCAGCGAGCAGCGCGTGCCGGCCGCGCTCGGGGGCGTGGGCCGCGTGCGCGGCCGCCCCCGTGAAGGTCACCCGGCGCTTGGTGGTGCTGACCATGTCCGTGGTGCGCAGGGCCAGCGCGCCGGTGTCCAGACCGAAGCCCAGGTGCACGGCCAGCAGCGCGTCCAGGCCCTCGACCCCGCCGGCCGCCACCATCGGCGCCGCCCCGCGCACGCCCTCCTCCGCAGGCTGGAACAGCAGCCGCACGGTGCCCGGGAAGTCGCGGTCGGCGAGCCGGGCGGCCAGGGCCAGCCCGATCGCCACGTGCCCGTCGTGCCCGCAGGCGTGCATGACACCGGCCGTGCGCGAGGCGTACCCGCCTGAGCGCGGGGGGTGGTCGGAGGCGTCGGTCTCGGCCACCGGCAGGGCGTCCATGTCCACCCGCAGCCCGACAGCGGGCCCCGGCCGGTCGCCGGCGAGGGTGGCCACCAGCGCGGTGGCCCCACCGGCGAACCGCGCCACCAGCTCGGCCGGCACCCCCTGCGCCACGGCCCGGTCGGCGGCCGCGGTGAGCTCGGCGGCCGGCGGCAGCCCGGCCAGGCCGGCGACGTCGGCCACCGCGGCGCCGGTGCGCACCGGCACGCCGAGCCGCTCCAGCGCGTCCAGCACCCGGGCCGCGGTGCGCACCTCGGTGAACCCGACCTCGGGGTGGGCGTGCAGGTCACGGCGCACAGCGACCGGGTCGGTGACGTCCGTGGGCCAGGGCGGCGCCGGGCTCACCGGGGCACGTCCGGGCCGGTGGTGGCGAACTCCTCCCGGGCGCTGTCCAGCAGCCCGGGCTCGGTGAACAGGTCTGCGGCGGTGCACGCCAGCGCCGTCGCCATCCGCAACATGGCCTGCTCCGCCCGCGGGGTGACCACGGCCTCGGCCATCGCCTCGGAGTGCGTGGGCGTGCCGGCGTCCATGACCTGCAGGTAGGGGTGGATGGTCGGCAGCCGCAGGCTGACGTTGCCGATGTCGGAGGAGCCGGTGCCGCCGCGCAGCACCGCCTCCTCGACCGGCACCCCGCCGCGTTCCAGGTGCCCGGCGAGCCGGCCGGCCATCACCTTGTTGTTCTTCCGCTCGGCGTACCGCGGACCGCGGGTGACGGTCACCGAGGTGCCGGTCGCCGCGGCCGCCGCCTGCGCGACCGCCTCGACCCGAGCGGTCACGTCGTCGACGACCTCGCCGAGCAGGCCACGGACCATGAACTCCGCGCGCGTGTAGGCCGGCACGACGTTGGCCGCCTCGCCGCCGTGGCTGATGATCCCGTGCAGCCGGCAGGTCTCGGGCACGAACTGCCGCAGCGCGTCGGTGCCGACGAAGAACTGGATCATCGCGGCGAGCGCGCTGCGGCCCTCGGGTGCGCTGGCAGCGGCATGCGCAGCCCGGCCGGTGAACTCGACGACCAGCGGCTGGCAGGCGGTGGCGTGCCGTACGGCGAGGGTGCGGTCGCCGGGATGGAACATCAGCGCGGCGTCCACGTCGTCGAAGACGCCGGCGTCCAGCAGCAGCACCTTGCCGCCGGCGCCCTCCTCCCCCGGGGTGCCCAGGCAGGTGAGCCGGCCGGGCAGCTCCGGCAGCACGCGGTGCAGGGCCAGCGCGGCGCCGAGCCCCCCGGCGGCGATCAGGTTGTGGCCGCAGCCGTGCCCGATGCCCGGCAGCGCGTCGTACTCGCACAGCAGCGCGACGGTCGGGCCGCCGGCCGGGTCGCCCACGTCGCCCCGGAAGGCGGTCGGCACCCCGCCCACGCCGCGGTCGACGGTGAAGCCCTCCGCGTCGAGGACGTCGGCCAGCAGCGCCGCGGCCCGGTGCTCGACCAGCGCCAGTTCGGGGTGGGCGTGCAGTTCGCGGCTCACCGCCAGCAGCCGGGGGGCCAGGTCGGCCACGGCGTCGGCGATCCGCCGGTGCAGCGCACCGGCCTGGTCGCTGGCGGCCGGGGCGGTGCCGGTCGCTCCGGTCAGGGTCACAGCAGCTCCTCCAGGACGCGGAGGGCGTTGCCCCCCAGGACGGCGGTGGCGTCGGCGTCGGACCAGCCGGCGGCGACGAGCCAGGCGGCGGCCTGCGCGGGGGCCTCGCCGGGGTTCTCCATGCCGGTGACGGTGGCGGGCAGCGGCAGGTCCTCGTGGCCGGGCACCGGGGCGGGGCGCCAGCCGGCGGCGGCGTAGAGCCCGGCGTGGTCGCCGAAGAAGGTGTCCGGGCCGAGCGCGACGTGCGCCACGCCGACCAGCCCGGCGACGTGCTCGACGTGCGCCATCACCGCGTCCAGGTCGTGCCCGGGCCGGCCGGCGACCCGGGTCGAACCGGGTGCGGCCTCCACCCCGATGAGCCCGCCGGTGTCGGCGACCGCCCGGAGCACGTCGTCGGGCTTCATCCGCGGACTGGGCCACAGCGCGCGGGCGCCCGCGTGGGACACCACCACCGGCCGGGTGGCCACGGCCGCGGCGGCGATCGTCGTGCGGTCCCCGGCGTGCGCCAGGTCGACCACGACCCGTCGCTCCTCGAGCAGCCGGACGGCGTCCCGGCCCAGCGCGGACAACCCGGGGTCGACGGCCTGGCCCAGACCGCCACCGAGGGGGTTCCCGCCGTTGTAGGCCAGCCCGGCCGAGCGGAAGCCGGCCTCGGCCAGCCGGTCGATCACGCCGAGGTCCCGGCCCACGCAGTCCAGGTCCTCCAGGGCGAGCAGCACCGCGGTGCCCGGGAAGGACTGCGCCGCGGCCCAGCCGTCGACCACCGCCACCCCCTCGGCGGTGCGCGGGGCCAGCCGGGCCGACCACTCCAGCAACCGGTCGACGGAGGGGTCGGCGAGCGCACTGGCGAACACCACGTCCAGCCCCGAGCGGCGCAGCCCCTCGACCCCGAGGGTGTCCCGGTTGCCGGTGCTGTGCTCGCGCCAGCTGTCGGTGGTCAGCGGGTCGGGCAGCCGGATCGGGTGGTCGTGCAACGACACCACCGGCCCGGCCAGCAGCTCCGCGACCCGGCGTCGTCCGGCGTCGTCCAGTTCCGGGCCGGCCGACGGGACGCGACCGACGTCGGTGGCCAGCCCTCGCGGCGCCGCCGTCACGCGGTCCGCCCGGTGGCGGAGGTGTCGACGTCCCGGGTCTCCGGCATCTTCCAGATGGTGAACCCGGTGACCAGGGCGCAGATCGACACGTAGAGCGGGACGACCCACAGCACGTCGCGGTCGCCGAAGAACTGCATGACGCTGGGCGCGGTCCCGCCGAAGACGGCATTGGAGACCGCGTACGGGACGGCGATGCCGATGGTGCGCACCTGCGGCGGGAAGAGCTCGGCGAAGACCGTGGCCAGGTTCGCGTGGTTCAGCGACAGCACCGCCACACCGATCACGGAGACCACCAGGATGCTGGTGAACGACGAGCCGAGCAGCTGCATCAGGGGGAACGGCAGGACCACGAACAGCGCGGCGTAGACCAGCATCGTGGGGCGTCGGCCGAACCTGTCGGACAGCAGCGCGGCCAGCGGGATCAGCACGGCGAACACCGCGAGGGCGATCGTGTTGGCCAGCTGTCCATCGGCCCGGTCGGCGCCCGCGGTGAGGGTCGCGTACGTCGGCAGGTACGTCAGCCACATGTAGGTGATCACCGAGCCGGCGATGGAGATGCCGAACACGAGCGCGGCGCCCCGGCGGTGGCCCCTGGCCATGTCCCCCAGCGGTGAGCTGGCGGCCTGGGTGGCGCGGTCGAGGGAGCGGAACGCGTCCGGCTCGTCGATCTGCCGGCGGATGTAGAGGCCGACCAACCCGATGACCGAGCCGATCAGGAACGGGATGCGCCAACCCCAGCTCTCGAGCTGGGCGTCGTCGAGCACCCGGGTCAGCACGGTGGCGCTCAGCGACGCCAGCAGGATGCCGAGGACGACCGAGACCTGCTGGAACGACCCGGCGAACGCCTTCCGGCCCGGCTTGGCCCACTCCACGAGGAAGGACGCCGAGGTGCCGAACTCCCCGCCGGTGGAAAAGCCCTGCAGCAACCGGCCGAGGACGAGCACGGCCGGGGCGAGCCAGCCCACCTGGTCGTAGGTCGGCGCGATGCCGATCACCAGGCTGCCGCCGGCCATCAGCAGGATGGTGAGCGTCATCCCGTGCTTGCGGCCGTGCCGGTCGGCGTAGGTGCCCAGCACCGCGGCGCCCACCGGGCGCATGAAGAAGCTGATCGCGAAGACCAGCAGCGTGGAGAGCACGGCGTTGCCGCCGGGGAAGAACTGGTCGGCGAAGTAGACGGCGAAGAAGCCGTAGACCGACCAGTCGAACCACTCGACGAAGTTGCCGATCGTGCCGCCGACGAGGGCGCGGGCGGTCGAGCGGCGGCGGGGTGGCGTCCCCTGCCCCGGAGAGCTGGTGCGCGTGACGTTGGCCATCGGAGCTCCTGTTCACGGTGGTCGTCGCGGCTGGACCGGACGGGCGCACGGGCGGCGCGGTCCCGCGGACGCTGCCGCCCGGTGGCCGGTTCTCGAAGCTCAGGTGGTCGTATTGCAATGATCTGATCGATCCGACCGCCTCGATGAAGGGAACCGCCATGCTGGGCGAGGTCGACCGGCTGATCGCCGCTGCTCTCGTCGCCTCGCCGCGCGCCCCGTGGGCCGAGGTCGCCCGCGCCACCGGCGTCTCCGAGGCGACGGTCTCCCGGCGGGCTTCCCGCCTGCTCGCCTCGGGTCGGGTGCGCCCCATCGCCAGCCTCGACGTCCTCGCGGTGGACTCCGGGACGCCGGTCTTCATCGGCCTCCGCTGCGCCACCGGCACCGCGCTGGCCGTCGCCGAGGAGCTCGCCCGCTGGCCGGAGGTGCGCTTCGTGGCGCTCCTGTCGGGCACCACGGACGTACTGATCGAGGTGGTGGTCGGCGACAAGGAGGAGCTCCTCGCGCTCAGCCAGGAGAAGCTGCCCCGGGTGCCCGGGGTGACCGGCTGCCGGTCCGAGGTGATCATGCGCCGCTACGCGACCGGTGCCACCTGGGACCCGGGCGTGCTCGACCCGGCGACGGTGGACCGGCTGCACGCCCAGCGGCCCGACCGCTGGGACCGCGCCCAGCCCACCGAGTCCGCCCGGGCACCGGACGCCGTCGACCGCGCGCTGGCAGCCAGCCTGGGCCGCGACGGGCGGGCCGGCTGGCGGGAGCTGGCCGCGCGGTGCGGGCTGACCGAGACCTCGGCCCGCCGGCGCACCGAGGCCATGCTGGCCTCCGGCGCGCTGCGGCTGCGCACCCTGGTCCGCCCCGAGGACCTCGGCCTGAGCGTGTCGGCCTACCTGTGGTTCCGGGTGCACCCCGCGCGGGTCGACCCGGTCGCCCGTGAGCTGGCCGCCCGTCGCGAGGTGGTCCTGCTGTGCTCCGCCGCGGGGACGACGAACCTCTGCGCGGAGGTGGCCCTGCCGCGCTACGCGGACCTGCACCTCTTCCTCACCGACACCCTCGGCGCGATCCCCGGCGTCCGCGACGTGGAGGTCTCGGTGGTGCTGCGGGTCCTGGAGCGGGCCGGGCTGAGGGCGTCGTCCGAGGGCTACTCGTAGAGCACGTACTCCGGCTGGGGCGTGAGCGCGAGGACCTCGGCCGGGGTCATCAGCGGGCCTGACCGGACGTCCTCCTCGTAGAAGAGCTTGAAGCCGGCGTGCACGAACGGTGGCGTCCCGGCCATCACCCGCTGGTAGGTGCCGACCTTGTCGGCGGCCGCGCCGATGCCGTCGACGCTCTTGACCACCGCGACCCCGGGCCGGTCGACCAGGGCCTCCTGGCCGGTGACGATGTCGGCGTGCAGCTGGTGGTAGAGCATCACCTTCTGCGGCAGCCGGTTCGCTGCCACCAGCCCGTCGAGGTAGGCCGAGACGCCGTCGAGCTCGGCGCCGGTGGTGGAGCCGAAGACGTCGCCGGGCACCTCACCGGGGTCGACGGCCCACTCCGGGTCCAGCGCCAGGCCGACGTCGGGCTGGGTCAGCCACTCCTCGTAGTACTGGACGGCGGGCAGGAAGTCGCCGGTGCCGGGCTGGATGCCCAGCAGCAGCACCCCGCCGGCCGCGCGGGCGGCGTCCAGGTACGCCTGCACGGTCGCGTCGTCGGCGGCGGTGGCGTAGGTGCCGTTCGGCCCGGGCTCCGGGTGCGCGGTGGTGGCGATGAGCTCGAGGGTCGGCAGCACCCGCCGGTCGGCGCCGTAGGGCGCGGCCTGCTCCCGCAGCTCGCCGGTGGCCGCGGCGAGGTCGCCGGTCATCGGACCGAGCGCCGGCGAGCCCGGGGCGCCGGAGAAGCCGACCAGCCGGTTGCCGGGGAAGACCTCGGTGCCGCCCCCGGGCAGCTCGACCTGGGTCGGCGTCGGGGTGGGGGTCGGCGTGGGCGTCGGCGCGGCTGACGTCGGGGCGGACGTGGGCGCGGCGGCCTGCGGATCGCCGTCCGCGGCCCCGCCGCACCCGGCGGTCAGCAGCAGCACGGCGACCGGGACGGCGGCGACGCGGGACGGGAGGGTCGGGTGCACGGCGGTCCACCCTCGTCCGGACGCCGCCCGCGGGCAAGCCGGCCGGTCAGGCGAGCTGGTGCTGACCTGCCCGGGCCAGCTCCGCGCGGTGGGCGGTGAGCCAGCCGGGCACCGCGTCGGCGGTCATCGGCCGGGCGATGAAGTAGCCCTGCGCGTAGACGCAGCCGAGCTCGGTGACCAGGGCCAGCTGGTCGGCGGTCTCGACGCCCTCGGCCAGGCTGCGCATGCCGCACGCCGAGGCCAGCCCGACGACGGCGGCGATCGCCGCGGCGGACTCGCTGCGCCGGCCGGCGGTGCTGGCGATGAGGCTGCGGTCCATCTTGAGCACCCCGGCCGGGATGGAGACCAGCTGGCTGAGGGAGGAGAAGCCGCTGCCGAAGTCGTCGATGGAGACCTCGACCCCGGCGATCCGCAGCTGCGCGAACTGGGCGGCGGCCCGCAGCGGGTCCTCCGCGACGCTGGTCTCGGTCAGCTCGAGCAGCAGCCGCTCCGGCGCCAGCCCGGACTCCTCCAGGGCGTCGAGGACGTCGGCGACGAGCGTGCCGGTGGCGAAGTGGGCGGCGCTGATGTTGACCCCGGTGATCAGCGGCAGCCCGTCGTACTCCCACGCGACGGCCTGCCGGGTGGCCTCGGCCAGCACCCACCGGGTCAGCGGGACGACGATGCCGTACTGCTCGGCCAGCGGGACGAAGTCGCAGGGGGCGAGCAGCCCGCGGGTGGGGTGCTGCCAGCGGACCAGCGCCTCCATGCCGGTCACCTCGCCGGTGGGCAGGTGCAGCACGGGCTGGTAGTGCAGCACGAGCTGGCCGGCGTCGATGGCCTCGCGCAGCTCGGCGGCGACCAGCACCCGCTGCTCGACGGCCGAGCGCAGGTCGGGGGTGAAGACGCGCACCCGGTTGCGGCCGGCGGCCTTGGCCGCGTACATGGCCAGGTCGGCGTCCCGGACGAGGTCGGTGGAGCGCAGGCCCTCGGCGACGGCGGGTGCACCGGCCACGCCGATGCTCACGGTCAGCCGGGTCGAGCGCTCCCCGAGGTCGAAGGGCTGGTCGAAGGTGCGCTGGAACCGCTCGGCCAGCGCGAGCGCGCCCTCGATGTCGCAGTCGCGGCACAGCACGACGAACTCGTCGCCGCCCAGCCGCCCGACGGTGTCCAGGGTGCGGGTGCTGCCGCTCAGCCGGGCGGCCAGCTCGCGCAGCAGGTGGTCGCCGACCTCGTGGCCGAGGGTGTCGTTGACGTCCTTGAAGCCGTCGGCGTCCAGGAACAGCACGCTCACCGGTCCGCGGCCGGGACGGCGCAGCTCGGCGTCGATCAGCTCGTGCAGGTGGGCGCGGTTGGGCAGGTCGGTGAGGTGGTCGTGCCGGGCCCGCCGGTCCGAGGCCTGCTCGGCGGCGACCCGGGAGGTGATGTCGGTGTGGGTGACGACGACCCGGCCGGACTGGTCGGCCCGGGAGGCCTGCAGGTGGTACCAGCGCACCCCGGCGACCGTGGTCAGCGCGTAGTCGACCGCGACCAGCGAGCGCGTGCCGGCGGCCAGGTCGCGCAGCTCGTCGATGCGGGCGCGGTTGACCTCGTCGTCGGCGAGGCTGCGGATGACCTCGAAGTAGTTGCCCCCGACCCCGACCCGCAGGCGCCCGTCGGCCAGCAGATCGCCGGCGGCCCGCCAGGCGGAGTTGACCAGCAGCATCGTGCCGTCGGCGTCGATGAGCACGGTCGGTGACGGCAGCGCGTCCAGGACGCCGGCCACCAGGTCCGCGTGCGCGCGGTCGACCTCCTGGCCCTGGCCGAGGTCGTGGGGCAGCGGCAGCCGATCGGTCCCTCGTGGCACGTGCACCCCCTCTGCTGGAAGTCCTCGGGCGGCCGGGCCGGCTCGTCCGCGTCCAGGACTCATCGGCATCGCCGGCCACTGCTGCACCTCCGCGTGCTAAGAGGAACCGTAAAGGGTGAGAGGCCACGAGGCCCACGGTTCTTGCGGAGATCGTGCGGATCTCTGGAGCGCGGCTCCAGGACGGGCCCGCAGGCTCGGGGCATGGACATCGAGAGCGCCCACGCCCTGCTGGCCGAGCTGGAGCTGCGGGAGGTCGAGGACCTGGACGCCGCGTGGTTCGACGCCGAGCTGGCCGAGCTGCTGCCGCTGGCCTGAGGCTGCACCGGCGCCGGTCCCGGAGGACGCTGGCGACGAGGACCGACGACGTTCCTCGGCTCGGGAGGGCAGACCGATGAACGTGCAGTACCGCTGCGACCAGTGCGCGGAGGTGGCCGACGCCCCGGCCGCCGTCGGGTGGGTGGAGGTGCGGCCGCTGGGCGGGCACCCGCTGCTGCCGCAGGACCCCGTCCACCTGTGCCGGCTCTGCTGGGCCCGCACCAGCTCGGCCACCGCGGGTCCGTGCCCGGCCGACGGGGCGCCCCAGCTCAGCGAGCACGTGCAGAACCGCGACACCGTGCAGTGACCGGGTCCTCCGCCCCCTGACCAGCAGGTCCTCGGTCCCGCGACGAGGGATCTCGGACCCGCTGTGCGGCCCCGCCGCCGTCCCTAGCGTCGGAGGTGGCGCCGGTCCCGGCGCCGAGGTCGTCGGCCGTCGCGGCCGACGGGGTGGAGGAGTCGCCATGAGCGTGCAGACCGAACAGCGTCCCGCCGTCGCCGGCCGGTCGACCGGGACCGGGGCCACCGCCTCACGGACCACCCCGCCCGCGCAGCCGCGCGGCCGGCGGCTGCTGGAGGACCGCAGCTGGCTGCTGTGGAGCATCGCGCTCGCCAGCAGCGTCCTGGTGTTCGTGGCCCTCGTCGCGCTGACCGCGCTGGCCGGCGGGGACGGCTACCCGCACTGAGCCGGCGTGCCCGGTCCCGTGCTCCCCCGGTCGGCCGCCGGTCCCGACGGGCGGGACCGACGGCCGGTGGCGGTCAGACGGCCGGCTTCGCCGGTGTGTAGAGCCAGGTGGCGAAGAAGCCGTCGAGCTGCTTGCCGCTGACCTGCTCGGCGAGCGCGACGAAGTCGGCGGTGGTCACCGTGCCGAAGCGGTGCTCGGTGGTCCACCGGCGCAGCAGGGTCGCGAACGCCTTCTCCCCGATCTGCGTGCGCAGCGCGAACAGGGTGGCCGCGCCGCGGTCGTAGGTGGCACCGGCGAACAGGTCGGCGGCCCCCGGATCGGCGGGCAGGACGGTCCAGAACTCGTCGTCCGCCGGGACGGCCAGGACGTCGTCGAACTGCTGCTGCAGGGTGGCCCGGCCGTTGTGCTCGTTCCACAGCCACTCGCTGTAGACGGCGAAGCCCTCGTTGAGCCAGATGTCGTCCCACTGCTCGGGGGTGACGGAGTTGCCGACCCACTGGTGGGCGAGCTCGTGCAGCACCGTCGACTCGCTGGCCTGGCGCGAGTAGACCGGCTTGGTCTGCGTCTCGAGGGCGTAGCCGACGCTGTCGTCGTCGACGATCGAGCCGAACGACGTGAACGGGTAGGGCCCGTAGACGGTCTCCAGGAACGCCAGCATCGCCGGCTCCTTCGCCAGCGCCGCCGTGGTCGTCGTCCGCGCCCGGCCGGTGATGTCGCGGTCGATGAAGTCGTAGATCGGCTGGCCGTGCACGCCGAGCTGGGTGGTCAGCTCGTAGTCGCCGATCGAGGCGGTGGCGAGGTAGCTGGCCATGGGCTCGCGGTTGTGCCAGCGCCAGGTGGTCCTGCCGTTGGCGGTGGTCGGCCTGCCCACGGGGTCGCCGTTGGCGACGGCGGTCTTGCCGGCGGGCACGGTGATGACGAAGTCGTAGGTGGCCTTGTCGCTGGGGACGTCGTTGACCGGGAACCAGGTGCCGGCGCCCTCGGGCTCGTTGACCACGATCGCGCCGTCGGGGGTGCTCACCCAGCCGTACAGCTCGCCGCTGACGTCGGTGGGCCGCCCGGGGACGCCGCCGTAGGTGACCGCGACCTGGTGCGTCGTGTGCCTGATCGCCTTCACCGGGACGACGAGCTCGCCGCCGCGGCCGTCGACGCCGGGCTCCTGGCTGAACGGCACGGTGCGCCCGTCGACGACGACCTTGCTGACGGTGAGCCCGCGCAGGTCGAGGCTGAGGCTGCTGAGGTCGGAGGTGGCCTGCAGGACCAGCGCGGCGGTGCCGTCGAGCCGCCCGGTGGCCGGGTCGTACGCCAGGTCCAGCCGGTAGTTCTGGACGTCGTAGCCGCCGTTGCCCGACGCCGGGAAGTAGGGGTCACCGCCCGAGGTGCTGCCCGGGGCGTAGGCGGGGGCGGCGAACGCGGGCGTGGCCGCGACGACCGGCAGGATCCCGGCGAGGACGACGGTCGTGGCGACCAGGGAGCGCTTCATGCGGCGGACGCTAGGCACTCCCTGTGACATCCGCATGACGATCACCGGTCTGCCCTGTGCACCGCGCCTTCCGCCCAGGCCTGCTCAACTTCTGCTTTGCGTTGGTCGTAAGTGTCGCTACGGTGTGACGCACAGCACAGGGTCAACGCACGAGGTCGCACCGTGACGCAGCGGGCGACCGACCTGCGGCGATGCTGCGCGCCCATGTGACGACCGAGGGGGATCCATGAAGTCGACTGCCAGCCTGCGGGCCGTGCTCGTCGCCGTCCTGTCCGCTCTGCTGTTCATCGGCCTCGCCGGCCCGGCGAGCGCCGCTCCACCACAGGCGAAGGGCTCCGGTGGCGCCGAGTGCGCCGGCCGTGGGGTCCCGCTGAGCAAGACCTCGATCCAGCTCTACACGTTCGCCGGCTACATCGGCGGCGGCGCCGGTGAGCAGGCCCGGCACGAGGAGGTGCTGCGCCGGCTGGCCGAGACGGGCTACCGCAACGTCGAGCCGTACACGCTCAGCGGCTGGACCGCCCAGCAGTACGCCGACCTGCTCGACCGGTACGGCCTCAAGGCCTCGGCTCGGCACGTGGACGTCGGCTCGCAGGTGACCCCCGCCGACATCGACCAGATCCTGGCCGACAACCGCACCCTGGGCATCAAGTACTTCGGCTCGGGCAGCTCGGCCGGCGCCCCCTGGGTCGGTCAGCTGGAGACCGAGGCCGACTGGGTCGCCTACGCGCAGTACCTGGACGCCGTCGGTGCGCAGGCGCGCCAGGCCGGCCAGACGCTGTTCGTGCACAACCACGACTTCGAGTTCACGACCACCTTCGACGGGCAGACCGCCTTCGACATCCTGATGCAGAACACGTCGCCGAAGAACCTGGTCTCCCAGCTCGACGTCTACTGGGTCTCCTTCGCCGGCCTGGACCCGGCCGACGTGGTCGAGCAGTACGGCAAGCGGATCCAGCTGTTCCACGTCAAGGACCTCAACGAGGACCTGGACCGGCGGATCGAGATCGTCGGCCGCGGCGACATCGACTTCCCCTCGATCTTCGCCGCCGGCACGGGCATCAAGTACTACGTCGTCGAGCACGACCCGCGCTTCGGCGACCCGACCTTCGACCCGTTCCAGGCCGCACGGGAGGGCCTGGCCTACCTCCGCTGCGTCACCTTCTGACGCAGTCGGACAGCAGGGGCGGCCCCGGGGGACATCCGGGGCCGCCCCTCAGCCGTCCACGTACCGGTCGCGCTCGACGAACTGGCCGGTGGCGGGATCGTCCGCCGCCCGTCGCCTCCCACCGATCGTGCGCCGCACGACTCGTGGACTCCATCACCCCCGCGGGTCATCGGCGGCCACTCCCGTCGACGGGCCGACGACCTGCCGATAGGGACGGGAGCGGGTCGACCGGGCCGCTGCGGGGACGACCGACGGAGTGAGGGTCACCATGGGATCGACCGGTGCCGGCGAACTGCCCGCCGTCCAGCTGCAGGCTGCCATCTCGCTCCTCTCCAGCGCTGCGGCCGACCGCGGCTGGGGTGCGGAGCCGACGGTGCGGCCGTGCCGCGGCGGCCGCATCCAGGTGGAGGGGATCGGGAAGCTGGACGCCGCCGTGGTGTTCCAGGCTGCCCGCGGGCTGGTCGGCGCGCTCATCGACGATCTCGCCACCGTCACCGGCGTCGACCTGGACGCCGTCGTCACACCGTGGCTGACAGCGCTGGCGGTGCAGGAGGCCGCGGCGTCGTGGTCGGTCCCCACTGACGCCTTGCGCGCCTGACTGCTCCCTGCCGATCCGCAGCCGCCGGGTCGGCACCCGCGGCGGTCCGCCCGGCGATCCGTCCGGGCGTCGCAGGCGGAGACGTCCGGTGAGCGAGCCGGTCGTGGGACGCTCGCGGGTGTGGCTGCCCGCTCCCTGGTCTGTTCGGCCCTCATCTCGGCTCTGGCGTTGAGCGCCTCGGCCGGGTGCGGCGTCACCCCTGAGGACTCGGGACGGGCCCTGGTGTGGGAGGACGACTTCGACGGTCCCGCCGGCTCCTTCCCGGACGCAGCGTCCTGGAGCCCGGAGACCGGCGGTGGCGGCTGGGGCAACGAGGAACTGCAGACCTACACCAGCGAGCCGGCGAACGTGGGACTGGACGGTGCGGGCAACCTCGTCATCACCGCCCGCGCTCAGGGCGAGGGCGCGCAGACCCGGTGGACCTCGGCGCGCATCACGACCTTCGGCAAGCGCACCTTCCAGTTCGGCCGGGTGGAGGTGCGCGCGCACGTGCCCTCCGGCGCAGGCATCTGGCCGGCAGCCTGGACGCTCGGGCGGAACATCCAGGACGTCGGGTGGCCGCGGTCCGGGGAGATCGACGTCATCGAGTCGATCGGGGACGCGAGGACCGCCCTGCAGACGCTGCACGGCCCTCGGGGGGACGGCGGCCACTGGTACGAGACGACGAGCACGCCGGTGGACCGCCCGCTCTCCGCGGGCTTCCACACCTACAGCGCGGAGTGGACCGCCGAGGGCATCACCTTCGGCATCGACGACCGCACCACCGGAACGCTCACCCCGGCCGACGTCCCCGAGGGCGGCACGTGGCCGTTCACCGCACCGCAGTACCTGCTGCTCAACGTGGCAGTAGGGGGGCGACTTCCGGGCCCGCCCGATGCGACGACTCCCCGGCGAGCACCGATGCTCGTGGACTGGGTGCGCGTGTACGCCCCAGCATGACCCGCCGGTCGGTCAGCCGACCGACCGAGTCGCGGTGACGTCCACGCGCTCCCCCACGCGCCGGGCCCGGGGCCAGAGCCGAGAGCCCAGCGGCCTCCAGCGGGGACGGCATGACCGCGGCAGCAGGGAGGGCACGGGCGCCCGGTCGCGGCACGGCGGCCAGTGCCCTGCGGGCGTCGGCGACGAGCAACACGGCCCGCTGCGGCAGGTCCGCGGCCGGGATGGCGAGCATGGCGATGATCGTCGCGGTGCCCCAGAAGACCATCGGCCAGCCTGTGTACCCCAGCGCGGCACCGGAGACCAGGCTCGCCGCCATGACGACTGCGACCGCCAGGTGTGTGCGGAAGACGGCCATGGGCGTGAGGGCGGCCTCGTCGCCGCCGCCCTTGGGGGTGACCTTGAACACCAGCCGCTTCCCCACCAGCACGTACACCAGCGCCAGGGCGTAGATGGGCTGGACGATGGTGCCCACCAGGCGGCCGGGCAGCAGCAGGCCGCTCTCCTCGCCGGGGCGGACATGGAACCGCTGCATCCACAGGTGGTGGACCTGCCGCCAGGCCAGGTACGGCAGGTAGGCCGCGATCAGCGGGGCCAGCGGAAGGGTGGCCGGCGTGAGGCCGGTGAAGAAGTAGAGGGCGATGAGCACGGTGCCCAGCGCGAAGGCCAGACCACTGAAGTAGTTCATCTGCAGCCAGACGTAGAAGGCGCCTCGGCGCCAGCCCAGTCCGCGCAGACTCCGTGGGGTGACCTGGAACAGCAGTGCGAAGCAGCCGTAGGCCCACCGGGCCTGCTGGTTGAAGTAGGCCAGCCACGTCGTGGGCCCCTCGCCGACGGCGAGCGCCCGAGGCACGTAGTGGCTGCGCCAGCCCGCGGCGTGCAGCTTGATGCCGGTGGCCAGGTCCTCGGTGATGTGGCCCTCGTAGAAGCCGACCGACTCCAGGGCCGCGACCCGGACGACGTGGTTGGCGCCCAGCATCATGGCCATCCCGCGGGCGTCCATGGCACGCAGGATCGGTCCGTAGAACGTGAACTGCTGCTGGGCGGCGCCTCGGGCGACGACGGACGCGGCGGTGTTGCCGTAGATCTGCGGGGTGATGACCCAGGCGGTCCGCTCATCGGCGAAGTAGCCCAGGGTGGCGGCGAGGAAGTCCCGGGTGGGGATGAAGTCGGTGTCGATCTGGGCGACGAACTCGTACTCGCTGCCGTGGGCGTCGTACCACGCGTTGTGGTTGCCCCCCTTGGTCCGGGCCGCGAACCGGCCGTGCGGCTGGTTGTAGGTCGCGATGCCCTTGCGGGAGAAGTGCTTGACGCCGAGCTCGTCGCACAGGGCCCGGGCGGCGGGGTCGTCTCCCTCGTCCAGGACCCAGGTGTCGTGCGCGTAGTCCACGGCCAGGATCGCGACCAGCGTCTCGCGCAGCATCGACAGCGGCTCACTGCTGGGCACGAAGGTCGTGATGAAGGCGACCTTCAGGCCCGGGGCAGGAGGCTGCGGAGCCCGGTACCGGGGCAGCCGGCGGCTCAGCACGTGGTTGAGGCCGTCCATGAGGATCCGGTGCCAGACGACCACCGTCAGCAGGGCGAACGTGCCCAACCCGATCCAGGACACCCGCCCGGTCTCCTCGGCAGGGAGCCGTGCCTCGGAGAACCAGAAGTGGGTGAAGAGCGCCAACGACCCGGCCCCGAAGGCGACGGACACGATCCAGACGGCGCGCTCTCTGGCGCTCATGCCTGGCCACTGCTGACGTGTCGCGCGACATTTCCCCGTGCCGGACCCATGCGTGTACCCCGTGATCTGGAGAGCCGAGAATGCGGGCCGCTCTCCGTTCGGACATCGGTGCCCGACGAGAGGGAGATCCGCACTGGAATGGCTCCCCGTTGAGCCACGCGGCAGCGAGAGCCGCCCGGAGGAGGCTGACGGGGACGTCCGGGAAATGGCAGAGAAAAGTCGACGCGATCAGGTTTGACCGGTGGAGCGATCAGCGAGCCGCCACGAAGCGTGATGACTCGAACGCGTAGGTCACCCCATTGGCGCAACGAAGGGCCTGGCCGATCGGCACCACTACCTCCATCATGCTGACGACCACCTCACTGTGCGTGATTGGTTGTGAGCAATGCGTCGGTCGGCCGACCTCTCGACAGGGCTCATCCGTCGACGCCGATCCACTGCTGTGAGGAGTTCGGCACGTGCGGCAAGAACGCACTCGAGGAAACCGGTCAGCGGCATCGCCGACTCCACGGGCCGCACTGGGGGCGCCGACCGCCCTTTTCTCGTCGCCCTGCGCCGGGTCGCCGAGGTCGTCTCCTGAATGGTCTGGCATGGCGGTGTCCGTCGGCTGCGGTCGCGGGGGTGCGCCGCCGCGACCCCCACTGCGTCGACGGCTTGCCGGACGACTCCCGGTCGGTGTCAGGTCCAGCGCGCGGCGACGGACGAGCTCACCCACGTCTCGAGCAGGTCGAGGACGTCACCGGGGCACGTACGACACCACCGCCGCGCAGTCACCGGGCCCTCCCCGGCCAGGCAACCCCGACTGGGGCGAGCTCAGCCGTCGACGTACCGGTCGCGCTCGACGACGAACTGGCCGGTGGCGGTGTTGGCGTCGACGAACTCCGGCAGCAGCGGCACCCGCACGGTCACCGTCACGCACACCGAGAACTCCTCCCCCGGCGCCAGCGACGGCGTGTAGCCGCCCGCCTCCGCGCACCCCTGCCCCACCGGGGCGTACGCCAGGACGACGTCGGCGGCCTCCACCGACTGGTCCTCCACCGCCACCCGCACCGCCGCCTCGGCCCGCGCCTGACCGGTCGCCAGGTCCGGTGCGGTGGCCAGCGCGCGCCCGGCCTCCCGCGCCGCCGCGTTGGCCGCGAACACCACGCGCTGCACCGACGAGAAGCCGGCCACCACGTAGACCAGCGGCAGGAACACGACCAGCGCGATGAACACGAACTCGACGATGGCCGACCCCTGCTCGGCGTCCGGCCCGAGCCGCGCGCGCAGCCACCTCACGGCGCCTCCTCCACGGCCCGCCCGGTCGCCGACAACGGCAGCAGGTCACCGAGCGCGGCGAAGAGGCTGGGCACCTGACCGCTGCAGCGCACGACCACCAGCGACAACCCGGTCGGGTCGACCTCCAGCTCCGACTCGCAGGCCAGCCCGGCCGCGGTCGCCGGCGACGTCGCCCGGCCGACGACCTGCAGCGTCCGGTCGGCGCCCGCGGAGGCCGGCACGTCGGCGTTGGCGCCGTAGCGGGCGCCTTCCTGGGCGCTGGCGACCACGACGTTGCGCTTTTACAGCGTCCAGTCTGGTGTCAGGGCCAGCGCTCGATCGTCCCCCGACAGGGACCGGTTCCCCAGACCGCCACACATTTTGCCTGCCGTCGCCTGGTGTCAGACACGGTATGGGCTACCAGCGGGCGTCGACTCCAGCACTGCACCGACCTGACTGTTCCTCAACGAGGAAGCAGAGTGGACCCAGCTTCCCGCCGTCGTACTCCGAATGCTGGACAGCCAGGCACGATGAGCGCTGAAAGAAGATGGCCGAACCCCCGCTGGGCCGCTGGATACAGACCGTCTCGGTCGCGCCCCCAGCCCCCGCCAAGCCGGCTTCGAGGTCTGGTGAGGGCCCGAGTGCTCGACGTCCAGTTCTCACGCCCAGACGTTGCCTCGGTGAGGTCAGCGCCTACCCATCGCAGGCGGGTCCACATTCATGCGTCGATCTCGGTTCGGTCCGGACAGAGGCTCGACTGCTGCTTGAGGCTATTCAAGCGCCTTGCTTGCGGCAGCGAACAGGGCCTCGATCCCTGCCCGCTCGTCCGCGACGAGGTCACCAGGCTCGTGGGTGGCGAGCCACTTCAGAAAGGCCCTGGCCAGTCGGTACTTGGAACGCCTTGGCACTCGCCTGGGTCTTCCGACCGCGCACCCGCACCGCCCTGTGACCCGAAGCATGTACGTCTGGCTAATCGCTGCGGGGGTGGCTGCTGGCGTCACACTTCCATGTCGGCGATGCACTGCCGGTCACTGAACGATGCTGGTCAATCCTCCAGGAGCGCGCTTAGTGCGGTGCTTCGCATCGAACGATGCTCCATGGCCCCCTGGTAATAGCGCTCCCCACCCGCCCGGATAATTGCACGGGCGATTACAGCGCCAGCCGTGTCGTCGAGCCGACGAAGCCAATCGACGGTGGCGTTGAGTTGCGGCCACCTGTCCCACTGCTGTTCCGCCTCGAAGAAGGCTGCTCCAACATCCTCAGCGTCATCCAACTCGTCCTGATCGATGAGCTCGCGAAGGACTGCGAACGCCCAGCCAAGTGGAACGTTCGCGTAGTCGAAGTTTCGATTCCCCCAGTCCGCGTCCCGCAGCGTGCGACACATCGTGACTGCCACGCGAGCCGCCTCGCTGGGAGCGTCAGCGGTCCATCGAGCGACCAGGCCGCGCTCCATGGGAGCCAAGTCGTCGAGTAGCAGCCGCTCGTTCGTCAGGTTGCCCCGCACAACTTCTCGGACCTGCTCTAGGTCGACTCGATGCTGGCCGAGCAAGTCCCTCAACGTGGCTCGCGGCGACGCTGCCGGGGCCGCAATCAACCGCTCAAGTCGCTGACCTAGGGCGTCAAGAGTCGCGGGGCGAGCGGCCGCATCGTTGTCTGTGGCGCTCGCGATCAGGCCGCGTAGTCGACCACTGGGAAGGAGCGGCACGAAAGGAAGGGGGCGCCTGTCCGTGAGGAGCCAGGCAAGCAGCCGACCGGCGCTGTAGACGTCAGCACGACGATCGACCTGGTGAGCGTCATCCCAGGTCTCGGGCGCGGCATAGCCAGGAGTACCGAGGCCAGTGCCAGTCGATGTGAGGTGCTGCGTCGTCTCGCCGATCGGTCGCCGCACGAGGCCAAAGTCCGCAACTACCCACCGCCGACCCGAGGGCATAGCGGGGTCAACCAAGGCCAAGACGTTCGCGGGCGTCACGTCACGGTGAACAAGTCCATCTTCATGAGCGTCTCGAAGACCGTCCGCCAGCGCTGCTACGACCTCCACTGCAAGGGTTTCAGGATCGTTGCCTAGGTGTCCTCCGCGCCAGAGGTGGAACAGGTTACCTTCGGCCACCGGCATGGCGAACCACGGCTCGTCGATATCCGCGTCGAGAACCGGCATGACGTGTGGACCAGCAAACTCCCGCTGCACGTCGATCTCACGCCGCATTCGCTCTTCAGCCAGAAAGACGGGCAGCGGCCGCTTTAAGGCAACCTGTCCGCCACCCACCAAAGGTTGAGCCAAAGATACGACTGCGAATCCCCCTCGCCCGATCTCAGACAAGATTTGGTATCGGTTAGTGGCCGGTCCGGACATCACGCATTCCTCAGGTCGATTCGGGCACTGAAGCGGCTAAGACGTCAGCGGCAAACTTACCAACCGGACCCACGCAAGGAGGACTTGGCGAGAGTTGAATAAACACCCGGGGGCGTGGAGTTCAACCTAAGGTAGGTCGCCATCCCAAGATGCCGTCCGGCTCGGATATAAAGTGCGCCACCGTTAGCAATTGCGAGACCCGCGGACGCCAGTACCCTGGCGTGGGCTGCGACTGCGGCGTTCGTAATGACCCCGATATGCCGACACTTACGGCCTACGCGCCCCGGTCGTCGATAGGTCGACCCGCCGAGCGTTTGTGTGGTTGACCGCACTATGAGAACAGCCTCGTTGCCGTCTATCGCAGGCGCCCATTCAGGCGCTGCAAGAAGTTGTCCGAGCTATCAACGATGAGACGCGACTGCAGAGTTCGTGACGTCTGATCCCAGGCGGCCTGTCGATGCTCCGAGAAGAAAGCATCGAGCGACCTGCCGGGAAACGGATCGACCCACCACTCGTCCAAGTTGTCATTGCCGATTCCACTGAGCCACGCATTCATGTCTCGGTCACGCATACTGCACCCGATCCAGACCCATGGCACGTGACCGTCCTTAACGACCACGTTTAGCGCACTCCGCACGTCATCATGGAGACCGGCAGCAGTTGTATCGATACTGGCCACCATGGAGTCGGGTTCCTCAATCGAACCATGCAGTTTGAAGATCGGGACTGGCTGATCCAAGTCGCCAGCGACGTACGCTTCAACGCTTTCGCGTGCAGCTGCAAACTCTTCTGGCCTTCGGAGGACTTGAGTAACATTCTCGACGCCATTTTCTATGAGACGGTCGAAGTTAACCGTCATGAATACGATCGGCCTTTTCTTCGCTCTAATGAGATCGTGGATAGCTTCGTGACCCTCGCTCCTGAAGCTCAAAGCTCGTTCGCATTCATCCGAGATCGTGCGAACGATTTGCGTCTGAGCTCTGGGGCGATCCCCAAGCTCATGGAATGTTTCGCGCAACACCCGTTCTAGCGTGAGGGTCCGCAAGAAGGCACTACGGTTCTGGCGCTCGTCACCGATGAACCTGTCCATCCCGTGGAGGTACTCGAAGAATCGGTCGGCCAAGAGTTCGTCGTCGACATCTCCGCCGAGGAGCTCGCGAAGCGCAACGTCGCGATAGACGTCTCCCAAACTGATCCGCGCGCCCGCCGACGCACCAGCGCCTAGGAAGAGCACTACCGGACCCTCGTGGGCCTCAATAGTTCTAAGGGCCCCACTGGTCGGCCATTGAGTTCGCTTGAGAATCCTGTCGTCCCGAGCGATGTAGTCGATGCGCGGCTGCCTGCGCAAGTCGACAGCCGGGTCGAAGCGCCCACTGAGTAGGCCAACTATCGTGCGCTTCCCAGTGAGGGACAGGACGCTCGGATCGACTGTGAGTAAGCGCCATAGCAACTCGCTTCGCCCTGAGTCTGCGTCCTCCATCCCAGCCACAAGGATGGTTATCTCGGACCGAGCTAACGCATCGCTGGACACGACCGCCGCAGCGCGGAGGATCGTCCGCAGCGATCTCGAAGTACTGGCAGCGTCGGGCAAGCCTTTTATGCCTGCCACCACTCGTGAGCGCCGCTCTGAGATTTCGACAGTTCCTGGCAGCGCATTAGCCACACCCGTCAGTACCCCAGCAACTATCGCGGCCCGCTGAGCGTCAACGGGGCCAGGCGGATCGCTCCATTCAGCGTCCTCGGCCGATAGGTTGTATAGCTGACCACCGTATCGTTCAATCCCGGCCTTCAGCAGCGGAACGTCGGCATCGACGTTGTGATGCATGCACGCGACGCGATGTGGTTCGTCCGACCTCGCCTGGTGTTCCTCGAGGAGGTGGGTAAGCAACCTTAACGTCGGCCAGTAGTCCACTACGCTGTCTCGGTCTTCATGAGGGAGTCGACAATCCAACGAGTGTGCGAAGAGCGCTCATGCGAGCCGCCAACAGAGGCGAAAAGCCCCCTATAACGCCCATACTGATCAACCAGTTGCAGCAGAGCGCTTTGCAGGTTTGAACGCGGGTAGCGAGCAAGGCGATGCTGTATGTCCGCGAGAAGATGAATCTCTCGGCCCTCACGTACCTGCACGCGCGCGCCCTGCTGAGTTGGTAGACGATGCAGGTCTCGGGAGAGCACTCGAGTGGCTTGGGTGAATACCCAGTGGTTGCGCAATGCGCCGGAGGTCGGTCGGGTTCCACCCAGCGCCTCACTGAAGTTTCCAATCAGCTCTAGCACCGTCGCCTCATAGTCAGGTGAAACCACATCCTCATCCGGCAGATAGAAACCGTCCGCGGGTGCTATCGAGCCATTTATCAGGACCAGCAGTGCTGCTGCTATAGGAGACAGGCTCAGCGAACCAGCGAGTTGCTTAGAGGCCCACATCTCGTACCAACTGGCACGCGTCTCGACGGCAAGACCAAGTGAGCGCACACGGGTCTCCACATCGATTACGTAGTCTTCTTGACTACGCAGTCGATAAAGGACATCCAGCAGTATTCGTCCTTCTGGCGTGATCAATTCCAGTTCGTCTGAAGTCAGCACAACTTCGGACGGGAGCTCCAATGTAGCCGTGGCTTCGGTGAGCTTGCCGAAGGTTGTGCGGAGTCGGTTGCCGGCAGCTCCATGACCGAACACTGAACGGAGCATCGCGAGGTCACGATGAAGATCGCCAGGGCGAGCGCCCTCCGCGAAATCGGACCAGCGCCCCTCAAGCGCTTCTATCCACTCAGTCAAGCTCGCCGCAGTGAAGCCCAACGGCGCTCCAAAGAGGGTGCTGGCACTCATGCGTCGAACACTTCCGTGAAGTAGCCATGGCGGTCAACGCTGTCTGCCCGACGCTCGTAGGTCGTCTTGAGCGCTCCCGTGACCTCGCCAAGTTGGGCCCTGTAGTCGACCTGAAGCGGGAGCACAATCACGACCTGGTCGGACAAGTTCGACAGTTCGTCGCCCCGCAACAGTTCCGCTAACGGATGACGCCGGTCCGCCGCTAAGAAGGCACCGAACTCATCGAGGAAGACGATCCGGTCGCCTACTGCCGAGTCCGCTAGTTGACGAAGACGTGCACGGATGAATCCGAGCGCCTGCTCGCCGGACGAGAAGGTTGACAGCGGTTTCTCGCGACGCGAACCAGTGGGCGTGTCCCAGGTTATTGTGCCTCGCTGCAGGTCCACCGCTACTGGCGTACCGCCCTCGAAGAGAGCTTCCCTGATAGCCGCATCCGCAAAGTCTGCCAGCGCGTCGCGCTCCACCATCGCGTCTATGGCGTCCCTGTACGCGCTTCGGTTTTTAGATTGCGCCGCGTACTCAAGGCCCGCAACCGCGGTGACTAGGGCATCCAACCGTTGCGAAAACGCTTGCGCTCGGTGGCTCGCCATTCGCCACCAGGCCTCGGGGTTCGATTCAAGCGTCGGTGAGCCGAGGTCGGGGGCCGTGAGCCATTTGAGACTGATGTCGCTAGAAGCTCGCAACTCGAAGGACCGTCGGTTGATAGCACGGCGGGTCTGCCGCTCCTCTATCTCGGCCAGGGAGGTCTGCGCCCGTTGGAAGCGGGCACTCGCCTGCTGAACCTCCACAGATACTTCTGCGAGTCTCGACTGCAGGTCTGCCTCGCCAATCGATTCGTCACGAAGGATCGTCGCGAGATCACGGGCTGCTGCAGCAGCCCCCTCCTCTGTGACTCCCTCGGACTGGAGGCGACCGATTCGCTGCGTCAGGAGCAAGGCTTCTTGCGCAGCGGCGTCGCGTTGGTCACGAGCAGTTGAGACACCGGCTTGCAACTCATCCTGATCTGGCGTGCTAGCGCGAAGTTCAGCCAACTGCTTGCGCACGTCGGCGACTTCGCCACCGAAGGCCAGCTGCTCCTGCAACAGTTGCACTGCCTCGCTCAGCTCCGTGGC
This sequence comes from Modestobacter sp. SSW1-42, assembly GCF_046635825.1. Lineage (NCBI taxonomy): Bacteria > Bacillati > Actinomycetota > Actinomycetes > Geodermatophilales > Geodermatophilaceae > Modestobacter > Modestobacter sp. SSW1-42. Next base: position 209,293 of record NZ_JBISCA010000001.1, on the reverse strand, counting down.
GCGCTGTTCAGCTGCCGCAACTTCTTCTGACGCGACTTGATCGGGGGAGGTCGGCGCGACGATGCCAGCGGCGAGTTGACCCACCGTAACGTCCCGATCAGGCAGGTGCAGAATCGCGAAATCTTGGAGACCACTTCGAATCGCGTCATCAAGGATCAAGAGCAACTCACTGTGCAGCTGTCGCTGCGAGTCCGTCATGCGGCTCTGTTGAAGGCGTCGTTGTGCATCTCGTTGCGCTTGCGTAGCAGCTTCGGCTGAGGAGGAGACCTCAGCAACGACTTCCGCAGTTAGGCCCTCCGCGGGATCCGATGGCAAGACATCCCATCGTTCGCGAAGGTCGTTTAAGCGGGCAAGACGAGTGTTGCGCTTTCGAAGCAGGCTGTTGAGCCTCCTTTCGGCGGCGGCAATCAGTCGCTGACCTTTGGTGCCAGCGTCCAACTTCTCGATGGCTGCCTCAACGACGACATCAAGCTGGGCCGCGCGAGCTCGTGCCTGAGCATTTGCGGAGATTGCAGCAGATAGCTCAGCCGAGCGCTGCTGGAAGTCAGCGTCCTGCAGCAACGCTTGTAGACCAGCCGCGCGTTGCACGTCTGCAAGCCGCCGGCTCAACGCACTGGTATCAGCGCGAGCTTCGTCCCGCAGTCTGGCGCTTTCGTCGCTCGCGCGACGATCCGCCTCGGCTTGGTCCGGGGCCAGAAACGCTAATTCGTCCGCTAGATCCCCGAGTTCTGCGCGAATCTCTGCCATCGCTTCCAGGCGCGCTCTGATGACGGTAAGCGCATTCGCATAGCCGCCAACTCGGCTGGTGAGGGTGTCCACTAACCGCTCGGTACCGGCCATGTGATGTATCTCGATCAAGCCAGATAGCTCCGATGCCGGCCTAATTTCGCCGTCAACATCTAAGACGCCCAGCGCATCACCGACACGAGAGCTCGGTAGCTCCGGCCACTCGGCAGGAGTCAGGCGGATCCGCGCAATTTTAGCGCGGGAGAGCCCCGTGAACTCGATTTCAGCGTCCTTCAAGTGGTCACGAAGGGAGGCCCATGCCGCTGCGTCGTCGGCATAAGGTTGACCTCCTGCGACAAGGCGCAGCAAGTTGATGGCGGCTGACTTTCCGATCCCATTTCGGCCCTCCAGGCGACAGGGACGGATGCCAGGAATGTGGTCAATCAGTCGCAATCCGCCAGTTGGGGCCGCTTGTATCCGGACCTCAATGCTCATGACGGATCCCAGCGATAGCCGACGGGACGTCGAAGTCGTGCTCCGCCAAAGCGGTCAAGAGCTCCGCCAGTCCGTCACTGCTTCCTTCTCGGCTGCTGACCTCTGCCAAGCCTGTCAGCAGTTCGACCACCTTGCGGGCGTCCTGGTCCATGTCGTGACGGTACCGACACGCAGGCCGAGTCCGCACCGCGGTGGCGGTGGGACCACCGCGGTGCGGCGTAGAGTCCCCGAGGTGACCTCAGCCCTAGAAGTACCCGCCGCAGGCGTTGGGGTGTGGAACGGTACCAGCACGAAGGCCGCCTTCGACCGCTGGTTCAGGTACCCGGCGGGTCTGTCCCAAGACGCTTTGGCTCGCCTCTTTGACCATGATCGGAATCCCCATGAGGGACCTGTCGTTGACCCTTTCTGCGGCGCTGGAACAGTGGGTACGCGCGCAGCGTGCTTCGATTGGGCGTTTGTCGGCGCAGAGGCGCATCCTGAAATCGCTGAGCTTGCTCGACTCAAGCTCGCCCCTAGTCCCGATGTAGACGCCATCGTGCAGGCTGGCGAGGAGCTTCTTGCGAGTGCTGTGCCCGTCGAGACCATCGATGCGGAGCATGAGCTTGTCCGTCGATGCTTCTCACCAGACGTTCTGGCAGCATTGACTGGTCTTCGAGACGGCATTCAAGCAGGTTCCTCCGCGGAAGTGCCGTACCTGAAGTGGGCGCTTCTTGCCACGCTGCGCGATGTCGCCAACGTCAAGGTCGGATGGCCATACCTGCGGCCGGGCCTTGCACGGAATCCTCCGCATACGGACGTCGCGGCACGCTACCGAGTCCGACTTGGCTGGATGGCCGACGACCTGCGAGCTCGGACGTCGGATCCAGTGGCGGAGATTCTTCAGGGCGACTCGGGTGATGCAAAGACGTGGCTACGCCGCGAGGGCGAGCCCAAGGGCTCAGTCGCTCTAACCAGTCCCCCGTATCTGAACAACTTCGATTATGCAGATGCAACACGTCTTGAGATGTTCTTTTGGGGACGCAACGCAAGCTGGGCGGAAATGGTCGCCGACGTCCGCTCGGACATGTTGATTGCCACAACGCAGCAAGCCACTGTGGTGGGGGCTGATGCTGCGACCTCTAGCCTTAGCGAGCTGCCAAAGGCCGCTGCCACAGTTGAGCGCTTAACTACGGCGTTGGCGGAAGAGCGGGGCAAGCGGCGGGCGGGCAAAGCTTACGATCGCGTCCTTCCCGAGTATGCACTCGGTATATCGCGGGTCTTGCGCCAGCTGCAGTGGCAATTAGAGCCAGGGTCGTGGACGGGATGGGTAGTAGGCGATAGCGCGCCATACGGCATTTACGTCGACACGCCTGGACTGATTCAGAACATCGCGCTCGAGCTTGGTTATACAAACCCGCAATCTGAAATCCTCCGCTCGCGCGGGTTGCGCTGGCGAACCAATGGAACTCGCCATCAGATGGCCCTCAACGAGCGACTGATTTGGATGCGCACGCCAGGGTCTTGATTGCCCGCCATGCGCCGGTCGCATGCTCCCACTACAACACTCACTGCATCGTCCGCCAGCGATGTCCCGAGACGGGCTTGGGCTAACACCTGCTACTGCAAGCCGCTTGCGGCTGGCTACGGCCGATCGGTCGTAGCCGTATTCGGTGGCTGGGACCTCTAGCCGTAAGGTCATACGCAGTCGGTGCTTACGCCGGGCCAACGCGCACGCGTCACGTATCCGCTCACCCACAGCGCGCTCTGGCGAACGACCGGATCCTGCCAGGGCCCCAGTGATGCGCCCGCCGTCCACCGGAGATGATCCGTGTACGGACATGTTGCCGTCACAGCTCGACAAGCGCGCAGTCATCGTCGGCAATCGAGACCTGCCGCCACGCGCCGGGTGAGAAAAATCAGCTGTTACCCGACTGCTCTTTCCCGGCGGGCGGCATGGCTGAGCGGCACGCAACACGCCTCAATGATATGGAGATCTCTACAATCTCATGTGGCCCAGCGATGAGGTCGTACCAGATTTGACCCAATGGAATGTCCATCGGACGCCTGAGAGCGTGAGCCACGTCTTCCAAAACTTCGACAGGGTCTGGAGCTATTAGCGGGGTGATGCTTTCGATATCCGAGATGAGCAAAGTGCGATCGTCACCCTCATCCATCTGAACTATCAAGCCACCCCGTCGAGTAGGGACGTCGTCGGACCACACCTGACCGTCAGGTCGCCCCTCCACGCGTTCGCCGGTCTTAGTCATCACGGCAATCCGCGGGTACATCGAAACCTGAGCAGCGGTGAGCACCTCGCCGGACGCGGTGGGCACCTGCCAACACGTGCACTCGATAGCTTGCTGCGACACAGGCCCTCCGGGCGGTACGACAGTCGGGTAGCTCGGCTCATGCGTCATCAGGACGGCCACCTGGGAAACACAGCATATATGACGTGGCGCTCAAGCGCCTCGAGTCCAACGGTTGATCCCTGTGTCCAGCCGCCCGCACGCCCCTCACGCCTCGCTCTCCCCCGACAGGAGCAGTGCGGTCGGGGAACGCGTTCGCCAGGCGCGGCATGCAGCACAACTGACCCAGGAAGGCCTTGCCCAGGCCGCCGACCTAGGGACAACACATCTTCAGCGAATTGAGCGCGGGGTGGCCAACCCAACCTTGGCCACTCTGTACGCCTTGGGCGACGCGCTTCGGGTCCACCCCCGCGACTTCCTGCCCTGATGGGCCCGAAGCCCGGCCGGCCAGGCGCCGTAACCGACTGGATGTCGAAGTGTCAGCGCTACAAGCCGACCCGCTCGGGGGCATGCCTGCTGCCAAGTGACACCACCAGGCTTGCTGGGCGCGTGCCCTCTCGACGAACGACGACCACCCCCTGCCAGCTGCCCGTCCACTAGACGGCCTCACACCGGGAGCTGAGCGTGGACCTCCTTTGGGTAGATGCCACCGCCACCGCGTACCGCGCGGTCAGGCTGGTCGAACTGCTCGAGGGCAGCCCCGCGGCCCACGCCACAACCTCGCTTGTACCTAGAGGCGCGGCGGGCGATCGGCGAGCCGCTTGCCTGCCCGTATAACACAAGGTAACTGGTCTCGTCACTTTGCGTAGGGTACGCTGCGGCGTCTATACCTACTCGGAGGAGGGGCTTCCAGTGACAAGCAAGCAGGGGCAAGGTAGGCGGTATAGCGGTCAGCCGATCAACATCGGCCGTCTCGCCAACACACTGGGCGACGGATACCTCAGCGTCTGGCTGCAGGCACTGGGGGCCTACCCGCGGCCCCCGCTGCCGTGCCCTTGAGGCGGCTGGGATGACACGGACTCGATTGGAGATCCCTGGCGGGCGCTCCTTCAGCGATCATCCATTCAGCCGCGCCCGGCGCACCGCCCGCACAAACCTCCCGGAGTCGTGCAAGGACGGCCACTCTGAAGGACGCTGCGCTCGGCTCGACTACGTCCTTGGCACGGTCAGGGCGCTGCACGAAGCGCGAAGGGACGGTGACGCCGGGGTCGTCAGGGAGATGTTGGAGCGCCTGGCTACCGAGCCGGGCACCTGCTTCATGGCCCTCTCGCTGGACACCTACCACCGCCTCGCAGCGGACGCCACGGCTGAAGTTCCGCATCACCCGGCCGTAGGACTTCCCGCCCTGGACAACATCCGTTACGTCCAGCCCTGCTTCCCCGAGCGTCTTCCCGTAGTCGCCAACGACGTGTGGTTGGGCGGGTTGGTGCAGCGGATCATCTTCCAGAAGCGGGGTCTCCGTCGCGCATACGCCGACTACCTCACCTCGCTGATAGGTCTGGTCGGCCCCGTCGGCCCCGTGCTGGCTTACCCCCGATGCCAGGACCCCAGCGACCGCGACATCGCCTTGGTGGTGCTTGCCGTCCTCATCCGGCTGTCGGGCGAGGAAGTGCTCGCCGCCCGAGACGACCACGACCTCAGGCGGGCGGTGGCCACCCTCGCCGTGCTGAAGGATCCCGCGCTGGCGCCGTGGGCTCGGCACTTGACGACGTGGATCGACCATTGACCGGCCCTGAAGAACAGGTGGCCGCTGTCCTTCGGCGCCACACCGCAACGAAGCTGTCTCCGACGTGCCTGACCTGGCACACCGGTGCGGACTGCGAACGGCAGGTAGCGCTTCAGCAGTGGGCGGAGCAATTGCGGATCGCCAGGGAGACGGCCAGCGTCTTCACGGTTGGAACCCTGCTGGGGCACCTCGCCATAGAGCAGGGCTACTGCTGTGAAGCGCTCGACACCGCCGAGAGGAAAGGGCTGCTCAAGGAGGTGGCGACCGCGATTCCGCACCATCCCGCCGCTGCGCTGGCCGTCCTCCATCAACTCACCGCCCGTAATCCCGATGCCCCGTTCTCGCAGGCGTGGCTTCGAAGTGGGGTGCGACAGGCGCTGGCGATCTATCAACTCCTCCTCTGCCACCCCTCATTGCGCAGCGAGCTGCGTGGGGTGCCGCTGGAGGTGGTGTTCCACTCGGTATCGATCGAGCCGATCATCGCCTATCCCCGGTGCGAAGCCCCTCGGAACCGGGACATCGCGCTCGTGCTGACCGCTATGCACGTCGGACTCACCGGTGAAGAGGTGCTTGCGGCGCGCACGGACCAATCCACCGACCGGACCATCGCCACCCTTGCCGTGCTCAAGGACCCAAGCCTGGCCCCGTGGGCGCGACACCTCATGGGGCCACTGTGACCGAGGCGTTGGCCAGGCCTCTCGCCACACCGGTCCGGAAGCCCGGGCCGGGCATGGCACTGCTGTGGGACCTGGACAACGTGACTGCAGGGCGGGCTCACATCCAGTCCCTCGCGAAGGCGCTGTCGTCCTTCGTGCAGCCTGGCGCCCCGCGGATCGCCGCTGCACGCCGGTCCACCTATCGCCTCACCCGCGAGCCCCTGGCATCCGCGGGCATCCGGCTCCTCTCCGGCGGCCGCCAGCGCGACGGCGCCGACCGCATCCTCATCCAGCAGGCCCAAGCCCTCAACGCAATGGGCGTGCGGACGTTCTACGTGGCCAGCAATGACCACCGCTTCCAGCGCATCGCCGACTTCGCTGCCCTACACGTCCTCACACTCGACGGAACCCCGACCAGCCAGCGCCTCCACCAGCGAGCCCGCACCGTCACCGCCCTCACCCGAGACGACGACGGACACTGGCGCCGGCGCCGGCGCTCACCGCGTCGCGATCAGCTCCGACTGTAGGAGCGGACTCGCCCAAGCACTGCTCGACTTATCAAGTTCAAGTCATCCGACCCGCCACCCTGCTCGACGTGCTCGAAGGTCATCTCCCACATAGCGAGGACAGCATCGGGCATCTCTTCGTCAAGGCGGCCTTCGGCGTGCTCAACAATGGGCCAGCCCGTCGGGTTGTTCTTCTCCCAGTTGCGGCGAGTCGCTTGGAGCGCCCACTCATAGGTGACCTCGCCGTATTCCTGCCCACGCTCATCGATCAGCACCACCACAGCGTCGGCCAGTGTCACGCAGAACTCGTGGTAGACGGCGAAGGCTTCTTCGAAGTTAAGTGCAGGCAGTCGGCGGCGAAAGATTCCCATGACGACGAAGTGTGCAGCCCGGCCCGTCGTCAGCCAATCACCCCTGGGAGCGAGTCGCCCAACTACCAGGGGGCGGCGGCTAACACGGCCGCGGCTCGGCAGCGACCTAACCACCCCAAAAGTGGTCAGTCGCGATGACCGCCGCATTCGACCTGACCGCTTCTCACCAGACTGAACCGGGTGAGGCGAGAAGGTTTCGGATACGCGAGCCCAGCCGGCCGCCGGAGCTACACCTCGTAGTAATCCTCGAAAGACTCCTCGACGCGACTCGGGACCCGCTTGGCACCGTCTGGGTAGCTGAGGCCCATGACACGGAACCATGTGATCGCAAGAAGCTCTGTGTGGTGGTAGTACGCAACAATTGCCTGCGGACTGGAAAGGTTGGATCCCGCGCGCAGGTTCTGCAGTGCCTGGTTTCCGTAGCGGCGCGCACGCAGCTGCGCCTTATCTGAGGCTGCGCCAATCCAGGTCATATCCTCAAGAGCGGCGGACACCCTGACTGTCACGCGCTCGGCGTAGTCCGCGGCGGCCTGGGTCGCGGTGGCTGGACTCGCCTCAACTCCCTCTCCGTTTCGCTCGATTGGACCCCGTCGAGCCAGACTCAACGCGAGCGGATTGGCAGCGACGACGCCGCCATCGGCGTCAACCTTGTACAGCCGGACACCGATTTCATTGGCCGCTGCCATCGCTGCGGCCGTGAATCCTGAGGTGGAGTAGAAGAGGTGGTACGGCGCCAGGGGCGCGGCGCCCCGCAACTGCTGCACAACTGGCGCGCTCACCGGCAGAGCTTGCATCTTGACCTGCGCGACGCCAAGCCCGGAAGTGACGTCCAAGCCGCCATCTCGGCCCCCACCGGAGAGTCGGGCATCGGTGAAGCCGATGCTGCGCATGTGGGCGCAAGCCACATCCTCCGCTGTCCGCCACTCAGTCACGAGAGAGGTGACCCGTTCCCGTTCTACACGTTCAGGGAACGATGCGAGATCGGGCAGAGGGAGGGCAAGATTGGAGTCGGGGAGTCGCTTGATGAGACCACCAGCGCCGTGGTCGATGATGTCTCGCTCCCCGCTCCCGGGGCGACAGAATACCTTGAAAGCCAGCTGCTCCCCGGTCGGGTCGTTCGCCCACGTGCCCCATCCGACGTCGGGCCCGGTGGCGCGTTCGTTGTCCGAAATAGATGACCCGCCCTGCACTAGCGGGGCCAACAGCTCGCCCGACTCCTGATCGATCAAAGCCCAGTAGCCGATCGTGCGGACTGCCAGAAACGCCGGCCGGGCAGTGCGCTGGAGTTTGATGACCTCGTAGCCACCGTGGTTCTCCGGCATTCGTGCATCGCCCAGAAACTCGACGTGCTCATCAGGCTCCAGCATGGCGAGCAGAGCAGAGGCGGTCTCCTCACCAACCTCGTGAGAGTCGTCGCGCTGGATGTACTGCCGATACGCCCAGGCGGTGCGCGCATCAGTCTTTAGCCGTTCCGACACAGCCGGCTCTCCCTAGGTGTCGCGGGCGAGCCTGAAGCGTAGGTTCTGACGTCTATCGACCTGGACATTGACGCCATGACGTCACTCGAAGTACGGAGCCAGACCTGTAACCGATGGATAGTCGGTCTTTCGGCGCCGCCGCCGAAAGCGCCGACTTGAGGCCAACGGCCCCGTCGAGGTGCAGATTCGCTTGGGACAGCCAGCCGCCCCGGCTAGCGGGGATGACGCTCCCGGCGCACCGTCGGTGCTCGCGAAGCCCGCTCCAGCAGGTCACGCAGCGACGAGCTGGATTCGTACTCCGACTGTGCAGCCAGCCTCTCAGCAGCAGGGTCCTCGCTGCCTGAGCTGGTGCCACGCTCCCCTGACTCAACCATGTCGATGATGGTCTCGCGTCCTGGCTGATCGTGCGGGACCGCCGTCCCGCAACGGCGATCCCCCGGCCCCTGCTAGCCATCACCACCGTGAGGCGGGGCCCTGAACATCCCGTCCCCTCCCGGAGCAAACCACGACACACCTCGACGGCTAGACGGTGCTACGAGGGACGTTGCTTGCCTCCTCGTATAAGCAAACCTGCAGGTCAGCGGCCTGTCCGGGCTTGACTCCAGCGCTCCGGCGCTGGACGATGTCCTTCACCACCACCCGGCTGAAGGCCGCGCCACGCGGCGTTTCGTAGACCAAGGAGGACCCTGCACCGCGCCGTCACCACCGCTTGCTGAGCTCCCGGGCGCACACCGAGCGATGCGGTCACTCGATGCCCTTGGGGGCCGCGGCTCCAGGCCTGTCAGGACCTGTCCGCTCGGCTGGCTGATCAGGGCGGCACAGCTCCATGTCGGACGGTCCCCGTCCGACCGTGACCCATGCCCTCACGCTCCTGCCGTCGTCGAGCATGACCATCGTTTGACCGAGGAGGATCGTGCGCGCATTCCGAGTGGCCCTTCCGTCAGGTGGTCTCTACTGGACGGTCCTGACCCTGAACCTCCGACCGGTTCCAACTGCTCACGTCTATGACTTGCTGCCGTCTAGGCGCCTGATCCTCGCCTCGACCAAGAGGCCAGGTTCCACTCGCGCAACGACGGACGAGCGATGAACCGACCAGTGGGGCCACAGCCGGCGGGGCGCTCAAACGCCTACCAGCCCTCGGTCGTTGCCCCGGTGATTCGTCGAGTGAAGACCGGGCCGACCCCGGACTTGGGCTGCATCCCGGACCGTGACGGTCTACGCGCTCGCGTCGCCACCGCCTTGTCCTCCACGCCTGTGGATCCTGCCGACGGCAAGCCCGTCTCTCACGGGTTGCGACGCATCTTCCTCGGGCCTCGCGGAATGCCCTGGGAGCCGGGGAACGCCTTTCTGCGTCGGGTAGCCGATGCCGGGAAGGCTGATGGGACAGAGGCCATGTACGCCAGCGTGCTGCGCATGTGGGTAGAAGAACGGGCGAGCAGGAATAAGAACCCGCTGGCGATGACGTTCGACGCGCTTCGGGAGTACGAACAGGTCCGGCTTGACGAAGACGGGATTTCGACGACCACTTGGAACGGCAACTTGCCCGCTCTCCGCTGGTTCGCCGACACCGCAGTCCGACTGGGACTGATGCAGCCGATGAGCGACCGAGACTGGAAGGACCTGCGGCGCAGTGGCACGAGCGTTCGCATGCCCCGAGTGGTCGATCCAGACACTTACGCTCGCTTTCGCAGAGTTGGCCTGCAGGGACTAACGCCTGACGGCCACCTGTCACACGCCTTCCATGCGCTCAAGACGCCCATCCGAGATGCCCTGTTCGCGGACTTTCTGCTTATCCACGGCACTCGGCGAGCGGAAGCCTGTTACCTGACCCTCCTCGATCTGCCGCGACGCCGCGCCGGCTACGCCTTCAATGTTGGGTACCTGCCGCCCGCCATCTGCAAGTGGGGCTCCGGCCGGGACCTCGAAGAACAGGTTCACTGGGTGCAGCGCCTGGCCGCGTACCACGACTCGGAGTGGTTGACGACGATCGCGGAGGCGCAAAAAAGTCTCCGACGTGCCCGCGACCGAGGAAGACTTCTCGTTGTCACTGATGTGCACGACCGTTTCGGTCGAAACACAAGACTGACCATCGACGGAATATCCAGCCGCCGAAGCCTCGTGAATCTGACAAAGGAGCAGCGCCGCCGACTCGTTTGCACGGGCCAGGTCGCTCGACGCATCGGCAATGAGTCCGGCATGGGCCGAGGAATGACCCAAGTACAAGATGCCTGGGTCATTCCTTTGGCGATCTTCCCAGGTACCAGGGCACCCATGCTCACGCCGGAAGCGTGGGGGCTGACGTTTCGGGAGGCGAACGATCGAGTTGACGCCCTTCTGCGATCAGGACATGCGGACGTACCTGACGCTGAGCGGGTAACCCCGCACATGCTTCGGCACACCTTTGCCACTCAGTGGCTCGCTCACGAGTTGGAGAGGATCGCAGAATCCGACCGGGATTTCGCCCAAGTCCTCGCTACTGGCGATGCTGCCCAGTTGCGCCGCAGGTACTTCAATCCCCTGCTCCGCGTGAAGGCACTCCTCGGACACAGGAGCCTGGAGACGACCCTCCTCTACATCGACCACATCATGCGAGAGCAGCAAGCGGCGAACATGTCTGGCGACTCGTGGATCGAATCCTTCTTGGAGGCGAACTGATGCCCGCGCGCCGCCCGGGTCAGCGTCGCGCGCGCGGGGACTCGTCGGCAGCCCCCTCACCCGTACATCAGAACAAGCTTTTCAGCGTTTCGACGACCAGTCCCCGACGCCCCGACCCCGTCGTCGTCAAGATCGACCCCACTTCAGCAGGGCGGGCGGCCGGTCTCGCCAGCGACCTCGCTGAGATGTGGACGCGCAAGCATGATCGTGGACGGACAGTCACCGCGAAGACAGACCGCCTCGCATTACTGAAGTTCTTCACGGTCCTGCGTGAAGCCGACGTGGTGCAGTGGAGTCAAGTGTCGATCTCGTTGCTGGAACAAGCCGAGCACGTCTTCTCGACTACCAGCACATTGTCGCTGAACTGGATCTGGTACTGCCTTGCCCACTTGCCGAACGACTCTGATCACGGCCGATTGTCCGGTGAAGTGCGAACTTTCCTCCAATCGCCTCCAGACACGCCGCAGATTCGTCGGGGATCGATCGAAGCGCTACCTCCGGCCATGCTTCGGGACGTACTGCGCGCGGCTATGAGTGACGTCGCCCAGGCCGAACACAGGATTCGCACCGCAGATTGGGATGGACTCGGGCAGCCCCCTATCGACGCCCTCATTCGCCGGCACGAAATCATTGCTTTCTACGTCCTACTCTGCATGGAATGGGGCATGTCTCCTGACGTGGTTCGGACTCTCTCGTTTGACCCCACTCAACTCACGTCGGTACAGGATTGGCACGACGGCGAGCCGAAGGTCAAGATTCGTTGGTACAAGGAGAGGTCACGACGGGGCGATATTGCCATCATGATGGCCGACAAAGAGTGGCGGGCCGGGTCGCTCCTGCGGCGACTCCGCGAGGCCACGCGACCCGTACGGCGTGCGGCTCCATTCGCCTGGAGTGCATACCCCTGGATCTGCGCGGAACCAGTCCCGACCACCGGCAAGGCAGGAGCAAAGACCTCCTGGTGGCGTGAGAACTCGACTACGGACCACCGCTTCGTCGACCACCCGGATGGCACAAGCAGCCGCATTGAACTCGCCTTTGCCGACCGCGTTGGAACCCTCAGGCAATGGTGCGAGCAGCCACGCAAGCCAGGTCTTCAGATCGCCATACCTGACCGCTATGCGGACCCATCATCCAGACTGGGATACCAGGCGATCCGTCCTGCGGCGAAATGGGCCAAGTTCATGGCCTCCGGTAAAGGCCTACTCCTGTCTGAGTTGGTCGATGACAACACGGTTGAGGTTCTGTCCGCTCACTATCTCAACAGTGACGTCGCGATGAGGGACATCGGCCAGGCATGGGCTCAGGTTCCCGGTCTGGCAGAGGAGGTCGCTCGCGGCTTGCGGCCTACCGCGCTAGACCGTCTCGGCAACGTGGTGAGTGGTCAGCCCATCGACGATGAGGTAGCGGCGACCGCGACCAGCGATAACCGAGTGGGAGCCAGCGGGTGCAGGGACCCCTACAACTCGCCTCTAGCCGGAGAACGGAGCGGCTCCCTCTGCGGCGCAGCCAATCGGTCGTGCTACTTCTGCCCCAATAGCGTGGTGACTCCGGATGACATTCCAGTCATGAGGGCTTACCTACTGCTCGCTGAGCAAGCGGTGACCAACATGTCCCCACCTGAGTGGCGACTGCACTGGGGCCGGACGGTGACATGGATTTGCAGCGTTCTACCGCGCATGGCTAGCGACTGGGAAAGTATGCCGATCTCCGACGCAGGGATCTTCGATCTGGGCTTGGAGGCTGGTCCCGCTTGACTAACGCAAGAATTGAGGTGGCGCGGGGGGACCTGACTGGCGACGCCGACCGACGCCTTCGAAGCAGCATAGTCGAGGACTTCGCTCCCGTCTTCGGAGGCGTCTGGCACAGCCCGGTGCCACGTCCACGATTCGGCGACGAGACGTGGGAGGTTGTCGGTACGGACCCGACCATAACCCGATCGAGCCGGGTAATCGACTTCTCCAGCATGAGTCCCGAATGGAGCCTGATCACTCGCGAAGTCTTGTACGTCCGAGCCAACGCGAGACGCTTTAGGGACAGGGTCACGCTCGACCTCCGTCAGCGTGAACACCTTTTCAAGGCAGGAACCATCGAGCATTGGTATGTGGTCCTCCGGGATCTCGAATCGATGGCTGCCGAACTAGAGATCGGGCTGCCGTCTCGGTGGAGCGAGCACGATGTACGGCGACTTCGCGTGATTGTCGTCGAGCGCTTCGGCGTGGCTCGCTACGGTATGATGGTTCGCACGCTTCATCGAATGGCCCCCGTACTCTCCTTGGGTGGCTTGCGCTTCGACCCAACCCGGGATGCGGGCATCGCCGTGTGGTCCGGCGACACCACCTCCAATCGAACCCTGGCGACGCAGGGCATTGATCCCGAAACGTTCCGCGAGGTGGTGGGCAACGCATTGGCCTACGTTGAGCAGTGCGCCCCGGACATCCTGAAGGCCATCGCCTGGGTCAAAGATTTTCGGCCGGACCGCGCTACCGGCGGAGCTCCCGTTCCTCGCGACCATCCAGTCCGACTCCAGCATCCCGACGTCACACATCTTCGTCACCTGCGGACGCAGAACGCGATCGACGCCATCGGTGGAATACCGACTGCCACGGTTCCGCGCATGTCGAGCAACACCGCGAACGTGGGTGATGTCTGCATCGCGACATTGCGTTATGCGGCCGGGAACGTCCGCATCTCCAACGGCAGCGACGAAGGGATGGTCGAGCGAAGGATCGCGTCCGGGACGCCCAAGGTTCCCGGAGGTCTCCCCATACCGATCTCCGAGATTACGCGGGCCGACGGCTCCGTCGGCCCGTGGCGACCAGCCTTCTGCTTCCAATCTGTGTCCATTGAGGCGCAGACTCTCCAGGACGCCTGCAAGATTGTGTTGATGGCGTTTACCGCCATGCGCGACTCGGAGTTAAGCAGCATCCCCCGACTTGGCTGGCGGACCGTGTGGCACGGCGCAGACGCAATCACGACTCCACTCATCAAGAACGCAGCCGGAGAGCCGATGAAGTGGTGGGCGACGCCTGCCGTTATTCGCGCATGCGAGGTCTTGGAGCAACTCGCCGAGCCGACGTGGGACCACCTATTGCGGACGCTGCCCGTGCTCCGCGATACGGACGGCCGACCCCCACGGGACGTTGCTCGAACAGGTTTTGCTAGCACTACACGAGCCGACCAGGCGAAGAACTGGCAGGCCGTACAGGACTTTGTGCGGCGGATTAACACGGACGATCGCCTCATGGGCTTTCTACCCATCACCGCCGGTTGGGGCGGAGGCAGGCGACGCGACGACGATGGACGGAAACAGTATCTCCGCTCCAGCGACGACCTGCCGATGCTCAATCCTCGGACTTTTCGGTTCACCCTCGCCTCCATCAGTAACTTCGTTGGTCTGGGAGACGTCGCCTTCCAGCAGCAAGCGAAACACGCCGCCGTCTCTATGAGCCACTCATACGCGGCCAACGGTGCGACAACAGCGTGGCAGCGAACAGTGTTGAACACGCTCACTAATCGAGACGCACAGGAGCGCGTCGCCAAGGCGGCGGACCTGTACATGCGGGAGTGGGAAGGGGAACAGCGACTGGCAGGACACGCTGGTCGAGGCCTGACCCGCACGATCAGGGACCTGCTCGCAGGGTTGCCAATCGAGCCGTACGACCCGGAGGCGGAAGAGTCCGAAGTCGACCAATTCACCACGCAGGTTATGCGCGTCCCGGAACTGGCTGCGGCGATCAAGTCAACGGCCGCAATACTCTACCCCGGAACGGTCAACCACTGCCTTCGGTATGCACCCCAGATGGAGTGCACCGACAAGGCTGAGCCAATGCAGGGCCTCTGTCGTCCCGAAACTTGTCGGAACGTCCTCTTGGAAGAGGACCAGCAAGAACTTGTTCAGTACCGGCTCGATCAGGTGGTTGGGTGGCTCGGCATGCCTCGCGTCCCGTCGGCGCAGAGAGCGGTCTTCGAGCAACGTAAGCGTCGCTTGGAAGCGCAACTTCGAGTAGTGGAAGAAGACGACTGATGGCACTCACCGAGAACGTTGAGGCCGTGATCGCGGCCATCGCGTCGACGTACGCCCGCTGTGGGGGGACGAGACCGAAGCAGGGGGCGATCGTGGCCGCCTCGGGCTTGAGCCGAAGCACGTACGCGCGAGTCATGCGTGAACATCCGGAGGCCACCAGGGCCTTGGCTCTCGCTGACTCGGTCCTGGACGGTCGGACCGATGAGGAGATGACGAGCCCCGACGATGAGGACGACCCAATCCGTCGGAACCCGCTCGGAGCCATCGAGGAGTTATTGGAGACGATCACACGCCTGACCCAGGTGATCGAGTCGCAGAAGCGGCGGATCGAGACTCTCGAAGACCGCCTGGCGCTGGCACCGCTCGACTTTTGAAGAAGCCTGCTGGAGAACCGACTGGCTCGGCAACCTGACACACGGAGACCCTTGTCAGTCCTGTCGCACGGCAGCAGTCGGGCTACCCGACGGCCTCAAATGAACGGCTGGTGCTGACACAGATGGGCCTGACACAACGGGGGGTCGCTCTGAACTACTCGAGGTGCACGTAGACCGCCACCTGCAGCACCGCCATCAGCAGCGCCACCACCAGCACGCTGACCAGCACGAAGTCGACGACCGCGCTGCCCCGCTCGCCGTCGTCGGCGCCGCCGCCGCCGCCGCTCAGTTCACTGGACACTCGTGACGGAGCCCAGCGCGGTGGTCACCGCGGTCACGATCGCCTCGCGGAACGGGATGAGGATGGCCAGCACCAGCGCCGCCGTCATCACGGTGATCATGACCCAGCCGGGCACGTCACCGCGCTCGGGATCGTCGTCGTGCAGCCGGGCCGCCAGGGCGGCGAGTGCAGCGGTCAGGTACGCGTGGGCGCGCATCCCTCGTCCTCTCTGTTGGTCACCGGCGTCACTGCGCCAGCGAGACGATGCTGATCAGCCCCGGGAACAGGGCGAACAGGACGGTGACCGGCAGCACCAGGAAGACGACCGGCACCATCATCTGGATCTCCTTGCGGCCGCCGGCCTCCAGCAGCCGGCGCTTGCCGGCCTCCCGGACGTCGGCGGCCTGGGCGCGCAGCACCTCCGCCAGCGGCGTGCCGCGCTCGATGGCCACGATCACGCCGTCGACGAAGCGGGCCAGCGGATCGAGCGAGGTGCGGTCGGCCAGCTGCTGCAGCGCCTCGACCAGCGGGACGCCGGCCCGGGCGCGGCCCAGCGTCGCCGCGAGCTCGCGGGCCAGCTCGCCGCCGGACAGCCGGGTCACCCGGGCGATCGCCGCGGTCGGGCTCTCCCCCGCCGTCACCGCCAGTGCGAGCAGCTCGGCGACGACCGGGAACTCCGCCAGCAGCAGCTCCTCGCGGCGCTGCACCTGCTGGGTGAGCCACCAGTCGCGGCCGAGCACGCCGCCGACCAGCCCGGCCACGCACAGCAGCACCGCCGACAGCACGTTGACCGAGCCGGCCAGCGCCGAGCCGACCGTGGTGAGCAGCGCCCCGCCCAGCAGCCCGAGCCCGCCCCACACCACCTGCTCGACCCGGAAGTCCTCCACGGAGGTCTCCGCGCCGAGGGCGTCGAGCCGGCGCCGGACGGCGACGCGGCCACCGAGCAGCCGGTCGACGTGGCGCGCGCCGTCGGCGAGCAGTGGCCCGAACACCCGCCGGGCGGCGGTGAGCATCCCGGGCTGGGTCGCCGTCCCCAGCAGCCGCGACGGCGCCGGGGTGTCGTGCACGTAGGGCGCGAGCCGGTCGACCAGCCGCACCTGCCGCATCGGCGGCGCGAAGCTGACTGCCAGCAGGACCCCGGCAGCCGCCGTAGAGCCGAGCAGCATCCCGAGCAGGCCCGCGCTCACCACGACACCCCGTCGCTCCGCGACCCGTCCGCTCCGCGCCCCGCTCGCTGGCGGTCGCGGCGGTGCTCACTCACTGGAGCACCCGCACGTCTTCCGGCAGCCGCCCGATCCGCAGCATGAGCCGGTAGGCCACCACGCACACCGCGCCACCACCGAGCAGCAGCGCCGTCCCGACCGGGCTGTCGTAGGCGCTCAGCGTCTGCTGCTGCGTGGCCAGCAGGAGCAACACCACCCAGGGCGCACCGACCGCGAGCCGGGCGGCCTGGACCACCCACCCCTGCCGGGTCTCCAGTTCGGCCCGGGCGCGGGCGTCCTCGCGCAGGAAGGTGGCCAGCGTCCGCAGCACCCGCCCCAGGTCGCTGCCACCGACCTCGCGAGCGACCCGCAGCGTCTCCACGATCCGGTCGCCCACCGGGTCGGCCAGGTCGTCCTTGAGCCGGTCGAGCGCGTCGCTGAACCGGCCGCTGGAGCGGTGGTCGGCGGCGAACCGGGCGAAGGACCCGCGCAGCACCTCCGGCCCGCGGACGGCGAGCGCCGACAGCGCCTCGGGCAGGGAGAGCCCGGCGCGCACGGCCGAGGCCAGGTTGTCGACGACCTCGGGCCACACCTCGCGCAGGTCGGCCCGGCGCTTGGCGGCCAGCCGGCGCACCAGCAGGTACGGGACGGCGGAGCCGAACACCCCGAAGGCGAGGCTGATCGTCACCGTCCGCGTGGTCAACAGCACCAGCACGGTGACCACCAGCCCGAG
Organism: Modestobacter sp. SSW1-42; assembly: GCF_046635825.1. Lineage (NCBI taxonomy): Bacteria > Bacillati > Actinomycetota > Actinomycetes > Geodermatophilales > Geodermatophilaceae > Modestobacter > Modestobacter sp. SSW1-42. Next base: position 191,779 of record NZ_JBISCA010000001.1, on the reverse strand, counting down.
CACGACCTGCAGGGCGAGCAGCTGCGCGGAGTTGATCCCGGTCAGGCCGGCCGCGCCGAGCAGCTGCTGCCGGCGGCCGGGACGTGCGCTCCCGGACCGGCGCACCGGCGCGCGCGAGCCGCTGCGCCAGACCAGCAACAGCCCCACCCCGAGCAGCAGACCCAGCAGCCCACCGGAGACGGTCACCCGCGGTCACCGAGCAGGGCGGCGAGGTCGAAGCCGTGCGCGGCGTAGCGCTCGGCGTGCGGCGGGTAGCCGTCGGCACGCACCAGCCGGCCGTCGCGGGTGGTGAAGACGTCGGCGGTCTCGACCACGCTGCCCTCGGCGCGGCCGGGCAGCGCGACGACCTCCCGCAGCCGGCGCTGCCCGCTGGGCTCGGTGCCCACGTGCACCACCAGGTCGACGCTGCTGGCCACGGTCGGGACGACGAAGGCGTGGCCGATGTTCTCCCCAGCCAGCAGCGGCAAGGTGCACATCTTCACCACCGCCTCGCGGGCGCTGTTGGCGTGCAGCGTGCACATCCCGGGCAGCCCGGAGTTCAGCGCGATCAGCAGGTCGAGGCACTCCTCCTGGCGCACCTCGCCCACCACCAGCCGGGAGGGCCGCATCCGCAGCGCCTCCTTGACCAGCCGGCGCAGCGGGATCTCACCGGCGCCCTCGAGGTTGGGCTGGCGGGTCTGCATCGCGACGACGTCGGGCAGCGGGACGCGGAGCTCGAAGACCTCCTCGCAGGTGACCACGCGCTCACGGGCGGGCACGGCGGCCACCAGGCAGTTGAGCATCGTGGTCTTGCCGGCCTGGGTACAAGCGGTAGCAACCAGGCACGTTTGGTAGCGCGGTCGGCAGGCGTGAGGTAGAGGTCGAATCGCCGGGCCAAAGGGGCCCGCAAGCCACGAGGAGCCAGCCATGACCGCCGCCACGAACGCCACCGAGACTGCCACCGTCGACGAGGTTCGCGCCGAGATGCTGCCCGACGCCTCCGCCGCTGCGGACGACGCTGAGGTCGCCGACGCCATGGAGCAGGCGGGGATCACCAAGAAGGCCCCCGCCGCGAAGAAGGCCGCGACCAAGGCTGAGGAGCCGACCATCAGCGTGTGGGTCGGCAAGAAGATCGCCGAGATGGCCAAGGCGCAGAAGCGGGGCACCCTGGGTGCCAAGCTCCGGGCCTGCACCCCCAGCAAGGCGGGCGACCACACGGTCAAGCTGAACCGCGCCGAGGCCGACAAGCTCGCCGAGCTCGCCACCAAGGTGGAGGGCGAGAGCACCGGCATGATGGCCCTGTCGGCACGGACCTTGCGCGCACGCATTGACTTCGCCTGGAACGACTGAGCCACTACACAACCAGCCCCGCCGGGATCACCTGGCGGGGCTGGCTTGCGTTGTCCTACCGAGGTGGTCGGCCGTCCGGGAGCGGGAACACGTTCGACGGCTCGGGGCTGGGTTCCGGCTCCGGCTTCGGCGGCTTGGGGATCCACTCATAGGTGCCGGTCTTCTTGTGGCGAGTTCGACTCTCGGGCGAGGTGTAGTCCCACCTGCGAGCGGCCTCCACCCACGGCTCGGGAAGCTGCCCGCCGCCGGACAGGTAGGCGTCCAACTCCTGGAAGTCTCGCAGGGCTCGGAGGGCATCCCTCTGCACGTCCACGTCGCTGCTGCCCACTGCATGCTCTAGGTCGAGCGCACGCCTCATCGCATAGCGGATCTCGTTCAGCCTGCGGTCCACGTCCAAGTAGCGCTCCACGTCTGGCGTCACACTCGCGGCCTGGGCCGGTACGTCGGGTCGCCCGGGCGGCCGGGCCGCGCAGTGCCAGTGAACCAGCCCACACAGACGAGAGCGGGCCCCTGACACACAACCAGCCCCGCCGGAGTTGCCCGGCGGGGCTGGCGTGCGTTGCCTCCCACCCGACTACCACGGTGTGGGACCCGAAGACCGGGAGAGGGGCGTTCGTTGCGGGGGCACCGCCCCTGGACCGGCGTGCCCGGTCTCAAGAGGCACCGGTCCAGGGGCAGTTCTCCGTCCCACCCGAGCAAGGTGGGGGTCTCAGGTGCTCCAACCGGAGCGAGTCGAGCGCTAGCTCGTCAGGCGGTCAGCGAGACCTTGACCAGCGCGGCGGCGTGGTTGAAGCCGAACCCGACACGCATGATGGCCTTCACGGCGATCCGGTCGCTGGTGAAGGCGACCGAGCGGTCCGTCTCGACGGTGGCGTCCTCGCGGATGACGATGAACACGCGGTCCGCCGGGATGCCCCAGATGGTGCCCGCCGGGACCTCCTCGTCGACCAGCAGCGGCACGCCGTTGATGGAGCGGGCACCGCCCAGCAGGGTCTGCTGCGAGCCGGTCGCGACCTTGAGGGTCGTCAGCGCCAGGGCGTCGGCCGGGTTGGCGACGAAGTTCGTGATGGCGGCACCGACACCCTCGGCCTTCGACTGCGCCTCGGCGAAAACGTCCAGAGAGTCCCACGCCGCGACCTCCAGGCCCTGCACGTCCTCGGGAGTGGCGTTGACCGGCAGCAGGCCGATGCCACGGGGAGCCTTGGGGTTCGCGACGGTGGAGAAGAACGCCCGGTCGACCTTGCGAGCGATGTCGCGGGCCAGGCCAGCGCCGACGGCGGCAGCGGCCTCCGGGGAGGTGTCCTCGGCAGCCTCGCGGGTGATGAAGGTCAGACCGGCCACCTTCTTGGGGGCGATCTCCTCCTCGTCGAACTGCATGTCGGAGGGCGCGATCTCGTCACCCTCGGACACCCACTCGGCCTGCGGATCGGCGGTCACGAGGGGCATCCGGAACGTGGACGACTCGGTGTTGACGATCGTGCCGAGCTGGGCGGCGACCGACTCCTCGCCGACCGGCTGCACGAGCAGCTCGGCGACCTGGGTCGCGGTGAGGATGACGCCAGCGGTGGCGGTGGTCATGGTCATGGCGGAGCGCTCCTTCAGGAGGACGAATGGGGGTGGCCGCGCTGGTCAGCGCCACGGGCGCGTCCCATGCCCTCCTGGGGCGTCAGGTCCGGTCGGCCGCCACCTGGGCGAACCGACCGGAACCTGACGATAGCTCGGCTACTGCGTCTTAGTTGAGGAACGCTGGGTAGTCGTTAACGCCCAGGCCGGTCATCTCGCTCGCCGAATAGACGAGGAAGCCCACGACTAGATCGTCGGCACCAGTGAGGATGTTCGCCCTCAGGGTGCTTCCGTTCGGAAGCTCGATGTTCACGGCGTCTCGATTGGCTGTCGGTCCATCGGCCGAGCCAGCTCCGGCCACGAACTCGACGCACAGGATGTCTCTCGCCGAATCGATGAAGATGCGGATGCTGCTGGGGTCGGTGACCGTCTCCGGATGCAGATACCGCCCTGGATCGGGAAAGCCCACGGCGGCGAGCCGGGGACCGCGAACAAAGTAGAAGTCAGCTACGTGTTCATCTCCGAAGATGATGGGTTGCTTGACCATGGAGGCCGGATCCTGCGAAGGCTCGCCTGCGCCCCTGAAGACAAGCGTGAAGTCGTCAGCCATGTACGTCCTTCCCTCGTGTGCTCGACACAGCACCACCCTTGAGACGGGCGACCGTGAATGCGTGACACAGAGTGGGGCGTGGAGCGACACCCCGCCTGTTGCTCGGGCGGGGTGTCGCTGCGGCACTAGCCCTTGAGGACGGACGACCAGCTGGTGCCGCCGTCGACCTCCCCGCCGCGCCGCCCCTGGCCCATGTTGCGGGGCACGCCGGGCCGCTTGGGGGCCCAGTGCGGGTGGTCGGCCAGCACCTTGATCACCGCCGCGTCGACCTTGGCCTTGTCGGCCGTGCCGTCGTCGGCGAGCAGGTCCTTCAGCTCGACCCCAGCCACCCACAGGTCGGCGGGCGACAGCAGCCGATCACCGACAAGCGCCTCGGCGTCACGCCGCTGGTAGGTGGCGGCCGTCCCGGCCAGTGTGTCCCGCTCGGCCTCGGCGGCGCGGAGCTTGGTCCGGTAGTTCGCGGCCTCCCGGTTGGCGGCCGACTGCTGCCCCTCCTCCGGGCCCTCCGGCGGGTTGGTGCCGTCGGGTGCGGCGGTGTCGGTCTGGCTGGCGTCGGTCATCTCAGTGCTCACAGCGGGGTCCTCCAGGGGGTTGGGGTTGGTCGGGGCGGTCATCGGGCGGTCCTCAGGTCGCGTCGGCGCTGCCAGAGCTGCCGACTGGTCACGTGCGGGGCGTGCTGGGCGAGCCACGCCCGGCGGGCCTTGGCGGCGGCGGCGTCGTTGCGGACGCCGACCCACAGGGCCTCGGGGAAGCCGAAGGCGGGGTCCATGGGCGGCACCGGCGGCATGAGCTCCGGCGGAGGCATGACGTAGACGTTGACCACCCACTCGGGAAGCTCGTCCAGGGGCACGACGTCGGCCGACCGCGTCTCCTTGACCCTCACGAGACGGCTCCGCGGATGCCGTAGGAACGGCGGGCGCTCCCGCGCCGCTGCGGACGGGTGCCCTCCTCGTTGGGCAGGCGGAGCGAGGCGATGAGCTGGTTGAGGCTGGTCTTCTGCAGGCGAGCCTCCGTCACCGCCGGGTGCACCCGGGGTCCCTGCTCGCCCGGGATGACGACGCCTTCCCGGCGGACGGTCGAGTCCAGCTCGTTGAGCAGGTCCTTGGTGCGGCACGCCTCCAGGAGCAGGGCCTCCTCGTGCACGTCCAGGTCGTACTCGTCGGTGACCGACGCCCACAGCCTCTTGCCAGCGGCCTTGAGCCCCGGAGGGGTCCTATCGGGCATCTCGGGTCCTTTCGTGATCGAGCACATTCAGGGGTCGCGTCATGGAATGTTCCGACCGGCTCGCCTGGAGTCGGGGGGTGTGTGACCCATGAGCCCCCACCCCTCTTGCCGGTGCGAAGGTCTCCACCGTCACCACGGCGGTCACGCGGCCAACCACGTACGACGACGGACGCCGGGCGACAACCACTCCACGAGGCACGTCGCGTCCTCGGAGACCGTGATGCCGGCAGCCGCGAGCAGGGTCCGCTCGGTGGGAGTGGTCGGCCGCGCCCCGTAGAAGTTCTGGTCCGCCACGAGCCGTGAGTCCTCGGCGTCCTGGAGCGAGCAGCCAGCCAGGGTGCGGTGCCGGAACACCAGGCCAGCCGGGTGCGGGCTCAACTGCTCCCCGCCGCACTCGGGGCAGCTGGCTGCGAGAACGGGGTCGCTGAAGACCGGGGTCAGGGCGTCGGTCATGTGGAGCTCCTTATTGGGGTCGGCTGGGTGGGCCGGTCTGTGGGGAGGTCGCCAGCCAGGGGCGAACGTGCTTGTGCCGGAGCGTTAGGGATTAGGGATTCGTGTGCTCATTCGGCCGCTCAGAATCACTAATCCCTAATGCTCCGTACACACACACATACGAGTGGGGATTCCAGAAACACCCAGGTCGCGTGTTGTGTGGGTAGAGCGCCAGGCCACCGATACGGAAGACGGGGTAGGGATTCCTCGGGGAGAGGGAATCCCTGACACCCATCACGCCACCACCCAGTACTTGCCGCCGGACATGGGCACGCCCTCCGGGGAGCACTGGGTGGCCCCGATGTCCCGGAGGCGGTCCACCACCGTCTGCGGGCTGTACTGCTCGCCCGACAGCCAGTACAGGAACTGGTCCACCTCCGGCCGCTTCCGAGGCTGGCCCTGGAGGAACCGAGCCACCGCGTCGCCCGCCTCCAGCACCACGTCCTTGGACGTCCGCTTGCGGCCCTCGGCGTACTCCCGTGCCGCCTCGTCCGCGACGTCCTTGGCGGTGCGGTCGCCCGCGTTGCCCTCGTAGTCGACGGTGTAGACGTTGAGCTCCTGCTTCGCGCCCGGCTCGTACTCGTCCTCCAGCACCGCGACGAAGTGGGGCGTGCCCTTCATCCACCGGTTCTGCTGGACGGGGATCTTGCGCCGGGCGTGCACCGTCCACACCTGCTCGGAGCGGTCGTTGCTCATGGCGACGGACCAGTGGAACTCGGCCTTCGCCGACAGAGCGCCACCGCCGGACTGCCGGGCGAGCGCCGAGCCCGCCTTGCTGTTGTTGTTCCAGTGGTGGGTGCCGAGCACGCTCATTCCGTGCCGAGTGCAGAACTGCTCGACCAGCAGCTTCGTCCACTTCTTGACGTTCTCCGGCCGGTTCTCCTCGTAGGCGGAGTTGGCCGACGCGAGCAGGTCGAACAGCACCAGGTCGACCCCAGCCGAGCGGCAGCTAGCGGCGTACCGCGCCAGGGCCTCCGGGGTGGTCAGGTCCGGCACCTCGTCGAGCTGCACCAGCGCCATGTCGACGCCCAGCAGCTCCAGCCGGTGCCGAGCGGTGGACACCGGCTCGTCCTCGACGCAGTACCGGACCCGGTAGCCCTTCGCGGTCACCCGCTGGACGATGTGCCCGAGGATGGAGGACTTGCCGGCTCCGATCGGACCGTCGAGCACGCCGTACGACCGGGCAGGCAGCACCATGTTGATCAGCCAGTCCTCGCCGTCCGAGCGACGAGGGACCAGCACGGCCTCGAAGTCGTCGGCCGGGTCACTGCCCGGGTCGGGCCGCGCCTTGTCGCCCATGCCCCGCAGCGCGCTCTCCCAGCACCCCTCGTGCTCGGTCAGGCCGAACCCCTCGTCGGTCGGGGCCCGGTCCAGCAGGTCGGCCTCGGCCCGGTCGAGCGTGTAGCCGGACCAGGCGCTGTTCGCGAACTCGATCAGGTTGCAGGCGACCGCGTGCGTGGTCGTGTTCCAGCCGGGCCCGCTCCAGCCGAGCAGGTTGCACTCGTCCAGCCGGGCCAGCTCGGCAGCGATCGCCTTCGCGGCGTACGGGTGCAGCGGCGGGGCGAGCCAGGCATCCACGTCCAGTGGCCTGCCCGGAGTCACGTGGTGGACGTAGCCGCCCTGCGTGGACGGCCGGTACATGAACTGCACCGGGCTCGGGCAGCCCCTGTCGACCCCCCAGTGCTGCCCGAGAGCATCGCGGACCGCCTCGGCCACCCGCCGGTACTGGACACCGTCCAGGGGGTGGGAGAGGGGAACGAGGAGCCGGTATCGGTCACCGTCCCCCTCGACCTGGTGCCGCCAGGTGGTGTGGACGGCCCAGGCGACACCCGGAAGCACCCGGGCGACGTCGCCCAGGAAGGTCGGCCCGGCCTTGTCGGCGTCGAGGGTGAGGACCGACCGGGACACCAGGTGGTCGTCGTCGCGCACCTCATCACGGAAGAGCCCAGGGACGTACCCGCCGCACTCCCGGCGATCGGCAGGGTGCTCCAGGTCGAGCCAGTCGAGCAGGCCCTCCCAGATCATGGGGTCGAGCTGCTGCCACCGGCTGCTGTCCTTGCGCGGCGCGGTGGCCACGTGCAGCAACCGGGTATCCTGGAGCACGGTCTTCTCCTGCTTGGAGGCGGTCGGGGACTTAGGCGGGCTCTGCTGGGCGGCAGGGCCCGCCTTGCTGTTGTCACTCATCGAGCACTAGCTCGTGGCGCTGCGGGCCGCCGCTGGCCATGGCGGCGCGAGCCGTCTGGTGAAGCTCCACGGTGGTGGTGCCGTCGCAGCTGTGGACGGCGGCGAACCTGCCGTCCCCACGGACGTCGCTGGCCTCGGGCCACAGGGCCTTGGCCAGCTCCTGGTACTTGCTCACTGGGCGTCCCACCCCTCGTGGCCGGTGGCCGTCTGGTGCTGCGTCAGGGCACCGGCGTTGGTGACCAGGTCGCATCCCCGGCAGCTACGCCGCACAGCGCCACCCCGGCGAGCGGCCTCGACGCGGGTCAGGGGGACCGTGGGGGCCACCGCCAGCCGGGACGGCGGCAGGACGTCCTCGACCGGCTCCCGGTGGGCAGCGGCCAGGGACTCCCGGAAGGCGGGCTCTGAGGCCAGCCTCGCGGCGCAGGCGCGGCACAGCGGCTCGTGGTCGTCGGTGTTGAGGACGACCCACTGGCGAGCCGTGGACCCGCACTGGCAGTCGTGCTCGTTCGCGGGCTCCAGGTGGGCGGTCACCGTGACGTACCGAGCACCAGCGCGGCGGTGCGGCCGTCGGTGCGCTCCAGGCGGATGGACCCTTCGGGTGCGCCGCCCAGCTGGATCACGTCGACGTCGGGGATGACCGTGGTGGCCCCGGATCGGAGCAGGCAGCATCCGTCGGAGCACAGCAGCAGGGCCCCATCAGCCCGCGAGGTGCGGCCGACGATGGCGATCGTGCAGTTGTTGGCCCACGCCAGTTCCACCACCATCCGGATGGCTGCCGCCTGGACCTCGGCCGCCAGATCCCGGGCCACCACCGCGACCGGGGTGCGGCTGCACACGGCGGTCACTTCGAGCCGCCCACGAGAAGCGCGGCGAGGCTGGCCCGCTGGTCGGCGGTGAGGGGTGGGGCCTCGGCCAGAGCGAGCTTGATGTCGCGCTCAAGCAGGAGCCGCTTGAGCTCGCGCTTGGCGTCGGTGACGGCAGCCGGGTCGGCACCGCCCTTGGCGCGGTGGAGGTTGGCGAGCCGCGAGCGGGCAGCCATCAAGGGGTCAGGCATGGAGCACTCCGGAAGGTTCCGGGTGAGTCCGGCTCCCCTGGCAGCGACCCTGGAACGGATCGGCAGGCGGTTGACTCGTGCGCCCTACGCCCCTCGCTTGGGAGGGATGTGCTTAACGGGTATTTTCCGGCAGGGTGTTCCGCCCTGCTAGGTCTTAGCTAGCGCTGGGCGCTGGTTCGACTGAGGGTGAACCATAGCCCAGGCGGCCGGGGAACGCTCGTGACCAGGAACTACTCCCCCTGGTAGTCGGCCGCCTGCTGGTCCGGGTCGATTGGGCCGAGGTCCTCGGGCACCTTCCAGTCGAACGTCAGCCGGGCGAGCACCTTCGCGGGCGTGTGTCGGCCCGTGCCGCCACGCCGCACCCAGATGCGCTCCATGGCGTCGTCCAGCACCGCTCGCTGCTGCTCGACGTCCTCCCCCGCGCTCGCCCAGGCGTCCTCGAACCACCCGGCGTCGTCGTAGCGGAGGGACACCTTCGGTGCCTCCTCGCGCTTGGCGTCCCGCAGGTCCAGGAGGTCGGCCTGCTGCTCTTGCAGCTCGCGCCGTACCTCGCGGTCGGTGGCCTGACGGATGAGCTGGTCGAGCTCGTCCAGCCGGTGCTCAATCTCGGGCAGCAGGGCCGCGCCGCCCTCGTACACCTTCTCGACGCGCGTCCAGCGCACCCGCTCGCCCTTCTGCCGCAGGAACTCCGCGACCACGAGGGGCTCGAAGTTCGAGATCGACTGGGAGCACTTGGGGCAGGTGTAGCCGTGGCGGCCGTTCACCGTGCCCCGGTGCATCCGCACGCCGTCGGCCCCGTGCTCGCCGCACCACAGCAGGCCCGACAGGAGCGCGGAGGTCTTGGACCGCAGGGCACGCGGCTTGGACTGCGCGCTGTCGTTGTCGTCCAGCTTGGCGACCAGGGCGCGCCACTCCGCCACCGGCAGGATCGCCACCGACTCGTCGACAACCGGCAGGCCGTCGCTCCCGCGCCGAACTTCGGTCCCGCGCACCTTGGTCGTGTTGCCAGGGTTGAAGGGCGTCATACCGGCGAGGACCGGGTGCCGCAGGATGCGCTCCACCGTGCCGTAAGACCAGGGCTTGCGGGCCAGTGGGACGCGCCACGAAGGCGTAGGAGCGTTGACCTCCTCTAGCCACTGCACGACGCTGTAGATGGAGCTGCCACCCAGCACGCGGTCGGCCATGCTCCGCACGAAGTCGATGCGATCAGGGTCCTGGGCCAGCACCAGCCCCGCGCCCTTGGGGTTCCGGACGTTCTTCCAGCCGTAGGGCACCGTGCCGCCGACGACTCGTCCGTTGTTGAGCAGGTGGGCCCGAGCCGCCTTGACGCGGGCACTGATGGCGTCGGCCTCGTACTCGGCGAAGCTGGCGAGGACGTTGGCGACGAACCGGCCGTCGCCCGTCGTCAGGTCGAGCGAGTTCTCGACCGCGACCAGGCCCGCGCCCCGCTCGCGCAGGGCCTCGTTCGCCAGGTGGAAGTCCAGCACCCGCCGCGCCAGCCGGTCCAGCTTCCAGATGATGACGGCGTCGAACTTCTGCGGGGAGGCGAGCAGCTCGCGCCACCCGGCGCGGTCCACGGGCTTGTTGTGGCTGGCCGAGACGCCGTCGTCGGTGAACGTGCCGACCACCTGCCAGCCCCGCGCAGCGGCGTACTGGTGCGCCGCCTCTAGCTGGCGCTCGATGCTGACGGATGCCTCTTGGGCGACGCTGATGCGGGCGTAGATGACTGCGCGACGGGTGGGCATGGATCTCTAACGTACCTGTTACCTACGGCCTGGGTGCCGCCGGAGACGAGGATGTTGAGCCCCGCCGCGACCGAGGCCTCGAGGAAGCGGGCGGCCTGCGCGGTCAGGGTGCCCAGCTCGACCAGCTCGTCGAGGCTGTGCGCCTGGAGCACGAACTTGCGGATGTTGACCGCCATGTGGCGGCGGGTCACGTCCGGGATCACCACGTGCAGCCGCGAGCCGTCGGGCAGCATCGCGTCGACGAAGGGTGTCGACATGTCGATGCGTCGACCGCTGGTGCGCAGCATCCGCTCGACCAGGTCGGCCAGCTGTCCCGCACCCAGGATCGTCGTGGTCAGCTCACTGCGGCCGCGGCGGGCGATGAACACCCGCCCCGGCTCGTTGACCCAGATCTCCTCGACCTCGGGGTCGTCGAGCCAGCGCTGCAGCGGCCCGTAGCCGGCGACCCGGTCGAGCACGTCGCGGACGACGCCGTCGGGGTCACCGAGCGGGGGCAGCGCCGAGGACAGCGACCGCTCGGCGTAGTCGGTGACCACGTCGCGGACGAGCACCCGGACCGGCGCCGGGTCGGCGAACGGGTCGAGGCCGCGGCGGCGGATGAGCTCGCGCACCTCGCCGTCGACGAGGTCGACGACGTTGCTGGCGACCGGCACGACACCCCCGTTGAGCAGCCATCCGACGATTGGTCCGGCGACTGTAAGGGGATGCGCGGCCCGCTCGGGGAGCCCTTGTGGACAACGGGTGACAATCGCGGCCCGGAATCACCCGGTCCGGTGAACGGCCGCCGGAGCAGCCGGTCTCAGCCGACCAGGACGTCGTCCGAGCCGGCGCCGCGGTCGACCTCGAGGCCGGCGTCGGCGACGGCGGCGCGCACCGCGGCAGCCGTCGGGGCGGCCTCGATGGCGGTGGCCAGCGCGTCGTAGGCGGCGATCCGCTGGTCGACGTCCGCGCTGCGGACGGCGTCCATGGCCAGCACCGCCCGCTGCTTGGCCCGGGTCAGCTGCTCGACCTCGCTCGACACCGGCAGCAGGGTGGCGCCCTGCGCGGCGGCGAGCTCCTGGACGGCGTCGTTGCGGACGTCCTGGGCGGTGGCGGCCGCGGACGCGTCCCCCGAGGAGCAGCCGGTCAGCCCGAGGGACACCGCGACGGCGGCGGTGACGAGGGCGAGAGCGGCGGGGCGGGTGCGCATGAGGACTCCGGTGCAGAAGCAGTGGTGGACGACCGCTCACTGCCCGTGACCGATTGGGCACAATCCGACTGCATGCACAGCTCACCCGTCCGGGTCAGCTGGCTACAGCCGATGCAGTGACCAGCCGGGCGCGGACCTGTTCCCGCCGGCCTGCCGGCGCGGCAGGATCCCCGCCATGCCCGGGGACGACGGCACGGCCGAGTTGGTGTCCGCGGTCCGCACCGCCCTCCGCGCAGCCGGGGACCCCGACCGCGCCCGCGGCATGCAGACCTACCTGAAGACGACGGAGCCCTGCCTCGGCGTACGGCTGCCCGAGGTCCGCCGGCTCACGGCGGCATCGGCGACGGCGCACCCGCCCGCCACGGTGGCCGAGCTGGGGGGTGCAGCCGCCGAGCTGTGGCGCGGGGCGGCCCACCGCGAGGAGCGCTACGCGGCGGTCGCGCTGACCGGCCTGCCGCTGGCCCGCACGGCGCTGGCACTCCTCCCGCTGTACGAGGAGATGATCACCACCGGCGCCTGGTGGGACCTGGTCGACGGCGTCCAGCCGCGCGTCCGCGACCTGCTGCTGGCCCACCCCGACGCGCTGCGGCCGGTGCTGCGCGACTGGGCCCGCTCCCCCGACCGGTGGCTGCGCCGCAGCGCCGTCATCGCCCAGCTCGGCGCCCGTGACCGCACCGACACCGCGCTGCTGGCCGAGGTGATCGAGGTCAACGCCGGCGACGGCGAGTTCTTCGTCCGCAAGGCCATCGGCTGGGCGCTGCGCGACCTGGCCAAGACGGACGCCGACTGGGTCCGCCGCTTCGTGGCCGAGCGGGAACTCAGCCCCCTGTCCCGCCGCGAGGCGCTGAAGCACCTGGGCTGACGCGCCCGGTCCGGCATGCGGCCGGACCGGGCGCGCTGACTAGAACGTGACGACGAGACGCCCGCGGACGCCACCGGCCTCGAGCCGGCGGTGTGCCTCCGCGGTCTGCTCGGCCGGGTAGGTGTCGGCCACCCGCAGGGTGAGCACGCCCTTCTCCACGGCCTCGCGGAGCGTGTCCAGCTTCTCCTGCTCCTCGGCGTAGGTGGCGACGAACACGGGGAAGAAGCGCAGCCCGCGCTCGCCGTTGCCCTGGTAGCCGCGCACGGTCACCACGGGACCGCCGTCCTTGACCGCCGGCAGCGCGACGTCGTCCTGGACCGCGCCGTCGGCGAGACCGTCGACACCATCGGGGAACCGCGCGCGGATCGCGGCGGCGACGTCGCCCCCACGCGGGACGACCACGTCGGCGCCGAAGGAGCGCACGAGCTCCTCGTCCTCGGGCTTGGCGTCGGCGACGACGGTGAGGCCGTCGGCCTTGGCCAGCTGGATCGTGTAGCCGCCGAACGCGCCGGCGGCGCCGGTGACGGCGAGGACCTGGCCGGGCTGCAGCTGCATCGAGTCCAGCGCCAGGCGCGCGGTGAGGCCGTTCATCGGCAGGGTCGAGGCGGCCACGTCGTCGAGGCCGGCGGGCACGCGGGTGACCGACCGCGCGGGCAGCACGAGGTCCTCGCGGTAGGCGCCGTGCGCACCGCTGGGGACGACGACCGCCATCACGTGGTCGCCGACGGCCAGGTCGGTCTCGACGCCCTCCCCGATCTCGACCAGCACCCCGGCGGCGTCCATGCCGGGGACGTAGGGGGGCTGCTTGACCGGGTCACGTTCGACGTAGAAGCCGGAGCGCAGGTTCGTGTCGGTCGGGCTCACGGCGAAGGCGGTCACCCGGAGGCGCACCTGGCCGGGGCCGGCGTGCTCCTCGGGCAGGTCGATGACGTGCAGGGCCTCGGGCCCTCCGAACTCGGTGACGGCGACGGCTCTCATGTCCGGTGCCAGCACGTCGCGGCGTCCCACTGTTCCGTCGTGCCGGACACACACAGCTGCCGCGTAGCTGCGCCACGGCCCCGCGCCAGCCACGGACCCGACGGTCGTCCCATGCCACCGCTCCCCCTGCGCGCCGACGAGCCGACCGGCGGCACCGACCCGCATCCCCCCGTCGTGGACGTCGTCGTCCCCGTGCACGACGAGGAGACCGACCTCGAACCCTGCCTGCGCCGGCTGCACCGGCACCTCACCGAGCACCTGCCCTACCGGTTCCGGATCACCGTCGCCGAGAACGCCAGCACCGACGGCACGGTGGACGTCGCCCACCGGGTCGCCGCCGAGCTGCCCGGCATCGAGGTGCTGGTGCTGCCCGAGCCCGGCCGCGGGCGGGCGCTGCGCACCGCGTGGCTGGGCTCGGACGCCCCGGTCCTGGTCTACATGGACGTCGACCTGTCCACCGACCTGGCCGCACTGCTGCCGTTGGTCGCCCCGTTGATCAGCGGGCACTCCGACCTGGCGATCGGCACCCGCCTGGCGCCGTCGTCCCGGGTGGTGCGCGGCGCGAAGCGCGAGGTCATCTCCCGCAGCTACAACCTGCTGCTCCGCAGCACCCTGGCCACCCGGCTGTCGGACGCGCAGTGCGGCTTCAAGGCCATCCGCGCCGACGTCGCCGCCCGACTGCTGCCGCTGGTCGAGGACACCGGCTGGTTCTTCGACACCGAGCTGCTGGTGCTCGCCGAGCGCAGCGGCCTGCGCATCCACGAGGTGCCCGTCGACTGGGTCGACGACCCCGACAGCCGCGTCGACATCGTGCGGACGGCGAAGGCGGACGTCGCCGGGATCGTCCGGATGCTGCGCGCGCTGACCACCGGCCGGCTGCCGCTCGCCGAGCTGCGCTCCTCGCTGGGCCGCGGGCCGCTGGCCGACCCGGTGCCCGGGGTGCCGGCCGGGCTGGTCGGCCAGGCGGTGCGGTTCGCCGGGATCGGCGTGCTGTCGACGCTGGCCTACCTGGTGCTGTTCGTCGCGCTGCGGCACGTCGTGGACGCCCAGCCGGCCAACCTCGTCGCCCTGCTGGTGACCGCGGTGGCCAACACCGCGGCGAACCGGCGGATCACCTTCGGCATCCGCGGCGGCCCCGGCGCCGGCCGCGCGCAGGTGCAGGGCCTCGTCGTCTTCGTCCTCGGCCTGGTGCTGACCAGCGGCACCCTCGCCGTCCTGCACTCCCTCACCGACTCCCCGGCCCGCAGCACCGAGCTGCTGCTGCTGGTCGCGGCCAACGCGCTGGCGACGCTGCTGCGCTTCCTGCTGCTCCGCGGCTGGGTGTTCCGCACCCCCGCCCCGGCCACCGCCCCCGAGCCCGCCGTCCCGGCGATGGAGACCATCCGATGAGCACCGTCCTCGACGCCCCCACGTCCTCCGCCGCTCCCCCGCCGCAGGTCGGCACCTCCCGCGCCCGCCGGCTGGTGCACGGCCGGGACGAGGACCCGTCGTGGGTGCGGCCCGCGCTGCTCGGCCTGCTGGCCGCCACCGGCCTGCTCTACCTGTGGGACCTCGCCGCCTCCGGCTGGGCCAACGCCTTCTACGCCGCGGCCGTGCAGGCCGGGTCGCAGAGCTGGGAGGCGTTCTTCTACGGCTCCTCCGACGCGGCGAACTCGATCACCGTCGACAAGCCGCCGGCCTCGCTGTGGGTCATGGCGCTGTCGGTGCGGCTGTTCGGGCTGAACTCCTGGGCGCTACTGGTGCCGCAGGCCCTGATGGGCGTGGCCACCGTGGGCGTCGTGTACCTGGCCGTGCGCCGGGTGGTCGGCCCCGGCGCCGGGCTGCTGGCCGGGGCGGCGATGGCGCTGACCCCGGTCGCGGTGCTGATGTTCCGCTTCGACAACCCCGACGCCCTGCTCGTGCTGCTCATGACGCTGGCCGCCTACGCCGTCACCCGCGCGGTGGAGACGGCGAGCGTGCGCTGGATGGTCGGCGTCGGCGTGCTGATCGGGTTCGCCTTCCTGACCAAGACCCTGCAGGCGATGCTCGTCGTCCCCGGCTTCGCGCTGGTGTACCTCGTCGCCGCGCCGACCACGCTGGGCAGGCGGTTCCTGCACGTGCTGGCCGCAGGCGCGGCGCTGCTGGTGGCCGGTGGCTGGTGGGTCGCCGTCGTGGAGCTGGTGCCGGAGTCGTGGCGGCCCTACATCGGCGGCTCGCAGACCGACTCCGCCTGGGAGCTCATCTGGGGCTACAACGGCCTGGGCCGGCTGACCGGCGACGAGACCGGCAGCGTCGGCGGCGGCGGTGGCACCGGTGGCGGCAACTGGGGCGAGACCGGGTTGGCCCGGCTGTTCACCGCCGAGATCGGCGGCCAGATCGCCTGGCTGCTGCCTGCCGCGCTGGCCCTGCTGGTCGCGGGGCTGGTGGCCCTGCGCCGCGCGCCGCGCACCGACGTCCGCCGCGCCGCGCTGGTCACCTGGGGCAGCTGGCTGGTGGTCACCGGGCTCACCTTCAGCCTGATGGCCGGCATCTTCCACGCCTACTACACGGTGGCGCTGGCCCCGGCGGTCGCGGCGCTGGTCGGCATCGGCGGTGCGCTGCTGTGGCAGCGCCGCGGGACGGCGCTGGCGCGGATCGTGCTCGCGCTGACCCTGGCCGCGACGGCGCTGTGGTCGTTCGTGCTGCTCGGCCGCTCGGCCGAGTTCCTGCCCTGGCTGCGCTGGGTCGTGCTGGTCGCCGGCCTGCTCGCCGCGCTCGGACTGCTGGTCGCCCACCGCGCCGGCCGGCTGCTCGCGGCCACGGTGCTGGTCGCCGGCATCCTGGCCGCGCTCGGCGGCCCGGCCGCCTACGCCGTGCAGACCGCCGGGACGGCACACACGGGGTCGATCCCCTCGGCCGGGCCCACCGTCAGCGGCGGCAGCGGCTTCGGCGCCGGCGGACCGGGCGGCGGTGGTCGTGGCGGCTTCGGCGGTGGCGGCACCCCGCCGGCGGGCGGCTTCGGCGGCGGCACCGCGCCGGCCGGCGGCTTCGGCGGCCAGGCACCCCCGGGGCAGGCACCGGGCGCCGGGGGCGCCACCGGTGCCCCGACCGGCCGGGCCGGTGGCATGGGGGGTGGTGGCATGGGCGGGCTGCTCGACGCCACCGACCCCGGCGACGCCGTCGTCGCGGCGCTGACCGAGGACGCGGACGCCTACACCTGGGTCGCCGCGGCGGTCGGGTCCAACAGCGCTGCGGGCTACCAGCTGGCCACCGAGCTGCCGGTGATGCCCCTCGGCGGGTTCAACGGCAGCGACCCGTCCCCGACGCTGGCGGAGTTCCAGGCCCTGGTCGCCGACGGCCAGGTGCACTGGTTCATCGGTGGCGCGGGGATGGCCAGCGACAGCGGCAGCAGCGCCTCGGCCGACATCGCCGCCTGGGTGGCCGAGACGTACACCGCCCAGACCATCGACGGGGTCACGCTCTACGACCTCAGCGGCGAGTGACCGGCAGGTCCCCCGTGCGTGCACGGGGGACCTGCCGCGGTGCGATGCGCAGCGCGGCGCGGCGGCGCACCCGGGCGTAGAGCCGCTCGTAGTCCTGGGCCATCACGGCCGGGGCGAAGCGGCGGCGGGCCGTGGCGGCGCACGCGGCCGGGTCCAGCTCGTCGAGCCGGGACAGCGCGGCGGTGAACCCGGCCTCGGTCCCGGCGAGGAACCCGGTGACGCCGTCCTCGACCAGGTCGGGCAGGCAGCCGCGGGCCATGGCCACCACCGGCGTGCCGGCCGCGAGCGCCTCGCAGACGGCGGTGCCGCCGGGCTCGTCCCAGCGCAGCGGGAAGAGCACGGCGCGCGACCGGCGCAGCAGGGCGGCCTTCGCCGCGCCGTCGACGCTGCCGATCCAGCGGGCGTGCTCGCCGTCGAGCAGCGGGTCGACGTGCTCGAGGAACCAGCGGACGTCGGGGTACCCGCGCACCGGGGACGCCGGGTCGGCGAGGGCCGCCTCGAGCGCGGCGCGGTCCGGCAGCCCACCGACCGGGCCGGCCAGCACCAGCGGCACCCCCGCCGCGCGGCACGCCCGCAGCGCGATGTCGGTACCCTTGTCCTCGCACATCCGGGAGAGCACGAGCACCGAGCGGTCCCGCTCGTCGGGGCCGGCCGGGGCCTCGTCCGGGATCGGGACCGACAGCGGCACGGCGCCCAGCGTCTGCCGCCTCAGCCGCGCCGGTCCACGGGCCACCTGGGAGGCCGAGACGCCGACGAAGTGCACCCGTCCTCCGCCGTCGAACGAGCCGTAGAAGTCGGCGTTGCGGGTCAGGTCCCAGTGCAGGGTGTGCAGCACCGGCGGCGCCGCGTCGCCGAGGGCGGCCAGCACCGCCGGGCCGACGACCTCCAGGTGGGTGTGCACGACGTCGAAGGGGTCCTCGGCCGCGGCGTGCTCGTGCACCGCCGCGACGACCGCGTGCGCGTGGGCGTGCGCCGCCCCGACCACCTGCGGGTAGGGGGACGCCAGCCGCGCGAACCGGCCCGTCGGGAAGGCCGACACGAGGCCGTCGGCCTCCTGCCGGCTGTCGCCGGAGGCGGCCAGGACGACACGGTGCCCGCGGCGGCGCAGCTCGGTGGTGAGGGTGGCGACGACGTTCTCGAGCCCGCCGTAGCCGACCGGGGGCACCGGCAGCCACGGGCCGGCGTCCATGAGGATCTTCATGACGGTGAGCCGGTGGCTGCTCCCGGCAGGGCGCCGTGCCGGCGGACGGTTCCGGTGGTGGTCATAGGGTCGTCTCCCCTGTTCGTCGGCCTCGCCGCCGCACGCGTCGCACCCCGGCGGCGCAGCGCACCGGCGGCGACCGTCGGACGGTCGGTGCGCATGCTGGCACGGCCGGAGGCCTCGCGGCGGACGCACGGAACCGGCACCATCCCCGGCATGACGCTCCGCGTGGGACTCGTGGGCGCCGGCGGCGTCGGCGCCCGGCACGCCCGCACCCTGGCCGGCTTCGCCGACGTCGAGCTGGTCGCGGTGAGCGACCCCGTGCTCCCCGCCGCCGAGGCGCTGGCCGCCGAGGTGGGCACCCAGGCGGTCGCCGGCGTCGACGACCTGCTCGCCCGGGGCCTGGACGGCGTCTGGCTGTGCGTCCCGCCCTTCGCCCACGGCGAGCTGGAGCGCACGGTCGCCCGGGCCGGCGTGCCGTTCTTCGTCGAGAAGCCGCTCGCCGCCGACCTCACGGTGGCCGAGGACGTCGCCGACCTGGTCGCGCAGGCGGCGCTGCCCACCGCGACCGGGTACCACTGGCGGCACCTGGACACCGTCGACCGGGCCCGGTCCGCGCTCGCCGGCCACCAGCTCCGGCTGCTCAGCGCCCGCTGGTGGGGCACCACTCCCCCGCCGGCGTGGTGGGGCCGGCACGACCGGTCCGGCGGTCAGGTCGTCGAGCAGGCCACGCACGTGCTCGACCTCGTCCGCGTGCTGGCCGGCGAGGTGACCGAGGTCGTCGGTGCCGCGGCCGCCTCCACCACCGAGGGCCGCGACGTGCCGGACGCCACCGCCGCGGTGCTCCGGTTGGCCTCGGGCGCGGTCGGCACGGTGAGCACCTCCTGCGTGCTGCCGGTGCTCACCGCCGCGGGACTGGAGCTGGCCGGGGACGGGGTCGCCGTCGCGCTCACCGAGACCACGCTCCACGTGCGCACCCGGGACGGCGAGGAGCAGGCGGAGCCCACCGTCGACGCCCGCACCGCGGTCGACCGCGCCTTCCTCGACGTGCTCGCGGGGCAGCCGGCGTCCGCGGGGCTGGTCGACGTCGCCGAGGCGCTGCGCACCCACCGGCTGGCCTGGGCCGTCGCCGAGGCCACGCGCACCGGCGGCGCCGTCCGGGTGGCCGGCTCGTGAGCGGGGTGGTGCGCACGCTGGTGGTGCCGCGGGCCGGCGAGCTGGCGGTCGTCGAGACGCCCGAGCCGCCGCTGGCCGAGGGCCGCTTCCGCGCCGAGACCCTGTTCAGCGGGGTCTCCGCGGGCACCGAGCTCACCTGGTACCGCGGCACGAGCCCGTACTTCTCCGCCGGTTGGGACGCCGACCTGGGCCTGTTCGACCGCGACCGGCCCGCCCAGCAGTTCCCGGTCGAGCGGCTGGGCTACATGGAGGTCGCCCGAGTCACCGACTCCCGGACGACGGCCGTCGCGGAGGGTGCTGTGGTGGCCATGGCCTACGGGCACGCGACCGTCGTCCACGGCGACCCGCTGGCGCAGCACGTCGTCCGGCTGCCCGTCGGGCTCGACCCGCTGCTCGGGGTCTTCGCCGCCCACCTCGGGCCGATCTGCGCCAACGGTCTGCTGCACGCCGCCGCCGACGCCGGCGGGGGCGGGCTCGGCGACGGGGTGCGCGGCCGGCTGGTCCTGGTCACCGGCGGCGGCGCCATCGGGCTGCTCGTCGGGCTGCTCGCCCGGGCGCACGGCGCGGCCGAGGTGGTGGTCGCCGACCCGACCCCGGCCCGCCGCGACGCCGCGGTCGCCCTGGGCCTGGAGGCGGTCGACAGCACCCCCGAAGTCGCCCCGGAGCTGAAGACCCGCTGGCGGCACGCGGCCGGCGACCGTGGCGCCGACGTGGTGTTCCAGTGCCGCGGGACGGCGGCGGCGCTGGCCACCGCGCTGCGCTGCCTGCGCCCCCAGGGCACCGTCGTCGACCTGGCCTTCTACACCGGCGGTGCCGGCGAGGTGGCCCTCGGCGAGGAGTTCCACCACAACGGGCTGTCGCTGCGCTGCGCCCAGATCGGCCGGGTGCCGCGCGGGCTCGGGCACCTGTGGGACCGGCGGCGGCTCTCGCACGAGACGCTGGCCCTGCTCGCCGACCACGGTGACGCCGTGCGCACCGCGGTGGTCACCGACGTCGTCCCCTTCGACGCCGCACCCGGCCTGTTCGCCGACCTGAGCGCCCGCCGCCGGCACGTCATCTCCGCCGTCCTCGAGGTCGGCGCACCGGCGCGACCGCCAGGGCTACCGTCGTCGGGGTGAGGCGTCTCCTGCTCCCCCTGGCCGTCGCGACGGCGCTGACCCTCACCGGCTGCACCGGCTCGGACGGCGACTCCCCTCCCGCGGCTGGGTCGAGCGCAGGACCCACCGCTGGGCCCACCGCGGGACCCACGGCCGAGCCCAGCGCCGCTGACGCCGCGGAGGCCGCCGCCGCAGCGGCCGACCCGGCGGCGGTCCGCGACCCCGCGCAAGCCGCCGTGGCGATCGCGCTGCGCGCCACCGACCTCCCGGCCGGCTGGACGGTGCAGGCCAACCCGCTGGGCGAGGGCACCGCCATCGCCGACAACCCCAGCCTGGACGGCATCTGCGACCAGCGTTTCGGCTCGGAGGCGCACCGGACGAGCAAGCAGCCGGTGGTCGCGGTCGACCCGGCCGGCGCCGCGCAGCTGTCGTCGGAGGCGATCAGCTACGACACCGCCGACGCCGCGAGCAGCGCCGTCCGCGAGCTGGTGGCGGCCTTCAGCAGCTGCCCGCCGGACACGTACACGTTCCAGCCCGCCCCGAGCGCCGAGGGCCTGGCCGCGATGAGCGTCGTCTTCCAGTACCAGCTGGCCGACGGCACCGTGCAGGTCGTCGTGGCGCAGGCGGTCGGCCAGGTGCTGTCGGTGCTGATCGGCGACGCCCCGGACACGACCACGGCGGCCGGCCGGGCCATCGCCGCCCGCATGTCCGCGCTGCCTGCCGCGGCGATCGGCGGCTGACCGGCACACTGGCCGGGCCGACCGACGGCCAGGAGAGGACGGCATGAGCCCCGACGACACCCGTTCCCCGAGCCCGCCGTGGCAGGCCGGCCCGCCGCCGTCCTGGGGTCCGCCGCCGCCCGGCTGGGGCCCGTCGCCCGCCTCCGCGTGGCGGCGGCCCACCAACCAGCTCGCCCCGATCGCCCTGGTGCTCTGCTTCCTCGGCGTGCTCGCCCCGGTGGGGCTGGGGCTGGGGATCGTCGCCCGGAGGCAGATCCGGCGCACCGGCGAGGGCGGCGAGGGGCTCGCGCTGACCGCGGTGGTCGTCGGCGGCGTCGTCTCGACCCTGCTGCTGATCGGGGTCGTCGTCTGGGTCGTCGCGCTCACCGCGATCGCGAACGGCTCGCTGGGCTGACCTGCGGTCAGGTGACCGGCTCGGCCACCGGCGCCGGCCGGCCGGCGCGGATGACCAGCGCCACCCCGATCACGACGGCGACCATCCCGGGCAGCGCGAGCAGCGGCGGCACCTGGTCCAGCAGCACCAGCGCGACCAGCAGCGCGCCGGGCACCTCGAGCAGGATCGCCAGCCCCACCACGGTCGGCCCGACCGAGGAGAGCACCAGGTTGAGCAGCGTGTGCCCGAGCAGCTGGGCGCAGAAGGTGATCGCGGCGATCAGCCACCAGTCGCGGGCGCTGAACCCGGTGAGCGGGACGCCGGCCACCGCTGCGGCGACGGCGAGGGCGACCGCGCAGGTCGAGTAGCAGACCACCGAGTAGGCCGAGGTGCTCAGCCGCTGCCGCGCCCGGGCACCGGCCAGCATGTAGCCGCCGGCGCAGACCGCCCCGAGCAGCGCCAGCCCGTCACCGGCCAGCGCCCGCCAGGACACCGCCACGTCGACCCCGGCGATCAGCGCGGCGCCGAACACGGCCAGCCCCAGCCCCCACCAGACCTGCGGGGGCAGGTGCACGCCGGAGACGCGGGCGGCCAGCGCCGTCCAGATCGGGGTGGTGGTCACCAGCGCGGTCGAGGCCGCGACCGTCGTCATCGACAGGCTGGGCAGCCAGGCGGCGAAGTGCGCGGCGAGGAAGAGCCCGGCGACCAGCGAGCTGGTGAGCTGCCGCGGTCGCAGGCCGGTGAGCGTCGCCCGCTCGGCCAGCAGCACCGGCAGCAGCAGCACCGCGCCGGCGGCGTTGCGCCAGAAGGCGATGGCCAGGAACGAGGTCGCGACCAGCGCGGTCAGCGGCCCGGAGAACGAGACGCCGACGACCGCGACCGCCATCAGCGCTACGTCGCGCCCGCCCGGCCGGTGCACCGCCCACGCCTGCGCCGGCCCCTGCTGGAGGGTCGCGGTCCGGCCCTGCTGCAGAGCCCCGCCGCGAGCCTGCGAGTGGTGGGGGGCAGCGGGGTCCTTCATCACTGCGGGACCCGGACGCGGCCGGACGCGATGGGCCGCACGGCGCCGGCCACGCTGACCTCGGCGACCTGTCCCCCGGCGACCCGCACCCGGCCGGCCAGCACCGAGGGGCGCCCGACCGCCGCGCCCTGGGCCAGCCGGTACTCGGTGACGCCCTCGCCGGCCAGCTCCACGGCGGCCAGCCAGATGCCGGTGCCCAGCGCGGCCGACCCGGTGGCCGGGTCCTCCGCGTAGTCCAGGCCGTCGGCGAACACCCGCACCGTGCCCTCGCCGCCGGCCGCGTCCCAGGCGAGCACCGACACCCCGCCCTGGACGCCGGGCAGCAGCGCGTTCAGCGCCGCCGGGTCGGGGACCACCCGCTCCAGCGCGCCGGGGTGCACCTCGAGCTGGGCGAAGTCGATGCCGCAGCCCACCAGGTGCGCGGGGCGGCCGGTGGCGTCGGCGGCGTCCAGGCCGAGGGCCGCGGCCAGCACCTCGACGTCCGGGCCGGGGCGCAGCGACACCGACGTGCCGGCCAACCGGGCGCCCTCGTCGTCCACCGCGACCTCGACCACGCCGGCGCCGCACTCCTGGCGCAGCACGCCGGCGGGCAGCCGGCCGAGCCGGACGAGGGTGTGCGCGGTGCCGACCGAGGGGTGCCCGGCGAAGGGCAGCTCGGTGCGCGGGGTGAAGATCCGCACCCGGTAGTCGGCGCCGGCCCCGGTGGGGGCGCTGACGAAGGTGGACTCCGAGTAGCCGAACTCCGCGGCCAGCGCCTGGCACTGGTCGGTGGTCAGCCCGTCGGCGTCCAGCACCACGGCGAGCTGGTTGCCGCTGAAGGGCCGCGGCGCGAACACGTCCACGACCTCGTAGTCCAACTGGTCGGCTGCCGGAGCGCTCACGTCGGCGACGGTAGCCTTCCCGTCCGTGACCACGGTGACGAGGGCTTATGTCTCCCGGGTGGCCGGGTTGACCGTCTTCGACCCCAACGGCGACCGGGTCGGGAAGGTGCGCGACGTGCTCGTCGCGCTGCGCGTCGGCAGCGCGACGCCCCGCGTGCTCGGGCTGGTCGTCGAGGTCGTCGCCCGGCGCCGGATCTTCGTGCCCATGGGCCGGGTGACCGGGCTGGACGCGGGCTCGGTGCGGCTGTCGTCGGGCACGCTGAACGTCAAGCGCTTCGAGCAGCGGGCCGGCGAGACGCTGGTGCTCGGCGAGCTGCTGGACCGCCGGGTCACCATGGCCGAGCCCCAGCGGGCGGCCGTGGTCGTCGACGCCGCCATCGAGCAGACCCGCACCGGTGACTGGGTGCTGTCCCGGCTCGCCGTCCAGGAGCCCGGGGGCTTCCGCCGCCGCGGTCAGCTGCACCAGGTCGCGTGGGACGAGGTCAGCGGCCTGGCCCTGCCCGAGACCGGGCAGAGCGCGGAGACGTTGATCGCCACCTACCGCGAGCTCAACGCCGCCGACGTCGCGCACGCGCTGCAGGAGCTGCCGATCAAGCGGCGGCACGAGGTCGCCGAGGCGATGGACGACCAGCGGCTGGCCGACGTCCTGGGCGAGCTGCCCGAGGCCGAGCAGATCGTCATCCTCGGCACGCTGGAGGAGCAGCGGGCGGCCGACGTCCTGGAGGAGATGGACCCCGACGACGCCGCGGACCTGCTCTCGGAGCTGTCCAACGTCGACCGGGAACGCATGCTGGAGCTGATGGAGCCCGACGAGGCCGAGCCGGTCCGCCAGCTGCTGAAGTACTCCGAGGACACCGCCGGCGGCATCATGACCAGCGAGCCGGTCATCCTCACCCCGGACGCCACCATCGCCGAGGCCCTGGCCCGGGTGCGCGCGCCCGAGCTCACCCCGGCGCTGGCCAGCCAGGTCTACGTCTGCCGGCCGCCCTCGGCCACCCCCACCGGCCGCTACCTGGGCCTGGCGCACATCCAGGCGCTGCTGCGCGAACCACCCTCGACCCTGGTCAGCGGCGTGCTCGACGACCTGGAGCCGCTGCGCCCGGAGGCACCGCTGGCCGAGGTGACCCGCTACTTCGCCACCTACAACCTGGTCGCGGCCCCCGTCGTCGACCCGCAAGGCCGCCTCGTCGGCGCGGTGAGCGTGGACGACGTGCTGGACCACCTGCTGCCCGAGGACTGGCGCGAGCGGGCCCGTCGTGGCTGACGACCGCCGCGCCGACCAGCGCCTGGACCAGCCCCGGGGCAGCCGGTCCTTCGCCCAGTTCCTGAAGCTGGACCCCGACGCGGTCGGCAAGTTCGCCGAGGGCATCGCCCGGTTCCTGGGCACCGGCCGCTTCCTCGCCGTCCAGACGATCATCGTGCTGGTCTGGATCGTGCTCAACGTGGTGGCGGTGAACCTGAGGTGGGACCCCTACCCGTTCATCCTGCTCAACCTGGCCTTCTCCACCCAGGCCGCCTACGCCGCGCCGCTGATCCTGCTGGCGCAGAACCGTCAGGCCGACCGCGACCGGGTGCAGGCCGAGGAGGACCGCGAGCGGTCGTTCCAGACCCGCGCCGACACCGAGTACCTGGCCCGCGAGCTCGCCTCGCTGCGCGTCTCGGTCGGTGAGCTCGCCACCCGCGACTTCATCCGCGGCGAGCTGAACCGGCTGGTGCCCGAGGACGGCGGCGAGGACGGCGGCGAGCGCAAGAAGAACAAGAAGAAGCGCCGGGAGACCCCCGACGGGCTGATCGACCCGGTGCGCTGAGGGTCAGCCCAGCACCCAGCGCAGGACGTCGAGCAGCTGGGCGGCTCCCCAGGTCAGCGGCGCGGTGAGCGCGACCGCCCAGAGCCGGGTGCGCCCGTCCCGCGGCAGCGCGACGACCAGGGCGACGGCGACGGCGACGTCCACCACCGCCTGCACCGGGTGGGCGCCGGGGTCGGCCAGGACTCCGCCACCGAGCACGATGCCGGCCGCCATCGCCAGCATCGCGCCGGGCAACCAGCCGGTGCGGCGGGTGGCGAGGTGGCCGGCGGCGGCCGTGACCGGCACCGCGGTCGCCGACAGCACCAGCCAGGCGGCCAGCAGCCGCAGCTCCCAGCCACGGTCGAGCACCAGGGCCGCCCATCCGTAGTAGCCGACGCTCATCGCGGCGAAGAAGGCCGCCGACCGCACCGCAGCAGCCCGCAGCGACGGCGCCCGCCACCCGATCAGCGCGACGACCAGCACCCACGCCGCCGGGTAGTGGCCCAGGTCGTTCGCCCAGCGCCAGCCCGAGAAGTCGGCGGCCTTGGCCGCGCTCCCGGCCACGAGCCCGCCCGTCACCGCGAGCGACAGGGCCGACGGGCGGGTCGGCACGCGCGTCGCTGCGGTCATGCCGCGGATCGTGCCGGAGCCCCCGACCGCCGTCCCGGTGCCGCGCCGCCACCGGTGATCGGATGCATACTGGGCAAGCTTGCACATTGTGCAACCGAGTCCGATGCTCGACCGGTGACCGAACGGGGCCTGCGCGAGCGCAAGAAGGCCGACACCCGGGCCGCCCTGGCGGCTGCGACGGTGCGGCTGGCCGCTGACCGCGGCTGGGAGAACGTCACCGTCGAGGCCGTCGCCGCGGCGGCCGACGTGTCCTACCGGACGTTCTTCAACTACTTCTCCTCCAAGGAGGAGGCGCTGCTGCAGCCCGGCGGGCCCGACCAGCCGCGGCTGTCCACCCGGCTGCGCGCGGTCCCTGCGGAGCTCGGCCCGCTCGCCGCGGTCCGCGCCGCGGTGCAGGCCGAGCTGGTCGAGCTCGAGGCCGACCCGGCCGGCCTGCGCGAGCGGATGACCGTGCTGATGGGCACCCCGTCGCTGCTGCCCCGGCTGGTGGAGATGAGCGCCGCCGACGAGCGCGAGTTCGCCCTGGCCGTGGCCGAGCGCACCGGCGCCGACGCCGACACCGACCTGCTGCCGGCCCTGCTGGCCGCCGTCGTCTCCGCCGCCCTGCGGGTCAGTCTGCTGCGCTGGCAGGCCCAGGGCGGCACCACCCCGCTGACGGCGCTGGCCGACGAGGCGCTCGACGCCGTCGCCGCCGGCCTGCCCGCAGCCCGCTGACCACCACCCACCCACCGACAGGAGCACCGTGACCACCACCGCCGAACCCGGGGCGGCCAGCACGTCCGCAGCGATGAGCCGGCGGGAGGTGCTCCAGGCGCTGTCCGGCCTGATGATGGGCATCTTCGTGTCGATCCTCGCCGCGACCGTCGTCTCCAACGCCCTGCCCACGATCATCTCCGACCTGGGTGGCAGCCAGTCCATCTACACCTGGGTGGTGACGGCCGAGCTGCTGGCGATGACCGTCACCGTGCCGCTGTGGGGCAAGCTCGCCGACCTGGTCAGCCAGAAGCTGCTCGTCCAGCTCTCCCTGGGCCTGTTCGTCGCGGGCTCGCTGCTCGCCGGGTTCTCCCAGGACACGACGACGCTGATCATCGCCCGGGTGATCCAGGGCGCCGGCGCCGGTGGCCTCACCGCGCTGGTGCAGATCGTGATGGCGGCGATGATCCCGCCGCGCGAGCTGGGCCGGTACGCCGGCATCTTCGGCGCCGTCTTCGCCGTGGCCACCGTCGCCGGCCCGCTGATCGGCGGCGTCATCGTCGACACCGCGTGGCTGGGCTGGCGCTGGTGCTTCTTCATGGGCGTACCCTTCGCGCTGGCCGCGATCGTGCTGCTGCAGAAGACGCTGAAGCTGAAGTCGGTCCGCCGCCGCGAGGTGCAGGTCGACTGGCTGGGCGCCCTGCTCATCACCGCCGGGATCAGCCTGCTGCTCATCTGGGTCACCCTCGCCGGCAACGACTTCGCCTGGCTGTCGGGCACGACGGCGCTGATGGTCGGCGGCGCGCTGGTGCTGCTCGCCCTCGCCGTCCTGGTCGAGTCGAAGGTGTCCGAGCCGATCATCCCGCTGGACATCTTCCGCAACCGCACCGTCACCCTGACCGTGGTCGCCAGCGCGCTGGTGGGCATCGCGATGTTCGGCGGGACGGTCTTCCTCTCCCAGTACTTCCAGATCTCGCGCGGGTACTCCCCCACCGCGGCCGGCCTGCTCTCCCTGCCGATGATCGGCGGGCTGCTGGTCTCCTCCACGGTCGCCGGCGCGCTCATCACCAAGACCGGGCTGTGGAAGCGGTACCTGGTCGCCGGCGCCGCCCTGATGACCGTCGGCTTCGGCCTGCTGGCCACCATCGGCGCGGACACCTCGATGTGGCTGATCGGCCTCTACATGGCCGTGATGGGCGTCGGGGTCGGCATGCTCATGCAGAACCTGGTGCTCGCCGCGCAGAACGACGTCCCGGCCCGCCAGCTGGGCTCGGCCACCTCGGTGCTGTCGTTCTTCCGCAGCCTGGGCGGCACGATCGGCGTCAGCGTCCTGGGCGCGGTGCTGGCCAGCCGCGTGGCCAGCGAGCTGTCGGTGCTCGGCGGGTCGTCGTCCGGCGAGGGCGCGGCCGTCCCGGACGTCGCCACCCTGCCGCCGGAGGTGCAGACGGTCGTGCAGAACGCCTACGGCGACGCCACCGCCGAGCTGTTCCTGATCGCCACCCCGCTGGCCGCCCTGGCCCTGCTGGTGGTGCTCTTCGTCAAGGAGAAGCCGCTGCAGACCACCTCCGGCGCCGAGCGCCTGGAGTCCGAGGCCCAGCTGCCGCTGGCGCACTGAGCCCGGGACGCCGGGGCGCTGGTCAGCCCGTGAGGACGTGCACCAGCGCCCCGGCCGCCCCGGCCAGCAGGATCACCACGATGAACGGCGCCCGCAGCGCCAGCGCGAGCGCCGCGACCGCCAGCCCGACCAGCCGGCCGTCGAGCACCAGGTCCCGCCCGGACGTCGCCGCCTGCACCGCGACCAGCGCGGCCAGCAGCGCCGCGGGCACGAACTCCACGACCCGGGTGACCAGCGGGTGCTGCACCCACGCGGCCGGCACCGACAGCCCGGCCAGCTTGAGCAGGTAGCAGCCCAGCGCCCCGGCGAGGACGACGGTCCACAGCGCCCCGTCGCTCACGCCGCCACCGCCGGTCGCGGCCGACCGGCCAGCAGCACGGCGAGGACGGCGAGCACCACCTGCAGCCCCGCGGGCACGAACGGCGTCAGTGCGAGCGCGACGACCGCCCCGGCCAGCGCCACCCGCCGCTGCACACCCGCCTCCTTCGCGGTGCGCTGCAGCCGCGGCCACAGCAGCGCCAGGAAGGCGGCCGGGACGACGGCGTCCAGCGCGGCCTGCGCGGTCTCGCCCAGCCCGGCGGCGCCGAGCGCGCCGACCAGCGTCATCGCCGTCCAGCACACGTAGACCGACCCGCCGGTGACCCAGAACGCCAGCCGGCCCAGCTCGCGGTCGGGCGCGGCGACGGCCATCGCCGTCGACTCGTCGATGACCAGCTGGGCGGTGCCGGCCCGCCGCCACCAGCCCCGCGGGGCGAGCATCGGGGCCAGCCGGACGCCGTAGAGCGTGTTGCGCGACCCGAGCAGCAGCGCGCTGCCGATCGCGGCGAGGGCGCCACCGCCGGCGCCGAGCACGCCCACGAGCGCGAACTGCGAGGCGCCGGTGAACATCAGCGCCGACAGCGCGACCGCCTGCCCGGCCGACAGCCCCGCGCCCACCGCGGCCGCCCCGAACGCGACGCCGTACAGCCCCACCGCGAGGCCGAGGCCCAGCGAGTCGCGCAGGGTCGCCGACCGGGCGGGTGAGGACACGGCGGCGACCCTAGCGACCGGCGCGGGGGTTGGCCTGCGTCACACCCTCACCACCGGAACGGCCGTCCGGCCCGCCGTACAGTGAGGACGTCCGCGCGCGAGCCCCCTCGGGCCGCCTCCCGCGGACCCCCCGTCGAAGGAGACCCACCCCGCATGTCCGACACGCTCACCGGTACGCCGGCGCTGGACGCCGTGGTCGCGGCGCTGGCGACCGTCCAGGACCCGGAGATCAACCGTCCCCTGCCCGAGCTGGGCATGATCAAGGACGTGCAGATCGGCGTCGGGGGCGACCCGGGCACGGTCCGCGTCGAGGTCTACCTGACCGTCTCCGGCTGCCCGATGCGCGACACGATCACCGACCGGGTCACCGAGGCCGTCATCCGGGTCCCCGGCGTGACCGCCGTCCAGGTCGGCCTCGACGTGATGAACGACGAGCAGCGCACCGAGCTGCGCAAGACGGTGCGCGGCACCGACGCCGCCGACCCGGTCGTGCCCTTCGCCCAGCCCGGCTCGCTGACCCGCGTCTTCGCGGTCGCCTCCGGCAAGGGCGGCGTCGGCAAGTCCAGCGTCACGGTGAACCTGGCCGCCTCGCTGGCCCGCCGCGGCCTGTCCGTGGGCGTGGTCGACGCCGACATCTACGGCCACTCGGTGCCCCGCATGCTCGGCGTCGACGACAAGCCGACCCAGGTCGAGAACATGATCATGCCGCCGCAGTCCTTCGGCGTGAAGGTCATCTCGATCGGCATGTTCACCCCGGGCAACACCCCGGTCGTGTGGCGTGGCCCGATGCTGCACCGCGCGCTGCAGCAGTTCCTCGCCGACGTGTGGTGGGGCGACCTCGACGTCCTCCTGCTCGACCTGCCCCCGGGCACCGGCGACGTCGCCATCTCGATCGCCCAGCTGGTGCCCAACGCCGAGATCCTCGTGGTCACGACGCCGCAGCTGGCCGCCGCCGAGGTGGCGGAGCGGGCCGGCTCGATCGCCAGCCAGACCCACCAGCAGGTGGTCGGGGTCATCGAGAACATGTCCTGGATGGAGATGCCCGACGGCTCCCGCATGGAGGTCTTCGGCTCCGGCGGTGGCCAGGCCGTCTCCGACGCGCTGACCAAGACCCTCGGCGCCCGGGTGCCCCTGCTGGGCCAGATCCCGCTCGACACCCGGCTGCGCGAGGCCGGCGACGCCGGTGCCCCGATCGTCCTCGCCCAGCCCGACGCCCCCGCGGCGCAGGCGCTGGAGAAGATCGCCGAGGGGCTCGCCGTCCGCTCGCGCGGCCTGGTCGGCATGTCGCTGGGCCTCACCCCGGTCAACCGCTGAGCGAGGCCGGCCTCCCCACGGGGAGGCCGGCCTCGCTGCGTCAGCGGCCCGGACCGACGCTGAAGACGTCGCCGGGCTGGCAGTCCAGCGCGTCGCAGATGGCGGTCAGCGTGGAGAAGCGCACCGCCCGGGCCCGGTCGTTCTTGAGCACCGACAGGTTCACCACCGTGACCCCCACCCGCTCGGCGAGCTCGGTCAGCGTCATCCCCCGGTCGGCGAGCAGCCGGTCGAGGTGGCAGGTGACCCGGTGGGTCTCGGTGTCGACGGGGCTCACACCAGCCCCTGGACGTCGGAGTCGATCCGCTCCCCCTGCCGGAAGGCCTCGGCGAGCACGAGCAGCAGACCCCCGCCCACGAGGACCGGCAGGAACGAGAACGTCACCCCCATGACGAAGGGGCTGCCCGGCCCGACCAGGTCGAGCCGGTCGAGGACGGCGAGCGCGCCGACCTGCGGCAGCAGCGGGCCGAGGCTGCCGGCGACGGCGACGACCACGGCGAGCCAGGCCAGCCGCCGGGAGCTGCCCACGCCGAACGGCCGCCCGGCCGCGATCGAGGCCAGCACCGGCCGCAGCAGCCACGCGCCGAGGCCCACCGCCAGCCCGAGGACGGCGACGTCCCCGCGCGCCAGCAGCTGCTCGGCGACGGTCGAGTCCCCGGCGGACAGCGCGGCGCGGGCGCCCTCGGGCAGAGGCAGCAGCCGGGCGCCGTCCGGCAGCGCGACCGGGGCTCCGGCCAGCGGGCCGACGCCGCCGTCGAGCTCGACCGGCACCTCGACCGCAGCACCGGCGTGGGTGGCGCCGTTGACCGCGTGGACCGGCCCGGCGACGGCGGCCACGATGCCGGCGAGGCCGAGCAGCTGGCCGATCCCCCGGACGGTGGACGGGCTGACGTAGGTGGTGCTGCGGGCCATGACCACTCCTGACACATCGACCGTCGATGGGTGTCCGGCCAGTGTGCCCATCGACAGTCGATGTGTCCAGCAGGCCTCGGCGCGGGGGCCCGCGGCGAGCCTCAGCGAGGTGTGGGGGGCACCGGGACCCTGGCTCAGGTGGCGTCGATGTCGAACGGCGGCGGGACGGCGGTGTCGCGGCGGACCGTCTTGGTCATCCGCACCGGACCGGCGGCCGTGGCACCGGTGGCGCTCGCCTTGACCGGCGGGTCGTCGTCGTCACCGAGCAGTTGCTGCCGGATGAAGGTCTTGGGGTGGTACTGCCGCAGGTCGACGTCCTTCAGGTGGTCGAAGTCGTCGCCGAGGGTCTCGTGCAGCTGGCCACGCACACCGGTGATCGCCTCGCGGGCCTTCTTGATGCCGGTCGCGGCGTCCTTGGCCAGGGAGGGCAGCCGGTCGGGACCGAAGATGAACAGGGCAGCGAGCCCCAGGACGACGATCTCGCCCCAGCCGATCGAGTTGAACACCGCTCCTCCTCGCGCCCGGCCGCGCACCGCGGTCGTGTCCAGCGTAGGTGGGCAATCTGGCCAGCAGCCGTAGACGACCCCAACGCGAGGTGTCCGGCCCCTTCGCAGGGTCCCGCCGCGCGCCTGCGGAGGGTGGGGCGAGGGGGCCCTCAGGCAGTGCCGAGGACGACCTGCACCTCGCGGGACGCGCCATCGCGCACCAGCTCCAACGTGACGGTCTCCCCGGGGGCGCGCGCGTCGACCGCGACCACCAGCTCCTCGGAGCTCGCGACCGCCTCGCCGTCGACCGCGATCACGACGTCCTGCTCCTGGACCCCGGCCGCCTCCGCGCCGCTGCCGGGCTCGACGTTGAGCACCAGGGCGCCGTCGCGGGTGCCGTCGGTGACCGAGCGGGCGTTGACGCCGAGGGTGGCGTGCACGGCCGTCCCGGTGGCGATCAGCTCCTCGGAGATGTCGCGCACCGTGTCGATCGGGATGGCGAAGCCCAGGCCGATCGAGCCGCCGGTGGTGCCGTTGCCGCCGAGGGAGGCGATCGCGGTGTTGATCCCGATGACCGCGCCGGTGCCGTCGACGAGCGCGCCGCCGGAGTTGCCCGGGTTGATCGGCGCGTCCGTCTGCACCGCGCTGATCACCGCGTTGGTGTCGCTGCCCTCGCCGGACAGCCGCACCGGCCGGTCGAGCGCGCTCACGATGCCGGTGGTGACCGTGCCGGCCAGCCCGAGCGGCGAGCCGATGGCCACGACCGGGTCGCCGACCACGAGGGCCTCGGACTCGCCGAGCGTCGCGCCGACCAGCCCGGGCTTCTCGACCTTGAGGACGGCGAGGTCGCTGGCCGGGTCGCGGCCGACGATCGTGGCCGCCGAGCCGCTGCCGTCGCTGAACACCGCGCGGATCTGGGCCTCCTCGTCGTCGGCGGCGCCGGACACGACGTGGTTGTTGGTCACGATGTAGCCGCCGGCGGGGTCGACCACCACACCGGAACCGGTGGCGCCGGCGTTGGCCAGGCTGACCTCGATGGAGACCACGGCCGGGCTCACCCGCCCGGCGATGTCGGCGACCGAGCCCGGCTCGCGGCTGACGCCGGGTGAGACCTCCGACAGCTGGGTGCCCGGGGCGAGCAGCGGCTGCTCGTCGGCGGTGCGGCCCAGCCACCACGCGGTCGTCCCGCCGGTGACGCCCACCAGCAGCAGCGCGAGCAGCGCCAGGACGCTGAGCCGCACGGACACGTCGCGCAGCCGCAGCCTGCGTCGGCCGCGCGCGTCGACGACGACCGGGCCGGCCTGCTCCTCCTCGGCGGGGAACTCGGCCGGGGCACCGAGGCCGGCGGGCGCGTACGGGTCGCGCCACGGGTCGGCGACGGCGTCGGGCTTCCAGAAGGGCGCGGCCGCGGTGCGCCGGCGGGCACGCCGGCCGCCGGGCGGCTCGCCGAGGCCGGTCGCGCCGTCGCGCGGGGCGAAGGCACGCAGCACCGCCTCCGGGGGCGGCGCCGGGGTGGGGGGCGGCGGTGGCGTGGGCCGGTCGGCGCCGAAGGAGCCGGCGACCTCCTGCGGGCGGCCGAAGGCGGCCTGCTGCGCGGGGTGTGGCTCGGGCGCCGGCGGCGTGCTCGGCTGCAGCCGGGCCTCGGAGGGCGCGAAGGCCCCCGTCGTCCCGGTGGGCCGGCCGAACACGCGCGCCTGGTCGTGCGGGCTGCCGGAGCTCTCGGTCAGGGCGTCCCGCCCGGGGGCAGGCTGCTGGTCGAGCCGACGGTGAGGGTGCGCACCACCGGCGGCACGATGTCGGTGCGCTCGGTCGGGACGGTGCGGTCGGCCGCTCCGGCCACGGGCGCGCCTGGCTGCGGGGCGTCGGCGGGGGCATCGGAGGCGGGCAGGCCCACGGCGAGCACCGCGACACCGAGACCGATGCCGGCCAGTGCTCCGGTCATGCCGCGGCGCAGCCAGCGGTGCCCGTCGGTGCGCGGCGGGGCGGGCTCGGGCGGGGTCAGCGGGATGGCCCACGAGCCGCCGACACCGGAGGTGCTGAGCCCGTCGGCGCCGGCGCTCAGCCCGCCCAGGCCACCGGTGCCGGGCACGTCGGCGGTGAACGGGATGGCCTTGAGCCGGGACAGCAGGTCGCACGGGACGTCGGGGCCGCCGTCGTGCCGCAGGGCCTCCTTGGCCTCGCGCTGGGCGGCGACCGCCATCCGGCACTGCACACAGCCGGACAGGTGCCGCGCCGCGCGGCCCGCGGCGCCGCCGGAGAGCTCGCCGTCGACCAGGGCCGCGACGGCCTCCTGGGCCAGGTGGCTCGGCGGGATGCTCATGATGCCGCCGAGGCGGCGCTCGTCGGGGTGCTCGCGCTCGCTCACCGCAGGCCCTCCGCGGGGACCGGGGTGCGGCCGGGGGCCAGGTGCGCCAGCGCCTCGCGCAGCTGGACGCGGCCGCGGTGGATGCGGCTGCGCACGGT
The DNA here is from genome assembly GCF_046635825.1 of Modestobacter sp. SSW1-42. Classification (NCBI taxonomy): domain Bacteria; kingdom Bacillati; phylum Actinomycetota; class Actinomycetes; order Geodermatophilales; family Geodermatophilaceae; genus Modestobacter; species Modestobacter sp. SSW1-42. Next base: position 157,674 of record NZ_JBISCA010000001.1, on the reverse strand, counting down.
GCCGAGCTTGATGCCCAGCGTCGCCGAGATCTCCTCGTAGGTGAGGCCCTCGATGTCGCAGAGGACGACGGCCACGCGGAACTCCGGCGACAGCTTGTCCAGCGCCGCCTGGATCTGCGGGTCGAGGTGGGTGTCGGCGTAGACCTGCTCGGGCGACGGGGACGACCCGGGCAGGCGCTCGGTGTCCTCGGGCAGCGCGTCGAAGCGGATGCGCTGGCGGCGCCGGACCATGTCCAGGAACAGGTTCGTGGTGATGCGGTGCAGCCAGCCCTCGAAGGTGCCCGGGGAGAAGTCGGCCAGCGAACGGAACACCCGGACGAAGGTCTCCTGGGTGAGGTCCTCGGCGTCCTGCTGGTTGCCCGAGAGGCGGTAGGCCAGCCGGTAGACGCGGGCGGAGTGGTCGCGGACGACCTGCTCCCACGTGGGGGCGACCCAGCCCTCAACGCCACCGGCGTCGGGCAGCGCGGTGGCCGTGGGCTCGCTCGCGGCTGCTCCGGTCACGCCCTCAGGATCGCAGACGACCGGCGCGGACACCTCCCCAGCGGGGGTGGGCCGTGCGGTGGACTCCGGAGGGGACTGCGGACTGGTGGTACGCGAGAGACGCACGTCCGTTCCAACGGGTGGGCGTCCGGCCGGTGTTCCCGCCGGCGCGGACCCACAGGCAGTTGCCAGGGAGCCCGTCCGCCCGGTCGCCGGACCGCCCCCGGCCGGGCAGGCTGCCGGCGTGCGCCACTACCCTCGTCCGGTGACCAGCGTTGCCGGACCGCCCCCCACCGGAGGCTCCCCGACCAGCGCAGCGGCCTACGCCGACAGCTTCGCCACCGAGTCCCCCGCCATGGCCGCGGCCCGCCACCGGGCCGTCACCGCGGCCACCGAGCTGGGCACGGCGATGCCGGTCGAGCCCGCGGTCGGGGCCACCCTCGCGGTGTTCGCCGCCGCCGGCGACGCCCGGTCGGTGGTCTCGCTGGGCAGCGGCGGCGGGGTCGCCGGGCTGTGGCTGCTCGAGGGCATGCGCCGCGACGGCGTCCTGACCTCGCTGGACACCGACGCCGCCGAGCAGCGCGCCGCCCGGCGCACCTTCACCGAGGCCGGCGTGCCCAGCGGGCGCACCCGGCTGATCTTCGGCACCCCCGGCGAGGTCCTCCCCCGGCTGTCGCCGGGCGCCTACGACCTGGTGACCTGCGCCAGCCCGCCGCTGGAGTACTCCGGCCACCTCGCCGGCCTGCTCGGGCTGATCCGCCGCGGCGGGTCGCTGGTCTGCCTCGGCCTGCTCGCCGACGACCGGATCGCCGACCGCTCGGCGCGTGACGAGCAGACCGTGGCCTGGCGGGAGATCGCCCGCACGCTGCGCGAGGACGAGACGCTCACCTGCGCCGTCCTGCCGGTCGGCACCGGCCTGCTGGTCGCCACCAAGCGGACCTGACCCCGCGGTTCAGCCGAAGGCGAACTCGCCCTCGGGTGACCAGGGGCCGCCGAGGTAGGTCCAGAGCCCCAGGCCCCGCGCGGTGACCGTCTCCGGGACGAACGAGGCCGACAGCTCCTCGTACAGGGCGCGGGCGACGTCGGGCTCGACCTTGTTCTGCACCGTGACGTGCGGCCGCGACCACTGCCGGTCCTGCCGGGTCAGCCACGGGTCGAAGGCCGCGGCCAGGTCGCGCCGCAGCGCGGTGAGCTCCGGGGCGTCCAGGTCGATGGCCACCCCGCGGCCGAGGAACCGCACCCTGGTCACCGCGACGTCGAACGGCGCGCGGTCCGCGACCTCGGCGAGCTCGCGCGAGACGTCGGGCAGGTGCTCCCCGGGCAGCGCGTGGAACAGCGTGACGTGGGCCTGGAGGTGGTTGCGCTCGGCCGGGAAGTGCGCGGCCCGCAGCCGGTCGAACCGGCCCTGCGCCCCGTCGTCCAGCAGCAGCGTGACGATCAGCGGCGCAGGGCCGGTCAGGCCTCCATGCCGAGTCCCGGCCCGAGCGGAGCGAGGGTCGGGGGGCATGGGGGTCCTTCCGATCAGAGGATGGCGCGGGCGCCCTTGCCGAGCACGGTCACGCCACCGGCGCTCACGTGGTACCGCTCGCGGTCGTGGTCGAGGTCGACCCCGATGCGGGCACCCGGCGGGACGACGACGTTCTTGTCCAGGATCGCCCGGCGCACGATCGCGCCCTCGCCGATGTGGACGCCGTCCATGAGCACGCTGCCCTCGACCCGGGCACCGCGCTCCATGCGCACGTTCGGGGAGACGACCGAGCCGTGCACCGCGGCACCGTCGATGATCACCCCGGCGCTGACCATCGACTCCTCGGCCCGGCCACCGAGCACGAACTTCGCCGGCGGCAGCATGGGCGGCAGGGTGTAGATCGGCCAGCGGTCGTTGTAGAGGTTGAAGATAGGGCTGACCGACACCAGGTCCATGTGCGAGTCGTAGTAGGCGTCGAGGGTCCCGACGTCGCGCCAGTAGCCGTGGTCGCGCTCGGTCTCGCCGGGGACGACGTTGCTGGAGAAGTCGTAGACGTAGGCGTCGCCGGCCTCGGCCATCATCGGCATGATCGAGCCGCCCATGTCGTGCACCGAGTCCTCGTCCTCGGCGTCCCGGCGCAGCGCCTCGAGCAGCGCGTCGGTGGTGAAGACGTAGTTGCCCATCGACGCGAACGTCTCGTCGGGGCTGCCCGGCAGGCCGGGCGGGTCGGCCGGCTTCTCCAGGAACTGCACGACCTTGCCGTCGGCGTCGGCGTCGATGACGCCGAAGGCGGTGGCCTCCTTGCGGGGCACCCGCAGTCCGGCCACGGTCACGCCCGCGCCGGAGTCCAGGTGCTGCTGGATCATCTGCGCCGGGTCCATCCGGTACACGTGGTCGGCACCGAAGACGACGACGATGTCGGGCCGGTCGTCGTAGATGAGGTTGAGGCTCTGGTAGATGGCGTCGGCACTGCCGGTGTACCAGCGCGGGCCGAGCCGCTGCTGGGCCGGGACCGGCGTGATGTAGCTGCCCAGGAGGGTCGACATGCGCCAGACCGTGGTGATGTGCCGGTCCAGCGAGTGGCTCTTGTACTGGGTCAGCACCGCGATCCGCCGGATGTCGGCGTTCACGAGGTTCGACAGGACGAAGTCGATGAGCCGGTAGTTGCCCCCGAAGGGCACCGCGGGCTTCGCACGGTCCTGGGTGAGCGGGGCAAGCCGCTTGCCCTCACCACCTGCCAACACGATTCCGAGAACTCTGGGGCCGCCACGCATGGGCGCAACGTAACCCGAGTCACGCGGAATTGCCCGATCTTGACCGTGGCGCGGCCGCGGCTCCCACCACCTAGGGTGAGTTCCGTGCGCGTGGGAGTGGTGACGAGGGAATGGCCGCCGGACGTCTACGGGGGCGCGGGGGTGCACGTCGAGCACCTCGTGGCGGCCCTGCGTGGGCTCCAGGCCGGCCCGGAGATCGACGTGCACTGCTTCGGCGGCCCACGGGCCCCGGGCAGCCCCGGCGACGACGCCACCGGCTACGCCGTGCCCGGCGGGCTGCAGGCGGCCAACGGCGCGCTGCAGGCGGTCGGGGTGGACGTCGAGATCGCCGCGGCGCTGGCCGGCGTCGACCTGGTCCACTCGCACACCTGGTACGCCAACTCGGCGGGCATCCTCGCCCAGCTGGTGCACGGCAGCGCCCACGTCGTCACCGCGCACTCCCTGGAGCCGCGCCGGCCGTGGAAGGCCGACCAGCTCGGCGGTGGCTACCGGCTGTCCTCCTGGGTCGAGCGCACCGCCTACCTCGCCGCCGACGCGGTGATCGCCGTCAGCCGCGGCATGAAGGCCGACGTGCTCGACGTCTACCCCGAGCTCGACCCGGCGAAGGTGTTCGTGGTCGGCAACGGCGTCGACGCGCAGGCCTACCGCCCGGTCGAGGCCCCCGACGTCGTCCGCGACCTGGGGGTGGACCCCGACCGGCCCTATGCGCTGTTCGTCGGCCGGATCACCCGGCAGAAGGGCCTCGTGCACCTGCTGGCCGCGGCCGAGCAGCTGCCGCCGGAGGCCGGCCTGGTGCTGTGCGCCGGCGCCGCCGACACCCCGGCCGAGCGCCAGCAGGTGGCCGACGCCGTCGCCGAGCTGCAGTCCCGCCGCTCCGGCGTCGTCTGGATCGAGCAGATGCTGCCGCGGGAGAAGCTGGTCCCGCTGATCACCGGCGCCACCGTCTTCGTCGTCCCGTCGGTGTACGAGCCGCTGGGCATCGTCAACCTGGAGGCCGCGGCCTGCGGGACGGCGGTCGTGGCCAGCGCCGTGGGCGGCATCCCCGAGGTGGTCGACGACGGCCGCACCGGGCTGCTGGTGCCCTACACCGAGGACGACCCGGCCGCGTTCGCCGCGGGCCTGGCCGCCCGCATGGCCGAGCTGCTCGCCGACCCCGCGCGGGCCGCCGAGATGGGCCGCGCCGGCCGCGAGCGGGTGCTCGCCGAGTTCGGCTGGCCGGCGATCGCCCAGCAGACCGTGCAGGTCTACGAGCAGGTCCTCGCCGGCCGCGCCTGAGGGTCGCCCGCCCGCGGGCGGGCGACCCTCAGGGCCAGATGGAGGCGACGACGATCGCCGAGACGGCCAGCGTCGACGCGGCGCTCACCAGGCTGGCCGGGTGGAAGCCGACCTCGACCAGGTGGTGGCCGAGCTTGCCCGGGGTCAGCACGTCGAGCACGAGGAAGGCGACCACCTGCAGCGCGATGCCGACCAGGCCGAAGACGATCGTGTCGAGCAGCGCATCGCCGAAGCCGGCCGTGCCGTTGGTCCAGATGGTGGTGAAGGCGATCGCGCCCTGCCCGAGGAACACCGCACCGAGGGCGATGCCGGCGTTGACCGACCGCTCCTCGTAGATGTGCCGGGCCAGGCGGCCGGGGGTGAGCAGGTCCAGGACGAGGGCGCCCAGGACGAGGAGCACGATGCCGACGCCGGTGTAGGCGACGGCGTAGCCGATGCTGGCCAGCACGAGAGGGACCTCCAGGTGGGGACGGCGGAGCGGTGCGAGCCTAGGGGCAGCGCCACGCCGCGCGGTGGAACAGCCCCCGGCCCGGCGGCGCTGCACCTGCCGTGACCGACGCGCTGACCCTCTTCGACGACCTGGAGCCGGCCGAGGTCCCCGTGGACAGCCGGCTGCTGCAGGTGCGCACCGTCTACGCCGAGCCGGCCGCCGCCGCCTCCCCGCGCGGCCGCCAGGTGCTGGCCCGCTTCCCCGACGCCGAGGTCGTCGAGGTGCCCTCGCACTGGCAGATCCCCGACCTGCACGGCAACGAGGGCAACGTCGAGCGCTGGGTGCGGGTCAAGACCGAGACGCTGGTGCTCGGGGTGAAGAAGTCGGTCACCGTGCGCCCCAACGGCCGGTCGGCGGACTTCATCGCGCCCTCCACCGCGAACGGCTGCGCCATGGCCTGCGCCTACTGCTACGTGCCGCGGCGCAAGGGCTACGCCAACCCGATCACCGTCTTCACCAACATCGACCAGATCACCCGGGCGGTGCGCCGCCACGTCGACCGGCAGGGCGTCAAGCCCGAACCCAACGAGTGCGACCCGTTCGACTGGGTCTACGACCTGGGCGAGAACAGCGACTGCTCGGTCGACGCGCTGGTCAGCGACAACATCGCCGACCTGGTCGCCACCTTCCGCGCGCTGCCCACCGCCAAGGCCTCCTTCGCCACCAAGTTCGTCAACCGGCAGCTGCTCGACCTCGACCCGCAGGGCCGCACCCGCGTGCGGTTCTCCCTCATGCCCGACGCCGACGCACACCTGCTCGACGTCCGCACCAGCCGGGTCGACGAGCGGATCGCCGCGATCGACGACTTCGTCGAGGCCGGCTACGAGGTGCACCTCAACTTCTCCCCCGTCGTGCTGCGCGACGGCTGGGAGGCGGACTGGACGGCGCTGCTGCGGCAGTTGGACGACGCGCTGTCCGACGCCACCAAGGCGCAGGCGGCCACCGAGATCATCATGCTGACCCACAACGAGCAGCTGCACGAGGTCAACCTGGGCTGGCACCCGCAAGCCGAGGACCTGCTGTGGCGTCCGGAGCTGCAGCAGCCCAAGGTCAGCCAGAACGGCATGCTCAACGTCCGCTACCGCAACGACGTCAAGCGCGCCGGCGTCGACCGGCTGCAGCAGCTGATCGCGCAGCACGCCCCGTGGCTGCGGGTCCGGTACGCGTTCTGATGCACCTCTCGCTCCTGGACCGCTCACGCACGCGCGCGGGTGAGCCCGAGCCCGCGGCCCTGACCGGCACCGTCGACCGCGCGGTCCGCGCCGAGCGGCTGGGCTACGAGCGGTTCTGGGTCGCCGAGCACCACGGCGTCCCGGGGGTGGCCGGGTCGGCACCGGCGGTGCTGCTGGCCGCCCTCGCGGGCCGGACGACGCGCATCCGGCTCGGGTCGGCGGGCGTCATGCTGCCGCACCACCAGCCGCTGGTGGTCGCCGAGCAGTTCGCCACGCTGTCGGCCTTCGCGCCCGGCCGGGTCGACCTGGGGCTGGGCCGCTCCCCCGGCTTCACCCCGCCGGTGCGCCGCGCGCTGCGGTCGGCCGACGAGCCCGACTTCGCCGCCGACCTGGCCGAGCTGCGCGCCTTCCTCACCGGGCAGGCGGAGGTGACGCTGCACCCGCGCCCGGCCGGCGCCGTCCCGCTGCACGTGCTGGCGACCGGGCGCGGGCTGGCGGTGGCCGCGGAGCTCGGGCTGCCGGTGATCGTGGGCGGCCCGCTGCTGGGCGTCGCCGGCGACCCCGAGCCGGGGCTGGCCGCGCTGGCCGCCTACCGAGGCTCGTACCGGCCCAGTGCGCAGGCGCCGGAGCCGCGGGTGTCGGTCAGTCTCGACGTCCTGGTGGCCGACACCGCCGCCGAGGCCGCCGACCTGCTGCTGCCCGAGGCGTTCGCCATGGCGCAGGCGCGCACGGCCGGCGCCTTCCCGCCGCTCGAGCCGGTCGCGGTGGTCCGGGAGCGGACCTGGACGCCACGGCAGCGGCAGTACGCCGAGCAGACCGCCGCCGGCGCGATCGCGGGCACCGCCGCCCAGGTGGAGCGCCGGCTGGCCGAGCTCCTCGAGCGCACCGGCGCGGCCGAGCTCGTCGCCTCCAGCAGCACCTTCGACCGGCAGGCGCTGGCCGCCTCCGACGCGGCGCTGGCCGGGGCGTTCGCTCAGCCGGGCAGGGTCGCGGCGATGGCGTCGCCGTCCGGGCCGTAGACCACCGGCACCTCGCCGACGTGCTCGACCCGCGCCGGGCCGGTCGTGTCGCGCAGCAGGACGGCGCGCACCCGGTCGGGCCGGGCCCGGGCGAACTCCCCGTACAGCGCGGGGTCGTGCTCGGAGGTGTCACCCACCAGCGTCCAGCGCACGCCGGGCAGGTCGGCGGCCAGCCGCTCCAGTGAGGTCCGCTTGTGCGCCTGCCCGTCCCGGAAGAAGCGCGTCGGCGTCGGGCCCCAGTCGGTGAGCAGCAGCGCGCCGGGCGGGAAGCCGTGCGTCTCCAGGAACCGGGCCAGCGGGCCGGCCAGGTTCCACGGCCCGTTGCTCAGGTAGACCACCGGCACGTGCGGCGCGCCGGAGGTCAGCTCGCGCAGCAGCCGCACCATCCCCGGCACCGGCTCCCGCCGCTGCATCGGCAGCACGAAGGTGCGCCAGGCGGCGCGCAGGGGTGTCGCGATCCCGGTGACCAGCACCGTGTCGTCGATGTCGCAGACCACGCCCCGGGCGGCGTCGGGCGAGGCCAGGTGCACGGTCGCGGTGGCCGAGCGGTCGCCGGCGCGGAAGACGACCGGCAGCGCACCGACGTCGGGCAGGTCGAGCGACAGGGTCGCGTCGAGCAGGCCGTCGTCGTCGCTGCGGACGGCGGTGCGCAGCCCGCCGACCTCGACGGTCACCTCGGTGCGGGGGCTCTCCAGGGTCAGGAAGCGCTGCCAGCCGGGCACCGCGCGCCGCTCGGCCGGGGAGGCGCCGGGCGGGGCGAGCAGCACCCGGCCGAGCACCCGGACCCGGCCGCCGCTGCCGTAGCCGGGGTGGGCGAGGACGGCCGGCGTCCACCCGGCCCGGCGCGCGGCGCGGGAGGCCAGTCCACGGAGTGCGGCGTCGGTCCGACGGGCCAGCGCGGGGAGGGAGACCACCCGCGCAGCCTGCCAGGGTGGTCACTCCGGAACCGATCCGGCCAGGACTCGCGGACACGGGCGCGCAGCGGGCCCACCCGGGCACGAGCTGTGCCACGGTGCTCCCGACCAGCCCACCCTCGTCCAGGAGGCCTCGTGCCAGCCGTCGAGATGCACGCGGTGACCAAGACCTACGCCCGCCGCGGCAAGCCCCCGCAGAAGGCGCTGGACGACCTCGAGCTGGTGGTCGAGTCCGGCGGCGTGCACGGCTTCCTCGGCCCCAACGGGTCGGGCAAGACGACGTCCATCCGGGTCCTGCTCGGGCTCATCCGCCCCGACGCCGGCGAGGTACGGCTGCTCGGCCGGCCGGTGCCCGAGGGCCTGCCCGACGTGATCGGCAGCGTCGGCGCACTGGTGGAGACGCCACTGTTCTTCCCCGGCTTCTCCGGTCGGCGCAACCTGCGGCTGCTCGCCGAGGCCGCCGGGCTGCCGCGCACCCGGGTCGAGGAGGTGCTGGAGATCGTCGAGCTGCGCGACCGCGCCGACGACCGGTTCAAGGGCTACTCGCTCGGCATGAAGCAGCGGCTGGGCATCGCGGCCGCGCTGCTCAAGGCGCCGCGGCTGCTGATCCTGGACGAGCCGAGCAACGGCCTGGACCCCGCCGGCATCCGCGACGTCCGCGAGCTGATCCGCCGGCTGGGGGCGGACGGGTCGACCACCGTGCTGCTCAGCTCGCACCTGCTGGCCGAGATTGAGCAGGTCGCCGACCGCGTCTCGATCATGGCCCGCGGCCGCTGCATCGCCGCCGGGCCGGTGCGCGAGGTGCTCGCCGGCCGCTCGTCCGGCGACGTGCGGCTGCGGGTGCCCGACCGGGCGGCCGCCGCCGCCGTGCTCGCCGCCGCCGGCTACACGGTCGGCCCCACCGACGACGGGCTGCTCGTGTCCGCCGTCGCGGCACCGGGTGAGGTCACCCGGGTGCTCGCCGAACACGGTCACTACCTGGAGGAGCTCACACCGGTGGCAGCGGACCTCGAGAGCGCGTTCCTGGCGCTGACGGCGGAGCCGGCATGAGCGCCGTCCTGACCCCGACGGAGGCCCCCGCCACCGTGCCGGCCGGCCGCTTCGGCGGCCTGCTGCGGGCCGAGGCGCACCGCTTCCGCGCCCGCCGCTTCGTCCAGGTCCTGCTGGGCCTGGCGGTGCTCGCCTGGATCGCGGTGACCGCCCTCGGCCTGGTCAACTACCGGGAGGCGACGCCCGAGCGGCTCGCCGCGGCGCAGGAGCAGCTCCAGGAGAGCGTCGAGCAGAGCAGCATCGGCCGCGAGCAGTGCCTGACCGACCCGAACCTGCCCACCGACGTCCCGGCCGACCAACTCTGCGGGCCGGTGATGACCGCCGAGGACATGGAGCTCAGCTGGTTCCTGGACCCGGCGCCGTACTCCCTGTCCGGCGAGGGCATGACCGGTGCGGTGTCGGTCGCCGCTGCGGCGGCCGTGCTGGCGTTCCTGATCGGGGCCACGTTCGTCGGCGCCGAGTGGTCGAGCCGGTCGATGGTCGCGCTGCTGTTCTGGGAGACCCGCCGGCCGCGGGTGATGGGCGCGAAGATCGCCGTCGTCGCCGTCGCGACGCTGCTCGTCGGGGTGGCCGCCCAGCTCGCCTGGCTGGCGACCGCCGGCATCTGGCAGGCGGTGGCCGGTGACGGCGTCCCCGTGCCCGACGGCTTCTGGCCGGACATGCTCGCCACCCAGGCCCGGGGCGCGCTGCTCACGCTCCTCGCCGGACTGCTCGGCTTCGGCCTCACCAACCTGGTGCGCAACACCGGGGCGGCGCTGGGCGTCGGGTTCGTCTACTTCGCCGTGGTGGAGGGCGCGATCTCCGGGTTCCGGCCCACCTGGCAGCCGTGGCTGCTGACCACCAACGCGGCGGGGCTGGTCATGCCCGACGGGCTGGAGCTGACCATCTACACGGACGAGTTCGACACCCAGGGCAACACGAAGGTCATCGAGTACCTGGTGACCAACCTGCAGGGCGGCATCGTCATGGCCGTGGTGACGGCGGTGGTGGTCGGCGCCGGCGTCGTCCTGTTCAGCCGGCGGGACGCGCACTGACCCCGGTGCAGGCGCGGACCCCGCCGTCCGCGCCTGCACCCCTGGGAGGATCCGACCGTGGTGACCACCCTGCGCCCCGCGACCGCCGCTGACGCGGCCGGCATCGGTCCCTGCCACCTCGCCTGCTGGCGGGAGACCTACGCGGGCCTGCTCTCCCCCGAGTTCCTCGCCGCCCGCTCCGCCGAGCGGTTCACCGCCAACTGGGCACAGCTGCTCGCCGACCCGGCCACCCCGCCCGTCGTCGTCGCCGAGGTGGACGGCGAGGTGGTGGGCTTCGCCCAGACCGCGCCCAGCCGGGACACCCCTCCGGCGCGTGACGAGGAACTGGTGTCGCTGTACCTGCGGGCGGCCCGGCACGGCAGCGGACTGGGCCAGGACCTGCTCGACGCCGTCCTCGCCGACCGGCCCGCCTCGCTCTGGGTCGCCGAGGAGAACTCGCGCGCCCGCCGCTTCTACGAGCGCAACGGCTTCGCCGCCGACGGCGAGCGCGCGGTGCTCGAGGCGTCGGAGGGGCTCGCCTAGATCCGCATGGTGCGCGGACCGGACCGGACGGCGCACGGCCGGCTCCTGCCCGACGGATCAGTACCGCGCCCCACGTCCTGACGGCAGCCCGTCAGGACGTGGGGCAGCTGCCTGTTCGACCGGCCAGAACTGTCGCACCCCGAACGTATGTTCGGTCCATGACGTCGACCGCGTACCCGCCGCGCCCCGGCGGGTCCGTGGTCGACGGCTGGGACGAGCTGCCCGACCGGTCGGTGTGGCCGCAGGAGTGGCTGGCCGATGAGCTGATCGCTCTGCAGCGCCGGCGGGCGATGGACGCCGCCGAGGAGGCGGAGCTCATCCTCGGCCTGGCTGCGCAGCGGCCGGCGTCGGGTGATCCGGACGGGCCTGGCGCGCGGCGGCCGGGGTGGACGCCCGAGGGTGAGCCGGAGGTCAGCGAGTTCTTCCTGGCCGAGCTGTCACTGATCCTCAACCTGGGCCGCGGGACCGCCGCACACCGCCTGCGCCGGGCGATGACCTGGCGGCACAAGCTGCCCGCCACGCTCGCCGCCCTCAAGCGCGGCGACATCGACGAACGCCGCGCCGACGCCCTGGCCGACGTACTGGCTCACACGTCCGCCGAGATCACCGGGCAAGTCGAGGACGCACTTCTGCCCGACGCCGAGAACATGTCGGTGTACCGGCTCCGTGACCGCGCCACCGCTGTGATGCTCCAGTTGGACGAGGCTGCCGCTGAGGCCCGGCGCAAGGACGCCGAGCGCACCGCCGACGTGCACGTCTACCCCTCAGGCGTCGACGGCCGGTCCACCCTGGCCGCCGACCTGCCCACCGACGAGGCCGTGGAGTGCCACGACCTGATCGACCAGCTCGCCCGGATGCTCAAGTCCGACGGCGACGAACGGCCCATCGGAGCGCTGCGGGCTCACGTCCTGTCCACGCTGATCCGCCGCCCGGCTGACAACGGGCTGCCTCTGATCGCCGCGGACCTGCGGATCACCGCGAGCCTGGGCTCCCTCACCGGCGCCACGGGCGAGCACGGCGAGGTGAACGGGCTGCCGATCACCTCCGCGCACCTGCTTGAACTGCTCGCCCGCGTCGGTGCCCTCGGCCTCACCGCCCCCGACGGCGGCAGCCTCACCTACGCGATCACCGGCCCCGACGGACGACTGCTGGCCACCGCGACGCCGGCCGAGCTGACGCGGCTGGCCCGCCGCGTCAGCTCGGCTCACCCCGACGGAGAAGTCGCCGCGCCCCTCACGACGAACACCGGCCGCCGCGAAGGCGGCGCGCTCGCCTCGGCGGCGAAGGCGAGCTCTACTGCGACCAAGACGGCCTCACCCACCGACGCCGCCACGACCGAGGGCTACACCGCCGCGGACACCGGCGGTGGATGCAGCTGCCCGGTCCTCGGGCCGCCGCCACCGACCGACGCCTACTCCCCCACCGACAAGCAGCGCTCCTTCGTCACCACCCGCGACCAGCGCTGCCGCTTCCCCAACTGCGGCCAGCGCGTCGGCTGGGCCGACCTCGACCACGTCCACGCACACGGTGCCGGCGGCATCACCGACTGCACCAACCTCTGCTGCCTGTGCCGCAGCCACCATCGGCTCAAGACCTTCGCCCGCGGCTGGCACTTCCGCCTCACCGACGACGGCACCCTGCACGTCACCACACCGTCGGGCATCACCCGCACCACCCGACCACCCGGACTCCGACGACCACCACCGACCGACCAGGAACCCGAGCCCGGGCCGCCACCGCCGGACCACCGGGCAGACGAACTCCCGCCCTTCTGACCCCGACCCGCGCCCGGAAGTCGATGCCTGCCGTCCCCCAGGACAGCGCAGCCGCCGTGTGCACGCAGCGACGCCCGCCGGCGACGTGCCGTCGCGCGCAGGACCGCGCGGGCACGCGGCTACCGTGGGCTCCGTGGCCCGGGTCGTCGTCGTCGGTGCCGGGCTGGGCGGGCTGGCCGCAGCCGCGCGGCTGGCCGCCGGCGGGCACGCGGTCACCGTGCTGGAGCAGGCGCCGCAGGTCGGCGGGAAGCTCGGCTGGGTGTCCCGCGACGGCCACGGCTTCGACACCGGCCCCAGCCTGGTCACGCTCCCCCAGGTGTTCGAGGACCTCTTCGCCGCCACCGGCGCCCCGCTGCACGACGTCCTCCCCCTCCAGCGGCTCGACCCCGCCGTCGCCTACCGCTTCGCCGACGGTACGACGACCTCGGTGCCCGGCCGGCGCGAGGAGATCGCCGACCGGCTCGACGCCGACCTCGGTCCCGGCAGCGGCGCCCAGTGGACCGCGCTGCTCACCCGCGCCGAGGCCATGTGGCGGGCCACCGAGCAGCCGTTCCTCCGCTCCCCGCTCGCCGGCGCCGCGACCCTCGCCACGCTCGCCCGGCAGACCACCGACCTCCGCACCATCGCCCCCGGCCGCACGCTGCGCGGGATGGGCCGGCAGTACCTCACCGACCCGCGGCTGCGGATGCTGCTCGACCGCTACGCCACCTACTCCGGCTCCGACCCACGCCGCGCCCCCGCCGCCCTGCTCACCGTGCCGTGGGTCGAGCAGGCCTTCGGCTCCTGGTACGTCCCCGGCGGGCTGCGCCGGCTGCCCGAGGCGGTCGCCGACCGGGCCGTCGAGCGGGGAGCTGTCGTCCGGACCGACGCCCCGGTCGCCGAGGTCCTGACCGCGGCCGGACGGGCCGGCGGGGTGCGGCTGGCCGACGGCGAGGTGGTGCCCGCCGACGTCGTCGTCTGCAACGCCGACGCGGCAGCCCTCTACGGCCGGCTGCTCCCTCCCGATGCCCCCGTCCGCCGGGCCCGCACCTCACTGCGGCGGGTCACCCCGTCGTCGTCCGGGTTGGTCCTGCTGCTCGCCCTGCGCGGCCGCACGCCCGGCCTCGCCCACCACACGGTGCTGTTCCCGCACGACTACGACGCCGAGTTCGACGCCCTCTTCGGACGGCGCGGACCGAAGCGGCCCGTGGCCGACCCGACGGTCTACGTCAGCGCCCCCGACGACCCCGCCACCCGCCCGGACGACGACAGCGAGTCCTGGTTCGTGCTGGTCAACGCCCCGCGGCACGAGCCCGGCGGCGGCGTCGACTGGACCACCCCGGGCCTGGCCGATGCCGAGGCCGACCGTGTGCTGGCCACGATGGCCGACCGCGGGCTGGACGTGCGCGACCGGGTGCGCTGGCGCATCGTGCGCACCCCGGCCGACCTGGAGCGGGAGACCGGCAGCGTCGGCGGCTCGATCTACGGCACCTCCAGCAACGGCGCCCGCGCGGCCTTCCTGCGCCCGGCCAACGCCGCACCGCTGCCCGGGCTGTTCCTGGTCGGCGGCTCTGCGCACCCCGGCGGCGGCCTGCCGCTGGTGACCCTGTCGGCGCAGATCGTCGCGGAGCTCGTCGGACCCGCCTGAGGCCCTGCGACCCGGCGGCGGAACACCTACGGTCGGACGTACCGGGAGTTCTCGGTGCACCGACGAGCAGGGAGAACCGTGAGCACAGACGCTCAGGCCACGACGGCGTTCGAGGACGCCGTCACCGCAGTGCGCGACGGCGCCGACCCCGCGGCCGAGGCCGCCGGGCTGTTCGAGCAGCTGACCCCCGACGAGCGGCTCGGCCTGCTCGACGGCGACTGGCAGTTCTGGGACGGCTTCCTGGCCATGCTCACCGGCGGCTACAACACGGTGCCGATCCCGCACGCCGCGGTCGAGCGGCTCGGCATCCCGGGCACCCAGTTCGTCGACGGCCCGCGCGGCTGCGTCTCCGGCAACGGCACCGCCTTTCCCGTCTCGATGGCCCGCGGCGCCACCTGGGACCCCGAGCTCGAGGAGCGGATCGGCGAGGTCATCGGCCGCGAGGTGCGCGCGGTCGGCGGCAACTTCTTCGGCGGCGTCTGCATCAACCTGCTGCGTCACCCCGCCTGGGGCCGGGCACAGGAGACCTACGGCGACGACCCGCACCACCTCGGCGAGATGGGCGCCGCCCTGGTGCGCGGCACCCAGCGGTACGTGATGGCCTGCGCCAAGCACTACGCGCTCAACTCGATGGAGAACGCCCGCTTCCGAGTCGACGTCACCATCGACGACGAGACGCTGCACGACGTCTACCTGCCGCACTTCAAGCGCACCGTCGACCAGGGCGTCGCGGCGATCATGAGCGCCTACAACTCGGTCAACGGCGAGTGGGCCGGGCAGAACCGGTACCTGCTCACCGACGTCCTGCGCGACCAGTGGGGCTGGCAGGGCATCACCGTCAGCGACTTCATCTGGGGCCTGCGCGACGCCGGCGCCTCCCTGGAGGCCGGTCTGGACCTCGAGGAGCCGTTCACCCAGCAGCGCGGCCTGCACCTGCGCCAGCAGCTCGAGGACGGGACGGCGTCCTGGGACAGCGTCCAGCGCTCCGGCGTCCGCATGATCGCGGCGATGCTGCGCTCCTACGCCACCCGCACCGACGGCGAGTTCGGCCTCGAGCTGATGGCCGGCGACGAGGCGCGGGCGCTGGCCCGTGAGGCCGCCACCCGCGCCATGGTGCTGCTGCGCAACGAGCCGGTCGACGGCGCGCCCGTCCTCCCCCTCGACCCCGGCACGGTCACCTCGATCGCCGTCATCGGCCGGCTGGCGAACGCCGCCAACCAGGGCGACCACGGCTCCTCCGACGTCCGCGCCCCGAGTGGCAGCACCCCGCTCGAGGGCATCACCGCGGCCTTCCCCGGCGCCCGGGTCACCCTCGTCGAGGACGACGACCCCGCCGCGGCCGCCGCGGCGGCCGCGGACGCCGACGTGGCGATCGTGGTCGCCGGGTTCACCGCCGAGGACGAGGGCGAGTACGTCGGGCCCGACACCATGAGCGACCCGGCGCTGCTCGCCCTCTACCCGCCGCGCCCGGACGGCGTCCGCGCCACCGGCGAGGAGGTCGTGATGACCGCCGGCGAGGGCTTCGGCGGCGACCGCAGCTCGCTGCGGCTGCGGCCGGTCGACGAGGAGGTCATCGCGGCGACGGCGGCGGCCAACCCGCGCACCGTCGTGGCGATGGTGGCCGCCGGGCCGGTGCTCACCGAGGGCTGGCGCGAGCAGGTCCCGGCGATCGTGCTCATGTGGTACGCCGGGATGGAGGGCGGCGTGGCCCTGGCCGACGTCCTCACCGGTGCCGCCGAGCCCTCGGGTCGGCTGCCCTTCTCGGTGCCCACCAGCGAGGAGCACCTGCCCTTCTTCGACCGCGACGCGACCGCGATCACCTACGACCGCTGGCACGGTCAGCGGCTGCTCGACCGGCTCGGCGTGGAGGCCGCCCACCCGCACGGGTTCGGGCTGTCCTACACGTCGTTCACCATCGGCGACGTCGCGGCGAGCGGCGAGCGGGTCACCGCCACGGTCACCAACACCGGCGACCGCGACGGCCGGCACGTCGTGCAGGTCTACGGCCGCACGCTGACCGGCGGCTACCCGGGCGAGTGGGCCGTGGTCGGCTTCGCCCCGGTGGCGGTGCCCGCCGGCGGGTCGGTGACCGTCGAGGTGCCGGTCTCGCTGCTCGCCCTGGCCCGCTGGGACGGCGACCGCCGCGAGCGGGTGCTGCCCGAGCCCACCGACGTCGAGCTCGAGGTGGGCGCGCACGCCCACGACCCGCAGGGCACCACCCTCCGGCTGGGCTGAGGCGACGACGGCCCCGGTCCTGTCGGGACCGGGGCCGTCGTGCGCACCGCGCTCAGGCGTCGCGGCGGCGGAAGACGGTGAGGCCGACGAGCAGCACGACGGCGGTCTCGGCGGCGAACACCGCCAGCCCGGTCCACGGCCCGAGCGCCTCGGGGTTGAACGACACCGCGGTGGCCACCTGGCTGCCCGCGTTGCCCGGCAGCAGCTTGGCCACCCACTCCCCCCACGCACCCGGCAGCACGAAGGCCAGGTTGCCGATGACCAGCACCAGCGCCATGCCGACGGTCAGGGCGGCAGCGGTGTGCCGGATGAGCAGCCCCAGCCCCAGTGCGAACAGCCCCAGGCCGGCCAGGTAGAGCCCGCTGCCCAGCAGCGACCGCAGCACCCCGTCGTCCGAGAGCGCGACGCCCACGCCCTCGCGGTCGAGGAACCAGTTGCCGCCGAGGTAGCCCAGCACGGCGGTCACCGTGCCGGCGACGAACAGGACGCCGGTGAGCACCACGGCCTTGGCCGCCAGCACCGACCCGCGCCGCGGCACCGCGGCCAGCGTCGCCCGGATCATGCCGGTGCCGTACTCGCCGGTGATCACCAACGTGCCCACCGCCAGCGCGGTCAGCTGCGAGAAGACCAGCCCCCAGGTGATGAAGGACCCCGGGTCCTCCCCGGCCTCGCCACTGGCGATCGCGTCCGCCGCCGCCCAGCAGACCAGCGTGGTCAGCCCCGCGCCGAGTGCGAACAGCAGCGCGAGCGACCAGCGGGTGGAGCGCACGGTCCAGAACTTGATCCACTCGGCGGCCAGCGCCTCCCGGAACCCCACCCGGCGCACACCGGGGACGTTGCGCCGCGGGTCGAGGTGGACGGTGTCGATCGTGGCGGTCATCGGACGGCCTGCGCTTCCCGGACGGGCGGGACGACGACCGGCGGGACGTCGGCGTGGGTCCCGGCGGTGTACTCGACGCTGTCGGCGGTGAGGGTCATGAACGCGTCCTCCAGCGAGGAGCGCACCAGGGTCAGCTCGTGCAGGTGCACCCCGGCGCCGCCCAGCAGGTCGCCGATGCCGGCGGCGTCACGGCCCTGCACCCGCAGCTCGGTGCCGTGGACGTCGACGTCCAGGCCCTCGGCGCGCAGCAGCGTGGCGGCGTCGGCGGTGCGCGGGCTGCGGACCCGCACGTAGGAGGTCGCGTGGTCGGCGATGAACGCGGCCATCGAGCAGTCGGCGAGCATCCGCCCGCGGCCGATGACGAGCAGGTGGTCGGCGGTCAGCGCCATCTCCGACATCAGGTGGCTGGAGACCAGCACGGCGCGGCCCTGCCCGGCCAGCTCCCGGGCCAGGTTGCGCACCCAGCGGATGCCCTCGGGGTCCAGGCCGTTGACCGGCTCGTCCAGGACGACGACCGGCGGGTCGCCCAGCAGGGCCACCGCGATGCCCAGCCGCTGGCCCATGCCCAGCGAGAACCGGCCCACCCGCTGGTCGGCGACGGAGTCCAGGCCGACCAGGTCGAGCACCTCGTCGATCCGGGTGCGCGGGATGCCGTTGCTCGCCGCCAGCCAGCGCAGGTGGTCGCGGGCGGTGCGGCCCGGGTGCAGCGCACGGGCCTCGAGCAGGGCGCCGACCTCGCGCAGCGGTGCCGGCGAGTCGGCGTAGGAGCGTCCGTTGACGGTGACGCTGCCGGCGGTGGGGCGGTCCAGGCCGACCACCATGCGCATGGTGGTCGACTTGCCGGCGCCGTTCGGGCCGAGGAAGCCGGTCACCCGGCCGGGCTCGACGGTGAAGCCCAGGGAGTCGACGACGGTCTTGTCGCCGTAGGTCTTGGTGAGTCCGCGGGCGACGATCATCGCCGGTCCCGGGGACGCTGACGGGATGTGGTGTCCATGCCGTCGAGCCTGTCGAGGCGGGCCCGCGGCGACCATCAGGGAGCGCCCCCAGCCGACCCTGAACCGGCCCTGAGCGCTCCCTGAGTCGTTCCCCTGAGGAGGGTCAGCTGGGCACGAGGAGCCCGCCGCCGAGGACCAGGCTCAGCAGGAACGCCCAGCCACCGGTCAGCCGGCCGGCACCTGGGCGGGGCGCCGGGACCCCGGGGAACGGCCCGGAGAGCAGCAGGAGGGCCAGCCAGCCGAACGGGTTCCACGAGAGCCAGAACCAGGCCCAGCGGGTGGCCCGCTGCGGCACCGGCCCGCCCACCAGCAGGAACAGCATGACCAGCCACGCGGCGGACAACAGCAGCCCGACCTGCTGGGGCACCTGCCAGCCGGCCACCTCCGAGTACGCGGACCGCTCGGCGAGCGGCAGGACGCGGACGCCCTGGGCGCGCAGCTCCTCGGCCAGGTCGGTGTCGAGGACGGGCAGCGTGGTCGGTGCGTCCACCCCCGGGCTGACCTGCCAGCCCTCGGCGCGGCGGGCCAGCAGTCCGTCCCGCCAGACCACCGCCTGGGTCGCGTACCCGGTGGCGCCCGGCTCGAGGCCCTCGCCCACCCGGACCTCGGTGACCCCGCCGGCGTCGACCGCGGCGCGCAGGTCCTCGAGCTGACCCGGCCGCTGACCCACCAGCACGGTGGTCAGCGCGAGGGCCAGCCACCCGACCGCCAGCGCCACCCGCAGCGCCGTCCACGGGTCGCGCAGCGTCGGCCGGCGGCGCTCCTGGGGGAGGGCGCTCGGCGCGGGAGCCGTCATGGCGTCACCGTAGGCCCGGGCGGCCCCGGAGTGACGCAGCACACGCACCGCCGTCAGTCGAGCGTGGTCTCCGGCTGCTCGGTGGGCGCGCCGGCCTCCAGCCAGCGCAGCAGCGTGGGGGCGGCGAAGCCGGTGCCGCCCTTGACCACCTCGGCGTCGTCGCTGCCGGCGCGGGCCGGACCGGCGACGTCCAGGTGGGCCCACGGCAGGTCGCCGGCGAAGGGCTGCAGGAACAGCGCGGCCGTGGTCGAGCCGGGGTTGCCGGGTGCGTTGTTCGCGTCGGCCACCGGCGACTCCAGCTGCGCCCACAGGTGCCCGACGTGCTCCTCGCCCAGCGGCATCCGCCAGAACGACTCCCCGGCGTGCCCGGCTGCGGTGAGCAGCGCGCCGGCCAGGCCGTCGGTGGTCGCGTAGAGGCCGGCGGTGCGGGCGCCCAGTGCCGTCCGCATCGCCCCGGTGAGGGTGGCGACGTCGACGAGCACGGTGGCGCCGAGGGCCAGCCGGGCATGGGCGAGGGCGTCGGCGAGCACCAGCCGGCCCTCGGCGTCGGTGTTGCGCACCTCGGTGGTGCGCCCGCCCACGTGCCGGACGACGTCGGCGGGGCGGTAGGCCGACCCGGAGACGGCGTTCTCGGCGAGCGCGACCACCGCGGTGACCGGCGTGGGCAGCTGCAGCCGGGCGGCGGCGTCGACGGCGGCCAGCACCGCCGCGGCCCCGGCCATGTCGGTCTTCATGTCCCGCAGGCCGGCGTTGGTCTTGATCGACAGCCCGCCGGTGTCGTAGGTGATGCCCTTGCCGACCAGCACCGGGTGCCCCTGCCCGGCCGCGCCGTACGCCGCGACGACGACGCACGGCGGGGAGGCCGAGCCGCCGCCGACGGCCAGCACGCCGCCGAAACCACCGGCCGCGAGCTCGGCGGGGCCGAGCACCGTGACCGTGACGCCGGGCAGGGCGCCCAGCCGCGCGACGGCCTGGTCGGCCAGCCAGGCGGGGTCCTTGGTGCTGCTCGGGGTGTTGACCAGGTCGCGGGCCCAGGCGACGGACTCCGCGGTGACCTGCCCGGCCCGGGCGGCGGCGCGGACGGCGGGGTCGGTGTCGGCGGCCACGACCAGGACCTCGGCCAGCCGGGGCGGGTGCGGGGCCGAGGAGTCGCGGAACCGGTACCCGGCCAGCAGCGCCGTCTCGACCGCGGTGCGCACCTCGTCGGCGCCGGCGGGAGCGACGTCGGTGTCCAGCGGCAGCACGAGCCGCCGGGCGCCGGACTCGGCGAGGGTCTGGGCGCGGCGGACGGCGACCGCGACGGCCGACCGCAGCTGCGGCAGCGTGGCGTCGCCGACGCCGACGGCCAGCACGGTGCGTGGTCGGCGACCGGGCACCGGCACCGCGGTCAGCCCGCCGGGCCGCCCGCCGTTGCCGGTGTCGGCGAGGGCACCGGTGAGCAGGTCGGGGTCGACCGGTGGTGCGACGCCCAGCCAGCCGGGCAGCGCGCCCTGCGCACCGACCGGCACCACGAGGACGTCGTCCTCGGCCGGCTCGGGCAGCTCCGCCACGACCCGTACCTGCGGGAACGGCGCGGCCCCGGACGCCGGCGTGCTGCCGGCGGCCGGGGCCGTGTCGTCGTCCGCGGGGCTGCCCGGGGGCAGGCTCGCGGCGGTGTTCAGCTGGTCGCGCCCGTCAGCGCCTCGGAGAGGGCGGTCGCCTCGTCGGGGGACAGCTCGACGACCAGCCGGCCGCCACCCTCCAGCGGGACGCGCATGACCAGGCCGCGGCCCTCCTTGGTGACCTCGAGGGGACCTTCACCCGTGCGCGGCTTCATGGCCGCCATGCGTGCCTCCTTCACCGGCCACCCACGGTCCGGTTGGGCCGTGGTGTGGCGACTGTTCGTGCAGAGCTCTCCCCCATGATCCCGTATCCGGGCCGATCGACCAACCGGACCCCTCAGGACCGCTCCTCCGGGTGGGCCCGGAAGCAGTCCGCGACGTGGTCGTCGACCATCCCGGTGGCCTGCATCAGCGCGTACCCGGTGGTCGGGCCGACGAAGACGAACCCCCGCCGCTTCAGCTCCCTGGCCAGCGCGATCGACTCCGGCGAGGTGGCCGGGACCTCGGCGAGCGAGCGCGGCCGGGGCCGGGGCGCGGTCGGGGCGAAGGACCACAGCAGCGCCGACAGGCCCTCCGGGACCTCGAGTGCGGCCCGGGCGTTGCGCACCGCGGCGGCCACCTTCGCCCGGTTGCGGACGATGCCGGCGTCGGCCATCAGCCGGGCCTCGTCCTCGGCGGTGAACGCCGCGACCGCCGCGACGTCGAACCCGGCGAAGGCGGCCCGGAACGCCGGGCGCTTGCGCAGGATCGTGATCCAGGACAGCCCGGACTGGAACGCCTCCAGGGTCAGCCGCTCGAAGAGGGCGTCGTCGCCGTGCAGCGGCGTGCCCCACTCCTCGTCGTGGTACCTGACGTACTCGGGGGCGCTGGTCGCCCAGCCGCACCGGATCCGCTCCACGTGCCGACGCTAGCGCCGGGGCTCACCCCACCGGCGCCTGCACCGCCCCGCCGGCCAGGTCCTTCGAGTACAGGTCCCGGACGCCGTTGGTGTCGGTCGGCTGCAGCGCGTTCGAGGTGGTCACGAGCACCAGGTCGCCGGTGACCGGGACCGCCCGGCCGTACTCCGCGGGGGTGATCGCGCCGGTCGGCCCGGGGGCGGCCCGGCCGGCGGCGTCGGCGGTGACCAGCACCAGCGGCCCGCGCACCCCGCCGTCCAGGTCGCGGCGCAGGTGGTCGGTGTGGCCGTTGGCGTCGCCGGACACCTCGGCGGCCGCGGTGCCGAAGAAGCCGAACCGGCCGGTCGGGTCCAGGGCCACCTGGTGCTCCCAGGTGGCCGTCTGCCCGTCGCCGAGCGCCAGCGCGGTCCCGGTGGCGGCGTCGACGCGGTACGCCAGGCCGGTGGTCCAGGAGGCGGACGGCGTCGTGGTGCCCAGCTTCGCGGTGGTCACCAGGGCGACGTACCGGCCGTCGTCGCTGAGGTCGATGTCGCCGGCGTCGCGGTACGCGGGGAACTCCGTCGTCCGCCCGGCGACGGTGACCGCCGAGACGACGGTGGCCGTCCCGGCGCCGGCCCCGGACAGCGTCTTGCGGTAGAGCACCACCGGACCGCTGGCCGACGTCGCCGGGAAGAGGGCGTACCGGCCGTCGGGGGTCAGCGCGAGGGCCGGGCCCAGCGCCGTCCGCGGCAGGTCGGTGCCGGTCGCGGTCGCCGACACCCGGGTGACCGCGCCGGTCGACATCGTCTTGGCGAAGACGTCGACCACGCCGTTGGTGTCGCGGGCGACCAGGTCGGCGCGCGCCGAGTAGAAGACCACCACGTCCCCGTCGGCCGACATCGCCACGCTCGGGCTGGTCGCGTACACCGACGGCCCGGTCTGCAGGACCGTGCCGGCCACCGCGGAGACCCGGCCGCCCGCCGGGACGCTCACCGGCGTCCACCGGCCGGTGGTGGTGTCCAGCCGGTAGACGTCGGCGACGCGGTTGGTGTCCTCGGGCACGAGCGCCGCGGTGGTGGCCAGGGCGACGTAGCGGCCGTCGTCGCTGACCGCCGGGGCGCCGGCGTTGGTCGGGTCGGACGCCCCGGTCGCGCCGGCCGGCAGCGGCGCGATCCGGCGCGCGGTGCCGGCGGTGCGGTCGAGGAGGTACAGCTCGTGGGCGGTGTTCGTGTCGGCCGGCTCCAACGGGGCCCGGGTGCCGACGACGACGAAGCGCCCGTCCCCGCTGACGGCCAGCCCGCCGCTCTCCCCCGCGCCCTGCACCGGCACCCGCCGGGCGACCGGGACCACCGTGACCGCGGCCGACGGGGCGGAGGCGTTGCCCGCCGCGTCCACCGCCACGACGGTGAGGGTGGTGGGCGCGCCGTTCGTCAGCCCGCGGACGACCGCCTGGGTGGCCGGTGCGGTCACGGTCGCGAGCACCACGTCGTCGCGCAGCACGCGGTAGGCCGCCGCGTCCGGGTCCGCGGTCCACGACAGCGACGCCGTCCCGTCGCCCGGCGCCGCGGTCACGCCGGTGGGCGCGGCCGGCGGGGTCTGGTCGGTCGGGGTCGCCAGGACCTCCGGCGTCGCCGCCGAGGGGTTGCCGGCGGCGTCCACCGCCACCAGCGCGTAGCGGTAGGGCGTGCCGTTGGTCAGCCCCTCGTCGCGGTGGGCCGTCCCGGTCACCGTGGCGACCGCGACGCCGTCGCGCAGCACCCGGTACGCGGCGGCGTCCGGGTCGGCCGGCCAGGACAGCTCCACCGCGCCGTCGCGCGGCGTCGCGGTCGGCGTCGGGGGCACCGCCGGCGGGGTGGTGTCCCGGGGCGTCGCGGTCACGGCGGCCGAGCGCGGGGAGAGGTTGCCGTGGCCGTCCTCGGCGACCAGCGCGTAGCCGTACGTCCGGCCGTCGACCAGTCCGGTGTCGACGGAGGAGGTCGCGCCGCGCACGACCGCGACCTCGACGCCGTCGCGCAGCACGCGGTGGGCCACGACGTCGGTCTCGGCGGGCGGCGCCCACGACAGCTCCACCTGGCGGTCGCCGGCCAGCGCCGACAGGCCGGTGGGCGCGCCCGGTGGCGTCAGGTCGGTGGGGGTCGCCGGCACGTCCGGGGCCGACGCCGGGGACCAGTTGCCCGAGGTGTCGTGGACCTGGAGCGCGTAGCCGTACGGACGGTCGTTCTGCAGGCCGGTGTCGGTCCAGCCGGTCGTGCCCTGCCCGGCCAGCAGACCGGAGACCGGGACGCCGTCCCGGAGCACCCGGTAGCCGTCGACGTCGTACTCGGTGCCCGCCGTCCAGGACAGCGTCACCTGGCCGTCGCCGCGCACCGCCGTGGGGCGGGCCGGCCGGGCCGGGGCCACGGAGTCGGCCGGGACGCCGGTGACCGGGGCGCTCGCCGTCGTCCCCTCGGTCGCGGTGCCGGCGACGAGCGTGCCGGCCCGCACGGTGATCACGTAGCTGCGGCCGTTGACCAGGCCGGTCACCGTGGCCGAGGTCGTGGTGGTCGTCGGCCCCGGCACCCCGTCGACCCAGACCCGGTAGCCGACGACACCGGGCTCGGTCGAGGCCGTCCAGGAGACCAGCAGAGACCGGTCGGCGGGCGTGGTCGTGACGTTGCTCGGTGGGGTCGGGTTCGTGTAGCTGGTCGCCTGCAGCCCCGGGGCGCTCGGCGGCCCGCCGCTGCCGGACAGCAGCGTCCCCGCCGTCAGCACCGCCGCCACCGCGCCGACCGTCCACCTCCGCCGGTGCCCGACGCCCGCCGTCCGACCGCTGTGCTGACCCACGCCCGACCTCCTGCGGGCGCCGGTCGACCGCCGGTGCCCGCAGCGGTTCTCGGCGCCTGCGCCCCGGGGTTGAGCCGAGCGGCTCAGGCCGGGCGGGCGGCCGCGACCTCGGCGGCGGGCACCGGGGCGGGGCTGCGCCGGGTGGCGAGCACGCAGCCGAGCAGGACCAGCGGCAGCCCGACCGCCAGCCCCAGCGTGAAGGGCTCGTCGAGCAGCAGGACGCCGAGCCCGACCGCGACCGCCGGGTTGACGAAGGTGATCACCAGCGCCCGCTGCGGCCCGGCCTCGCGGATCAGGGCGAAGAACAGCGCGAGCGCCGCCGCGGTGCAGACCGTGCCCAGCAGCACGACCGCCGTCCAGGCGTCGGCCGGGACGGCGGCCGCAGCACCCAGCCGCGGGACGGCGAACGGGGCGTAGACCAGCGCGGTGACCACCAGGGCGAACGCGCTGGCGGTCACGCCCGGCACGTCGGACAGCCGCCGGCTGATCACCATCGGCGCGGTCGCGTACCCCACGACGACCAGCGCCACCGCCAGCAGCGGCCCCAGCTGCGCCCCGCCGACGTCCAGGCCGAGCAGGACGGCGATGCCGACCACCCCGACCAGCATGCCGACGACGCGCACCGGCGACAGCCGCTCCTCCTCCCCCGCCAGCCGGGCGGTCAGCGCGGCCACGAACGGCACGCCGGCCACCAGCAGGCCGGTGAGCGAGGACGACAGCTCGGTCTCCGCCCACGACAGCAGCAACCACGGCCCGGTCATCTCCAGCACCGTGAACAGCAGCAGCGCCCGCCAGTGCGCCCGCAGCGCGGGACCGAGCCGGCCGCGGGCGAGGGTCCACGGCAGCAGCAGGGCCGCCCCGATGGCGCAGCGCAGGAACACCACCGTCACCGGCGAGAAGTCGGCGACGGCCACCTTGATCAACAGGTAGGGCACGCCCCAGATCACCGCCAGCGCCACGAACAGCACCCAGCCGCGCCGGCTCACGCCCGCTCTCCCGCACCCGTCACGCGGCCATCATCGCGTCGCGTTTCCGGCGCGTGGACGGCGGGCAGGCGCCGTCGGTGACCGCACCGCCCGACCGCCCGGGACACGACCGGCGCCGCCTGCTGCTCTCCGGGCTGATGCTGGGGCTCGGCGCCGCGGGGGCGGTCGACGAGATCGTCTTCCACCAGCTGCTGCACTGGCACCACTTCTACGACCGGTCCAGCGGCACCGCGGGGCTGGTCTCCGACGGGCTGCTGCACGCGGCCACCTGGTCGGCGACCGTGGCCGGGCTGGCGCTGCTCGCCGACGTCCGGCGCCGGGCCGCCTTCGCCCCGGCCGCCTGGTGGGGCGCGGTGCTCGTCGGCGCCGGCGCGTTCCAGACCTGGGACGGCCTGGTGCACCACAAGCTGCTGCGGCTGCACCAGGTCCGCTACGGCGTCGACCTCACCGGCTACGACCTGGCCTGGACCGGCGCCGGGGTGCTCGTGCTGCTGGCCGGGGTCGCCCTGCTGCGCCGGGGGCGAGCGACGGCGTGACCGTCCTCGGCTGCGTCCTCGCGGCCGCGGTGTACCTGGGCGCCGCCCACCTCGTGCCCGCCGTCCGGGGCCGGGCGCCGTGGCCGGTGCGGCGGACGGCGGCCTGGCTGGGCGGGCTGGCGTGCGTGGTCGCCGCCCTGACCGGGCCGCCGGCCACCGCGCACGGCGACCTGCACGCGCACATGGCCGGCCACCTGCTGCTGGGCATGGTCGCGCCGCTGCTGCTGGTGCTGGCCCGGCCGGTCACCCTCGCGCTGCGGACGCTCCCGCTCGCCGGCGCCCGGCGGCTGAGCCGGGTGCTGCGCAGCGCGCCGCTGCGGGTGCTCGGCGACCCGTTCGTCGCGGTGGCGCTCAACGCGGGCGGGCTGTGGGTGCTCTACGGCACCGGGCTGCTCACCGCGATGACCCACTCCCCGGGGCTGCACCAGCTGGTCTCGGTGCACGTGCTGCTCACCGGCTGGCTGGCCACCGCCGCCGTGCTGGCGCTGGACCCGGCGCCACACCGGCGGGGCGTGGGGGCCCGGGCGGTCGCGCTGGCCGCCGGGGCGGCCGCGCACGACGTGCTGGCCAAGCACCTCTACGCGCACCCGCCGGCCGGGACCGTGCGCGCCGAGGACGGCGCCCAGCTGATGTACGACGGCGGCACGGTCGTGCACCTGCTCGTCGCGGCGGTGCTGTGGCGCCAGTGGTACGTCTCGCGCGGCGCCGTCCGGTCGGCCGAGCAGGCCGCGCTCGCCGCCGCCTGACTCACCTGCCGGGCGAGAGTGGCCACTCTCGCCCGGCAGGTCAGCGCGGGTAGCTCGCCGCGTAGGTGGCGAAGCGCTTCAGCGACAGGCGGACGCCGGCGGCGAACACCGGCCTCACCAGCGGCCAGCCGAGCCGGCCGAGCGCGCCCAGCGGCAGGTCCAGGCCCTCGGTCCACACGAAGGTCGACCCGCCCCCGGCCCGCGGCCGCACCTCGAACGTGCCGGTGCCGCGCACGACCCGCCCGGTGTGCCGCACGTCGACCCGGCGCGGGACGTCCCAGCTGGTGATCAGCATCGTGTCCAGCACGCCGATCCGGCGGCCGAGCACCGGCAGCTTCACCCCGGTGACCGCGGCCAGCTCGCCGCCCACGCCCTGCCCGCCCTGGGCGCCGGCCCGGACGTCGGTGAGCAGCATCCACTCACCCTGCCGGTCCCAGTCGACCAGCGCCGCCCAGACCTGCTCCGGCGGTGCGTCCACGTCCACGTCCAGCACCAGCTCAGGCACGGTCCCGCTCCTCGTCCTCGTCGTCCGGGGGCACGGTCCGCGCCCGCCGGTGCTCGGCCTCCAGCTCGGCGATGCGGGCGTCCCGCTCGTCGAGCACCTGGGCGAACTGGTCGAGCAGCCAGTCGACCTCGGTCATCCGGTAACCGCGGAAGGCCACCGAGATGCGCAGCGCGCGGACGTCGTCGGCCACCACCGGCCGGTCGTCGGGCAGCTCGACCGGCGAGCGCCCCGGGACCGCCGGCGGCTGGCTCTCCCCGCGCCCCAGCAGCAGCGAGGCGCCGAGGAACAGCAGCCCGCCGACGACGACGAGGCCGAGGACGAAGACCAGCCCGGCCACGTCAGTCGTCGACCGGGGCCGGGTCGGGCACCGGCTGCCCGGGCGGGGGCTCGGTGGCGTGCTGCGCCCGCGCGGCGTCGGCGGCCTGGATGATCGCGACCGCCTCGTCGATGTCGTCGGTGACGTGCAGCAGGTCCAGGTCGGACGGTCCGACGGTGCCCTGCGCGACCATCGTGTCCCGGATCCAGTCGATGAGCCCGGACCAGTAGGCGCTGCCGAAGAGGATCACCGGGAAGCGGGTGACCTTGCGGGTCTGCACCAGGGTGAGGGCCTCGAACAGCTCGTCGAGGGTGCCGAAGCCGCCGGGCAGGATCACGAAGGCCTGCGCGTACTTGACGAACATCGTCTTGCGCACGAAGAAGTAGCGGAAGAGCACGCCGACGTCGACCCACTCGTTGAGCTCCTGCTCGAACGGCAGCTCGATGCCCAGCCCGACCGACATGCCGCCGGCCTCGCAGGCGCCCTTGTTGGCCGCCTCCATGGCGCCGGGGCCACCGCCGGTGATCACCGCGTAGCCGGCGTCGGCCAGCGCGGCGCCGAGCTGCACGCCGACCTCGTAGTACTCGGAGTCGCGCGGGGTGCGGGCGCTGCCGAACACGCTCACCGCACGCGGCAGCTCGGCCAGCAGCCCGAAGCCCTCGACGAACTCGGCCTGGATGCGCAGCACGCGCCACGGGTCGGTGTGCACCCAGTCGCTGCTCCCCCGCCGGTCCAGCAGCCGCTGGTCGGTCGTCGTCCCGACCGTGCCCGGGTCGGGCTCCCCGCCGCGCAGGGCGATCGGGCCGCGGTGCCGGATCGGCCGGCGTCGGGCGTCCTCGGGCTGGCTCATGCGTTGCTCCCCGTGTTCTCGGTCAGGTAGGCGACCAGCGCGTCCTCGGCCGGCTGCAGGCGGTCGACCCGGGTGTACTCCCCGACCTGGTGCGCGAGGTTCGGGTCACCCGGTCCGTAGTTGAGCGCCGGGATGCCGAAGGCGGCGAACCGGGCGACGTCGGTCCAGCCCAGCTTGGCCCGGGCCGGCTGCCCCACCGCGGCCAGGAACGCCGCGGCCGCCGGCTCGCCCAGCCCGGGCAGCGCCCCGCCGGAGAGGTCGGTGACCTCGAACTCGACCCCGGCGGCCAGCGCGTCGGCGAACACCTCGCGCACGTGGGCCACGGCGTCGTCCTCGTCCCGGTCGGGGGCGAAGCGGAAGTTGACCGTCACCCGGCACTCGTCGGGGACGACGTTGCCGGCGACCCCGCCCTCGATCCGGACGGCGTTGAGGCCCTCGCGGTAGCGCAGCCCGTCGATCTCGACCTCGCGCGCCCGGTACGCCTGCAGCGTCGCCAGCACGTCGGCCGCGCCGTGCACGGCGTTGACCCCCAGCCACGACCGCGCGCTGTGGGCGCGCTCGCCGCGGACGGTCAGCACCACGCGCAGCGTGCCCTGGCAGCCGCCCTCGATCGCGCCGTCGGTGGGCTCCATCAGGATCGCGAGGTCGCCGTAGAGCCAGCCGCGGTGCTCGCGGGCCACCCGGCCCAGGCCGTTGCGCACCGCCTCGACCTCCTCGTTGTCGTAGAAGACGAACGTGAGGTCGCGGGCCGGCTCGGCCCCGGGGACGCCGAAGCGCCCGGCCAGCCGCAGCATCACCGCGTCGCCGGCCTTCATGTCGCTGGTGCCGCAGCCGTACAGCCGCTCCTCGCCGTCCACGGTCTCCAGCCGGCTGGGCACGTTGTCCGCGATCGGCACGGTGTCCAGGTGGCCGGCCAGCACGATCCGGGAGTCACGGTCGAGGTTCGTACGGGCCAGCACGGTGTCGCCGACCCGGAGCACCTCCAGCCCGCCGAGCGCGCGCAGCGCCGCCTCCACCGCGTCGGCCAGCGGACCTTCCGTGCCCGACACCGACGGGGCGTCGACCAGCGCGCGGGTGAGGGTGAGGACGTCGGCGGTCAGGTCGAGCGGGGGCAGCGGCTGGTCGGGGCTCACGACGTCCGAGCGTAGTGACCGGAGGCGACCACCACCGCTCACCTACGGTGTCGCGGTGCCCCGCAGCCTGCTGATCCCGTCGTCCTACGTGTTCCTCCTCCGCGACGGTGCGGACGGCGGCAGCGAGGTCCTGCTGCACCTGCGGCAGGGCACCGGCTACATGGACGGCCACTGGGCGAGCCTGGCCGGGCACGTCGAGGCGGAGGAGACGTGCGTCGCCGCTGCCGTCCGCGAGGTCCGCGAGGAGGCCGGCATCGAGCTCGACCCGGCCGACCTGGAGCCGCTGACCGCCGTCCACCGGGTCACCCCGGGCGCCGGCCAGATCGAGCAGCGGGTCGACTTCTTCTTCGCCGTCCGCCGCTGGTCCGGCGACCCGCGGGTGGCCGAGCCGGCGAAGAACGCGGGCCTGGAGTGGTTCCCGCTCACCGCGCTGCCCGACCCGGTGCAGCCGCAGGAGGCCCAGGTGCTCGCCTTCCTGGCCGCCGGGACGCCCCTGCCCGCGATCCTGCTGGCAGCCGCCTCGGTAGCGTGACGGGCGTGACGAGCAGCGAGCAGACCACCGGCGCCAACGGTGTGGGCCTGGCCACCGTGACCCCCGACGGCACCGTGCTGGACACCTGGTACCCCACCCCCGCGCTCAGCGGCGCCGACCAGGGCGAGACCGGCACCCAGCAGCTCGGCGTCGACGAGCTGACCGGCCTGCTCGGCCCCGAGTACGCCGGCCTGGTGCGCACCGACGACGCCCGCGGCGTGCAGGTCGTCGCGGTCGCCACGACCATCGCCGACCTGTCGGCCGCCCCGGTCGACGCGTACGACGTGTACCTGCGGCTGCACCTGCTCTCGCACCGGCTGGTCCGCCCGCACGGCACCAACCTGGACGGCGTCTTCGGCCTGCTGGCCAACGTGGCCTGGACCAGCGCCGGCCCGGTGCTCGGCACCGACCTCACCCCGGCCCGCCGTGCCCTGCTGCGCGCCGCCCACGGGCAGCTGACCGTCTTCGGCGTGGACAAGTTCCCCCGGATGGTCGACTACGTCCTGCCCTCCGGCGTCCGGGTCGCCGACGCCGACCGGGTGCGCCTCGGCGCGCACCTGGCCGAGGGCACCACCGTCATGCACGAGGGCTTCGTCAACTACAACGCCGGCACGCTGGGCGCCTCCATGGTCGAGGGCCGGATCAGCGCGGGCGTGGTCGTCGGCGCCGGCTCCGACGTCGGCGGCGGCGCCTCGATCATGGGCACCCTGTCCGGCGGCGGGAAGCAGGTCATCGCCATCGGCGAGGGCACCCTGCTGGGCGCCAACTCCGGCATCGGCATCTCCCTGGGCGACGGCTGCGTCGTCGAGGCCGGCTGCTACGTCACCGCCGGGTCCAAGGTCTCGCTGCCCGACGGGACGACGGTGAAGGCCGCCGAGCTGTCCGGGCGCGACGGCCTGCTGTTCCGCCGCAACTCGGTCTCCGGCGCGCTCGAGGTCGTGGCCCGCGACGGCGACTGGGGCAGCCTGAACGCCGCCCTGCACGCCAACTAGCGTCGCTCCCCGGTCTGCACAGCCGGCCGCCCTACGATCGGGCCGGTGGCGGGCAGCACGGCGGTGAGGCGACGGCCACCGGTCCGCCGGCCGCCCCGGCGCCGGTCCGCCGCGGTGCGGGCGCTGCTGCTGGTGCTGGCCGCGGTCGTCGCGCTGGTCGTGGTGTCGGTGCGCGGTGGAGGATCGGCGGCCGTGGCCACCGACTGCTCGATCGCCGGCTCCGACCTCCGGGTCAGCGCGGAGGTGGCGGCCAACGCCGCCACCATCGCCGCGGTGGCCCGTTCCCGGGGCCTGCCGCCGCGGGCCACGGTGATCGCGCTGGCCACCGCCCAGCAGGAGTCGCGGATCCGCAACCTCGACCACGGCGACCGCGACTCGCTGGGGCTCTTCCAGCAGCGGCCGTCGCAGGGCTGGGGCTCCGAGGCGCAGGTGCAGGACCCCGTGTACGCGACCGGGAAGTTCCTGGACGGGCTGGTCGAGGTGCCCGGCTGGGAGACCGGCCGGCTCACCGAGGTCGCCCAGGCGGTGCAGCGCAGCGGCTTCCCCGAGGCCTACCAGCAGTGGGAGCCGATGGCGACGGCGCTGACCGGCGCGCTGCTGTCCGACCAGCCCGGCCAGCTCACCTGCACCTACCTCCCCGACGACGCCTCCGGCGCGGTCGACCCGCGCACGGCCGCCGTCGCCGAGGCGCTCCGCCGCGAGGCCGGGCCGGCCGAGCCGCACCTGGGCGGGAGCATCACCGTCCCCGGGGAGGGCTGGCCGGCGGCGAGCTGGGCGGTGGCGCACGCCTCGCGGCTGCAGCTGGCCTCGATCCGTCACGCCGGCTGGGAGTGGACGGCCGGCGGCGGCTGGACCGAGGGCGTCGGCGACCCCGGCGTGCTCACCGTGCAGCTCACCCTCTGACCGGGTTTGCCGACCGGCTGCCGGCGGGGAGGAGCAGGTCATGGACACCCGCACACTCGGACAGCAGGGCCTCACCGTCTCGGCCGAGGGGCTGGGCTGCATGGGCATGAGCGCCTTCTACGGCGCCTTCGACGACGCCGAGTCGACCGCGACCCTGCACCGCGCCCTGGACCTGGGCGTCACCTTCCTCGACACCGCCGACGTCTACGGCCCGTGGACCAACGAGCGGCTGCTCGCCGGCGTCCTGGCCACCCGCCGCGACGAGGTCGTGCTGGCCACCAAGTTCGGTAACGAGCTCGACGACAGCGGCACGCGCACCGGCCGGGTCAACGGCCGCCCCGACTACATCAGGAAGTCCGTCGACGGCTCCCTGCAGCGCCTGGGCACCGACGTCATCGACCTCTACTACCAGCACCGGGTCGACCCGGACACCCCCGTCGAGGAGACCTTCGGGGCCCTCGGCGAGCTCGTCGCCGAGGGCAAGGTGCGGTACCTGGGCATCAGCGAGGCCGCGCCGGAGAGCATCCGCCGGGCCCACGCCACGCAGCCGCTGACCGCCGTCCAGACCGAGTGGTCGCTGTTCACCCGGGACGTCGAGGACAACGGCGTGCTGGCCACCGTCCGCGAGCTGGGCATCGGGTTCGTGCCCTACTCGCCGCTGGGCCGCGGTTTCCTGTCCGGGAAGATCCGCACGGTCGACGACTTCGCCGAGGACGACTTCCGGCGCACCTCGCCCCGCTTCCAGGGCGAGAACTTCGCCCGCAACCTCGAGGTCCTCGACCGGGTCGTGGCGATCGCGCAGGACAAGGGCGTCACCCCCAGCCAGCTCGCCCTGGCCTGGGTGCTCGCCCAGGGCCCGGACGTCGTGCCCATCCCCGGCACCCGGCACATCCCCAACCTCGAGGAGAACGTCGCCGCCGTCGACGTCACGCTGACCGCCGACGAGCTGGCCTCGATCGAGGCCGCCGCGCCCGTGGGGGTCGCCGCCGGCGAGCGGTACGCCCCGAAGGGCATGCGCTGGCTGCACAACTGACCGGGGCGAGGTGGCCGGCACACCCGACCTGCCCTGCTGACGGACGGCGACGCGCCCAGCGCCGCCGCTGAGGCGGCGTCTCCCGCCTCCGAGTGATGAGGAGGGAGCGACGAGTGACCGATCCGGGCAACTTCTGCACGCGGACGTCACAGGTGCTTAACCTCCCGGCATGGGGCCGACGACGTTGTCCCGGCGACGAGGTCGCCCGGGAGTGCCGGACGCCGTCCTCACGGCCGCGGGGTGGACCGTCGGTGGTGTCGCCACCGTGTACCTCCTGCTCGACCCGCGAGTGCCCCTCGGTCACCCGGGCCCCTCCCTGCACCTGGTCCTGGACACGGTCGACTCCTGCATCGCGCTGCTGGCAGCCGTCCTCGTGCACGGGCGGGTGGTCCGCGGCGGGAGGTCCCGGGACCTGCTGCTGGCCCAGGGTCTGCTCCTGCTGGCGCTGGCCGGGTCAGGGCTCTCGTACGTGGTCGGACTGCTCAGCGGCGAAGGCGACGAGTCCGTCGGCAGCTGGTTGCCCCTGACGGTGCGGCTGCTGGGGGCACTAGTGATCGTCGCCGCAGCACTGGCCGGGGTCCGGCCGGGCAGGCAGCGGGCGGGCCGGCCCTCGGCGGTCCTGCTCCCCTTCGCCGCCGTCGCCCTCGTGTCGGTCGCCTTCGCCGCGCTGCGGCCCCACCTGCCGCCGGCCGTCGGGGTGTCGGGCGGCGCAGGTGCCGGGCTGTCCGACCACCCCGCAGTGGTCACCGCCCTCGCCGTGTCAGCGTCGTGTTTCGCCGTCGCGTCCGTGGCCTTCACCGTCCAGAGCGCACACCAGGACGACCCGCTCCTGCGCTGGCTCGGTCCCGCGTTCGCCCTGGCCGCGTTCTCCCGGGTGCACTACCTGATCGCCCCCACCTCGGACACCGGCTGGTCGTACAGCGGCGACGTGCTGCGTACCGGTTGCTACCTGCTGCTCCTGGTCGGAGCGGTCGGCGAACTCCGGCAGTTCTGGCGCGCCCAACCTCGCCAGGCCGTACTGGGCGACCGTCGTCGCCTCGCCCGAGAGCTCCACGACGGTGTCATCCAGGAACTGGCCTACATCCGCTCGGAGGCCCATGCCATCCCTGCCGGCATGACCCGGGACCTGATCCTGAGCTCCTGTGACCGCGCACTCGACGAGGCGCGGACAGCCGTCCACGCGCTCGGGCAGCACAGCGACGAGGCGCTGGCGGCCGCGCTGCACCGGGTCGGGGCCGAGCTGGCGGCCCGCTACCGGCTGCCCGTCGACGTGCGGGCGGACGACTCGGTGCACGCCGGGACCGAGCAGCGCCACGCACTGCTGCGGATCACGCGGGAGGCCGTCTCGAACGCGGTGCGGCACGGCGCCCCGGCACGGATCCGCATCCGAGCCCACCACGACGGGGCGGTGCGGATGCTGGCCGTCGAGGACGACGGTCGCGGGTTCACGCCTCAAGCGCTGCCCGTGGCACGCGCCGGGTACGGGCTGATCAGCATGCGCGAGCGCGCCACGGCGCTGCCGGGCAGCCTGGAGGTCCGGTCCGAGCCGGGCGGAGGAGCCGTGGTGGTGGTGCGGTGGTGATCGACGAGCCGGTGCGCGTGGTGATCGCCGACGACCATGCACGCCTCCGTGCGCGGGTACGAGCGGCGCTCGAGGCCGGCGGGTGCCTGGTCTGCGGTGAGGCGGCCACGGCCGAGGAGGCGGTCGCCCTCGCCGTGGAGCTCGAACCGGACGTCGTCCTGCTCGACGTCCACATGCCCGGCAGCGGCATCCAGGCCGCGCGGCAGGTCAGCCGCCGCCTGCCGCAGACCGCCGTGGTCATGCTCACCCGCTCCGAGGACGACGACGACCTCTTCGACTCCCTCCGCGCCGGCGCGGCGGGCTACCTGCTCAAGGGCACCGACCCAGCGGAGCTGCCTGCTGCGCTGCGCTCGGTCCTCGCCGGCGAGGCGGCCATGCCCGGCGCCCTGGTCAGCCGGGTGCTCGCCGAGTTCCGCGCGCCGGCACGACGGCGTTTCTCACGCCGGTCCGCCGCCGCCGGCAAGCTCAGCGACCGGGAGTGGGAGGTGATGGAGCTGCTCGGGCAGGGGCTGCCCACCGACGAGGTGGCGAGGCGGTTGTTCGTCTCACCGACCACGGTCCGCGTGCACGTCTCGGCGGTCCTCCGCAAGCTCCGGGTGACCGACCGGGACAGCGCCTTCGCCGTCCTCCGGGACGACTGACGCCGCACCAGCGCGGTCCCGGTCGGCCGATGCCCCCGCGCGCCCCTCCGTCGACCGGCGTGAGCCCGCTGCGGCCGAGGAGGTACGGGCCGGCACGCGTGGACGGAGCCGGCCACCGGATCGACGACGGCGGCGGGGATGGCCCGGGACGCTCGCCTGGACCCTCCCCGCCGCTCGGCGTCCGACCGTCAGGCGACGCAGCCCCCCAGGGCGATGGTCGAGTCGATGGCCTTGATCTGCCCCTGGACGTCACCCAGTTCCGCCTGGAGTCCCTTCACCACCGCGGTCTGCGCGGCGATGGCCTCCTTGTTGGCCTTGCGGTCGGCCTTCAGGCCTTTCAGCGTGTCCTGCGCGCTGACGACCTGGCCGTCCAGGGTCGTGAGCTGCGCCTGCAGACTCCTGAGCTGCAGCTCCGTGCCGCTGACGGTGCCGTTGAGCTGGTCGAGCTCGGCCAGCAGCGGCGCGACCTGCTGCTGCAGGGCCAGGACCTCCGCCTCCTCGGCGGCGATCTGGCCGTTGAGGGTCTTGAGCCGGGAGACCTGCTCGTCGAGCTGGCCGTTCAGGGCGGCCAGGTCGGCCTGCGAGGTCGCCACCGCCTGGTTCGCGCGGTCCAGCGCCGCCTGGGCCGTGTTCACGTTCGCCTGCGCGGTCGCCAGGTCCACCTTCTTCGCCTCCACCGCGGCGTTCGCGGTGTTCAACGCGGCCTGAGCGCCGACGAGGGCCGTCTGGTACTTGCCGAGCAACGCCTTCTGCTCGGCCAGCTTCGTCCTGATTGCATCGAGCCCCGTCCTGGCGGTCGCCAGCTGGGCCTCGAGTCCCCCGACGACCTTCTGCTGCGCGACCACCCTGACGTTGGCCGTGTCGACCGCCGACTGCAGCGCCGGCAGCTGGTTCTTGAGGGCCGCGATCTGGCTCGTCCTGGTGGTGAGGGCGGAGTTGGCGTCCGTCACGGCCTTCTGCAACGCAGGGACCTGGCTCTGCAGAGAAGTGACCTCCCCCTGCTTGCTGGTGACCGCCGTGCCGGCCGAGTCCAGCGCGGCCTGCAGCTGAGCGGCCTGGACCTGCAGGGCGCTGCTCTGCTGCTGCTTGGTCACCAGTGCGGCGTTGAGCGCGGTCACCTGCTCCTGCAGCTTCGTGAGGTCGCTCTGCAGACTGGTGATCTGCCCGTTCTTGGTGGTGATCTGGCCGGTGAGCGCGTTGAGCTGGACGACCTTGGCGTCCCGGTCCGCGATGAGTGCCTGCCTCTTGGCGCCGTTGCCCCTCGTGTCGGCGATCTGGGCGTTCAGATCGGCGATCTGCTTGTCCAGGGCCGACTTGTCCGCCTGCAGCGTGGCGAGTTCGCCCTGGGCCTTGGTGAGCTCTGCCTGCTTGGCGGTGACGGCCGCTCGCGCGGTGGCGAGCTGCGCGCCCAGCGCAGCGATCTGGTCCTGCATCGCGGCGGTCTGCGTGGTGTTGGCGGCGACCGCGGCCGCGGCCTGGTCGGCGGCGGCCTGGAGCGCGCCGAGCTCGCGCTGGGCCGTGGTGACGGCGGCCTGCCGGTTCGCCAGGGCCGTGGCGGCCCCGGCTGCGTCGGCCTCCAGGCCGGCCAGCGCGTTCTCCGCCGAGGCGATGGCTGCCTGCTGGTCGGCCAGAGCCTGGTCAGCTGCCGCCGCCTCGGCCCGCAGCCTGGTCAGCTGGGTCGCGGCGGCGTCCACCTCGGCCTGAGCGGCGTCGATGGCGGCCTGCGCGGCGGTGCCGTCGGCCTCCAGCTGCTCCAGCGCGGTCTGTGCGGCGGTGACCGCCGTGGCCGCCGCGTCCAGCGCGTCCGCAGCGGCCGCGGCGGCCTCCTGACGACGGTCCAGCTCCTCGGCAGCCTCCGCTCGCGCCTCCTCCGCCGCGGTCCGGGCGGCATCGGCCGCCTTCGCCGTGGTCTGCAGCGCCGTGAGCTGCTCGTCGGCGGTGGCGATCAGCGCCTTGGTGGCGTCGACCTCGGACGCCGCCTTCTCGGCCTGCTCGACGAGAGCGGCACGGGCGTCCGTCGCTTCCGCCATCCGCGCCTGCAGGGGAGCCAGCTGGCCCTCGACCGCGGACTGCTGGGCCTCCAGGTCGGCGAGCGCCTTCTCGGCCGCCGCCACGGCTGCCTCCTCGACGCCCTGCCGCTCCCGGAGGTCCGCGAGCTCCTTCTCGGCCGCCGAGACGTCGCTGTCGAGCTGCGCACCGTGCGCCTGCAGGCTGGACAGCTCCTCGTCAGCGCGGGCGATCTCCGCGCCCAGTGCGTCCGCCTGGGCCTGCAGGGCCGTCCGCTCGCTCGTCAGCTGGGTGATCGTGGCGGCGTTCTTGCGGGCCGCCGCCTTGAGGAGGTTCTCCTGCACCATGCCGCGGTGGGCCAGCTGGTTGACCACGCCGTTGCAGACGCCGCTGGTGGCGGGGTCCGCGGCCAGCGCGGGGCCGGCGAAGCCCACCCCGCCCACCACGGCGGTGAGGGCCAGCCCGACAGCCATCCGCCGCGGAGCGCGACGGAAGGCGGCGAACGGTGTGCCGACAGGTGAAGGTGCGGAAGACATGTGGGCGGATCCTCGCTGACAGCCGACCCCCGTTGGGTCACGCGACAGCAGGACCGTAGGAGCCGACCGGCCGCATGGACCGCGACGCCGGCGTTCAAATGGCTAAACGCCCCGCTGAACACAGCCAAGTGGTCGGAGAGCCAAGACGCCACGCAGTCAGTTGCTCACGGCAGGTGACCCAGTGGACGATTCAGCCCGCCAGGCGGGTGGCGGCGGCGGCGATGCGCTCGTCGCTGGCGGTGAGCGCCATCCGGACGTGCCGAGCGCCGGCGGGGCCGTAGAAGCTGCCCGGGGCGGCGACGATGCCCAGCCCGGCGAGCCAGTCGATCGTCGTCCAGCAGTCCTCGTCGCGGGTCACCCACAGGTAGAGCCCGGCCTCGGAGTGGTCGATCCGGGCTCCGGCGGCGCGCACCGCCGCGGCCAGCCGGTCTCGGCGGGCGCGGTAGCGCTCGCGCTGGACGGCGACGTGCTCGTCGTCGGCCAGCGCCGCGGCCATCGCCGCCTGCACGGGGGTCGGCACCAGCAGGCCCAGGTGCCGGCGGGTCTCCCAGACACGGCGGACCAGCGCCGGGTCGCCCGACAGCAGCCCGGCCCGGTAGCCGGCCGCGGTCGACTGCTTGGACAGCGAGTGCACCGCCAGCAGACCGGCGTGGTCGGCGCCGGCGATCGCCGGGTGCAGGACCGAGCGCGGCTGGACGTCCCAGCCCAGCTCGACGTAGCACTCGTCGGCGACGACCGGGACGTCGTGCGTGCGCCCCCAGGTGACCCAGGCGCGCAGCTGGTCGTCGGTGAGCACCCGGCCGTGCGGGTTGCCCGGGGAGTTCAGCCACACCAGGACGGCGTCGCCCGGTGTCTCCGGCGGGGTGTCGGTGCGCAGCACGGACAGGCCCGCGACGACCGCCCCCACCTCGTAGGTCGGGTAGGCGACCTCGGGGATCAGCACGGTGCCGCTGCCGGACAGCCCCAGCAGCGTCGGCAGCAGGGCCACCAGCTCCTTGGACCCCACCGTCGGGATCACCGACGGGTCGGCGCCGAACGGGTCGGCGAGCTCGACCCCGAGGCGGCGGGAGAGCCACCCCGCGGCGGCCCGGCGCACGTCGGCGGTGCCGAGCGCGGTCGGGTACCCCGGGGCGTCGCCCGCCGCGGCCAGCGCCGCACCGAGCAGCGGCGGGGTCGGGTCGACCGGCGTGCCGATCGACAGGTCGACCACACCGCCGTCGTGCTCAGCAGCGCGGGCGCGGGCTGCGGCGAGCGAGTCCCAGGGGAAGTCCGGCAGCCGGACCGCGCTCAGTGCCCCTCACCCTGCGGCGGGAGGGCGGCGACCAGCGGGTGGTCCTTGTCGATCTTGCCGGTCTTGGCCGCGCCGCCGGGGCTGCCCAGGTCGGAGAAGAACTCCACGTTGGCGTTGTAGAAGTCCTTCCACTTGTCCGGGACGTCGTCCTCGTAGTAGATGGCCTCCACCGGGCAGACCGGCTCGCAGGCACCGCAGTCGACGCACTCGTCGGGGTGGATGTAGAGCATCCGGTCGCCCTCGTAGATGCAGTCCACCGGACACTCGTCGATGCACGCCTTGTCGAGGACGTCGACGCAGGCCTGGGTGATGACGTAGGTCACGGGGTTCCTCCGAGTGCGTGTTCCCTGGCCGGCCAGGGGTGCGATCGAACGCGTCAAGTATCACCCGGCACCCCTCGCGCGGGCGCGACGGGTGGGCAGGACCCGCTGCAGCGGCGTCCGGGGCGGGGACGCAGGATCTCCGCATGGGACAGGCACGGTCACCACTGGGCGTCGCGGACCTGCAGCGGGTCGCGGCGCGGGGCTGGCGGGCGCTGGAGGAGGAGCGGCTGGGCGACTGGCTGCTGCGCGCCGCGGGTGGCTTCACCGGCCGGGCCAACTCCGCGCTGGTGGTGGGGTCCCCCGGCCTGCCGCCGGCCGAGGCCGTGGCCGCCGTGGCCCGCTGGTACGCCGACCGCGGCCTGACCCCGTGGGCGATGCTGCCCGGCGTCCAGGCGCGGCCGGCCGACGCCGCGTTCGCCGCCGCCGGCTGGCAGCGCGGGGACACCGTGCTGGTGCTCACCGCGCCGCTCGGCCCGGTCCCCGTGGTCGCCGTCCCGGTGGAGCTCTCCCCCAGCCCGGACGACGCCTGGCTGGCCGCGTACGCCGACGGCCGGGTGCTGCCACCGGCGGCCCGGCAGGTGCTCACCTCCGCCGAGACCGTCGTCTTCGCCGCCGTCCGGGACGCCGGGGGTGCGCCGGTGGCGGTGGGCCGCGGGGTGCTCACCGACGGCTGGCTGGGCGTCAGCGCGGTGTCGGTCGACCCGGCGCACCGCCGGCAGGGGCTGGGCACCGCGCTGCTGGACGCGCTGCGGGCCTGGGCCGTCGCGCGCGGCGGGCACTCGGTGTACCTGCAGGTGACCGAGGACAACGCCCCGGCGCGCGAGCTCTACCGCCGGGCGGGCCTCATCGAGCAGCACCGCTACTGGTACCGGCGCCTGTCCGGCTGACCGGCGGGGCGCCCAGCGCCCGGCCGACGGCGAAGGCGGCCGCGACCACCCCGACCAGCAGGAAGCCCAGGTTCACCAGCTGGGTGACCGCGTTCCCGCCGGTGATCAGCAGGTCGCCCTCCGGACGGCGGGAGCCCGCCGCCAGCGCGATCCCGAGCCAGACCAGCGCGGGCAGGACGGCGACCAGCCGCGACCCGGACAGCCGGCGGGCGGTGTCGACCAGCAGCACGTTGCCGAACACCGCGGCGACCAGCGACACCGGCACCGGCACCCCACCGACCCGCAGCGGCAGCCAGAACACCTCGACCAGCGCCAGCCAGGCCGCGACGACGACGGCGGCCAGCGCCCAGCCGGCCAGCTGCAGCGCCCTCACCCGCCGACCCCCGCCGTCCCGGCGTCGGCGTCGAGGCCGGCGAACAGGTCGTCCTCCCAGCCGTGGGCGTCGGAGCCGGAGGGGCCGCGGGTGCCGCGGACGAGCCGGTAGTGCTCGGTGGCCAGGACCTCCTGGCCCAGGCCGTTGGTCAGGGCGAAGAACGGACCGTCGACGGTGAGCTGCGTGCGGTGGGCCTGCAGCGCCGCCACCTTGGCCGCGGCGTACCGGCGGCCGTCGACCTCGGTGGTGACCACGTCGTCGGCGACGGCGAAGGGCACGTCGTCCAGCTCGCCCATCGGGGCGAAGGGCGCGTCCTCCCCCAGCGCGGTCAGCGCCTCGATGCCGCGCTGCACCACCGAGCGGGGCATGGCGTTCCAGTAGACCTTGGGCACGGTCCACGCGGGGCCCAGGTGGGGGTGCTGGGCCGGGTCGGCGGCGGCGTCGACCGCGGCCATCGCCACCCGGTGGGCCTGCACGTGGTCGGGGTGGCCGTACCCGCCGACCTCGTCGTAGGTGACCAGGACGTGCGGCCGGACCTCGCGGACGACGGCGACCGCCGCCGCCACCGCCTCGGCCGGGTCGGCCCGCCAGAAGGCGCGCGGCCGGTCGTTCGCCGGGGTGCCGATCATCCCGGAGTCGCGGTACCGCCCTGCCCCGCCGAGGAAGCGCCAGTCGGTGACGCCGAGGGCGCGCATGGCGGCGGAGAGCTCGCTGATCCGGTACCCGCCGAGCTGGTCCGCCGCATCGGCAGCCAGCTGCGCCAGCTCCGGCGGCAGGATCTCGCCCTCCTCGCCCAGCGTGCAGGTGAGCAGCGTGACCTGGGCACCCTCGGCGACGTACCGGGCCATGGTGGCCCCGTTGTTGATCGTCTCGTCGTCAGGATGGGCGTGCACGAGCAGCAGCCGGCGGGGAGCACTCACCCCGCCATTAGACCCCGCCCACCCAGGGCGACCGCAGGCCCGCCCGATGCCCACGCGAGCGCGGCGGAGGCCGGCGACGAACGGGCGCGCTGATCCCGGGACGTGACGACGACGCCGGCACGGCTGTCGGCGCCGGGCGCGGACCCGGAGGGGCCTGCCCGGCACCGACGAAGCGGCTCAACGGCGGCCGGGGACGACTCCTGACCGCGGTGTGATCCGGAGGATCACAGAACTGCAGTGCTCTCCGCGTAGTGGCAGGCGTTGAGGTGGCCGGTGCCGCGGGTCTCCAGCTTCGGGTCGACGGTCATGCACAGCTCCCGCTCGCCGTCGCTGAGGACGTTGGCGAACTTCTGGCAGCGGGTGCGGAACCGGCAGCCCGAGGGCGGGTTGGCCGGGCTGGGGACGTCGCCGGAGATGATGATCCGCTGGCGGGCGCGCTCGCGGCGCGGGTCGGGCAGCGGGATCGCCGACAGCAGCGCCTGCGTGTAGGGGTGCGCGGGGCGGTTGAACAGCTCCTCCTGGTCGGCCACCTCGATGATCCGGCCCAGGTACATGACCGCGACCCGGTCGGAGATGTGCCGCACCACCGACAGGTCGTGGGCGATGAACAGGTAGCTCAGGCCCAGCTCGTCCTTGAGGTCCTCGAGCAGGTTGATGACGCCGGCCTGGATCGAGACGTCGAGGGCCGACACGGGCTCGTCGAGCACCAGCACCTTGGGCTGCAGGGCCAGCGCGCGGGCGATGCCGATGCGCTGGCGCTGCCCGCCGGAGAACTCCGCCGGGTACCGGTTGGTGTGCTCGGGGTTGAGCCCCACGGTCTCGACCAGCTCGCGCACGCGGGCGCGCAGCTCCTTGTCGTCCTTGGTCAGCCCGTGGATGACCAGCGGCTCGGCGACGATGTCGAAGACCGGCAGCCGCGGGTTGAGCGAGGCGTAGGGGTCCTGGAACACCAGCTGGATGTCCCGGCGCAGCGGGCGCATCGCCTTGCGGTCCAGCCCGACGAGCTCCCGGCCCTGGAACTTCACCGAGCCCGCGGTGGCCGGCTGCAGGTTCAGGATGGCGCGCCCGGTGGTGGACTTGCCGCAACCGGACTCCCCGACCAGCCCGAGCACCTCACCCGGGTACAGGTCCAGGTCGACGCCGTCGACGGCCCGGACGGCGCCGACGGTGCGCTTGATCAGCCCGCCGCCCTTGATCGGGAAGTGCTTCTCCAGCCCGCGGACGGACAGGATGGGCTCGCCGCGATCGGGGGCGCCGTCGGCGGTGCGCTCGGTGGTGGGGGCGCTCATGCCCGGTCTCCGTTCGTGGGGCTCGTCGGGGAGCTGATCAGGCTGCCGGTGCCACCGGGGGTGCCGGCGGCGGGCTCGACCTGGTCGCCGGGCGGGGTCACGGGGGCGGCGGCGTCGCGGCTGCCCTCGGCGACGGCGAGGTCGGCCGGCATGGCGTCGGCGGCCAGCACCGCGTCGTCGGCGGTCTCGCTGAAGACCTCGGCGGCGTGGCCGTGGGCCCGCTCGACCTGCTCGGTGCGGATGCAGGCCGCGGTGTGGCCCGGGCCGACCTGGAAGCGGTCGGGCTCGGCCTCGTCGCACTCGGCGATGTGCAGCGGGCAGCGCGGGGCGAAGGGGCAGCCCGGCGGCATGTTCAGCAGCGAGGGCGGCGTCCCGGTGATCGGGGTGAGCCGCTCGCGGGTGGTGGAGTCCACGCGCGGCAGCGAGCCCAGCAGCCCGAGCGTGTAGGGCATCCGGGGCTCGTAGTAGATGTCCTCGACGCTGCCGATCTCCACCGGGCGGCCGGCGTACATGACCAGCACGCGGTCGGCGATGCCGGCGACGACGCCGAGGTCGTGGGTGATCATGACCATCGCGGCGCCGGTCTCGCTGAGCGCGGTCTGCAGCACCTCGAGGATCTGCGCCTGCACGGTGACGTCCAGGGCGGTGGTCGGCTCATCGGCGATGATCACCTCGGGCTGGTTCGCCATGGCGATGGCGATGACCACGCGCTGGCGCATGCCGCCGGAGAACTCGTGCGGGTAGGAGTGCACCCGCTCGCCGGCGTTGGGGATGCCGACGAGCTCCAGCAGGTCGACCGCGCGGGCCTCGGCGGCCTTCGACGACAGCGACCGGTCGTGGACCCGCAGCGTCTCCTGGATCTGCGCCCCGACCTTGTAGACCGGGTCCAGGGACGTCATCGGGTCCTGGAAGATCATCGACACGCCCTTGCCGCGGACCCGCGACAGGCTGCGGTCGCTCTGGCCCAGCAGCTCCTGGCCGCGGTACTTGACCGAACCGGTGACCCGGGCGGAGCCGGGCAGCAGGCCCATCACCGCCAGCGAGGTCACGGACTTGCCGGAGCCGGACTCGCCGACGATGCCCAGCACCTCACCGGAGCGCAGCGTGTAGTCGACACCGCGGACGGCGTGGACCAGCCCGTCCTCGGTGGGGAAACGGACGTTGAGGTCGGTCACCTGCAGCAGCGGCGCCGCGGCGTCGAAGC
Organism: Modestobacter sp. SSW1-42; assembly: GCF_046635825.1. Taxonomy (NCBI): domain Bacteria; kingdom Bacillati; phylum Actinomycetota; class Actinomycetes; order Geodermatophilales; family Geodermatophilaceae; genus Modestobacter; species Modestobacter sp. SSW1-42. The sequence goes on along the minus strand of NZ_JBISCA010000001.1, from coordinate 113,784 downwards.
CGGCCAGGCTCGTGTTGCGGCCTTGCTTGCCCGGCGCGTGGCCCAGCGTCCCCGAGGAGGAGACGGCGGTGGCGCCGGAGGACCCGGGGGTCGACATGGGGGTCTCCGTCACTGTCTGGTCAGGCCCGCACGCGGCGGCCGGAGGGGTCGAAGGCATCCCGGATCCCGTCGCCGATCAGGTTGATCGACAGGACGATGACCAGCAGGGTGATGCCCGGGAAGTAGAAGAGCCAGGGGCGGGTGCTCGCGGCCTGGACGCCCTCGGAGACCAGTCGGCCCAGGGACGTCTCGTTGGCCGCGTTGACACCGAAGCCCAGGTAGGTCAGCGACGCCTCGAGGATGATCGCGTTGGCCGCGGCCAGCGTCGTCCAGACGATCAGCGAGCCCAGGGTGTTGGGGATCAGGTGCTTGAAGATGATCCGCGAGTTGGAGGCGCCCATCGCGTGGGCGGCCTCGACGTACTCCTTCTCCCGCAGCGACAGGAACTGGCTGCGCACGATGCGGGCCAGGTCCATCCAGCCGAAGAAGCCCAGGATGATGCCGACGCCCAGCGGGGTGCGGGAGCTGGGGAAGTTGCTGGCCACGACGATCAGCACGACCAGCAGCGGCACGGTGAGGATCAGGTCGACCACGCGCATGAGCACGCTGTCGATCCACTTGCCGAAGTAGCCGGCCAGGGCGCCGATCATCAGCCCGAGCGGGAACGCGATCGCGACGAAGAGCAGCACGATGAACAGCGAGCGCTGCACACCCTGCATGAGGCCGGCGAGCAGGTCGCGGCCGATCGCGTCGCTGCCGAGCAGGTAACCGCCGTTGCCCGGGGACAGCGACTGGGCGTTCTGGTCCTGCGTGGCGTAGTCCTTGCCGTCGACCAGCGGCCCGATGAAGCCGAAGACGAGCAGCAGCAGGAAGATCGCCAGGCCGGTCATGCCGACCTTGTCGTGCAGGAACCGCCGGACGATCTGCTGGCGCTGGCTGCGCGCCTTGACGCCGAACTCGCGCTCGACGCTGCCGGTCTGGGCAGAGCCCGACTGGCCCGGCGGGGTCGCCCCGGCGGTGTCGGTGGTGGCGGCGCCGGTCGTGGGTGAGGTGGTGGCCATGGTCCGTCCTAGGTGTCTGGTCGCTGAGCGGGGGCGGGCTGCTCAGCCCAGTCGGATCCGCGGGTCGAGGACCGCGTAGAGGATGTCGGCGATCAGGTTGAAGAGGACGACGAAGACGGCGCTGACCAGCAGCCAGCCGAGGACGACGTTGATGTCCTCCTGGCCGATGCCGTTGCTGATCAGGTACTCGCCCATGCCGTGCCACACGAAGACGGTCTCGGTGATGACCGCGCCGCCGAACAGCGTGCCGATGCCCAGCGCCACGACCGTGGTCAGCGGGATGAGCGCGTTGCGCAACCCGTGCTTGAGCACGGTGCGCCGGTAGGTCAGGCCCTTGGCCCGGGCCAGCCGCATGTAGTCCGAGCCCAGGACGTCGAGCATGGCGGCCCGCTGGAAGCGGCTCCACGCCGCGAAGGTCAGCAGCGCGAGGCTGACCGTGGGCAGCACCAGGTGGCCCAGCCGGTCGACCCAGATCTCCGAGGGCGTGCCGTAGGCGCTGATGCCCGGGGTCTCCTCGCCGATCGTGTACAGCACCTGGCTGCCGAAGAGGTCGTTGATGCCGCCGGCCACGAACTCCTTGAGCAGGGCGGCGAACCAGAAGACCGGCAGCGCGATCAGCAGGTAGGCGAGGAACGTGAAGGCGTAGTCCGAGGCCTTGTACTGGCGCACGGCCCCGATGACGCCGACGACGATCGCGAGCACGATGGCGATGACGACGGCGGCGATGATCATCCGCCCCGTGACGCCCAGGCGCGGGAGCAGCTGCTCGGTCACCGGCGTGCCGTTGATGGTCTCGCCGAGGTCACCGGTGAGGGCGTTGCCCAGCCAGCGGAAGTAGCGGACCACCAGGTTGTCGTTCAGCCCGTACTGCTCGCGCAGGTTGTCGAAGAACTCGGGTGCGGGCAGCGGCTGGCGTGTGTAGAACTTCGCCAACGGGTCGAAGCTGGCCGCGCAGAGCGCGAAGACCAGGAACGAGCTGGCGAACAACACGAAGACGGAAGCGAGGATCCGTCGGATCGTGAAGAAGAACATGCGGGAACCTTACGCCGACAGCGGAAGTCGTCCGGCGGGAACGACCAAGGCCCACGAGCCCGCGCCGGCTCCGGCAGGAGCGGCGTCCGGCGGTCCCGCAGCGGGGCGGGAGACCTCCGGCGCCGGCGTGCGGCCGGGTGTCACGGGGGCGTCACGGGCGTGACACATCCGGTCCGGACGCACCACGGCCCCCAGGGAGCACCTGGGGGCCGTGGTGTGTCCGGGACCCGGCGCCGCCCGCGAGGGCGGCGCCGGACCGGGGTGGTTCGGGTGGTGCGGTGTTCAGGTGGTGCGGGTGACCTGTCCAGCCGGGGCCGGACGGGTCACTGGACCGTCCACGTGCTGGCGTTCCAGAGGGGCCCGGACTGCGTGGAGTTGTCCTCGACACCCTGGATGTTGCTCTGGTGCGCGATGAACGTGGGCTTCTGGTACAGCGGCACGGTGGCCACCTGGCCCCAGAGCAGGGCGTCGATCTGGTTGCCCAGGACGGCCTGCGCGTCGGGGTCGGGCTCGGTCTGGAACTGGGCGAAGAGGGCGTCGATCTCCGGGGTGCCCTGACGCGAGTAGTTCTGGCCGACCGAGTCCGGCGCCGCCGGGGTCTCGTAGATCGACTGCGTGGCGCCACGGAACGGCGAGCCGACCCAGGCGAAGACAGCGGCCTGGAAGCCACCGCCCACCAGGCTGTTCGGCGACTCGGGACCCTTGAAGATGTCCGGGTTGCCGTTGAAGGACGCCTCGATGCCGGCCTCCTTCAACTGCGGGATCATGACCTCGATCGTGGTCTGGCGCAGCGGGTTGTTCACCGTGGTGTCGATCCGGATGGACAGGCGACCGCGCTGCGGGTGGGTGTAGATCCCGTCAGCGCCGAGGGTGTAGCCGGCGCCCTCGAGGAGCTCCTTGGCACCCGCGACGTCCTGCGTCTTGTACTCGGCAGGGGTCGTGTCCTGGTACTGCGGCTGGTTGTTGAAGTAGATGCGGTTGCCCAGCACCTCGGCGTCGTCGGAGAACTGGCCGACGGTCTGGTCGACGATCTCCTGGCGGTCCAGCGCCCGGGTGAACGCCTGGCGCACGGCCAGGTCGGCCAGGTGCGGGTCGGTGGTGTTGAAGTCCAGGTGCTCGAACGACAGACCGAAGGTCACGTCGCTGGTCACGTTGGGCTCCAGGCCCTCGATCTGCTCGACCAGGTCCAGCTGCGGCTGCGGGTAGATGACCCCGATCTCACCGTTGGACAGACCCTGGACGGCGGTCGTCGGGTCGTTGCCGATGTTCTGGATGACCAGGGCCTGCAGGCCGGCCGGCTCGCCCCACCACGAGGGGTTGGGGGTCAGCGTGACGGTCTGCTGACCGACGTTGATGTTCTCCTTCTTCAGCTGCCAGGGGCCGCCGGAGACGTCGCTGGGGAGACCCTCGGCGATCGGCCAGCCCTTGGCGACCGTGGCGCACAGCTCCTCGGGGGTGCTGTGGGCCATCAGGTGCGCCGGGAAGACCGGGTTGCTCGCGCCGGCCCACATGCTCTGCCAGTCGGAGTACGGGGTCGTGTAGGTGACGGTGACGGTCTTGTTGCCGTCGCCGCTGCCCTCGACCGAGGCGACCTGGTCGTAACCGGTGGTGCCGAGCAGGTCGGCGCAGCCGCCGGTCGCCGGGTCGGCGTTCTTCTGCATGTTCCAGGAGAACTCGAAGTCGTCGGCGGTGATGGGGGTGCCATCGCTCCAGACGGCCTCGGGCTTGATCTCGTAGACGTTGACCTGGGTGCCGCCCTCGGTCGACAGCGTCGGCTCGGAGGCCAGCAGGTCCTGGTTGTAGGTCACCGAGAAGTCCGGCTGGACGTCGAAGGTGGACGGCAGCAGCTGCGCCGAGATGTTCGCCACCGAGGTGGCGTTGCCGGCCGAGATCAGGGGAAACAGGTTCTCCGGGAAGTCCGTGGACTCACCGAAGACGACACGACCCGAGCCGCCGGTGGCCTCGCCGCCGCCGCCCTCGCTGTCGCTGCCGCCACCACAGGCCGTCAGCGCCATCGCGCCGGTGACCCCGGTCGCGATGAGCGCTGCACTCCGCTTGCTCAACTTCACGTTCGACTGCCTCCTCGACCCGCGGGACCGCGGGGGGACGTTCAGGTGTGACCGGCCCGGGATCGCCGGGCGGACTGGGACGGGCTCGCATGAACGCCGCCTGTCGAGCAGCTGTCGGGACGCTGTCGGACAGGGGCGACGGGCGAACCCTAGGCAGACCCGAAAGAGTGAGTCCACGGCCGTCACCGTTTTGTTACCTCACGTGACGACCCCGTGTCGCGAGCGGAACACGGACGTCACACGGCGTCCCGGGCCGACCCGCCGGGCGCCCGCGGACCTGTCAGTTCGCTGTCAGCTGGTGTGCGCCACGTCGCTCCCGGGTAGTCACGACTCGCCAACCGCCCGAACCGAGGAGGACCCATGAGCGCAGCGGACAAGATCAAGAACAAGGCGCAGGAGCTGTCCGGCCAGGGCAAGGAGGCCGTGGGCAACGCGACCGACAACCGCGACCTGCAGGCCGAGGGCCAGACCGACCAGGCCGCGGGCAACGCCAAGCAGGCCGGCGAGAAGGTCAAGGACATCTTCAAGTGAGCCACCGCGGTCGCTGAGACCGCTGCGAGAGCGCCGTCCCCGGAACGTCGAGGGCGGCGCTCTCGCACGTCCGGGGCGGTTGTGCCCCGCGCCACCGGAGCGCAGGATGGTCGACGATGATGAGCATCGCTAACGAGATGGGCTCCGCCGGCACCGTCCCGGCCGCCGTGGACGGCGCCGCGTTCGACGCGGCCACCGCCGCCGTGCAGGCCGCGCTGGCCGCGGGTGCCCGCTACGCCGACGCGCGGGTGGTCGACCGGCGGCACGAGTCGATGACCGCGCGGGACGGCGACGTCCGCACCCTGGACCAGACGGCGTCGGTCGGGCTCGGCGTCCGGGCGCTGGTCGGCAGCTCGTGGGGCTTCGCCGCCCTGGGCGACCCGGCCGGGGACGCCGACGCGCGGGCCACCGGCGCGCGGGCCACCGCGATCGCGCGCGCCTCGGCCGCCGTCCCCGGCCCGCCGATGGAGCTGGTCGCCGTCCCGGCCGTGCGGGGCGGGTGGTCCAGCGCGTGCCTCGAGGACCCCTTCGCCGTCCCGCTGGCGGTCAAGGCCGACCTGCTCACCGGGGTCACCGCGACCATGCGGGCCGCCGGGGTCGCGGTCGCCGAGGCGCTGTACCAGGCCTGGGACACCCGCACGGCGTTCGTCTCCAGCGAGGGCGCGAGGATCGGCCAGCACGTCCGCGAGACCGGCGCCGGCATGCACTGCCTGACCATGGGCGACGGGGAGACCCAGCGCCGCTCCTACCCCGCCTTCCGCGGCCAGTACGGCACCCGCGGCTTCGAGCTGGTGCGCGAGATCGACCTGCCCGGGCACGCCGAGCGGATCGCCGCGGAGTGCCAGGAGCTGCTCACCGCGCCGCAGTGCCCCTCCGGCGACACCACGCTCTTGCTGGGCGGGGAGCAGATGTCGCTGCAGATCCACGAGTCGGTGGGCCACGCCATCGAGCTCGACCGGATCCTCGGCTGGGAGGCGGCCTTCGCCGGCACCTCCTGGCTGGACCTGTCGCAGCTGGGTTCGCTGCGGTTCGGGTCGGAGCTGATGAACGTCACCATCGACCCGACCATCCCCGGCGCGCTCGGCTCCTTCGGCTTCGACGACGAGGGCACCCCGGCCGCCGCGCGGGACGCCGTCCGCGAGGGCGTCTGGGTCGGCGTGCTGGCCGGCCGCGACTCCGCCGCGGTGGCCGGACTCCCCTACGCAGGCTCCGTGCGCGCCGACGGCTGGGCCCGGCTGCCCATGGTGCGGATGACCAACGTGGGCCTGGAACCCGGACCGCACACGCTCGAGGAGATGGTCGCCGCCACCGACGACGGCGTCCTGATGGAGCACAACCGGTCGTGGTCCATCGACGACCGCCGGCTGAACTTCCAGTTCGGCTGCGAGATCGGCTGGGAGATCAAGGACGGGGAACGGGGCCGTATGCTGAAGAACCCCTCCTACACCGGCATCGGCCCGCGGTTCTGGCAGTCGCTGGACATGCTCGGCGGCGCGGCGCCCGGCGAGTGGCGGGCCTGGGGCACGCCCAACTGCGGCAAGGGCCAGCCCGGCCAGACCGGGCACACCGGCCACGGCGCGGCGCCCGCCCGCTTCTCCGGCGTCCGGGTGGGGGTGCGCGGGTGAGCACCCTCGACGACCTCGCCACAGCGGTCCTCGACCAGGTCCGCGCGCAGGCCGGGCCCGAGGCCCAGGCCACCGTGCGCGTCGAGCGGGCCGCGCTCGCGCTCACCCGGTTCGCCAACTCCGCGATCCACCAGAACGTCGCCGACGACCGGGTCACGGTCCACCTGCAGCTGACCGTGGACGGCGGCCGGACGGCCACGTCCTCCACCACCCGCAGCCGCCCCGGCGCGCTCGCCGACCTCGTCGCCGCCACCCTGGCCGCAGCCCGGCTGCGGCCCCGCGACCCGGACTGGCCCGGCCTCGGGACCCCGGCTCCCCCGGCCTCGGCCGGCTCCTTCGACCCGGCCACTGCGGAGGCCTCCCCCGCCGAGCGCGCGGCCGGCGTCGCCGCCTTCGTCGCGGCCGCCGGCGGGCTGAGCACCGCCGGCTTCGTGCAGACCGCCTCGCTGACCCGGGTGCTCGCCGACACCGCCGGCCGGCACCTGCGCGGCGCGACCACCTCCGCGGTCGCCGACGGCATCGCCCGGCTCGCCGGCGCCGACGGCGTGGCCCGGGCGATGTCCGGGCGGCTGGCCGACCTCGACTGCGCCGCCCTGGGCGCGCGGGCCGGCGCCAAGGCCCGTGCCGGCGTCGACGCCGTCCCGGTCGACCCCGGCGTGTACGCCGTCGTCCTCGAGCCCGCCGCGGTGACCGACCTGGTCGCCGGGCTGGTGTCGGGGCAGTTCAACGGCAAGGCCGTCGTCGACGGGACGTCGGGGCTGCGGCTGGGCGAGCAGCAGTTCGACCCCGCGATCGGCCTGGCCGACGACCCGACGGCCGGCGTCGGCCTGCCCTTCGACACCGAGGGGACGCCGACCGGCCGCACCGAGCTGGTGCGCGACGGCGTCCCGGTGGGGCTGACCACCGACCGGCGGACGGCGGCGGCGCTGGGCCGGACGCCGTCCGGGCACGCCTCGGACGTCGGGTCGACCTGGGGCCCGGTGGCCGGCGACCCGGCGCTCGCGGCCGGCGACGGCGGCACGCTCGACGAGCTGGTGGCCGGGCTGGACCGGGGGCTGCTGGTCAGCGACCTCTGGTACACCCGCGCCGTCGACCCCAAGCGGTCGGTGTGGACCGGGCTGACCCGCAACGGCGTCTGGCTGGTCGAGGGCGGGCAGGTGGTGGCGCCGGTGAGCACGCTCCGGTTCACCCAGTCCTACCTGGAGGCCCTGGCGCCGGGCGCGGTGACGGTCGGCTCGGTGGTCGACCCGCAGCCGACCCGGCTGATGGGGCCGATGGGCTACGACCGGGTGGCGGTGCCCGCGCTGCGGCTGGCCGGCTGGAACGTCACCGGCAACGCGGCCGGCTGAGGGTCAGTCCGAGCCGGTGGCGCCGAAGGAGCGCCAGGCGCTGTCGAGCTCGATCATCTCGGCGACCTCGGGCGGCATCCGGCCGGCGACGACGTCGGCCAGGGTCACGTTCTCCAGGACCCGGCGGTAGGCCTCCCGCGCCGCGACCCAGACCGAGGACAGCGACGCCGCGGCCCCGGGGTACTCGACGTCCTCGGGGCGCTGACCGTGCACCTCGGCGAGGAAGCCCTGCTCCACCCGCATGACCCGGGCGATCGAGACCTCCGCGGGCGGCAGGGCCAGCCGGTACCCGCCCTCGCGCCCGCGCTGGCTGGTGACCAGCCGGGCGTGCTGCAGGTCGCCGAGGATGGCCTGCAGGAAACGCGCGGGGATGCCCTGCGCCTGCGCGATCCGGTCGGAGGTGAGGGAGTCGGGGGCGACGGCGGCCAGCTCGACGGCAGCACGGACCGCGTAGTCGACCCGGGCAGAGATGCGCACGGAGCCCATCCTGCCGTGTCTGGGAAGCTGGCCCGCGTGACGCAGCTGCGGTTCACCACTCTGGTGGAGGCCCCGCTCACCGTCGCCTTCGACGTGGCCCGCTCGCTGGGCCTGCCCTGGTCGTACCCGCTGACCGAGGTCGAGGCCGACCGGCCGCGGCGCCTGGTGTCCGCGGGGCCGGCCGGCGACCTGGTCGTCACCCGGGAGTTCGAGCCCACCGCCGCGGGCACGCTGGTGCACGGCGTCGTCGACTGGACACCGCGCGGGCCCGCCGACCGGCGCCGGGTCGCGCGCGCCATGACCGCCCACCTCGACGCCCACGCCGCCGCGGCCGCCCGCCGGGCGCTGGAGGTGGTCCAGGTCGTGGGGGCCGCCCTGGTCGACGACCGGCGCCGGGTGCTGGTCGCGCAGCGCGGCGCCGGCGGGCTGGCCGGGCTGTGGGAGTTCCCCGGCGGCAAGGTCGAACGCGGCGAGCCCGAGCTGGCGGCGCTGGTCCGCGAGTGCCGCGAGGAGCTGGGCATCGGCGTCACCCCGGGGGTCTTCCTCGGCGAGGTCCCGCTCGACGGCGTGGTGGCCGGTGGGGCACCGGGCGCCTCCACGCTGCGGGTCTGGTCGGGCCGGGTCACCGCCGGGGAGCTGGTCGCCCACGAGCACTCCGAGCTGCGCTGGCTGCCCGCCGAGGAGCTGGAGGCGCTGGACTGGATCCCCGCCGACCGGCCGCTGCTGCCCGCCGTCCGGGCGTTGCTCGCCGCGCTCTGACCGCCGTCGCGCCCGGGTGTGGGACGATCGGGTCGTGACGGACTGCGGCGTTCCCCTCGTGGCGCGCCTGCACGTCGACCTGGCGCGCGTCTGCAGCGCCGCCTGTCGCGCCGCGCGCTGACCCCGGCTCTGTTCTCCGCAGCCCCTCCGGCTGCACTCCCCCGGCCGCGTCGCGCACGTCCCGTGCCGATGCAGATGGAGACCTCCTGACGTGTCCACCCCCACCCGAAACAGCAACCGGCCCGTCCGCGGACAGGGTCAGTGGGCGCTGGGCTACCGCGAGCCGCTGAACCCCAACGAGCGGATGAAGAAGGACTCCGACGGGCTCGAGGTGCGCCAGCGGATCATCGACATCTACTCCAAGGCCGGCTTCGACTCGATCGACCCCAGCGACCTGCGTGGCCGGATGCGCTGGTTCGGCCTCTACACCCAGCGCGCCCAGGGCATCCCCGGCGGCAAGACCGCCGTGCTGGAGCCCGAGGAGCTCGAGGACCGCTACTTCATGCTGCGGGCCCGCATCGACGGCGGGCAGCTGTCCAGCGACCAGCTGCGCGTGCTGGCCGGGATCAGCACCGACTTCGGCCGGGACGTCGCCGACGTCACCGACCGGCAGAACATCCAGTACCACTGGATCCGCATCGAGGACGTCCCGGAGATCTGGGACCGCCTGGAGTCGGTGGGCCTGTCGACCATGGAGGCGTGCGGCGACACCCCGCGCACCATGCTCAACTGCCCGCTGGCCGGCGTGCTGGCCGACGAGGTCATCGACGCGACCGGCGTCCTGGCCGAGACCGCGGAGAAGTACGTGGGCAGCCCGGAGTTCTCCAACCTGCCGCGCAAGTTCAAGACCTCGATGTCCGGCTGTGTCGACCACTGCACCGGCCACGAGATCAACGACCTCGCCTTCGTCGGCGTCGTGAACGCCGAGGGTGAGGCCGGCTACGACGTCTGGGTCGGTGGCGGCCTGTCCACCAACCCGAAGCTCGCCGTCCGGCTGGGCGTCTTCGTCCGGCCCGACCAGGTCTCCGACGTCTGGGCCGGCGTCTGCTCGGTGTTCCGCGACTACGGCTACCGCCGCTCGCGGACCCACGCCCGGCTGAAGTTCCTCCTCGCCGACTGGGGCCCGGAGAAGTTCCGCCAGGTGCTGCAGGACGAGTACCTGCACGAGGTGCTGCCCGACGGCCCGGCCCCCGCACCGGCCGCCCACGACCAGCGCGACCACGTCGGCGTCTCGAAGCAGAAGGACGGCCGCAACGTGCTGGGCTTCGCGCTGCGCACCGGCCGGGTCAGCGGCACGCTGCTCACCCAGGTCGCCGAGCTCGCCGACCGCTACGCCGAGGGCCGCATCCGCACCACCGCGCAGCAGAAGCTGGCCATCCTCGACGTCGCCGACGACCAGGTCGAGCCGCTGATCGCCGAGCTGGCCGCCCTGGACCTGCAGGTGCGCCCCAGCGCCTTCCGCCGCGGCACCATGGCCTGCACCGGCCTGGAGTTCTGCAAGCTGGCGATCGTGGAGACCAAGGCCCACGCCCAGGAACTGTTCACCGAGCTGGAGAACCGGCTGCCGGAGTTCGACGAGCCGATCGCGATCAACGTCAACGGCTGCCCCAACGCCTGCGCCCGCTTCCAGACCGCGGACATCGGCTTCAAGGGCATGATCGTCACCAACGCCGCCGGCGAGAGCGTCGAGGGCTTCCAGGTGCACCTGGGCGGCCACCTCGGCATCGAGGCGACCTTCGGCCGCAAGCTCCGCGCCCACAAGATCACCAAGGACGAGACCGCGGACTACTGCGAGCGGGTGCTGCGCGGTTTCATGGAGCGCCGCACCGAGGGGGAGCGGTTCGCCGCCTACGTGGCCCGGGCCGAGGACGACTGGCTGCGATGAGCGAGACCGGGTCGGGAAGGCAGCGCCAGCTGCCGGTGTTCCACTGCCCGTACTGCGGCGAGGAGGACCTCGTCCCACACGGTGAGGACCCGGACGGCTGGCGCTGCGGCGCCTGCCTGCGGAGCTTCACCGTCCACCTGACCGGAACGGGGGTCCAGCGCCCATGACGACCGCGATCGCGACACCGACGCCCGAACTCGCCGCCGAGGCCGACGCCCGCTTCGAGGGCATCGCCGACCCCGTCGAGCAGGCGCTGGCCGTGCTGACCTGGGCCGGGGAGACCTTCGGCGACTCGTTCGCCATCACCTCCTCGATGGCCGACGGGCTGCTGGCGCACCTGGCGAGCCGCGCCGTCCCGGGGGTGAACGTGGTGTTCCTGGAGACCGGCTACCACTTCGCCGAGACCATCGGCACCCGCGACTGGATCAGCAGCGTGCTGCCGATCACCGTGCACAGCATCCTGCCCAGTCGCACCGTCGCCGAGCAGGACGCCGAGCACGGCCCGCGGCTGTACGAGCGCGACCCCGACCTGTGCTGCTCGCTGCGCAAGGTGCAGCCGCTGGCCGCCGCGCTGGCCGGCTACACCGCCTGGGGGTCGGGCGTGCGCCGCGACGAGTCGGCCAGCCGCACCGGCACGAAGGTCGTCGACTGGGACGCCAAGCGCGGCATGGTGAAGGTCAACCCGCTGGCGGCCTGGACCCAGGACGACGTGGACGCCTACATCGCCGAGCACCAGGTGCCGGTCAACCCGCTGGCCGAGATCGGCTACGCCTCCATCGGCTGTGCGCCGTGCACCCGCCCGGTCGCCCCCGGCGAGGACCCGCGCGCCGGCCGCTGGGCCGGCAAGAACAAGGTCGAGTGCGGCCTGCACACCTGAGGCAGGATCGGGGCATGGCCCGCCGCATCCCGCTGACCCCCGAGGACCTCGCCGACGCCCTGGCCGAGCTGCCCGACTGGGCCGGGGACGTGCACGGCATCCACCGCCGCACGAAGGGCATCGACTTCCGCACCGCGGCGGCGCACGTGCTCGCGCTGGCCGCCGTCGCCGACGACCTCGACCACCACCCCGACGTCGAGATCAGCTACGGCAACCTCACCGTGCACCTGCTGACCCACGCGGTCGACGCGGTCACCGGGCTCGACGTCGAGTTCGCCCGCCGGGCCGACGAGCTGCTGGCCGCTCAGCTCGACGAGGACGCGTAGAGGTCGACCCGGTACCCGTCCGGGTCGGCCACCGTCGCGTACCGCTGCTGCCAGGGCGCGTCCCACGGCGGCGTCACGACAGCGTGCCCGGCCGTCGCGACCCGGGCGGCCACCTCGTCGACCTGCGCCGGTGACGCGCACCGGACGGCGAACGCGGCGGTGTTGCCCGCCCGCGGTGGCTCCCCCAGCAGGCCGGTCATCAGCTCGGCGCCGTCGATCATCAACTGGGCCCCCGGTCCGGGGACCGTCTCGACGTGGACCTCCCCGTCGTCGAACGGCGGGAAGGTGAAGCCGAGCAGCTCGTAGAAGGCGACGGCCCGGCGCAGATCGGTGGCGCTCACGCCCACCGCGGAGATCTCCATGCCGACGTCCTACCGCGCGGGTCCGACAGGACGCCGGCTGTCGGTCCCGCGCGGCACACTCCCCCGCATGCGCCCCGTGCAGATCGTCTTCGACGCCCAGGACCCCGGGCGGCTGGCCACCTTCTGGGCCGCCGCACTGAGCGACCGCGGCTACCGCGTGCCCGGCCCGCCCGACGGCGCAGCCGACTGGCCCAGCTGGCTGGCGGCCCGCGGCGTCCCGGAGGACCAGTGGAACGCCGCCTCCGCCGTCGAGAGCACCGACCCGTCCCAGCCCCGGCTGTTCTTCCAGCGGGTGCCCGAGCCGAAGACGGTCAAGAACCGCGTCCACCTCGACCTGCAGGCCGGCGGTGGGCCCGCGGTCCCGCCGGCCGAGCAGCAGGAGCGGATCGCCGCCGCCGTCGCCCGGCTCACCGGCCTGGGCGCGACGTTCGTCGAGAACCGCTCGGGCCTGGGCACCTCCTGGGCCGTGCTGACCGACCCGGAGGGCAACGAGTTCTGCACCTGAGCGGCGCGCCGGGTCAGTCGGTGACCGGCAGGACGAGCAGCTGCAGCAGGCGGTCGGCCTCGGCGTCGGGGTCGGCGGTCAGGCCGGTGTGCACCGGGCCGGGCTGGACGACGGTGCTGCGGGGGGCGGTGAGCCAGCGGAACCGCGAGCCCAGCGCCTCCCGCCCCGCGGCGCCGACGGTCGCCGCGGCCGAGCAGACGTCGGCCGAGGCCTGCAGCGCGGCGGTGATGGCGACCGGGTCCGCGGTCGGGTCGAGGGCCCGCAGCCGGTCGACGTCCAGGTGCACGCGGGAGCCGAGGTAGTCGCGCTGCCGGCAGTAGACGAGCACGCCGGCATTCAGCATCTCGCCCCGCTCCACCCGCGGCACGACCCGCAGCACCGCGTACTCGAAGGTCTCCCTCACCGCTGGGTCACGCCCTCCGGCGGGGGCGGGCCCAGCCAGGACGGCCGGTTCTGCCCGCGCGGGGCGCTGCGCCGGCCGGCCCCACCGGCGGCCGCCGCGGCGACGACGCCGGGCAGCCAGGAGGGGCGGGCGGCCAGCCGGTCCAGCAACTGGGCGACGTAGCGCTCGCGCACCGCGTCAGGGGCGTCGTCCGGGCTGGGGCCCTCGAGCCACGCGTCGGGCACCTGGGCGAGCACGTCGGTGAGCAGCGGCCGGGTGACCAGCCGGCCCAGCGCGGCGTCGGCGGCCGGGACGTCGGGCGCGCACTCGACGAGGGCGTGCTGGGCGGCGTCGTAGGCGCGGGTGACCGCGGCGGGCGCACCGGGCCAGTTGTGGTGGAAGGTCAGCGCGGCACCGTGGTCGATCAGGTGCAGCCGGCCGTGCCAGAACAGCATGTTCGGGTTGCGCCACGAGCGGTCGACGTTGCCGATGAGCGCGTCGAACCACAGCACCCGCCCGGCCAGCTCCGGCTCGACCTGCGCGGCACCGGCCTCGAAGTCCAGCGCCCCGGGCAGGTAGTCCATCCCGAGGTTGACCCCGGCGGAGTTGCGCAGCAGCTCCTGCACCTCGGGGTCCGGCTCCCCCACCGCGAGCTCGGGGACGACGTCGACGGTGACCAGCGCGGGCACCGGCAGGGCCAGCCGGCGGGCCAGCTCCCCGCAGACCACCTCGGCGGCGAGCACCTTCACGCCCTGGCCGGCGGCCCGCCACTTGACCACGTACGTGCCCAGGTCGTCGGCCTCCATGAGGCCGGGCAGGGAGCCACCCTCGCGCAGCGGGGTGACGTAGCGGGTGGCGGAGACGGCGGCGAGCACAGTGCGTCGGACCCTACCGGCAGCGCTCGCGCACACTGGGCCGGTGGGACTCCTCCGCCGCGCCACCCTCGACCGGTTCACCGACGCCCCGTTCACCTACCCCGAGGTCGGGGGCACACGCAGCGGCGCACTGCCCGCCGGCTACCACCTGGTCGAGCGCAGCCACGTCGTGGGCTCCGGGCGGGAGGCGTTCGACCGGGCGGCCGCGGCGGTGTTCCGCTGGGACGCCCAGCGCGGCGCCGGGCTGCGGATCCGCGCCGACGGACCGGCCAGCACCGTGGGCACCGTCGTCCTGATGACCGCCGGGCTGCAGCGTCTGGGGCTGGACGTCCCCTGCCGGGTCGTGTGGGTGGTCGACGAGCCCGACCGGCGCGGCTTCGCCTACGGCACGCTGCCGGGCCACCCGGAGAGCGGCGAGGAGTCCTTCGTCGTCCGGCTGCTCCCCGACGGCGGGGTGGTCTACGAGCTGCGCGCCTTCTCCGGGCTGGGCACCCGGCTGTCCCGGCTGGGCGGCCCGGTCAGCCGGCGGGTGCAGACCCTGGCCCTGGACCGCTACGTCGCAGCGATCCGGGCAGCCGCGAACCGCTAGGCGCCCGCGTCGGCGCGCTCGCGCTGCAGCATGTCCTTGCTGCGCACCAGCCGGAGCAGCGTCACCACGAACAGCCCGCCGGCCATGTTGAGCAGCGTCGTGTACCAGAACCAGGCGGCCCAGTCGCCGTAGCCGAACGGCGCACCGGCGTGCAGCGCGGCGAAGACGATGAGCGAGTCCAGGATCGAGTGGTACAGCTGCAGGCCGGCCAGGACCAGGGCGCCGGCCACCGCGGCGACGATCTTCGCCACGTCCGACGTCGTCCCGTGCTGCATGCGGGTCATCAGCGTGATGGCGATGCCGGCCAGGAACGCCAGCGAGGCCGACTGCAGGTCCAGCGGGGAGTCGACGAAGTGGACGGCGCTCTCGACGGCGGTGGCGTGCAGGTCGGGGAACGCCTGCACGACCAGCCACATGAACAGCCAGCCGCCCACCAGGTTGCCCAGCAGGGTGCCCGCCCACAGCTTGCCCAGCTGCGCGGTGCTCGCCCGCCCGGCGGCGACGGCGGTGACCGGGACCAGGAAGCCCTCGGTGAACAGCTCGCTGCGGGCCAGCACCAGGGCGATGAAGCCGACCGAGAAGGCCAGCCCGGCCAGCAGGTGGCTGCCGGTCTCGGCGTAGACGGCGAACAGCACCAGCACGCCGGTGGCCACCTCGATCCCGCCGGCCAGGCCGGTGGTGAGCACCTCGCGCCAGGTGCGGTGCAGCCGCTGGGCGCCCTCGCTGACGATCGTGTCGAAGGCCTCCTGGAGCTGGTCCTCCTGCGGGCCCTCGCTGTCGCCGAGCTCGCTGCGCGCCTCGGCCTGGTCGTGGGCTGCCACGGTGCTCCTCGTGCTCGCGCACGCCGACGTCCGTTGCTCGGACCGCGCGTCGACCCGGGGCTACCCCCGCGACCGTGCCTCGCACACGCTGATGGAGTCCCAGCGCTCGGTTCCTGCAGCGCTGGGACTCCATCGGGGCGTCAGCCGAGCTGGGTGACCGCCGTGGCCGGGTCGCCGTCGGCGGCGGCGGCGAGCGCGGGCACGACCTCCTCGAGCAGGAAGGGCAGCGACAGCGGGCTGCCGAAGCCCAGCGCGGCCGACACGTCGCCCTCGTACCCGCCCAGCAGGACGGTGCGGCCGGAGGTGACGACGTCCAGCGCGGACATCAGGGTGTCGGCGTCGGCCCTGGCCTGGTCGTAGCCGTTCACGGCCAGGACGTCGGCGTCGAGCAGGTCCATCCGCTCCTGGCTGACGTCGGTGCTGACCTCGGGGACGGTGAAGCCGAGGTCGGTGAAGAACTGGGTGCGCAGGTCGTCGCTGCCGAGCAGGTAGTGGCCCGAGCCGACGCCGGTGAGGTCGACGGCGATCTGCTTGCCGGCGAAGTCGGGGTTGGCGCTGACGGCCTCGTCGAACCGGCCCTCGACGTCGTCGACCAGCTGCTGGGCCTGGTCCTCGCGGCCGAGCGCCTCGCCGGTGAGCAGCGTCTGCTCCTGCCAGGGGGTGGCGCCGTCGGCGTACTCGTCGGTCTGCGCGAGGGTCGGCGCGATCTGCGACAGCTGGTCGTAGACCGCCTGGTCGATGTAGGAGTAGACGCCGACGATCAGGTCGGGGTCCAGCGCGGCGATGGCCTCGACGTCGAGCTCCGTGCCGCCGACCGTCGGGATCTCCGCCCCGCCGAGCTGCTCCTGCGCCCACGGCCGGGACGGGGCGTCGTAGTCGCCGATGAGGTCACGCACGCCGACCGGGACGACGCCCAGGGCCAGGACGAAGTCCTCGTCGTTGAAGCCGACGGTGACCACCCGCTGCGGCTCGGCCGGGATCTCGGTGGTGCCGAACTTGTTCTCGATGCTGACCGGGAACGCCGAGGACGACGACGGGGCAGCGGGTGCGGAGGAGGCGGCCGCCTCGTCGTCGGAGCTGCCGCCGCAGGCGGAGAGCCCAGCGGTCAGCGCCAGCACGGCGAGGGGGACGGCGAGGCGGGACGGGCGGGACACGGGCAGGCTCCTCAAGATCAACGACTGACCGGCAGAGGTTAGCCTGTCCTTACCCTGCTCGGGCAGGGGGTGTCCGTCAGCGCTTCGGCAGCTCCAGCGCGGAGGGGCCGAACTGCTCCACCCGGATCGCCGTCGTGGGCACCCCGAGCTCGACCAGCAGCTGGGTGGCGGTGGTGGCGAACCCGGTCGACCCGCACACGAACGCCGTCTGCCCCGGCTCGACCAGCGGGAAGAGGTCCATGCCGGTCAGCCGGGACGCCGGCCGGATGCCGCGGGCCTCCCGGGTGAGCACGATCTGCGCGCCGGCCTCGGCCAGCTCGTCGGCGTAGGGCAGCTGGGCCAGGGTCCGCGCCGACACCGCGACCCGCAGCAGGTCCAGCCGGCCCAGCTCGCGCGCGTGCCGCACCATCGCCACCAGCGGGACGACGCCGGAGCCGCCACCGACCAGCAGCGCGGGCGTGGTGCCGTCCCAGACGAACCAGCCACCGATCGGCCCGCGCACCTCCAGTTCGTCGCCGGGCTCGACGACGTCGGCGAGGTAGGTGGACACCTCACCGTCGTCGAGCCGCTCGACGAACAGCTCGACCAGCGGGTCGCCCGGCGGCGAGGCCACCGAGTAGGACCGCTGCGCGGTGTACCCGTCCTCGGCGGTCAGCCGGACGACGTAGTGCTGGCCGGGCAGGTGGTCGACCCGGTCGTGCACGTCGAGCCGCAGCTCGACCGACCGGGCGATCGGCCGGCGGACGCCGGAGACCGTCGCCGTCGTCCAGCCGCCGGCCGGGGCGCCGCCTCCGGCGGTGAGGCCGGTCGCGCCGGAGTCCGGGCCCGCGTCCGTCATGCGTCGCCCTGGTAGCGCTGCTGCTTCCACGGGTCGCCGCGGTCGTGGTAGCCGTTCTGCTCCCAGAAACCGGGCTGGTCGCGCTCCATGACCGTGATCCGGCTGATCCACTTGGTGCTCTTCCAGAAGTACAGGTGCGGCACGAGCATCCGCACCGGGCCGCCGTGCTCGACCGGCAGCGGCTTGCCGTCGTACTCCCACACCAGCCAGGCCTTGCCGCCGGTGACGTCCTCGATCGGCAGGTTGGTCGTGTAACCGGTCTTGGCCGTCTCCATGACGAACCGGCCCTCCGGCTTCGGGCGGGCGATCTCCAGCAGCGAGTCGACGCTGACGCCGGCGAAGTGGGTGTCGAACTTCGACCAGGTCGTCACGCAGTGGATGTCGCCGCGGTACTCGGCCCCGGGGAGGGCGTGCGCCTCGTCCCAGGTCCACGTGGTCGGGTTCTCCACCGCACCGTCGACGGTGATCGACCAGGTCTCGGGGGTGATCCGCGGCGTGGGCTCGGCGGTGAGCACCGGCCAGTCGGAGCCGGCGTCGTACTGACCGGGTGGCAGCCGGGGGTCGCCGGCGCTGCGGCGGCGGCCGAGGAAACCGCGGGTGGGTCCGGGCACGGCGTCGTCCTCTCGGGGCACTGCACGGATCGGGGCGCCGACGATCTTCCTCCACCGGCCCGCCGGGCGTCCAACGCCCCGGGAGGCCGGGAACAGACCGTCGGACGGGTGGTGTTGCCCCGCTCCGGGACGTAGTACGCCCTTACATGACCGGCGTCACGGCGGGTTCACCTGGGTGTCACGTGTGCAGTGGGCCTACCGTGGCGTCGTGGCGACAGTGACGACGCAACCGGCCCAGCGCAGGGCCCCGAAGACCGGCCGATTCAGCAACTCGGTCGTGAAGAAGACCGTCATGGCGGTCACCGGGATCATCATGATCCTCTACTTGCTGGCCCACATGGTCGGCAACCTGCACGCCTTCGGCGGAGCCGAGGAGTTCAACGGGTACTCCCACTGGATCCGCACGATCGGCGAGCCCGCCGTCCCCGAGCAGACCCTGCTGTGGATCATCCGGCTGGTCCTGCTGGCCTCGGTGGTCGGCCACTTCTGGGCGGCCATCTCGCTGTGGCGCCAGGCGCGCCGGGCCCGCCCGGTGCCCTACGTGACCAAGAAGCGGGTGCAGCAGAGCTTCGCCTCGCGCACCGTCCGCTGGGGCGGCGTCATCCTGGCGCTGTTCATCATCTGGCACATCCTCGACCTCACCTTCGGGGTCGTGAACCCGGCCGGCACGGGGACCACCCCCTACGACCGGCTGATCGCCAGCTTCTCCAACATCCCGATCACGCTCTTCTACGTGGCCTCGATGCTGATCCTGGGCTGGCACATCCGGCACGGCGTCTTCGCCGCCACGCAGACCCTCGGCCAGACGAACAAGAAGCGCGAGCGCGCCGTCAACGGCATCGCCTACGTCATCGCCGGACTGCTGACCGTCGGCTTCTTGATCGTCCCGCTGTCCATCGCCTTCGGCCTGATCGACTGAGACAGGAGATCCCAGCCATGCCACTCGAGCTGTTCACCGTCGGCGAGCCGATCGCCGACACCAAGGCACCGCGCGACGTCCCCATCAACGAGCGCTGGAACGAGCGCAAGTTCCGCGCCCGGCTGGTCAACCCGGCCAACCGCCGGCGGCTGTCGGTCATCGTGGTCGGCACCGGCCTCGCCGGCGGCTCGGCCGCGGCGACGCTGGCCGAGATGGGCTACCGGGTCAAGAACTTCTGGTTCCAGGACAGCCCGCGGCGCGCCCACAGCGTCGCCGCCCAGGGCGGGATCAACGCCGCGAAGAATTACCGCAACGACGGCGACAGCGTCCACCGGCTCTTCTACGACACGGTCAAGGGCGGTGACTTCCGCTCCCGCGAGGACAACGTCCACCGCCTGGCCGAGGTCAGCACCGCGATCATCGACCAGTGCGTGGCCCAGGGCGTCCCCTTCGCCCGCGAGTACGGCGGCCTGCTCGACAACCGGTCCTTCGGTGGCGCGCAGGTGTCCCGCACCTTCTACGCCCGTGGCCAGACCGGCCAGCAGCTGCTCTACGGCGCCTACCAGGCCCTCGAGCGGCAGATCGGGCTGGGCAACGTCGAGCAGCACCCGCGCACCGAGATGCTCGACCTGATCGTGGCCGACGGGAAGGCGCGGGGCATCGTCGTCCGGCACCTGATCACCGGTGAGATCACCACGCACTTCGCCGACGCCGTCGTGCTCGCCTCCGGCGGGTACAGCAACGTCTTCTACCTCTCGACGAACGCCAAGGGCTCCAACGTCACCGCCGCCTGGCGGGCGCACAAGCGGGGCGCGCTGTTCGCCAACCCCTGCTACACGCAGATCCACCCGACCTGCATCCCGGTCAGCGGCGACTACCAGTCGAAGCTGACGCTGATGAGCGAGTCGCTGCGCAACGACGGGCGCGTGTGGGTGCCCAAGGAGCGCGGCGACACCCGTGACCCGCGGCAGATCCCCGAGGACGAGCGCGACTACTACCTCGAGCGCATCTACCCGGCGTTCGGAAACCTGGTGCCCCGCGACATCGCCTCGCGCCAGGCCAAGAACGTCACCGACGAGGGCCGCGGCGTGGGCCCGAACGGGCTGGGCGTCTACCTCGACTTCACCGACGCCATCCAGCGTCTGGGCCGCAAGGCGATCGAGGCCAAGTACGGCAACCTCTTCGACATGTACAACCGGATCACCGGTGAGGACGCCTACGAGACCGGGATGCGCATCTACCCGGCCGTGCACTACACGATGGGCGGGCTGTGGGTCGACTACGACCTGCAGTCGACCATCCCGGGCCTGTTCGTCATCGGTGAGGCCAACTTCTCCGACCACGGCGCCAACCGGCTCGGTGCCAGCGCCCTGATGCAGGGCCTGGCCGACGGGTACTTCGTCCTGCCCAACACCATCAACGACTACCTCGCCGACGGCCCGTTCCCCAAGATCGACGCCACCCACCCGGCGGCGGTCGAGGCCGAGCAGTCGGTGCGGGCCCAGACCGAGAAGCTGCTGTCGATCAACGGCACCCGCACCGTCGCCTCGTTCCACCGCGAGCTCGGCAAGCTCATGTGGGACATGTGCGGCATGGAGCGGTCGGAGGAGAGCCTGCGCAAGGCGCTGGACCGCATCCCGGAGATCCGCCGGGAGTTCTGGACCAACGTCAAGGTCTCCGGTGAGCAGGGCATCTACAACCAGAACCTCGAGCACGCCGGCCGCGTCGCCGACTTCATCGAGCTCGCCGAGCTGATGTGCGTCGACGCGCTGCACCGCAACGAGAGCTGCGGTGGCCACTTCCGGGCCGAGAGCCAGACGCCTGAGGGTGAGGCGCTGCGCGACGACGAGAACTTCGCCTACGTCGCGGCCTGGGAGTACACCCCCGAGGACGTCCCCCCGGTGCTGCACCGCGAGGCCCTCGAGTACGAGTACGTCCACCTCGCACAGCGGAGCTACAAGTGACCAGCACAGTCCCCCGGACGATGAGCCTCACCCTTCGCATCTGGCGCCAGCGCGACCGGACCAAGAAGGGCAAGATGGTGACCTACCACGTCACCGACGTCTCCCCCGACATGTCCTTCCTCGAGATGCTCGACGTGCTCAACGAGAAGCTGATCCTCGAGGACGACGACCCGATCGCCTTCGACCACGACTGCCGCGAGGGCATCTGCGGCTCGTGCGGCCTGATGATCAACGGCATCGCGCACGGCCCGGAGCAGACGGCGACCTGCCAGCTGCACATGCGGTCCTTCAAGGACGGCGACGTGCTGGACATCGAGCCGTGGCGCTCCGGCGGCTTCCCCGTGGTCAAGGACCTCGCGGTCGACCGGTCGGCCTTCGACCGGATCATCTCCGCCGGCGGGTTCATCAGCGCCCCCACCGGCACGGCCCCCGAGGCGCACGCCACCCCGGTGCCGAAGAAGGACTCCGACGCCGCGTTCGACGCCGCGACCTGCATCGGCTGCGGCGCCTGCGTCGCGGCCTGCCCGAACGGCTCGGCGATGCTGTTCACCGCCGCCAAGGTGGCCCACCTCGGGCTGCTGCCGCAGGGCCAGCCCGAGCGCGACACCCGGGTGCTGCGGATGGTCGCCCAGCAGGACGCCGAGGACTTCGGCGGCTGCAGCAACATCGGCGAGTGCTCCGCGGTCTGCCCGAAGGGCATCTCGATGGAGACCATCTCGCGGCTGAACCACGACCTGCTCGGCGCCCTGCGCGCCGGGGCGGTCCCCGCCAGCTGATCCAGCCCCGCACCACAGGACGGGCCGGCACTCCCCAGGGGGCGCCGGCCCGTCCTGCGTCAGGCGGGCACGATGCCCAGCCGGTCGACCAGGAACAGGAACGCCACGGCGAAGTCGTTGGCCTCGGTCTCGCTGCGCAGCCGCGCCCAGTCGACCTGCTCGCGCACCGCCCGCACGTGCGGCAGCAGCGAGCCGAAGTCGCAGTAGTGCTCGGTCATCGCGCGCAGCTTGCTCGACAGCAGGTCGGTGGCCTGCAGCACCGGCAGCCGGATGCCCAGCAGGTCCATCTCGTCCGAGCGCGCCAGCATGTCCGCCGTCACCGGCTCACCGACGATCCGGTGCAGCAAGTCGACCACCACGCCGTCGGTGCAGGCCTTGAACAGCCAGTCCTCCGGCGGGCGGATCACCTCGAACCCGGCGGCCTCCAGCACGTTGGCCGCCCGTTCGACGTCGTCCTCGGCGACGACGAAGTCGACGTCGTTCTCCGACTCCGGTGCCCCGTGCGCCCACAGCGCGTAGCCACCGGCCAGGGCGAACGGGACGCCGTCGTGCTTGAGGGCGGAGGCGGTGCGCTTGAGCGCTCCCCGCAGGGCGTCGCGGTCGGCAGGCAAGCGGTCTCTCCTCGGGTCGGCGGGCGGATGGGGTGTGGAGCTACCCGGGCGGGTAGTCGGTCACCCGTGCGCCTCGCGACCTTCAACATCCTGCACGGCCGCTCCCCCGCCGACGACCGGGTCGACGTCGACCGCTTCGCCGCGGCCGTCCGCCACCTGGACGCCGACGTCCTGGCGCTGCAGGAGGTGGACCGGGAGCAGGAGCGGTCGCACCACGCCGACCTGACGGCGGTCGCGGCCGAGGCGATGGGCGCGGTCGCGCACCGGTTCGTCGCCGCGATCGCCGGCACCCCGGGTGCCACCTGGATGGCCGCCACCGGGCGCGAGCAGCCCGGGACGGCGGAGTACGGCATCGCGCTGTTGTCGCGGTACCCGGTGCGCTCCTGGCAGGTCATCCGGCTCTCGCCCATCCCGTTCCGCTTCCCGATGTGGCTGCCCGGGCCGCGCAAGGTGATCGTGGTGGACGAGGAGCCGCGCGCCGCCGTCGTCGCCGTGGTCGAGACCCCGGCCGGTGACCTGACCGTGGTCAACACCCACCTGTCGTTCGTGCCCGGGTGGAACCGGCGGCAGCTGCGCCGGCTGCGACGCGACCTCACCGCGTTCCCCGGGCCGCTGGTGCTGATGGGCGACCTGAACATGACCCCGCCGACCCCGGCGCGGGTGACCGGGTGGACGCCGCTGGCCGACGGGCTCACCTTCCCGGTCGAGGTGCCCGACCGGCAGCTGGACCACGTGCTGCTGCGCGGGTCGCTGGGCTCGGTCACCGCGACCTCGGCGCCGGCGCTGCCACTGTCGGACCACCGGGCGCTGACCGTCGACATCGGCTGAACGGGGACGATGGGACCGTGCCCGCCCCCACGCTCGTCTTCGACGGCGACTGCGCCTTCTGCACCAGCGCCGTCGGCGTCGCCCGCCGGGTGCTGCCCGCCTCCGTGACCGTGGTGGCCTGGCAGTTCGCCGACCTGGCGGCCCTCGGCGTCACGGCCGAGCGAGCGCGGCAGGAGGTGCTGTGGGTCGACCCCGACGGCACCGTCTCCGGCGGGGCCGCCGCCGTCGCCCGGCTGCTGCGCGCGGCCGGGCTGCCGTGGTCGGTGCTCGGCGTGCTGATCTCGCTGCCGCCGCTGCGCTGGGTCGCACCGCCGGTCTACCGACTGGTCGCGGCCAACCGGCACCGGCTCCCGGGTGGGACGCCGGCCTGCCGGATGCCGCCGCCCGAGGACCGCCGCAGGACCTAGGCGGCGGCGTCGCGGCGGTCGGCGGCCAACTGCAGCAGGTGCGGGGCGAGCGCCTCGGCGACCCGTGCGTAGCCGGCCGAGGAGGGGTGGAAGCGGTCGGCGGAGAACAGCGACGGATCGGCGGCGAACCGCGCGGCGAGCTCCGGCCCGACCGGGGCCACGACCCCGCCGGCGGCCTCGGCGGCCAGCGTCTGGCGGGCGCGCAGCTGGTCGCAGATGCCGGCGACCACGGCGCGGAAGGCCGGCGGCACCCAGGCCACCGAGGACAGGTCCGGCGTCGGGACGACGAGCACCGCGGTACCGCGCTGCCGCAGGGTGCGCACCGCGGCGCCGAGCGCGGCGGCCGACCGGTCGGCGGGGACCTGACGGGTGATGTCGTTGGCGCCCACGACCAGCAGGGCGAGGTCGGCGTCGGCCGCTGCGGCCCGGTCGAGCTGCTCGGCCAGGCCGAGGGAGGTCGCGCCGGGGACCGCCACCACGGACAGCTCGGTCGCCCGGCCGGACTCGCGCAGGACGCGGGTCAGCCGGGAGCCGAGGGTGTCCGCAGGGCTCGCGGCACCGGTGCCGTAGGCGAGGGAGTCACCGAGGACGAGGAAGCGGAGCGTCACGCTCCGTACAACCACCCGGACGGGGCCGCTGTGCCGTGATCCGGGCCTCGCCCGCGCTCAGCCGCCCTGGGCGAACAGCGCCGCGGCCTGGGCGTCGTCCACGAAGGGGTACTCGACCTTGAACTGCGCGAGGGCCTCGGGGACCGAGAGCACGTGCGTCTCCCGCCGTCCCGCGGCGTCGACGGTCTGCACGGTGACCATGTCGCCGTTGATCGGGACCCAGTGGGTCTCGGCGTAGTCGGTGAAGACGTTCATGCCCCCATCCTCGCCTGTCCCCATGTCGACTCTCGGGCGCGGTGACCTCGTGACTCTGCGTCGTTGCTCAAGGACGTCTTGCCGGACGCCGACCTCTGTGTCAGTCGCCCGATCGGGCGACGGACACGACGGAGGGAACGGGACATGGGCACCACGGCAACGACCCAGCGACGGACCGGCGGACGTCCGGCACGCCGTCTGGCCGGAGTCGCCGTCGCGGCGGTCCTCAGCCTGGTCGCCGCCCCCGGCATCGCCGCAGCCGCCCCGACCAACCCCTCCGACGCGCAGATCGACGCGGCGCAGCAGCAGACGCAGACCGCCGCCCAGCAGGTCGAGGCGATCACCGCCGCGCTCGCCGGCGCCCAGGCCAGCGTCGACTCCGCCCGCGAGGAGTCCGCGATCGCGCTGGACGCCTTCCAGGGCAAGCAGGCCGAGCACGAGGCCGCCCAGGTGGTCGCCGACGCCGCCACCGCCGCGGCCGCCGCCGCTGCCCGCGACCTCGAGGTCGCCCGGGCCGACGTCGTGTCCTTCGCCCGGCAGAGCTACCAGCAGGGCAGCACCTCCCCCACCCTCGAGGCGCTCACCACCGCCGACGGCCCCGCGCAGATGCTCGAGCGGGCCGCACTGCTGGAGGCCGCCGGAGCCCACCAGGGCGACGTCGTCGTCCGGGTGACCACCGCCGAGGAGCAGGCCCGGGCCGCGCAGGAGCAGGCCGCCGCCGCGCTCGCCGACGCCGCCGCGCTGGAGGAGGAGGCCGCCGCCGCGCTGGCCGTGGCCGAGCAGTACGAGCGCGACGCCCGCGCCCAGGCCGCCGCGCTGGCCGACCAGCAGGCCGCCGTCCAGCAGCAGCTCGCCCAGGCCCAGCAGAGCCTGCAGGGCCTGCAGGCCGCCCGCGCCGAGGCCGAGCGGTTCGCCGCCGAGCAGGCCGCCGCCGCCGCGGCCGCGGCCGCACGGGCCGAGTCCGAGCGGGCCGCCGCCGCACAGCGCGCCGCCACCACGCCCGCCACCACCACGCCCGCCCCGCGCGCCACCACCCAGCCGGTGGTCCGGGCCCCGGCCGCCACCACCCCCGCCCGGCCGGTCCCGGCCGCCGGCGCGGCGAACGGCTCGGCCGTCGAGACCGCGATCGCCGCGGCGCGCGAGCAGCTCGGCGTCATCTACTCCTGGGGCGGCGGCTCGCTGACCGGCCCCAGCATGGGCTGGGGCATCGACGCCGGGATCGTCGGCTTCGACTGCTCCGGTCTGACCCGCTACGCCTACGCCCAGGCGGGGATCTCCATCCCGCGCAACAGCAGCGCGCAGTACAAGGCGCTGCCCAAGGTCTCCCGGGCCGACCTGCAGCGCGGCGACCTGGTCTTCTGGGCCACCAACACCAGCAACGCCTCGACCATCCACCACGTGGCCATCTACCTGGGCAACGACCGGATCCTCGAGGCCCCGCAGAGCGGCTCCCGCATCCGCGAGACCTCGATGCGGTGGGGTGGCTTCATCGGTGGGGCCCGCCCCTCCGCCTGACCGACGACGACGGCCCCCACCGCAGCTGCGGTGGGGGCCGTCGTCCGTCTGCTGCCCTGCCCCGCGCGGCGCGGGGGCAGCGGGGTCCTTGCTCAGGCCGGGACGGAGTCCAGCGCCTCGGCGGTGAGGGTGACCGAACGCAGCCGGTCCTCGGTCGTCGGGGCCTGGTGGGCGACGATCAGCTCGTCGGCGTCCGCCGTCTCCACGAACCGCTCCAGGTGGTCGGCCACCTGCGGGGGCGTGCCGACGGCGGCGTGGGTGAACATCGAGTCGATGTGGTGGCCGGCGCCCTGCTCGAGCAGCAGGTCGGCCTCGGCGTCGGTGAAGCTGCGGCCGCGGCCGAACAGCCCGATCGCCATCGTGCGGCGCATGGCCTGGAAGTTCTCCTGCGCCCGGGCCTCGGTGTCGGCGGCGATCACGTTGACCCCGGCGATGACGTACGGCTCCTCGAGCTGGGCGGAGGGCTGGAACTCGCGCCGGTAGGTGGCCACCGCGGCCTCCAGCGCCTGCGGCGCGAAGTGGCTGGCGAAGGCGTACGGCAGCCCCAGCGCGGCGGCCAGGTGGGCGCCGAACAGCGAGGAGCCCAGGATGTACAGGGGCACCCGCGAGCCCTTGCCGGGGACGGCGTCCACGCCCGGCACGCGGGTCTGGCCGGCCAGGTAGGCCTGCAGCTCGAGCACGTCCTGCGGGAACGACTCGGCCGAGTTCGGGTCGCGACGCAGCGCGTACATCGTGTTCTGGTCCGAGCCGGGCGCGCGGCCCAGGCCCAGGTCGATGCGGCCCGGGTACATCGCCTCGAGGGTGCCGAACTGCTCGGCGATCGTCAGCGGCGAGTGGTTGGGGAGCATCACACCGCCGGAACCCAGCCGGATCGTGCTGGTTCGGGCGCCGACGTGCGCGATCAGCACGCTGGTCGCCGAGGAGGCGATGGTCGGCATGTTGTGGTGCTCGGCGTACCAGACCCGCCCGTAGCCCTGCTCCTCGGCGCGCTGGGCGAGGGCGACGCTGGCGGCGATGCTGCTGCTGACGGTCTCCCCGCGGGCGATGGGGGCCAGGTCGAGGACGGACAGCGGGATGCGCATGAGGTGCCTTTCGCGTCGGTTGACGGCTGCAACGCCGCGGACGCCGTGAGACTTCCTCCGGGCTCCGCCCGGCCTGTCCGGCGCGACTCGCCGTCCCGGCACCGAGCGCGCGCGCCGACCTGGTGCGCGGTCCGGTGACCGGTGTCACAGTGGACCGCACCCTCGACAGCCCCGGGGCGTTCTCTCACGAGGAGTCGCCATGTTGTCCCAGAGCACCTGCGCACTGCACCGCATCGACCAGCGTCGCGCCGCCGTCGACGACCGGGTCGCCGCCTTCCGGCGGCTGGCCGCCGGCGACGACCCCGGCGCCGTCCACGCGTTCGAGCCCGTCTTCTTCAACGACCTGCTCGTCGTGCTGGACAGCTGGTTCCCCGCGCGCGGACCGGGGAGCACCGCCGGTGCGGCCTGCACGGAGGTGCGGCTGGTCGCCGAGTCCCTCGCGCAGGGCACCACGCTGGTGGCCGACCGGCACATCCGGTACGACGCCGGCCGCTCGGTGCTCGGGTACCGGGTGGGCGACGAGATCGCCGTCCGGGAGGCGGAGTTCACCGCCCTGGCCAAGGCGTTCTTCGCCGAACTGGAGCGCAGGTACCTGTAGTCACCGGGCCCCTGCTGCCCCTACGGTGTGCCGGTGCGCGGCGGGGGGCCAGGACGACCGGCAGCGCCGGTCACCCCGGGGCAACCCCGGGGACCCGTGAACAGGTCAGGCACAGCGTCATGAGCCACGCCGTGCGCTCCGCGCACCAGATGGCACGTCCCCCAGGGACTGGCTGGCCTCCCCGCCGCGCACCCCGGTGTCCCGGGTGACGGCCGACCGACGGGCCGCGGCCACCGCGGCCGGGATCGCCACGGCGCTGCTGGCCGGTCCGTGGCGGCGGCCGGAGATGGTGCGCCGGGTGGCGGTCGCCCTCGGCATGCGCCGCGCCCAGACCTGGGTCGGCACGATGGTCGGCGAGGTGCAGACCGCCCACCCCCGGCCGCCGGTCGACCGGCCCCGGGAGCTGGCGCGGTTCGTGCGGACGACGCAGGGCTTCGCCCGCGGGCAGGACACACTGCCGCTCCCCCGGGTGGTCCGACGCCGGCCGGTGCCGACCGCGCTGGCCCGGGAGCGGTACCCGGTCGCCGACCTGCCCGACCAGGCCGCGGTGGCCCGGTTGCTGGACCTCGACGCCGGCGAGCTCGCCTGGTTCGCCGACACCCGGGGGCTGGAGCGCACGGCGGGCGAGGCGCTGCGGCACTACCGGTGGCGCGCGGTCGAGCGGCCGTCCGGCGTCCGGCTGCTGGCCGCCCCCAAGCCGCGGCTGCGGGAGGCGCAGCGGCGGCTGCTGCGCCACGTGCTGGCACCGGTCCCGGTGCACGAGGCGGCGCACGGGTGCGTGCCCGGGCGGTCGGTGCGCACCGCGGTGGCGCCGCACGCCGGGTCGGCCGTCGTCCTGCGGATGGACCTCGAGGCGTTCTTCCCCGGCATCGCCGCCGGGCGGGTGCACGGCCTGCTGCTGGGCCCGGCCGGGCTGCCCGAGCCGGTCGCGCACGTGGTCACCGGGCTGGTCACCACCGTCGTCCCGGCCGAGGTGTGGCGCGCCCAGCCGGTACCGGAGGACCCGGAGGCGCGCGACCGGCACCACCGGCTGGGCCGCCGGCTCGCCGTCGCGCACCTGCCGCCGGGTGCGCCGACGTCCCCGGCGCTGGCGAACCTGGTCTGCTTCCGGCTGGACCGCCGGCTGGCGGGCCTGGCCGCCGCCTTCGGCGCGACGTACACCCGGTACGTCGACGACCTCACCTTCAGCGGCGGGACGTCGGTCGGTGGCGACCGGTTCGCCGGCCTGGTCGCCGAGGTCGTGGCCGACGAGGGCTTCCGGGTCAACCCGGCCAAGACGTCGGCGGTGGGCGCCGCCCGCCGGCAGGCCGTGCTCGGGGCGGTGGTCAACGTGCGCCCCGCGCTCCCCCGCCGGGAGCGGGACGCGCTGCGGGCGCTGCTGCACAACTGCGCGACCTCCGGCTGGGCCGGCCAGACGCGCGGCCGGGACCCGGCCACCTTCCGCGACCACGTCCTCGGCCGCGTGGCCTGGGCCGGCTCGCTCGACCCGGTCTCCGGCGCCCGGCTGCGCGCTCTCGCCGACCGGATCGACTGGACGGCGACGGCGGGCTAGCGGCTCTGCAGCGCGTCCAGCGCGACGGCCATGGACGCCGCGACCCGGAAGTCCAGCCGCGGGTCGGGGACGGTGACGGTGTAGCGGTCGCGGATGGCCATCCGGCGCTCGCTGGTCAGCACCGGGGCGCCGGTGCGCGTGTCGGTGAAGTCGAAGTGGAAGACGAAGGGCACCCAGATGTCGCCGATGTAGGGGATCAGGTCCCAGAACCGGCGCAGCAGGGCGATCGAGAGCTTGCGCTCCTGCCCGACGGCCTCGACGCCCGGCGCGCTCAGCTTCCAGGTCGAGCGCAGCAGGCTGGCGCCGAACTCCTTGCTGAACATGCCGATCGGGGTGCCGTACTCGTCGAAGACGTCGTGCTGCGCGGCGACGTCGAGCACCTGGCGGGCCTTGAAGGAGAACACCCGGCGGGTCTTGCTCTCGTCGGCGTAGAAGACCACCTCCTCCTTCAGCTTCATCCGCTTCTGCTCGGCCAGGGCCATCAGCGGGCCCTCGGTGCCGTCGGGGTTGGCCGCGAGCACCTCGTAGCGGTTGACCATCACGGTGATCCGCTGCCGGATGAAGAACAGCGGGACGACCATGGCGGCGGGCGGCTGGGATGCGGGTGGGACGGTCACGGCAGGGCTCCCCGTTGAGTCGGACGACGAGGCCGATCCTGCCCCATCGCGCCCCGACCGGCCGAGCACCGGACGGCGGCGGGACTTCCCCCGGACGCCGTGGACCGCCATGCTGCCCGCCGGTGCCGGCAACGGCAGGTGCCGTGCCGAGAGGGACGCGCCCGATGACGCACCCGCAGGAACCGTGGGCCCCGCCGGCCCACCCGTACCAGCCCGCTCCCCCGCGCCGGCGGTCCCGCTGGCTCACCATCGGGCTGCCGATCGGGGTGCTGGTGTTGGTCTGCCTCGGCGTCTCGATCTGGTTCGGCGTCCGCGCGTTCCTCGGCTCGATCGGCCCGGCGCGGACCGCCGCCGAGGACTGCGCCACCGCGCTGGTCGAGGGCCGGTGGGACGACGCCCAGGGCCAGCTCTGCGAGAGCGACCGGTCGGTGGTCACCGCGGACGCCCTGGCGCAGGAGTACTCGTCGCCCGACGTCACCGGGTACCGGCTGGAGGGCATCGAGGTGGTCAGCAGCAACGGCCGCATGTCGGGCGAGGCGCGCCTGGTGTTCGAGACCGTCGGCGGGCTGGACACCACCACCGTGCTGCCGCTGGAGGAGGGCGGCGACGCGTGGCGCCCCTGCCCGTGAGGCGGGGCTAGCGCTGCTGGCGGCGGGCGACCAGGACCAGGCCGCCGACGACGACCACCAGCGGCACCCAGGACGGCAGCCCGAAGGGCCCGAGGACCAGCGCGGCGACGAACATGAGCAGCTGGAAGGCGACGAAGAACCCCACCAGGAGGACGACCCAGAACAGCACGGGTCGCTCCATCTGCAGTCGGCGCATGTAGTCCATGAGGTCTCCTCGATCGCGCTGCCGGGCTGGTGACCCAGCGCCCCGACGCCTGGGCGTGCCGGGGACATCGGCCGTCACCGGCCGTTCCTCAAGGCCAACGCCCGAGCAGCCGCCGGTGATCCCGCCGGGTCAGACGTTGAAGCGGAACTCCACGACGTCGCCGTCGGCCATGACGTACTCCTTGCCCTCGATGCGCACCCAGCCCCGGGACTTGGCCTCGGCCATGGAGCCGGCCTCCATCAGCTGGTCGAAGCCGACGATCTCGGCCTTGATGAAGCCGCGCTGGAAGTCGGTGTGGATGACCCCGGCGGCCTCGGGCGCGGTGGCGCCGACCGGGATCGTCCAGGCCCGGGACTCCTGGGGGCCGGCGGTCAGGTAGGTCTGCAGGCCCAAGGTGCGGAAGCCGACCCGGGCCAGCTGGTCCAGGCCCGGCTCGTCCTGGCCGATGGAGGCCAGCAGCTCGGCGGCCTCGTCGTCAGGCAGCTCGATCAGCTCGGACTCGGTCTGCGCGTCCAGGAAGATCGCCTCGGCCGGGGCGACCAGCGCGCGCAGCTCGTCGAGGGTCTCGGCGTTGCCCAGTTCGTCGGCGTCGACGTTGAACACGTACAGGAACGGCTTGGTCGTCAGCAGCGTCAGCTCGCGCAGCGGCTCGGGGTCGACCCCGGCGGCGAACAGCGTCTTCCCGCTGTCGAGCACCTCCTGCGCGGCGACGGCCGCGTCGTGCAGGACCTTGCGCTCCTTGTCCTTGCGCGACTCCTTCTCCAGCCGCGGGATGGCCTTCTCCAGGGTCTGCATGTCGGCCAGGACGAGCTCGGTGTTGATCGTCTCGATGTCGTCGGCCGGGTCGACCTTGCCCTCGACGTGCACCACGTCGGGGTCGGTGAAGACCCGGATCACCTGGCAGATCGCGTCGCTCTCGCGGATGTTGGCCAGGAACTTGTTGCCCAGGCCCTGCCCCTCGCTGGCGCCGCGCACGATCCCGGCGATGTCGACGAACGACACCGTGGCCGGGACGGTCTTCTTCGAGTCGAAGACCTCGGCGAGCTTCGCCAGCCGCGGGTCGGGCACCCCCACCACCCCGACGTTGGGCTCGATCGTGGCGAACGGGTAGTTCGCCGCGAGCACGTCGTTCTTGGTCAGGGCGTTGAACAGCGTCGACTTGCCGACGTTGGGCAGGCCGACGATGCCGATGGTGAGACTCACGAGAGACGAGCTTACGGGCGCGGGGACGGAGAGCTCACCGCTACAGCGGTGGGCCGATCAGGATCTCGCGGCCGTCGGGCCGTCAGGTGCGCCATCGCCCGCCGGGATCACGCCCGACCCGGAACCCGTGGTGCACCTTCGTGTGGTGGCGTTCGCAGAGCAGCGCCGAGTTGGCCAGGGTGGTCTCGCCACCGTCGGCCCAGTGGAGCAGGTGGTGGACGTCGGCCCAGTGGTGCGGTGCCTCGCAGCCGGCGAACACGCACCTCCGGTCTCGCTGTACGACGGCCCGGCGCAGCGCC
Source organism: Modestobacter sp. SSW1-42 (assembly GCF_046635825.1). Taxonomy (NCBI): domain Bacteria; kingdom Bacillati; phylum Actinomycetota; class Actinomycetes; order Geodermatophilales; family Geodermatophilaceae; genus Modestobacter; species Modestobacter sp. SSW1-42. Next base: position 81,549 of record NZ_JBISCA010000001.1, on the reverse strand, counting down.
GGGGTGACCACGCGGTGCGTGCGCCCGAGGTCGAGCGGGACGCCGTCCGGGCCCATGACCACCCGGGAGACCGCCCCGTCGCAGGCGAGCCAGCGGGCCTGCGCCGCGGAGATGCGGGCGCCGAACCCGGTGGCGGCGGCACCGGGCGCGGTCGCGGGGTCGACCAGGTCGTCCACGTCGATGGTCACGACGACGTGCGGCTTGACCGTCCGCAGCGTCGGGAGGTGCCCTGACGCGAGCTGGTTGTCGCACAGCTGCACGAGCGCATCGGCGTTCTGCTGTGCCCGGGTGCGCTCGTCACCCCGCGGCCGGGCGGCCTGGACGATCGACTCGAGCGCCGCCTGCACCTTCTCCCCGCCCACGGCGTCGAGGTCGAAGCGGCCGGTGACGCTGCCGTCGGCGTGCTTCGCGATCGACAACCGGCGCCCCTCGGTCGGGTCCGGCTCCGCGCCATCGGGATCGAGTGCAGCCTCGAACGCCCGCACCGCCGTGACCAGCACCTGGTGCGACGACCCGGCCGCCACGGCAGTTCACGCCTCGTCGAAGGGCGCCAGGTCCACCCCCTGCTCGGCGGCCCGCGCGCGCTCGCTCGCCCCCACCGCCGTCGCCACCACGTCCACCTGCGCCGCCGTCACGGCGCCGTCGGCGAACCCAGTTGCCAGCACCGGGAAGTGCTCCAGCGCCCGCCCCGACCGGACGATCCGTGAGGCCTCGGCCGGTGCGAGCCGCGCGTGCCCGATCAACCAGGACCGCATGGCCTTGAGCCCGTCGCGCTCGGCTGCCTGAGTCAGCTCCCCGTGGCGCACGGTGCGGGTCAGCTCGGCGTCCAGCCGGTTCCGTGCGGCCACGAGGGCCGCCGTCCGGTCGAGTGTCTGCCCATCGGTGAGCCCGTGCAGGTCGTCGGCGCCGAGTGCGTCCAGGGCCGACTGCAACTCGCCCACCGGACTCCCCTCGCCGAATCGAACTGATGTTCGAAGTCTACCGGTAGCAAGGTGGGTGGACAACACGAAAGTGCAGCTCAGACGCTTGTCCACAGATCTCGGCGAGGCCTTGACGAACGCGTCAGGCAGACCCCGGACCGGACAGCAGGCCGCGTTCGACGGCGACCATCACCGCCCGCGTCCGGTCGTCGACGCCGAGCTTGGCGAACACCCGCACCAGGTGGGTCTTCACCGTCGCCTCGCCGATGAACAGCTCCCGGCCGATCTCGGCGTTGGTCAGCCCGCGAGCCACCCCGCCGAGCACCTGCAGCTCCCGGGCGGTCGGCGCCTCGACCGACGGCCCGCGCATCCGGGACAGCAGCTTGGCCGCCACCGGCGGCGCCAGCACCGTCTCCCCGCGGGCCGCGGCCCGCACGGCGTCGGCGAGCTGGGGCAGCGGCGCGTCCTTGAGCAGGTAGCCGGCCGCGCCGGCCTCCACCGCCCGCACGATGTCGGCGTCGGTGTCGTAGGTGGTCAGCACCAGCACCCGGACGCCGGGGTGCGCGGCGGTGATCCGGCCGGTCGCCGTCACGCCGTCCATCCGCGGCATCCGCAGGTCCATCAGGACGACGTCCGGCGCGTGCTCGGCCACCGCGGCCAGCGCCTCGAGGCCGTCGCCGGCCTCGCCCACGACCTCGAGGTCGGGCTGGGCGGCGAGCCAGCCGACCAGGCCACCGCGCACCACCGGGTGGTCGTCCACGACCAGGACGCGGGTCACCGGCCCGGCACCCGGACGGTCACGCGCGTCCCGCGGCCCGGGGCGGAGGCGACGTCGAGCGCCCCGCCCACCTCGGCGGCCCGGTCGCGCAGCCCGGCCAGGCCGAAGCCCGGCACACCGGCGGGGTCGAAGCCCACACCGTCGTCCTCGACGTGCACCGCCACGACCTCCCCGACCCGGCTGACCCGCAGCACCACCGCGCTCGCCCCGGCGTGCCGGCGGACGTTGGTCAGCGCCTCCTGCGCCCCGCGCAGCAGCACGACCTCCTGGCCACGGGTGAGGCCGGCCCCGGCGTCCCCGAGCGCCGCGGTGTCCAGCCGGGTGGCGAGCCCCGTCTCCCGGCCGAAACGCTCGGTCAGCCGCTCCAGGGCCTCGACCAGCGTCGCCGAGTCCAGCGCGACCGGGGCGAACGCCGCGACCATGGCGCGGGCCTCGGCGAGGTTGTCCCGGGCGACCTCCTCGATCAGCGCCACCCGCTCGGCCGCGGCACCGGGGCTCCCGGGCAGCTGGGCGGTCGCGGTCTGGGCCAGGACGACGATCGAGGTGAAGCCCTGCGCCAGGGTGTCGTGCACCTCCCGGGCCAGCCGCTCCCGCTCGGCGAGCACGCCCTGCGCGCGGTGCGCCTCGGCCAGCTCGGCGCGGGTGGCCTCCAGCGCGTGGACCAGCTCGGCCCGTTCCTCGCTGCGGGCCAGCACCGCGTGCACCCACAGGCCCATGGCCAGGCTGAACACCATCCCGACCAGCGTCTCCCCCGGCCCCCACAGCGGCTCGTCACCGCGGGCGAAGGCGACGAAGGGCCCCAGGGTGCTCGCGGCCGCCAGCACCAATGTCCACGCGACGCCGGCCAGCGTCGAGGGCACCAGGAACCAGACCATCGGGTAGGCCAGGAACATCAGGAACAGCAGCGAGGGCTCGATCCAGGCGACCACGCCGACCACGGCCACCAGCACCACCAGGTGGGCGGTCGCCCGGCGCGCGTCCCGGCTGACCAGCGCCGGACCGCCGAGCGCGACCCAGCTCAGCGCCAGGACGACGAGCGCGCCGACCAGCAGCCGGCGCGGGCCGCCGTCGGCGTCCACCACGACCGCGGCCCGCACCGGCGCCGTCCCGACCATCGCGGCGAAGGCGACGTGCCAGAGGACGACGACGGTCCGCCAGCCGCGCTCGGACACCGGAGCGCCGCCGTCCCCACGCCAGGTGGGCACGGCGGCGGTCCGGAGCCGGGAGCGCAGGCTCACCCGCGGACCCGGCGCCAGCGGAACGTGCGCACGCAGATCACGAGGCCGATGATCACCCATCCGGCCAGCACCAGGGCCGTCCTGCCGTGCTCCCACCCGCCGCCGACCTCGAACGCGCCGGCCGCCTCGGGCAAGAACGCCGACCGCAGCCCCTGCGTCATCCACTTCAGCGGCAGCAGCGCGGCCACCTGCTGCATCCAGCCGGCGAGCTCGGGGAAGGCGAAGAACACCCCGGAGAAGAACTGCAGCACGATGCCCAGCCCCAGCACCGTCGTCGACACCGACGACGCGCTCCCGCCCAGCCCGGACGCCGCGATGCCCAGCACCGTCCCGGCCAGCGCACCGAGCGCGACGACCCAGGCGGAGGTGACCCAGTGCCCGAGGTCGGCCGGCATCGGGACGTCGTAGCCGTACCGGGCCACCGGCAGCAGGACGGCGAGCTGCGCGGCCACCGTGACCAGCACCTGGCCGCCCTTGCCGGCGAAGTAGGACACCGGCGGGGTGCCCAGCAGCTGCAACCGCTCCAGCTGGCCGCTCTCCCGCTCCCCGGCGATCGAGGTCGCCACCGCGGTGAAGCTGATCAGCATGATCCCGGTCGCGGCGATGCCGGGCAGGAAGTACTGCGCGAACGGGACCCCGCCGGGTGCGGTGTCCTCGCCCAGCAGCGACGCGAAGACCACCAGCATCACCACCGGGTAGACGAAGGTGAACACCATCAGCTGCCGCTCGCGGGCGAACAGCCGCAGCTCCAGGCCGGTGCGCGCCAGCGCGATCCGGGCGGCGGACGGCGGGGTGGTCGTGAGCGTGGTGGTCACAGGTCTCCTCCGGGGGTGGCGCCGACGAGGGCCAGGTAGACGTCCTCGAGGGTCGGGCGGGTGACGGTGAGCCCGGGGACCTCGCCGTGCGGACGGGCGGCGAGCAGGTCGCGCAGGACGGCGGCCGGGGTCTCGGTGCGGACCTCCCGGCGGACGCCGGCCTCGGTCCAGCCCACGGTGGTGACCCGGCGCAGCGGCGCGCCCAGCTCGCCGGGGGCGGCCACGTCGACCAGCCGGCCGCCGGAGACGACGCCCACCCGGTCGGCCAGCTCGGCGGCCTCGTCGAGGTAGTGCGTGGTGAGCAGCACCGTGGTGCCGGCGTCGCGCAGGCCGCGGACCAGCGACCAGAACCGGCGGCGGGCCACCGGGTCCATGCCGGTGGTCGGCTCGTCGAGGAACACCAGGTCCGGGTCGCCCTGCACGCCGAGGGCCACCGCCAGCCGGCGCCGCTGCCCGCCGGACAGGCCGCTCACCCGGACGCCGGCCCGGTCGGTCAGGCCCACCGCGTCGAGCAGGTCCGCCGTCGGGCGGGCCTTCGCGTGGTAGGCCGCGAAGTGGTCGAGGGTCTCCCGGACCGTGAGCGCCTGGCCGGCCGGCTCGCCCTGGCCGACCACCCCGATCCGGGCCCGCCAGGCGCGGCCGGCGCGGGCCGGGTCCTCGCCCAGCACGCTCACCGTGCCGGCGTCGCGCCGTAGCACGCCCAGCAGCAGCTCGATCGTCGTCGTCTTGCCCGCGCCGTTGGGCCCGAGCAGCGCGAAGCACTCGCCGCGCCGGACGTCCAGGTCCAGCCCGTCCAACACCGTCGTCCCGCCGTAGCGCTTGACCAGCCCGCGGACCGTCACGGCCGGCGCGTCGCCGGTGCGCACGGGCGGCGGGGCCACCTCTGTCGTCGTCATGCCCCGAGCCTGTCGCCGGCGCGGGCCTCGCGGGACCGCCGGACCGTGGGTCCGCCGTCCACCGGTCGATGGACACCGCCCTGTCCGAAAACCGCCAGTCCCGGTGGCGCGGCGGTGCCATGCTCGTGCCGTGACCCCGACCCCGGCCCTGGACGCGGAGCGCTGCTACCGCGCCGTCGCCGGCCGCGACCCGCGCTTCGACGGCTGGTTCGTCACCGCGGTGCGCAGCACCGGCATCTACTGCCGGCCCTCGTGCCCGGCGCGCACGCCGCTGGAGCGCAACGTCACCTTCCACAGCACCGCGGCCGCCGCGCAGGCCGCCGGCTTCCGCGCCTGCCGCCGCTGCCGCCCGGACGCCGTCCCGGGCTCGCCGGAGTGGGACGTGCGCGCCGACGTCGTCGCCCGGGCCATGCGGCTGGTGGCCGACGGCGAGGTCGAGCGCACCGGGGTGGGCGGGCTCGCCGCCCGGCTCGGCTACTCGGAACGCCAGCTGCACCGGCTGCTCACCGGTGAGCTCGGCGTCGGCCCGCTCGCGCTGGCCCGGGCGCAGCGCGCCCAGACCGCCCGGCTGCTCATCGAGACCACCCGGCTGCCGATGGCCGACGTCGCCTTCGCCGCGGGCTTCGCCAGCATCCGGCAGTTCAACGACACCGTGCGGTCGGTGTTCGGGACCACGCCCTCGGCGCTGCGCCCTGCCACCCCGCGCACCGAGGGCGGCGCCCCCGGCTGGCTGACCCTGCGGCTGGCCGCCCGCGCCCCGTTCGCCGCCGACGAGGTGCTCTCGTTCCTCGGCGCGCACGCCGTCCCCGGCCTCGAGGAGTGGGACGGGACGACGTTCTCCCGGGTGCTCGACCTGCCGCACGGACCGGCCGTCGTCCGGCTCTCCCCCGGCGCCGGCGCCTCGGTGACCGCCCGGCTGCGGCTGACCGAGCTGCGTGACCTCGGCGTCGCGGTGGCCCGCTGCCGGCGGCTGCTGGACCTCGACGCCGACCCGGCCGCGGTCGACGCGGTGCTCGGTGCCGACCCGGCCCTCGCCGACCTGGTCACCGGCGCCCCCGGCCGCCGGGTGCCCACCGGCGTGGACGCCGGCGAGGTCGCGGTGCGCGCCGTGCTGGGGCAGCAGGTGTCCGTGGCCGGCGCCCGCACCCTCACCGCCCGGCTGCTGCCGCTGGCCGGCCGGCCGCTGCCGGAGCCGGTCGGCACGCTCACCCATGCCTTCCCCCGGGCCGCCGACCTCGCCGGGGCCGACCTGTCGACCGTCGGGCTCACCGGCGCCCGGCGGCGCACCGTGGGCACCCTCGCCACCGCGCTGGCCGTCGGCACCGTGACGCTCGGCCCCGGCGCCGACCGCGACGAGGCCAGCCGGTCGCTGCTCGCGCTGCCCGGCATCGGCCCCTGGACGGCGGCGCTGGTCGCGATGCGCGGCCTGGCCGACCCCGACGTCTGGCTGCCCGGCGACCTGGCCCTGCGCCGCAGTCTCGCCGCCCTGGGCAGCTCCGACGCCGACGCCGCCGCGCGCTGGCAGCCGTGGCGCTCCTACGCGGTGATGCACCTGTGGGCGCTCGCCGTGCCAGCCCTCTTCACCCGTCCCCTCGATCGGAGTCCGTCGTGAGCCGCACCGCGATGAGCACAGCCCGGTACGCCACCGTGAGCACCCCGCCCGGCCCGTTCAGCGTCCTGGTCGCCCCCGGGCCGGACGGCGGGGACGTCGTCCTGGCCAGCGGGTGGACCGACGACGTGGGCGACCTGCTGGCGGTGGTGCACCGCTCCCTGCGGCCCGACGGGCTGGAGCGCGCCGACACCCTGCCCGTGCTCGACGTGGTCGCCGCCTTCGGCGACGGGGAGCTCGCGGCGATCGACACGGTGCCGGTGCGGCAGCGGTCCGGGCCGTTCCTCACCGACGCCTGGGAGGTGCTGCGCACCGTCCCGCCCGGCGAGCCCGACACCTACGCCGCGTTCGCCGCCCGCTGCGGGCGCCCCTCGGCCGTGCGGGCCGCCGCCGGGGCCTGCGCGCGCAACGCCGCCGCGCTGTTCGTGCCGTGCCACCGGGTGCTGGCCACCGGCGGCGGGCTCGGCGGCTTCCGCTGGGGCACCCCGGTCAAGCGCTGGCTGCTCGACCACGAGGCCGCGCACGCGTCGACGTCGGTGTAGCGGCCCGCGCCTGCCGGGAACTGTCGGTGGGCTGTTGCACCCTGGTCGGCATGGACGCCGCCTCCCTGCTGCTCGGGCTCCTCGTCGGCGCGCTGCTGGGCGTGGCGATCACCCTCGGCGTGGTCGCGCTGCGCAGCCGGCAGCCCGCGGCGCCCGACGCGCTGGAGCCGGTGCACGAGTCGCTCGACCACCTGCACCGGGTGCTCGCCGGCATCGAGCGCGACCGCGCCACCGCCCACGGCGAGCTGCGCGAGCAGGTCGGCACCATCGGCCAGACGTCGGCCCTGCTGCGCCAGGAGACCGCCGCGCTGGTCACCGCGCTCCGCACCCCGCACGTGCGCGGCCGCTGGGGCGAGCTGCAGCTGCGCCGGGTGGTCGAGGTGGCCGGGCTGCTGGAGCACTGCGACTTCGTCGAGCAGCCCTCGGGCACCACCGAGGACGGCGCCCGGGTGCGGCCGGACCTGGTGGTCACCCTCGCCGACGGCCGGCAGGTGATCGTCGACGCCAAGGTGCCCTTCACCGGCTACATCGAGGCCGTGCAGGCCACCGACCAGACCGTGCGCGCCCAGAAGGTCGCCGACCACGCCCGGCAGCTGCGTGCCCACGTCGACGTCCTGGCCTCCCGCCACTACCCGAGCGCCTTCGGCTCGGCGGCGCCGTTCACGGTGCTGTTCGTCCCCTCCGACGGCTTCCTCACCACCGCGCTGGAGGCCGAGCCGGCGCTGCTGGAGCACGGCTTCGCCCGCGACGTCATCATCGCCACCCCCAGCACGCTGCTCGCGCTGCTGCGCACCGTCGCCTACTCCTGGCGCCAGGAGCGGCTGGCCCAGGACGCGGCCGCCGTGCTCGAGGTCGGCCGCACGGTGCACGCCCGGCTGAGCACGCTCTCGGGCCACCTCACCCGGCTGGGGTCGGCGCTGGGCGCCACGCTCACCCGCTACAACGAGACCCTCGGCTCCTACGAGCGGTCGGTGCTGGTGGCGACCCGCCGCTTCGACGACCTCGGCGTCGCCGGCAGCCCGGTCCCGACCCCCACCCCGGTCGAGGGGGCCGTGCGGGTGCTCCGCTCGGCCGCCGACGACGGCACCGACCGCGAGCTCGGCGACGCCGGGCCGTCCCCCGACGACCGGCGCACCGGCGAACTGCCGGTCCACGCCACCTCCGGGCCCGTCGCGCCGACCTCCGCGCCGCTGGCCGGCCGGGCCGTCCCGGTCACCGAGCTGCCCGCGGTCCCCGCACCGGCGCGGCACACCGTGAGCTGGCAGGGCAGCGACAGCTGACCCACCGCGTCGGCGGCACGGCATGTGACCGGCGCCTCTCCCGGGCCGGCCGGGCCGACCGGCTGCCGCGTGGGCGGGGCTGGTGGGACGGTTGGGGCGCGGTTCTGCACATCCCCACACCCGCACCGGCCGACACCGGCGACATCTGACCCGCCGAGTCGCCGAGGTGCGGCGTCTACTCAGGGAGGGCCGATACCGTGGCCCGACCCGGTGGTGCACTGAGGTGCTCCACCGTCGAGGAGGAGGTGCACCATCGCTCCGGTCACTGTCAGTGCCAGGCGGGAGGACGCCGTGCGTGCAGAACGCAGCGAGGCCGGTCAGGCCTCGGGGCGCGGCTACCCGTCGCCCCGCTCCGGGGGTGGGCCGTCGCGCGACCGCGCACCCCGCCCGCCGCAGGGCCGTCCCCCGGTGCCCGCCGACCCCCGCCGGGGCGGCCACCCGGGCGAGCAGCGCCGTTCCTCCGCTCCCCCCGCAGCCTCCGCCCGCGACGGGCGGCGCACCGGGTCCTCGGCGACCAGCCGGCGCATCGAGCCGGCCGCGGGCCCGCGGGTGCACGGTGCGGTCGCGGTCCTGGGCGTCTTCCTGGTCACCCTGCTCGCCGCCGGGCTGGACTCGTTCCTCGGCTCCGGCCTCGGTCTGGTCACCGTCGTCGCGCTCACCGCCAGCACCGTCGTCGCCGCGCTGGTCACCCGCCGGCGCGACCTGCTGACCGTGGTCGTCGCCCCGCCGCTGGTGTACGTGCTCGTGGCGGTCGTCAACGTCGCGCTGGCCCCCGCGGCCACGCTGAGCCTGCCCTCGCTGGCCACCCTGCTCGTGCGCGGCTTCCCCGCCATGGGCGTGGCCACCGGCGCCGCCGTCGTCGTCGCGCTGTTCCGGCTGGCCAGCCGCCGCTGACCCCACCGCACGCAGGAAGGGCCGGCACCCACCCGGGTGCCGGCCCTTCCTGCGTCCGGGCCCCCGTCGCGGGGGCCGGTGCGTCAGGCCTTCTCGTCGACCGCGAGCGCCGCGCGGCGGGTCTTCAGTTCGTGCGGCAGGGCGAACACCAGCCGCTCCTCGGCCGCCTTCACCGTCTCGACGTCCGGGTAGCCGCGGGCGGCGAGCCAGTCGAGCACCTCGCTGACCAGGACCTCCGGCACCGAGGCGCCGCTGCTCAGGCCCACGGTCTGCACGCCCTCGAGCCAGGCCTCGTCGATCTCGGAGGCGAAGTCGACCAGGTGCGCGTCGCGGGCACCGGCCTCCAGCGCCACCTCGACCAGGCGCACCGAGTTCGAGGAGTTCGTCGACCCGACCACCAGCACCAGGTCGCACTCGGCGGCCATCTGCTTCACGGCCTGCTGGCGGTTCTGCGTGGCGTAGCAGATGTCGTCACTGGGCGGGCTCTGCAGACCGGGGAACCGGGCCTTCAGCGCGTCCACCTTCGACAGCGTCTCGTCGACCGACAGCGTGGTCTGCGACAGCCAGACGACCTTCTCCGGGTCGCGCACCTGCACGTTGGCGATGTCCTCGGCGTCGTCGACGAGCTGGGTGTGGGCCGGGGCCTCGCCCATCGTGCCCTCGACCTCCTCGTGCCCGCGGTGGCCGATCAGCAGGATGTCGTAGTCGTCCTTGGCGAACCGCTTGGCCTCCATGTGCACCTTGGTGACCAGCGGGCACGTGGCGTCGATCGTGGTGAGCGAGCGCTCGCGCGCCTGCTCCTTGACCGCCGGGGAGACCCCGTGGGCGCTGAAGACGACGACCGCGCCCTCGGGCACCTCGTCGGTCTCGTCGACGAACACCGCGCCGCGGCGCTCCAGGGTGGCCACGACGTGCTTGTTGTGGACGATCTGCTTGCGGACGTAGACCGGCGCTCCGTGGATCTCCAGCGCCTTCTCCACCGCGATCACCGCCCGGTCGACGCCGGCACAGTAGCCCCGGGGGTCGGCCAGCAGGACGCGTCCGCGCGGTTCAGCCATGCCCCCATCGTAGGTGCGTCCCGGGACCTGCGACGGCACCGACGAGTGGCGGGCGTCTCGTCGTGGTGCCGGAGAAGCCCAGGTGGGGCACGCTGAGGGCATGGCTCGAGAGATCCCCGAGGCGGTCCGCGCTGCCGCCGGACTGGCCGCCACCGTCCTGGACGAGGCCCGCAAGCTGCCCGAGACCCTCCCCGGGCTGCCGGTGCGGCTCATCGGGCTGGCCCTGCAGTCGTCGCTGAAGCTGCAGCAGCAGTACTCCGGGCTGGTCGCGCGGGGTGACGAGCTGCTCGACGGGCTGGTCGGCGGCAACGACGCCGGCCTGGCCACCTTCGACGACGACGACGACGACCTCCCCGCGGCCCCGGCCGGGTCCGCGGGGCTGCGCACCTCGGCCTTCGACCTGGTCGAGGAGGACCCGGAGGAGGCCGCCGAGCTCGACGCCGAGGAGCTCGCCGACGCCGACCTGGTCGACGAGCAGCTGGTGGCCGAGGAGCTCGCCGACGAGCTGGCCGGCGCCGATCCCGCGGACGTCTCCCCCGACGACCCGCCCGCGGAGGTCTCCGCCGCGGCGCTCATCGAGGCCATCGCCGAGGACGACGCGGAGCTCTCCCCCGCCGACGTCGCCGCGCTGCCCGAGGACCCGGAGGCCGACGCGATCACCGCCGTCGTCGACGAGCTGGCCGCGGAGGTGGCCGACGAGGTCGCCGCCGAGGTGCCCGACGCCGTCCCGGACGAGGTCCTCGAGGACCTCACCGCGGACGCGGTCACCGACGCCGCCGAGGACGAGGAGGCCGTCGAGGAGGCGGTCGCCGAGGAGCTGATCGCCGACGCGGTGGTCGGCGGCACCCCGCCCGAGGACACCCCGACGCTGTTCGGCGACGCCGCGGACGGCCCGGCGGACGTCGAGGTCGACACGACCGTCGCCGGTGTGCCCGCCCTGGACCCGTCGGCCGGGGACGTCCCCGCCGTCTCCGCCGTGGACACCCCCGCCGGCGACAGCGACACCGACAGCGGCTCCGGCGACACCGGGGGCGAGGTCCTCACCACCGCGGACGGCGCCGACGAGGCCGTCGAGCAGCCGGCGGACGAGCCCGCGGCGGCGGACGCGGAACCGGCGCCGGCCAGCCCGGTCGAGGGCTATGACGCGTTCAGCATCCCGGCGCTGCGCGGGCACCTGCGGGCCTACCCGGCCGAGACGGTGGCCGACCTGCTCGACTACGAGCGCGCCACCCGGGCCCGCGCCCCGTACGTGACGCTGCTGCAGAACCGCCTGGAGAAGCTCAGCGCCGACCGCGGCTGAGCGCCCCGGCCGCCGGGCCGGCCCCACCGCCCCGTGCGGGGCCGGCCGGTGAGCTGCCAGGATCGGGCACCGCCCGGCACGACGCAGCCGGCCACCGAGCGGGAGGCACCAGTGAGCGACAGCAGGGGCAGCTCCGCCGCGCCCGGACGGCGGCGACGGACCGGGCTGCGGGTGCTGCTGGCGCTGCTGGTGCTGGCGCTCGTGGCCGGCGTCGTCCTGGTGGTGCGGGAGGTCCGCTCCCCCGCCGCCGTGCCGACGGCCACTCCGACGTCCCCTCCGGCAGCACCGACGTCGGCCACGCCCACACCCACACCCACGGCCACGGCCACACCCACGCCGTCCTCCAGCACCCCGGCCGAGCCGACCTTCGACCGTGCCCGGCTCTCCCTCGACGACCCGACCAGCAGCTGGGTGGTCGTCAACAAGGCGCGGCCGCTGTCCCCCGTCGACCACGTCCCGACCGACCTGGTGTCCCTGGGTGGCCGGTACCAGCTGCGGGCCGAGGCCGCCCAGGCGATGCAGGCCATGCTCGCCGGTGCCGCGGCCGACGGGCTGACCGTCACCGTGCAGAGCGCCTACCGCTCCTACGACTACCAGGTGGACCTCTTCCGGGCGCAGGTCGCGCGCTTCGGGGAGGAACAGGCCGAGATCCAGGTGGCCCGCCCCGGCACCAGCGAGCACCAGACCGGGCTGGCCGCCGACGTCGGCGGCGGCGGGTGCGACATCGACCGCTGCTTCGGCGCCAACGAGGAGGGCCGCTGGGTGGCCGCCCACGCGGCCGAGTACGGGTACGTCGTCCGCTACCCCGAGGGGGAGACCGACGTCACCGGCTACCGGTACGAGCCCTGGCACGTGCGCTACGTCGGGGTGGAGCTGGCCACCGAACTGCAGCGCACCGGGACGGCGACCCTGGAGGAGTTCTTCGGCCTCCCGCCCGCTCCCGACTACCCCGGCTGAGGAAGGACCCCGGAGCCGGACGTCCGACCGCAGTGGCAGGCTCGGGGCGTGACGAGTCCCTCCTCCCCGGAGCAGCCGTGGCCGGTGCGCACGGTCTCCCGCAAGGTCGCCGAGTGGATCGGCCGGCTCGGTGAGGTGTGGGTCGAGGGGCAGGTCGCCCAGCTGTCCCGGCGCGGCAACGCCGCCACCGTCTTCCTCACCCTGCGCGACCCGGCCGCCGACCTGTCCATCCCGGTCACGTGCCCCCGGGAGGTGGCCGACCGGCCCGGGCTGGAGCTGACCGAGGGCGCGCGGGTCGTCGTCCGCGCCCGCCCCGACTACTACGTGGCCCGGGGCTCGTTCTCGCTGCGCGCCACCGAGATCCGCGCCGTCGGGCTGGGTGAGCTGCTCGCCCGGATCGAGCGGATCCGCCGGCTGCTGGCCGCCGAGGGCCTGTTCGACGTCGCCCGCAAGCGCCCGCTGCCCTTCGCCCCCGCCGTCGTCGGGGTGATCACCGGCCGGGAGAGCGCCGCCGAGCGGGACGTGCTGGTCACCGCCCGCCGCCGCTGGCCCGCCGTCCGGTTCACGGTGCACAACTGCGCGACCCAGGGTCCGACCGCCGCGGAGTCGGTGATCGCCGGGCTGCGCAGGCTCGACGCCGACCCGGCCGTCGAGGTGATCGTCATCGCCCGCGGCGGCGGCTCGGTCGAGGACCTGCTGCCCTTCTCCGACGAGGGGCTGGTGCGCGCCATCGCCGCCGCCCGCACCCCGGTGGTCACCGCCGTCGGGCACGAGACCGACACGACGCTGGTCGACCACGTCGCCGACGTCCGGGCGGCCACCCCGACCGACGCCGCGCACCGGATCGTGCCCGAGATCGGTGAGCAGCGGCGGCTGGTCGAGGGCCTCCGGGCCCGCGCCCGGCACCTGCTCGGCAGCCGGCTGGACCAGCAGGAGCGCTGGCTGGAGCAGGTGCGCAGCCGGCCGGTGCTCGCCGAGCCGCAGCGCCTGCTGGCCGGCCGGGCCGACGACGTCGACGGCCTGCGCGCCCGGGCGACCCGCACGCTCACCCACCGCATCGAGGTCGCCGAGCGCGACCTGGCGCACGCGCGGGCGCAGGTGACCGCGCTGTCGCCGGCGGCGACCCTGGAGCGCGGCTACGCGGTGGTGCAGCGGGCCGACGGCGCCCTGGTCCGCGACCCCGCCGGGGTGGGCGACGACGAGCGGCTGCAGGTGCGCGTCGCCGGCGGGCGGCTGCCGGTGCGCGTCGACCGGGCGGCCACCGGGGAGGATGGGACACCGTGAGCACTCCCGAGCCCGCGTCCGCCGAGCCCACCCAGACCTACGAGCAGGCCCGCGAGGAGCTCGCCGACGTGGTGCGCCGGCTGGAGACCGGCGGGCTGACCCTCGAGGAGTCGCTGGCGCTGTGGGAACGCGGCGAGCAGCTGGCCGAGGTGTGCCAGCACTGGCTGGACCGCGCCCGCGAGCGGCTGGCCGCCGCCGCGCCCACCGAGGACTGACGCCGGACCCTCCTGCGGGGCCGGACTACGGGGCGTACGGCTCCAGCGAGCCGGCGAGGGTGCCCAGCTCGTCGTCCCCGGCCGAGCCGGTGACCAGCAGGGTCGCGCCCTCGTCGTCGCGGGTGAGGGCGGTCTCGCCACGCGCGGTGGTGCGGCGCTGCCAGGTCTGCCCGTCGATGTCGGCGGTGCCCGCGTCGGTGGCCCCGGCCAGGACGTCGTCCAGGGCGGGGTCGCGCGGGTCGTCGCTGACCACGTAGGCGGCGTACTCCTCGCCGGGGGTGAACCAGCCGATCTGCAGGGTCACCGGATCGCCGGCGGAGGCCGATCCGGCGTTGGTGCGCACGCTGGTGGGCCGCCACCCGTCGGACAGCCCGCGGGGCACCAGCAGGGGGTAGCTCGCCAGCTCCGCCGCCGTGCGCTCGGAGCTGGTCGTGTCGACCTCGCGCACCGGGTCGCTGCGGCTGGCCCGCAGGGCGGGGAACGCCACGAGCACCAGGCAGATGAGGACCAGCGGCCCCAGCGAGCGCAGCATGTTGGCGGCGGTGAAGCGCTGCATCCGCTGCACCGACGACGACGTGGGCGGTGCCGCCGCCGGCTCTCCGGCAGCGGTCGCGCCGGACGTGTCGTGCGGGACAGCACCCGAGGGGCTGCTGGGGACCTGCTCGCCGGGGTGCTGGGCGGGCCGGCCGGGATCGGTCATGCCCCTAGGATCGCAGCACCGCTCCCCCCGGCGCCGACAGCGTCGCCGGGCAGCCCCCCGGAGGTCCTGTGTCCCTGCCGCTGCCCGACGGCCCGCTCCCCGCGCCGTCCCACCGGATGCCCGGCGCCACCAAGCCCACGCCGGACCGCAACCTCGCCATGGAGCTGGTCCGGGTGACCGAGGCCGGGGCGATGGCCGCCGGCCGCTGGGTCGGCCGCGGCGACAAGAACGGCGGCGACGGCGCCGCGGTCGACGCCATGCGCGCGATGATCGGCACGGTCCGGATGGACGGCGTCGTGGTCATCGGCGAGGGCGAGAAGGACGAGGCGCCGATGCTCTACAACGGCGAGCAGGTCGGTGACGGGCAGGGCGGGTCCTTCGACGTCGCCGTCGACCCGGTCGACGGCACCACGCTGATGGCCAAGGGCATGCCCAACGCCATCTCGGTGCTGGCCGTCGCCTACCGCGGCGCCATGTACGACCCCTCGGCCGTGTTCTACATGGACAAGATCGCCACCGGCCCGGCCGCCGCCGACGTCGTCGACATCACCGTGCCGGTCGCGGAGAACGTCCGCCGGGTCGCCAAGGCCAAGGGGGTCGCCCCCCGCGACGTCACCGTCTGCATCCTCGACCGGCCGCGGCACGAGCAGCTGGTCCAGGAGGTGCGCGACGCCGGCGCCCGGATCACCTTCATCTCCGACGGCGACGTCGCCGGCGCCATCGCCGCGGCCCGCGAGGGCACCGGCATCGACCTGCTGATGGGCGTCGGCGGCACCCCGGAGGGGATCATCGCCGCCTGCGCGCTCAAGTGCCTGGGTGGAGCGCTGCAGGGCCGGCTCCGCCCGCGGGACGACGCCGAGCGGCAGAAGGCCCTCGACGCCGGCCACGACCTCGACCGGGTGCTGCACATCGACGACCTGGTCACCGGCGACGTCTACTTCGTCGCCACCGGCATCACCGACGGTGAGCTGCTGCGCGGCGTCCGGTACCGGGCCGACGGGTGCACCACGCAGTCGCTGGTCATGCGCTCGCGGTCGGGCACGATCCGCTCGATCGAGAGCCTGCACTCGCTGGAGAAGCTCGAGCAGTACGCCGCCGTCCCCTTCGGCTCGGCGGGCTGAGCGGTCCGCCGTCCCGGCGCCTCACCTGCTCACGGCAGCGGCGGCGGGCCGGGACGGCGGTCGGCGAGCCGGTCCAGCAGCGCCCGCCACCGGCTGGGCGACTCCCCCGGCGCCAGGCTGCGCAGCCGCAGGTCGCCGAAGACCGTCCGGCCGCGGACCAGCACCCGCGGGGTGCCGGCCAGCCGCTGTACCGGCGCGAGCTCGGTCCGCCGGTCACCGAAGACCGTCCAGCCCTCGATCTCCGCGGCGACGCCCTCGCCCACGATGACCTCCACGTCACCGAAGACCGTGCCCAGCTCCAGGTGCAGCGTCTCGGCCGAGGTCCGCAGCCCCCGCAGGTCGATGCGGATGTCGCCGAACACGGTGCCCACCCGCTCCGGTGCCCCGTTCGTGGGGCTGAGCCGGACGTCACCGAACACGGTGGACACCGAGCCGGGCGCCCGCTCGCCGACCACCTCGACGGCCGGCCGCTCCGCCGTCCCCGGGACGGGCAGGTCGGCGACGAGCTCTGCCAGCTCGGCCGTCGTCCCGGCCGTGTAGGCGGCGGCCGCCCGCTGCCCGAACTCGTCGAGGTCGAGGCGCCCCTCACCGACGGCGGTCTGCAGCCTGGTCACCACCGCCTCCCGCTCCTCGTCGGAGGCGCGGACGGCCCGCACCGGCCGCGCGTCGGTCCCCTGGTCGCCGGCCGGTTCGTGCGTCATGGGCCGATCCTGCCCGACCGGCAGGACCGGCGGGGCGCCTCGGGAGTCGGACCCGGAGCCGGGTCGTCGCCGCTCAGTCGAGCTCGGTGCGGGCGTAGACCGAGCCGGTCTTGACCCGGCCGCCGCAGGTGCCGCCGTACTCCTCGTACGACGACAGCGGCGGCGCCTGGAAGTAGAGGTCGTCGCAGCTCTGCAGCTCACCGCCGAAGCAATCGCGCGCGTAGGTGTCGAGCACCGGGTCGGGACCGAGCTCACCCGGCTCGACCGCGGGGAACTGCTCGGGCTCCGGCATGCCGTAGGGGGCGGACACCCCCTCGTCCTCGTAGCCGTACACGCCCCCGCCGACGGCCACCGCGATGCTGTCGCCGGCCGCCGTCCCGGCCTCGCGCACC
This sequence comes from Modestobacter sp. SSW1-42, assembly GCF_046635825.1. Lineage (NCBI taxonomy): Bacteria > Bacillati > Actinomycetota > Actinomycetes > Geodermatophilales > Geodermatophilaceae > Modestobacter > Modestobacter sp. SSW1-42. The sequence goes on along the minus strand of NZ_JBISCA010000001.1, from coordinate 64,849 downwards.
AGCTCCCGGGCCCCGGACACCAGGACGACGGAGACCACCAGCGCGGCCACCGCAGCACCCACGGCCGCTCCGGCCAGCGCCAGCACGACGCCCCGCACGCCGGGGCCGCGCGGCGCCCCGGCCGGCGCCGTCGCCGGCGCGGCCGGGGCCCAGGCACCGGACGGCGTCCAGGCCGCCGGCTGTGGGTACGGGGAGCCGTCGGTGGGCGGCTGCACGGGTCCGGACACGGTCACTCCTGGGGCTCGGGGTCCGGCGGAGCGTAGGGCCACCGCGCCGTGCGGAGGGCGTCCCGGGCCGACGGGGCCGGGCCGCGTCCTCCCCTCGGGGGATCTAGGGTCGCTCCCGCAGCACCATCACTATCGACACCACACCGGGAGCGCAGCGTGGCCACCGAGACCGCCGGCGGGGACTACCGCATCGAGCACGACTCCATGGGCGAGGTCCGCGTGCCCAGCTGGGCGAAGTGGCGGGCCCAGACCCAGCGGGCCGTGGAGAACTTCCCCATCTCCGGCACGCCCATCGAGCGCGAGCTGATCGCCGCGCTGGCCGCCATCAAGGGCGCGGCCGCCGGGGTCAACGCCTCCCTGGGCGTCCTGCCCGGCGACGTCGCCGAGGCCGTCGCCACCGCCGCCGCCGCGGTGGCCCGGGGCGACTGGGACGACCACTTCCCCATCGACGTCTTCCAGACCGGCTCGGGCACGTCGAGCAACATGAACACCAACGAGGTCATCGCCACCCTGGCCAGCGAGGCCCTGGGCTCTCCGGTGCACCCCAACGACCACGTCAACGCCTCGCAGTCGTCCAACGACGTGTTCCCCTCGGCGATCCACGTGGCCGCCACCAGCGCGATCGTCCGCGACCTGGTGCCGGCCCTGGAGCACCTGGCGGCGTCCCTCGAGCGCAAGGCCGATGAGTTCGCCACCGTCGTCAAGAGCGGGCGCACGCACCTGATGGACGCCACCCCGGTCACCCTGGGCCAGGAGTTCGGCGGGTACGCCGCCGCCGTCCGCTACGGCATCGAGCGGCTGCACGCCTCGCTCCCCCGGATCGGTGAGCTGCCGCTGGGCGGCACCGCCGTGGGCACCGGCATCAACACCCCGCCCGGCTTCGCCGCCGCCATCATCGAGCGACTGGCCGCCGACCTGCAGTTGCCGCTGTCGGAGGCCCGCGACCACTTCGAGGCGCAGAGCTCGCGCGACTCGCTGGTCGAGGGCTCCGGGCAGCTCAAGACGATCGCCGTCGGGCTGATCAAGATCGTCAACGACCTGCGCTGGATGGGCTCGGGCCCGCGCACCGGCCTGGGTGAGATCGCCCTGCCGGACCTGCAGCCGGGCAGCTCGATCATGCCGGGCAAGGTCAACCCGGTCATCCCCGAGGCGGTCATCCAGGTGGGCGCCCAGGTGATCGGCAACGACGCCGCGATCACCTACGCCGGCACCACCGGCGTCTTCGAGCTCAACGTGACCCTGCCGCTGATGGCCCGCAACCTGCTGGAGTCGATCCGGCTGCTGGCCAACGTCAGCCGGATCCTGGCCGACCGCTGCGTGGACGGGATCACCGCCAACGTCGAGCAGTGCCGCACCTACGCGGAGTCCTCGCCCTCGATCGTCACGCCGCTGAACAAGTACATCGGTTACGAGGAGGCGGCGATCGTGGCGAAGCAGTCGCTCAAGGAGCAGAAGACGATCCGCCAGGTCGTGGTCGAGCGGGGGTACGTGGAGGCCGGCAAGCTGACCGAGGAGCAGCTGGACGCCGCGCTCGACGTGCTGTCGATGACCCACCCCTAGGGTCCCCGGACCAGCCGGATCAGGGCCCCGTCGCACCTCGTGCGGCGGGGCCCTGTCGCGTCGCGCCGAGAACTGAGTAGCGTCCGGGAGTGATGAGCGAGACAGCGAGCACCCCAGACGTCGCCCTGCGCTGGCCCGGCGGCGAACTGCCCATGCGGGTCATCCCCTCCACCGAGGGGTCCGAGGGCATCGACACCAGCAAGCTGCTGGCCACGACCGGACAGGTCGCCCTGGACATCGGCTTCGTGAACACGGCCTCCTGCACCTCGGAGATCACGTACATCGACGGTGACGCGGGCATCCTGCGCTACCGCGGGTACCCGATCGACCAGCTGGCGGGCAAGGCCAGCTTCCTCGAGGTGTCCTACCTGCTGATCTACGGCGAGCTGCCGACGGCGGACCAGCTGGCGGCCTTCGACGACCGGATCCGGCGGCACACCCTGCTGCACGAGGACCTCAAGGGGTTCTTCAACGGCTTCCCGCGGAACGCGCACCCCATGCCGGTGCTGTCCTCGGCGGTCAGCGCGCTGTCGACCTTCTACCAGGACTCCCTGGACCCCTTCGACGAGCGCCAGGTCGACCTGTCCACCGTGCGGCTGCTGGCCAAGCTGCCCACGATCGCGGCCTACGCCTACAAGAAGTCCATCGGCCAGCCCATGCTGTACCCGGACAACTCGCTGGGCCTGGTGGAGAACTTCCTGCGGATGACCTTCGGGTTCCCGGCCGAGCCGTACGAGGCCGACCCGGAGCTGGTCAAGGCCCTGGACATGCTCTTCGTGCTGCACGCCGACCACGAGCAGAACTGCTCGACCTCCACGGTCCGCCTGGTCGGCTCGGCGCAGGCCAACATGTTCGCCTCGGTCTCGGCCGGCATCCACGCGCTCTCGGGCCCGCTGCACGGCGGCGCCAACTCCTCGGTGCTGGAGATGCTCGAGGCGATCCAGCGCGACGGCGGCGACATCCCCCGCTTCGTCGACCGGGTCAAGGCCAAGGAGCCCGGCGTCAAGCTCATGGGCTTCGGGCACCGGGTCTACAAGAACTACGACCCGCGCGCGGCGATCGTGAAGCAGACCGCCGACACCGTGCTGAACAAGCTCGGCGGCAACAACGAGCTGCTCGACCTGGCCCGCCAGCTGGAGGAGATCGCGCTCAACGACGACTACTTCATCCAGCGCAAGCTCTACCCGAACGTCGACTTCTACACGGGTCTGATCTACCGGGCGATGGGCTTCCCGACCAAGATGTTCACCGTGCTGTTCGCCCTGGGCCGGCTGCCCGGGTGGATCGCCCAGTGGCGCGAGATGATCGAGGACCCGGCCACCAAGATCGGCCGCCCGCGGCAGGTCTACACCGGCCCCACCGAGCGCCAGTTCGTGGACCTCGCCCAGCGCTAGGCAGCTCCGCACGCCCCGAGGCCCCGTCGTCCACCCGGACGACGGGGCCTCGTCGCGTCTCCCCCCGATGGGGTGAGCCGCGTCCCCCGGGAGGGTGAGGGACCTACACCGCCCCCCGGCCTCCGTCGATGGGATCAGGACACCGGCCGCCACCAGGCGCCCGGACCGATCTCGGACCCGGGGGACGACGGTGACCGCTCCGCGCGCGCAGGTCACCGCGCAGCGACCCCGGACGACGACGGCGGCCGCCCGCCGCCCGGCCGCCCGCACCGGCGCACCCCGCACCGGGACCGGCCGGCCCCGCACCGGGACCGCCACCCGCACGCCGCGTCCCGGTGCCGCCGGCCGGCGGAAGCCCCCCGCCCGCCGGCCCGCCGCCAGGCGCCGCCGCACCCCCGGCGCGCTGCGGCGGTGGCGTGACCGGCTCGGCGTCCTCGTCGGTGCCACGCTCACCGTCCTGCTCGTGCTCGGTGCCCTGACCCAGCCGCCCACCGAGGCCGGCCAGGTCCCGGCGGCGCCTCGCGACGACGCCCAGGCCACCGCCACCACCCTGGCCGAGGCGACCGCCCGCTACCGCGACGCGCTGGCCGACGCCGCGTCGTCCGCCGCCCGCGCCCAGCAGTCCCGGGACGCCGGCGTCGCCGCCGACGCACAGGCGGCCACCGCCCGCGCCGCGGTCGGTGACGCGGCCACCGCCGTCTACAAGGCGAACGCCGGGCAGCGCTGGCCGGTCGGCCGGCTGTCGGTCGACGCCCCCGACGCGACGACCGACGTCCTGCACGCGCAGGGCCTGGTCGAGCACCTCACCGGCGACCGGGACGCCGAGGTGGCCCGGGCCGCCCGGGCCGCCGTGCACGCCGCGCAGTTCACCGACGACGCCGCCGCGGCCGAGGACGCCGCCGCCGCCGCCCGCGCCCGCGCCGCCGACGTCCTCACCGAGGTGCACGACCTCGTCGTCACGCTCGACCCGGGCGTCAGCGCCCGGTGGGCCGCACTGTCGACCACCCCGGCCTCGGCCGACCAGCAGGAGCGCAACGCGGTTGCGCTGGCCGGCTGGCAGTCCTACCTCGACCGGCTCGTCGCCGCCGACGTCGACCCGCCGGCCGCGGCCGAGCTGACCGACGCCGACGACCTGCCGCTGGGCCTGGCCCCGCTGCGCGACGGCTCCGGCGCCCCGGTGCCCGGGGTGGCCACCGCCTACGCCGACGGCCAGACCCTCACCGTGCTGCCGGCGGAGACGATCGCCGCGGTGAGCGCCGCCTTCGCCCAGCTCGGCCGGCCGTACCAGGCCGGACAGAGCGGCCCCGACGGCTACGACTGCGCCGGGCTGACGGTCACCACCTGGACCCAGGCCGGCCTCGCCCTGGCCGGGGACCTGACCGGCCAGTGGGCGCAGGGCACCCCGGTGCCCAGCGGCCAGCTGCAGGTCGGCGACCTGGTCTTCAGCACCCGCCCGGGCAGCGGCCTGGACGACGTCGGGCTCTACCTCGGGGGCACCAGCGTGCTGTCCGCCTCCGCCGACCGCTGGCAGGTCGCGGTGCACGAGGTGACCGACCTGAGCCGGGCCGTCCGGGTCACCGTCCCCGCGGCCACCCCCACTCCCCTGCCGGTGCCCGCCGCGGGCCCGGCGACCTGCAGCGCGCCGCCGCCGGCCCCCGGGACCGCGGCCAGCCCGGCCGAGGCCGCCTGGGGCGGCTGGTCCAACGGGCAGATCCCGGCCGACCAGCTGTGCGGCATCGCCCCCGGGCACCGGCTGCGCTGCGACGCGGCCGCGGCCTACGGCGCGATGTCGGCGGCCTACCAGGCGTCGTTCGGCACCCCGCTGTGCATCACCGACTCCTACCGCTCGCTGGCCGCGCAGGTCGACGCGCACGCCCGCAAGCCGCGGATCACCGCCGTCCCCGGGACGTCGAACCACGGCTGGGGGCTGGCGGTGGACCTGTGCGGCGGGATCAACGTCTTCGGCACCGCGCAGACCGCCTGGATGCAGCTCAACGCCGGGCACTTCGGCTGGGTGCACCCGGACTGGGCGCGGGCCCGCGGGCAGAACCCCGAGCCGTGGCACTGGGAGTACGGCAGCCTGGCCTGAGCCGGGGAACGGGTGCGGTCAGGCCCAGCCCAGGTCGGCCACGGCCCACCAGGGCAGGGTGGCGCAGGCCTCGGTCGCCTCGGCGGCCAGCCGGCGGGCCACCGGGCCCTCGGCGCAGGCGACCGGGCGGCGCGGGGTGACCACCACGTGGGCGTCCCGCAGGCGCAGGCCGCGGCCGGCCATCTCCTCCAGCAGCGCCTCGGGGCGGACGAGGACGGCGGTGTCGAGGCCGGGCGCCCCGGTTGCGGTGCAGAGCCCGACCGGGCCCTGCAGCCGCAGCGTGACGTCGACCCCGGCGGCCCGGCCCAGCGCCGCGGAGCGGACCTGGTGCACCAGCGGCAGCGAGGCGTCGCGCGAGGGCCGCCACGAGACGACGAACGCGCCGCGGGTGACCGCCACCCGCCAGCCGAGCACGGTCTGCAGGGGGTCGGACCAGTCGAGCAGGGCGATGCCGGTGCGCGCGGCGACCTCGTCGGGCACCGGGCGACGCCCCAGCCAGGCGACCAGCGCGGCGCCGACCCCCTCGGGGGTGGCCGCGACGCGGGACCGGGTCATCTGGACGGCGAGCTCGCCCAGCAGCACGCGGGTGCGGCGGCCGGCCTCCTCGAGCACCAGCATCGGGCCGGTGCCGGTGCCCTCGAACACGTCGAGCCGCAGCCCGGGGTCGAGGTCGGTCGGTCCCAGTGCGGTGATCGCGGCCCGCAGGTCCGGTGTCCGGACCTGGGTGCGGTCCAGCCGCGCGAACAGGCCCGCCGGGGCGCCGAAGAGCGTCTCGCTCACGCGCTGCGCCCACCGGTCAGCGCCGCGCGGGCGACCGGGGCCAGGCCGGGCAGCGAGAGCACGCTGGCCAGCTCCAGCGCCGACAGCCGGACGGGGACGACGTCGGCGCCCCACCCGGTCGCCAGCCGGACGCGGGCGACCGGCGCGGGCCAGACGACCTCGCGCGCGGCGGCCACGTGCAGCTCGGTGAGGACGTCGCCGAGGTGGATGGCGGCGACCGTGTGCACCGGACCGCGGCCCAGCGCCTCGGTGACGGCGCGCTCGACCTCCAGCCGGTCGGCGGCGGTCAGCCAGTGAGGCATCAGCACGACCTGGTCCGGCTCGGCGGCCGGCGGGACGCTCACGACGACACCGCCGGCCGGCGGTCCCCCGGGCGCACCGGGAGCCGCGGCGGACCGGCCGTCGTCCCGGTCCGTCCCGCGGGGCGGCGGGAGCGGTCCGGCGTGGTCACACCAGGGATATCGGCAGGTCGGAGCCCGGGTGGACCCGTGCAACGACTCTTTTCTCCCCACCCCGGACGCGACAGCGCCCCGGCCCGCCGAGGCGGTCCGGGGCGCTGGGCGTGTCCGGCAGAACCGGTCCGAGCACCACCGGGATGGCCATCTCGGCGGCCGGGGGCGGCCGGGGGGAAGGGGTGGCGGTCAGCCGCCGAGCTCGGCGAGGCGGGCCTTGAGCGCCTGCTCGGCGCGGTCGGCGTGCACGTTCATGTTGCGCACCGAGGTGTTCAGGTCGGCCGAGAGCTGGGTCTTGGTCTGCCCGCCCCAGGTCGTCAGGTACCAGGTGGCCCAGCCGAGCACGTTGGGCTGCGCGGCGCGCTGGTCGCGGCGGGCGGTCGGGTCGGGCGCGCAGGCGGCGGTCAGCGCGTGGGAGAGCAGGGTCTGCTCGGCCTCGCCCATGATCTCGTCGGGCACCTCGGCGCTGTCGGGGACGACGAACTCGACCGCGTCGGCCCCGCCGTCCAGCGACTGCAGGTTGCGCAGCCCGTTGAGGGTCGCGACGGTCTGGGAGTTGCGGCGCAGCGTGGCGACGCTCTGCCCCATGTAGGCGGCGAGCTCCTTCTCGCTGGGCCGGCGCTGGTGCTCGGCGGTGAAGGCGGCGATGGCCTTCTGCTGCTTGTTCTCGGTGTCGGCGGCGGTGCGGCCGTAGGCGTTGCGGCCCAGGTCGTGCACCCACTTCGACAGCTGGGTGGCCAGGAAGGCGCCGAAGGGGACGCCCTTGGCCTCGTCGTACTGCGACACCGCCTTCAGCACCCACTCGGCGATCTGCTGGTCGACGTCGTCGTTGTCGGGCAGGTGCAGCCGGATCGTGCTCATGTTCCGCTGCAGGCGCTTGAGGCTGACCCGGCAGTAGTGCCGGCAGAGCCCGTCGAGGAAGGCCGGCGGCAGGTCGCGCGGCGCGCGGCGGCGGACACCGCTCTCCGGGCGCAGGCCCACGGTCGCGTACCCGTGGGTCGCGCACCAGGCGCGGGTCAGGCCGGCCAGCTCGTCACCGGTGCCCGGCTTCCCGTCGACCCGGTAGAGACCGTCGCCCTCGTCGTAGGTGACGGTCACGTCGGCGGGGAAGGCGGCGCGGAACTCGGCCAGCGGCAGCTCACGGTCGGTGCGGAAGTGCACGCGGTCGCGCGGGGTGATGGGGGCCAGTGCCCAGCCGTCGGCCTCGGGGATCCCACCGAAGACCAGCGGCTCGCGGGTGCGGCGCTCCTCGGGGGCGCCCGCGGCGGCGAGCCCGGCGGGGGCGGTGGACGTGGTCGGGACGGTGGGCTGTGCGGTGACGAACTCGGACACCGGGTCCTCCTGAGGGGAAGTGCAGGCGGGCGGGGTGGTCAGGTGCAGGTGCGGCGCCGCGGGACGGCGCGCGGCGGTCAGGCGAGGACGGGCACCCGGGGCGTGGTGGCCTCGTCGACGGGGGTGCGCGGGGAGGGGATGCGCGGCGCGGCGGCCCGGGGGGCGGCGGCGCGGGCGCGCGGGGCCTCGGCGGCCTCGAGGACGCCGGCGGCGGCGGTCCGCTCGGCGGCGCTGGGCTCGGCGACGTAGACCGGCATGAAGTCGTACAGGTCGGTGAAGAGACCGTCGACGAAGGCGTAGGCGGCCTGCGCCTGGTCGGAGAACTTGGCGATCAGCTCGCGCGGGCCGAGCTCGACGCCGACGGTGACCCGCACGACGCGGTCGTCGCCGGACAGGCCGGTCAGGGAGAAGGACACCTGCTCGTGCCGCGCGGCCAGCGCCGACAGCGCGGCGAGGCAGCGGCGGGTGCCGGAGCGACGGGGGCGGAGCTGCACGTGGACGACCACGGTCTCGGCCCACTCGGACTCCGTGCAGGCCGGGCCCAGCGCGTCGACGTCGCCGCCGACGGCCTCGACCGAGCCGAAGCCGTCGGCAGCCGACTCCTCGATCCGCAGGTCGATGCCGGCGGCGGTCGGTGCAAGTGCGCTGAGTGCCATGTCGTTCTCCCCCAGTAGCGGTGGCGCTGTGGGGGAAGAGTTGCGCACTGACGAACGGTCCGACGGCGAGACTCGCCGTCCTGTGACTACTGTGGCAACTGAGGTGAACGACTATTGAGTCGGATCGACCGCGTTCATGTCATTCTTTGCTAGTCGCGGGCTCCGACGCTGGAGCGAATGCTGCCAACGCGCTCAGGGCGTCGGCTGCGACCTCGGCCGCGAGGCTGTTCGCCTCCGCGATCTGGCGGTAGACCTCCTCGCGGTGGATGGCCACCTCGCGCGGCGCCTTGAAGCCCAGGCGCACGGTGCCGCCGCGCACCTCGACGACGTAGACCTCGATGTCCTCGCCGATCCGGATGCTCTCGCCGACGCTGCGGGTGAGAGTGAGCATGGGTACCCCTCCATGGGTTCGTGTGGGCCGTCCGTGGCGTGCCCCGCCGCTGCGGCGGGACGGGAGCACCACCACCCGGGCGGTCGGCGCTCCAGCTCTGTTCTCGGCAGGGGCCGCCGCGAAACGGTGGCCCCTGCCCGGGGATCAGCGGAGGAAGTCCAGCAGCGTGGGCTGGATGGCCTTGGCCGTCGCGCCCAGCGCGGCCTCGTAGCCGGTCTGCTGCATGGTCAGGTTCATGATCGTCTTGGCCAGGTCGACGTTCTCGATGTCGGCCGACCGGCTGGTCAGCGACAGCTGCAGGTCCGCGTTCACCTGCTTGGCCGTCTCGATGCGGTTGGTCCGGCTGCCGATGTCGGCGGCGGCCTTGGTCATCCGGTCCAGCGCCAGGTCCAGGTCGCGCAGGTCACCGGCCAGTGCGTCGGGGTCCGACACGGCGTGGTCGGCGATGTCGGCGACGAGGGTGAACAGATCGCGGGTGGCCGGGACCGTCCTCCCGTCCGCGTCCGTCATGGCCGGCCGCGTCTCGCCGAAGGCCTCGGGACCGGTGATGTCGACCCGGATCGAGTCCTCCTCCGACACCTGCCTGGTGACCGGGATGACCGGGACGGTGCTCGTCCCGCCGAACCCCTGGTACACGCCGGTGGTGTCGTAGGCGGCCGAGCCGCTGGTGACGCCGCCGAACAGCGGCTGCCCCTGCACGGTCGTGTTGGCCAGGCCGATCAGGCTCTGGCGGAGACCGACGACCTCGACCTGCACGGCCGAGCGCGACGCCGGGGACTGCGCACCGGCGTTGGACGCCTGGACCGTCAGGTCCCGCACCCGCTGCACCTGGTTGATCATGCTGCGCAGCGCGGAGTCGGTGGCGTCGAGCTGCCCGAGGCCGTCGCTGATGTTGCGGGCGTACTGGACGGCGCCGGCGAGCTCCTGCCGGGTCTGCATCGCGGCGTTGGTCCCGGTCGGGTCGTCGGAGGGCTTGTTGATCGTCTTGCCCGACGTCAGCTGGGCCTGCAGCTTGGAGATCGCGTCCATGTTGCGGTTGAGGCCCTGCAGGCTGGTGACCGCCAGGGAGCGCTGGGTGATCCGCATCAGGTCACAGCCCCACTCGGCCGGTGCGGTTGATCAGCACGTCGAGGGTCTCGTCGATCGCCGTGATCATCCGCGCGGCGGCGGAGTAGGCGTGCTGGAACTGCAGCATGTTGGTCATCTCCTCGTCGATGCTGACCCCGGAGACGGACTCGCGGGAGGCGTCCACCTGGGCCGCCACCACCGTCTGGGTCTTCAGGTTGCTCGTGGCGACCGAGGCCTCGACGCCGAGCGCGACGATCAGCTTGCGGTAGGCCACCGCGGCGCCGCCCGGCGCACTCTGCAGCTTGCCGATGGCCGTCGCGGCGCCGTTGTCGGCGGACGCCCTGCCACCGATCGGGGCCACCGAGGCGGCGGCGAGCTCGGCCGTGTCGGTGATCCGCAGGGTCAGGTTGGCCGCGGTGACCTTGGTGAGGTCGACCGGCGCCGGCGGGGCGGCGTCGCCGAACACCGGCTTGCCCGGGTTGCCGGCCTTGTCGTAGCCCAGCGCGTGGGCGGTGTTGAACTGCTCGGCCAGCGTGACGGCCACTGCGTCCAGCTCGCCCTGGTAGCGCGGGATGGTCTCGGTGAGCGCCTGCAGCTTCCCGCCGGCCGTGCCACCGACGGCCACGGCGGTGCCGCCGGTGACGGTCACGAACCGGGGCGGGTCGGTCTGGGCGCCGTCGGCGCCGATGGCGCCGATCACCCGGAGGCCGACGGCCGAGTCGCCCGACACCAGCGTCGCCCCCGCGACGACCACGTTGACCTGGCCGTCGGAACCCGGCGACGACGTCGCGCCGATCGCCGTGGCCAGCTCCATGACCAGGCCGTCGCGCTTGTCGGCCAGCTCGTTGACCGACAGGCCCTGCTGCGTCGCGCGCTTGATCGCGGTGTTGAGCTCGGCGATCGAGGTGGCCGTGGCGTTGACGTCCTGGGCCAGCACGTCGAGGCTGTCGCGGGTCTGGCCCCACTGCTTGTCCAGGTTGGCGCTCGTGGTGTGCAGCTCGGCCACCAGCGTCGCCGTCTTCTGCAGCACCGCCGTCCGGGCGCCGTCCTCGAGGGGGTGGTTGGCCACGTCGCCCCAGGCGGTGAAGACGCTGGTCAGCTTCGCCTGGATGCCCGTCTCGCCGGGCTCACGGAAGGCCTGCTCGATCTGGCTGAGGGTGTCGTCGCGCACCGTCAGCGAGGCGGTGGCCGCGCTCTCGACCTGTCCGCGCCCCTCCAGGAAGGCGTCCCGGATGCGGATGACGGTGTCGGCGTCCACGCCCTGGCCGATCTGGTTGCTGACCGCGTAGATCGCCGGGACGGCGTTGCCGCCGACCGACTGCAGTTCGGCCCGCTGGCGGGAGTACCCGACGGTGTTGACGTTGGCGATGTTCTGACCGGTGACGTCCAGGCCGCGCTGCTGCGCCCAGAGCGCCGTGGTCGCGGTGTTCAGACCGGAGAACGTGCTCACTTCGACTCCTCGCTGGCGTTCGTCGCCTGCACCCGCAGGGCGGCGACGCTGGTCAGGTCACGCACCGCGGCGCTCACAGGGCACCGTCGAGGGTGACCGAGCGGTAGGCGTTGCCGGCCGCCCGTCCGGACTGGGTGTAGGTGCCGGCGGCGCTGGGCGGGCGGGTCGTGGACAGCGCGTCGTTGATGACGGCCAGGCCGCTCTCGATGAGCTCGCGGTTGGCGTCGGAGAGCCCGCGCAGCTCCCCCACCAGGACCAGCAGCGCCTCGTGGTGCTTGGCGTACAGGTCGTTCCACGGCGCGGGGGCCGAGTCGGCGAGGCTGCGCAGCGAGGGGTTGGCCTCCAGGCCCAGCCGGCCGGCGATCTGCTCGGTGGCCGCGGCGCGCTCCACCTCCAGGGTGCGCAGCTGCTCGAGGACCACCTCGATCTCGTGCGCGATCCGGGCCAGCCAGCGGCTCTTGCCGGTCAGGATGAGGTACTGCTTCTCCTCTGCCTTGAACAGCAGCAGGTCGAGCAGCTCCTGCTCCCGCCACAGCAGTGTCGACAGGTGCTGGTGGTCCATGCCGGCCCTTCCGTCGTCATGTGCAGCCCGGGGGTGCAGGCCTGTGGCCCGCCGGTCCGGCGGGCGCTGTCGACGTTCCATCGGCATCCCGCCGGGCCCGGTCAAGCCGAGATCGGGTGCGCACAGATTTGTGCCCGCCCCCGGTCCGGTGGAGCCCCCGGTCCGCCGAGTAAGGGGCCGTGACCCCAGCCCGCTCCGCCGTGCTCGATCGACCGACCGACGTCGACGCGCTGGTGACCACCCATCTGCCGCTGGCACAGTTCGCGGTCAACGCGGTGGCCTCCCGCATCTCGCTGCCCAGCCACGTCAGCCGGGACGACCTGCTCTCCTGCGCGCACATCGCGCTGGTGGAGGTCGCCCGCCGCTTCGACCCGGCCGCGGGCGCCACGTTCGCCACCTACGCCCTCCCCCGCCTCCAGGGCGCCGTCCTGGACGAGCTGCGCTCCGGCGACTGGGCCAGCCGCTCGGTGCGGGCCGCGGCCCGGCGCACCGACGCCGCCGCCGACGCGCTCACCATCAGCCTGGGCCGGCCCCCGACCAAGGAGGAGCTGGCCGCCAGCCTCGGCGTCGCCCGGTCCGAGCTGGACTCGCTGCACCTGGACGTGCACCGCGCGGTGATGGTCAGCATCGACGCCGAGGTCGGCACCGACGGCGGGACGCTGGACCTCCCGGACACCGGCGACTCCCCCGAGCGCGCCCTCCTGCGCGGTGAGCGGGCCCGGCACCTGCACGAGGCGATCCGGGCGCTGCCCGACCGGCTCGACGAGGTCGTCGAGCGCAACTTCTTCGGTGACGAATCACTGACCGACATCGCGGACTCCCTCGGCGTCACCCTCTCCCGGGTGTCCCAGATGCGCGCCCGGGCGCTGACCCTGCTGCACGCCGCGATGAGCGAGATGTGGGACGGCACCGCGGTCCCGGCCGACGGCGGCGTGCGGGCGCGCAACCAGCAGCGGGCCTACATCGACCGGGTCGCCGGCCGGCAGGCCGCCCCCCGGGTCCCCGCCGCCCGCGCCCCCGAGCCCGCCGCACCGCGCCCGGTCACCGCGCGGGTGCGCCAGCACAGCTGGCCCGGGGCCGGCTGGGAGACCTCGCCCCAACCCGCGTGAGGGAGCCGGCAGAAAAAGCTGCCGCTCGGCTCAAGGACCTCCCCCGTCCCGCCGACAACTCAACTGCACGCCCCGCAGCACGGATGCAGCGGGTTCACCTAGAAGCCCACTTCCACGGAGGAACATCATGGGTCTGAGCGTCAACAACAACATCGCGGCGATGAACTCGTACCGCAACCTGTCCGTCACCGACGGCCAGATGAACAAGTCGCTGGAGAAGCTGTCCTCCGGCTTCCGCATCAACCGCGCCGCCGACGACGCTGCGGGCCTGGCCATCTCCGAGGGCCTCCGTTCGCAGATCGGTGGCCTCAAGGTCGCCGTCCGCAACACCCAGGACGGCATCTCGGTCGTGCAGACGGCTGAAGGTGCGCTCACCGAGGTGCACTCGATCCTGCAGCGCGTCCGTGACCTCGCCGTCCAGGCCGGCAACGACTCGAACAACACCGAGGCCCGCGCCAACATCAAGACCGAGTCCGACAGCCTCGTCAAGGAGCTCGGCCGGATCTCGGCCTCGACGAACTTCAACGGCACGAAGCTGCTCGACGGTTCCGCCCCGGAGCTCAAGTTCCAGGTCGGCGCCGACGGCAACGCCGACAGCCAGATCGCCGTCAACCTGTCCGGTGCGAACGTCAAGAACATCGCCCAGACCCTCAACGGCGGTTCGCTCACCACCACGGGCACGAAGTTCGACATCGCCTCCCTGGCGGCTGCCGACCTCACCACCGCGGCGAAGAGCTTCACCGTGGAGAAGGACGGCGTCGTCACCACCGTGACGACCGGCGTCCTGGACGACACCCTGGGCAGCGACACCACCGCCGGCTTCGCCAGCGTGGAGGAGTTCGCCTCCGCCCTGCGCGCCGACAAGGCGTTCGCGGCCAACTTCTCGGTCACCGTCAACAAGGACGCCAACGGCGGCGGCACCGGCATCACCGTGTCCGCCCTCAACGGCGGCACCCTGACGACGGCTGCCAACGCCACCCCGGGTGCCGGCCTCGGCGCCGGCGCCGCGGGCTCCGCCCTCAGTGGTGGGCTGGCGTTCGACACCGCCGAGAACGCCCAGGCGTCGGTGCGGATGATCGACGGCTTCATCTCGCAGGTCTCCACCGCTCGCGCCGGTCTGGGTGCCCTCCAGAACCGCTTCGAGCACACCATCAACAACCTGAACGTCTCGGTCGAGAACCTGGCCGCGTCGGAGAGCCGCATCCGCGACACCGACATGGCCCAGGAGATGACCAACTTCACCCGCACGCAGATCCTGACCCAGGCCGGCACCTCCATGCTGGCCCAGGCCAACCAGGCTCCGCAGGGCATCCTGAAGCTGCTCGGCTGATCCACCGGCACGACCTGATCGACCAGTGAGGGGGGAGGCCTCGGCCTCCCCCCTCACTGCGCTCCGCGAGTCCCCGACCGCAGCACGACCCGTCCGGCCCAGCAGCAGGAGGCAGCGACATGGCAGGCATGAGCTTGAGCACCGGCCTGATCTCGGGCATGGACACCGGCACCCTGATCTCCCAGCTCATGCAGGTCGAGGCCAACCCGCAGACGCTGCTGAAGACCAAGCTCACCGCGACGCAGGCCGACGCCGCCGCCTACCGCGCCGTCAACACCCGCTTCGACGCCCTGAAGACCGCCGCCGAGAACCTCGCCAAGAACGCGACCTGGGGCGCGAACAAGGCGACCAGCTCCTCGACCACGGTGACCGCCACCGCCGGCACGACCGCCGCCGCAGGCTCGGTCACCTTCTCGGTCACCTCCCTGGCCACGCCGCAGGCGTACCTGAGCAGCGGCGCCACCTGGGCGAACGCCAAGGAGGCCTACGGGGCCTCCTCCATCACCATCGACCCCGCGTCCGGCGACGCCGTGTCCATCCCGCTCGCCGCCGACGCCACCCTCGCCGACGCCGTCGCCGCGATCAACGCCAGCAAGACCGGTGTCACCGCCGCCGCCGTGAACGTCGGGTCGGGCTACCGGCTCCAGCTCACCTCGACGGCCACCGGCGTCGCCGGTGGCTTCACCGTCGAGAGCCCCTTCCCGGCCGACGCCACGACGCCGGCGAACACCCGCACCTTCACCAGCACCTCGACCGCCCGGGACGCCGAGCTCGACCTCGGCGCCGGCTTCGTCGCCACGTCGTCGACCAACACCTTCGCCGACCTCGTCCCCGGCGTCTCGGTCACCGTCTCCAAGGCCGACCCCAGCACGTCGGTGACCGTCGCGGTCGGCAAGGACCAGGACAGCGTCACCGGCAACGTGTCGTCGCTGATCGCCGCCGCGAACGGCGTGCTGTCGACGATCACCTCCTACACCTCGGCCACCAGCGCCACGGCCACGCTCAAGGGCGACAGCACGCTCCGCCAGCTGTCGACCCAGATCCTCAGCGCGGTCTCCTCCGCGGTCGGCGCCGACGGCTCGGCGGCCGCCGCCGGGCTGCAGCTGAACAAGGACGGCTCGATCGCCTTCGACTCGGCCAAGTTCAGCGCCGCGATGAAGGCCGACCCGGGCCTGGTCCAGCGGCTGTTCGCCGGCACACCGGCCGGCCTCGGCGCCGACAACGCCGTCGGTGGCGGTGACGACGTCGCCGCCGTCACCGGGATCGCCGGGCGGCTGGCCGAGATCGGCAGGAACGCCAGCGACACCACCACCGGCACGCTGACCCTGCTGGCCAAGAGCGAGGACGCCCAGGCCAAGGACATCGAGGGCCGGATCGCCGACTGGGACCTGCGCCTGGCGCTGCGCAAGAACACACTGACCCGGCAGTTCACCGCCATGGAGACCGCGCTGGGCACCCTGCAGAACCAGTCGAACTGGCTCGCCTCGCAGCTCTCGACCCTGCCCAGCTGGTCGAAGTCGTCCAAGTGACCCAGCCCCCTCCCACCGTCCTGCTCGACACCCGAGGAGAGATCCACCGATGAGCGCAGCTTCCCTCCGCGCCCGCTACATGGGGGACACGGTCACCACCGCCTCCCCCCAGCGCCTTCTCGTGATGCTCTACGACCGGCTGGCCCTCGACCTCGAGCGCGCCGAGCGGGCGCTCGAGGTCGGCGACCGCTCCGCCGCCAACGAGCAGCTGCAGCACGCCCAGGAGATCGTCCTGGAGCTGCAGGCCAGCCTGCGGGTCGACATCTGGGACGGCGGACCCCGCCTGGCCGCGCTGTACACCTGGCTGCTGACCGAGCTCATGCGCGCCAACGTCAAGGGCAGCGTCCGGGTCGTCGCCGACTGCCGCAAGATCGTCGAGCCGCTGCGCGACGCATGGCGGGAGGCCGCCGCCTCCCTCGCCTCGAGCCCGGCATGACCGCGGGCTCCGCTCCCCGCAACCGGGTGGGGGACTCCCCCTCCCCGCGTGGCGAGGCGCGGAACTGGCCGGCCGTGCTCGACGCCCTCGAGGGCGACCTGGTCGAGGCCGAGGCCACCCTCGCCCGCGGCCGGGCCGAGGAGATCGCCACCTGGGGACGCCGGTCCACCGACTGGGTCCCGCCGAGCAACCTCGGCCCGCTGCCCGACGACCTGCGCGAGCGCGCCGCCCGGCTGCTGCAGCACCAGCTGGCCGTCGCCGAGGCCCTGGTCGAGCGGATCACCCAGTCGCAGAAGCAGCGCGACGTCGCCGCCCGGATGTCCTACGCGCCGACCCGCCCCGTCGCCTCCTTCATCGACCGGGCCCTGTAACCCCCACCCGCACCACCAGCACTCCCCCGTCCCCCGGGGCAGAAGTGGCCACTTCTGCCCCGGGGGACGTGTGCGTTCTGTGACTGCGTGCATCCGATCGGGTGCATGTGGTCATGTCCGGCTCACCGACTGCCGAGAACAGCGGAGCACGGAACGCACCACTCGCCACGGATCGGCGGCCCCTCGCTCCCAGGACCCCCTGGGCGCGCGTCCCGCCGTACCCGGAGGAACCCCCGTGCTCCGTCGCTCCCTGCCGAGCGCCCGGTGATCATCACCGACTCGACCATGACCGCGCTGCACGCGTCCCTGACCGGACTCCAGCAGCGCCAGCGGGTGACCGCCGACAACATCGCCAACGTCCAGACGCCCGGCTTCCTCGCCGGCCGCGTGGACTTCGAGTCGGCCCTGCAGAACGCCGTCGCCAACGGCGAGACCCCCGTGGTCGGCCGGTCCTCGGCGAGCCGTTCGCTGGACCCGACCCGCACCGACGGCAACAACGTCAACCTCGACACCGAGACGGTGATCGCCACCGAGACCGGCCTGCGGTACCAGTTGTCGCTCAACGCCCTCGACGGCAAGTACGCGCTGCTGCGCTCGGCCCTCAGGACGCAGTGACGTGGCCGCCTTCGACACCCTGGGCATCGCCGGGTCCTCGCTGTTCGTCCACCGCAAGTGGATGGACGCCGTCTCGGACAACATCGCCAACATCAACACCGTCAACCCGGCCGGGGAGGACGCCTTCCAGGAGCGGATGGTCGTCGCCCAGGCGGTCGACTACGGCTCCGGCGAGGGCGGCGTCCGCGTCGCGCGCACCGAGCTCGGCTCGGCCGAGGGCCGGATGGTCTACGAGCCGGGCAACCCGATGGCCGACGCCGAGGGCTACGTCCGCTACCCCGACATCGACCTCGGGGACCAGATGACCCAGCTGCTCATGGCCCAGCGCGGCTACCAGGCGAACCTCGCCACCATCAAGAGCGCCACCGAGGCCTACCAGCAGGCCCTGCAGCTCGGGAAGGGCTGACCATGACCTCGCCGATCGGTGCCATCTCCGCCCTCACCGGCGGGATCCCCACCCCGAACCTGGACGGCACGTCGGGCGTCTCCGGCGTCTCGATGAGCCCCTCGGCCACCTCGGCCGCGGGCGACGGCGGGTTCGCCGACATCCTCACCGGCCAGATCGACCAGCTCAACGCGGTGCAGGGCAACGTCGACAGCCTGGCGCTGCAGGCCGCCACCGGCGACCTGCAGGACGCCCACGACTACATGATCGCCAGCACTGAGGCCCGGCTGGCCACCGACACCGTGGTGACCCTGAAGAACTCCGCGGTCGCCGCCTTCACCGAGATCATGAGGATGCCGGTCTGATGCCCGCTGCCCTCGTCGGCCCGATGAACCGGGTCAAGACGCTCCTGGCGACGATCAGCATCGGGCAGAAGATCGTGATCGGCCTGCTGCTGGCCGGCCTGCTGCTCGGTGGCTTCGTCTTCACCCGCTGGATCACCGCGCCGACGCTGTCGCCGCTGTTCAGCAACCTGGCCTCGGCCGACGCCTCGGCGATCGTCGAGGAGCTCACCGCGCAGGGCGTGCCCTACCAGCTGGCCGACGGCGGCGGCACGATCATGGTCGCCCAGGACCAGGTCTACGACCTGCGCCTGGCGATGAGCGGCAAGGGGCTGCCCGAGGGCAACGAGACCGGCTACTCCCTGCTGGACAAGCAGGGCATCACCACCAGCGAGTTCCAGCAGCAGGTGTCCTACCAGCGGGCGCTGGAGGGCGAGCTCTCGAGCACCCTCAAGGCGCTGGACGGCGTCCGGTCGGCGGTCGTGCACGTCGCGATGCCCAAGGACGACGTCTTCGCCACCGACGAGGGCGAGCCGACCGCCTCGGTGCTGCTGGACCTGGCCCCGGGCACCCGGCTGGCCGGGGAGCAGATCCAGGCGGTCACCCACCTGGTCTCCTCCAGCATCCAGGGCATGACCCCGGAGTCGGTGACGGTGGCCGACTCCACCGGCGCCGTCCTGTCCGCGGCCGGCGAGACCGCCGGTGGCGCCTCCGGCGACGCCCAGGCCGAGGCCGAGCAGGCCCAGGAGGCCCGGCTGGCCGCCAACGCGCAGAAGGTGCTCGACCCGGTCCTCGGGCCCGGCAAGTCGGTCGTCTCGGTCCGCGCCGACCTGGACTTCTCCAAGCGCGACACCACCACCGAGAGCTACAGCTACAACCCGGACACCCCGGCGCTGTCGGAGACCAACACCACCGAGACGTACACCGGCACCGCCGGCGCCGTCGGTGGCGTGCTGGGCGCCGAGGACACCGCCGGCCAGGCCGGCGGCGACTCCGCCTACGACAAGACCTCGACCACGTCGAACAACGCCGTGGACAAGACCGTCGAGACCGTCACCGCCGCACCCGGCGCCACCCAGCGGCTCACCGTCTCGGTGGCCCTGGACCAGGCCGCGGCCGGGGCGCTGAACCAGCAGCAGGTGCAGGACCTGGTCAGCACCGCCGTGGGGCTCGACCCCGCCCGCGGCGACGCCATCCAGGTCGCCGTGATGGCGTTCGACACCACGGCCGCCGAGCAGGCCGCCGCCGACCTCGCCGCCGAGCGCGAGGCCGAGGCCTCCGCCCAGATGTGGTCGATGATCAAGACCGGCGGCATCGCCCTGGGCATCGCCCTGCTGGTCCTCGTCGTCTGGCTCCGCTCGCGGCGCAACCGCGAGGAGTACGAGGAGCTCGAGGACGACGAGCCGCTCTACGACGAGCGCATCCAGGTCGAGAGCATCCGCGACCCCGAGCTCGACGACCGGGCCGCCCAGCTGGCCAACGCGCAGCGCGAGAAGGTCCGCGGCGAGATCTCCGAGATGGTCAGCGACCGTCCCGACGAGGTCGCCACCATGCTGCGCGGCTGGTTCGCCGAGTCCAAGTGACCCCCGACGCCGGGGCCGGGTCCGTCAGGACCCGGCCCATCGGCGTCCCGGACTGCCGATGGAAGAGAGGGACGCCGCGGGCGTCCAGCGACAGGAGGACTGAGCAGTGAGCATCGCCAGCATCGAGCAGGCCGCCGCGGCCCCGGCCCGGACCGCCCAGATCGCGGTCCCGCGCAAGGAGCTGCCCGGGCTGCGCAAGGCGGCGGTCTTCCTCGCCCAGCTGTCCAAGGACGAGGCCGGCGCCGTGCTCGCCCAGCTCCGCCCCTCCGAGGTGGAGAAGCTCACCGGCGAGCTGATGCGCCTGCAGGGCGTGGACGCCGGCGACGTCGACGACGTCCTGTCGGAGTTCCACACGCTGATGAACGCGCGGCGCTTCGTCGGCACCGGCGGCGTCGAGTTCGCCCGCGAGGTGCTCGCCGCGGGCCTCGGCGAGGAGCGGGCCGACGGCATCCTCTCCCGGCTCAACGTCGTCTACACCGAGCTGCCCTTCGCCTCGCTGCGCAACAGCGACGTCCGGCAGCTGGTCACCTTCCTCAAGGACGAGCACCCGCAGGTGGTCGCCCTGGTGCTCGCCCACCTCCCGGCACCGCAGTCGGCCGAGGTGCTCTCGGGCTTCCCGCCGGACCAGCAGGCCGACGTGGCCTACCGGATCGCGATGATGGACCGCACCGCCCCGGAGATGGTCCGGATGGTCGAGGAGGAGCTCGGCCGCCGGATGGGGTCGCTGCTGGCCTACCAGGACATGGCCACCGTCGGCGGCGTGGAGACCCTCGTCGAGATCATCAACCGCTCCTCCCGGCCCACCGAGCGCTCGATCCTCGAGTGGCTGGAGAAGAGCGACCCCGAGCTCGCCGAGCGGATCCGCTCGCAGATGTTCGTCTTCGAGGACATCGTCACCATCGACGACCGGTCGCTGCAGCTGGTGCTGCGCGACGTCGAGGCCAACGACCTGGCCACCGCGCTCAAGGGCGTCAAGCAGGACGTCCGGGACAAGGTGGTCCGCAACCTCTCCGAGCGCGCCGGGGAGAACCTGCTCGAGGAGATCGAGCTGCTCGGCCCGGTGCGCACCCGCACGGTCGAGGAGGCCCAGGCCAAGATCGTCGCGGTCATCCGCGTGCTCGAGGAGCAGGGCGTGCTGACGATCTCGCGCGGCGGGGACGATGACTTCGTCGCGTGAGACGTTGCTCCTGCGCGGCGCCTCGGCCGCCGACGCGGTCCCGTACCAGCGGGCCGCCCAGGGGGCACCGACGTGGGGACGCCGCTCCGGCACCCGCGCCGCCACCGACGGCGCCGCACCGGCGACCGAGCCGGTGCCGGCCCCCCGCGGCGGGGCCGCTCCGGCCACCGCGCCCCGGCCCGCTCCCCCGGTGACCACGCCGGTGCGGGTCGCCCCCGTGCCGGTCCCGGACTCCGACGCCCGCGCCGACGCCGCCTCCACCACCCGGGTGGGGCTGCGGCTGGGCGAGGTCTACGCCGAGCAGCTCGCCAAGCTGCGCGAGGAGGCCCGCCGCGCCGGCTGGGCCGCCGGCCACGCCGAGGGCCTGGTCGCCGCCGAGGCCGTCGTCCGCGCCGCCGAGCAGGCCGCCGAGGAGCGGCTCGCCGCGGTCCAGGCCCGCTGGGAGCGGCGGCTGGCCTCGGCCACCGCCGCCGTCGGCGCGGCCGTCGAGCGCCTGGACGCCACCGCCGCCCCCGTCGTCGACACGATGCGCGACGACGTGCTGGACATGGTCGTGCTGCTGGTCGGCGAGCTGCTCGGTCGCGAGGTCGCCCTCGCCGACAGCCCCGGCATGGACGCGCTGCGCCGCGCCCTCACCCTCTGCCCCGCCGACGCGCCGGTGCGCGTCCGGCTGCACCCCGACGACCTCGCCGAGATCCCCGCCGAGGCGCTGGCCGGACTGCCCGCGTCGGTCACCGTGGTCGGCGACGAGACCGTCGAGCGCGCCGGGGCGCTGGCCGAGGCCGGCACCCAGCGGGTCGACGCCCAGCTGTCCGCGGCGTTCCAGCGCGTGCGCGAGGTGCTCCGGCCGTGACCGCCACCGAACTGCTGGCCCGGGCCCGCACCGCCGCCCGGCCGCAGGTCACCGGGGTGGTCACCGGCGCGATGGGCCTGACCCTCACCGTCGAGGGCGTCGCCGCCGCGGTCGGTGACCTCGTCGAGGTCGCCACCGGACCGCGGCCGCTGCAGGCCGAGGTCGTCGCCGTGCAGAAGGACCGGCTGACCTGCATGCCGCTGGGCGACCTGTCCGGCGTCCGGTCCGGCGCGCGCGTGCGTGCCACCGGCATGCCGCTGCAGGTGCCGGTCGGCACCGCCCTGCTCGGCCGGGTGCTCGACGGGCTCGGCCGCCCGATGGACGGCGGCCCGCCGCTGGGCGGCTCGACCAGCTTCGTCGACCTCACCAGCGAGACGCCGAACGCGCTCACCCGCGCCCGCGTGGACCGGCAGCTGGCCACCGGCGTCCGGGCACTGGACACCCTCGTCCCGATCGGGCGCGGACAGCGGCTGGGCATCTTCGCCGGCTCCGGCGTGGGCAAGTCCACCCTGATGAGCCAGATCACCCGCGGCACCGACGCCGACATCCGGGTCATCGGGCTGATCGGCGAGCGTGGCCGCGAGGTCCGGGAGTTCCTCGAGGAGGACCTGGGCCCCGAGGGCATGGCGCGCACCGTCGTCGTCGTCGCCACCTCCGACGAGCCGCCGCTCGTGCGGCTCAAGGCCGCCTTCGTGGCCACCCGGATCGCCGAGGGCTTCCGCGACCAGGGCCGCGACGTGCTGCTGATGATGGACTCGATCACCCGCACCGCGATGGCCCAGCGCGAGGTCGGCCTGTCCGCGGGAGAGCCCCCGGCCACCCGCGGGTACCCGCCCAGCGTCTTCGCGATGATGCCCAGGCTGCTGGAGAAGGCCGGGACGTCGACGACCGGCTCGATCACCGGGCTCTACACCGTGCTGGTGGAGGGTGACGACCACAACGAGCCGATCGCCGACACCGCGCGGTCGATCCTCGACGGGCACGTGGTGCTCACCCGCAAGCTCGCCACCCAGGGGCACTTCCCGGCCATCGACGTCCTGGAGTCGATCTCCCGCGTGGCCACCACGATCGTGCCGGGTGCGCAGATGACCGACGCCCGCGAGGTGCGCCGGATGATGGCCGCGCTGCGCGACGTGCGCGAGCTGATCGAGATCGGCGCCTACCAGACCGGCACCGACCCGCTCGTCGACCGCGCCCGCCGGCTGGTGCCGGCGATCGACGCGTTCCTGCAGCAGTCCGTGGGGGACGCCACCCCGCCGCCGGAGGCCTTCGCCCGACTGCACGCCCTCGCCACCGCCGCATGAGCCCCGGCACTCCCGGCGCCGGGGACCCCGCGCCGTGAAGCAGCCGGCCTTCCGCCTGGAACCGGTGCTGCGCCTGCGGCGCAACGAGGAGCGGGCCGCCGCCCTCGCGGCCGCCCAGGCGGCCCAGGAGGCCACCGCGGCAGCCGACCGGGCCGAGCGTGACGCCGCCGCCCTCACCGGCCGCGCCCTGCCCGCACACGCCTCCGGCGGCGCCTTCGCCGCCGCGATGGTCGCGTCGGCCGCCGCGGCTGCCGATGTGTCTGCTGCACGGGCACTCGCGCTCGCCCGGGCGGAACAGGCCGAACTGGTGCAGGCGCGGTGGACAGCCGCCGCGCAGCGCACCAAGGGCCTGGAACGCCTCCGTGAGCGGCACGTGTCCGCACTGCAGGCAGCCGCCGACGCGGCCGAGGCCCGGGCGATCGACGACCTGGTCACCGGCGCCCACAACACCAGGACGACGACGGAGGAGGAGACGACGTGGACGGACTAGCCGCGGTGCAGACCCGGATCAACCAGATCCACGCCCGCTTCCTCCCCACCGCGCCCGCGGCGCCCAGCTCGTCATGGGCCAGCGCCGCCTCGGCCGCCGGGCTCACTGCCACCGCCGCCCCCGCGAGCGCCACCACCGCCACGGGCCCCGAGGCCACCGGCACCGGCGCCGAGGTCGTGGGCGCGGCGACGAAGTACCTCGGCGTCCCCTACAAGTGGGGCGGCACCGACGCCTCCGGGCTGGACTGCTCGGGGCTGACCCAGCGGGTCTACGCCGACCTCGGCATCGACCTGCCGCGCACCGCCGCCCAGCAGGCCACCGCCGGCCGCCCGGTCGCCTCCCTCGCCGAGGCCCAGCCCGGCGACCTGGTGCTGTTCGACCACTCCTCCTCCCGCGCCGGGATCGACCACGTCGGCATCTACATCGGCGGCGGCAAGATGATCGCCGCGCCCCAGGAGGGCGAGGTCGTGCAGGTGCAGGACGTCGGCGACCCGACGCTGATCCGCCGGGTGCTGCCCGACGGCGTGCGCGGCGCGTCCGCCGCGGCGCCCGCGAGCGGCGGCAGCCTCGCCGGTGTCCCCTACGCCGACCTGTTCACCCGGGCCGGCGCCGCGCACGGGGTCTCCCCCGCGTTGCTGGCGGCGGTGGCCAGGACCGAGTCGGGCTTCGACAGCTCGGCGGTCTCCCCGGCCGGCGCGCGGGGCCTCATGCAGTTCATGCCGGCCACCGCGAAGAGCCTGGGCGTCGACGCGAGCGACCCGGCGTCGTCCATCGACGGCGCGGCCCGCTACCTCAGCAGCCTCACGAAGCAGTTCGGCACCACCGAGCTCGCGCTCGCCGCCTACAACGCCGGCCCCGGCGCCGTGCAGCGCGCCGGTGGCGTGCCGCCGTACCCCGAGACGACGTCCTACGTCCAGAAGGTCACCAACGCCGCGGAGGCCTACTCGTGACGACCCCGACCGTGCTGCCCGCCGTGCCGGCCGCGGCCCGCGCCGGCGCCCGCCCCGCGGCGTCGCCCTCGGCGGACGCACCGGCCTTCGCCGACGCGCTGGGCAGCGCCCTCCGGACCACCCGCGACACCCCGCGCGAGGCCCGGGCCGACGACGCCGTCGCCGCCCGCCCGCGCAGCGACCGCCCCGCGTCCGACCCGGCGGACCGGACCCCGTCCGCGGACGACCCGGCCGCCGCCGACACCGCGGAGTCCGGCGAGCCCGAGCCCACCGCCGTCCCGGTCCCGCTCGCCCCCGGCCTGTGGGCGCTGCTGGCCGCCGCGACGCCGGTGACGACCGGGCCGGCCGGTGACGCCCCCGCCGACCCGGCCGCCGCGATCGTCGTCCCGGCCGGTGCCGTCGCCGTCGACCTCCCGGCCGCGGGCCTACCCGCGGCCGCGCCCGCGGTCCCGGCCCCGGCCGCCGCCGAGCTTCCGGCGGGGGTCCTGCCCGCCGGGCCCGCCGTCCCGCAGCCGGTCACCGCCCCTGCCACCGCTCCGGCCGCCGTCGTGGACGCTGCGGCGACCGGCCTCACCGTCGTCCTCGACACCGCCCCGGACACCGCGCCCGCACCGGCGACCGGGCCCGCCGCGGCACCGGGAGCGCCGGCCACCGACGCGCCCGTGCTCCTGCTCCCGCCCCCGGCCTGGGCGGGCACGTCCACCGGCACAGGCGACGGCTCGCCGGGTGAGCAGGCGGCGCCCGCCGCGCTGCCGGCCGAGGTCCCCGCGGCCGGCGCCGACACCGACCCGGTGTCCGGCCTGGGCGGCGCCGCGCCGGCCCCCTCGACCACCGCGACGGCACCGGCGACCGCGGCCACCCCGGCCGCACCGGCGCCGCAGCCGCCCGTGGCCGACCAGCTGGGCCGGCACCTCGCGGTGCTGCGCAACGCCCCCGACGGCAGCCAGACCATGACCGTCGTCGTCACCCCCGACGACCTCGGCCCGGTCACCATCGCGGTGACCGTCACCGCCGGCTCCCTGGACCTGAAGCTGCACGGTGCTCACGAGGCCGGCCGGCACGCCCTGCTCGATGCCCTGCCCGACCTGCGCCGCGACCTCGAGGGCGCCGGGCTGTCGCTGAGCGCCCTCGAGGTCGACACGGCCACCGGCGACTCCGGCCCCGGCTCGCGCTCGGCCCAGCAGCAGCTGCTGGACGCCCGCGCCGGGCAGCAGGGCGCCGCCGGCCAGCCCGGCCAGCAGGCCCCCCGGGGCCGCGCGTGGGGCGCCGCCCCCGAGCAGATGACCACCGGCACCCCGACCACCGAGCAGTCCACGTCGTCCGGCGTGGACGTCCGCGTCTGACCAGGAGGCCGCTCGATGACCACCCCGATCACCGGATCCGTCGGCACCCCGACGCAGACCGCCAGCCCCAGCGCCGACCGCGCCGACCAGATGGGCAAGGACACCTTCCTCAAGCTCCTGGTCGCCCAGATGCGCTTCCAGGACCCGAGCAACCCGACCAGCAGCAGCGAGTTCATGGCGCAGACGGCGACCTTCACCCAGGTGGAGAAGCTCGAGGAGATCGCCGCGCAGAACGCCGAGCTGCTCACCCTGCAGCGCTCGCTGAGCGCCGGCGCCCTGGTCGGCAAGCACGTCGCCTACACCGACGACACCGGGACCACCGTGACCGGCGCCGTCTCCTCCGTGCTCGTCGCCACCGGCTCCGAGCCCCGCGCGATCGTCGGGGACAAGGCCGTGCCCCTGGGCCGGATCACCGAGATCACCGTCCCCGAGGTCGACACCCCCGCGACCACTCCCCCGGCGAGCACGCCGCCGACCAGCACGACGTGACCACCCGCTGACCCGGCGCCGTCCGCCCGCCCACCACACCGATCCCCGATCGCGAGGAGTCCTCCCATGCTGCGTTCCATGTTCTCGGCCATCTCCGGCCTGCGCGCCCACCAGACCAAGCTCGACGTCGCCGGCAACAACATCGCCAACGTCAACACCGTGGGCTTCAAGGGCAGCCAGACCGTCTTCGAGGACACCCTGTCCCAGGTGCTGCGCAACGGCTCGTCCCCGCAGGGCGAGACCGCCGGCACCAACCCGGCGCAGGTCGGCCTCGGCGTCAAGGTCGCCGGCATCACCACCAACTTCGGCCAGGGCTCCACCCAGAACACCGGCCGCGCCAGCGACTTCATGATCAGCGGCGACGGCTTCTTCGTCACCAAGCAGGGCAACGAGAACCTGTTCACCCGCGCCGGCTCCTTCGACCTGGACGGCGTCGGCAACCTGGTCACCCCCGACGGCGCCAAGCTGCAGGGCTGGACCGCCGGGCCCGACGGCACCGTCGACGTCAACGGCACGATCGGCGACCTGCGCATCCCCTCCGGCCAGGTGCTCGCCCCGGTGGCGACGACCGGCTTCGCGCTCGGCGGCAACCTGTCCGCCGGCGGGTCGGCCACCCCGGTCACCTCGCAGATCAACGTCTACGACGCGCTGGGCAACGCCCACGCGGTCAGCATCACGATGACCAAGCAGCCGGCGGACAACACCTGGGCGGTCGCGTTCGTCGACACCTACGGCGGCACGCAGACGCCTCTGGCCGCCACCCCCGGGACCCTCACCTTCGACGCCGACGGCACGCTGCCCGCCGGCCAGGCGCCGATCACGCTGACCGGGCCGGCCGGGCCGGTGACCGTCGACCTGGGGAACCTCACCCAGTTCGGCGGCAAGAGCGACGCCGCCGCCAAGACCACGCCGGACAGCGGCTCGGCGATGGGCGTGCTGCAGGGCTACTCGCTCAGCGGCGACGGCACGATCGTCGGCTCGTACTCCAACGGGCTCAAGCAGTCCCTCGGCCAGCTCGCGCTGGCCACCTTCACCAACCCCGGTGGGCTGGAGAAGGCCGGCAACAGCTCCTTCCGCGCGGCCGGCAACGCCGGGAACCCGCTGATCGGTGCCGCCGGCACCGGCGGGCGCGGCAGCCTCACCGCCGGCGCGCTGGAGATGTCCAACGTCGACCTGGCCGAGGAGTTCACCGGCCTGATCGTCGCCCAGCGCGGCTTCCAGGCCAACAGCCGCGTCATCACCACCTCCGACGAGATCCTCCAGGACCTGGTCCAGCTCAAGCGCTGATGACCGGCCCGGTCACCCCACCGGGGTGACCGGGCCGCTCAAGCACTCCGCACGACCTCCCGATGACACCAGTGCGACGGCGACGACGCCGCCACCGGCCGTCGTCGCCCCCGACCCCAGGAGCCCACCCCGTGATCCGTCTGACGCGCCTCAACGGCGAGCACTTCGTGCTCAACGCCGAGCTGATCCAGCGCGTGGAGGGCCACCCCGACACCGTGGTCACGCTGCGGGACGACACCAAGTACGTCGTCACCGAGACCGTCGACCAGGTCGTGCGGGAGGTCCGCGACTACCGGGCCGGCATCCAGGCCGTCGCCTTCCAGATGGACCGCGGGGACTACCGCCCGCCGACCACCACCGACCTGCAGGGCCCCGAGGACGCCTCGGTCGTGCCCTTCCCGAGCCGAGAGGAGCGCTGAGCCGTGGATCCCGCCACCCTGATCGGGTTCGCGATCTCCCTGATCGCGTTCTTCGTCTTCATGATCCTCGAAGGCGCCGACCCGACCTCGCTGATCTTCCTGCCGGCGATCGTCCTGGTCATCATCGCGACCTTCGGCGCGGCCGTGGCCAGCCAGGCGATGAGCGACCTGAAGAAGATCCCCGGCTGGTTCAAGATGGCCGTGCTGCCGGGCAAGGTGCCGCCGGCCACCGAGCAGATCCAGGTCCTGGTCACCCTCGCCGAGAAGGCCCGCAAGGAGGGCCTGCTGGCGCTGGAGGCCGAGGTCAAGAAGATCGAGGACCCGTTCCTCAAGCGCGGCCTGCAGATGAGCATCGACGGCACCGACCCCGAGGACCTGCGCGGCATCCTCGAGGGCGAGATCTCCGCGAAGAAGACCGAGGACAAGGTCGCCGCGAAGTTCTTCAACAACATGGGCGGCTACGCGCCGACCATCGGCATCCTGGGCTGCATCGTCGGCCTGATGAACGTCATGGGGAGCCTGAGCAACCCCGAGGCGCTGGGCCCGATGGTCTCCGCGGCGTTCATCGCCACCCTGTGGGGCGTCATGGCGGCCAACTTCTGGTTCCTGCCCATGGGCGCCAAGATCACCTACATCAGCGCGCTGCAGGCGGCCCAGATGGAGCTCCTCGTCGAGGGCATCGCCGAGATCCAGGCGGGCACCAGCCCGCGCACCGTGCGCGCCAAGCTGACCTCCCTGGTGCCGCCGAGTGAGCAGCAGCGCGAGGCGGCATGAGCAAGGCCGGCGGGCACGGGCACGGCGGGCACGGCGGGCGCCGCAAGAAGCACGAGGAGCACGAGGAGCACGAGAACCACGAACGGTGGCTGGTCTCCGGCTTCGACATGATGACGCTGCTGTTCGTGCTGTTCGTCGTCCTGTACGCGATGAGCTCCATCGACGCGGCGAAGTTCACCGCCTTCGCCGAGGGCGCCCGCGAGGGCGGCGGCGCGCCGGTCACCATCCTCAACGACGGTGCCGCCATCGACGCGCCGACGGAGAACGACAGCCCGCTCAAGCCCGTCCAGGTGGCCCAGGAGGCCGCCATCGACGGCACGGCGCAGACCGACGCGGAGGCCAAGGCCGCCGAGGAGGCCGCCGCCCAGCAGGCCCAGCAGACCGCCGCGGAGGCCAAGGCCGCCTACGACGAGCTCGCCGCGGCGCGCGCGGCCCTCGAGGCCGCGGTCGCCGCCGCCGGCCAGGCCGGCGCAGCCGAGTTCGTGATCGACGAGCGCGGCCTGGTGGTGCGGGTGGTCTCCGACCCGGTGCTCTTCGCCCCGGAGTCCGCCGTCCTGCTGCCCGCGGGCAAGAGCGTGCTCGACGCGCTGGCGCCGGGGCTGGGCGAGCTGCCCAACCCGCTCCGCATCGAGGGGCACGCCAACTCGCTGCCGGTCACCCGCGGCGGCCCGTGGCCCTCGAACTGGGAGCTGTCGGCGATCCGCGCGACGACGGTGCTGCGGCACCTGTCCGAGGCCGACGGGCTGGCCGAGGACCGGATGTCCGCGGCCGGCTACGGCAGCACGCGGCCGCTGGTGCCCGACACCGACCCCGACTTCGTGACCGTCAACCGGCGCGTCGACATCGTCGTGGCCTCCACCGCCTCGGCAGGGGCCAACGCCCTGCTCCCCGGCCTGGAGGCGGCCGCCGAGGGCGGCGCCGCACCCGCGGCGGACACGCAGGAGACCACCACAGACAGCACCACCGAGGACGCCGGTCACGGCGCCTCCGACTCCGAGGGAGGCCACGGATGAGCAAGGAGAAGTCCAAGAAGGACGACAAGCCCGCGGACGAGGAAGGTGCCCCGGGCGGCAAGAAGAAGCTGCTGATCATCGGGCTGGTCGCCGTCCTGGCGATCGGTGCGGCGGCGTACTTCTTCGTGTTCAGCGGGAGCGGCGAGGCCGAGGCCGAGCCGGCGCCCGAAGCTGGCACCGTCGTGCTGGCCGTCGACCCGGTGGCGATCAACCTCGCCGGGGGCAGCTACCTCAAGCTGGGGTTCACGCTGCAGATGTCGGCCGCCTACGACCTGCACGCCGGTGGCGGTGGGCACGGCGCCGCCGCCGCCCCGGACGGCTCGAAGGCCATGGACATCGCCATCTCGCAGTTCTCCGGCGCGGCCCTGGCCGACGTGCAGAACAACCGCGAGGCGATGAAGGCGCACTTCGAGGAGGCAGTCATCGAGGCCTACCACGGCGACGTCTACGAGATCTGGTACACGAGCTACGTCACCCAGTGAAAGGACCCCCTCGCCCCCGGCGAGGGGTCCGTCCCACCGGAGCTGATGCGCCGCACCTGACGCACCACAGCTGACGCTCCACCCCCAGCGCCCCCACCGGGGCGCTCCCGCCCCAGCCGGTGCCGGTTCTCCCGGCACCGGCTGGGCCCGGCGGTCAGGGTCCCCGCGCCCCCCGCCGATGAGGACATGCGTGAGCCTGTCCGACATCGCGGCCGACGCGCCCAGCGTCCCTGCCCCCCGGAGCCCGGAGGGCCAGGGGCGCTCGCGCCGTCGCGTACCGCGCACGTACGACTTCCGCCGGCCGACGAAGCTCTCCCGTGAGCACGTCCGCATCCTGCAGATCGCGCAGGAGGCCTTCGCCCGCCAGGCGACGACCACCCTGACCTCGATGCTGCGCACCGGGGCCCGGATGGAGCTCGTCGGCATCGAGCAGTTCTCCTACGACGACTACGTCCAGACCCTCCCGCCGTCCTACTTCCTGGCGGTCTTCACCCTCGAGCCGCTGGCCGGCAAGGGGGTGCTCGCCTACCCGCTGGAGACGGCGATGGCGATCGTCGACCACATGCTCGGCGGCTCCGGCGAGGGCGATCAGCCCGTCCGGCCGATGACCGGCATGGAGAGCGCCATCACCGGCCACCTCCTCGAGCGGCTGCTCGGCGAGCTGGGCGAGGCGTTCGCGCACATCACGCCGGTCCAGCCGGTCCTCGACGGCGTCGAGTACAACCCCCAGCTGGCCCAGGCGGCCGCGGGGTCGGAGACCGTGATGGTCGCCACCTACAGCCTGCGCATCGGCGAGCGCGAGCCCGAGGCCACCCTCGTGCTGCCGTTCTCCTCCTTCGCCGCGTCGCTGACCAACGCCGCGTCCCCGCAGCTGTCGGAGTCCGCGCGGCACAAGCGGCAGCGGGCGTTCGAGGCGCTGACCGAGCGGCTCAACGACGTCCCCGTCGACGTCAGCGTCCGGTTCAACCCCATCGAGGTCCCCTCGGGCGACCTCTTGTCGCTGGCCGAGGGCGACGTCCTGCTGCTGCGTCACTCGCAGGACAGCCCGCTGGAGGTCACGACCAACGACGTGATCTTCGCCCACGCCCTCCCCAGCAACCACCGGCGCCGTCTGGCCGCCGAGATCGTCCCCGACACCGGAACCGGCGCAAAGGACCACGCATGACCACCGCCTTCGGCACCTCGTCCGACTCCGACACCATCGCCGCCGCGGTCGCCGCCGCCGCGCAGGCCGCGGCGGCAGCCATGCCGGCCGAGCTGGACCTGCGCGCCGGCGACGCCGTCGCCGACCCGGAGGCCGTCCCGCTGCCCCCGGCCCCCGGTGGGGCCGTCACCGCCGCGCTCGGCGGCGAGGTCAGCGGCGACATCGTGCTCGTGCTCTCCGAGGAGATCGTCAGCGCGCTGACCAACTCCCCGGTCGGCGCGATGGACGTCGCCACGGCGCTGCGCCCCGCGCTGGAGGCCGCCGCCGCCGCCCTGGGCAAGGTCCGCGTCGCCGCCGAGCGGGTCGAGGACGTCGTCCCGGCGCTGGACGGCCTGCGCGACAAGGGCGTCTTCCTCGCCGTCCCGCTGCTGCAGGGCAGCGAGATCTGCGCGACCCTCGCGCTGCAGGTGACCCTCCCCCGCCCGCGGGAGCGGCGCGGCAGCCTGGACCTGCTGCGCAACGTGGCCATGGAGGTCACCGTCGAGATCGGCCGCACGCGGATGACGGTCTCCGAGCTGCTCTCGCTGCACCCCGGTGAGGTCATCGAGCTCGACCGCGCCGCCGGCGCACCGGCCGACCTGCTGGTCAACGGCACGCTCATCGCCCGCGGCGAGATCGTCGTGGTCGACGAGGACTTCGGGCTGCGGATCAGCGAGATCGTGACCGACTCCGGCGAGTACGGGACGCCGGGCGCATGACCTGGATGATCATCCGCCTGGTGCTGTGCCTGGGCTTCATCGCCGCGGTGCTGCTCTACGCGAGCAAGCTGGCGAAGAAGCGCGGGCTCGGCGGCGCCACCGGCGTCATCGAGGTCGTCGCCCGTCAGCGGATGGGCCGCACCAGCACCGTCTCGGTGCTGCGCGTGGCCGGCCGGGTGCTGGTCGTCGGCTCGACCGAGGAGCAGGTCACGCTGCTGGCCGAGGTCGAGGACGAGGAGCTGCAGACCGCGCTGGCCGCCCAGCTGCGGCCCCTCGAGGTCACCGAGGACGCCGACCGGGCGCCGGTCACCCGGCGGATGCCGGTGCCCACGGGCCACGGCGCGCTGGCCGGCTCGGTCCTGGACAAGAGCACCTGGACGTCGGTCGTGCAGGAGCTGCGCGAGCGGACGGTGCGGCACTGATGGCCACCGCGCTGCGCGTGCCGATCGCCGGGGCCCGGCTCCGCCGCCTCGGCTGGCTGATGCCGCTGCTCATGCTGGCCGTCAGCGGTGCCCTGTTCGCCCTCGCCGGACCGGCCCTGGCCGCACCCGTGGCGCCCACCGCGCCCACCGCGCCGGTCGCCCCCGTCGTGGACGGCGGCGGGCTGGACATCTCCATCGGCGGCGACAGCCCCAGCAGCGCGGTCACCCTGATCCTGGCGATCACCGTGCTGTCGATCGCACCGTCGGCGCTGCTGCTGGTGACCTCGTTCACCAAGATCCTCGTGGTGCTGGCGCTGACCCGCAACGCACTGGGCCTGCCCACCTCGCCGCCGAACCAGGTGCTGACCGGGATCGCGCTGTTCCTGACGATCTTCGTGATGGGCCCGGTGTTCGGCGACATCAACGAGGTCGCCGTGCAGCCCTACCTGGACGGCGGGATGAGCGCCTCGGCCGCCTACGACGCCGGCTCCGCGCCGTTGAAGACCTTCCTGCTGGACAACACCCGCGACGACGAGCTCAAGCTCATGATCGGGCTGTCGGGCGAGGAACGGCCGGCCGACGAGGCGTCGGTGAGCATGCTGACCCTGGTGCCGGCGTTCGTGCTGTCGGAGCTCAAGAGCGCCTTCATCATCGGGCTGGTCGTGTTCATCCCGTTCCTGGTGCTGGACATGCTGGTCAGCGCCGCGCTGATGGCGATGGGCATGATGATGGTGCCGCCCACGATCGTGTCGCTGCCGTTCAAGCTGCTGCTGTTCGTGGTGGTCGACGGCTGGTCGCTGATCGCCACGGCGTTGGTGGGGTCGTACGCATGAGCGACGCGGACGTCACCGAGATCGCCACCCAGACGATGATCGTCGGGGCCAAGGTGGCCGCCCCGGTCCTGCTGACCGCCCTGCTCGTGGGCTTCATGATCTCGCTGTTCCAGGCGGCGACCCAGATCCAGGAACCGACCCTGTCGTTTGTGCCGAAGATGATCGCGGTGGCCATCGCGCTGCTGGTGACCGGCAACTGGGTGCTGTCGGAGCTGGTCTCCTTCACCCATCAGCTGTTCGAGTCACTGCCGCGGTTGCTCGGCAAGAGCTGAGGCCAGGGTGGACCTGCAGGTCCCCTCGGCGACCCTGGCGGCCCTGCTGCTCGCCACCGTGCGGGCCACCGGGTTCATCGTCATGGCCCCGCCGTTCAACTCCGGCAGCATCCCGGCCCCGGCCAAGGGCGCGCTCGCGCTGGCGCTGTCGCTGGTGGCCTTCCCGCACCTGGTCGACACGATGCCCGAGATCACCGCCGGGTTCCTGGTCGTCACGGTGCTCACCGAGGCGGTCATCGGCGCGGCGCTGGGCTTCATCGTCCAGGTGTTCTTCACCGCCGTGCAGCTGGCCGGCGACATCATCGACGTGACCGGCGGCTTCTCGCTGCAGCCGGCCTACGACCCGCTGTCGCTGAGCACGCAGGGCGTGATCGGGCGGCTGCACTACCTGCTGGCGATCACGCTCATGTTCACCAGCGGCGCACACCTGCTGCTGGTCCGCGGCTTCGTGACCTCCTACGAGGGCCTGCCGCTGGGCGGCGCGCTGCCCGCCGACCAGCTCGGCCCGACGCTGCTCACCGCCTTCTCGATGATGTTCCTGGCGGCCCTGCAGATCGCCGGCCCGCTGGTCGCCGTGCTGCTGCTGGCCGACGTCGCCCTGGCGCTGCTGTCGAAGGCGGCGCCGGCGCTGAACATCTTCGCGCTCGGCTTCCCGGTCAAGATCATGATCTCGCTGACCCTGCTCGGCCTGACCTTCCCGCTGCTCCCGCCGGCGCTCGACGCCCTGATGGACACCGCGCTCCGGGCGATGACCTCGCTCGAGGGCAGCTGACGTGACCGCGCACCCGAGGGGAGGTGACTGATGGCCAAGGACGGGCCCGGCGGGGAGAAGACAGAGAAGCCGACACCCCAGAAGCTCAAGAAGGCCCGCAAGGAAGGCCAGATCCCACGCACCCAGGAGCTGGGCACCTGGCTCGGGACGGCGGCGGCGAGCGTGCTGCTGCCGATGCTGGTCGAGAAGGCCTTCCACGAGGTGCAGACCCTGTTCGTGCAGATCGGGGCGATCGCCGGCAACCCGGAGCCGGCCGCCATCTCGGCGCTGCTCGGCCAGGCGCTGAGCGTCTTCCTGATCGCCCTGCTCCCGATGGCGCTGGGCATGATGCTGATCGGCACGCTCTCCTCGGCCGCCCAGGGCGGGGTCACCTTCGCGACCAAGAGCATGAAGCCGACGCTGAAGAAGCTGAACCCGTTCCCCGGGATCAAGCGGATGTTCGGCACCCAGGGCCTGTGGGAGGCGGTCAAGGCGATCATCAAGACGATCGCGCTGACCGTCGTCATCGTCGTCACCTCGGACAAGGCGCAAGAGCTCGTCTCGGCCTCCGGCGCGCTGCCGCTGTCGGAGGTCACCCGCACGTTCTGCGACTCGGCGGTGCTGATGTTCCGGGTCGTGGGCATCACCGGCCTGAGCATCGCGATCGCCGACTACGTCGTCGTCCGCAAGAAGATGATGAAGCAGCTCAAGATGAGCCACACCGAGATCAAGCAGGAGCACAAGCAGTCCGAGGGCGACCCGCACGTGAAGGCGCAGCGCCGGGCGACCCAGATGGCGATGTCACGCAACCGGATGATGGCCGAGATCGCCGACGCCGACGTGCTGCTGGTCAACCCCACGCACGTGGCGGTGGCGCTGAAGTACGACCCGCTCAAGGGCGCTCCCCGGGTCGTCGCCAAGGGCGCCGGCGAGGTGGCGGCCAAGCTGCGCGCCCGCGCCGAGGAGTGCCGGGTGCCGATGGTCCAGGACGTCCCGCTGGCCCGTGCCCTGCACGGCTCGTGCGAGATCGGCCAGGAGGTGCCCGCGCAGCTGTTCACCGCCGTCGCCCGCGTGCTGGCCTTCGTCATGCACCTGTCGGCGAAGGGCGTGCGCGGCGGGATGCACCGCCCCGGCTTCGAGGCGCCCGTCCTGGAGGGGCTGCCCAAGGCCGGCCGCCGGCGCTGAGGAGGTGACCCGCGCCCCACGCGCACCGTCCGGCTGGGGCCGGCGGAGCGGGTGGGGCCAGAGGTGCGTGCACGGTCCGTGCGCCGGGTGCAGCGGTACGGACCGTTCCCGGGGCTGCCGAGAAGGTCGGTGAGGAGCGCACCGGCGCACCACCCGCACCGGTTCGCCATCCGCACAGGAACGAGGTCTCGTGGGCAAGCTGACCAAGGCAGCCGTCCCCGTCGGCGTCGTGTCGATCGTGCTGATGCTCGTCGTCCCGCTGCCGGCCCCCGTGCTGGACCTGCTGCTCGGCTTCAACATCGCCGCGTCGCTGCTGATCCTGCTGGTCTCGATGAACATCAAGCGGCCGCTGGACTTCGCGATCTTCCCGTCGCTGGTGCTGATCGCCACCCTGCTGCGGCTGGCGCTGAACGTCTCCTCCACCCGCCTGGTGCTCAGCGACGGCTACGCCGGCAAGGTCATCGAGGCCTTCGGGCACTTCGTGATCGGCGGCTCGCTGATCGTCGGCCTGGTCATCTTCATCATCCTGACGATCATCCAGTTCGTGGTCATCACCAACGGTGCCGGCCGCGTCGCCGAGGTCGGGGCCCGGTTCACCCTCGATGCGCTGCCCGGCAAGCAGATGGCCATCGACGCCGACCTCAACGCCGGCCTGATCAACGAGGCCCAGGCGCGCAAACGCCGCATGGAGGTCACCGCCGAGGCCGACTTCTACGGCTCGATGGACGGTGCCAGCAAGTTCGTCAAGGGCGACGCCATCGCGGCGATCATCGTCACGCTGATCAACCTCATCGGCGGGTTCGCCATCGGGGTCATGCAGCGCGGGATGAGCCCCGGCGAGGCCGTCTCCACCTACTCGCTGCTCAGCGTCGGCGACGGTCTGGTCTCGCAGATCCCCGCGCTGCTCATCTCCACCGCGACCGGCCTCATCGTCACCCGCTCGGCCGCCCAGGGCGACATGGGCAGCGACCTGCTCGCCCAGCTGGGCCGCAACAAGCAGCCGGTGCGCATCGCCGGCATCGCCTCGATCGCCCTGTGCCTGATCCCCGGCCTGCCCAAGCTGCCCTTCCTCCTGATCGGTGGGCTCTTCCTCCTCGCCGCCAGCCGGCTGACCGAGAAGCCCGAGGTCGACGAGGACGAGGCCGCCGCCAAGGAGCTCGAGCCCGCCGAGGCCCAGCCGGACTCCCCCGAGGCCATCGCCGACCGGATGCGGGTCGACCCGCTGGAGCTGGAGGTCGCCTTCGACCTGGTCGAGCTGGTCGACACCGCCCGCGGCGGCGACCTGCTGGACCGGGTCAAGGCCCTGCGCCGCAAGGTCGCCATGGAGACCGGCCTGGTCATCCCGCTGGTGCGCACCCGCGACAACCTCGACCTGCCCGCCTCGCAGTACGTCATCTGGCTCAACGGCGTCCCGGCGGCCAAGGGGTCGTCCCCGGCCGGCACCGTGCTCGCCATCGGCGACCACCTCGACGGGCTGCCCGGCAAGGCCACCCGCGAGCCGGTCTTCGGGCTGGCCGCCAAGTGGGTGCCGGCCGAGCTGCAGCGGCAGGCCGAGATGGCCGGCGCGACGGTGGTCGACCGCTCCTCGGTCATCACCACGCACCTGGCCGAGGTCGTCCGCCAGAACGCCTCCGCCCTGCTGGGCCGCGAGGACGTCAAGGTGCTGGTGGAGATGGTCCGCCGCTCGCACCCCGCCGTCGTCGACGAGCTCACCCCGGCGCTGCTCAGCCTCGGTCAGGTGCAGCAGGTCCTGCAGGCGCTGCTGGACGAGGGCGTCTCCATCCGCGACCTGGTGCGCATCTTCGAGGCGCTGTCGCTGCGGGCCAAGGTCTCCACCGACCTGGACGGCCTGGTCGAGGCCGTGCGCACCGCGCTCGGTGGCGCGATCAGCCACCCCTACGTCACCGAGGACGAGCGGCTGCACGTCATCACGCTGGACCCGTCGTTCGAGCAGCGGCTCCTGGAGTCGGTGCGGCAGACCGAGGGCGGCCAGGTGCTGGCGCTCGACGGGCACACCGTCGACGTCCTGGTCCGCGGCTGCACCGACCTCCTCGAGGACGCCGAGCGGCTGAACCTCTCCCCCGTGCTGGTCTGCTCCCCGCAGGTCCGCGCTGCACTGTCCCGCCTGGTCCGCCAGGTCCTGCCCCGGCTGTCGGTCATCTCGTACAACGAGGTGTCCCGCACAGCGCAGATCGAGTCGCTGGGAGTGGTGAGCGGTGCCTACGCAGTCCGTTGAGGCCGCCACGCGTGACGAGGCCATCGCCGCCGCGCGTGAGCAGTTCGGGCCCTCGGCCCGAGTCGTCGGGGTGCGTCGCATCCGTTCCGGCGGGATGTTCGGGTTCTTCACCAACGAGCGGTACATCGCCGAGGTGGAGGTCGCCAGGGCCGAGGCCGCAGCGCCCGCCCGTGCGCCGGAGGACGCCGCCCGCGCACCCCGGGCCGCCGCCGCGCCGTCCCTGGACGACCGGATGGCCGAGCTCGCCGAGCTGCTCGGCGCCGTGGCCCCCCAGGCGCCCGACGTCGCGCTCTACGACCGGGCCGGCAGCTCCGCGGCCACGGCCGAGTCCGCCCGCCGGCCGGTGACCGCCCGCGCCCTCGCGGCCGACCGGATCGCTGCCGATCGGATCCCCGCCCCCGCCCGGGCCGCCGCCGCCACGCGGGCCGCCGCTGCCCCGTCGCGGGCCGCTGCCCCCGAGTGGGTCGACGAGTGGATCGACGAGCCGGCGCCGAGCCGGTCCCCCCGCACCCCCGGCCGCACCGCCGGCCCGGCCGCCGGTCGGCGCGGCGCCGAGCCCAGGCCGTTCGCCCCGGCCAAGGCCACCCTGATGCTGTCGGCGGAGGAGCTCCGGGCCCAGCGCCCGGCGGCCGAGCCGGCCGTCGAGGAGCCCGCGCGGCCCTCCCCGTTCGCCGCCGCGCTGACCCGGATGGTGGCTTCCAGCCCCGTCCAGGCCGCCGCGGAGGAGGCCGCCGAGACCGCAGCCGCCGCCGAGGAGGCCGCCGCCACGAAGGCCGCCGTCGCCGCCGCGGAGGCTGCGGCCGTCGAGGCCGCCGCGGCCGAGGTGGCCCGCGCCGCCGCCGCCCGGGTCGAGGCCGCCGCCGCCGAGGCCGCGCGTCAGCAGGCCCAGGCCGCTGCCGCCGAGAGCGCCCGGGTGGAGGCCGCCCGCACCGAGGCCGCCCGGACCCGCGCCGCCGCCGAGGCGGCTGCTGCCGCCGCCGTCGCCGCCGAGGCCGAAGCCGCCCGCCTGCAGGCCGAGGCCGAGGAGGCCGCCCGCCTGGAGGCCGAGCGTCTCGAGGCCGAGCGTCTGGAGGCCGAGCGTCTCGAGGCGGCCCGCGTCGAGGCCGCCCGAGTCGAGGCGGCCCGCATCGAGGCCGAGCGCCTGGAGGCGGCCCGCCTCGAGGTCGAGCGCATCGAGGCCGCCCGGCTGGAGGCGGCGCGCCTGGAGGCTGCCCGCGTCGAGGCCGAGCGCCTGGAAGCTGCCCGCGTCGAGGCCGAGCGCCTGGAGGCTGCTCGGGTCGAGGCCGCCCGGGCCGAGGCCGCCCGGCTGCAGGCGGAGGCCGCCGAGGCCGCCCGCCGCCAGGCCGAGGCCGAGGCCGCCGAGGCCGCGCGCATCGAGGCCGCCCGACTCGCGGCCGAGGCCGCTGCCGAGGCTGCCCGGGTCGAGGAGGCCCAGCTGCAGGCCGAAGCCGCCGCCGAGGCCGCCCGGCTGCAGGCCGAGGCGGAGGCCGCCGAGGCCGCTCGCATCGAAGCCGCTCGCATCGAAGCCGCTCGCATCGAAGCCGCTCGCATCGAAGCCGTTCGTGCCGAGGCCGCCCGGGTCGAGGCTGCCCGGCTGCAGGCCGAGGCGGAGGCCGCCGAGGCCGCTCGCATCGAGGCCGCTCGCATCGAGGCCGCTCGCATCGAGGCCGCGAGCGTCGAGGTCGCCCGCCTCGAGGCAGTCCGCGCGGAGGCCGCCCGCATCGAGGCCGCGCGCGTCGAGGCCGCCCGCCTTGAGGCCGCCCGGCTCGAGGCCGCGCACGCCGAGGCCGTCCGGGTCGAGGCTGCCCGGCTGCGGGCCGAGGCGGAGGCCGCCGAGGCTGTGCGGGTCGAGGCTGCCGCCCTGGCCGCGCGGGCCGAGGCCGAGCCGACGCTGTCCATGGTCGAGTCGGTGCGCAACGCCGACGAGGAGCTCGCCGACCTGCTCGAGGAGGTGCTGGCGGCCAACGGGTCCGGTCGCGGCCGGCACCGCTTCCCCGACGCGCTCGCCGAGGACCGCGTGCGCGACGTCCCGCAGCCGTGGGCCTGCGCCACGACCGAGCCCAGCGCCTACGACACCGGCTCGTACCGGGTGGAGGCCCCGTGGGGCACGGCGTACGCCAGCGACGCCCGGGTCGCCCAGCGGGCCGCCCAGGCCGCCGCTGCCCAGAACATGGTCGTGGACGCCGTCGTCGTCGACGAGTCCCCGGCCGAGGAGGTCCGCCCCCTCCAGCCGCGGCAGGCCGAGGCGCCGGCCCAGCGCGCCGCCGTCCCGGTGACGCTGGCCCGGACCGCCAGCGACCCGGCACCGCTGCCGCTGGACGCGACCCGGATGATGCCGGCGCTGTCCCTGACGCCGCCGCGTGCCCTGGGCAGCGGCTCCCGGCCCGCGGTGCCGCCGGTGCGCCGCGGCCGACCGCCGGTGCCCGCGTCCCGGCCCGCGGTGGCTCTGCGCCCGCGCGTGTCCCCCGCGGTCTCGTCCCCGACCCTGTCCTCGATCGGTGCGCCGGCGATCGGTGCGCCGGCGTCCTCCGGGGAGGCCGGTGACCGGCTGGCCACCGTCCACCAGCTGGTGCCCGCGCCGTCCAGTGCGCTGGCCCCGTTCGCGATGACCGGCCCGGAGGAGCTGGAACTCCGGCTGCTCACCCTCGGCGTCCCCGACATCATGCTCGGCCCGGACTTCTCCGCCGACGCCGCCGCCCACGGCGTCTACGCGGCCCTGACCCGGACGCTGACCGACCAC
Organism: Modestobacter sp. SSW1-42; assembly: GCF_046635825.1. Lineage (NCBI taxonomy): Bacteria > Bacillati > Actinomycetota > Actinomycetes > Geodermatophilales > Geodermatophilaceae > Modestobacter > Modestobacter sp. SSW1-42. The sequence goes on along the minus strand of NZ_JBISCA010000001.1, from coordinate 24,267 downwards.
CTGCCCGCCGCGCCCTACGTGCTGGCCGAGCCCGGCGACGTGATCATGGTCGTCGGCCCGGGTGCGGAGACCTTCGCCGCGGCCCGGTCGCTGGCGCTGTCGCTGCGCCTGGAGCCCGAGGACGTGCAGTGGGCCGCCGCCGGCGCGCTGTCCGGCCTGGCCCCGGCCTCCAGCCGGATCACCTCGCTGGAGACCGCGCTCGAGCGTCGCCGCGCCGCGACGACCGAGACGGTCACGATCGTGGCCGTCGACGCCCCGCTGCGCACCTCCGGTGGGCCGTGGCTGGAGCACATGCTCTCGGTCTGGACCCCGGCCACCGTGTGGGCGGTCATGGACTCCACGCGCAAGCCCGAGGACCTCGTGCCGTGGCTGGACGCGCTCCCCCGCGTCGACGCCGTCATCGTCTCCGACACCGACGCCACCGCCGACCCGGCCGCCGTCCTCGGGCACGTCGACGTCCCGGTCGCGCTGGTCGACGGCGCCCGGGCCACCGCCCACCGCTGGGCCTCCCTGCTGTGCGAGCGCCTGGAGGAGATGGACGCATGACCAGCCCGTTCCGGTGGGACGTCGTGGTGACCGGCTTCGTGCTGGCCGTCCCGGTGTTCCTGCTGGCGCTGCGCGGGGACTTCACCGCCGACGACGTCCTCAGCCGGCTGCTGTGGTGCCTGGCCGCGGGGTGGGCGGTGGTGGCCCTGGTGCGCTGGGCGAGCACCCCGCCGGCGCCGGTCAAGCCCGCCAGGAAGCCCGCCCCGGTCCCCGCGGAAGCCGCCGAGGGCGAGCCCGCCCCGACCGCCTGACCACCGCGGCGCGCCCTGCGCCACGGCGTGCGCTCGGGCGGGGTGGTGGCGCGCGCAACCCGGCCGCAGCGCACACGGCGGGTTCCTCCTCCACAGATCGCGTCCGCCGGGACGCGTTGCTGGCCACGATCGGCTGGTGGACGCTGCGGTTCGGCCACGCCCGGATGACCACCGACCCGCTCGGGTGCCGGGACGACGTACACGTGGCCCACGCGGCCCGGCGGGCGCTGTTCGATGCGCGCTGAGGCGGGACCCCGGCCGGCAGGACCCCGCCTCAGCGCGCACGGTGGGTCAGAGGGGCAGGTCCTCGAGCATCTCGGTGACCAGGGCGGCGATCGGCGATCGCTCGGAGCGGGTGAGGGTCACGTGGGCGAACAGCGGGTGGCCCTTGAGCGCCTCGATCACCGCGGTGACGCCGTCGTGCCGGCCGACACGCAGGTTGTCGCGCTGGGCCACGTCGTGGGTGAGGACGACGCGGCTGTTGGTGCCCAGCCGCGACAGCACGGTCAGCAGCACGCCGCGCTCCAGCGACTGCGCCTCGTCGACGATCACGAACGAGTCGTGCAGCGACCGCCCGCGGATGTGGGTCAGCGGCAGCACCTCGATGAGCCCGCGGGCGATGATCTCCTCGACGACGTCGGCGGAGACCAGCGCGCCGAGGGTGTCGAAGACCGCCTGCGCCCAGGGCGCCATCTTCTCGTTCTCGCTGCCGGGCAGGTACCCCAGCTCCTGCCCGCCGACGGCGTACAGCGGCCGGAAGATCACGACCTTCTTGTGCGCCCGCCGCTCCATCACCGACTCCAGGCCGGCGCACAGCGCGAGCGCGGACTTGCCCGTGCCGGCGCGCCCGCCCATCGACACGATGCCGATCTCGGGGTCGAGCAGCAGGTCGAGGGCGATCCGCTGCTCGGCCGACCGCCCGTGCAGGCCGAAGGCGTCCCGGTCACCGCGCACCAGGCGCACCGACTTGTCCGGCGCCACCCGCCCCAGCGCCGAGCCACGGCCGCTCAGCAGCACCAGCCCGGTGTGGGTGGGCAGCTCGGCGGCGGCCGGCACGTGCGCCGTCCCGTGCTCGTAGAGGGCCTGGATCTCCTCCTCCTCCAGCCCCAGTTCGGTCATCCCGGTCCAGCCGGCGTCGACGGCGCCGAGCGCGCGGTACTCGTCGGTCTCCAGGCCCAGCGCCGCGGCCTTGACCCGCAGCGGGACGTCCTTGGTGACCAGGCAGACGTCCTTGCCCTCGCCGCGGAGGTTCAGCGCGACGACCATGATCCGGCTGTCGTTGCTGTCGTTGCGGAACCCGGCGGGCAGCACCGAGGAGTCGCTGTGGTTGAGCTCGACGTGCAGCGTGCTGCCGGCGTCACCGACCGGGACCGGGGCATCGAGCCGGCCGTGCTGGACCCGCAGGTCGTCGAGCGCGCGCAGCGTCTGCCGGGCGAACCACCCGAGTTCGGGGTGGTCGCGCTTGGCCTCCAGTTCGCTGATGACCACCAGGGGGAGCACCACGTCGTGCCCCTCGAACCGCAGCAGCGCGCCCGGGTCGGAGAGCAGGACGGAGGTGTCGAGGACGAACGTGCGGCGAGTGGTCACGAGTCGACTCCCGTTGGGGCGCTGCCTGAGGACAGAGCGCGCCCCGGCTCGAAGGCGGCCGGGTCCCGGCGCAGGGGCCGGGACGCGGCCCCTCTGGTAGACGAACTCCGTCGCACCAACCGGGCCTCCCGTGGACGACGAGGTCAGCTCGTCGTCCACCCCGGACGCTAGGCCTCAGTGCGGTCAAAAGCACCCGCCCAACACGCATGAGTGAGACGTGTGGTGCCCAGGCCACCGACTGTTCGCATGCTCGAAATACGGAGGCGAGCTCAGCCGCCCCGACCAGACGCCGTAACTACGAGACTGCAAGGTCCGCTGACGCGACCGCCCTCCCCGCACTGACGCGGGGAGGGCGGCAGCTTGCTTAGGCCGCGGAGCTGTTAGGCGGGCCGCCCCCGAGCGAACGGCCTAACAGCCAAGCAAGCGGTAGCAGTAGCGGACTTACGGCCAACCCGACGGCTTGAGGCGACTTCGTCACCACAAGAGCGACGATCGCAACCGCAACCACGAGAGTGAACGCCACAAGGGGCATCCAGCTAGATCGGGCGAATTGCGTACGTTCGGTACCGGTCTTGTCGTCCTCGTTGTCTAGTCTCAACATCGCATCACAACCTCCGAGTTCATCGCGTGGACCGGAGAAAGGGACGGGCCACCTGCTACCAACAGGTGGCCCGTCTGCTGTGCGCAGTCAGCCGTTGGCCCGCCCCGATCTGATGAGGACGCTAGGCCTTCCCACCGACAGGAGCACCCCCCTGACACGCGAAGGTGTGACGTGAGGGGATCCGTTCGTCAGCTCGACTCCTGCCGGAATCGTCGGACCCCGAACCACCACCCGGCCACGCCCATCGCCACGGTCAGCCCGGCCCCCCACCACGCGGTGCCGCTGCCGTAGTCGCCGTCGAAGAACGACCGGGTGCCCTCGACCACGTGCTTGAGCGGGTTGACGTCGCTGACCGCCTGCAGCCAGCCCGGGGCCAGCGTCATCGGCAGCAGGATCCCCGACAGCAGGAGCACCGGCAGGACGACGGCGTTGAGCAGCGGGGCGAACGCGTCCTCGCTCTTCAGTGTCAGCGCCAGCGCGTAGGACACCGAGGCGAACGCCGCGCCCAGCAGCGCGATCACCACCAGCGTGAGCACGACGCCGACCACCGGTGCCCGCAGGCCGAGCGGGATCGCCACCAGCACCAGCAGCGTGCCCTGCACCAGCAGGACGACGACGTCGCGCAGCACCCGCCCGAGCAGCAGCGCGGTGCGGCTGGCCGGGGTCACCCGCTGGCTCTCGATCACCCCGGCGCGGTACTCGGCGATCAGCCCGAACCCGACGAACAGTGCACCGAAGATGCCCAGCTGCACCAGGATCCCGGGCACGAACACCTGGTAGGCGTTGGCCGCGCCCAGCTGGCCGGACAGCGGCTCCAGCAGCGGGCCGAACAGCAGGATGTACAGGATCGGCTGCATCAGACTGATGACCAGCCAGGCCGGGTTGCGCAGCGACATCCGCATGGCCCGGGCGAAGACCGTGTAGGTGTCCCGGGCCAGGTTGCTGGTCGCCAGAGCGCTCGTGCTCGGCGCGCTCGTGGTGGTGGTCATCGTGCGGTCTCCAGCTGCTCGGCGGGGCGGGCGGGAGCGGACTCCTCCCGCAGGGACCGGCCGGTGAGGCCGAGGAAGACGTCGTCCAGGCTGGGCCGCCGGCTCTCGATGCCGGCCACCGCCACCCCGGCGGCGTCCAGCTCGCGCACCAGCGCGACCAGCGCGGCGCCGCCGTGCGGAGCCCGGCCGACCACCCGGGTGTCGGTGACCTGCGGGGCCTCCGCACCCGGCAGGGCGGCCATCAGCGCGGCGACCCGGGCCGCCTGCTCGGGGCGCTCGACGGTCACGGTCAGCACGTCACCGCCGACGTCGGACTTCAGCTCGTCGGGCGTCCCGCTGGCGACGATGGAGCCGGCGTCGATGACCAGGATGCGGTCGCACAGCGCGTCGGCCTCGTCGAGGTAGTGGGTGGTGAGGAAGACCGTCGTCCCGCGCTCCTCGCGCAGGCCGCGGATGTGCTGCCACAGGTTGGCCCGGGCCTGCGGGTCGAGGCCGGTGGTGGGCTCGTCGAGGAAGACCAGGCCGGGAACGTGCACCAGGCCCAGCGCGATGTCGAGCCGGCGGCGCTGGCCGCCGGACATGGTCTTGGGCTGGCGCTCCCACAGGCCGTCGAGGTCCAGGTCGCGGAACAGCTGCTTGCCCCGCTCGGTGGCCTCGGCGGTGCTGATGCCGTAGAGCCGGGCGTGGTCGACGACCTCCTCCCCCGCCCGCGCCTCGGGGGCGGTCGAGCCGCTCTGCGAGACGTAGCCGATCCGGCGGCGCACCCCGACCGGGTCGGCGACCAGGTCGCAGCCGGCGACGGTGGCCGTGCCCGAGGTGGGCGCCAGCAGGGTGGTGAGCATGCGCAGGGTGGTGGTCTTGCCGGCCCCGTTGGGGCCGAGGAAGCCGACGATCTCGCCGGCCTCGACGTCGAGGTCCACCCCGGCGACGGCGTGCACCTCCTGCTTCTTCTTGCGGAAGGTGCGGGCCAGGCCGCGGGCGTGGATCACGCCGGGCAGTGTGCTCCGCACCACCGACAGGAGTCGACCGGGTTCAGCGCTCCTGGCGCGGACGCAGGGCCACCAGCGCCCAGGCCACCGGCACCAGCAGCACCGGCCACTCCAGCGACAGGTCGCCGACCCACAGCAGCCCGGCGACCAGGAACAGCAGCAGCCAGCCCGCCGTCCAGAGCCCGAGCGTGCGCCGCTCCCCCGCCGTCCCGCGCGTCATCGGAGGTCAGCCGGCCGCGAGCTCGGCGCCGACCACGGCCGGGGTCAGCGGCTCGTCGAGCAGGCGCAGGAAACGGTCGCCGACCGGCTGCCCGGCCGGGCGGGCGGCGAGCCAGGCGGCGAGCAGGTCGTAGCCCTCGACGTAGGTGGAGATGTAGGCCCGCCACAGCGGGTCGGTGAGGAACCGCAGCTGCTGCACCGCCCGGTCGTGGCTGACCAGGCCCCAGCGCTGCAGGTGCGCGGTGACCACGTCGGGGTCGGCGCGCCGGTCGTGCAGCAGGATCGCGGCGTCCTGGCGGACCCGGTTCAGCGGGGCCGCGGCGGCCGCGATCCGCTCGGCCAGGTGGCCGTCGAAGCGCAGGCCCAGGTCACCGAGCACCTCGGCGGCCCACGGCCCCCAGCCCTCGCCGACCGCGGCCTCGACGCCCAGGTCGGCCAGCCCCTCGGCCATCAGGCACTCGGGGGTGTTGACCAGGAAGACGGTGTGCTCGAGGTGGTGCTCGCGCTCGACGAGGCCCATCTCCTTGCGGCAGTGCTCGGTGTGGTGCCCCGGGTAGGCCTCGTGCGCCACCAGGTGCGGCAGCTGGCTGAGCCGGTGCGGCAGGTCGGCGTTGATCGCCACCCGCGAGTGGAAGTCGCCCTCGTAGTAGTTGAAGCCCGACCACGGCTTGTCGGTGACCACCTCGTAGGTGACCGTCTCGGCCTCGGGCAGCCCGTAGGAGCTGCGGACCCGGTCGCGCAGCGCCGAGGACAGCGCGTGCACCGCCGTCTCCAGCTCCGCCGGCGGGCACTCCTCGCGCCGGCGGTGCACCGCGTAGCGCTCCGACAGGGTGCCGCTGCCGGGCAGCAGCTGGTCGAGCTCGGCGTGCGCGGCGGCGTACTCGGCCGGGTCGCCCAGGGAGACCTGCACCTGGAAGTAGGCCTCGACCTCGTCGATGAACCCGACCGGCTCGCCGCCCAGCTTGCGGGCCGAGCACTCCAGGCCGGTCAGCTGGCCACGCAGGAAGGCCGTGCGGCCGGCCGGCAGGGCCGCCGAGTCGAGCTCGGCCAGCAGCCCCCGGGCCTGGTCGCGCAGCTGCGGCGCGGTCGGCGCCGGCTCGTCGGCCACCTGGGCCCGCACCCGCGGGTCACCGGTGTAGGCGTCGACGAACCCCGGCTCCAGCCGGTCGAAGCGCAGCCCCAGCCGCACGTACTCCAGGGGGACGTCGACCGCACCGGCTGCCATGCCCGCAGTCTCCCAGCCGCGGGTCAGCTGCCGAAGCGGCGGTGCCGGGCGGCGTAGGCCCGCAGGGCGCGCAGGAAGTCGACCCGGCGGAACTCGGGCCAGTAGACGTCGGTGAAGTAGAACTCCGAGTGCGCCGTCTGCCAGGTCAGGAAGCCCGACAGCCGCTGCTCGCCGCTGGTGCGGATCACCAGGTCCGGGTCGGGCTGGCCGCGGGTGTAGAGGTGCTCGGCGATGTGCTCGACGTCGAGCACCTCGATCAGCTCCGGCAGCGTCGTCCCGCGCTCGACGTGCTCGGCCAGCAACGAGCGGACGGCGTCGGCGATCTCGCGCCGTCCGCCGTAGCCGACCGCGAGGTTGACCGTGGCACCCGGCCGGTCACGGGTGTCCCGCTCGGCCTGGGTCAGGACGGCGACGGTCTCGTCGGGCAGCAGCTCCAGCGCGCCGACGGCCCGCAGGTGCCAGCGCCGCCCCGGCCCGGCGAGGTCCTGCGCGACGCCCTCGATGATCCGCAGCAGCGGCGTGAGCTCGGGCTCGGGGCGGGTCAGGTTGTCGGTGGAGAGCAGGAAGAGGGTGACCACCTCGACGCCGGCCTCGTCGCACCAGGTGAGCAGGTCGGCGATCTTGTCCGCGCCGCGGCGGTGGCCCTCGCTGACGTCCTCGAGACCGATGGCCTTGGCCCAGCGGCGGTTGCCGTCGATGATCACGCCCACGTGCCGCGGCGTGTCGGCGCCCACCAGACCGCGGGCCAGCCGGTGCTCGTAGGCGACCGTGAGGGCGTCCCGGACCTTCGCGCGCAACCCCACGCCGCCACAGTAGGTGCCCGCCGTCCGCGGGGCTGGCGGCGGCCCGCCGGGCACCGGGAGAGTTCACAGCGCACCGGGGGTGACGGCGGCCCCCGCGCTCCCTAACCTCGGGGCATGACCGTCTCCTCAGACCACGAGGATAACGTCCGGGTCAGTGCCGACGGCGCCGAGCTGGAGGCCCCGCTGGACCAGGCGGTGGCCGCCGTCCGTGAGGAGGGCGAGCGCGTCGAGGGGGTCACCCACCAGGGCGGCCATCTCCTCTCCGACTACGGCGACGCCGACTACGACCACCCCGACACCCGGCCGCGGATGCGCGGGTGGCTGCACCTGTTCGCGTTCTTCGGCTCGATCGTCGCCGCGGCGGTGCTCATCCCGCTCGCCTTCGTGCAGGGCGCCCGGGCCGGCTGGCCGGTGACCGTCTACTGCCTGACGATCCTCGGCCTGTTCGGCGTCAGCGCGACGTACCACCGGCGGCGCTGGTCACCGCGCGGCTGGAAGCTCATGAAGCGCGCCGACCACTCGATGATCTTCCTGTTCATCGCCGGCACGTACACGCCGTTCGCCTTCCTGGCCGTGCCCGAGCCGACCGGCTGGTGGCTGCTGGGCGGGGTCTGGACCGGCGCCGCCCTGGGCATCGCGCTCAAGGTGGTCTGGCCGCACGCGCCGCGCTGGCTCGGGGTGCCCATCTACCTGGGGCTGGGCTGGGCCGCGGTGTTCGTGCTCGTCGACATCGTCACGCAGGTCGGCGTCACCGCCATGGTGCTGCTGGCCGCCGGTGGGGTGCTCTACAGCATCGGCGCGGTCGCCTACGCGATGAAGCGCCCCAACCCGTGGCCGGGCACCTTTGGCTACCACGAGGTCTTCCACGCGATGACCATCGTGGCCGCCACCTGCCACTACATCGCCGTCTACTTCACGATCTACAACTCGCCCCTGCTCTGACGGCCTCCGCGCGGGGGTCTCCGTCAGGTGAAGGGCGGGCGGTGGTCCAGGCGCAGGGACGCGCGGCCGGCCAGCCGCCAGGCGCGGGCCACGACGTCCCGGTCGGACTCGGTGACCAGGTTGCCCATCACCCGCAGCGCCACGGTCATCAGCACCTTCGACCGCATCCCCACCGGGCCGGCCGCCGGCAGCAGCCGCGGGACGGTGAGCAGCCCGGCCAGCCGGCGGGCGATGGAGAAGGCCTCGCCGTAGTGGCGGCGCAGCGTGGCCGGCCAGGCCCGTGACCAGTCGTCCTCGCCGAACAGCCCGACCACCGAGCGGCCGGTCTCCAGGCCGTAGTCGATGCCCTCGCCGTTGAGCGGGTTGACACAGCCGGCGGCGTCGCCGACCAGCGCCCAGTTGCGCCCGGCGACCCCGGACACGGCCCCGCCCATGGGCAGCAGCGCGCTGGCCGGGGCCCGCACCGCGCCCTCGATCTGCCACTCCTCGCGCCGCTGGTCGGTGTAGAGCTCCAGCAGGCTGCGCAGCCGCACCTCGGCCGGGCGCTTCTCGGTGGCCAGCGTGCCGACGCCGACGTTCACCTCGCCGGCCGCGGCGCCCAGGGGGAAGACCCAGCCGTAGCCGGACAGCAGCTCCCCCTCCGCCCCGCGCAGCTCCAGGTGGGAGGAGATCCACTCGTCGTCGCTGCGGCCGGAGGCGACGTAGCCGCGGGCGGCCACGCCGTAGGCGGTGTCCTGGTGCCACTCCCGGCCGAGCACGCGCCCCAGCGGGGAGCGGACGCCGTCGGCCACGACCAGCCGGCGGCAGCGGACGGTCGTGGTCGAGGAGTCGGGACGGCGGAACACCACCGCGGACACCCGGTCGCCGTCGCGCTCGACGTCCACGGCGCGGGCGCCCTCCAGCGGCGCGGCGCCGGAGTCGAGGGCGACCTGGCGGATGCCGGCGTCGAGCTCGGTGCGCGGCACCGCGCCGCCGTGGTCGGGCAGCGCCCCGCCGGGCCAGGGCAGCAGCAGCTCCTGCCCGAACCCGGCCGCCCGCAGGCCCCGGTTGCGGCCGTGCCCGCGGACCCAGTCGCCCAGGCCCAGCAGGTCCAGCTCGGCGATCGCGCGCGGGGTCAGCCCGTCGCCGCAGGTCTTGTCGCGCGGGAACACCGCGGCGTCGGCCAGGACGACGTCGGCGCCGTCCCGGGCGGCCCAGGCCGCGGCCGCGGAGCCGGCCGGACCGGCGCCGACCACGAGCACGTCGGTGTCGGTCGGCTCCGTGGTCTCAGGCACGGGACCCAGTGTCCCCTGCCGGCCTGCGGGGCCTCACGACCGTCAGCGGGGACCCCGGGCGCGGACCTCCTCGACGTGGGCCATCGCCTCGCGCAGCTCGGTCAGCCACGCGTCGCTGTGCTGCCCGACCAGCCGGACCGCCCAGACCAGCGCCTCGGAGCGGGACCGGGCGACCCCGGCGTCGACCAGGGTGTCGAGGACCAGCCGCTCGGGCTGGCGCAGCCGGGTCATCACCGGCACCGACAGCGTCGTGAACACCTCACGGACGTCGCCGCAGGTGGCGCCCCAGGCGACCGACCGGCCGTAGCGGGCCTGCGCCGCGTCGGCGATCTCCATGCGCTGGCCGCGGGTCTGCTCCCGGAAGCGGGCGATCCGGCCGGCGCGGGCCGCGGTCGGGTCGCCGTCGCCGGCGTCGGGCTCGGGGACGGCGCCGACGACGGTGATCTCATCCCGGTCGAGGCTCAGCTCGACCGGTCCGGTGAACCACCCGTCGGGCAGCCGGCCGGCGAACCAGCCGGCGACCTCGGCGCGCTCGACCGGCGGCGGGGCGTCGGCGGAACGGCCACGGGCCCGGCCACGGCCGGCGAAGCCCTCGGGTGGGAAACGGTGGTGTGCGTGCACGGGTTCCTCCTCGCGATGAGCGGACAACCCGAATGTAATCAAGTAATCAATCCGTGGGGCGGTCGTCGCTGCGCCCAGAGCGGACACGCGGGCGGGCTCCCGGACCGGTCGTCCGGGAGCCCGCGAGGTCACGCGCGGCCGACGGTCCCGGCCAGTGCGGCGTCGTCGCTGACCAGCACCTTGACGTGGTCGCCGGACGTCGCCAGCGCGAAGGCCCTCGCCGCGTCGTCCATCGGCACCACCGCGGTCACCATCGCGCGGGTGTCCACGGCACCGGCCTCGAGCAGCTCGATCGCCCGGGCGACGTCCTGGGGCAGGTACGTCGCCACGCCCTGGATGCGGATCCGGCGGTCCTGCACGATCGCCATCGGCAGCGTGAGGTCACCGGCCGGGACGCCCACCAGGGCCACCGTGCCGCCGCGGTCGACCATCGCGATGGCCTGGCGCATGGTGACCTCCATGCCCACGCAGTCGATGACGACGTCGGCGCTGCCGCCCAGGGCGGCACGCACCTGGGCGACGGCGTCGGGAGCCGTGGCGTCGACCGTGTGCGCCGCCCCGAGCCGGAGTGCACGCTCGCGCTTGTCCGCCAGCACGTCGGTGACGACCACCCCGTCGGCACCGGAGGCCCGGGCCGCGGCCAGCGCCAGCAGCCCGATGGGACCGGCGCCGATGACCGCGACCCGGCGGCCCCGCAACGGCCCGACCAGCCGGACGGCGTGCACCGGGGTGGCCAGCGGCTCGATGAGCATGGCCGCCACGTCGTCCAGGCCGTCGGGGAGGTGGTGCAGCCGGTTGGCGGGGATGGTGAAGAAGTCGGCCATGCCGCCCTGGGACCACCCGCAGCCGAAGAACTGCAGGTTCTCGCAGAGGTTGACGTCCCCGCGCAGGCAGGTGGCGCAGGCGAAGCAGGGCAGGTCCGGCTCGACGGTGACCCGCCGGCCGGTCCATGCCGGGTCGACGCCCTCGCCGACGGACTCGACCACGCCGATGACCTCGTGCCCGGGCAGGTAGGGCAGCGGCACGAACGGGTGGGTGCCGTGCGCCGCGTGGGTGTCGGAACCGCAGACGCCCACCGCGGTGGTGCGCACCTGCACCTCACCCGGGGCCGGGGACGGCACCTCGGCCTGCTGGACCTGCACCCCCTCGACGGTCGCGACGACCCGGCGCATGGTGGTCATGCGGTTGCCTCCTGGTGCGGCACGACGGCCGCCTTGATGCACTCGGAGGACGACGTCGCGGCTAGTGCCCCGGCGAAGTCCTCGAGCGCGAACGTGTGACTGATCAGCCCGCTGGTGTCGACCGCGCCGGAGCGCAGCGCGGCGATCGACCGGTCGAAGGAGAACTGCTGGGCGAAGGAGCCCTTGATGGTGAGCTCGCGCCGGAAGACGTCGTAGGACCGCACCGGCCAGCGGGTCTGCTCGCCGGTCATCCCGTAGACGAACACGGTCCCGCCGGTGCGGGTCAGCTCCAGGGTCTGCTCGAGCACACCCAGCGCACCGGTCGCGTCGATGACCACGTCGTAGCCGCCGGGCCGCAGCTCACCGGCCTGGCGGGTCAGCGCGGTCGGGTCCTGCCGGCCGACCACCAGGGTGGCGTCGGCGCCGCGCTCGGCCGCGATCGCCAGCTTGGCCTGAGACGGCGCGGCGACGGTGACCGACCCCGCGCCGGTGCGCGCCAGCATCTGGGTGAGCAGCAGGCCGGTCGGCCCGGCGCCCACGACCAGGACGTCGGCGCCCGGGCTGAGCGCCAGCACGTCGAGCCCGTGCACGACGCAGGCCAGCGGCTCGGCGAAGACGGCGACCTCGGGGTCCAGGTCGTCGGTGGCGAAGCACCGGTCGGCGTCGGTGAGCACGTACTCGGCGAAGCCGCCCGGGGCGTTGACCCCCTGGGCCACGATGTTCTCGCAGAACGCCGGCCGGGCGCGGCGGCACTCGGCGCAGCGCCCGCAGGAGGCCGTGTTGTCCAGGGTCACCTGCTGCCCGACCCGGGGCGTGACGACGCCCGGGCCGACGGCGACCACCTCACCGGCGATCTCGTGCCCGGGGGTGAGCGGGTAGGTGGGGCCGAACTCGCCGTGGTGCAGGTGCACGTCGGTGCCGCACACCCCGGCGACCAGCACCTTCAGCACCACCTGCCCGGGCCCGGCGACCGGGTCGGGGACGTCGGCCACGGTGAACTGGCCGGGGGCGTCGTAGACGACCGCCTTCATGGAGTTCCTCCTCGAACACCGCGGCGGTGGACCCGGCCGTTCCCGGCCGGGCCCACCGCCGCGTGGTCAGCCGACGGTCAGAAGGTGCTGTTCGGGTCGTAGTAGTCGCCGACGTTGTCGCAGCCGATGCCCGCGGCCTCGGTGTAGGAGATCGCCGGGTACTCGCTGGTCTGCTTGGCGCCGGTGGTGACCTGCTCGGCGATGTCGAACACCTGGTCGGTGGCCAGCTTCGGCGAGTTCAGCCCGGTGGAGACGTACTGGCCGGTGCACCCGCCGGTCTGAATCTCGGCCAGGGCCTCCTTCTGCCCGTCCGCCGAGGCCGCGACCAGGACGTCGTTGAGCCCGCGCTGGCGCAGCACGTCCAGCGCACCGAGGGCCATGGCGTCGTTCAGGCCGATGACCAGGTCGATGTCGGGGTTGGCGGCGAGCATGTTCTCCGTCGCGGGGACGGCCTTGTCCTTGGCGTAGACGCCGGAGGCCTCGGCCACCACGTTGACGGTCACGCCACCCTCCTCGAGCCCGTCGAGGATGCCCTTCTGCCGGTCCGGGCCGACGATCTCGTCGGTCGGCCCACCGTTGAGGATGGCGGCGTTGACCGACTTGCCCGAGCCGATGCGCTGGGCGAGCAGCTTCCCGGACTCGGTGCCGATCTTGACGTTGTCCGACTGCACGGCGGTGAACCCGACGCCCTCGATGCCGGTGTCGATGAACATCACCGGCACCTGGTTGGCCACCTGGGCCAGCTGGGCCTTCTGCGCCGCCGGGCTGACCGCGTTCACCACGAGCAGGTCGACGCCCTGGGACACCATGGTGTTGATCTGGTTGATCTGGGTGACCGGGTCGCCGTTGGCGTTCTGGACGAGGAGCTTGAAGCCCTTCTCCTTGGCGATCTCCTGGGCCTGGTTGACCATCGCCGAGTAGTACGGCGCGTCCAGCTGGCGCTGGGCGAAGCCGATGGTGACCTCGGAGAGCTCCTTGGCCTCGGCGGACGGGGCGGCAGCGGTGCCGCCACCGCCGCCGCCCGAGGTGTCGCACGCGGTGACCCCCGCCATGACGACGGCGGTGGCGGTGACGACGAGCGGCCATGTCCTGCGCATTGGTCTTCCTCCGTTGGAAAAGGGGACGCAGAGCGGACCCGCTGGTTGCGGGTCGCCTCGAGCTCCGGGGTGGACCCGGTCGATCTGGACGGGGCAGGGCCCCGGTGGGTCAGTGGCCTCGGCGGCGGGTGTTGGCGGCGAGGGCCACGGCCAGCAGGATCAGCGCTCCTCGGAACGCGTCCTGGAGGAAGGTGGAGACGTTGAGCAGGACCAGCAGGTTCGAGATCACCCCGAAGATCAGGGTGCCGACCACGGCGCCGAACACGCGTCCCTGCCCGCCGGAGAGCCGTGCCCCGCCGATGACGACGGCGGCGATGGCGTCCAGCTCGTAGTTCTGCCCTGCGGTCGGGGTGCCCGACCCGAGGCGGGCGGACAGCAGGTAGCCGCCGAGGCCGGCGAGCAGGCCGGCGAGGGCGTACACGGCCAGCAGGGTGCGCTTCACCGGGATGCCGGAGCTGAACGCGGCGTTCTTGTTCGATCCGATGGCGTACAGGCGCCGACCGAAGACCGTCCGGTACAGCAGGAACGCCACGGCGAGCACGCAGGCGATCCAGATGACGCCGAGCACCGGGAACCCGGCGATGGTGGCGATGCCAGGGATGGTGAAGTCCTCGCCCGAGGGAGCCACCGGCACGCCCTCGGTGTAGGCGTAGACCAGGCCGCGGGCCAGGGCCAGCATGCCCAGCGTGACGATGAACGGTTCCAGCCCGCGGTAGGCCACCAGCAGGCCGTTCACCGCGCCCAGCGCGGCTCCCACCACGACGCCGATGAGGATGCCCAGCAGCATCGAGCGACCGTCGAACAAGCCGGCCGACAGCACCGCCGCCAGGCCGAGGACCGAGCCGACGCTGATGTCGATGCCACCGGTGACCACGACCAGCAGCTGGGCGAGCACCACGATGCCGGTGATCGACACCTGCCGGATGACGTTGTTGAGGTTGTTCGTCGTCAGGAACGCGTCGCTGAGGACCGACGCCAGGACCAGCAGGACGATGAGGATGCCCAGGGAGTACTGCTGCATCAGCCAGGCGACGAACTTGTTGCGCTCCGGCTGCGGCGCGCTCTGGGTCCCCTCGGCGCTGGTCTGCACGGTGCTCATCGGTCGTTCTTCTCCACGGGTGGTCACGAGACGGGGCCGCCGAGGGCGGCGCGGATGAGGTCTTCGGTGGTGGCGTCCTCGGGGTCGAACTCGTCGACCACGACGCCGTCCCGCAGGACGACGATGCGGTGGCACAGCTGCAGGAGCTCCTCGGCCTCGCTGGAGACGACGAGCACCGCCCGGCCCTGCTGGGCGGACTCGTGGATGAGGCCGTAGATGTTCGCCCGGGCCCCGACGTCGACGCCCTTGGTGGGCTCGTCGAGGACGACGAAGCGCGGGTCGGCCTGCAGCCACTTGGCCACGCAGACCTTCTGCTGGTTCCCGCCGGAGAGCGTGCTGGTGAAGGTCTGCGGCCCGCCCTTGACCTGGAAGCGGTCGATCAGCGAGCGGACCATGCTCCGCTCCTTGGCCGAGCGGACCACCCCGAAGCGGGACAGCTGCTCCGGCAGCACGACGAGGCTGAGGTTCTCGCCGTTGTCGAAGTCGGGGACGAAGCCCTCCAGCCGGCGGTCCTCGGTCATGTAGGCGACGCCGGCCCGCAGTGCGGCCCCGGGGTCGCGGAAGCTCACCTCCCGGCCGTCGAGCAGGATCGTGCCGCCGGCCGGCCGGTGCTGGCCGGTGATGGAGCGGGCCACCGAGGAGCGGCCGCTGCCCACCAGGCCGTACAGGCCGACCACCTCCCCCGCCCGGACGTCGAGGGAGACGTCCTGCGCGGCCCCGCCGGAGATGTGGCGCACCGACATGACCGGCGGACGGTCGGCGTCGTCGGCGAACCGGTCGGGCCGGCTCACCGCACGCAGGGCCGACCCGACCATCAGGGTGGTGACCTCCTCCGGGGTGGTCTCGGAGGTCTTCAGGACCTGGACCAGCTTGCCGTTGCGGAGCACCGCGATCCGGTCGGCGAGGGCGAACACCTCGGGCAGCCGGTGGGAGACGAACACGATCGACGTGCCCGCCGCGCGCTCCTCCACGACCATCCGCTCGACGTCCTTGAAGTGCTCCTCGGTCGTCGAGGCGGTGGTCTCGTCCAGGATCATGATCTTGTGCTCGGTGACCGAGGCACGGGAGAGGGCGAGCATCTGCCGCTGCCCCGGGCCCAGCACGGACGCCGGGGTGTCCGGTGACAGGTCGCCCAGCCCGACGTGGCGGAGGACCGCGCGGGTCTCCTCGTCGTCGGTGCGCCGGCCGCGGTGCCAGGGCTTGACGTCCTTGCCCGACCGCAGCCGGAACAGCCACACGTTGGCACCGATGCTGAAGTCGTCGATGACCAGCGGCTCCTGGTGCATCAGCAGGATGCCGGCGCGCTCGGCCTCGGCCGGGTCGGTGACGGGGCCGTCATGGCCGGCGATGGTGATCGAACCCGAGGACGGCTTCTCCTGGCCGGCCAGCAGCCGGGCGAAGGTGGACTTGCCGGCCCCGTTGGCGCCGCAGACGGCCAGCACCTCGCCCGGGTAGCCCTCCAGGTCCAGCCCGTCGAGGGCCACGACGCCGGGGTACCGGCGGCTGACGCCCACGGCGCGGAAGACCGGCTCGGCCGGGGAGGCGGACGCGCCCCGGCCCTCGACCGCGGTTGCCCCGGTCATGAGAGGGAGTACCCCCCGTCCATGAGCAGCTCGGTGCCGACGCAGAAGCCGGACTCGCTGCCGAGCAGCCACCGGACCGCCGCCGCGACCTCCTGGGTGGTGGCGAACCGGCCGCTGGGCGTGGCACCCATCCAGGTCTGGTGCAGCTCGGACTTGCTGGCCAGCAGCGGGGTGTTGACGTAGCCCGGCGACACCGCGTTGACCCGGACCCCGCGGGGGATCCACTCGTAGGCCAGGGACTTCGTCAGCGCCACGACGCCGGCCTTGGAGGCGTTGTAGGCCGCCTGCTGCTGGGGCACGTTCACCACGTGGTTGCCCGACATCGAGGCGATCGTGACGATGCTCCCGCTGCCCTGCGCCAGCATCACCCGGCCGACGCGCTGGCAGGTGAGGAACACCCCGCGCAGGTTGACGCCGATCGTGCGGTCCCAGACCTCGACCGGCATGTCCTCGGCCGGCGTCGGCTCCTCCGACAGGCCGGCCGCGGCGACCAGCCCGTCGATCCGGCCGAACTGCTCGACCACCTCGGCCACCGCGGCGTCGACGCTGGCGGGGTCGAGGACGTCGACCGCCACGAAGTGGCCCCCGGCCTCCGCCGGTGGCCGCACGTCCATGTCCACGACCCGCGCACCCTCGGCGCGGAGCCGTTCGGAGACCGCTCGCCCGATGCCACCGGATGCCCCGGTGACCACCACGACCGCTCCATCGAGATCGCTCACAGCACCATCCCTCTCGTTGTGGTCCAGCACACACTTGTCATTACAGGATGTCAAGTGGCTGGGGTGTTCGTGACCGGAAAGCGACCCAACCAGCGGGCCGGGTTGGTCACCAGGACCGCCTGCACCAGCTCCGGCCCGCCCTCGGCCAGCAGCCGCGGGACGAACCGCTGCCCCAGGTAGGCCAGGCCCGGCATCCCGCCGTAGGCGACGTACCGGGTCGCCCGGGCGACGTCGCCGCCGAGCAGCAGCCGGTCGGCGCCACCACGGCCGGCCACGGCCAGCAGGCAGTCCAGGATCGTGGCATCGGGCCAGGAGGCGTGCCGCGCCGGCCCGTCGTAGCCCAGGTGCGCCCCGGTCGCGGCCAGCTCGGCGTGCAGCCCGGGATCGGGGTTGCGGTCCACGTGGGCCAGCGCCACCGCGTCGGCGGCCACCCCCTCGCCGGCCAGCAGCTCGAGCAGCTCGAAGGCGGCCGACCCGTGCTCCAGGTGCACCATCACCGGCGCGCCGGTCTCCCCGTGCACCTGGGCGACGGCGGCCAGCACCCGGCGCGCGAACGGCGTGATCGACCAGTAGTCGATGCCGGCCTTGAGCAGGCCGGCCCGCACCGGCCCGGAGGGACCCCGGGCAGGCTCCCCCGGTCTCGGTCCGTCGTCCGCGGGCATCCCCTCGACGACGTCCCCACGGAAGCGGGCGGCGAGACTGTCGACCGAGGCCTCCAGCAGCCAGGGCTGGCCCACGTGGTGGGCCGCCCGGTGGGCGCCGGTGGTCGCCACCACCGTCAGGCCCGTGCGGGCGCTGATCGCCGCCAGCGCCGCCGGACGCCGGCCCAGCCCGACCGGGGTGGCGTCGACCATCGCCTCGAAGCCGGAGTCGCGCAGGGCGCGCGCCTCCTCCCCGCTGGCCTGCTCGTCGGTCAGCTCGTCGCCGGGCAGCAGCGGGGAGACCTGGAACAGGTGCTCGTGGTAGTCGACCCGTCCCAGGCCGGCGGCCGGCACGTCGCCGAGGACCGTCCGGACGGCGCTCATCGCAGCGCGGCGGCCACGTCGGACAGCGCGCTGACGGTGTCGTGCGGCATCGGGACGTCGAACACGTCGGCGATCACCTGCGTCCAGCCGTGCACGAAGTAACGCCAGCCGTCCTCGACGACCAGGTCGTGCCCGGCCCGCCAGGCCGTCGCCTGGTGCAGGAACTCCAGGCTGCCCCGGTAGTTGAACTCCCAGGCCAGCCCGCGTTCGGGCCAGACGGCGGCGTCGGTGAACGGCGACCCGGGGACGTCCTTGCCCATCCCGGTGGCGTTGACCACCAGGCTGCCGGGCGGCAGCTCGGCGAGCAGCTCGTCGGCGCGGGCCGGGTCCGGGGTGACGACGTACCGGAACAGCCCGGTGGGCAGCCCGGCCCGCTCGTGCAGCTCCCGCAGGTGGTCCAGCTGCTCCTCGCGCAGGGCGGTGCAGGTGACCCGGGCGGGCCGGTCGCCGCGGACGCCGAGCTGGTGGCTGAGCGCCATGCCCGAGCCGCCGGCGCCCAGCACGAGCACCTCGGCACCGGAGCCCGCGAAGTGGCCCGGAGGCAGGAACTCCTCCAGGGCCAGCCGCACGGTCACCGGGTCCTTGGCCGCGCCGTACAGCCGCCCGTCCCGCTTGTAGATCGAGGAGATCTCGCCGAACGTCGTGGCCAGCTCGTCCAGCTCGTCGAACATGTCCGCACACGAGGCGTGGACGGCGACCTTGTGCGTGGTGACCAGTGCACCTCGGTGCTGCGGGTCGTCGCGGATCTGGGCGACCAGGTCGCGGTACACCTCCGGCGCGGAGCCGAGGGCCACGTCGTGCCCCACCAGCGTGCCGGTGGGCAGCCCGAGCTCGGCAGCCCACGCCGGGAAGACCCGCCGGATCGAGGACTGGCCGGTGGTCACCCCGACGAAGCCCATGTACGTGCCGTCGTCGGCCGGAGCCGCCGCCCCGGTCACGCCGCGGCCCGCGTGGCCGCCAGGGCGGCGCTGAACGAGCGTGCGGAGTCCTCGACGACCTCCCAGTTCCCCGCCTTCATGGCGGCGGAGCTGCACAGCTCGCTGCCGGCGCCCACGGCGAGGGCGCCCGCGCCGAACCACTGGCCGATGTTGTCGGCGTTGACGCCCCCGGTGGGCATCAGCGGCACGTCGGGGAAGGGGCCGCGCAGCGAGCGCAGGTACGCCGGGCCGCCCAGCGACGCAGGGAAGACCTTGACCACGTCGGCACCGAGGGCGACGGCGGCCATGACCTCGGAGGGGGTCAGCGCACCGAGCATCACGGTCGCGCCGGTGGCCTTCATGGCGCGGGCCAGCCCGTCCTCGGTGCCCGGGCAGACCAGGAACCGGGCGCCGGCGGCCGCGGCCGACTCGGCCTGCTCGGGCCGGGTGATGGTGCCCGCACCCAGCAGGACGGCGTCCCCGTGGCGGCGGGCGACCTCGGCGATGGCGGCCTCGGCGTCCGGGGTGGAGAAGGTGATCTCCACCCCGGTCACCCCGCCGGCGACGAGGGCGTCGACGGCGCTGACCGCGGCGTCCGGGGAGGGCGCCCGCAGCACGGCGATGACGCCGACGTCGGTGATCGATGTGAGGGCAAGGGGCATGTCGGCCTCCGGGAGGGGCGGTTCAGGAGTGGGGGGCGGGGACGCGGTTGGCCGGGGTGCGCCCGGCCAGCACGTCGAGCACGGCCCGGGTGGACCCGGTCCCCATGTTGTCGACGGCCTCGACGGTCTGGGCCGCGCTGTGCGGGGTGGCGATCACGCGATCGGCGAGGTCCGGGGCGAGCAGCGGGTGACCGCCCTCGGGCGCGGGGCCGAGGTCGTCGGTGGCGTAGCAGCCGAGCCGGCCCTCGCGCAGCGCGGCGGCGACCGCACCGGCGTCGACCAGCGCCGCGCGGGCGGTGTTGACCACGATGCAGTCCGGCCGCAGCCGCTCGAGCGCCGCGGCGTCGAGCACCGCCTCTCCCCCGGGTGCGTGCAGGGACAGCGCATCGCAGTCGGCCAGACCCGCCAGGTCGGCGGGCTCGGCGCCCGCGGCCCGGACGTCCTCGTCGGACAGCCACGGATCGCTGGCCAGCACCTGGACGCCGAGCGCCTGCAGACGGACGCACAGGGCGCGGCCGATCCGGCCGAAGCCGACGATCCCCACCCGCATGCCGGTCAGCTCGCGGGCCCGGGTCACCGAGGTGTCCCCGGCCCGCAGCTGCCGGTCGTCGCGCACCACGTGCCGCATCGCGGCCAGCAGCAGCGTCAGGGCGTGCTCGGCGACCGCGGTGCTGTTGGCACCGGGGGTGTTGGTCACCAGCACACCGCGGGCCTCGGCCGCGGCCAGGTCGACCGCGTCGACACCGACCCCGTAGCGGGCCACGATCCGCAGGTGGGGTGCCGCGGCCAGGTGCTCGGGGCCGACCGGCCCGGTGCCGGCGATCCAGGCGACCGCGCCGGAGAGCGCGCCGGCCAGCGTCGCCAGGTCGTGGTCGGCCGGTGCCCGCAGCACACGGAGCCCGGCAGCGGTCAGCTGCGACTCCACGTCGACCGAGCCGCCGGAGTACGAGCGGGCGGTCACCACGACGTCCCCGGTCAGGGCGGGCCCGGTCATGCCGCGCCACCCTCGAACCAGCCCTCGAGCCGCCGGTAGGCGTCGGTGAACCGCTCGTGCCGTGCGGTGTACACCGCGTGGCGCCCGGGGTCGGGCTCGAAGGTGGCCACGACCTCGGACAGGGCGCCGGCACCGCTGAAGTCCGGCAGCAGGCCCACGCCCACCCCCGCGGTGACGGCCGCGCCCAGGCTGTTGGCCTCCTCGACCACCGTGCGCCGGCGGACCGTGGCACCCCACACGTCGGCGAGCATCTGCAGCCAGACGTCACTGGCCGCGCCGCCGCCGATCGCGTCGACCCGGTCGACCGGGGCACCGTGGGAGCGGAAGGCCTCGACGCAGGTGCCCAGGTTGAAGGCCACGCCCTCCAGGACCGCGCGGGTCAGGTGCGCCGGCCCGTGCCGGCGGGCCAGCCCCACGAAGGCCCCCCGGGCGTGCGGGTTCCAGTGCGGCGAGCGCTCCCCCAGCAGGTAGGGCAGGAAGTACAGGTCGTCGCCGTCGGTCACCTCGCCGGCCGCGGTGACCAGCCGGTCGAAGCGGCCGACGTCCTCCGTGCCGGCGAGCAGGTCGGCGATCCACTCCAGGGACGCACCGCCGGCCTGCATGGTGGCGGTGGGCACGAACTGCCCGGGCACCACGTGGTCGAAGGTCATCGTGCGCATCTCGGGCAGGTCCAGCAGCGGCGCGTCGCTGCTCATCGACACCCACGAGGAGGAGCCGAGGTAGGCGTAGGCGCCGTCGGACGGGCCGACGACACCGGCACCGACGGCGGCCATCGGGCCGTCACCCCCGCCCATGACGACCGGCGTGCCCGCGAGCAGACCGGTGGCCGGGGCGGCCTCGGCGGTGACGGTGCCGACCACGGTCGTGGACGGGACGACGTCGGGGAACAACGACACCGGGATGCCGGCCGCCGCCAGCACCTCGTCCGACCAGCGACCGGCGCGCTGGTCGTAGGCGTTGGTGCTGGAGGCGTCGGAGGGGTCGGTGGCCAGCACGCCGGTCAGCCGGGCCACGACCAGGTCCTTGGCCAGGCACACCCGCCTGGTCGCGGCGAAGAGCTCCGGCTCGTTGTCCCGGACCCACATCAGCTTGGTCAGCGAGTAGGTCGGGTTGAGCCGGTGGCCGAGGGTCGCGTAGGCCTCCTGCGGGTCCAGCCGGGTCAGCAGGTCCGCGCACTGGCGGGTGCTGCGGGTGTCGGCCCAGATCAGCGAGGACCGCAGCGGCCGGTGCCGGTCGTCGAGCAGGACCAGGCCCATCATCTGCCCGGAGATCGCCAACCCGGCCACCTCGGAGGCGGCCACCCCGGCCTCCTCGAGCAGGCGGCGGTTCGCCGTCCCGAACGCCTGCCACCAGTCGTCCGGGTCCTGCTCGACGACCCCGCCGGGGCCGTAGTGGGTCGGGTACCGGACGGTGACCGAGGCGACCAGGCGCCCGGTGTCGTCGTGCAGCGAGGCCTTGTCCCCCGTCGTCCCCAGGTCGTGCGCCACCAACACGGCGGACTCAGCCCTGGGAAGTGGTCGGTGCGGTGTAGGCGACGAGCTCGTGCCCACCGGCGGAGCTCATCACCCGGCGGCCCATGCCGTGGTCGAGGACCCACTGGTAGTCGTGCCCGGCCGACCCGGGGTAGACGGCCAGGAAGCTGTAGTCCTCGTCGCCGACGTTGACGCTGCGGTGCGCCCAGCCCGGCGGGATGTAGCCGATGACACCCTCGGACATGTCGATCCAGCGGGTGTCCTGCCCGTCGAACATCAGCAGGCCACCGACACCGCGCAGCCCCAGGTAGATCTCCCCCTGCGGATCGGGGTGCTGGTGGCCCTTGGTCATGTGGAACTCCCCGCCGATGGTGCCCGGGCGGATCGTCGTGATCGACTGCGGCAGCTCGCGCGGCAGCTCGGGGACCGGCGAGGAGGAGACCGTGTAGACGATCGGGTCCTCCCCCGCAGCACCTGCGGCACGCAGGTCCTCCCGGGCGAACAGGCCCTCCAGGTCGGACAGCCGGCGGGTCAGGACGGGCCCCTCGGGGACCAGCCGGTCGGTGCCCTCCAGTCGGATGCTCATCGGGTCGATCGGCGGAACTGCGTACGTCGGCATCGACGTGTCCTCCATGGCGTCGGCTGGCACTGTGGCGTGGGCCACTGCTGCGGTGTCGAAATCCTGTCATCCTGTAATGACAAGCGCAAGACCCGGTGCACGAGCCCCTGGTTGCTCTACCCTCGTCGGCATGCAGGGGCCAGCGGTGATGGACCGGTCGTCGCCCGTCCCCCTGCACCACCAGCTGAAGGTGATCCTCACCGAGATGGTGCGGTCCGGGGAGCTGAAGCCCGGCGACCCCTTCCCCGGCGAGCTGCGACTGTGCGAGCAGTACGGGGTCTCCCGCACCGTCGTGCGCCAGGCGCTGGTGCAGCTGGAGTTCGAGGGCATCGTCGACCGGATGCGCGGCCGCGGCACCTTCGTCGCCTCACCCCGCACCACGCAGGGCCTGGTCCAGTCCCTCAGCGGTCAGTTCGAGGACCTCGCGGCCCGCGGGCTCCACCTGCGCAGCACCGTGCGCCGGCTGGACGTCGTCCCGGCCCCCGACCACGTCGCCCGCGCCCTCGGGCTCCCCGACGGCGCCGACGTGGTCCTGCTCGAGCGGCTGCGGTTCGTCCAGGGCGAGCCCTGGGTGCTGGCGGTGACGTACCTGCTGGCCGACACGATCACCTGGCTGCGCGAGACGGACCTGACCGAGGGATCGCTCTACGCCGCGATGGACGAGCGCGGCACCCGGCCGATCCACGGGCGCCGCACCATCCAGACCCGGGCCGCCAGCGCCACCATGGCGGCGGACCTGGGCATACGCCGGGGCACCCCGGTCATGTTGCTGACCAGCGTGGGGCTCGACCGGCACGAGCAGCCGGTCGAGTACTTCGAGGCCTGGCACCGCGGCGACCGCACGGTCTTCGAGGTCGACCTCGTCCGCAGCGACGCCGTCGTCTGACCATCCGGTCCGGCCACCCCAGCCGGGCACGGGAGGCTGGTCACCAGCATCCCGGTTCGTCGCGGTGGACAACGACGACGAGAAGTGACCAGACGGCACGCCCGGGTTCGGTGGTCGTTGCGCCTCCCGGGGTCTGGTACGTGGCGGCGTGTCGCAGGAACCTGAGCGTGGCGCGCATCACACCCTGGAGGGTCCGCCATGAACAGTCGCCGTCCCCTGTCCCGTCTCCTGCTCGTCCTCGCCGCCGCCGCGGTGCCCGTGTTCGGGCTCGTCGGCCCCGCCACGGCAGCCACCCCGTACTGCGGCATCACCTGGGGCTCCACCCCCGAGACCGATGCCGGCACGTCCGCCCGCGTCGCCGTGACCGGCGTCCGGGCCGGACAGCACGCCTGTTTCGACAGGCTCGTCATCGACCTCCGCGGCCGCCCGCTGGGCGGGTACGACGTCCGCTACGTGCCGGTGGTGCACCGGGACGGATCCGGCAGCCCGGTGCCGGTCGCCGGTGGAGCCGCGCTGCAGGTCGTCGTGCACGCACCCGCCCACGACGACGCCGGCAGGACGACCCTGCGCGTCACCGACGAGCGGGCGGTGGTGCCGGTGGCCGGCTTCCGCACGCTGCGGCAGGTCGCCTGGGCGGGGAGCTTCGAGGGCAGCACGACCCTCGCCGTCGGCACCCGCGCGAGGCTGCCCTTCCGGGCGTTCACGCTCCCCGGCCCCGACGGTGACCGACTGGTCGTCGACGTGGCACACCGCTGGTAGGCCGCGGGGCGCGGCCGGCCGTCAGCCCCGGGGCTGCGGCCGGCCGTCGTCCTCGGGGCGCGGCGGCTCGATGGCCAGCGGCGCCCGGCGCAGGGTGTCCAGCAGCGCCTGCCCGGGCTGAGCACCGGTGTCGGGGCCGTCGATCAGCTCCGCCGGGCTGTCGGGCACCGTCACCG